>NZ_WEGJ01000026.1 GCF_009604385.1 Streptomyces smaragdinus
GGGCACGGGCGCCGGGTCGGGGCGGGGGGCGGCGTGGTGGTGGTGTGCGCGGTCGTCGTCGTTCATCTGCCTCACGCCCCTCACGCCCGGAAGACGTGGCGGCGGATGGCGGCCACGTTGGAGAAGATCCGGATACCGAGCACGACGACCACGCCGGTGGACAGCTGGGCGCCGACGCCGAGCTGGTCGCCGAGGAAGACGATCAGGGCGGCGACGACCACGTTCGACAGGAACGACACCACGAAGACCTTGTCGTCGAAGATGCCGTCGAGCATGGCCCGCAGTCCGCCGAAGACCGCGTCCAGCGCGGCGACGACGGCGATGGGGAGGTAGGGCTCGAACGCCGTGGGCACCTCGGGCCGGACGAAGAATCCGACGACGACTCCCAGGATGAGCCCCAGTACCGCGATCAAGACGTGACCTTCCCCGCCGGCCCGGCCGGCTGTGCGTTGCGTACGGTGAGGCCGGCCGCGGCCGGCAGACTGACCTTGTCCTGCGTCGAGATGCTGGTGCGGATCCCGTAGTTCTCCTGCAGCACGTACAGGTACCGGCCGTCCGCGCCGTTCTGGAAGGTGTCGCTGAGCCGGTCGCCGTCGCCGATCGCGAGCAGCGTGTACGGCGGGGCCAGCGGCCGGTTGTCGACGACGATGGCGTCGCCCGCGGCGCGGATCGCGGACAGGGCGGTGAGCCGCTGGCCGTTGACCGACACGGCCTCCGCGCCGGCGGCCCAGAGCCCGTTCACCACCTTCTGCAGATCGTGGTCGCGCAGTCGTCCGGTGTCGGTGAAGCCGGTCGACCGGCGCGGTCCGTCGCCCCCGGCGGAGGCGGTGGTCTCCGCGTCGTCCACGACGAGCCTGACGCCGGGACCCTCCACGTCGATCGCGCCGGAGAGCAGGCCGAGGCGCTCCAGGGCGGCGGCGCCCTCGTTGTCCAGGGCCTTCGAACGGCTGTCCTCGAGGTCCTGGCGCAGCCGGTCGACCTCGCCGTGCAGGTCGTCCGCCTCGGCCGTCTCGTCCTCGACGCGGTCGATGAGGTTGGCCCGCTCCTCGGCGATCACCGGGGCCGCGTCGTGGGCCTCGGTGGCGGCGACGGTGACGATCAGGGCGGCGATCATCAGTCCGGCGGCGACCACGAGGCGGGTGCCGGTGGAGCGGGGGGCGGTCTTCTCGCGGCGGGCCGCCTCGGCGTAGCCGTCGTCGAGGCTGTGCTCCATGATCTCCGTGAGCAGGGACATGGAGGCGTCCGGGCGCGGGCGCGCGCTGCTCCGTTCGGGTCCCTGCTGCGGCATGGCGCACATCCTGACACGGGCGGGGTGCGCGGACGAACTCCGGGTCACCGATCGGGACTGGCGTTCGAATGGCCGGCTGTACGCGTACGGCCGCGCGCACGACCGGCGCCGGATCCCGTCGGTTCGGGGATCCGGCGCCGGGACGGTCCGTACCGCTGGCTGCCGGAGTCCTAGCCGCCGGCGCCCTGGCCGGCGCTGTCCACGACCGCCGTCCACTCGTCCAGCAGCGCCTGGGCGGAGGCGTCGTCCGGGCCCTCCGCCCACAGATGGGTGACGGCCTCCGCGGGATCGGGCAGGACGAGCGTCCAGCGGCCGTCCGCCTCGACGACCCGGACCCCGTCGGTGGTGTCCACCGACCGCGTCCCCGCGGCCTCCACGACCCGCCGCATGACCAGACCCTTGACCGCCCACGGGGTGGCCAGATCACGACGCCGGACATGGGCCCGCGGGATGCGCGCGTCGATCTGGCTGAGGGTGAGCTGGGTCCGGGCGACCAGACCGATGAGCCGGGCGAAGGCGGCGGCGCCGTCGAACACGGAGGAGAACTCCGGCACGATGAACCCGCCGCGGCCGTCGCCGCCGAACACCGTGCCGTCCTGGCGCCCCACCCGGGTGAGGTCGTCGGGCGACGTGGTCGTCCACTCCACCTGGGTGCCGTGGTACGCCGCGACCTGCTCGGCGATCCGGGTCGTGGTCACCGGCAGCGCGACGCGCCCGCTGCGCCGCTCGGCGGCCACCAGGTCGAGCAGCACCAGCAGCGCCCGGTCGTCCTCCACGATCCGGCCCAGCTCGTCCACCAGCGACAACCGCTCGCCGACAGGGTCGAAGCGCACCCCGAAGGCGGCGCGCGCGGAGGCGACGATCTCGCCGAGGCGGACCAGGCCGGCCCGCCGGGACTCGGGCGTCTCCGTGGGCCGGGACTCGTCCAGGCCCGGGTTGATGGTGAGCGAGTCGACCTTGAGGCGGCCCAGCAGGCTGGGCAGGACCAGGCCCGCGCTGCCGTTCGTGGCGTCGACGACGACCTTCAGGTCCGACTCGGCGATGCCGGTGGTGTCCACGGCGCGCAGCAGGGCGCCGGTGTAGCTGTCGAAGACGCTCGCGGGGAAGCTGAGGTCGCCGATCTCGCCGGGGAAGGCGCG
This sequence comes from Streptomyces smaragdinus, assembly GCF_009604385.1. GTDB lineage: Bacteria > Actinomycetota > Actinomycetes > Streptomycetales > Streptomycetaceae > Streptomyces > Streptomyces smaragdinus. Next base: position 2,428 of record NZ_WEGJ01000026.1, read on the forward strand.
CCGGTACTCCTGGCGGGCGTAGACCCGGTCGAGCTTGCGCTGGGCGCCCTGGGACAGGTCGGCGCCCCGTTCGTCGAGGAACATGATGTCGACGGAGTCCGGCACCCCGGGCGTGGTGCGGATCATGATCCCGCCGGCGCTGCCCCGGGCGGTCTGCTGGCGGGCGACGGGCAGCGGTACGTTCTCCAGGTCCCGGACGTCGATCGCGGAGGCCTGGAGGGCGGAGATGACCGCCCGTTTGAGCGCGCGGGCGCCGCGGGAGTGGTCGCGGGCGGTGGTGACCGTCGAGCCCTTCTTGAGCGTCGTGGCGTACGCGCCGGCCAGCCGGACGGCGAGCTCCGGGGTGATCTCGACGTTGAGGATGCCGGAGACGCCGCGGGCGCCGAAGAGATGGGCCTGGCCGCGGGACTCCCAGATCACCGAGGTGTTGACGAACGCGCCCGCCTCGATGGTCTTGAACGGGTAGACCCGCACATTGCCCTGGATGATCGATTCCTCGCCCACCAGGCACTCGTCGCCGACGACCGCGCCGTCCTCGATCCGGGCCGCGCGCATCACGTCGGTGTTCTTGCCGATGACGCAGCCGCGGAGGTTGGAGTGCCGGCCGATGTAGACGTTGTCGTGGACGACCGTCTTGTGCAGGAACGCACCGGACTTGACCACGACGTTCGACCCGATGACGGTGTGCTCGCGCATCTCCACGCCGGACTCGACCTTGGCGTAGTCGCCGATGTAGAGCGGACCGCGCAGCACCGCGTCGGGGTGCACCTCGGCGCCCTCGGCGACCCAGACGCCGGGGGAGATCTCGAAGCCGTCGAGGTCGGTGTCGACCTTGCCCTCGAGCACGTCGGCCTGCGCCTTGACGTAGCTCTCCAGGGTGCCGACGTCCTCCCAGTAGCCCTCGGCGACATAGCCGTAGATCGGCTTGCCCTCCTTCATCAGCTGCGGGAAGACGTCGCCGGACCAGTCGACGGAGGCGTCCTTCTCGACGTAGTCGAAGACCTCCGGCTCCATGACGTAGATGCCGGTGTTGACCGTGTCGGAGAAGACCTGCCCCCAGGTGGGCTTCTCCAGGAAGCGCTCGACGCGGCCCTGGTCGTCCACGATGGTGATGCCGAACTCCAGCGGGTTGGGGACCCGGGTGAGACAGACCGTGACCAGGGCGCCCTTCTCCTTGTGGAAGGTGATCAGGTCCGTCAGGTCGAAGTCCGTCAGCGCGTCCCCGGAGATCACGAGGAACGCGTCGTCCTTCAGGGCGTCCTCGGCGTTCTTCACGCTGCCGGCGGTGCCCAGTGGTCGTTCCTCGTTGGCGTAGGTGAGCTCCATGCCGAGCTCCTCGCCGTCACCGAAGTAGTTCTTCACCAGCGAGGCGAGGAACTGCACGGTCACCACGGTCTCGGTGAGCCCGTGCTTCTTGAGCAGCCGCAGTACGTGTTCCATGATCGGGCGGTTCACGACCGGAAGCAGCGGCTTGGGCATGCTCGAGGTCATCGGGCGAAGACGTGTGCCTTCCCCGCCGGCCATCACGACGGCCTTCATGTCGGAGTCGTCCTCCTTGGCAGCAGACGGATTCAGCCCCTGGGGCGTCAGGAGCTGACCGACCTCACCGCCAAGTAGGCCACGGAAAGCACGGGCGGGCACCCGGTCGCGAGCTGCGCCGTCGTCGGCGGGCTAGTCGGCCGCGGCGTCCGCCCGGACCAGCCGGCGGACCTGAACCACGTAGAGGATCCCTGCCCACCAGTACAGCGCCGTACCCCAGCCAGCGAACGCCCATCCGAAAATAGCAGAGAGTGATTGCAGCCAGCCACTTCCGTCACTGAGGAGGAGTAGCGGGAAGGCGTACATCAGATTGAGTGTGGCGGCCTTGCCGAGATAGTTGACCTGCGGCGGCGGATAGCCGTGGCGGCGCAGCACCAGGACGGCGACGGCGAGCATCGCCTCGCGGGCGACCAGCAGCGCGGTGAGCCACCAGGGGAGGATCTCGCGCCAGGTCAGGCCGACCAGGGTGGAGACGATGTAGAGGCGGTCCGCGGCCGGGTCGAGGATGCGGCCGAGGCTGGAGACCTGGTTCCAGCGGCGGGCCAGCTTGCCGTCGAGGTAGTCGCTGATCCCGCTGAGGGCCAGGATGAGCAGCGCCCAGCCGTCGTTGTCCGGGCCGTCGAATTCCGGCCAGAGGATCAGCCAGAGGAACAGCGGCACGCCGACCAGGCGCGCCATGCTGAGGATGTTCGGGATGGTGAGGACCCGGTCCGTCTGGACCGCCGTCTCCTGGACCTCCACCCGGGGGCCTCCTGCTGTCGAATCGGCTGGCTGATCGCGTGTCGCAGGGCTGCGGCCGCACCCTGACATTACCGGCCCGCCCCGCCGCCCCGGCGCACGGGTCCCCGCTGGTCGGGGCCCCGGTTGGCCGCGTTCCGCGCGGAACGCCGGCGCCCGGTTGGTTACGCTGCCCAGGCGGCCCGCAGCCTTGCGCCGGTCAGCGGCGGCGCCGGCCGCCAGGACCTTGGAGGCAGGATGACCACCGTCACGTCCCCGCTCACCGGAAAGGCCGTCCCGCTCACCGCCGTTCCCGATCCCGTCTTCTCCCAGGCGATGGTGGGTCCCGGCACCGCGATCGACCCCGACCGCGCCCCGGGAACGGCCGTGGCTCCGGTGGACGGTGTGGTCGTCTCCCTGCATCCGTACGCCTTCGTGGTGGTGGACGCGGGAGGGCACGGGGTGCTGACGCATCTGGGCATCGACACGGTGCAGCTGAACGGGGAGGGCTTCGAACTGCTGGCGCACAAGGGTGACCGGGTGATCCGCGGGCAGGGGCTGGTCCGCTGGGATCCGGCGGCGGTGGAGGCGGCGGGCAAGTCCCCCCTCTCGCCGGTGGTGGCCCTGGAGGCGGGCGCCCGGGCGCTGTCCGCGCTGGTGGAGAGCGGCGCGGTGCGGGCCGGTGACAAGCTGTTCGACTGGAGCTGAACCGCCGGGCGCGGTACGGAAGGCTGAGGGTGATGGAGACGACCCTGCAGGGCGTGGGCGTGAGCCACGGGGTGGCGATCGGCGAGGTGCGGCGCATGGGCACGGCGGTGCTCGAGCCGCCGGCCAAGTCGGTCCCGGCGCAGGAGGCGCCGCGCGAGCAGGAGCGCGCCCGCCAGGCCGTCGAGGCGGTCGCCGCGGACCTGCTCGCGCGCGGCAATCTGGCCGGCGGCGAGGCGCAGGCGGTGCTCGAGGCGCAGGCGCTGATGGCGCGGGACCCGGAGCTGGCCGCGGACGTGAACCGGCGGATCAACGTGGGCAGTTCCGCGGAGCGGGCGGTGTACGACGCGTTCGCCTCGTACCGCGAGCTCCTCGCCGGGGCCGGGGAGTACATGGCCGGGCGGGTGGCCGATCTGGACGACGTGCGCAACCGGATCGTGGCGCGGCTGCTCGGCGTGCCGATGCCGGGGGTGCCGGACAGCGACGAGCCGTACGTGCTGCTCGCCCGTGATCTGGCGCCGGCCGACACGGCGCTGCTGGACCCGTCCCTGGTGCTCGGCTTCGTCACCGAGGAGGGCGGGCCGACCAGCCACAGCGCGATCCTGGCGCGGGCGCTGGGGGTGCCGGCCGTGGTGGCGCTGGCGGGCGCGGTGGAGCTGGCGGAGGGCACGGTCGTCGCGGTGGACGGCAGCACCGGCGAGGTGTTCGTGGCACCGTCGGCCGAGCGGCGGGCCGAGCTGGCCCGCCGGGCCGAGGAGCGGCGGGTGGCGCTGGCGGCGGCGACCGGGCCGGGGGCGACGTCGGACGGCCACAAGGTGCCACTGCTGGCGAACATCGGAGGTCCGGGAGATCTGCCGGCCGTGCTCGAGGCGGGCGCGGAGGGCGTGGGGCTCTTCCGTACCGAGTTCCTGTTCCTCGACGACGCCGCCGCGGCGCCCTCGAAGGACAAGCAGATCGCGGCGTACCGCGAGGTGCTGGAGGCGTTTCCCGGGGGCCGGGTCGTGGTGCGGGTGCTGGACGCCGGTGCCGACAAGCCGCTCGGCTTCCTGACCCCGGCCGACGAGCCCAACCCCGCGCTCGGCGTGCGGGGGCTGCGCTCGCTGCTGGACCATCCCGAGGTGCTGCGCACCCAGCTGGAGGCGCTGGCGGAGGCGGCGCGGGGGCTGCCGGTGTACCTCGCGGTGATGGCGCCGATGGTCGCCGACCGGCAGGACGCCGCGGCGTTCGCCGAGGCCTGCCGGGAGGCCGGGCTGCGGGCGAAGTTCGGCGCGATGGTGGAGATCCCGTCGGCCGCGCTGCGGGCGCGGTCGATCCTGCAGGAGGTCGAGTTCCTGTCGCTGGGCACCAACGATCTGGCGCAGTACACCTTCGCCGCGGACCGGCAGGTGGGCTCGGTGGCACGGCTGCAGGACCCGTGGCAGCCGGCGCTGCTCGACCTGATCGCCCTGGCGGCCGAGGCGGCCCGGGCGGAGGGCAAGAGCTGCGGGGTGTGCGGTGAGGCGGCGTCGGATCCGCTGCTGGCGTGTGTGCTCACGGGGCTCGGGGTCACCAGCCTCTCGATGGGTGCGGCGGCGCTCGCGTACGTACGGGCGGCGCTGGCCGGGCACACGCTCGCGCAGTGCGAGCGCGCTGCGGCCGCGGCGCGTGCCGCGGATTCGGCCGCGGACGCGCGCCGGGCGGCGCGGACGGTGCTCTCCGGCGAGTGACGCGGGCGCCCGGGTGCCGGGCGGGCGGGAGGCGGACGGCCCCGGCGCCCGCCCGAACCCGGGCCCGGGTCGCGGGCTCAGCCGCCGGGTTCGGCGTCCGGATCCGCCCCCGGCCGGGTGTCGGGCTCCGATCCCCTCGGCCGGCATCCCGGGGGCGGCGGCGGGACGGCATACCCCGCCCGGTAGTCGACGTCCGGCTCCGGGGGGATCGGCTCGCCCGTCGCCGCGTCCTCGCAGTAGGCGCTGAACACCTCGCCCTCCGACAGCGGCTGGAGCCAGCCGTGCGCCAGCCGCCAGCCCCGCACCTGCTCCCGGCCGCCCGCCGCGGCGGGGAGGCTGCGCATCACCACGCCCCCGGCGCCGTTGCGGGCGAACGCGACGGCCAGCACCGTACAGAAGTCGAGGGCGTCGGTCTCCTCGAAGACATGGCCCCCGGCGGGGTCGGGCTCGGCCTCCAGCACGGCGGTCAGCGCGCCGTCCCGCACGCTGCACACCAGATGGTGTCCGCCGGGGGCGAGCCCGTCGACCAGCCGGGTGAAGGCCGCGACCGCCCGGTCGAAGCCGGCCCGGGCGAGGTCCTCGCCGCAGTCCTCGCAGCTGCCCAGCACCGCCAGCTCCCGGGTGGCGCGCTCCCAGATCCGCATCCGGGCGTCCTCGTGCCGCAGGTCGTGCAGCAGCCGGGGCATGGTCTGGCCCTCGTACGTGACCGTGGCGCGCAGCGGCGCCAGCTGGGCGGTGTAGACGGTCCGGGACTCGCCGGCGCCGGGATCGAGTCCGCGGCGGTCGCAGTACGCCTCGTACTCCTCCGGGTCGAAGCGGGCGACCGTGACATGGACCCCCTGGCTCGCCAGGGCGCGCAGCAGGGCCGCCATCTGGTCCAGATACGTCCCGTGGTCGTCGAAGCCGAAGCCCGGGCGGGCCCGCATGGCCGCGAAGTCGTCCTCGTCGGTCAGGACGGCGACGATGCTGGGCGCCTCGCGGCGCAGCCGGCGGCGCGCGCTCCGGTCCGTCCGCCCGCCTTTGCGGCCCTGGCCTCGCCCGGGTCCGTCCGGACAGTTCTGTCGGGTATCCACGGCGATTCCCCCTCCACGTAGTGCCACTGTTCGCTACGCAGAGTAGTATTCGCCACTGACAATCCGTGATCCCCGCAGGTCGGACGGGGTGCTCAACCGCGCGACCGGCCCAGCTCCTCGTAGAACCGCAGCAGGTCGACGCGGTCCACGGAGCCGGGGTTGACGGCCTTCTCCAGCGCCGTGCCCTGCAGCAGCCGTTTGACGGGGACCTCGAGGCGCTTGCCGGTGAGGGTGTGCGGGACGGCCTCGACCTCGATGATCTCGTCGGGGACATGGCGCGGGGAGAGGTTCTCCCGGATCGTCTGTTTGACCCTGGCCCGCAGACCGTCGTCCAGGGCGGCGCCCGGAGCGAGGTGGACGAACAGGGGCATCCAGTAGCCGCCGTCCGGCTCCTCCACCCCGATGACCAGCGACTCGCGGATCTCCGGGAGGCGCTCGACGGCCTCGTAGATGTCCGCGGAGCCCATCCGTACGCCCTGGCGGTTGAGCGTGGAGTCCGAGCGGCCGTGGATGACCACGGTGCCGCGGGAGGTGAGGGTGATCCAGTCGCCGTGGCGCCAGACGCCGGGGAACATCTCGAAGTAGCTGTCCCGGTAGCGGCTGCCGTCGGGGTCGTTCCAGAAGCCGACGGGCATGGAGGGCATCGGCCGGGTGACAACGAGTTCGCCGACCTCGTCGACCAGCGGCCTGCCCGCCGGGTCCCACGACCGCAGATCGGTGCCCAGGCCCGGGGCCTGCAGTTCGCCGATGTACACGGGCAGCGTCGGCACGCCGCCGGCAAAGCAGCTGCACACGTCCGTGCCGCCGCTGACGGACGCGATCCACATGTCGGTCCCGGCGGCGGCGAACTCGTCGTGGATCCAGCGGAACCCGTCCGGCGGCAGCGGCGAGCCCGTCGTGGCGACGCACCGCACCCGGCTCAGGTCGTGGTCGGCGGCGGGGCGTACGCCGGCCTTCTTGCAGGCCATGACGTACGCCGCCGAGGTGCCGAAGAACGTGGCGCCGGTCCGCTCGGCCACCTGCCACTGGGCGCCGGTGGACGGATACCCGGGGCTGCCGTCGTACAGCACGACCGTACTGCCCACCAGCAGGCCGGAGACGAGGAAGTTCCACATCATCCAGCCGGTGGAGGTGTACCAGAAGAACCGGTCGCCGGGCCCGAGGTCGCAGTGCAGGGAGAGCTGCTTGAGGTGTTCGACGAGGATGCCGCCCTGCGACTGCACGATCGCCTTGGGCAGTCCGGTGGTGCCGGAGGAGTAGAGCACCCACAGCGGGTGGTCGAACGGGACCTGCTCGAAGGAGAGCTCCTCCTCGCGCGTGGTGAGGGCCGTCCAGTCCAGCGCGCCGCCGGGCGCCGGGGTGCCGAGCAGCGGGATGTGCACGACGGCCCGCAGGGTCGGCAGTTCGCGGCGCAGCTCGGCCACGGTGTCGCGGCGGTCGTGCTCCTTGCCGCCGTAGCGGTAGCCGTCGACGGCGAACAGCACGACGGGCTCGACCTGCTGGAAGCGGTCCAGCACGCTGCGCGCGCCGAAGTCCGGGGCGCACGACGTCCACACGGCGCCGACGGCCGCCGTCGCCAGCAGCGCGGTGACCGCCTGCGGGACGTTCGGCAGATAGCCGCTCACCCGGTCCCCGGGCCGCACCCCCAGCCGGCGCAGCTCGGCGGCCAGCGACGCGACCTGCGCCCGCAGCTCGCCCCACGTCACGGGGGCGGGGTCGCGGTCCTCCGTCACGTACAGCAGGGCCGGCTCGTCGGCGGCGCCGGGGCGCAGCGCGTGCTCGGCGTAGTTCAGCGTGGCGCCGGGGAACCAGCGCGCCCCCGGCATGCCGGCGGAGCCCAGCACCGTCTCGTACGGCGTGTCGAAGCGCACGCCCGCCCACTCGGTGAACGCCGCCCAGAACCGCTCGAGCTCGTCGACCGACCACCGGTGCAGCCGCGCGTAGTCCGCGCCGTCGCCCGCCGGCGCGGGGGCGCCGTGCCGGGCGGCCGCCCAGGCGTGGAAGCGGGTGACGCGGGCGTCCGCGATCCGGTCGGGCCCCGGCTGCCACAGGGGCTCGGGCGCGGCGGCGGGCTGCTGCTGGGTGGTGGACATGGCTGGCGGCTCCCGTGCGTACGCGTCGTGGGTGTCGTGGGTCTCCCCGCACGCGCGGTGGCGGGCGGACACGGGCCGGCGGCCCTCGGGCGGTCCCAGGCAGGACGATGTCACATGATCGATATGTACACCAGGGCACCCGCCTCCACCCCCGGGCCCGGGGCGGTGTGCCCCCGCCACATACCCGGTGGGCACGGCGAGTGACGACGGGAAGGCGGCTTCGCGGTGAACAGGGACTGAACTGTTTACGGTCCCCGGGCCGCGGATGGCACTGTGAGCTGCATGAAGGTTCGGTCCCTGGTGCGGGGTGCACGGCTGATCGGCTGGACGCGGGCGGCGCGGGCGCTCCGGTCGGCCCGCGCGACACGCCGCGACGACCGGGACCTGTCGCGGCCCGCTGCCGAGCGGGCCAGGGTCCCCGGTCTCCTGCGCGACGCCCGGCCGCGGCCCGGCGGCGGGACGATGCGGTTCGCCCGTTCGACGCTGGAGATCCGGGTGACGGTCGGCGGCGCGGTCTTCCTCGGCTGGGACGGCGCCGCGCCGGAGCCCTCGTACGCGCTGGCGGGCGACTGCCCGGAGCCCGACGCGCGGGCCCATCTGGAGCCCGACAAGGACGGCGGCTGGCAGGTCGTGTCCGAGCGGCTGACGGTCGCCGTCTCGCGGCACGGGGCGGTGGAGGTGCGGACGCCGGGCGGGCAGTTGCTGCGCCGGGAGCAGCCGCCTCGGTGGTGGGAGAGCTCCGCGGGGGACGTCCGCTGGGTGCTGCACTCGCGCGTGGCGCCGGACGCCCGGTTCTTCGGGCCGGGCGGACGCGCGGGCGGGGACTTCCGGCTCTGGAACACCGGCCCGGGCGGCGATCCGTCGCCGGTCACGATGCCGGTGCAGTTCGTCGTCGCCGACGACGGATGCCATCTGATGTTCGTCGACAACAGCTGGGACGGGCGGTGCGCGCTCACGCAGGGCGCGGAGGGCGGCGGTTCCGGCCACGACCGGCCGGGGCGCGGCGAGTTGCGGATGACGGGCGGCCCCCTGCGGTACTGGGTGCTGGCCGGTACGCCGGCGCGGCTGCTGCAGGGCTGGACGGCGCTGACGGGTGCGCCCGTGGTGCCCCCGCGGTGGGCGCTGGGCCATCAGCACGCCCGCCGGGGCGTCGCCGGCGCGGCGGAGGTGCGCCGGGTGACGGCCGGCTACCGGGAGCGGGGGCTGCCGCTGGCGGCGGTGCATCTGGACGCCGGCCACCGGGCGTTCGCCGCGGACGACGTCCGCTTCCCGCGGCCGGCGGAGCTCGCGCGGGAGTTGCGGCGCGAGGGCATACGGCTGGTGTCGGCCGTCGGCCCGGGTGTGCCCGCCGTCCCGGGTGATCCGGTGTACGACGCGGGGCTGGCGATCGACGCGTTCGTCCGCGATCCGGCGGGGCGGGCGGTACGCGGGGGGGCGCGGCCGGGGCCGGTGGTGTTCCCCGACTTCACCGATCCGCGGGTGCGCAAGTGGTGGGGCGGGCTGTACGCACAGCGGCTGGAGCAGGGCTTCGACGGCTTCCGGCACGACCTGGACGAACCGTCGTCCCTCGCGGCGTCCGGCGGCGGCACCCTCCCCCGCCGCGCCCGGCACGCGCTGGATGGCCGGGGCGGCGACCACCGCGAGGCCCACAACGTGTACGCCCTCACGATGGCGCGGGCCGGCTACGAGGGGCTGCGCGAACTGCGCCCCGACCACCGCCCGTTCCTGGTCTCGCGCGCCGGGTGGGCGGGCCTGCAGCGGTACGGGGGCGCCTGGTCCGGGGAGATGGCGACCGGCTGGCCGGGGCTGCGGGCGTCCCTCGCCCCGGTGATCGGGCTGGGGCTGTGCGGGGTGCCGTACTCGGGACCGGACACCGGCGGCCCGGACGGGCGCCCCTCGCCGGAGCTGTATCTGCGCCGGCTCCAGCTCGGCGCGTATCTGCCGCTGTTCCGCACCGTCGCGGCGGGCGGGGCCGGAGGCGGGGAGCCCTGGGAGTCCGGGCCGGCGGTGCTGGAGCACGTCCGCGACGCGCTGCGCGAACGGGAGCGGCTGCTGCCGTACTTCGCGACCCTCGCCGTGCAGGCGCAGCGCACCGGTGCCCCGTACGTGCGGCCGCTGTGGTGGCACGAGCCGCAGCGGCGGTCGCTGCGGGACTGCGCGGACGCCTTTCTGCTGGGCGACGATCTGCTGGTCGCGCCGGTGCTGGAGGAGGGCGCGCGGACGCGGTCGGTGCCGCTGCCGGGGGGACGCTGGTACGACACGCGTGACGGACGGTCGTACGACGGTCCGGGGCGCGTGACCGTACCGGCGCCCCTCGGCGAGGTCCCCGTGCTGGCGCGGGCCGGCTGCGTGCTGCCCGTCGCGGGGCCCGACGGGGGCGTGGAGCTGGAGGTGTGGGCGCCCGCGCCGGGGCGGGGCGGCGGCGGGACGGTCGCCGTCGGGGCGCCGGACGGCTGGGAGCCGGTGGAGGTCGAGCAGTACACCGTCAGGCGCGCGGGGCGGGTGCACGTCGCGCGGGCCGACGGCGGACGGCCGCGGTACCCGGTACGGGTGCGGGGCATCTGACCGTACGGGCGAGGGCCCGGCCTGGGACAATCGAGGGGTCATGCCGACCTCCGCCGCCGCGCGGCGCGCCCTGGCGCTGACCGTCGCGGCCCTGTGCGCCGTCCCGGCCGCGCCGCTCGCCGCCCGGGCGGCGGACCCGCGCGACGACCGGGCGCCGCCGGGATTCGCGGCCCTGGACGACGTGGCCCCCACGGTGCTGCAGGACATGCGCTACGCCGGCCCGCACAACTTCACCGGCGCGCCGGTGCCCGGCTACGACGAGCCCGTGTGCCTCCTCACCCGCCCCGCCGCCGAGGCCCTGGCCCGCGCGCAGCGGGCGCTGCGCCGCAGCGGCTACTCCCTGAAGGTCTACGACTGTTATCGCCCGCGGCGCGCCGTCGACCACTTCCTGCGCTGGGCGGCCGACCCGCACGACACCCGGATGCGCCGGGAGTTCTACCCGGCCGTGGACAAGGGCCGCCTCTTCGCGGACAGGTATCTGGCCGCCCCGTCCGGGCACAGCCGGGGCAGCGAGGTGGACGTCACCCTCGTCCCGCTCGGTGCGCCCGCCTCCGCCCGCTACCGGCCGGGGCAGCGGCTCGTGCCGTGCACCGCGCCGGACGGCGAGCGGTTCGCGGACAACTCGGCGGACATGGGCACCGGTTACGACTGCTTCGACCCCCTGTCCCGCACCCTCGACCCCCGCGCCGGGGATGCGGCGGCGGCGAACCGCGCGCTGCTGGCGCGCACCCTCGAGCGGGAGGGCTTCGTCAACTTCCCCGACGAGTGGTGGCACTTCAGCTTCCGCCCCGAGCCCTTCCCCCACACCGCCTTCGACTTCCCCGTCCGGCGCTCATCGGTTCACGGCGGCCGATAGGACCCCCGCGGCCGGCCCGTACGACTCGATCACCACCGGCGCCCCCAGCGCCTCCGACACCGCCGCCGACCACGCCCGGGGATCGCGCCCCGGATCGACGAGACGCCCCGGCACGGCACACAGCAACCGCTCCGTCAGCAGCGCCTGCCGCGAAAGGTCACCGGGAGGACCCACCGGAAGCCGTTCGACGGTCCGCCCGTCCACGTCGTACGCCCCGACCAGACGCAGCCCCGGACAGTCCGCCACCCGGTCCAGATGCGTGACCGCGAGCCCGTCCACTCCCCCGCAGACCCCGACGGCGTACGCGTGCGCCACCGCGTCGAAGTGCCCCACCCGGAACGCCCCCTGCCACCGCCCGGTCCCGTTGTGCGGCTCCGGCAGCACGGCCGCCAGCGCCGGATCCTCGGTGACCAGCGGCCCGGGACCGTGCCGGGTGGTGTACGTCCGTACGACACCGATCCGCCGGGCCGCCCCCGCCCGCCCGGCCTCCGCCAGCAGCGTCTCGGCGTTGGCGAAGGTCGTCGTCGACCAGGTGGTGTACGGATGGAAGCCGTGCCACTCGTCCAGCAGCACCCCCTGCGCCCCCTCGAAGACCACCGGCCCGCGGTCCAGCAGCCGCCCGAGATGGTCCCCGTCGACCAGCCGCACGGCCCGCCCGAACTCCGCGTACGCCGCCGCGCAGTCCTCCACCGGCGGCGCCCCCAGCGGCCCCAGCTCCGCGGTGAGCCGGTCCCGCAGGAGAATCAGCTTCCGCAGCAGCCGCAGCCGCGAGACACAGTCACCGGCCACCGGCGCGTCGTCCGGGTGCGCCAGCGCATAGGCCGCCGCCTCCCCGATCCCCATCCCGCACGACCCGTGCCGCCCCGCGCCCCGCGCGAGCTCCCGCAGCCGGCCCGCGGCGGCGTGGTACGGGGTGGTGAGCGGCGCCCGGCGGTCCACGGTGAGCAGCCGCAGCGGCGCCGCGATCCCGAGCGCCGCCAGATGGTCCGCCTCCGCCGCGAGGGCCGGCGGGTCGACCAGCGTGAACCGCGACAGATGGGTGACCGCCCCGGCGAGGGTGCCGGACCCGAACTGGGCGAAGGTGTGGTGCCGCCCGTCGGCGGTGACCACGTTGTGCCCGGCCTGCGCTCCCCCGTTGAAGCGGACGACCGCGTGCACCGGCTCCCCCCTGCAGAGACGGTCCACGACGGCGCCCTTGCCGGCGTCCCCGTATCCGAGGTCGACGACGATCGTGTGCTCGCTCACCGGTGTCCCCTGAACGATTCGAGGGCACGCCCGACGACCGGAGCCGCGTCCGAACCGACGTCCCTCAGATCGGCCAGCCCGCCCGCCAGATCGATGGCCTCCTCGCCGAGCCCGACGGTCAGCGCGATGGTCTCGCAGACGGCGTTCAGGTCGTCGAGCTCGACGACGTTCTGCCCGAGCAGCCCGCGCCAGGTGTCCAGCACGGCCCGGTTGCCGAAGTACGAGGTCCCGGCGGGCAGGATGTAGAACACCTCGTACGTCCGCCGCAGTTCGGCCAGGATCGCCGTGGTCGGGATGTCCTCGCCGATCCGGTCGCCGATCACGTCGCGCACCTCACGGGCCTTCACCCGGCCGTAGGGCATCTCGTCGCCGACGATGAACAGATAGCCCTTGCGGCGGCGCTTCTCCCAGCAGTCGAGGGAGGTGTGGCGGGCCATCGCGTACATCGCGAGCTCGTAGCTCTCGGTGGCCTGGCCGCCGCCCCCGCCCTCCAGCAGGATGTGGCCGAGGTCGTCGTCCATCCGGTTGTCCGACTCGAACTGGCCGAGCTGCAGCGGCACCCGGTCGCAGGTCGCGTCGCCGATGGCGCCGAACAGCAGCTGCGGGTCGCGTACATAGCCCTTGCGCAGCAGCAGCCCGAACAGGCCCGGCAGCTTGGCCTGGAGGACCTGCGGCACCCGCCGCATGGAGCCCGTCACGTCGAACAGCACCGCGATGGGCACGGACGCGGGATGCTCGGCGGAGTCGCGGCTCTCGCGGATCCGCAGCCCGTACGGGTCGAGCGACCGGTGCGCGCGCCAGTGGTGGCGCGGGGTGGCCGACATGTGGTGGTCGCTGTACGCGAAGGCGCCGACGCCCTGCGCGGCGCGGAACCGTTCGGCCGCGTCGTAGACGTCGTGGGACCAGCGTCCGCTTCCCATGGTGTTCCCCCTTCGATCGATTCACGTGGTCCGGCCGGTCAGCGCACGCTGTCCTCGCGGTCGGGCCGCAGCAGTGCGGGATGCAGCAGCCGGGCGTCGCCCGCCCGGTAGAGGCGGGCGCGGGGTCCGCCGCGGGAGCCGGCCCGGTCGGCGGTGGCGCCGGTGGACTCGACGAAGCCGGGGACGGAGAGCACCTTGCGGTGGAAGTTGCCCGCGTGCAGCTCGGCGCCCCAGACGGTCTCGTAGACGGCGCGCAGCTCGCCGACGGTGAACTCCTTGCTCAGGAACGCGGTCGCCAGCGGGGTGTACTCGATCTTCGAGCGGGCGCGTTCGAGTCCGTCGGCGAGGATGCGGCGGTGATCGAAGGCGAGCTCCATCCCCTCCGCCTCCGCGACGGGTGTCCAGCGCGCGTCGGCGGCGTCGCTGCCGGCGTGCGCCTCGGGCAGGTCCGGGGCGAAGGCCAGATACGCCACCGAGACGACCGCCATACGCGGGTCGCGGCCCGGATCGCCGTAGGTGCCGAGCTGCTCCAGATGCACCCGGCCCAGGCCCCGCTCCTCGTCCAGGCCCGTCTCCTCGGCGAGTTCGCGCGCGGCGGCCTCGTCGAGCGTCTCGGCCCCGGCCTGCACGAACCCGCCCGGCAGCGCCCACGCCCCGGCGAAGGGCTCTCCGCCGCGGCGGACGAGGAGCACATTCAGCACGCCCTCGCGCAGGGTCAGTACGACCACGTCGATGGTCACCGCGAACGGCGGGTACGCACCCGGGTCGTAGCTCGCGAGGTAGTCCTCGTCCGGCACAACCGCCTCCCAGTTCTTCTCACTTCGAGTCTTTCTCGATACGAGAATAACTCAGGGCGCACCGCTGGGGAAGAAGTCACGCGGATCAACTTCCGGGCAGGCCCACGACAACGGCCGCGCCCCGCTCGACAGCGGGACGCGGCCGTCACGGGAACGGACCGCTCACATGGCCCGCAGCCGTTCGATGAGCTGGCGCAGCAGGAACTCGTCGGAGGCGCGCGCCCCGTCGGCGGCGCCCGCCTCCTCCCCCGGTGCCGCGTCGGCGGCGTGTTCCGCCGGTCCCTGGACCGGCGGACGGGGCCGCGCCACGGGCTGGGCGTCGTCGTAGTACGACGCCGGTACCGCGGCCATCATCACTCGTCCGTGGCGCGCGGAGCGGCCGCCAGATGGTCGCCGACCCGCTTCACCAGGAGGGTCATCTCGTACGCGATCTGCCCGATGTCGGCCGCCGCCTCGGCCATCACGGCGAGACAGCTGCCGCTGCCGGCGGCGGTGACAAACAGGAACGCCTCGTCGAGTTCGACGACCGTCTGGCGCACCGCGCCCGCTTCGAACCGGGTGCTGATGCCCTTGGCCAGACCGTGGAAGCCCGAGGCGAGCGCCGCGAGATGTTCGGCGTCCTCCCGTTCGACGTCGCGGGACACCCCCATCGCGAGTCCGTCGCCGGACAGCACGAGGGCCATCCGGACGCTCGGGACCCGTTCGACGAGGTCGTCCAGCAGCCAGCTCAGCCGGTCCTGGTCGGTGGACTGGGGGCCCGGGGGGTCGTGCGGGGTCACGGGCTGTCTCCTTTCGGGGGGTGCGCGGTGGGGTCTGTCTTCGCGAGTTCGAGGGTGTCGGTGACGGGGTCGGTGTCGGACGGATGGCCGGCGGGTCCGGTGTCCGCGCGCCGTTCGGCGGCCTCGTTGGCGGCGCGGGCGCGCTGCCAGCCGCTCTGGATGGCGGACATGGTGCTGCGCACCTCGTCGGCGTCGCGCTCCTCGCGGCGCTTCCCGGCGACCGCCTGGGCCGCCTTGACCTGACCGCCGCCCGCGGGCCGCGGCGCACGGCGCGGCAGCGGCGACCGCCCGCCCGCCGCCGCGGCCGCCCGCCGGCGCCGGGACGGGGACGGGAGCGAGGGCTGCGCGGGAGCGGCCGGGGCCGGTACGGGCCGCTCCGGCGCGCCGTGCGGGTACGGCTCGTCCCGTACCGGCTGACGGGCCGGGGCCCGGACGGGGGCGGGCCGCGGCCGGCGCTGGGACGGACGCAGCCGTACCGTGCGCTCCGGGGCGAACTCGTGCTGCTCGACCGGCGCCGGCCGCCGCTTCGGCACCCGCAGCGTCTGTACGAGCGTCTCGTCGGCCTCGGCCAGCAGCTCCGCCGGGATGACCACGACGGCGGCGAGCCCGCCCTGGGGCACGCGCTCCAGCGTCACCCGCAGACCCAGCCGGCGGGCCAGCCGGCTGACCACGAACAGCCCCAGCCGGTCGGTGTCCGTCAGCGCGAACTCCGGGGTCTCCGCCAGCTTGAGGTTGGCCTGCAGCAGCGCCTCGTCCGACATCCCGAGCCCGCGGTCCGTTATCCGCAGCGTGTCCCCGCCGGTGCCGCTCACGTCCACCACGCACGTCGGCGGGGAGAACACCGTGGCGTTCTCGATCAGTTCGGCGATGAGATGAACCAGCCCCGCGACGGCGTGCCCCCGCACGGCCACCGACGGCAGCTCCCCGACCTCGACGCGCTCGTAGTCCTCCACCTCCGCGGTGGCCGCGCGGACCACGTCCAGCAGCGGGACGGGCCGGCGCCACTGCCGGGAGGGGGCGGCGCCGGAGAGGATGACCAGACCCTCCGCGTGCCGGCGCATCCGGGTGGTGAGGTGGTCCAGCCGGTACAGGTCGGCCAGTTCCGCCGCGTCCTTGGTACGGCGCTCCATGTCGTCCAGGAGGCTCAGCTGCCGGTGCAGCAGGGCCTGGCTGCGGCGCGCGAGGTTGACGAAGACCTCGCCGATCGCCTGGCGCATCTCCGCCTGCCGGACGGCGGCCTCGACGGCCGCCCGCTGCAGGGTGCCCACGGCCCGCTCCACCCGGCCGATCTCGCTGGCGGGGAAGACCGGCCGCGGCACCTCCGCGTCGACGTCGATCTCCTCGCCTGCCGCCAGCCTGCGCTGCACCCGGGGCAGTTGCACCTCGGCGGCCTCCCCGGCGTGGTGGCGCAGCGCGGACAGGTCGCGCGCCAGCCGCCGGCCGACCCTGACCGGCACCAGGACCGACACGGTCAGGGCGAACAGCCCGATCAGCCCCGTGACGGCCGCCTCGGTCAGCACCCGCGAGGCCCGCGGCTCCACTTGTGCCTTGTACCGTTCCAGGGCCTGTACGTCGAGCCGGGCCGTGTCGTCCAGGACCGTGCCCGCCGCCTCGGCCCACCGCTTGGCGTCCGTCCGGCGGGGCGCCGCGTCGGGGCCGGCGGCGACGGCGGTCTCC
The DNA here is from genome assembly GCF_009604385.1 of Streptomyces smaragdinus. GTDB lineage: Bacteria > Actinomycetota > Actinomycetes > Streptomycetales > Streptomycetaceae > Streptomyces > Streptomyces smaragdinus. The sequence goes on from NZ_WEGJ01000026.1 coordinate 19,100, forward strand.
TCCAGCCGGCGCAGCGCGTCCGGGACGGACCCGTTCCAGTAGCGCTCGTAGGCCGTCCGGTCCGCGTCGGCCAGCAGCGGCAGATGGGTCTCGACCAGCAGCTCCCGCTGCCCGGCGTAGTGCCCGAACTCCCGCAGTTCGCCCGCGCCCATCCGGGTCGACACCAGCGCGGCGGTCAGCAGCGCGTCCTCACGTGCGAGCGCTTCCCGGGCCAGGCCCATACCGATGACGGCGCGGCTCCGGCGGTCGAGGTCCACGTCGTCGACGGTGCGCACGGCGGCGAGGAAGGCGGAGCAGGGGTCGATCAGATCGTTGTACGACGTGAAGGCCACCCCGCGGGCGAGCACCCCCGAGGCGACGCCCTGGCGCAGGGCGGCCAGCCCCCGCAGTCCCCCGACCGCCGCGTCCAGCCGCTCCGCCGCTCCGCCGCCGAGGGCGCCGCGTATGCCGTCGGCGCCCGCGTTGCGTTCGAGCACCGCGATCGTCCGGTCGGTACGGCCCTGGGTCTCCTTCAGTTCACGGGCGGCGGACTTGTCCATCGGGTCGGAGAGGAGCACCAGCGAACGGCGGCGTTCGTCCTGCACGGCCTGCATGACGTCCCCGGCCGGAAGGATCACTTTGTCGACAAGCGGCGCCGCCTCACGCAGACGCATCGCCTCGCGCGCCGTGAGGACCGTGGCGAAGCCGCAGATCGCGGTCAGTGACACAAGGGGCACAATGAGCAGCGCCACCATGGTACGACGGATCGACTTCCCGTGACGGCGCATGGACTCCCCAGGTCACTTCTGGCGCTCAGGTCGGTTCGGGTCGTGTACTGCGTGCTCATCCCCGTAAACGGCGCGAGCCTACTACTGCGCGCGGCGCAACTCGAAGGGGAGCCCTGTCGTTGGTACATGAGAACAGTTCGGATGCGGGCTTTTCAAACCGTGCCAAGAGGGGCAGTCAGTCTTGAGCCGGGCATCTCGCCCCGTCCCGATGGCCGGGACGGGACTAAGATCGGCGGGACGGCAGGGGGAGGAGACCCGATGGGCAGGGTGGACAGGTCACGGCCGCGCGGACCGCTCTGGGTCGAGGATCCGGTCGGCACACCGCGGCTGCCCGATCCCGTACGCACCGCGGCGGTCCGGGCCGTCATCATCGCCTCGGTGACCATCGTGCAGGCGATGGTGGCCTTTCTCGCCACGCTCACCGGATCATGGCTCGGATTCCCCATGGCGCTCAGCTCGATAGTGAGCACGGTGGTGGCGACCTGGGGGGTGCTGGACGTCTGGGTGACCCGGCAGGTGTGGAACCAGCGCAACGGCGTGGTGTCCAGCCCCAGCAGCGCGGCCCGTGCCCTGCGCCGGGAGCGCCGCCGCGAGCGCAGGCGCGCCCGCCGTCCCGCGCCCCGCGGCCGCCCCGCGAGACGGCTGAGCGAGGCCGCGTAGCGCGGCGAAGGACTCATGGCCGGCCCCCGGACGACGTCCCGGGGGCCTGTTGTTTTCGGCCGTTTTTCGACCCAACGGGGTTGAAATATATGGCCGTTCCACGCATCTTGACGCTTGTCGGGTGATCGTCCACGCACCCTCGAGGCGCGCTCGCCCTGCGGGCCTATGCGGACGGGGTGGTGGTCGGGGGGTGGGACATGCCGCTGCCGGCGTCGTAGCGGCGCAGCTCCGGGACGGCCCGGACGAGCGCCGCGACGGCGGCCGCGGTGAGCAGTCCGCCGGCGCAGATCACCGGGCGGGGGCCGAAGGCGGAGGCGGCGGTGCCGTGCAGGAGGTTGGCCAGTTGCGGGCCGCCGATCAGGACGACGGTGAGGGAGCCCTGGATACGGCCGCGCAGCGCGTCGTCGGTGTGCGCCTGGGTGATGGCGTTGCGGAAGGTGCTGAGGACGAAGTTCACGGCGCCGCCGAGGAAGAGGGCGGTCAGCGCCAGGGGCAGCGTGGACGCGAGGCCCAGGCCCACCACGGTGATCCCCCAGACGCCCGCCGCCGCGGCCATCAGCGCGCCGTGGCGGCGGGCGCGGGTGAACGCGCCGGAGAGCAGCCCGGCGGCGAACACCCCCGCCGGGTAGGCCCCGTAGAGCAGCCCCAGCTCGGTGCCGCCGCCGGCGGGGCCGCCGTAGGTGTGCCGGGCGAGTTCGGGGAACAGGGCCGTCGGCATGGCGAAGACCATCGCGGCGAGGTCCACCGCGAGGACGGCGACGAGGAGGCGGCTCGCGGCGAGATGGCGGAAGCCGGTGAGGAGCTGGGCGACGGTGGAGCCTCCCCTGCGTCCGGCAGGGGGCAGGGGAGGCAGCCGGAACACGGCGACCAGGACGGCCAGCAGCGCCACCGCGTCGCACAGGTACAGGGCGGCGAGTCCCGTCACGGGGATCAGCACCCCGGCCAGCACCGGGCCGAGGATCGCCCCGGTGTAACGGACCAGCGCGCTCAGGCTGTTCGCCGCGGCCAGCAGCTCGCGCGGGACGAGCCGGGGCACGGCCGCGCCCATCGCCGTCATGATCGAGCCGAACGTCAGCCCCTGGCAGGCCACCAGTACCAGCAGCACGGGCACCGACCGCCCGCCCAGCACCGCCTGCGCCCACAGTCCGGTGTACGTCAGGGCCAGCCCGGCGTACGCGGCGAGAAGCACCCGGCGCCGGTCCCGAACGTCGGCCGCGGCCCCCGTCCACAGCGCGGCGGCCACCAGGGCGACGAAGGACACCGCGGCGGCGGTGCCCACCGTCGCCGACGACCCCGTCACCGCGTAGAGCTGCGCCGGCACGGCCACCACGCTGAACGACCCGCCCACGGCCCCGATCACCGACGCCGTCCACAGCCGGCGGTACGGGGCGACGGCCAGCGGCCGGCGATCGACCGTGTACGCGCTGAGCCTCACCGGGCCGGGTCCAGCGCGACGACGTCGGCGACCGCGCAGGCCACGTTGTCGGGGGCGCCCGCCCGGTAGGCGCGGGCGACGAGTTCGCCGAGCGTCTCCCGGGGGCCGGCCCCGGCGGCCAGCGCATCGCGCAGTGCGTCGGCCGGGACGACGGCGGACAGCCCGTCGGAGCAGAGCAGATAGCGGTCGCCGGCCTCGGCGCCGTGCAGCGACAGGTCCGGCTTCGTGCGCCCCGTACCGGTCAGCGCCCGGGCCAGGAGGAAGCGCTGCGGGTGCGAGGCGGCCTCCTCCTCGGTGAGCCGCCCCTGGTCGACGAGGGCGCGCACATGGGTGTGGTCGTCGGTGATCCGGAACAGCTCGCCCCCGCGCAGCAGATGGGCCCGGCTGTCGCCCACGTGCACCAGCGCGAGCCGCGACCCGGACCACACCAGGGCGGTGAGCGTCGTGACGGCCCCGCCCTCCGGCGTGGACGCGGCGATCCGCGCGATGGCCCGATCGGCCTCCCCCACGGCCTCCGCCACCGCGCCGAGCAGCGCCTCCCCGGCCACGTCGGCGTGCTCGAGGGCCCGCAGCGCGTCGACGGCCGCCGCGCTCGCCCGCCGCCCACCGGCACCGCGCACGCCGTCGGCGACCGCCAGCAGCCCGGGTCCTGCGTAGACGGTGTCCTCGTTGCTCGTACGGACGAGCCCGGACTCGGAGCGGGCGGCGTACCGGATCCCGAGGACGGGCCCGCTCGTGTCCAGGGCACTCCCGCTCCCGGTCAGCGAGTCGACGAGAAACCCGGCGAGCCGCCCGCGGGCGGCGGTCTCGGCCAGCACCCGCTCCCAGTACCGCGAGACCGCGCCCGCCGCCTCCCCCGGCGCCATCTCGCACACCTCACGGATCTCCGTCAGCGGCATCCCGACCCGCCGCAGCCAGGCGATCAGCCGGGCCCGCTCGGCCTGCGCCGGCTCGTAGAACCGGTAGCCGGAATCCCCGTCCACCACGGCCGGCGGCAACAGCCCGAGCTCGTCGTACAACCGCAGCGCCTTGGCCGACAGCCCCACGGCCCGCGCGAACACCCCGATGGTCAGCAGTTCCGGCACCGCCACCTCCTCCTCGTTTCCCCTGATGCTGGGGCTTGCCCCGGGGGGAAGGTCAACCGGCCTATGCTCCCACCGGACAGACCTGCGGCAGATTGCGAGCCCCACCGTGATTCGAGACCTGTACGGAGTGCGGGAGCTGCCCGCCGAGGACGCGCCCGCGCCCCTGACGGACGAGGAGGAGCGGCGGTTTCGGGCCGTGTTGTTCGGCGAGCTCGGGAACACGATCGCCGATCAGGGCTGGGTCCGGTTTCCCGCCCATACGCCGCAGGACCGGCGCCGCCTGGTCGAGGTCGCGCACCGGCTCACCGCCCACTGGGGGCGGGAGGTGTTCGTCGAGGCCGAGGACGAGTGCCGGTTCAGGCTGTGCCTTGCCGGGTACGAGGTGCTCCCGGAGGCGTGAGTGTCAGTCCGGGGTGCGGCGGAAGAGACGCGTCGCCGTCACCTCGCCGTGGGTCGGGTCGGATTCCTCCGGCTGGTGGGGGAGGCCGGGGCGCAGGTGTTCCTCGATGCTGATGTACTTGAGGCCCGCCCTGAGGTCCGCGTCGTTGCGCAGGCGGATGACCAGGGGGAACTCCGCCAGGGCCGTGGTGTCGAAGAGGCCCGTGGTGTAGAGGAGCTGGACGCCCAGGGCGTCGGCCACCGCGCGCTGGAGCTCCAGGAGGTACGTGGCGTTGGCGCGGCCGATGGGGTTGTCCAGGAACAGGGTGCCCGCGTGGCGGTGGCGGTCGTGGCCGCGGTCGTTGCTGCGCAGGGCCGCCATCGTGCAGTAGAGGGCGATGGCGGCGGTGAGCAGCTGGCCGCCGGAGAACACGTCGCCCATCTGTCCGACGGGGACGCGCTCGGCGCGCAGCACCGCGTCCGGTTTGAGGATCTCGACGGAGACGCCCTTGGGCCTCAGGGCCGCCTCGACGGCTCGTAGCAGCAGGGACATCCCGTCGCGGCGCAGGTCGCCGTTCTTGCGGACGGCGGCGCGGGTGGCGTCGTCGATGACCTCGCCGAGCCGTTCGCCGAGGGTGAGCTGGTCGGGGTCGGTGAAGCGGATCCGCAGGAACTCCTGGCCCGACCACTCCCCCAGGCCCTCCGGGAGCTGGGAGAGGCGCTGGGCGGCGCGCAGCGTGGTGAGGGCGGATTCGACGAGGCCGCGGAGGCGGTCGACGATGCTGTCCCGGTTGCGTTCGAGCTGCTCGAGCTCGTCGGTGAGGACCCGCAGCCGGGGCGCGAACGCCTTGGCCCAGGCGGGGGCGTGCTCGGGCAGGGCGGCGGCGGGCAGTTCGCGGATCTGCTGGCGGGCGGGGGTGCGGACCTGCTCGTAGCGGGTGGAGTTGGCGTGCCGGACGAGGACGTCGCAGGTGTCGCGCAGCGCCGTCTCGGCGGCGGAGAGGTCGGCGGCGCAGCCGCGCAGGGAGCGGCGGGCCTCGGCGGTCGCCTGCCGGGCGGCGTCGAGGGGGCCGGGGTAGGGCTCCTCGTCGGTGTCCGGGTCGTCGTCGGCGGCGGTGCGCAGCAGGTCGCGGAGCTGGGCGGCGGTCTCCTCGAAGCCGCGGGCGGCGTCGTCGGCGGCGCGGTGGGTGTGCAGCAGCTCCTCGTGGGCGGCGGTGGCCTCCTCCAGGGCGGCGGTGTGGGCGGCCAGCTCGCCGCCGGCGGTGCGCAGCAGGGACTGGGCGTGGCCGGCGTCGGCGGGCAGCAGCTCGTCGGGGAGGTCGGCGTGGGCGTCGGCGCCCTGGGGGGCGAGGCGTTCGGCTTCGCCGCGGAGCCGGCCGAGCTGTTCGCTGGCGGACTCGGCGCGGGACTCCAGGAGGTGGACGAGCTCCTCGGCGCGGGCGGCGGCAGCCTGCCGGGAGGGGGCGTCGGCGCCGTCGGTGCCCTCGAGGAGCCGGCCGGCGCGGGTGCGGACCTTGTTGGTCAGGCGGCCGAGGTCGGCGAGGGCGGAGGTCTCCTCGCTCTCCGCGCGGGCCTGCTCGGCCCGGAGGTCGGCGCCGACGCCGACCCTCTCGTAGACCTGGGAGGCGGCGCGGTAGGCCTCGCGCAGCGCCGGCAGTGCGGCGCCGGTCCGCTCGCCGTCGGCGTCGGTGTCCTCGGCGGCGCCGGCGATCTCGGCGCGTTCGGCGCGCAGGGCGCGGGCGGTGCGGCGGGCGTCGTCGGCGGCGCGCTGGGCGCCGCGGCGGTCCTCGTCGGCGGCGCGGGCGCGGGCCAGACAGCCGGTGGCCTCGGCCTCGTGCCCGGCGGTGGCGTCGGCGAGTTCACGCAGGCGGGCCTGCCAGCGGGAGCGTTCGCGCAGCCGGTGGGCGAGGCCCGCGAGGGCGTCGGCGGAGCGGCGGGCGCGCTGGGCGGCCTCCTGCCGTTCGTCGCGGCCGCGGGCGGCGTCGGCGGCCGCCTCGGCGGTGGCGTCGCGGGCGGTGCGGTCCTCGGCCAGCGCCTCGTCGGCGGCCGCGGCGGCGGTGCGGGCGGCCTCGGCGGCGGCCGCCAGGTCGGTGAGGCGGCCGGCGGGGCAGCCGGTGCGCCAGGACGCCAGCCGGGCGGCGAGGGCGCGGTCGGCGGTGAGCCGGGCGGCGAGCGCGCGGATGTCCTCGTCGCGGGCGGTGGCCCGGTCACGGAGCTGGCGGCGCTCCTCGTCGGCGGCGCGCTCGTCGTGCATCGCCGGGTTCGGCGGTACGAGGAAGACTCCCGTGTCCCCGCCGGTGTCCGGGGCGGGGGCGATGAGGGCGGCCGCGGTGCCGACGGCGACGGCGGAGCGGGGCAGCAGGGAGGCGTCGGCCAGCACCTCGCGGGCGCGGGCGTGGGACGCGGGGTCGGTGATGACGACGCCGTCGACCAGCTCGGGCCGGGCGGCGAGGACGGCGGCGTGGTCGGCGGGGTCGACGGCCTGGGCGAGGTAACGCCAGCCGGGGAGGGCGGGGATGCCGTGCTCGCCCAGATACTCCACCGTGGCCAGCACGTCGGGCCCGGGCGGCAGCAGGCCCCCGTCGCCGAGCGCGCCGAGGATGCGGGCGTCGTCGGCGGCCGCGGTGCGCAGGTCGAACAGCCGCCGCTCGGCGGTGGTGTTGGCGTCCTCCAGCCGCTCGCGCAGGGCGTCGGCGTTGCGGTCGAGGTCCTCGGCGGTGAGGGCGTCGCCGCCGAGGAGCTCCGCCAGCCGGGGTTCGGCGCCCAGACCGCGGGCGGCGCGCAGCTCGTTGTCGTACGAGGCCTCCGCGGCGAGCACGGCGTCCGCGGCGCGGGCGGCGGCGAGTTCGGCGCGGGCCAGCCGGGCGGCGGCCTCCTGGGCCCGCTCGGCGGTGCGGGCCGCGGTCTCGCGGGCGGTGTCCCAGGCGGCGACGGCGGTCTTCTCCGCGTCGGAGGCGGCGAGCGCGGCGCGGGCGGGGTCGGACTCGGGGGCGGTGTCCTCGAGCCAGCCGGCGCGGACGGCGTCGGCGGTCTCCTGCTCGACCTCGGCGAGGCGCTGGCGCAGATGGCCGGCCTCGCTGCGGGCCCGCTCGGCGGCGGTGGCTGCGGCCGTGGCGGCCGTGTGGGCGGACTCCGACTCCGCCTGCAGGGTGGTGGAACGCTCCTCCTCCTCGTTGGCCCGTAGCTCACCGGCCCGGGCGGCCCGGTCGAGGGCGCGGACGAGGTCGCCGGCGGCCCGGGCGCGGGCGGCGAGCGCGGGGGCGGCGTCGCGTTCGGCCTCGTGGATGGCGGCGGAGACGCGGGCGGCGCGGTCGGCGGCGGCGCGGTGGCGCAGGACGGCCTCGGCGGCGAGCCACGCGGACTGCAGGGTGCGGGCGTCGGTCAGCTCGCGGCGCTGGGCGGCGGCGTCCTTCTCCGCGGCGGCCAGCGCCAGACAGGCGTGCCGGTGGGCGAGCTCGGCGGCGATCGCCTCGCTGCGGTCACGGGCGCGGCGGGCGTCGGACACCGCGTGCCCGGCGGCGGTGACCTGGCCGGCGAGGACGACGGCCCGGCCGCGCTCGGCGGCGGCGCGGGCGGCGAGGCGGCGGACCAGGGCGGCGGTGCGGCGCTCGGCCCCGGCGTGGATCTCGCGGACCCGGGTGCGGTGGGCGGTGGCCCCGGCGACGGCCTCGAGGAGGTCCAGGGAGCCGGCGGTGAAGTCGCGCTCCGCGGTGAGCTCGGCGCGCCGGCCCAGCTTGTGGGCGAAGCCGTGCACCAGGTCGGCGAGGCCGTCGGTGTCGCGGGTGTCGGTGACGGCGCGCAGCAGCAGGTCGGTGAAGTCGGAGTCGTTCTTCACCGCGAACAGGCCGGCCGCCTCGCCCTCGTCGGCGTTCATCTCCCGCTGGTAGCGGAACAGCTCCGGGTCCAGGCCCAGCTCGGTGAGGTGTTCGTTCCACCGCTCGTGGATCTCCTCCCAGGAGACCTCCAGATGCGGGTAGAAGCGGCCGGCCTCGGTCAGCGCGTCACGGAAGCCCTTCATGGTGCGCCGCCGGCCGCGCGCGCCCGAGACGCCCTCGAGGGCCTCGGCGGGCGACGGTACGAAGCTCGCCTCGGCGACGGGCAGCGCGTCCAGGCTCATCCCGGGGCCGGGACGGAAGGAGTACCAGGCCTCGGAGAACTTCCGCGGGTCGGTGGAGACCTGACGGCCGCGCCATTCGCTGACCTTGCCGACGACGATCGTCTCGCCGGTACGGGTGTGCTGCCACTCCAGCGCCACGTGCCCGCAGTCGTCGGCGAGGAGGAACTTGCGCAGCACACCGGAGCTGGCGCCGCCCAGGGTGTTGCGGTGGCCGGGCAGCATCACCGAGAAGATCAGCTTGAGCAGGACGGACTTGCCGCCGCCGTTCTCCAGGAAGAGCACGCCCGCGGGAGCCGGGCGGCGCGGCGGGCCGGCCGGCTCGTCGGCGAAGAAGTCGCCCTGCGCCGGTGCCGGTTCGGGCACCGGCTCGCCCACTCCGCGCAGGTCCAGCACGGTGTCGGCGTAGCGCGCACCGGCGGGCCCGATGGAGTAGAGGCGGATCCGGGACAGTTCGTACATGGCTCTCGCAGAAGGTCGGCGGGACGGCGGTCAGGCGTCGCGCTGGTCGGGGAAGAAGGGCAGGGAGGCGTCGGCGACCAGCTCCAGGTCCCCGGTCTCGTCGGGCGGGAGGAGGCTGGCGGTACCGTCGCCGACGGGGACGACGCCCAGCTCGAGCAGCTCGGCCATGGCGGCGCCGCCGGCCATGTCGCGGACCTGCAGCTGGTAGCGCGCGGTGGTGCGGTACGTGCCGCCGGCCTCGTCCGAGGTGCGCTGGAGGAAGCCGGAGTCGGTGAGGAAGGCGACGGCCTTGCCGATGATGCCGGTCGTCGAACCGGCCAGCCGGCGCGCGTCCTTGGTCGCGCCCGTGGCGCTGCGCCGCGCGTACACCCGCCAGGCGGCCTCCAGACCGGGGGCCTCGGTCGCCGGGTCGGTGTTCTCCCCGGTGGCCTCCGCGCGCTCCTCCAGCCGGCGGCAGGCCTGGCGGACGAAGGCGTCGACGCCGTTGACGGTGATCCGGCCGATGTAGCCGTCGTCGGCGAGGTCGTCGGGGCGGGGGAAGGCCATGGCGGCGACGGCCAGATGGGCCAGGCCGTGCAGGAACCGGTCGGCGGAGTCGGCGCCGGCCCGGCGCGCGTACTCGCCCATGCGGACGGCGAACACGGAGTCCTCGGCGGCGGTGACGGCCATCCCGGCGCGGCCCGACACCTCCAGCACGACGAGCCCGAGGCCGGTGGCGACGGCGTCCGCCAGCCGTGCGAAGGGCGGGTCCTCGCGGTAGCGGCGCAGCAGCTCGGCGTACTCCAGGTCGCGCGACGGCAGCAGCTTGGGCTGCAGTCCGAAGGCGACGAGCCGGGCGGCGTCGGCGGTGTCGGCGGGCGTCACGGGCGCGGGCGCCGCGTCGGCCGCCGTGCTGTGCTCGCTGCTCATCGGTGCTCCGTCCAGGTCGGGTTGCCGGGGGTCACGACGCGCCCTCCGTCCGGTCGGCGGCCATCCCGGCGGCGTCCAGCAGGGCCGTGCCGACGATGAGGTCGGCGCCGCCGAACTCGGGGTCGTCCAGCTCGGTGCCGTCGTCCACGGCGAACAGCAGCCGCTCCTCGCCCTGCCGGTACGCCGTGCCGACGGCGGGGGCGGCGGCGTGCACCGCGAGGAGGGCGACGAGGTAGGGCAGCGAGGGGTCGCGGCGGCGGGCCTCGGCGAGCAGGCCGGACAGCCGGCGCGGCGCGTCGGGCGGCAGCTCGAGGAGGTCCAGGGCGCGGGCCAGCTGCTCCTCGCTGAAGCGGCTGGCGTCGGGCGTGGCGATCAGGTCCGGCTCGGGCATCTCGGCGCCCAGGTGCTCGCGCTCGGCGGGCGGGGTGAACAGCATGTCGACCAGGTCCCCGACCCGTACGGAGTGCGGCGAGCGCAGCCCCGTACCGCGGGCGAACCAGGCGTCCGTGACCCGGACCGACCGCTCCAGCGCCAGCGGCAGCACGGGCGCGAGGAGCTGCCCGTACAGATCGAGCCCGGAGTGGGCGGCCGGGGTGGCGAACGCCTGCCGGTCCTGCTCGGCGCGGAACAGCGGGCCGGCGTCGAGCAGCCGGGACTGCAGCTGGGTGTGGCGGCGGATGCAGTCCTTGACGATGTCGACGAGCTCGGCGGCGCGCCGCTTGTGCTCGGGGTCCTCGGCCTCGTCGCGGGAGCGGCGGATGTTGGTGAGGATGGCGTTCTCGTGCCGGTAGCGGTCGGCGACGTGGTCCAGGGCCTCGCTTATCAGGTCGGGGACGGCCCGCAGCCAGTCCACCGCGCGGACGTTGCGCCGGGTGGCCTCCAGGGCGCGGCGCAGCGTCTCGGCGTACTGGACGGTGCGGTAGCGCGCCTGCTCGGCGGCGAGCTGGGCGTCGGCGAGCCTGCCCCGCTGGATCAGCACCTCGAGCTTCACCTCGGCGGCGATCTGGGCGCTGGTGACGTCGGTGTCGAGGGCGCCGACGAGAACGTTGACCGCCTCGTCGGTGGTACGGAGGTAGACCGCGCCGCCGGGGCCGGGCACCTCCTCGATCAGCTTGAAGTCGTAGTCCCGGCGCACGTACGAGCCGTCGGGCGCGAAGGTGCCGTACACCGCGCGGAAGCCGCGGTCGACGCTGCCGACGTTGATCAGATTGTCCAGCACCCAGCGGGCGACCCGCTCGTGCTCGGCCGCGGGGCGGCGCGGCGCCTGGGCGGCGGCGCGCGGCAGCAGCCGGGCGACCACCTGCTCGTGGTCGGCGCCGGTGTCGAAGTCCATCTGCAGGGTGACCAGGTCGATCGCCGCCAGCGCCAGCTCCGCCATGGCGTACCCGCCGTACTCCCCCGCGAGCATCGTCTTGCGCACGTCGAGGTCGTGCAGCGGCGCGGTGCAGGCGAGCGCGCGCAGCCGCCGGGCCAGGCCCTCGTCGGCGGCCGGGCCCGCGGCGGGCCTGGTCACGCCCGGGTGGGGCGGCCCGGTCTCGGTCGGAACGGTGGCAGGTGCAGTCACGTCGGACAGATTAGGCGCTGCCACCGACAACGATCGAAACGGCACGGATCAGACGGCTCACTGCGGCGCCCCGTAGCCGCCCCCGCCGGGCGTCTCGACGACCAGCACGTCGCCCGCGCCGGCCTCCGCCGTGTCGCAGCCCTCGAGCTCCGTGACCGTGCCGTCGGCGCGCTCGAGCGCGTTGTGCCCGGTGCCGCCCGGTTCGCCGCCGGCCATCCCGTACGGGGGGACGCGCCGGTGGTTGCTGAGCAGGGTCACCGTCATCGGCTCGAGGAAGCGGATCCGCCGGGTCACCCCGCGTCCGCCGGGCCAGCGGCCGTCGCCGCCGCTGCCGGGCCGTACGGAGAACTCCTCGACGCGCACCGGGTAGCGCCACTCGAGGACCTCGGGGTCGGTGAGGCGGGAGTTGGTCATATGGGTCTGCACGGCGTCGGCGCCGGCGAACCCGTCGCCCGCGCCGGAGCCGCTGGCGACGGTCTCGTAGTACTGGGCGCGGTCGTTGCCGAAGGTGACGTTGTTCATGGTGCCGGAGCCCTCCGCCTGCACGCCGAGCGCCGCGTACAGGGCGCCGGTGACGGCCTGCGAGGTCTCCACGTTCCCCGCGACGGTCGCCGCCGGGTGGGCGGGCGCGAGCATGGAGCCCTCGGGGATGCGGACGGTCAGGGGTTTGAGGCAGCCGCTGTTGAGCGGGATGTCGTCGGCGACGAGGGTACGGAAGACGTACAGGACGGCGGCCATGACGACGGAGCTGGGGGCGTTGGCGTTGCCCGGCTGCTGCGGGGAGGTCCCGGTGAAGTCGATCACGGCGCCGCGGGCCTCGCGGTCGACGTCGACGGCGACCCGGATGACGGCGCCGCTGTCCGTCTCGTAGCGGTACGAACCGCTGTCGAGCCCGGCGACGATCCGGCGGACGGACTCCTCCGCGTTGTCCTGGACGTGGCGCATGTACGCGCGGACGACGTCGAGGCCGAACTGGTCGATCATCCGCCGCAGTTCGCGGATGCCCTTCTCGTTGGCGGCGATCTGCGCCCGCAGGTCCGCGAGGTTGGCGTCGGGGGCGCGGGAGGGGTAGGGGCCGGAGGTCAGCAGGTCGCGGGTCTCGTCCTCGAGCAGGCGGCCGTCGCGGACGAGCAGCCAGTTGTCGAAGAGGACGCCCTCCTCCTGGATGGTGCGGCTGAAGGCGGGCATCGATCCGGGGGTGATGCCGCCGATCTCGGCGTGGTGGCCGCGGGAGGCGACGAGGAAGAGCAGCTCGCGTCCCTCGGGGTCGAACACCGGTGAGACGACGGTGACGTCCGGCAGATGCGTGCCGCCGTGGTACGGGTCGTTCACGGCGTACACGTCGCCCGGCCGCATGTCGTCCCGCCGGCGCCGCAGCACCTCCTTGATGGACTCCCCCATCGAGCCGAGGTGGACGGGGATGTGCGGGGCGTTGGCGATGAGGTTGCCGTCGGAATCGAACAGGGCGCAGGAGAAGTCGAGCCGCTCCTTGATGTTGACGGAGTGCGCGGTGTTCTCCAGCCGCAGGCCCATCTGTTCGGCGATGGACATGAAGAGGCTGTTGAAGACCTCGAGCATGACGGGGTCGGCGTCGGTGCCGACGGCGTGGGTCGCCGGCCGGGGGCGGACCCGGGTGAGGACGAGGTGTCCGTGGGGGTCGGCCGTCGCCTTCCAGCCGTCCTCGACGACCGTCGCGGCGTCCGCCTCGGCGATCAGCGCGGGTCCGGTGACGGTGTCGGAGGGACGCAGGGCGGAGCGTTCGTACAGATCCGCGTCGCGCATCGCACCGCCGGCGAACATCCGGATCCGGTCGGCCGGTACGAGGGCTCCCTCGCGGGGCGGCTGTTCGACGGCGTCCAGGGCCGCGGGCGGCGGGGTGGAGGAGGCTTCGACGGACACCGCTTCGGCGACGAGGGGCTTGTCGGTGGTGAAGCCGTAGCGCGAGCGGTGCACGGCGGCGAACTCGGCGGCCATCTCCCCGGCGCCCGCCAGGTCGACGGGGATCGAGGAGTCGGTGCCGGCGTAGCGCAGATGGACCCGGGCGGCGGTGCCGACCGCCTCGTCGGGGATGCCGTCGGCGTGCAGTTCGCCGCGGGTGACGGCGGCGAGTTCGGCGCACGTCTCGCGGATGCGCGGCAGTGACCCCTCGGTGAGCTCCGCCTCGACGGACTGCTCCCGCATGGCGGTCGCGGCGGCCACGCCGATCCCGTACGCGGAGAGGACGCCCGCCAGCGGGGGCACCAGGACGGTGTCGATGCCCAGTTGGTCGGCGACGGCGCAGGCGTGCTGGCCGCCGGCTCCGCCGAAGCTGACCAGCGCGTAGCGGGTGACGTCGTGGCCCCGCTGGACGGAGATCTTCTTCACGGCGTTGGCCATGTTGAGCACGGCGATGTCGACGAACCCGGCGGCGACCTCCTCCGGTGTACGCGTGTCCCCGGTCGCCTCCGCGGCCTCGGCAGCGAGGTCCGTGAACCCCCGGCGTACCGCCTCCGCGTCCAGCGGCTGGTCCCCGGCGGGGCCGAAGACGGCGGGGAAGTGGGCGGGCTGGACGCGGCCCAGCATCACGTTGGCGTCGGTCACCGTCAGCGGACCGCCGCGCCGGTAGCAGACGGGGCCGGGGACGGCGCCCGCGGAGTCGGGGCCGACGCGGTAGCGGCGCCCGTCGAAGTGCAGCACCGAACCGCCGCCGGCGGCCACGGTGTGGATGCTCATCATCGGCGCGCGCATCCGCACGCCCGCCACCTCGGTGCCGAACTCCCGCTCGTACGCGCCCGCGTAGTGCGACACGTCGGTGGAGGTGCCGCCCATGTCGAAGCCGATGACCCGCTCGTACCCGACGGCCCCCGCCGCCCGCACCATCCCGACGACGCCCCCCGCGGGGCCGGAGAGCACGGCGTCCTTGCCGCGGAAGTGGTCCGCCTGCCGCAGCCCCCCGTTGGACTGCATGAACATCAGCCGGATGCCGCGCAGTTCCCGGGCGACCTCGTCGACGTAACGGCGCAGGATGGGCGAGAGATAGGCGTCGACGACGGTGGTGTCGCCGCGCGGCACCAGCTTCATCAGCGGGCTCACCTCGTGCGACACGCTGACCTGCGGGAAGCCGAGGTCGCGGGCCGCGGCGGCGACTGCCCGCTCGTGCGCGGGATGGCGGTAGCCGTGCAGGAAGACGACGGCGGCGCTGCGGATGCCGTCGTCGTACGCGGCCCGCAGGGCGTCCCTCGCGGCGTCCAGGTCCAGCTCGCGGACCGTCTCCCCGCCGGCCGCGATCCGCTCGGGCACCTCGATCACCCGGTCGTAGAGGGCCTCGGGCAGCACGATGCGGCGGTCGAAGAGCCGGGGGCGGTTCTGGTACGCGATCCGCAGGGCGTCGCCGAAGCCCTCGGTGACGACCAGCACGGTGGGCTCACCCTTGCGCTCCAGCAGGGCGTTGGTGGCGACGGTGGTGCCCATCTTCACGACGGCGATCCGCCCGGCGGGAATCGGTTCGCCGTCGCGCAGCCCCAGCGTCAGCCGGATCCCGGCGACGGCGGCGTCCTGGTGCCGGCCGGGGTCGTGGGAGAGGACCTTGCGCGCGACGAGGCGCCCCTCGGGCGTCCTGCCGACGATGTCGGTGAAGGTGCCGCCCCGGTCGATCCAGAATTCCCAGCGTCCCGTCATCCCGGCATTGTCGCAGCGCGGCGGGCGAGGGGTTCACACCTGCTCCCGCGCGGCGGGCAGCCGGGCCGTGCCGTGCGCCGCGAGGAACGCGTCCACCGCCGCCGGCCAGCCGTAGCCCTCGGCGCGGCGGCGGGCGGCCTCCCGCCGCGCCGTCGCGTCCCGGGCGAGGAGCCGCTGCACGGCGTCCGCGAACGCGGTGCCGTTGTCCGCGGCGGTGTCCCCTGCCGGGCCGACGATCGCCGGGAGCGCGGACAGCGCGCTGGCCACCACCGGAGTGCCGCACGCCAGCGCCTCCAGGGCGGCGAGGCCGAAGGTCTCCACCGGGCCGGGCGCCAGGGCGATGTCGGCGGACGCCTGGAGGGCGGCGACCTCGGGGGCGGGCAGATGGCCGAGGAACTCCACCGGCAGCCGCGCCGCCCGCGCCCGGGCCTCCAGCCGGTCGCGCAGGGGGCCGTCGCCGGCGACGACGAGCCGGGCGCGCACTCCGCGCTGCCGGAGCTCCGCCAGCGCGTCCAGCGCCCGCCCCGGCCGCTTCTCCGGGGAGAGCCGCGAGCACATGAGCAGCAGGACGTCGTCCTCGCCCACCAGGCGTCCGCGCAGGGAGGCGCTGCGGTGCGCCGGGTGGCACCGGGTGAGGTCCACGCCGAGGGGCGCGCGCAGGATGTTGCGGGCGCCGATCCGCTCGAACTCGCGGGCCGCCCACTCGGTGGTGCACACGATCCGTTGGAAAGCGTGGGCGGAGCGCCGGTTGAGGGCGTCGGCGGCGCGTACGGCGGCGCCGCCGGGGACGCCCCAGGTGCCGAGGACGCCGTCGACGCTCTCGTGCGAGACCATCACGGCCGGTACCCGGGCGCGCCGGGCCCAGCCGCCGGTCCAGCGCAGGGTGGTGCGGTCGGAGACCTCGAGCCGGTCGGGCGCCAGCCGGTGCAGCAGCCGGGTCAGGGGGCGGCGTCCGACGAGGACGCGGTAGCCGCCGGTGCCGGGCAGCACGGGGCCGGGCAGCGTGATGACGCGGCCCTGTTCCGTCTCCCGGTCGCGGTACGCGGGGCCGGGCAGGACGAGCACCGGTTCGTGGCCGGCCGCGCGGTAGCCGGTGCCGAGTTCACGCAGGGCGGTGCGCAGTCCGCCGGAGGCGGGGGCGACGAAGTTGGCGAGGCGGACGATCCGCAGCCCGGCGGGTCTCATGCGGCGACCGCCGTCCGCCGCGCGAGGACCTCCTCGTAGCAGCCGATCAGCTGGTCGCCGACGGCCTCCCAGGTACGAGCGGCCACCGCGGCCCGCCCGGCGCGGCCGAACTCCGCGCGCAGCTCCGGGGCGTCCGTCAGCCTTTGGACCGCGTCGCGTACGGCCCCGGCGTCCATCGGCGGCACCAGCAGGCCCGTCCGCTCGTGCGCGACGAGGTCGAGGGGGCCGCCGGCGGCGGGGGCGATCACCGGGACACCGGACGCCATGGCCTCCTGCACGGTCTGGCAGAACGTCTCGAACGGGCCCGTGTGCACGAACATGTCGAGGGAGGCGTAGATGCGCGCCAGTTCGTCACCGGTGCGCATGCCGAGGAAGCGGGCGCCCGGCACGCTCTCGCGCAGCGCGGGGGCGCTCGGTCCGTCACCGGCCACCACGACCCGTACGTCCGGCAGCCGCGCGGCCAGGGACATCAGTTCGACGTGCTTCTCGGGTGCCAGCCGGCCGACGTACCCCACGAGCGTCCCGGCGCCGCCGGCCAGGCCGCGGCGCAGCTCCTCGTCGCGGCGCGCGGGGTGGAAGCGGTGCGAGTCGACGCCGCGCGGCCACATCCGCACCCGGGGCACGCCGTGTCCGGCCAGCAGGGCCATCGCGGCGGACGACGGGGCGAGGGTGACGGCGGCGGCGGTGTGCACGGTGCGGATCCGCCGCCAGGCCAGGGCCTCTCCGGCGCCCATGTAGGTGCGGGCGTAGGAGCCCAGGTCGGTCTGGTAGACGGCGACGGAGGGGATGCCCAGCCGCGTTGCCACGGCCGCTCCCCGGGCGCCCAGGACGAACGGGCTGGCCAGGTGGACCAGTTCGGCGCGGTGGGCGCTCAGCTCCGCGGCGAGGCGCCGGCTCGGCAGGGCGAGGCGAACCTGCGGGTAACCCGGGAGGGACACGGCGGGCAGCCGCACCACCCGGCAGGGCGGCGGGGGACCCTCGCTCGCGCCCTGCGGCGCCGCGGGGGCGACGACCAGGACGTCGTGGCCGCGCCGTACGAGGTGCCGGACGGTCTGCTGGGCGCAGTGGGCCACCCCGTTGATGTCGGGGGGAAAGGACTCGGTGACGACGGCGATACGCATACCCGTGTTCTGGCCGGTCCGGTGGAGGCCGGGGCCACGGCGAGCTGACGCCGGGGGGAACGTCCCGTGAGCAGTTGGGGCGCCTCGTCCCCAGAGGCCGTCACGCGTGGCGCGAGGGGCCCTCGGGGGTGATGCGGGTGCGTACCGCGGTCTGCACGCCGGCCTCCTCGGCCGGGTCGGTGGCCAGCCGGCGCAGCTGGTCCACGACCCGCGAGTCGGCGGTCTCCGCGGTACGGGCGGCCAGCTCCCGGGTGGTCTCCTCGCAGTCCCACAGGCACTCGACGGCGAAGCCGCGGCCGAACGCCGGATCGGTGGCCGCCAGCGCCGCGGCGGCCAGGCCCCGGAGCTGGGACGAGGCGGTCTCCCGGTAGATGTGACGCAGCACCGGCGCCGCGTCCCGGATGCCGAGCCGCCCGGCGCCCTCCGTCAGCGCCCACAGGGCCGTCGTGTCGGGCCCCTCCAGCCGCACCGTGCGCAGCAGCGCGGCGCGCACGGCCTCGGCGTCCCCGGCCCCGCCGCGCCGGGCGAGCATCACGCCCGCGGCCGTGCCCAGGGCGTCGGACCGGCCGACCCAGCGGCGGGCCCGGGCCACGGCCGCCGGTGAACTCATGCGACCGTACGCGGACAGCGCCGTCGCGGCGACATAGGCGGAGCCGGTGGCGGTAGCCAGCTCGATCAGGTTGAGGGCCTGCGGATCGGCGGTGGCGGCCAGATGGGCCAGCGCGGCGCCCCGGGCGCCGTCGGGTCCGCCGGCGGCGGCGGACAGCAGCTCCGGATAGTCGGTGGCGGTGCCGACGGCGGCCAGACAGCGGGCGGCGGCCGAGTGCCGCGGCCAGTCGGGGTTGTCCTCGTAGCCCTGCTGGGCCCAGCCCAGGACGGCGGTGACGCTCCAGTCGGGGCGCGGGCCGCCGGGGCGCAGCTGGCGCTGCCAGAGGGCGAAGCTGCGGCGCTCCTGGGCGCCGCGGACCCGTTCGCCCAGGACCGGGTCGTCGGCCCACAGATTCCACGGCCGGGGCTCGAAGGCCTCGGCGACGGCGGCGGCCAGGGCGCCGTCACCCTCCGGAGTCGCCGCGAAGCGCGCCAGGACGGCCGGGCCCAGTGAGCGCAGGCCCTCGTCGTCGTCGCGCACCGCGAGCTCGTCCAGGGCCCACTGCCAGGCGGCGCCGCGGGCCGCGTAGCGGCGCAGCAGCAGGAGGGCGTCGGTGCGGCCGTATCCGGCCAGATGGCCGAGGACCGACAGGGCCAGGCCGGTGCGCTGCTCGTCGGCCTCGTCCGACGCGGTGTCGTCGGCGTCGAAGAGGTGCTCCGCCACGGCGTCCAGGTCCGCGTCCAGGTCCCGCCAGAGGCGTGCGTAGTACAGGGAGCGGTTCTCCACCTGCCAGTCGCTGCGCGGGTCGTGCAGTACGCATTGCCGCAGCGCTTCGACGGCCTCCGCCCGGGGGGCGGCTAGGGCATGCAGGGTCCCGTCTCCGCGGCCCCTTTGCAGGAGCCCGAGCAGGGTGCCGCTGGGCGCTATGACTGGCTCGAACATGAGGTCAGCATCCGTGGTGGGGACTGGGCTGGCAACGGAATTATCCGCGAACGGACGTACCGGACACCACGTCCGGCACGTATGGGGCGTCCCGGCCGCGGCACCGGGGAAGCCTACCTGGACCCCGGCATTCCGCGGCCACGCCGACCTCCCGAGCAGGGCCTTTGGCATATGCCTGCGGCATCATCACTCCGAGTATTGCGAAATTGCTTACACATCGTCGCCCTCTGTGCGACAGTCGTAGCGGCCCCTTCTCCTTACGTACCCGGCCCCGCCGGGAGGCATCGGAGCGCTCATGGCGTCGCATCTCTCCCCCGACCGCTCCGCGGCCGAGCCGCAGGGCAGGGACGCCGTGGACGCGCTGCTGGAGCAGCTGCGCCGGTTACGGGGCGGAGTCGACGCCGTACGCAGCGAGGCCGGTGCGGCGGAATACGGTACCGCGGATCCCGGCGCCCGCTGGCGCCGCGCGCTGTGCGACCTCGCCGACCACCAGCTGAGCGATCTGGACGCCCAGATAGGGCAGCTGCGCGGGGACCGCCCCGCACCGCCGCAAAGGCCCGTGGAGTCCCTGCTGACCCGGGTCGGCAGCGCCGAGTGGGATCTGCTGACCGACCGCATCGACTGGTCCGGGGAGCTCCTCGGCATCTTCGGCCGGACCGCCGCCCAGGGCCCCCTGTCGCTGGACGAACTGCCGTCCGCCATAGCCCCCGCCGACCAGGACCGGCTCACCGCCCTGGTGACCGCCTGCCTCGTCGACGGCCGTACGATCGACGGCGAGTTCCTGGTCGTACGCCCCGACGGCACCGAGCGCACGGTGCACATGGTGGGCGAGCCGGTGCTCGACGCCGACGGCGCCACCGCCTCCGTCTGGGCCGTGCTGCGCGACGTGAGCGAACTGCGCCGCAGCCAGCGGGCGGTGGGCGAGACCCGCGACGCGATCGGCGCCCACGGGCGGCACACGCGGACGGAGCACCGGCTCGCGGCCGAGCTGCGCGACGCCGTCCTGCCCCCGTGGCGCGGCCCGCTGCGCTTCCCGCACGGCGCCCCGGCCGGCCTGGACCTGGCCGCGCACTACGTCCCCGCCCCCGGCGACAGCGCCGTGCGCGGCGACTTCTACGACGCGCTCCAACTGCCCGACGGCGGCACGCTGCTCAGCGTCGGCGGCCTCGCCGGCCACGGCATGGCCGTCCCCTCGGGGCTGGCGATGCTGCTCGGCGCCCTGCGCGGCATGGCGCTGACCGGGACGGACCCGGCCGGCCTCCTGGGCTGGCTGAACCGGCTGCTGGAGACCGCCGCCCAGCCCCTCCTGGGCACCGCGCTGTGCTGCCGCTGGGACCCGCCCACGCGCACGCTGACCTGGGCGCAGGCCGGCCATCCGCCGCCGCTGCTCCTGCGCGCCGGCGAGGGCCGCGCCCTGGACCGCCCGGACGGGGAGGTGCTGGGCGCCGGGGCGCAGTCGGCGTACACCCAGGCGCGCCACCGGCTGCGCACCGGCGACGTGCTCGTCCTGCACACCGCGGGACCGGCCGCCCCGCTCGACCCGCAGCTGCTCGCGCCGGCGGTGGCGGCCGCCGCCGGGGACGACGCGCAGGCCGCCCTGGGCGTGCTGACGGACGTCGCCTCGGACGCACCGGGGACGTGTCTGCTCCTCGCGCGCGTCACGGACTGAGGGCGCCGGGCCCCCGGCCCGTCAGGCCGGGGACGTCCTGCTCCGCGGCGCCGTCCGCGGCAGCGCGAACCGGATCTCCTCGCGCAGCTCGTGGATCTTCGGGTACCCCGCGTACTGTCCGGTCAACCGGTACATCTCACGCAGCCGGTCCCAGGTGCGGTGCGAGGAGTTCTCCCCGATGGTGAGCAGCGCGAGCCGGGCGTAGCGGTCGGCCTGCTCGGGGTCGTCCGCGATGAAGCAGGCGGACGCCATCGACAGGTAGTCGAAGATCTGGGACCGCTGTCTGCCGTCCGCCCGCAGCACCAGCGCCCGCGTCGCGTGCTCCTGCGCCCGGGCCGCGGCCGCCGGATCGTGCTCCGCCAGGGTGCGGTACGCCAGGGCCTCCATCCCGTGCAGATCCGCCTCGTCGAACATCTGCATCCAGCTGGGCGGCTCCACGTCGCCGTGGTCGCCGGCGAAGAGCTCCTCCGCCTCCCCCAGCGCCCGCCGCATCGCCTGCCCGTGGCCCTTGGCGGCCTGCGCCCACGCCTCGATGGTGCAGAGCATCGCGCGGGTTCGGGGCAGAGTCGTGCGCCCGGAGCCGGACTTGGCGAGCTTCATCAGGTCCAGCGCGTCGTCGGGGCGGCCCAGATGCACCATCTGGCGCGCGGCGCGGGACAGCGCCTCACCGGCCCGCGGCCGGTCGCCGCCCTCGCGCGCCGCGTGCGCGGCGATGACGAAGTACTTCTGGGCGGTGGGCTCCAGCCCCACGTCGTGGGACATCCAGCCGGCCAGCACCGCGAGGTTCGCCGCGACGCCCCACAACCGGCGTTGCAGCCCCTCGGGATGCCGGTAGGCGAGTATGCCGCCCACCTCGTTGAGCTGGCCGACGACCGCCTTGCGCTGCAGTCCGCCGCCGCGGGCCGCGTCCCAGGCGCGGAACACCTCGACGGAGCGCTCCAGCGCCGACACCTCGGCGGTGCCGACGGGCGTGGCCTCGTAACGGTCGTAGGAGGAGGGGGTCATCCGGTCGTAGGCGCCGGTGTCCGTGGGACGGGGCGGCCGGGACGGACCCGCCGCCGGGGTGGCGTGCAGCCACTCGTACATGGCACCGCTGAGAGCTGAGCCGGCGGCGAGCGCTGCGCCCGCGCCCACCAGGCCGCGTCGATTGAGCATGAGGTCCATTCCCGTGAATTCGGTGAGCACCTCCGCCGTACGCTCCGGAGCCCACGGCAGCCCGGCCGCGGAGCCCTCGGGCCGCCGCTTCCCGGTGCGCCCGGCCCGGACCAGACCGAGGTCCTCGATGGTCACGACACGGCCGAGGCGCTCGGTGAACAGGGCGGCCAGCACCTTGGGTACGGGATCACGCGGAATCTCGCCGGTCTCCATCCAGCGCCGCACCCGCGAGGTGTCGGTCGCCAGCTGCGGGTAACCCATGGCTCCCGCCTGCCGGTTCACGAGCCTCGCCAGCTCTCCCTTCGACCAGCCTGCCAGCGCGAAGAGGTCGGCCAGCCTGGTGTTGGGTTCCCTGCTCACGACAAGCCCCCAGGTTCCTCGGCTGAGTTGACAGTAGTCCCGCATCACTTGCCCAGCGACTATTCGCCAGGGTTCGCCAGGGTCCGCCAGATGGTGTGCCACCCGTTCCCTGGTGTGGTGTAGGGATGCGCGATCCGGCCGGTAGACCGGTGGCACATGCCAACCGCATTCCCCAGGGTGCGGTGTTCCTGTCACCGGCATCCGGTTCGTCCAACGAGCCGGACCGCCCCCGGTTCTGCCGGCCGGGCTCGCGCACCGCATTGTCCGCACGCGAAGGGACCGTTACGCCCATGTACGCAACATCTGCCTCCGCGCCCGCTCCTGTCCGTCCGCACCGGGCACAGCCGGCACCCCTGGGCAGTGGCGGGCCCTATCCCCCCGCGGGTCTCGCCGGGGCGGTCGCGGACGGCGCACGGCTGCGGCGGCCCGGGCCGAACGGCAGAGCGCCGGTCAGCGGCAGACTCGACCTGAGCGGCCCCCAGGGGGCGCCCCTGCGCGCGGCGATCGCCTCGGTGCACCGGGTCTGCCCCGACTTCAGCGCGGTGCAGGTGCTGCGCCGCAGCAGCCGCTCGGTGCTGCTGATCGGGACCACCGGCCGTACCACGGCCGTCGCCAAGTGCCTGATCGACCGCTCCCCCGCCTGGATCGAGCGCTTCCAGCACGAAATAGCGGCATACCGGGCGTTCGTCCGGCACCGCCCGCCCGTCCGCGTCCCGCGGCTCGTCGCCGCCGATCCGGAGCACGGCACGCTGGTGATCGAGCGGAGCCCGGGCCGGGTGGCGGCACTGCAGCGGCATCCGGTGGAGCCGCCGCCGCGGACGGACGTACGGTCGGTGCTGGGCGCGGTCTGCCGGCTGAACCTGTGGCGGCCGCCGCCCGGCGTGTTCGGCGCGCCGCTGGACTACCCGGAGCAGATGCGCAGGTACCACGAGTTCGGTCTGCTCACCGACCGGGACATCAGCGACATGCAGAGCCTGCTGCACGGTCTGGCGCACGGCCAGGGCCAGTTCTGCCACGGTGACGCGCTGCTGTCGAACATGCTGCTCTCCCCCGCCGGTCCGGTGCTGGTCGACTGGGAGCGCGCGGGCTGGTATCTGCCGGGCTACGACCTGGCGACCATGTGGGCGGTGCTGGGCGACGCGCCCGAGGCGCGGCGGCAGATCAGCCAGCTCGCGCAGGCCGCCGGCCCGGCCGCCCGGGACGCGTTCCTGGTCAATCTGATGCTGGTGCTCACCCGGGAGATCCGCACCTACGAGTCGGCGGTGCTGCGCACCATGCACGAGCCGGACCGGCCCACGGGCACGGACACCCGCCGCCCGGTCGCCCCCGCGACGGGCGAGGAGCTGCGGCTGCTGCTGCGCCGGCTGCACGACGACGCCGCGATGGCCCGCCGCGCGGTGCGCGCCGCGGTGGGGACGCGCTGACGCCGACACGTACCTTCTTCCGCCGATCGAGGGGCGGCGCCCGGTCCGGGCGCCGCCCTTCGGCGCGCACGCCCGTCCGGGCTCCGTCCGTCCCGCCAGGACGGTGACGTCAAGCGCGTACCCGCTGCGGATGATTGACGGATGGTCTGCCGACCGATAGTCCTGGACACCGATCACCATCGGTGACGTCACGCACACACAAGGTGAGGTGACGCCGGGGCGCGGAGGGCACTGGCTTGCGACTGTTCGTACCCACGATGGCGGCGGCCGCCCTGCTGGCCCCCGCCCTGCTCGCCGCGACCGTCCCGCCCGCCGACAGCCCCCCGCACGCACCGGCCGCCACCCCCCTGCGCCAGGCCTTCGCCGACGCCTCCGCGAGGCACGGCGTACCGGAGGACGTCCTGCTGGCCGTGTCCTACCTCGAGTCCCGCTGGGACGGCCACGGCGGCGCCCCGAGCGTGGCGGGCGGCTACGGACCGATGCATCTCACGGACCGGCTCGCGGGCACCCCGGACGCCCCCGCCACCCTCCCGCGGGCGGCCCGGCTCACCGGGCTGGCACCCGCGCTGCTGCGCCGCGATCCGGCGGCCAACGTCGCCGGCGGCGCCGCGCTGCTGGCGGAGCTGCAGGGCCGGCTGGACCTGCCGCGCAGCACCGATCCCGCCGACTGGTACGGCGCGGTGGCCGCGTACTCCACGGCCCGCGACCCGTGGGCGGCCAGGGAGTTCGCGGACGGCGTGTACGACGTGCTGCGCACCGGCGAGCGGCGGACCACCGACGGGGGCGAGCGGCTGGAGCTGCGCTCGCGGCGGGACGTACGTCCGCGTGAGGAGCAGCGGGCCCGCCTCGGCAGGGGGCAGCCGCCCGCCCAGGGGCGCGCGCAGTGCCCGCGCACGCTGGCATGCGAGTGGGTCCCCGCGCCGTACGAGGAGTTCAAGGGCGACGACGGACAGCCCGACTACGGCAACCACGATCTGGCCCGCAGGCCCGGCGACCTGCCGGTCCGCTACATCGTCGTGCACGACACGGAGGGCTCCTACGAGGGTTCGGTCCAGACCGTCCAGGACCCGAAGTCCGTGTCGTGGCAGTACACGATCCGCTCCCGCGACGGACATGTGGCCCAGCACGTACCGCTGGAGGCGGTCGCCTGGCACGCCGGGAACTGGCAGATCAACACGCAGTCCATCGGCATCGAGCACGAGGCGCGGCTCACCGAACCGGACGCCTGGTTCACCGAGGCGATGTACCGTTCGTCCGCGCGGCTGGTGCGGTGGCTGGCGCGGCGCTACGACATTCCGCTGGACCGCCAGCACATCATCGGACACGACAACGTCCCCCCGGGCGACCCCGGCTCGGTCGCGGGCATGCACACCGACCCGGGACCGTACTGGGACTGGGCGCACTACTTCGACCTGCTCGGCGCCCCCTTCAAGGCGACCGGCGGCTCCGGCGCCGTGACGATCCTCCCCGACTACGCGGCGAACCGGCCCCCGTACATCGCGTGCAGGGCGAAGGACGACGCCTGCCCGCCGCACGGCTCGACCGCGGTACGCCTGCACAGCGCGCCGGACGCGGACTCACCCCTGGTGAAGGACGCCGGCCAGCACAAGGGTGAGGGCCTCTCCTCGACCGGCGTCAACGACACGGGCGCCCGCGCCTCGACGGGACAGCAGTTCGCACTCGCCGGCCGCAAGGGCGACTGGACGGCGATCTGGTACCTCGGGCAGAAGGCCTGGTTCCACGACCCGGCCGGCGCCCGGACCGCGGTGCCCGCCCGGGCCGAGGTGGTGACCCCCCGGGCGGGACGGGAGTCGGTGCCCGTCTACGGGCGCGCCCTGCCGGAGGCGGCGGCGTACCCGGAGGGGATCAAGCCGGTCGAGCAGAAGGCCCTGCCGTACGAGCTGAAGGCCGGCCAGTCGTACGTGCTGGGCGGCGAGATGCCCGGCGAGCACTACTACGCCACGGAGTTCACCGGACCGCTGCAGCGCACGGTGGTGCGCGGCACGACGGAGTACTACCAGATCCAGTTCGGCCACCGCCTGGCCTACGTCAAGGCGGCGGACGTGACCGTCAGCCCTGCTGGAAGAGCTCCGCGGGAAGCGGCTTGAGCAGCTGGTAGAGGTCGTCGGTGATCGGCCGGTCCCAGGCGGCGATGGTGACGAGCACCCCGTCGCTGCGGTCGAACTGGACGCAGGAGATCCGGCTCTCGGAGCACTTGACGCGCTTGACGATCAGCAGGTTGTCCTGGTGCATCACCGGCGTGTCCTCGGTCGAGACGACCGTCACCGGCTCGTCGTTGCCCAGGGCCGCGAGCAGCTGCGCCACCTCGAACGGCACCTGGCCGTCGGCGAGCTCACGGGCCGGGGAACCGGCCGGCAGGTTTCCGATGATCATCGCGGGGCCGCGGCCGCCGAACAGGTCGTAGCGCAGGAACACGCCCTGGCACGTCCCGTCGGGCGCCGGCAGCAGACCGGCGCCCAGATCGCCCGGCCAGTCGCCGGGATCCATGGCGAGGACGTCGAAGTCCGGCCCGGCGGGCGTGGGGGCGCTACGGCGGCGGAGGAAGGACATGGACCCAATCGTACGGGCAGGCGGCGCGTCCGGACGCCGGGGTGGCGCGGTGTCCTTCCGCCGGAGTGTCACGGCGCCGCGGTGAGCGCGTCCGCCAGTCCCGTCGCGTCGGTGCCGACCTTCCGGTAGACGGCCGACAGCAGCAGCGACACCGTCCGCTCGTCGGTCCCCAGCTCCTGGGCGATCCGCGGCAGCGGTACGGCGCGCGCGGCCCGGTCGGCGGCGGCACGTTCGCGGCTGCTGAGCGTGTCGGTGTCCGTGGCGCGCAGCCGACGCGGACGCAGCCCCGCCGCGGCCAGCTCCCCCTGGGCCCGCTCGGCCAGTCCGTCCGCCCCGCAGCCCAGGGCGCCCTCCAGCCCCCGGTACAGCTGCTCGGCGGCCTCCCGGGGCCGGCCGGCGGCGCGCAGGGCGGAGCCGTACGCGACGAGGCCGACGGCGAGCTCGTAGCCGGCCGGGGAGCGCTCGAGATGGCCGACGGCCTCCTCCAGCAGCTTCACCCGCTCCTGCGGCGGCGCGACCTCGGCGCTGATGCGCAGCGCCTGTCCGACGGCGGAGGGGGCGCCGTAGCGGCGGGCCATGGCGAGCGCCTCGCGGGCGTGCCCGGCGGCCCGTTCCGGGGCGTCGTGCAGCTCGGCGCGGGCCAGGTGCAGCTGCCACGGGCACCAGGAGGGGTTGCGGATGCCGCGCGGGGACAGTCGGCGGCCCGCCGCGGCGAGCTGGGTGGCGGCCTCGCGGGGCCGGCCGACGGCGAGCAGCAGTTCGCCGTACACGGTCTGCGCGTCGGGGAAGACGACGGCGGTGCCGAACGGCTCGCAGAAGTCGTACGTGGCGGCCAGCCGCTCGGCCTCCCCGGCCCGGCCGCGGGCCAGGAGGATCTCGACCAGGACCGCCACGGAGTACCACTGGGCGGGGGTGCCGCGGCCGACGCGGTCGGAGAGCCGCAGTCCGTCGCGGGCGAAGTCCTCCGCCTCGTCCAGCCGGCCGCGGCGGTAGCGGAGGTAGCCCAGCAGGCTGTAGCCGAAGGACAGATGGGCGCCGCGCCAGCCGGCGCGCTCGAACGCCGCGATGCCCTCGGCGAACAGCTCCTCGGCGCGGCCGGGCCGGTCGGCGTACATGAAGGCGAGGGCGACCAGGACCGGGACCTCGAAGCCGCGCTCCTCGTCGGCCCAGTTGAGGCATCCCTTCAGCGCCCGTTCCGCGTGCCGGACGGCGACCTCGGCGGGCTCGGCGCGCAAGGTGGCGTCCCAGGCGCGCAGGCCGATGATGTAGCGCTCGGTCAGATCGCCGCCGCCGAGCCGGTCGGCGAGGCGCGCGAGGCGGCGGGAGCGGGCCGGGGAGTCCGGCTCGTCGGCGCGGAAGGCGTCCCACATGAACTGCTCGGCGCGCATCCGCAGCCGGGTGCGGGCGTCGGTGACCGACCGGGCGCCGGCGCCGATGACCGCGGAGGCCTCGGCGAGGCGGTCGGAGTGGGCGAGGGTCTGCGAGAGGCGGTAGATGATCGCGTGCCGCAGGGCCGGTTCGCCGCCGGGTTCGTCGAGGGCGGCACGCAGGTGGTTCACCGTGGTCGCCGGCTCGGTGAGCGTGGAGGAGCACCCCAGTTCGTACAGTACGGCGGCGCGGTCCTCGAGGGGCGGGGGTTCGCGCAGCGCGCGGGCCAGATAGCTGCGGGCGGCGTCCGGCGCCCCGGCGCGCAGCGTCTCGCGGGCGGCGGCGCGCAGCTGGTTGACGACCCAGGGGTCGGCCTCGGGATGGGTCTCCAGCAGATGGCGGGCGGCGGCGGCCGGTCCGGCGCCCCCGTCGACCAGGCACCAGGCGGCCTGCCCGTGCAGGGCGACGCGCACCGCGTCGGGGATGGCGCGGTAGACGGCGGTGGCGATCAGCGGGTGCACGAACTCCAGGGTGTCCGCGCCGGTCAGCACGCGGAACTCGCGCAGCCGGTCCGCGGCGTCGGCGGCCTCCTGCGGGCCCAGCCCCGCCACGTGCGCGGCCAGCGACGGCGGGATCTCGGTGCCGAGCACCGCGCAGGCCCACGCGAAGCGGACGGTGGAGGTGCCCAGGCGCTCGAGCCGGCGGACCAGCCCGCTGCCCTTGGCCGCGGCGGCCAGGTCGCGCAGCAGATGGGCGCTGGACTCGTCCGGCTTCAGGCCCCGGTCCAGGACGCGGGCGGTGAGCTCGACGGCCTCGAAGGGGTTGCCCGCGGTGACCGCCCAGCACTCGCGGCAGAACCCGTCGTCGGCCTCGGGCCCTATCCGGGCGCGCACCAGGTCGGCGACGGCGGGCGCGGTGAGCGGGGCAAGCCCGATGGGCCGGTGCCCGGCGCGGCCGGGAAGGCCCCGGAAGGACTCGGCGTACTCCGGGAGCTCCTCCGGCCGGTAGGCGGCGACGATCAGCAGCGGCAGCTCCTCGGCGCGCGGGGCGAAGGAGGTCAGCCAGCCCAGCGACTCGGCGTCGGCCCAGTGGGCGTCGTCCAGGACGAGGACCAGCGGCGCGCGGTGGGTGGCGAGATACGTCAGCACCCAGTCCAGGCCGTCGGCCAGGCCCTGCGGGTCCGGCGGGGCGCCGCCCGCGCCGGCTGCCAGGCCGAGCGCCGGGCCGACGATGCCGTACCAGCCACCGAGGGTCTCGCGCAGCTCCTCCTCGCCGAAGCGGGCGAGCTGGGGCTGCAGCAGCTGGCGGGCGACATGGAAGGCGACGCGCTGCTCCTGGTCGCCGCCGCGGGCGAACAGCACGGTGCAGCCGAGGGCGGCGGCGCGGGTACGGACCTCGGCGAGCAGCGTGGTCTTGCCGATGCCGGCGTGCCCGGCGACGGCGAGGACCCCACCGCGACGCGACTCGGTCCGGCCGGTGTACTCGCCGGCCAGCGCCCTTAAGGCGGCGTCGATCGCGCGCAGCTCCGATTCGCGTTCGAGTAGTTCGGTCTCACGCATACGGCACCACCTGCTCGCGCCCCGGGCGTGCGAAGAGCGGGCGCACGCTCCTTCCGTCGACCACCGAGCGTACGCCCTGGGGGACCGGGGGGAACCCCGTAGGCGGGGATTGCCCACGGACTATTCCCCGCCTTGCGTACGTGGCCGGAAACCGATAATGGCCGTCCGCGGCGCGGGGGTTCAGACGGTCCCGCGGTGGCGTTCGTGGTGGCGGGCGACCCGGGCGCGGTTGCCGCAGGCGGGCTTGCACCACTCCTGACGCGGGTGCTCCTTGACGAAATAACGTACACAGCGCGGACCCTGGCAGGCGCGCAGCCGGGTGCGGTCGGGACCGGCGAGGAAGGCGATCGCGTCGCGGGCCAGGACGGCCGCCAGCCGCCGCCCGGGCGGGGCGCCGGCGCCGGGCACCTCCCGCACCGTCGGGGGGCCGTCTTCCGGCCACACCAGGCGCGGGGCGCCGGGGACGGCCGCGGCGGCGGCGTTGAGCCTGGCCAGGGCCTCGTCGGCGGGGATCAGGGCGCGGGCGTCGGCGCGGCTGGCGGGGGCGGGGCTCACGGCGCGGGCGAAGAGGGCGCGGACGGCGGCGCGCAGGTCCCGTACGAGCTCCAGCGTCGCGTCGCCGGCGGGGAAGGGGGGCACGCCGAGGGTCTCGTGGTGTTCGGCGATCCACTCGGTGAGCCCGCGGGCGGTGGCGAGGTCGTCCGCCACCCCGCCGTGTCCGTCGTGGCGGACGGTGAGGGCGAGCCGCAGCGCGGGCCTGCCGTCCGTCGTCGCCTTCTCGCTCGTCATGCCCCTAATGTTAGCCTCCTCATCATCCATTAGGAGGTGCGCGGGGTGACGCTGGACTACTGGAACGCGGGGCTGGGGCGCGTCCCGGACGAGGTGGGGCGCCGGCCGGACGCCGAGGTGCTGATCCTGGCGGGCAACCGGCTCACGGAGCTGCCGGACCTCACCGGTCTGACCCGGCTGCGGACGCTGGACCTCGGGCACAACGAGCTCACGGCCGTCGGTCCGCTGCCGCCGGTCCGCGGCTTCCTGTATCTGCACGACAACCGGCTCACCGCGCTGCCGGAGTCCCTGGGCGAGCAGCGGGAACTCGGCTACCTCAACGTCGGGGAGAACCGGCTCACCGAACTCCCCGCCGCCCTCGGCCGGATGACCGCACTGGTCGAACTGCGGGCGCAGCACAACCGGCTGTCCGCGCTGCCGGAGTCCCTCGGGGAGCTCACGGCGCTGCGGGAGCTGTGGCTGCGCGGCAACGCGCTCGGCGCGCTGCCGGACGGGGTGGGGCGGCTGCGTGCGCTGCGCGAGGTCGAACTGCGGGACAACGCCCTGACCTCCGTACCCGGCCCGCTGGCCGGACTGCCCGCGCTGCGCCGGCTGGACCTGCGCGGCAACAGGCTGGGCGACCTGCCCGACTGGCTGTGCGGGCTGGGGTCGCTGGAGAAACTCGACCTGCGCTGGAACAAGATCGCCGACACCCACCCCGTCGCGGTGTCCCTGCGGGAACGCGGCTGCGTCGTCCTGGTCTGACGCGCTAGGTCAGATCGAACTCGCCGTCGCGGGCGCCCAGGACGAACGCCCGCCACTCGGCCGGGGTGAAGATCAGCGCCGGCCCCTGCGGGTTGCGTCCGTCCCGCATCGCGATGTAGCCCTCGACGAAGGCGATCTGGACGTCGCCGACCCCCTGGCTGCTCGACTGCCAGTCGGCGTCCGTAAGGTCGAGCGTGGGCTTCTCCCGCCCAGCGGGCGGTTGTTGTGTGGTGCTCTCGGCCACGTGCGTGCTCCTCCCGGTCCGTGTCCGGGAGTCAGCCTATCCATCACCCGGCGTGCGCGACAGGCCGCTTGACGCGGCCGGCCGGGACGGACCGCTGATCAGCTTGTCGGACTCCGACTGTCATTCGAGGGTGACGCGGGCGCCTCCGGGTGGACGCGGCCGGCCAGGTCGACGCGTACGGCGAAGTGGTCCGACGGCCACACCCCGTCCACCGGCCGGTCCGCGGCCCGCCGGACGGCGCGGACGCGGCCCTCGCCGTCCGGTCCCGGCATGCCGACCAGCACATGGTCGACGGCGGCGTCGTACAGCCCGTGCCGCGCCACATGCGGGTTGGCGTTGTCCCACGTCGCCCAGGGCGCTCCCGGCGGCAGGAAGCGCCAGGTGTCGGCCAGCACCTGCCCCCGTACGACGGGCGCCGTCTTCGTCCCGGACAGCAGCCGCATCTCGTCGGAGTCCCGGTCGGCGTTGAAGTCGCCCACGACGACCGGCGGGAAGGCGCCCTCGCCCCGGTGCGCGGCGACGAACCGGGCCAGCGTCCGCACCTGCGCGCAGCGTGTGGCGGAGGCGTGCTCGGGCGAGTACAGATGGACGGCGAAGAACGGGATGTCCCCCGCGGGCGCAGCGATCCGGGCGTACAGCGCGGTCTGCCCGTCCGGCGGGTCCTCCCCCGGCGGCAGCGGCTCGGCGGCCGTCCGCGTGATCGGCCAGCGGCTCAGCACCGCGTTCCCGACGTCCACCGACGGGTCGCCGATCCGGCGCTGCCAGCGGTCCGGGACCGGGGACGGGGACCACGCCCAGTGCATGCCGAGCTCAGCGGCGAGCCAGCCGGCGAAGTTGTCGCCGCCCTGCTGCCACACCTCCTGCAGACCGACCACGTCCGGCCGCTCCTCGCGCAGCACGGCGAGGATCGCCTTGGCCCGCTCCTCCCACGGCCCGAAGCGCCACCAGACGTTCCAGGTCATCACACGGATCATGACTGACGCCCCTACTCCACCGCCGTCACCGCCAGTATGCGTCCTCCCGGCGGACCGCCACTTGCCGCCCCGCGCCTGCGGGAGCAGCATCGGCGGGAGACACCGGACGAACGGAGGCAGACCATGACCGCTCCGAGTACCGGGCTGGAGCGCTTCGCGAAGCAGAAGGCGGTGCTCCTGACCACGTTCCGCCGCGACGGCCGGCAGGTCGGCACTCCGGTGAACATCGCGGTGGACGGCGACAGGGCGTACTTCCGCACGTACGCGGCCTCGGGCAAGGCCAAGCGGATGCGGCACACCGCGCACGTGCGGCTCGCGCCGTGCACGATGAGCGGCAAGCCGACGGGACCGGAGATCGAGGGCGAGACGCGGCGGCTGGCGGGCGCGGAGGCGAAGGCCGCGGGGCGCCGGCTGAACCGCAAGTACCCGTTCCAGCAGGGGCTGTTCCTGCGGCTGAGCTACGGGGTGATGCGCCGCGAGCCGGTCACCTACGAGTTCACGCCCGGCTGAGCCGGGGATCCGTCCTCCGCCAGGAACGCCTCGGCCTGCGCGGCCACGGCCGGGCCGTCGTCGACCCACGGGTAGTGCACGGTGCCGGGCCGGACGGCGAGCCGGGCGCCGGGCAGCAGACCGGCCGCCTCGCGGGCGGTCGCGGGGGTGGGGTTGGTGTCGTACGCGCCGGCCAGGATCAGCACCGGGGCGGTCAGCCGCGCGGCCTGTGCGCGCAGCGCCGGGACGTCGAAGGCGCCGGGTCCGTAGTAGATCTCCGCGGCCTCGTCGTTGGTCTGCCCGGGACCGGCGGCGGCGTGGCGGCGGGCGGCGGCGTCCCAGCGGCCGTAGAAGAACGGCTCGACGGCGTCCCAGAGTTCGCCGGTGTCGCCGCCCCGGCCGATCTCCTCCAGGGCGGCGTGCGCGGCCGGATACCAGGGCTCGCCGGTGCGCTGCCGTGCGAGGGCCCGCCAGCGGTCGGCGGCCGGGCCGAGGCCCAGGGCGCGCAGTACCGGGGTGAGGAAGACCATCCGGCGCACCCGCCGCGGGTGGCGCAGGGCGTACAGCAGGGCCAGGTTGGTGCCGGCGGAGTGTGCGAGCAGGTCGACGCGCTCCAGGCCCAGGTGGACGCGCAGCGCCTCGAGGTCGGGGACCTGACGGTCGCAGCGATAGGTCGACTTGTCGTCGGGTACGGCCGAGTCCCCCGTGCCGCGCAGGTCGAGCAGGACGAGGCGGCGGCTCGCGGTGAGGCCGCCGAGGTCGCCCAGATAGGCGGACGCCCGCATCGCGCCGCCGGGTACGCAGATCAGCGGCTCGCCGGTCCCGCGGACGTGGTACGTGAGTTCGGTGCCGTCGGGGGCGGTGAAGGTCGGCATGCGCGTGATCCTTCCAGCGGGCGTCCGGGGCCGGCAACGGGGTTCCGGGCGGCGCTTCCTGAGGTTCCGTCAGCTCGATCGGATACGTGCGCACTTCTTGACAGCAAGCCCCCGCCGGAAGAAAGTTTCACCGGAATGCCAGCCGCCGAAAGTAAATTTCAGACATGGGGTGGATCATGGGCGACACGACCGCGAACAGCGGACTCAGCCGGAGACAGTTCGGAGCGGGCGTTGTCGCGATGGGCGGAGGACTGATGGTGCTGGGCGGCGGAGCGACTCCCGCGGCGGCGGCGGACACCTCGGGCACGGCGCCCGTGCTGCGGCGCGGCAGCGCCGAGGACGCCCGCCTCCTCCAGCCGCATCTGGACCGCCTGGTGACGGACGCTCGCGCCTATCTCGGCCCGAGCCCCACCCACCCCTGGTACGCGGGCGCGGTGATCCTCGCCGGACGCGGCCGTACGGTGGCGCTGGAGCAGCCCATCGGCAAGGCACTGCGCTACCAGCGGTACGACGAGGCCACGGACACCGGCGTGGAGTTCCCGGCGGACCAGCAGATCGACATGTCGATGGACACCCTCTTCGACCTGGCGTCCGTCTCCAAGCTGTTCACGTCGCTGCTGGCCGCCCAGCTGATGGAGCGCGGCGAGCTCGACCTGCACGCGACCGTCGCCTCGTACATCCCGGAGTTCGGCGCCGCCGGCAAGCAGGACATCACGATCCTGCAGCTGCTCACCCACACCTCCGGGTTCAACTCCTGGATCCCCCTCTTCCGCGAGCCCACCTGGGAGGCCAAGCTCCTGCGGCTGTGGAACGAGAAGCCGCTCAACGCGCCCGGCTCGGCGTACCTCTACTCCGACCTCAACCTGATCTCCCTCCAGCTGGTCATGGAGAAGCTCACCGGCAAGAAGCTCGACGTCCTCCTGGCGGAGAACATCACCGGCCCCCTCGGCATGAAGAACACCGGCTACAACCCGGACCCCGGGCTCAAGCCGCGTATCGCCGCCACGGAGGACGCCCGGCTGCCGTGGTCGGGGATGGAGCGCGGGCTGGTGTGGGGCGAGGTGCACGACGAGAACGCCTTCTCCTTCGGCGGCGTCGCCGGGCACGCGGGCGTCTTCTCCACGGCGTGGGACCTGGCGATCCTGTGCCGCACGCTGCTCAACGGCGGGGCGTACGGCAGGACGCGCATCCTGTCGCAGGAGTCGGTGGACCAGATGTTCACCGACTTCAACACGGCCTTCCCCGGCAACGCGCACGGGCTGGGCTTCGAGCTCTACACGCACTGGTACATGGGCGCGATGGCCACCCCGCACGCCGCCGGGCACACCGGCTTCACCGGTACGTGCCTGGTCATCGACCCGTCCACGGACACCTTCCTGGTGCTGCTGGGCAACTCCGTGCACCCGGTGCGCAACTGGCGCTCCGGCAGCGCCCCCCGGGTCGCGGCCGGCACCAACCTGGCGCGGGCCGTGCCGGTACATCCGGTGGACGGCGAGACGGCGTGGTTCTCCGGGACCGCCAGCAGCACGGTCGCCACCCTCACGCTGCCCGAGGTCGAGGTGCGCGGCGCGGGCGCGGCGCTGCGGTTCGCCCTGTGGTGGGACACCGAGCCCACCTGGGACCCCGTGCGGCTGGAGGCCTCGGCGGACGGCGGCGCGACATGGGCGCCGGTGCCGTTCACCACGCGGGCGCCGGGCGGGGAGCCGGTGGAGCACGCCGGGGGTACGGCGGACGGCTGGTCGGGGCGCGTCTGGCACCGGGCGGAGGCGCCGCTGGCCGCGTGGCGGGGGCAGACGGTGCGGCTGCGGTGGAAGTACAGCACCGATCTGCGGTACGTGGGGCGCGGGGTGTATGTCGACGAGGTGCGGGTGGAGGACGGCACCGTCCTGTTCACCGACGCCCGCCCGGCGGACGCGGCGCGGATCGAGGCGGTGGGCTGGACGGCGTCGCGGGACTGACGGCACGGGTGCCGGGAGCCGTCGCGGGCTCCCGGCACGTCACTTGCCGAGGACGGCCATCGCCGCGTTGTGCCCGGGGATGCCGCTGACGCCGCCGCCGCGGACCGCTCCGGCGCCGCACAGCAGGACGTTGGCGTGGCGGGTCTCGACGCCCCAGCGGCCGGTGGTGTCGTCGCCGTACGGGAACGACAGGTCGCGGTGGAAGATGTTCCCTCCGGGCAGCCGCAGGTCGCGCTCGAGGTCCAGCGGCGTCCTGGCCTCGATGCAGGGGGCGCCGTCGGCGTCGGTGGCCAGGCAGCCGGCGAGGGGTTCGTCGAGCACCGCGTCCAGCTGGGCCAGGGTGGCGGCCAGGAGCGTCTCGCGGGCGGTGTCGTTGTCCTCGGCGAACAGCCGGGCGGGGGTGTGCAGGCCGAAGAGGGTGAGCGTCTGGTAGCCGGCGCGGGCCAGGCCCGGGCCCAGGATCGTCGGGTCGGTCAGCGAGTGGCAGTAGATCTCCGAGGGCGGCGCGGCGGGCAGCCGGCCGGCGGCGGCCTCGCGGTAGGCGGTCTCCAGCGCCCCGTACCCCTCGGCGATGTGGAAGGTGCCGGCGAACGCCTCTCGGGGGTCGACGCCGCGGTCCCTCAGCTTCGGCAGCCGGGTCAGCAGCATGTTCACCTTCAGCTGCGCGCCCTCCGCGGGCTCGGGCGCCTCGTCGCCGAGCAGCGCGGCAAGGGTCTGCGGGGAGGCGTTGACCAGGACGTTCGCCGCGGCGACGGTGCCCTCGCCGTCGCCGGTGCGGTACGTGACCTCCGCGCGCCGTCCGTCGGTGGCGACGGCGGTCACCTCGTGGCCGGTACGGATCTCGGCGCCGGCCGAACGGGCGGAGTCCGCCAGGGCGTCGGTGAGGGCGCCCATGCCGCCGACGGGGACGTCCCAGTCGCCGGTGCCGCCGCCGATCACGTGATAGAGGAAGCACCGGTTCTGCCGCAGCGACGGGTCGTGGGCGTGGGCGAAGGTGCCGATCAGGGCGTCGGTGAGGACCACGCCGCGCACCAGGTCGTCGGTGAACGTCTCCTCGACGCACTCCCCGAGGGGCCGCTCGAACAGGGCGTCCCAGGCGGCCGGGTCGGCCACCCGCCGCTCCAGCTCGGCGCGGGTGGGCAGCGGCTCGGTGAGCGTGTGGAAGACGCGTTCGGCGACGCGCCCGGTCATGCCGTAGAACCGCTGCCAGGCCGCGTACTCGCGGTCGTCGCCGGTCAGCCGCGCGAAGGACTCCCGGGTGGTGTCCGCGCCGGCCACCAGCAGCCCGGTGTCCTGCCCGCCGCGGGAGACGGGGGTGTACGAGGAGACCCGGCGCTTGCGGATCTCGAACGTCAGCCCGAGATCGTTGACGATCTTCCCGGGGAGCAGGCTGACGAGATAGGAGTAGCGCGACAGCCGGGCGTCGACCCCGGCGAAGGCCTGGGTGGACACGGCGGCGCCGCCGGTGCGGCCGAGCCGCTCGAGCACCAGGACGCTGCGGCCGGCGCGGGCGAGGTAGGCGGCGGCGACGAGGCCGTTGTGGCCGCCGCCGACGATCACGACGTCGTACGAGGTGGGCATGGCCCTTGGTAACACGGCCGGGCGGCGCGGGCCAGTACGCTCACCGGGTGAGGGCCTGGCGGCTCGTCAGCCGCTGGCGCAGTTCGCGGGCCTCCGCCTCGCGCCCCAGCTGCTCCAGGCAGTGCGCCTCGTCGCCGAGCGCCGCCAGGGTGTCCGGGTGGCGCGGGCCCAGGGTGCGTTCGCGGGCCCGGGCCACCTCGCGGTAGCCGTTGAGCGCGTCGGGCCAGCGGCCCAGCCAGCCCAGGGCCACGGCCGTCTCGCGGCGGCTGACGATGGTGTCGTCATGGTCGGGACCCAGCGTGCGCTCCCGCTCGTCGCACACCTCCTGCGCCGTGTGCAGGGCCTCCGCCCAGCGGCCCAGGCGCCCCAGGCTGACGCCGAGTCCGTGCCGGGCGCGCAGGGTCTCCGGGTGGTGGGGGCCGCTGTGCCGGGCGCGGTCGGCGATCAGCTGCCCGTAGTGCTCGAGCGCGTCGGCGGCGCGGCCCGTACGGCCCAGGCAGATGCCGATCTCGTAGCGGGCGGCGAGGGTGCTGGGGTGTCCGGCGCCGAGGGCGGTCGCGCAGTCGGGGACGAGTTCCTCGAACGTGGCGAGGGCGTCCCCCCAGCGGCCCTGACGGCCCTGGTCCAGCCCCGCCTCGTGCCGCCGGCGCAGATCGGCGAGCAGTCCGTCGGCGGCGGGCGTGCCGCCGGCCGGGGTCCAGACCGTCGTGAGCCGGGTGTACGCGCCGGACGGGTCGCCGCCGGGGCGCCGGGCGGCGAGCGGGCCGGGGGTCATGTCCGCGCTCCAGGCGGGCAGCCCCGCCGGGGCGGGCGGCCCCGCGGCGGGGGCGGGGGTGCGGGTCAGCCGGTCGACGATCTCGTGGGCGTCGGCGGGGCGTTCCTCCGGTTGCTTGGCGAGCAGGTCCAGGATGATCCGGTCCAGGTCCTCCGGGACGTCCGGGCGGTGCTCGCGGGGCGGGACGGGCTCGGTGTCGCGGTGGCCGATCAGTATCGACCAGGCGTCACCGGTGTCGAACGGCGGCGCGCCGGTCGCCAGTTCGTACAGCACGCAGCCGAGGGAGTACAGGTCGCTGCGGTGGTCGAGTCCGGAGCCGGCGATCTGCTCGGGCGACATGTAGTGCGGGGTGCCCATCGCCACCCCGGGGCCGGACACCCGCGCGGTGAAGCCGATGTCGTGGGCGAGCCGGGCGATGCCGAAGTCGCAGATCTTCACCGATCCGTCGGCGAGCCGCACGATGTTGGCGGGCTTCAGGTCGCGGTGCACGATGCCCTGGTCGTGGGTGTACGCGAGGGCGGCGGCGGTCTGCACGGCGATGTCGAGGACCTCGGCGACGGGCAGCGCCTGGTGGCCGTTGTCCCGCAGTACCTGGCTGAGGTTGTCCCCGTCGAGGAGCTCCATCACCAGATAGAGCAGGCCTCCGTTGCCGGGGTCCTCGCCGAAGTCGTGGACCACGGTGATGCCGCGGTGCTGCAGTCCGGCCGCGACCCGCGCCTCGCGGCGGAATCGTTCGCGGATGACTCCGGTGAAGGACTTCTCGTCGCGGTGCTGGCCGGCGCCGGCGGGCTTGAGGACCTTCACGGCGATCCGGCGGCCCAGCGACTCGTCGAGGGAACGCCAGACCTCGCCCATGCCGCCGCGGCCGATCAGCTCGATCAGCCGGTAACGGCCCTGGATGAGCCTGGTGTCCGTCATCTGTCCCCCACGTGCGTCTACGCGGCCGGGCCTCCTTCGCCCGCCCTGCCTCCCGCCGGTCCCGGCCCGGGATCCAGTATGGCGGCGTCGTCGCGCAGCCTGAAGGGTGACGGGCGGCTCCCCGGTCCGAGTCGCTCCATGGCACGCAGGATATGCCGTGGCGGCAGCTTCCAGCGCACCTCGGGCGGCACGGCGCGCAGGATCCGGCCGACGGCGGTGAGCCGGCGGGTGACGGTAGCGGGCGGCGGGGCGGGGCGGCCGTACAGCTCGTGCGCCCAGGGCGGGAGGGTGCCGTAGGCGATGCCGGAGATCCGGGTCCACAGGGCGGCGCGCAGGGGCACGAGGAGGGGCTTGACCGGCGGGCGGCGCAGGAAGTCGTACACGTCCCGGGCCTCGGGGGTGATCGCGAGGTCGTGGCGGACCTTGTCGAAGTAGTCCGCCAGCCGGTCCGTGTCGGCGGGGACGTCGGCCGGGTCCAGGCCCACCAGCCGGGCGGCCGCGCGCTGTTCGCCGACGTACCGGTCGGCGTGGGCGTCGCTCACCGGCAGCCCGCAGCGGCGCGCCACATGCAGATACGAGTCGATCTCCGCGCAGTGCACCCACAGGAGCAGCTCCGGCTCGTCGACCCGGTACCGCTCGCCGGTGTCCGGATCGACCGCCGTCAGCCGCCGGTGGATGCCGCGCACCTTGGCGCCGGCCCGCTCGGCGGCCTCGGTGGTGCCGTACGTGAGGGTGCCGACGAAGCTCGCCGTGCGCATCAGCCGGCCCCAGGTGTCCTTGCGGAAGTCCGAGTTCTGGGTGACGCCGCGGACCGCCCGGGGGTGCAGGGCCTGCAGATACAGGGCCCGCACCCCGGCGATCCACATCACGGGGTCGCAGTGCAGCTGCCAGGTCACCGAGCGCGGGCCGAAGAGACCGGGGTCGCGGTCCACGTACACCTCCAGGACGTCGGACACGGTCCATTTTGCCCGAACGCCGCGGCGGCCAACCCGTCAGCGCGGTGCCGTGCAGTCCTTGTCGGACGGCTTCCCCTCCGGCCAGCCGAGCCGCAGGAACCGCACCCGGCCCGCCACCGTCTCGTCCAGCTTCACCACGGCGACTGCCTTGTTGTACGCGTTGCCGTAGTTGTCGAGGCAGATCCAGCCGCCGGCGCCCTTCACCTTGCCGAGCTCGCCGTGCAGCCGCAGCCAGCCGTCGGCGACCTGGCGGAGGGTGGGGTGGGCGCTGTCGGTGCCGCGGATCGAGGTGATGGCGGTGAGGGCGGCGTCGTACATGGTGATGGCGCGCGAGTCGATCAGGTCGGCGCGCCGCATCCTGCCCTCGGTCACGGCCAGTTTCTCGAAATCGCCGTAGTCCTCGACCGATCCGCCGGAGGCCGGGGCGTTCGCCCCGCGCCAGGCGTCGGGGTGGGCGACGGCCGCGTACTCGACCGTGATCCCGCTGCGCAGGGCGCCCCAGTCGAGTGCCTTGTCGTTGACCAGGGTGGATGCCCCGGAGCCGCTGTAGACGGTGTAGTTCTTCTGGGAGCAGCCGCGGTCGCCGAGTTCGTTGATGAACTGCCTGAGCTGGACGGGGCGGCCCGCGAAGTACAGGTTCTTCGCGGGGGAGGTGCAGATCGCCGTCACCATGCTCTGGAACTGGCGGGCCGTGTCGCCCTCCTTGTGGTAGTCGTCGGGCGCCCGGTACTGCTCCGAGGCCCGGCGCGAGCCCTGCACCAGGGGGACGAACGCCTGCTTGAGGGCCGAGACGTAGTCGTCGTCGCCGCGGATGTCCTCGACGATCAGGCCCTCCTCCGGCTCGGCGCCCTCGTTGAGCTGGGCGATCGCCCGGGCCTCGCCGGTCGTGGTGGGGACGACCCGGACCAGGCCCGGGAAGCGGTCGGGCGCGGCGGCGCTGTTGCCGAAGTCGTCGGCCGTGATGGGGCCGCCGACCAGCGGGATGCCCAGGTCCTTCGTCAGATACGTGATCGCCTCGCGTGTTATCCCGGTGGAGACGTCGAACCCGACGACGGCGCGCAGGCGTTCCTCGCCACGGGTCATCTCCTTGAGCTGGTCGGCGACCGCCCGGTGGTGGGCGTGGCTGCGGCCGGGGTTGGCGAGCAGCAGTTTGATCAGGGGCTGCTTGCCGTGTTCGTCGTGGTTGGCGTGGTACTGGGCGAGGTAGACGCCCTGCACCTGGGTGAGGGTCTTGTGCTGCTCGGCCTGCTGGGCGGGCGCCATCGGCAGTATCACGGCGATGGACACGAAGGTCCGCTCGTCGGGCTTGCCGGCGATCTGGCCGTCGACCCAGTCGTTCTGCTGCTTGATCTTCCCGCTTATGCCGGCGAGGTCGGCGGAGAAGGGGTACGAGCCGTCGGTGACACCCGTGCACTCCTGCTCCGGGCCGCGCCGTTCGACGCCGGCGGCGCAGGAGGGGTCGTCCTCGGGGAAGACCAGTCCGTAGCCGAACCAGCCGCCGGTGGCGAGGACGGCCAGCACCACGACGGTGCACAGGGCCTGGACGACCGGTCCGCCGGGCAGCCGGCCGTAGAAGCGTCGGATCACTCAGTCCTCCTGGACGGGCAGATCGGGTGCCTGGACCCCGGCGGCCAGGGCCGCGGGCCAGTCGCGGGACGCCTGGAAGAAGGCGTTGTCCTGGCTCACCCGGAAGAGTTCGACGAGGTCGACGCCGATCAGCCGGCGCTGCTCCGCGTCCGGCGCGGCGGCCAGCGGGTCGGCGTGCGCCCACACCGCGTCCAGCAGCCGGTGCACGGCGTGGTGTTCGGGCAGGGCGGGGCCGCCGCGCGGGCAGGCCGGGCAGTCGGGCGCCGGGGGCTGCGGCGGGGCCGGGTGGCGGGGGTGGGGCGCGGAGCACAGGAAGTTGAGGCGCGCGAGCCACTCCCGGGCGGGGAGCTCGGCGAGCTGCCGGTGCAGGGCGTGCGCGAGGGGCTCCACGTGGCCGAGGGCCAGGGTGTGGAAGAGGTAGTCGGGGCTGTGTCCGGCGGTGTACGGGTCGTGCAGGTGCGGGTCGTACAGATGGCGCTGGCGCAGCTGGACGGTGGTC
This sequence comes from Streptomyces smaragdinus, assembly GCF_009604385.1. Taxonomy (GTDB): domain Bacteria; phylum Actinomycetota; class Actinomycetes; order Streptomycetales; family Streptomycetaceae; genus Streptomyces; species Streptomyces smaragdinus. The sequence continues at coordinate 60,463 of NZ_WEGJ01000026.1, forward strand.
CAGGTGCTGTCCGTGCCGGTGCGCCGCAGTTCCTGGGTGAGCAGGGCGGTCAGCGCCCGGTCGTCCTTGAGGCCGGAGAGCTCCAGCCACTCGTCGGCCTCGCGGACCACCACGACGTACGCGGCGTCGTCGGGGCGGCGTTGCTGCCACAGCACCCGGCGGGCCCGTTCGCCGCGGGCCGCGGAGAGCAGGACGAGGCGTTCGCGCAGGGTCGGTTCGGGGACGAGCTTCTCGAGCAGCCGGGGCAGGGCGGCGTCGAGGAGCTCGCGCAACGGCACGGACTGGCGGGCCTGGTGGAGCCGGCGGGCCTCGGCGGCCAGTATCGTCGCGCTGCCCTGGCGGCCGCCGCTGAGCCGGGCGATGACGCGGGGCAGGTCGCCGTCGGGGCCGCCGGGGCCGAGGAGCCACTGGATGTCGGCGTGCCGCACCCGGGGCAGGGCCAGCCGCAGCCGGGCGGCGGCGCCGTCGGTGGGCAGGTCGGGCAGGTCGGTGAGGGGGACGCAGTCGGTGCCGTCGCCGAGGGGGGTGGCGAGGACGACGGGGCGGGTGGCCTCACGGCCGGCCCCGTACGCCTCGTCGAGCAGGCCGAGGAAGCGCACGCCCAGGGGCTCGTGGGTGTTGTCCAGCAGGAGCAGGGGGCGCGGGGTGCGGTTGGTGCGGTCGAAGAGGGTGTACGCGGCGTCGATGTCCGCGAGGAGGGCCGCGACCAGCGCGTCCTCGGCGGCGGTCCGTCCCGTGCCGCCGTGGCGGAAGCCCAGCGCGAGGGCGAAGAGGCGGTCGACGCCGTCACCGGCGTGCTGCGGCAGGGCGTCGCGCCACCAGCGCAGCACGCCCTTGTCGGGGCGGTCGCGCAGCAGCTCCTGGGAGGCGGTCGTGAGGGTCGCCTGCAGGGCGGCGCCCAGGCCCGGCACCGGGACGAAGTCGGCGGCCAGGCCCTGGGCGAGGGCGTCGAGCCAGCCGCGCAGCAGGGCCTTGCGGCGCCGGGCGTCGGTGTCCCCGGCGGTGGCGAGGAGCTGCCACAGCTCGCGCTCGGCGCGGCGCAGGGCGGCGGGCCGCAGCGGCGCGTCGGGGTCCGGGGGCGGACCGTCGCCGTCCGTCCCGGCCGGGGGCTGCCAGGCGGAGACGACGAGCAGGCCGACGGCGAGCCGGGGGAGGCGTTTGAGCTGGTGGTCGCTGTGCTGGGTGAGCTTGTACTCCAGCACGTGCAGCAGATGGGTCATCGCGGAGGCGTTCGGCAGCCCGTCCTCCGGCAGCGGGGCCAGGCCCGCCGTCCCCAGGTCGGGCGCGCCCAGATCGGCGCGCGCCAGGGGTAACCGCCCGTTGTAGTCCTCGAAGACGCCGTCCAGCAGCACGGTGCGCCCCCGGTCACGGCCCGCGACGGCCTCCACCACGGGGGCACCCTTGGGGTACGCCCAGGCCGGCCGCTGCCGCCGGGTGTGGTGCAGTCCGACCAGCCGGGGCAGGAACTCGTCCCGCAGCGGCTCGAAGCCGCGCAGCGTTCTGCGCATCGACCGTGTCCCCGTTCGTGTCCGCCCGGTGTCCCCTGCCGTACCGGGGGTGTTGTCCGTGTGTCGCGTGCGGGAGATGGTAGCGGACTTCACCGACAGGCGAGTTCACGCGGTGACGGATCAACGACGCTGGGTGGAGGGGGGTTCGGGTGTCACGCGGTGAGGGGGCGGTCTGCCGGACGCACCGGGGCGGGCAGGGTATCGGCGCCGGTCAGATACGTGTCGACGGCCGCGGCGCAGGCCCGGCCCTCGGCGATCGCCCAGACGATCAGCGACTGTCCGCGGCCGGCGTCACCGGCGACGAACACGCCGTCGTGTCGCGTGGCGTAGCCCTCGTCGCGGGCGAAGGTGCCGTCGGCGGCGAGGCCGAGGTCCAGCTGCACCGCCAGCGGGCTGTCCGGCTCGGGGCCGTCGAAGCCGAGGGCGAGCAGGACCAGCCCGGCGGGAATCACCCGGTCGGTGCCCGGGACGGGGGTGCGGCCGGGCCCGGCGTCGGCCAGGTGTACGGCCCGGATCCGGCCCCGGTCGTCGCCCTCGAAGCGCAGGGTGGCCGCGCGGTAGACCCGGCCGTGCTCGCCGTGGCCGGTGGTCGCGCCCGCCTCCTCGTACGCGGGCTCGACGCGGTGGATCTTCGGGTGGACGGGCCAGGGCTGGTGGGCGGGGCGGGCGGGGCCGGGCATCGGGTTGATGTCGAGCTGGGTGACGGACGCGGCGCCCTGGCGGACAACCGTACCGAGGCAGTCGGCGCCCGTGTCGCCGCCGCCGACGATGACGACGTGCAGACCGCGGGCGCTGACCGGCGGGACGGCGTAGTCGCCCTCCTGCACCCGGTTGGCGGCCGGCAGATAGTCCATCGCCTGGAGTACGCCGGTCAGTTCGCGTCCGGGGACGGGCAGTTCGCGCCGGGCGCCGGCGCCGACGGCGACGACCACCGCGTCGTAGCGGCGGCGCAGTCCGGTGGCGTCGAGGTGGCGGCCGACCTCAATACAAGTGCGGAACTTCGTGCCCTCGCGGCGCATCTGATCGATGCGGCGGTCGATGTGGTGCTTCTCCAGCTTGAACGCGGGAATGCCGTAGCGCAGCAGCCCGCCGAGCCGGTCGTCGCGCTCGTACACGGCGACGGTGTGCCCGGCCCGGGTCAGCTGCTGGGCGGCGGCCAGACCGGCGGGGCCGGAGCCGATGACGGCGACCTTGTGCCCGGAGCGGCGCCCGGGCGGGCGGGGGCGCGCAAGGCCGCGCGCCCAGGCCTCGTCGGCGATCGCCCGCTCCACGTCCCTGATGGTCACCGGGTCGTCGCCCAGGGCCAGTACGCATCCGCTCTCGCAGGGCGCCGGGCACAGCCGGCCGGTGAACTCGGGGAAGTTGTCGGTGGCGTGCAACCGCTCGGCGGCCGCCTCCCAGTCGTCGCGCCAGACGTAGTCGTTCCACTCGGGAACGAGGTTGCCCAGCGGGCAGGCCTGGTGGCAGAAGGGGATGCCGCAGTCCATGCAGCGGCCGGCCTGCCCGCTGACCACGGGCAGCGGGGCGCGTGCCACGTACACCTCGAGCCAGTCGTCCACCCGTTCCCCGACGGGGCGGCGCGGCCGGGGACGGCGCGCGGTGGTCAGGAAGCCCTTCGGGTCAGCCATGGGCTGCCCCCTGGTGGTGCGGCACGGTCACGTTCGACCACGCGTTCGATACTTACTCTACGGCGGAAGCGGACGCGCGGCATCCGGTGGCGTGGTCTTGCCCTGGAGCGGACTCCAGCCCGTAGCGTCCGGGGAGACGGATCGAGCGGAGGGTTACGACGATGGAGCAGCGGTATCTCGGCAGGACCGGACTGCGGGTCAGCGAGCTGTGCCTGGGCACCATGACCTTCACGGGGGAGAACGAGAAGGAGGCCCACCGCATCCTGGACGCGTTCACGGAGGCGGGCGGCACGTTCGTCGACACCGCCGACGTGTACGGGCGGGGCGTCTCCGAGGAGGTGCTGGGCCGCTGGCTGGCGGGCCGCGACCGGGACGGCCTGGTCATCGCCACGAAGGCGTTCGGCGTCATGGGCGACGCCCCGAACGACAGCGGCCTGACCCGCAAACACCTGATCAGCGCGGTCGAGGCGAGCCTGCGGCGGCTCGGCACGGACTACATCGACCTCTACCAGACGCATGTGTGGGACGCGACGACGCCGCTGGAGGAGACCCTCTCCACCCTCGACACGCTGGTACGGGCCGGCAAGGTCCGCTACCTGGGCGCCAGCAACGTCTCCGCCTCGCAGCTGCAGAAGTCCCTCGACCGGGCCCGCCGGCACGGCTGGGAGCCGTACGTGTGTCTGCAGCCGCTGTACAACCTGCTGCGCCGCGAGACGGAGTGGGAGCTGGTCCCGGTGTGCCGGGAGGAGGGCGTGGGGATCATCCCCTGGTCGCCGCTGGACGGCGGCTGGCTCTCGGGCAGGTTCCGGCGCGGGATGACGGCGGTGCCCGCCGGCACCCGGCGCCAGAGCGACGAGGACCTCCGGCGGCGGGACGACGAGGCGGTCTGGCGGGTCGTCGACGCGGTACACACGGTGGCCGCGGAGACGGGCCGGACTCCGGCGCAGGTGTCGCTGCGGTGGCTGCTGGACCGGCCCGGGGTGACCGCGCCGATCGTCGGGGCACGGACGTTCGAACAGTTCACCGACAATCTCGGCGCCGTGGGCTGGGAGCTCTCGGAGGAGCACCGCGCGGCGCTGGACACGGCGAGCGAGCGGCCGCTGCCCTACCCGTACGACGTGCTGCACCGCTTCCGCGGCCGCGAGCCCGAGGACGGCTGAGGCACCGGGGCCGGACGGACCCGCGGCCCGGGTCCGTCCGGCGGCCGGGCGGTGCCGCTTCGGCCCGTGTCTACTGGCGCGGGCCCCGGGAAGATCGGAGCATGGTTACGGGACCGGCACGGGTTACGGACGCGCCGGACGAGGTACGCGGTGCCCGGCCGCACTCCCCCGTCACCCCGAACGCCGCAGCCGAGCCGACCCCGACCCCGACCCCGGAGGCTTTCCATGGCAGGGCGCACCATCACCGACGACGAACTGCGGGCACTGGACGCACACTGGCGGGCCGCCAACTATCTCGCCGTGGGCCAGATCTATCTGCTCGCCAATCCCCTGCTCACCGAGCCGCTGCGCCCCGAACACGTCAAGCCGCGGCTGCTCGGCCACTGGGGCACCTCCCCCGGCCTCAACCTCGTGTACACGCACCTCAACCGGGTGATCCGCGAGCGCGACCAGAACACCCTGGCCGTCTGGGGCCCCGGGCACGGCGGCCCCGCGGTGGTCGCGAACTCGTGGCTGGAGGGCAGCTACAGCGAGGTCTACCCGGACGTCAGCCGCGACGCGGCGGGGATGGCCCGGCTGTTCAAGCAGTTCTCCTTCCCCGGCGGGGTCCCGAGCCATGTGGCGCCGGAGACGCCCGGCTCCATCCACGAGGGCGGTGAGCTCGGCTACGCCCTCTCGCACGCCTACGGCGCCGCGTTCGACAACCCGAATCTGGTCGTCGCCTGCGTGATCGGCGACGGCGAGGCGGAGACCGGTCCGCTGGCCGCGTCCTGGCACTCGAACAAGTTCCTCGACCCGGTGCACGACGGCGCGGTCCTGCCGATCCTGCATCTCAACGGCTACAAGATCGCCAACCCGACGGTCCTCGCCCGCCTCCCCGAGGCGGAGCTCGACGAACTGCTGCGCGGCTACGGCCACGAGCCGCTGCACGTCACCGGCGACAACCCGCTCACCGTCCACCGCGCCATGGCCGAGACCCTGGACACCGCGCTGGACGAGATCGCCGCGTACCAGCGCGCCGCCCGCGAGGACGGTGCCACCGAACGCCCCCGCTGGCCGGTGATCGTGCTGCGCACCCCGAAGGGCTGGACCGGCCCCGCCGAGGTCGACGGGGTCCCGGTGGAGAACACCTGGCGCGCCCACCAGGTTCCCCTGTCCGCCGTCCGCGACAACCCCGGCCATCTGCGCGCCCTGGAGACCTGGCTGAAGTCCTACCGGCCCGACGAGCTCTTCGACGACGACGGCCGGCCCACCGAGCGGGTGCTGTCGTGCCTGCCGGCCGGGGACCGGCGCCTGGGCGCCACCCCGTACGCCAACGGCGGCCGGCTGCTGCGGGCGCTGCCGCTGCCGGAGCTCGAGCGCTTCGCCGTCCCCGTCGACAAGCCCGGCGCCTCGGTCCACGAGCCGACGAAGGTCCTGGGCCGGATGCTCGGGGCCGTCATGGAGGCGACCGCCGCACGCCGCGACTTCCGGCTGGTGGGCCCGGACGAGACCGCGTCCAACCGGCTCGACGCCGTCTACGGCGCCACCGGCAAGGCCTGGCAGGCCGAGACCCTCGCCGTGGACGAGAACCTGGACCGGCACGGCCGGGTGCTGGAGATCCTCTCCGAACACACCTGCCAGGGCTGGCTGGAGGGCTATCTGCTGACCGGCAGGCACGGGCTGTTCTCGTGCTACGAGGCGTTCGTGCACATCGTCGACTCGATGGTCAACCAGCACATCAAGTGGCTGCGCACCACCGGCGACCTGGGCTGGCGCCGCCCCATCGCCTCCCTCAACTACCTGCTCACCTCGCATGTCTGGCGCCAGGACCACAACGGCTTCTCCCACCAGGACCCGGGCTTCGTCGACCATGTGATGAACAAGTCCCCCGAAGCGGTACGGGTCTACCTGCCGCCGGACGCCAACACTCTGCTGTCGGTGGCCGAGCACTGCCTGGCCAGCCGCGACTACGTCAACGTCGTCGTCGCCGGCAAGCAGCCCTGCTTCGACTGGCTGAGCCTGGACGAGGCCCGGGTGCACTGCGCCCGCGGCGCCGGCATCTGGGACTGGGCCGGCAGCAGCCGCGGCGTACGCGAGCCCGACGTGGTGCTGGCCTGCGCCGGGGACGTGCCCACCCAGGAGGTGCTGGCGGCGGCCCAGTTGCTGCGCCGGCATCTGCCGCATCTGGCGGTACGGGTGGTCAACGTGGTGGACCTGGCCCGGCTGCTGCCGCACGACGAGCACCCGCACGGGATGACGGACGCCGAGTACGACTCGCTGTTCACCCGCACCGCCCCGGTGATCTTCGCGTACCACGGCTACCCGTGGCTCATCCACCGGCTCGCGTACAGGCGTTCGGGACACGCGAATCTGCACGTACGGGGTTACAAGGAGATCGGCACCACCACCACGCCGTTCGACATGGTGCTGCGCAACGACCTCGACCGGTACCGCCTGGTCATGGACGTGATCGACCGGGTGCCGCAGCTCTCGGTGCGCGCGGCGCAGGTCCGCCAGGAGATGGAGGACGTGCGCACCCGGCACCACGCGTGGATCCGGGAACACGGGACGGATCTGCCCGAGGTGGCGGAGTGGACGTGGGAAGGGTGAGGCCCCTGATGCGGTACCCATTCGGTTTTCCACAGGATTGCCGAGAGTAGTTGCGGCTCACCGTACGTTGTCGCCAAGATTGAGTCATCCCTGGGGGGGAACCGCTGGATCCAGTGAGGGCGGCGCCGACGCGCGCGCCCCGGGCGGAGGGGGCTCGAGTTGTTCGTGAACGACGCCGGGGGCGGGACGGATCCCGCCCCCCGTGCGGCGGGCTGTCCGGTCTGCCTGCATCCGGGCCGCGGCGAGGCGCGCTGCCCGGCCTGTACGTTCAGGCTGGCCGGGGATCCGGTGCTGGGCGCGCCGACCGGGGCGGACCGCGCTGCCCTGGCCGCCGAGTTCGACGCCGCCGCGTACGCCTGGGACAGCGCGGCGGCCCGGCGGGCGCGGGGCGGGCCGCGGGACGACGCCGCGATCGCCGCGGTGGTGCGCGGCCGGGGACCCGCTCCGGGCGGTCCGGACGGGCCCGAGCCCCTCGACGGTGAGTCGCCGGGACTGGGCGAGCTGCTGCGCAAGCTGGTCGCCGGCGAGTTACGCGAGGTGCTCTTCGTCGAGCTGGGCGTCCGGCGGATCGCCGCGGTGCGGGCGCGGGCCGGCGCGGCCGGGCTGCCCCGGGCGGAGAGCCACGCGGAGGCGCTGTGGACGGATCTGGTCCCGGCGCTGGACCCGGACGGGGCGGTGTGCCGCTTCCAGCTCGCCGGCGGGGTGGGGACGGCCAAGCCCGTGGACCGCCCGGAGTTCGACGAGGCCGTGCGGCACTGGCTGCGCACCGCGCTGCCGGGCGCGTGCCGGCGGCCCGGCTCGGCGCCCGTGGCACTGCTCCTGGGGGGCGCGCGCTGGGTGCTGCTGGACCGGGCGGCCGACGTGGTGCGCGAGACCTGCTCGGTCGGCGTCGAGACCCGGGCCGCCCCGCCGGCCGCCGGGGAGTCCGCCGCCGCCCGGGCCCGGGCCGTGCTGCGCACCGCCCCGCTGCGCGCGCCCCACACCCTGCTGCTGGCCGGCGCGGGGCCCGCGGCCGACTCCCATGTGCCGGTCACGCTGGAGCACCGGGTGCTGTTCGAGGCGGGGTTACGGCTCTCGCCCGGCGAGACCCGGACCGTCACGGTGACCGTGCACGGCGGCCCGCCCGCCGCGGCCGATCCCGCCGGGCCGCTGCCCGTCGTCCTGCCCCTGCTGGCCGGGCGGTACGGGCCCGGGCAGCCCGGCGCCGCGCTGATCGGGCTGGCGCACACCGAACTGCCCGCCCTGGGCTCCCGGGAGCTGACGTTCGTCCTGCGCGGACCCGGCGAGATCGAGGTGTACGCCGGGGGCAGCGCCCTGCCCACCGCGCCCGGCGTGCGGGACGCGGACCTGGACGAGCTGACGCGCCGGGTGCCGACACGGCTGCGGCGCCCCAAGCCGCTGGAGCTGATCTGCGCGGTGGAGATGTCCGGCCCGGACGCCGCGGAGATCGCCGAGCGGGTGCGCTTCACGGACGAGCTGATCCGCACCCTGGAGGAGCGCCCCGGCGCGGGCGGCGGCGTCCGGGTCGGCGTGATCGGCTACTACCACCACGACCCGCGCAACGCGCACCAGCCGGTCCGCCGCCACACCCTGTCGATGGCCCCGGCCGCGCCCCGCCTCGCCCGCCGGTATCTGCGCAGGCTGCGCCAGGAGATAAGGCCCCGCGAGGGGCTCACGTCCTCGCTGGAGGACGCCCTGCACAACGCCACCGTGCTCACCGCCCAGGGACCGGGCCGGCCGGTGGGCCGGGTGCTGCTGCTCATCGGCCGCCGGCCCCCCGCCCCGCCCGTCCAGCAGGGCCTGATGCCGGCCTGCCCGCGCGGCCTCGACTGGCGGGAGCAGCTGCGCGTCCTGCACCGGCGTGACGTACGCGTCGCCGTCCGGGCCGACCCGCCCGCCCCCGAGGCCGGCGGGACGGCCGGCCGCGCGCAGGTCCACCAGTACATCAGCCGCAGTTGGCACGAGCTGACCGGCGGCGACCGCCACCGCTTCCTGCCGGGCACGGACTCGGCGGAGCACGTCGCCCTCGCCCTGGCCGCCGAGCCCGCCCGGGGCCCGGACGCCGGCCCGCTGGCCTTCACCGCCCCGCCCCTGCCCGAACGGTAACCGCACCCCTCGAGGAGCTGACCCACGCATGACCGACCCGCAGCCCCGCCCCGGACCGGACTCCCGGGGCGACGACGAGACCACCTCCTCGAACGGGCGCCCGGACTCGAACCGCACCTGGCAGTCGCTGACCAATCTGGGCGCCCCGCCGCCGACGGCCGACATGTCGCCGTCCGCCCCGCCGCGTACGGAGCCCGACCCGATCCCGCTGCAGCACGCGATGACCGACCGGGTGGCGCCACCGCTGCCCATCCCCTCCCTGCAGGGCGCGGGCACCGAGACCGCCCCCGTCTCGGGGGTGAAGATCGGGGTGTGGGGGGCGTCGGGCTCCGGGAAGACGACGTTCATCGGCGCGATGCCCATCGCCGCGGTGCAGCAGGGCCAGCGCGGCCGGGTCAACTGGGTGATCTCCGGACTGGACCACTCCTCGCGGGAGTTCCTGAACGACAGCGTCGACCAGATGGTCACCGAGCGCCAGTTCCCGCAGGCCACACGCGCCCAGCGCGACATCCGCTGGGCCTTCACCGGGGAGGAGCCGGCCACCCGCGCGTTCCGCTCCCCCCGGCAGATCAACTTCGCGCTGGAGGTGCTGGACCTCCCCGGCGAGGCCTTCAACCCCCGCTCCAACCAGGTCAGCGAGGAGCTCCACGAGCAGGCCGTGGCCCATCTGGCGGGCTGCGACGGGCTCATCTACCTCTTCGACCCGCTGCTGGACGCCAACCAGCAGACGGAGAGCATCCGCTACTTCTACGGCATGGCCAACCAGATGACGGCCCGGGTCCGCGACGAGGGACGGCTGCACCGCGGCCGGCTGCCGCACTACATCGCGGTGTGCATCACCAAGTTCGACCATCCGCACGTGTTCGAGCCCGCCCTGCAGGCCCGCTGGGTCACCCAGGAGGGCACCGGCGCCATCCCCTACGTACCCGAGCATCTCGCCGAGGGCTTCTTCAACTGGATCTGCGACACCTTCCGCGGCGCCAGCGCCCGGCTGGTGCGCGACGCCCTGCACACCTTCTTCCACGCCGACCGGATGAGCTTCCACGCCAGCTCCGCCATCGGCTTCCGGCTCAACCCGTACAACCAGTGGGACTACCGCAGCTACGCCAATGTGGAGCCGGTCGGCGACGGGGAACGGATCTGCAGCTCCCCGCCCATGCCGATCAACGTCATCGAGCCCCTCGTCGTGCTGGAGGAGCGGCTGCGCGGCGGCAAGGCGGCCAAACGGAGGCGGCGGTGACGACACCGCGGACCCGGCGCCCGGTCCGCGCCGACTGGTCCCTGCAGGGCAAGGCCCCGGGCCAGGTCGCCTACGACGTCCAGGCGGGGACCGTGGGGGCCAGGACCGCCCAGAAGTACTTCTGGGCCGCCTCCACGGAGACGCCGCGCGCCGGACACGCGGACGCCCCCGACGCGCTGCCGTGGGTGGCGCTGCTCGGCGGCACGGAGGACGACCGGCCGGTCACCGCGCTGGTGGAGACGGACTGGGCGGGCGGCCGGGACGCGACCGGCCGGATCAGCTACTCGGCCCGGCTGTGGCTGCTGGACTTCCGCGACGCCCAGGGCGGCGGTCTCACCTGGTCGTCGCTGTACGACGCCGCGCTGGACGCCCCGTGGCCCGGCGGCGACGGCCCGGCGGAGCGGGCGCTCCCCCTCGAACTGGACGCGGCGCCCGCCGGGGTGGCGAAGCTCGCGCACTACGTCGAGTCGCAGATCGGCTTCGAATGGGCGGCGCGGGCGGCGGCACTGCTGCTGGAGGGCCGCCAGGTCGTCATCACGCTGTCGGCGGCGTACGCCGGGCTGAACGCCACGACGCGGGTGGCCGTCCTGGACGGCATCTGTTCGCTGCTGCCGTACGGCTGCCGCGCCTGGCTGTCGGCCTCGACCTGGGCCGGGCACGGCGCCGACCACGAGCTGCGGCTGACGTTCGCCCACCGCCCGCGCGGCGACCAGTGCCAGGCGGCCCTCAAGGGACAGCTTCCGCCGGAGCCGGGGTCGGCGACAGCCCGGGCCTATCTGGCGGAGCTGCTGCGGCTGCGGGAGAAGCGGGGGGTGGAGCAGTTGCTGTCCCATCTGCTGGCGCACGGCAGTCCGCTGACGCCGCAGGACGGCGAGCTCGCGCTGCGGCATCTGCGGGACCTGGACCTGGCGACGCATGTGGTGCAGGGCATCTCCCAGGGCGCGGCCGGGATCCTGGGCGAGGTGTCCCGGCTGCTGGACCGGGTCCCGCTGTCCGCCCTGTCCGCCCCCGAGGCCGCGACCGTCACCCGGTTCCTGGCGGACCGCGGTGTGCAGGGCGCGGCGCATCCGGCGGACGTGGAGACGGCCCGGACACTGCTGCTGCGGCACTGGTCGCCCCGGGTCGGCGAGGCGCTGGCGGTCGAGCTCAACGCCCAGCCCGCCGGCGAGCGGAACTTCCGGCAGGCCTCCGGGTATCTCGCCCTCGCGATGCTGGCGCTGGACCAGGATCCGCGGGCCACCGCCGCCCTGCTGACGCGCTACCTCGACGTGGGCCGGGACAAACCGCAGTGGGAGGGCCTGCGCTGGCGCGGCCAGCTGCTGCACACCATGCAGCGCGGCCTGGACGACGCCGCCGCCGCGGAGGTCACGGACCTGCTGACCGGACACCCTCCCCTGGCGCTGAGCTGGCTGGACCTCAACGCGGCGCGCGGCACGCTGGACGACGCCCTCGTCCGGCGGCTGCTGGACCGGGCCCTCGGCCAGGGCGGCCACAGCTCCCCTGCGTGGCTGCGCGGTGCCGCCCGGATCGCCGATCTGGAGATGCCTCCGGCCCCGGACACCCGGGACGTCGAGGCATTCGCCGGGATCTCGCCCACGGCCTGGCGCACGGGTCTCGCGCTGGCCTGCCACGCCGGCAGCAGCTGGGCGATCGGCCAGCTGCTGCCCGAGCTGCGCGACGTGGCGTTCGGCCCGGGCATCGGTGAGGACGACCGGCGGTTCCTGGACGGCGCGCTCGACCAGCTGGCTCCGGTCCGTCCCGGGACACCGCCGCGCGCCGCCGCCTTCGCGGATCTGCTCCAGCTGCCGCGGCAGCGCGCCATGCGCCGCTCGCGGGCCGCGCGCTTCGACGAGCGGGACGCCGCGGAGTACGCGTCGGCGCTCGCCACGATGCTGCCCGGGCTGGGCGGCTCCTGGCACGGGCCCGTCGTCTCCGGGCTGATCGGGGAGCAGCCGCAGACCATCCCCTATCCCGTGCTGTGGAGCCTGACCCGGCCGGCCCCGGACGGCCGCCGGACCGGCCTCGAGGGGCTGGAGGGCATGGCCCTGGACAGGATCGCCGACCTGCTGCAGAGCATCGGCGACTGGATCACCCCGGGCATGCCCGCCCCCTGGGAGGAACGGCTGCGCGAGCGACCGGACCTGCAGTGGCTGGCGTACACCGCGGACATCCGCCGGCTGGTCGCCACCCGGACACCCAGCCCCGCCGACATGGCCGACGCCATCTGCCGCGCCACCCCCAACTCGCACTACGACAAGCGCCGGCCCGGCGGCTATCCCTCGGCCGTGCTGGAGGCGATCGGCCCGTGGCTGCGCGAACACGCCGGACAAGGGCTGGCGCTCTTCAGCCTGACCGGCCGCCTCAACGACCTCTCCGGCCGGCGCCGGCTGGGCGATCTGCTGTATCACGCGATCTCCCAGCTGGAGTTCGGCATGGATGTACGGGAACGGGAGGCGTCGCGCCTGACGGACCTGAAGAACGAGATGGAGCAGGCCCTGAAGCTGCTGCGCCAGAAGCCGCCCCGCAAGCAGCCGTCCGAGCCCCCGGACATCCCCGCCCCCACCGTCCCCGACCCGCCGCAGACCCCGCCCGATCCCCGGACCCACCCGCTGGGCCCGCCGCCCGGATACACCCCGGACAGCGGCTACGGAAGGCCCGTCCACCACCCCCCCGGCCCGCGGTACGAACCGGCGGAACGCCCCCCGGAGCCCCGGCCGGAGCCGAGGTCCTCCCGGCTGCAGCCACCGTGGCGCAGGCGAGGTGACGACCGTCGATGACCCTCCCCCACGCCGTCGCGTTCGACCTCGGCAGCCGCTACGCCCGTATCGCCGTCGCGGCGTCCGGCGGCGCCCTGCCCCGGCCCGCCGCCCTCGCCCATGACGTCCCCGGCGAGGGCCTGGAGCTGTCCGCCGCCGTCCGCCGCGACCCGGTGACCGCCCTGCGCGAGGCCTACGCGGCCTACCGCACGCGCTACGGCTCCCCGCAGCAGGTCGTCGTCGTCCTCCCGCAGCGACACCGCGGCACCTACGCGGGACGGCTGACGGACGCCCTCACCGGGGCCGGCGGTCCGCGGGCCCGGGTGGTCGGCGTGCCGTACGCCCTGCTGGCGCTGCTGCGGTTCGCCGCGCCGGCGTCGCTGCCGGCCGGGGACGTCCTGGTCTGCGACGCGGGCGCCCGGTCCGCGTCCGCCGCGCGCTGCACGGCCGGTGACCGCTCGGTGCTGCTGCACGCCGTCACGGAGGCCGGTGGCCCGGGCGGATCGCTGGGCGCGGCGCTGGACTCGGCGCTGCTGACGGCCGCCGGGCTGGCCGACGGCGACGCCGCCCACCGCGGGCTCGCCGCCGCCCGCCGCGCCGACCCCGGCGGACGGCGCCTCGCGATGGCGGTGCGCCACGCCGTACGACGCCCCGACCCGTTCGACGACACCCCGGTGCACGAGGTGGACGGCCACGACGTCCCGGCCGGCGCGGTCCGGACCGCGCTGCCCCCGCTGGCCGACGCGGTGCTGGACGCCCTGACGCGCGCCGCCGGCACCGGACGGCCCCCGGTGCTGCTGGCCGGGGGGCTGGCCCGGCTGGTGCCGCTCACCGACCGGGTGGCGGAGCACCACCGGCTGCTCGAGCTGCCCGCGGACGCCGACCCCGCGTACGCGGCGGCCACCGGCGGCGCCCTGGTGGCCGCCGGCCTGATCGACGCCGCCGACCGCTTTCCGTACGCGGTCCGCGTCGGCACCCACCGCCGGGCGGCCGGCCGCCTGCACGCCGACGCCCTCCAGCTCGCCGCCCCCGGGACCCTGGAGGCGGGCGGCGACACCGTGTTCGCCGCCGCGCCGGACGGCCGGCCCGCCGAGATACGCGCCGACCCCGCCGCCCGGCGCCCGCTGAGCGTCGAGGTGGTCGCCGACGACGGCCGCGCGCTCGCCCTGCCGGACGTCACCCTGCCGGCCGGCGTCCCCGACGCGCTGTGCCGGGTCGGCATCCGGGTCGCCGCCGACGGCACCGCGGCGCTGGTGCTGCGTCCCGCCGCCGCCGGACCCGCGGACCCGACCGAAGTCCCCCTGGGCCCGCTGCCCGTCCCGCCCGAGACCTGATCCGCCGCCCGCCCGCTCACCGGCCCCGGCCGCGCACCGCTCCCGAGGAGTCCTCAGCCATGAATCCGCCGTCACACCCGACGCCGGGACCCCCGCGCCTTCGCCGCGCCGCCGCCGCGCTGGCCGCCCTGGCGCTCACCGCCCTGCTGACCCTGGCGGCCGGGACGGTGCCCGCCGCGGCCGGCCCGCGCTCGGACGAGGGGCAGCCCACCCGGGCCGACGTGTACCGGGCGCTGGGCCTGGACCGGCTGCCCGCCGACTACGTCATCCTGGTGGACGTCTCCGGCTCGATGCTGGAGAAGGGCCGCTACGCGTCGGTGCGTTCGGCGCTGCTGCCGTTCCTGAAGGGGCTCTCCCCCGACGACTACGTGGCCCTGTTCACCTTCGGCGACAAGGCCGAGGCCGTGCATCTGGGCAGCGCCGCCGACCCCGCCGGGATCGTCGCCAAGCTGCCCGCCGCGCCGGCCGGTCCGGGCGTGATGACCGACATAGGCGCCGGCCTGGACCGGGCGCTGACCGAGCTGGAGCGACCCGAGGCCGCCGAGATCGGCTCGGTGGTGATGTTCACCGACGGCAAGCACGAGCCGCCCGGTGGCTCCGACTACCCGCGGGACACCGGTCCGGCCTGGGACAAGCTGGCGCGGCGCGGGGCGGCGCTGGACCAGTCCCGTGAGCTGGCCGCGTACTCCCTGCCGCTGGCCACGAAGGAGTCCGGTACGAAGCAGCTCGCCGGGGTGATCCCCGAGACCAGCGAGCTGAAGCCGGAGTCGGTGGAGGACCTCGGGACGTATCTGGGCCGGGCGGCCGAGCGGGTGAAGGCGCGCAAGGCGGCACTCCTGGTCGCCGAGGACAAGGGCAAGGGGGTCACAGCCGCCTGGTCGCCGTCCGCCACCCTGGACCTCGACCGGGGATCCGCCGCCGGCACGCTGACGCTGACCGCGCGCACCGAGCGGGTGCCGCTGACCGTCTCCGGACTGCGGATGACCCTGGACGGCGAGCCGGTCACCGTCACCGGGCTGCCCCCCGAGGTCACCCTGGAGCCGGGCGAGGCGCGGAAGTTCCCGGTCCGGGTGACGGGCGACCTCGACGCCGGGTGGCTGCCTGTCCGGCGGACGCGGGAGGTGACGGCTCGGCCCACCGTGCACGGCACGGTGCGGTCGGCGTGGGAGAGCGCGCTGGACGACGTGACGTTCGACCTGCCGCGCTCCGTGTCCAGCCCGGCGGACGGGGTCCGGCTGCGGGGCGAGGTGGGCTCGGCGCTGACGCTGCCCCTGGTGACCGGTGTCCCCCTCGCGGCGGCGTTGGCCTGGTGGCTGCTGTGGCGCAGCCGCAACCGGGCGGTGCTGGCGGGCATACTGGTGCTCTCGCACGCCCTCGGCGACGGACCGCAGGACCGGATCACCCTGCGCGGGCGGCAGATGCGGCTGGCGGATCTGCGGCTTGGCGGGGCGGGCAGCGTGCGCGGCAGCCGGCTGCGGGGCCCGAACGGCGAGAAGGGCGTCCAGCTGCACATCGGCTACAGCCCGGACGGCTCGGCCGAGCGGCGTACGGAGGCGGTCTGCCCGCCGCACGGCGAAGTGATGATCAACGGCGTCACGTTCACCCACCTCCGCGACGACACCCCGGCCCCGGCCGCCCCGCCCGGACATCCGGCGCCGATGCCCGCCCCGATCCCCCGGCCCACCCCCGCACCGCCGCCGGCTCCCCCGCAGGAGGGCGAATTCGGCCCCTGGCAGGGACCCACGATGGGCGCCGGCGACCGGCTGCGCAATCCGTACGAGGGCATGCCCCCGGAGGACAACCCGTACCGGGCGCCCGGCCCGTGGCACGACCCGGCCGAACCGGAGCGACCGTGAACACGATCCCCTCCGCACAGACAGGGGCCGCCCCCGTCCTCAACGTCGCGGCCACCCGCGTCGGGACCCGCGCCCTCGGCCCGGGCCTGCGCTCGGTGGTGTGGGTGCAGGGCTGCCCGTTCCACTGCGCGGGCTGCCTCGCCCCCGACTGGATCCCCGACCGCCCCGCCCGCCGCGCCCACCCGGCCGACCTGGCCGCGGAGTTGCTCGCCGACCCCCGGGTCAGCGGCCTGACCCTCTCCGGCGGCGAGCCGATGCAGCAGGCCAAGGGCCTGGCAGCGCTGGTGCGCGCGGCCCGCGCCGAACGCGACGTCACGGTGGTCTGCTTCACCGGCCACCGCCTGGAACGCCTGCGCGAGCGGCCGGACACGGCCGATCTCCTCGCCCTCACCGACGTCCTGATCGACGGCCAGTACGTCGCCCGCCTGGACGACGGCCGCGGCCTGCGCGGCAGCAGCAACCAGCGCGTCCACCACCTCACACCCCGGCTGGCCGCCTGCGGCTACGACTTCGACAACCGCCCCCGCACGGCCGAGATCACCGTCGACGGCCCCGAGGCCCTGCTCGTCGGCGTCCCCCCGCCCGGCGTCCTCGCGGCCTTCGACGCCGCGGTCACCGCCGTCCGCTCCCCCCGGGCCACGCCCGCCCCTCCCGCACCACGGCAACCCACGTAAGGACGACGCACATGAGCGGCAAGAAGAAGATCCTCGTGGACGAGAGCGAGTGGTACAGCGCCAAGCGCGCCGCCCAACAGCTCCGCCAGGTCAAACGCGACATCCCCCGGCTGATCGACGAGGTCCGCCGGGCCACCGAGGCCGACCACGCCAGGACCCGCGCCGAGGCGGAGGAGCGCTCCCGCCGCACCGAGCAGGCCCTGGCGGGGCTGGGCGAGCAGACCCGCCGGCTGGAGGCCGACACCGACCGCCGGCTGCGCGAGCAGAACGACCGCCTGCGCCGCGAGCTGCACGACTCCGCGGAGCGCCTCGCCCTGGACACCCGCGCCCAGCTGGCCGAGCAGCGCGCCGCCCTGGAGCGCGGACTGGCCGCCGAGGGCGAGGCCCGCCGCCGGGACGTCGCCGCACTCACCGGCCGGCTCGACGACTTCGCCGGCGACCGCGACCGCGCGGCCGGCGCGGCCCGCCAGTGGCTCGCCGACGGCGACACGATGGCGGCGCTGATCGCCGACACCCTGCCCCACGAGCGGCACGCACCCGGCCGCCTGGACCGCCTGCGCCTGGAGCTGGCCACCGCGCGGCGCACCCACGACGCCGGCCAGCACGAGGCGGCGCTGTCCGGCGCCCAGCGCGCCTATCTGGACCTCAGCGAGCTGCGGCTGGACATCGAGCGCCTGGAACTGGAGCGCCGGCTCGCGCAGGAGACCGCGACCGACGCCCTGATCATGGTCGAGACCCTCATCGCCGAGAACGCGGTCATGCCGGTCGCGGGCCCGGACGGCCAACCACTGCCCGGATACGAACTGGACGTCGACCACTGGTCGGAGGGCGAGCTCGGCGAACTGCGCGCGGTCGTCGCCGAACGGCTCACAAGGGCCCGGGACGAGGCCACACCCGCCGGGGAACAGCGGGAGCTGGCCGCACTCGCCGCCGACCTGGAGCTGCGGCTGCGCGAGATCATGGACCGCGCCGACATGCGGCTCTTCGCCTCCCAGCTCCGGGTGAACCTGGCGGACTCGGTGGCCCAGACCCTCACCCGCATCGGCGCCTACGAACTGGCCGACGGCGAGTACCAGGACGCCGACGAACGCCGCTCGTACCACGCCCGGCTGGAGCACATGAACGGCAACCAGATCGTGGTGGAGATCCTCCCCGCCCCCGACGACGGGACCGGCCACGTGCTGCGCGTCCTGTCGTACGACTACGACACCGCCTCCGAGCACGAGCTCCAGGACCGCATCGCCGCCGTCCGCGAGGCCCTGGAGGCGGACGGCCACCGC
This sequence comes from Streptomyces smaragdinus, assembly GCF_009604385.1. Taxonomy (GTDB): domain Bacteria; phylum Actinomycetota; class Actinomycetes; order Streptomycetales; family Streptomycetaceae; genus Streptomyces; species Streptomyces smaragdinus. Next base: position 78,597 of record NZ_WEGJ01000026.1, read on the forward strand.
ACCGGCGAGCCCGAGCGCGAGCCCGGCGTCCCCGAGCCGGAAGCCCGCGACCTCGAGCGGCACCGGCAGGCCCGGCGCGCCGGCGGACAGCGGCCCGCGGCGGGCGGTGCCGGGTGACGGGACCGCTCGGCGCCCGCTTCACGGACGTGCGGCTCAGCACCGGCGAGCCGTTCACCGTCCTGTACGGGCCCGGGGTGGACGACACGTTCGTCGGCGCCGACTACCTCGAGCGGGACCTGGACGCCGCCCTGTGGCAGCTGCTGCGCGACGAGGCGTGCCCGCGGGTGGCCTTCAGCTCACTGCGCCGCCCGCTGTACTTCCTGGACCCCGCCTCCGAGGCCCGCTCACGCCCCGCCGCCGCCCCGCCCCGGCCACCCGACCAGGCACCCGGCCAGATGCGCCACCCCCAGCTGCGCGGCCCCCTGGGCGGGCTGGTCGTCCGGCCACGCACACCGGAGCCCGAGCCGGCCCAGCAGGAAACCGGTCCGCCCCGCGGCCTGTCCGACCCGTTCACCGTGATGACGCTGCAGAGCTATCTGACCGGACAGGAACGCACCGCCGTGGTGTTCACCGAGGCGGAGAACACCCTGCGGCACACCACCGCGGTGCGCCATCTGGACACGTTCTTCAGCGACTGGGCGCGGCACGGCGACTACCACCACCCGGTCGTCCTGGTCTTCGCCCAGCCCACCTTCGAGGCCTGCGAGGAGTTCGTGAACCGGCTCGGCTCGTACCCGGGACTCGCCGCCCGGCTGCGCCGCCACGCCTCCAGCCGCGTCGGCCCGCCCGACGAGGCCGAACTCCACCGGCTCGTCCAGCGGCTGAGACTCCGCCAGGGCCTCGCGATCGGCGACTGGCGCCGACTGGACACCACCGTACGGACCATGGCCGCCGGACAGCTGAACCTCAGGAACTGGCGGGGCCGGCTGCTCTCCCTCGGCGACACACCGCTCACCGCCTTTGGCGGACTGTCCGCCACGCCGGGCCCGGACACCCCACCCGACGACCGCCCGGCGCACGAACGGCTGGCCGCGATGGCCGGCCTGGACTCCGTGAAGAAGCACCTGGAGCGCATCCGCCTGCGCATGGCCGCCCTGCGCCGGCTCCACGCGGAAGGCCGCGGCACCTCGGCCCAGCCCCCGTCCCCGCACCTGGTGTTCTCCGGCCCGCCCGGCACCGGCAAGACCACGGTGGCCGGACTCGTCGGCGAGATGTACCGGGAGCTGGGCGTGCTGCGCCGCGGCCATGTGGTCACGGCCCGGATGGACGACCTGGTCGCGGGCTACGTCGGACAGACCGCCGCCCGCACCCACGCCAAGGTGGACGAGGCCCTGGACGGGGTGCTGTTCATCGACGAGGCGTACGGGCTGAGCGACCAGCGCGACGGCTTCGGCGGCGAGGCCATCCAGGCGCTGCTCACCCGGATGGAGAACGACCGCGACCGCCTCGTCGTGATCGTCGCCGGCTATCCGGAGAAGATGGACGAGTTCCTCGCCGCCGACCCGGGCCTGTCCCGCCGCTTCGCCGAGCGCATCGAGTTCCCCGACTACCCCCCGGACCTGCTGCACACCATCCTGCTGGGTGACCTGCGCGACCGCGGCCTGCACTGGGACACCCCGGTGGCGGACCAGCTGCTGCGGGCCGTGACGTCGATGTACGACACCCGCCGCCCCGGCTTCGGCAACGCGGGCGCGATGCGCGACCTGGGCAGCGACATCTTCACCGAGTGGGCGGTGCGCGTCGACGGCGACATCGCCCGGCCGCTCACCGTCGAGGACCTGCCGGCCTCGGTGCGCGAGCATCTCGCCCGCCCCGTCCCCGAGCCCGGCGCGCTGCTGTCCGCGCTGGACACCCTGGTGGGCCTGGACTCGGTACGGGAGGTGCTGACGGGCCTGGCCGGCCGGATCCGGCTGCGCCAGGCCCGCGGCCAGTCGGTCCCCGCGCCACCGCACATGCTGTTCCTCGGCCCGCCCGGCACCGGCAAGACCACCGTGGCCCGGGCCGTCGGCGCGATGCTGCGCGACCTGGGGCTGCTGCACACCGGCCATGTGGTGGAGGTGACGCGCGGCGACCTCGTCGCGGAGTACGTCGGGCAGACCGCGCCGCGCGTCGTGGACGCCGTGCACCGGGCGCTGGACGGGGTGCTGTTCATCGACGAGGCGTACAGCCTGTCCACCGGATCGGGGCTGTCCGGCGGGGACTTCGGGCAGGAGGCCATCGACACCCTGACCCGGGAGATGGAGCACTGGAACGACCGCCTGGTGGTCATCGCCGCGGGCTATCCGCGCGAGATGGACGGCTTCCTGCGCGCCAACAGCGGTCTGGCGTCCCGGTTCACCCAGCGGGTCGAGTTCCGCCCGTACACGACGGACGAGCTCGTCGAGGTGCTGCGCCGTACGGTACGGGCCGACCGGTTCACCCTCTCGCCCCCGGCCGCCGAGGCCGCCGGGCGGTGGCTGGAGGAGCGGCGGCGCGCGGCGCCGGACACCTTCGGCAACGCACGTGAGGTGCGCGGGCTGTACGGGCTGATGGAGCAGCGGCTGGCGGACCGGCTGGGCCCCGACATCGCGGCGGACGCCGACACGGTGGAGTTCACCGCCGGCGACGTACCGCCGCCGGGGACTTGACGGTGGGCGGTCAGCGTACGGGGCGGGCCGCCGCCCGGTCGCGGTCGGCGAGGACGTCGCGCAGCACGCCGTCGATCTCGCCGAGGCGCCGCTCCACCTCGCGCACGGCGCCGCGCGCCTGCTCCAGCACGGGCGCGCCGGGGTCGGGGGCGTCGTGGAGGGCGGCGAGAGCCTCGGCCAGCTCCCGGTCGGCGCGGGCGTGGCGGCCCAGCGCGGGGACCCGGTCGCCGAGTTCGGCGGCGACGGACTCCAGCCGGCGGCGCAGCGTTTCCAGCTCCGCCGTGGCCCGGGCCAGCTCCCGCTCCGCGTCGGCGAGCCGGGCGCCGGTCTCCTCGGCCTGACGCAGCGTGTCGCTGATGCGCGGCGGCAGCGCCTCGAGCCGGTCCCGCGTGAGGCGTACGAGCTCGGCGCCGGCGTCGTCCAGGTCGCGCAGCGCGGAGGTGTCGCCGGAGCGCAGGACGCGCAGCCGTTCGTCGATCACCTGCCGCTGGCCGGCGAGGGCGTCCAGGGCGTCCGCCAGCCGCTCCAGGCCGCGCAGTTCGTCGACACGTTCGCGCAGCTCACCGTGGTCGGCGAGGCGCCGGCTGAGCTCCTCCTCGGCGGCCGTCAGCCGTACCAGATCGGCGCGGTCGCGGTCCATCCGCTCGCCGAGGGCGCCGAGTTCGGCGGTCAGCCGGGTGAGCTCCTGGGCGGGGCGGGGGCCGGGCCGGGCGGCGGCCAGCAGGCGGGGCACCTCCGCGACGAGGTCCGGCAGCTCCTCCAGCGCGTCGAACAGCCCGTAGAAGCCCTCCAGGGCGGCGTGTCCGGTGTCGTCGCGGGCGGCGGCCAGGGCCGCGGTCGCCCAGCGCAGACTCGCGCCCAGGGCGGGCAGCGCCGCGGCGATTCCCCCGCCGGCCGCCAGGGCTTGTAATTCCTGCCGGGCCGGGCCGCCCGGGTCGCCGTCGTTTCCCGCCACCGCGCACCCCCGAGGTCGAACCGTCCCGCCGTTCGTCGCAGGGTAGCGCCCGGAGGCGGGCGCGCACGGGGAGTTGGCGGTGGTGGGGCGCGTTGGCGCACCGGGCGTCGCACGGCCCCGATTCGCCTGCGGCGCCGGCGCGGCGCGCCCTAGACTGCGGCCCCTGGACACCCGCTGTGAGCGGGCGGGCACTGACCGGGGGGTCGCCGATGAGTGAACTGGTGCGGTTCGAGGGGCCGGAGGACTCCGAGCTGGTGGTGGAGGTCATCGACGACACGCCCGGCCTGGAGCTGATCGGGCGGCGTGACGACGGCCTGGTCCAGGCCCGGCGGCGGCTGCGTGACTCGCTGGAGGCCACCCTGCCGACGCTGCGGTCGGTGGTGGACACGGCACACGCGCTGGCCCCGCATCAGCTGGAGATCGAGTTCGGGATGAAGTTCACCGCGGAGGCCGGTGTCGTCGTCGCCAAGTCGGCCGCGGAGGGGCACTTCGTCCTGCGGATGAGCTGGTCCCGCGCGCAGGGCGGCACCGCCGGTGCCCCCGCCGTCCCCGCGCAGGAGCAGCCGGCCGCCGGGAGCTGACCGGCCGTGACCGCCGAGCGGGAACGGCCACCGTGGCTCGTCCGCGTCCACCGCGCGTCCGGCGGCGGACCGCCCGACGGGGCGGGCCTGTTGTGCGGGCCGCGGCACATCCTGACCTGCGCCCATGTCGTCAGCCCGGCCGGGCGGATGCCCGAGGGGCCGGTCTGGATCCGCTTCCAGAACGTCGACCACGACGAGCTGCTGCCCGCGACCGTCGTGCCCGAGGGCTGGCATCCGGTGTCCCGGGGCGGCTCCCCCCACTCGACCGCGACGGCCGATGTCGCCGTCCTCGAGCTCGCGGCCGACCCGCCGCCGGGCGCCGGGCCCGCCCCGCTGGTGCGCACCTCGGCGGGCGTGTGGCACCACCACTTCCACTCCTACGGCTTCCCCGCGAAGTCCGGCGGCGGCCGCCCGGTGAGCGGCACGGTCGTCGGCCCGATCGGCGCCCAGTGGCTGCATCTGGAGGCCACGGAGGGCTGGACGCCGGAGCCGGGCTTCTCCGGAGCGCCCGTGTGGGACGACCAGAACGACGGCGTGATCGGCATGCTCACCGCCCGGGAGAAGCCGGGCAGCGCCGCCGCCAACCGCGCCACGTACGCCATCCGGACCGAGGCCCTGGCCGGTTACTGGCCCCCGCTGAAGCCCCTGGTGCGCGAACCGCCCCCGGACGAGCGGCAGGCCGCCCTCCAGTCCCGGCTGGCGCTGCCGCTCACCGCCGACGGGAATCTGCCGCCGGTACGGGACGTGGACCCGTACCAGATCGGCGTCTCCCCCTCCGCCTACAGCCAGCCCCGCCCGGACGGCCGGCGCCCCGACGCCTACGTCCCGCGCCGGGCGACCGACGAGGAGCTGGACGCCGCGCTCGACGCCGCCGCCGACGCGGCGTCCGACAGCCCGCTGGTGCTGCTCACCGGCCCCTCGAAGGCGGGCAAGTCCCGCACCCTGTTCGAGCTGCTGCTGCGCCGGATGCCGGACGCGCGGCTGCTGGTGCCCGCCGCCGACCGGTCGGCGCCCGGTGATCTGTCCCGGCTGCAGCTGCCGCCGGGGCCGGAGCCCGTCGTGCTGTGGCTGGACGAGCTGGAGCACTACGTGGGCCCCGGCGGCCTCGACCTGCCGGCCCTGCGGCGCTTCACCCAGGGCCGGCCGCGGGTCGTCGTGGTCGCGTCGATCACCTCGCTGCAGTACCGGCAGCTGCACGCCCGGCCGGACGAGCAGGGCCGGATGGCCCGCGGTCTGCTGCGCCTGGCCCGCCGTGTCGAACTGCCCCAGCAGCTCGACGCCGAGGACCTGGCGGACGCCGACCGCCACTACCCCCGCGAGTCCTTCACGACCCGCGGCATCGGTCAGGTCCTGGTGGCCGCGCCCGAGCTGGAGCAGCGGCTGGCGAGCGGCTTCGAGGAGTGTCCGGCGGGCTGGGCGGTGACCCGGGCGGCGGCGGACCGGCGGCGGATGGGGCTCGGCGGGGCGGTGCCCGAGGCGGAGCTGTTCCGGATCTTCGCCGCCTACGTACGGCACTTCCACCCGTCGCTGGACGCGGACGAGACGGCGTTCCGGGCGGGGCTGGCGTGGGCACGTGATCCCGTGGTGGCGCAGGTGGCGCTGCTGTACGCGGAGCAGCCGGCCGGCGACGACGGTGAGCGGGCGTACGCCGTCTTCCCGTACATCCCCGACTACCTCGACGGCCGTTCCCGCGACCCCGACGCCGCGGTGCCCGCGTTCGCCTGGCGGCTCACCGTCGGCGACGACACCCCGCGGAGCGCGTCCGCTCCCGGCGCCGATCTGCTGACCGTCGCGATCACCGCGATGGCCCGGGACGAGCAGGACGCCGCGATCCGGGCGCTGCGCCGGCTGCTGGACGGCGCCGGGACGCCGTACGACCGGGCGTGGGCGGCGGTGCTGCTCGGCGAACTGCATCTGGGGCGCAACGAGTTCGCGGAGGGCATCGGCTGTCTGGAGCGGGCCCTGGAGTACGGGGTGCCGGAGGTCGAGCCGCTGGCGCAGGTGGAGCTGGCCGGGGCGCTGATGGTCGGCGACCGGGAGCGGGCGGGTGAGCTCCTGGCGTCCGCGATGGAGTGCGGCGACCGGCAGGTGGCCCTGCTGGCCAAGCAGGGGTACGCGTCGCTGCTGGTCCTGCGGGGCGAGCACGAGCGGGCGCTGGCCGTGCTGGAGGAGGTGCTGAACGCCGGGGACGACGAGGTCGTCGCCCTGGCCCGCTGGCGGATCGGCGACATGCTCGCCGGCGAGGGCGGCGGCGGTGTGCTGCGCGGCAGCCAGCCCCTGCAGGGCACGGCCCCGGGCTCCGGTAACCCAGGCCGTACGGGACTGCTGCGGCCCCGGGACAGCGGCGACACCCTGGCGGGGAACAGCCAGTGGGCGCTCCCGCGCCGGGTCGACGCCTCCATGGCCACGCCCGTCACCCAGCTCGCCAAGACCACGTACAGCGCGGTGCTGGTCAACCAGGGCAAGCTCGAGGACGCCGAGGCCATGCTGCGCCAGGTGATCGCCGAGGGGCATCCGCTGGCCGCCCCGCTGGCCGGCGCCAGCCTCGGCGACCTGCTGTGGCAGCTGGACCGGGAGGACGAGGCCCGGCGGCTGCTGGAGGAGGCGGTGGCGGGCGGCCATCCCCTGGTCGCGCCGCTCGCCCGGACCACGCTCGGCGCGCTGCTGCTGGACGTGCCCGGGGAGGCCGAGCGGGGCGCCGGGCTGCTGCGCGGCGTGGCCGGCTCCGGCCACCCCGACCAGGCGCCGCGCGCGGCGTTCGTCCTCGGCACGTGGCACGCCAACTCCGGTGAGCCGGAGCGCGCCGGGCACCGGCTGCGGGCGGCCACCGGATCCGGTCACCCGGACTGGGGGCCGGCCGCGGAGCTGGTGCTGGCGGGGCTGGCGCTGCAGAACGACGAGGTGGAGCGCGGCGAGCGGATGCTCGGCGACCTCGGGCGGGCGGGGCACCGGGAGATCGGCCCGGCGGCGTACGACCTGCTGGGTGATCTGCTGGCCGAGCTGGAGCGGTACGACGAGGCGGAGACCGCGTACCGGCAGGCGATCGCCACCGGGCACGACAACTGGGCCACGGTCGCCCGGATCGACCTGGCCCTGATGCTCGCCGGGCACACCGACCCGGGTGAGTCCGAGGGCGTGGGCACGGTCCTCGTCCTGCTGGGCGACGCCGAGCGCTCCGGCCATCCGGAGATGTCCCCGCGCGCGGCGCTGCTGCAGGGTCAGCTGCTGGCGGAGCTGGGGCGCCGGGCCGAGGCGGAGAGCGCGTTCCGGCGGGCGGTCGGCACGGGGCACGAAAACTGGGCGCACGAGGCGCGGATCGACCTGGCGCTCCTGCTGGCCGGGGCCAGCAACCCGGCCCGCCCGTGGACCCTGGACACCTCGGCCCGGCTGCTGCAGGAGGCGACGGCCGCCCCCGACGAGGCCCAGGCCGCGTGGGCGACGACGCTGCTGGGCCGGGTCCGCCTGGCCCAGGGCGAACAGGCCGAGGGCCTGGGCCTGCTGCGTGAGGCGGCGGGCCGGAACCAGGGCACGGTCTCCGCGGCGGCGCGGTACTTCGTGGCCAAGGAGCTGCTGGACAACGGCACCGCGGACGGCCGGAAGGAGGCCGAGGCGCTGCTGGAGCGGCTCGTACGGGACGAGTCGCCCGAGTCGGCGAGCGTCACGGACGTGGCCCGCGCGACCCTGGGCGTCCTGCGGCTGCGCCAGGGCGAGCACGAGGCGGCGAACGAACTGCTCACGGCCGCCGAGGAGTCCGGCAACACGGAGGCGATGGCCGAGGTCTACACGGGACGCGGCGAATACCTCCTCGACATCGGGGAGGCCGACGACGCCGCCGAGCTGCTGGAGGCGGCCCTGGCGCTGGAGGACGCGGACACCGCGCCCCGCGCCACCCTGTTCCTCGGCATGGCCTATCTGGCGCTGCAGCGCCGGGAGGACGCCCGCACGCGGTTGACGCAGGCCCTCGAGCTCGGCGGTCCCGGTGTGGAGTCGCCGGCCAGACGCTATCTGGGCACCGTACTGGCACAGCTGGAGCGGCCGGCCGAGGCCGAGGAGGTGCTGCTGCCCCTCGCCTCCGCCGAGGGCGACCCGGAGCGGCCGCGGGCGCTGCTGATGCTGGCCCGGCTGGCGCACGACAACGACCGGCCGGGGGTGGCGGCGGAGCGCTTCGAGATGGCGATCACCTGCGGCGATCCGGCCACGGAGGCCGAGGCGCTCGAGGACTACCGGCGCTTCCTGCGCGAGACGGGACGCTGGGACCGGCTGGCGGAGATCCAGTCCCCCACCGCCGCCGCCCCCGCGCTCCCGGAGCCCGTACGCCCCTCGGCGCTGCCCGCCCTCACCCTGGCCCTGCTCGGCACGGTGGCCGGGGCGCAGCGCCAGGAACGCGAGGCCCGTTACTGGTACCGCCGCGCCCTGGCGGCGCCCGACGCGGACGGCGCGCACGAACTCGCCCGCGCCCGGCTGGAGGAGGGCGGGGAGGAGGCCCGGGCGGACTGAGTCACAGCACGCACTCCGCCTCCTCGTACCGCGACCGCGGCACGGTCTTCAGCCGCTCCACCGCCCGGGCCAGCGGCAGCAGCCGGATCCGCGTCCCGCGCAGCGCCGTCATCTCGCCGAACCGCCCGCCGTGCACCGCGTCCACCGCGTGCCGCCCGAACCGGGTGGCCAGCACCCGGTCGTGGGCCGTGGGCGTACCGCCGCGCTGGACATGGCCGAGGATCACCGGACGGCACTCCTTGCCCAGCCGGCCCTCCAGCTCGACGGCCAGCTGCCGGGCGACGCCGGCGAACCGCTCGTGACCGTACTCGTCGCGCCCGCCCGTCTCGAACGGCATCGTCCCCGGCCGCGGCTTGGCGCCCTCGGCCGCCACGACGACCGCGAACCGCTTGCCCGCCGCGAACCGCCGGTTCACCCACCGCGTCAGCCGCTCGACGTCGAACGGCCGCTCCGGTACGACGACGGCGTCCGCCCCGGTGGCCATGCCCGCGTGCAGGGCGATCCACCCCGTGTGCCGGCCCATCACCTCGACGACGATGACCCGCTGATGGGAGTCGGCGGTGCTGGCCAGCCGGTCCAGGGCCTCCACGGCCACCTGGACGGCCGTGTCGAAGCCGAAGGTGACGTCGGTGCCCGAGATGTCGTTGTCGATCGTCTTTGGTACACCGACGAGCGGCAGCCCCGCCTCCGACAGCAGCCACGCCGCCTTCAGCGTGCCCTCGCCGCCGACCGGTACGACCGCGTCCAGCCCCAGATCGGCGGCCACGTCCAGCACGTGCCGCACCCCGTCGCGCAGGAGTTCGGGCCGGACGCGGGAGGAGCCGAGGATGGTGCCGCCGCGGCCGATGATGCCGTTGACGGCGTGCAGGTCCAGCTTGCGGTGTTCGCCGTCGATGAGGCCCCGCCAGCCGTCGCGCAGGCCGATGACCTCGTCGCCGTAGTGCATGGTGGCCCGGTGCACGACGGCGCGGATCACGGCGTTGAGGCCGGGGCAGTCACCGCCCGAGGTCAGGATGCCGATGCGCATGTCGCCCCGCCTCAGCCGGCGACGGTCCAGGTGTCGCCGCCGGCGAGCAGCGCCGCCAGGTCGCCCTTGCCGTTCCGCTCGACGGCCGTGTCCAGCTGGCCGGCCATCTCCGTGTCGTACACCGGGCGGTCGACGGAGCGCAGGACGCCGATCGGGGTGTGGTGCAGGGTGTGGGGGTCGGCGAGGCGGGAGAGTGCGAAGGCCGTGGTCGGGGACGGGTTGTGGGCGTCGTGGACCAGGATGCGGGACTCGTTCTCCGGGGTGACGTCGACGATCTTCAGGTCGCCGGTCTGACCGCAGCGGACGACGCCCTTCTCCCCCTGGGCGCCGAAGCGGATGGGGCGGCCGTGCTCGAGGCGGATGACGGCTTCCTGGGCCTGGGTCTTGTCCTTCAGGAGCTCGAAGGCGCCGTCGTTGAAGATGTTGCAGTTCTGGTAGATCTCCACCAGCGCCGTGCCGGGATGGGCGGCGGCCTGACGCAGGACCTCGGTGAGGTGCTTGCGGTCGGAGTCGATGGTGCGGGCGACGAAACTCGCCTCCGCGCCGAGGGCGAGGGAGATGGGGTTGAAGGGGGTGTCGAGGGAGCCCATCGGTGTCGACTTGGTGATTTTGCCGAGCTCGGAGGTCGGCGAGTACTGGCCCTTCGTCAGTCCGTAGATCCGGTTGTTGAAGAGGAGGATCTTGAGGTTGACGTTGCGGCGCAGCGCGTGGATGAGGTGGTTGCCGCCGATGGACAGCGCGTCGCCGTCACCGGTGACGACCCAGACGGACAGGTCGCGGCGGGAGGCGGCGAGACCGGTGGCGATGGCGGGGGCGCGGCCGTGGATGGAGTGCATCCCGTAGGTGTTCATGTAGTACGGGAAGCGGGAGGAGCAGCCGATGCCGGAGACGAAGACGATGTTCTCCCTGGCCAGTCCGAGCGAGGGCATGAAGCCCTGGACGGCGGCCAGCACGGCGTAGTCGCCGCAGCCGGGGCACCAGCGGACCTCCTGGTCCGTCTTGAAGTCCCTCGCGGACTGTCCCACGTCCGACTTCGGCACGAGAGAGAGCGCGTCGATCACCGGTGTCCCGGTGGCTGTCTCAGCCATGGTCGATGGCCTCCTTGAGGCGTACGGCGAGCTGCTCTGCCTTGAACGGCATTCCGTTGACCTGGTTGTACGAATGGGCGTCGACGAGGTACTCGGCGCGGACGAGGGCCGCCAGCTGGCCGAGGTTCATCTCGGGGACGACGACCTTGTCGTAGCGCTTCAGCACCTCGCCCAGGTTGCGCGGGAAGGGGTTGATGTAGCGCAGATGGGCCTGGGCGATGGGGTCGCCGTCGCGACGCAGACGGCGGACGGCGGCGGTGATCGGGCCGTAGGTGGAGCCCCAGCCCAGGACCAGGACCTTCGCCTCGCCGCTGGGGTCGTCGACCTCGACGTCGGGCACCTGGATGCCGTCGATCTTGGCCTGGCGGGTGCGGACCATGAAGTCGTGGTTCGCGGGGTCGTACGAGATGTTCCCGGAGCCGTCGGCCTTCTCGATGCCGCCGATACGGTGCTCCAGCCCGGGGGTGCCGGGGACGGCCCAGGGGCGGGCCAGGGTCTCCGGGTCGCGCTTGAACGGCCAGAACGTCTCCGTACCGTCGTCCAGGATGTGGTTCGGCCGGGTGGTGAACTGCACGCGTAGATCGGGCAGTTCACCGGTCTCGGGGATCCGCCACGGCTCGGAGCCGTTGGCGAGGTAGCCGTCGGACAGCACGAGCACCGGTGTCCGATAGGTGAGGGCGATGCGGATCGCCTCCAGAACGATCTCGAAGCAGTCCGCGGCGCTCCGCGGAGCCACGACGGGCACCGGGGCCTCGCCGTTGCGGCCGTACATCGCCTGCAGCAGGTCGGCCTGCTCGGTCTTCGTCGGGAGCCCGGTGGACGGACCGCCGCGCTGGATGTCGATCACCAGCAGCGGCAGCTCGAGGGACACCGCCAGACCGATGGTCTCCGACTTCAGCGCGATACCCGGGCCCGAGGTGGTGGTCACCCCCAGCGAACCGCCGAACGCCGCACCCAGGGCGGCACCGATGCCGGCGATCTCGTCCTCGGCCTGGAAGGTGCGGACGCCGAAGTTCTTGTGCTTCGACAGCTCGTGCAGGATGTCCGAGGCCGGCGTGATCGGGTAACCACCCATGAACAGCGGCAGGTCCGCCTGTTCGCTCGCCACCACGAGGCCCAGGGCGAGGGCCAGGTTCCCGGTGATGTTGCGATAGGTCCCGGTGGGCATGGCGGCCGGGGCGACCTCGTACGAGACGGCGAAGTCCTCCGTCGTCTCGCCGAAGTTCCAGCCCGCCCGGTACGCGGCGATGTTCGCCTCCGCGATCGCCGGCCTCTTCGCGAACTTCTGGCGCAGGAACGCCTCGGTGCCGTCGGTGGGGCGGTGATACATCCAGGACAGCAGGCCCAGGGCGAACATGTTCTTGGACCGGTCGGCGTCCTTGCGGGAGAGGCCGAACTCCTTCAGCGCCTCCACGGTGAGGGTCCCCAGCGGCACCGGGTGCACGCTGTAGCCGTCGAGCGAGCCGTCCTCCAGAGGGCTGACCGCGTAGCCGACCTTGGCCAGCGCCCGCTTGGTGAACTCGTCCGTGTTGACGATGATCTCCGCGCCCCGGGGCACGTCCGCGATGTTCGCCTTCAGCGCCGCCGGGTTCATCGCCACCAGCACGTTCGGCGCGTCACCGGGCGTGAGGATGTCGTGGTCCGCGAAATGCAGCTGGAAGCTCGACACCCCGGGCAGGGTGCCCGCGGGCGCGCGGATCTCGGCGGGGAAGTTCGGCAGCGTCGACAGGTCGTTGCCGAAGGACGCCGTCTCGGAGGTGAAGCGGTCCCCGGTCAGCTGAATACCGTCGCCGGAGTCACCCGCGAAACGGATGATGACCCGGTCGAGGCGCTTGACGTCCTTGAGCATCGTGCGCGCTCCTCAGTAGCGGTAGTGGTCCGGCTTGTACGGGCCCTCGACCGGGACGCCGATGTACGACGCCTGCTCCGGGCGCAGGACGGTGAGTTTGGCGCCGAGGGCGTCGAGGTGGAGGCGGGCGACCTTCTCGTCGAGGTGTTTGGGCAGGACGTAGACGCCGACGGGGTACTGCTCGGTCTTGGTGAACAGTTCGATCTGGGCGATCGTCTGGTTGGCGAAGGAGTTCGACATCACGAACGAGGGGTGGCCGGTGG
>NZ_WEGJ01000027.1 GCF_009604385.1 Streptomyces smaragdinus
GGACAGCACGGACAGCACGGAGGCGCCGGATGAACACCCCGTACGAGTCGTACGTCTACGCCTACCCGCACAAGACGGCGTACCGCCCGCTGACCGACCCCAGACCGCGGCTGGCGGACCTGTGCGCCACCCGGCGGGCCGTGGCGCAGGCCTCCGCCCGCCCCAGCAGCGCCTCGTCGGACGCCGCCAGCGCCGCCAGGTCGGCGGCGGCACCCGCCCGGTGGCGGGCCTGCACCGCCTGCGCCACGGCCAGCAGCGCCAGGAACACCGCACACAGCGCGGCGCACGCGAACACCACCCACACGGTCGCCGAGCCCCGGTCGTCCTGCGCCCGCCGCCCCTCACACCTCCGCCGCTCACACCGTCGCCTCCGCAAGAGCCACCGCCTCCCCCCGCAGCGTCAGCGCGAGCGGCCCCGGCCCGGGAGCGGCGGCGATCACCCGCACCCGGACCAGATCCCCCTCCCGCACCACCGTGACCCGCGCACCCCGCGGCGCCACCGACTCGGCGGCCGCCACCGCCGCGGCCCCCGGCTCGTCCCGGGCAACAGCCCGCGCCCCGGCCCGCGCCGCGTCGACACACTGAACCTGGGCCCCGGCCGCCAGCAGCCCCCAGATCAGCCCAACGGCCACCAGCACCAACGCCGGTATAGCCGCAGCCGTCTCCACCGTCACAAACCCGGCGTCGCACCCGCCCCGGCCGACCTCAGCACCGCCGTCACGTCCGCCCGAGCCAACAGAACCGCAGTCCCGCCCGCCCGGTCCCGCTTCGGAACCGGTCCCGCGCCCGCAGAGTCCCGTGCGGCGAGCGGGGGCGGCGACGCGGCACCAGCCCGCTGCAGAACCGGCGCGGCGTCCCCGCAGCCCAAGCGCCGCAAGCCCACGCGATCCAGCCCCACGACCATCCCCCGCCGCAAGCCCGGCGCGCCGTCCGCGCAGCCCGTCTCCCGCCTCAGAACCGGCCATTGAGCGCCCGCTCCAACACGCCCTGGAGCGCATCGCTCACCGCCCCCGACGACACCACCTCATAGAGCACCGAGGCGAACGCCACCGCCGCGACCGTGCCCACGGCGTACTCGGACGTGGTCATCCCCCGGTCGTCGCCACGCAGTCGACACCACCGAGCCAGAAATGCACGGAACATGATGATCCCCCTTCATATCGTCGAACCCCCGCGCGACATCCGTCAGCCGCGCAGCATCCCCGCCGCCAGCCCCACGACCACCGGGACCACCCCCAGGGCCAGGAACGCCGGCAGGAAGCACAACCCCAGCGGAGCCGTGACCAGGACGGACGCGCGGCGGGCCCGGGCCACCGCGAGGCGTCCGCGTTCCGCGCGGCACTCCGCCGCCAGCCGGGTCACCGCCTCCACCACCGGTATCCCGGTGTGCGCGGACTGCTCCAGGCAGAGGGCGAGCGCGTCCGCCCCCGGCAGCTCCGCGAGCCCCCGCCACGCCGCCCGCGGATCCCCGCCCAGCGCGAGCTCCGCCGCCCCCTGGGCCAGCCGCCCGGCGACGACGCCGTCGAGCGCACCGCCCACCTCCCCGGCCGCCTCACGCGGCCCGGCCCCCGCGGCCAGGCACGCCGCGAGCAGATCCGCGACCAGCGGCAGCTCATCGGCCACCTGCCCACCGCCGGCCGCCTCCCCGGAGAATCCCGGACGCCTCACCCACCGCCATATGCCGTAACCCACGGCGAGTCCCAGGACACCCCCCGCGACCGGCCCGAGCAGGATGGGCCCAGCGGCCACACACACCACCGGCGCCACCACCCCCACCAACAGCCCGCGCCCCCGCCCCAAGGACCGCCCACGCAGACCCGGCCGACGCCCCCGCACCCCGCCGGAGCCCACCAGCCGCCCGGCCCTGCGGCGCACCCTCCGCGCCCGCCAGGCCCCGACCCCCGCATCCAGCACACACAGCACCACCCCAACCCAAGCCAGCACTGTCCACAACCTGTGGACAACCTCTCCACCTACGAAGCCGCCCACGAAGCCACCCACCACCCCGCACATCCACCTCACCGCGCCCCCCGCACAATCCGCCCCGTCCAGGCCATCCCGCCCCACTCCAGCAACCCGCCCAGCACCAGGCACCCCAGCCCCACCGGCGTATGCAGCAGCACCCGCAGCGGCTCCGCCCCGATCGCCCCGCCGATCAGCAGCCCGACCAACGGCAGCCCCGCCAGCAGCCCCGCCGTCGACCGCGGCCCCGCCAGCTCGGCCGCCAGCTCGGCCCGCGACCGCTGCTCCGCCCGCAGCGCCACCGCCACCCGATCGAGCCCCTCGGCCAGCCCGGCCCCGCCCTCGGCCGCCGCCTGCCAGCAAGCCGCCACGCCGCGCAGCCCCTCCGCCCCCGGCGCCCCCGCAGCCCGCCGCAAGGCCCCCGGCACATCCCCGCCGAACCGAGCCGCAGCCGCCACCTCCACGCCCGCGGCCGTCGCCAACAGGGCCTCATTCGGCTGCTTACCGGCCCGCAGCCCACCGACCACAGCCCCGCACAGCGCGATCACGGCCTCCCCCCGCCGCTCCCGCTCACGCGCCCGCCGCCGCACCGCCAACCGCCGCCCCACCAACGGCACAGCACCCGCACCGACCACCAACGGCAGCCAGGAGTCCCCCAGCAACGCCAACAGCACCCCGCCGACCACACACCCCAACTCCGGCCGCCTCCGCACCAAGCGCAGCCCGACCCCCACCGACTCCCGCCACCGCCCCGCCCCCTCGCGGGGCATCAGCATCCGCCGGGCCCGCACCGACGCCGACCGCCCGGCCACCCAAAGCCGCACAGCACCCCCCGCACACCCGGCGGCGCACAACACCAGAACCACCCAAACGCTCACAACCGCCCCCCGCACAGCTCCACCAGCCGCCCCCACCCGGCGCCCCGGACAAACCCCTCCGGCCCCCACACCACCGCCGGCACCGTCGCCACCAGCCCCGAAGCGCCCCGGTCCAGCACATGCACCTCGGCGATCCGCCGCGCCCCACCCCGGTCCCGCACCACATGCAGGAGCACGGACAGAGCGGCCGCCAGCTGACTGTGCAGCGCCCCCCGATCCAGCCCCGCCACCGCACCCAGCGCCTCCAGCCGGGCCGGAACATCACCGGCGGCGTTCGCGTGCACCGTCCCGCACCCGGCGTGCCCCGTGTTCAGCGCGGCCAGCAGGTCCTGCACCTCACTGCCCCGCACCTCACCCACGACCAGCCGGTCCGGACGCATCCGCAGCGCCTGACGCACGAGGTCCTGGAGGGTGACCAGACCGCGCCCCTCCTGATTGGCCGGCCGGGTCTCCAGCCGGACCACGTGGGGATGCGCGGGCCGCAGCTCCGCCGACTCCTCCGCGAGCACGATCCGCTCGTCCACGCGCACCAGGCTGAGCAGCGCGGCCAGCAGCGTCGTCTTCCCCGTCCCCGTCCCGCCCGAGATCAGGAACGACAGCCGGGCCGCGACCAGCGCCCGCAGCAGCCCCTCCCCGCCCGGCGGCACCGTCCCGGCCGCGGTCAGCTCCGCCAGGCTGAACGCCCGCGGCCGGATCACCCGCAGCGACAGACACGCCGACTCCACGGCGACCGGCGGCAGTACGGCGTGCAGCCGGGTGCCGTCCGGCAGCCGGGCGTCCACCCAGGGCCGCGCGTCGTCGAGCCGCCGTCCGGCCACCGCCGCGAGCCGCTGCGCCAGCCGCCGGACCGCCTCGGCGTCGGGGAAGCGCACCGCGGTCCGCTCGACGCCCCGGCCGCGGTCGATCCACACCTCGTCCGGCCCGGTGACCAGCACGTCGGTCACGTCCGGCGCGGCCAGCAGCGGCTCCAGCGGGCCCGTACCGACCATCTCGGAGCGCAGGGCGTCCACCACGCCCAGCACCTCCGTGTGTCCGAGCAGCCGCCCCTCGTCCCGCAGCGCCCGCGCCACCCCGGCCGGGGTCGGCTCACCGCCGCCGCGGGCGAGCCGCAGCCGGACGGCGTCGAGCAGCGTCGTATCGACCGTCACGCCGCCACCCCCGCCGCCCCGGGCAGCGCCCGCTCCCAGAACGCGCCGCAGAAGCGGGCCAGCGGCCCCGACGCACGCGATCCGGGCGGCGCCCCGCTGTCCAGCCGCTCCAGCAGGCCGGGCTCGACGGGCAGTTCACCGGCGAGCGGCAGCCCCAGCAGCCGGGCGACCTCCTCGTCCCCCAGCGCGGGCCGGCTCCGGCCGAAGGCGCCGCGCACCACGACCCGCAGATCGGGCAGCGCCATCCCGGCCACCCCCGCCACCCGGTGCGCGGCCGCCACGGCACGCAGCTCGCCGGGGACGACCAGCAGCCCGAGGTCCAGCTGGGCCAGAGCCTCCGCCGCCGCCTCGTCGATCCGCCGGGGCAGGTCCACGACCACCACCCCGCCCCGCCGCCGCGCGGCGGACAGCACCGACCGCATCGCCTCCGGCGAGACCGCCGCCGGGGCACCCCGGTCCCAGCTCAGCACCCGCAGCCGGTGCAGCTCGGGCAGCGCCTCCGCCAGCGCGCCGCCCCCGATCCGCCCCCGCGACCGGGCGAACGCCGGCCAGCGCAGCCCCTCGGCGCTCTCCCCGCCCAGCAGCACGTCGAGCCCGCCGCCGAGCGGATCGGCGTCGACGAGCATCGTCCGCGTCCCCGCCCGCGCCGCCGTCACGGCGAGCGCGCATGCCAGCGTGGACGCCCCCGCCCCGCCGCAGCCGCCGAGCACCCCGACGGCGAACGCCTGGTCCCCGACCCTCTCCGCCACATCCGCGATCCACTCCACCAGCCGGCTCTCGGCGTCGGGCAGGCACAGGACATGGTCCGCCCCCAGCCGCACGGCACGCTGCCAGACCCCCGCGTCGTCGAGGTCCCGTCCGATCAGCAGCACCGCGTCCCGGCGGGCCCGGCCCGCGAGCGCCGCCGCCCGGTCGTCGCCGACCAGCACCAGCCCCGCCGCGCTCCACTCACCCGGCGACGGATCCGCCGCCACCTCCGGTCTCGCCCCCGCCGCGGCGCACAGCCGCAGCAGATCGTCGAGAAGCTCCACGTCCTCCGTGACGACGAGCACCGCCCCCGGCCCGTACGACATCCCCGTCCCCTTCCACCCCGACGCGGCGCAGTGCCCCGCGACTTTTGCTGCAAACGACACGACTTACCGTGCCGAGTGGGCGGAAAAGTTGTGGATCATGGACGAAATCGGTGGACAACTCAGTGGCTGTGAACAATTTCCTCACCCGAACGGGTGAGAACCATGAACCCCGCACAACGGTTACGCACCGTGATGCGTCTCACTTGCCGAGGAGATGCCCGAGGGGCCACACGGAGGGGAGTGGCCCCGGGTGTCGTGGGCCGGAGAAAAAGTATCCGGACATGCGACGACCCCCGCCGGGGGGGAGAGCGGGGGTCGTCCCCACGGCCGACTCGGGGGGGGAGGAGCCGGACCGGGTTAGCACGGTCGCGAACGATCCGTGACTTCCATGGTGTACCCGAGAGCCTTCTCAGGCAAACCCACACGCCACAGCTTACGCCGAATGGTGGGCCCTTATGCTCGCTCTTGTGGGAAACGAAGCGTTGCCGCGGACAGCCGCCTTCTTCGACCTGGACAAGACGGTCATTGCGAAGTCGAGCACACTGACCTTCAGCAAGTCCTTCTATCAAGGAGGACTGATCAACCGGCGGGCCGTACTGCGCTCCGCCTACTCGCAGTTCATCTATCTTCTCGGCGGCGCGGACCACGAGCAGACGGAGCGGATGCGGGCCTATCTGACGGCCCTGTGCCGGGGCTGGGACGTGGCGCAGGTACGCGAGATCGTCGCCGAGACGCTGCACGAGCTGATCGACCCGATCATCTACGACGAGGCCGCCTCCCTCATCGAGGAGCACCATCTGGCCGGCCGCGACGTGGTCATCGTCAGCACCTCGGGCTCCGAGGTGGTGGAGCCGATCGGCGAGCTGCTCGGCGCGGACCGCAGCATCGCCACCCGGCTGGTCATCGAGGACGGCCGCTACACGGGCGAGATCGAGTACTACGCCTTCGGCCCGGCGAAGGCGGAGGCCATCCGCGAGCTGGCCGAGACCGAGGGGTACGACCTCGAGCGGTGCTACGCCTACAGCGACTCGGTGACCGACGTCCCGATGCTGGAGGCCGTCGGCCATCCCTGCGCGGTCAACCCGGACAAGGGGCTGCGGCGCGAGGCGGCGGCGCGCGACTGGCCGGTGCTGACGTTCAGCCGCCCGGTGCGGCTCAAGCAGCGTGTGCCGCAGTTCGCGATGCCGTCCCGGCCGGTGCTGCTGGCCACGGCGGCGGGCGTCGCGGCGGCCACCGCGGCGGGCATCGTCTGGTACGCGTCCCGCAGACGCGCCCGTACTGCCTGACCGGACGACAACACCCGCCGGCCTGCTCGTATCGCCCGAGCGCCCGATTAGCCCTCATCGCCGGTATTTGCACGTAAAAGTAAAGATCCGGCGCCCCGGCTTCCGCTTGTCGCCCGATCGGAGTACAAAGGATTTACGGCCCGCGAGACCGGGGCATCCGAGAGGATCCTCATCAAGCGGCCCCACGGACCGCATGCATGAACGTCGGGAACCCACGCGACGCCGACCCCTCGATTAGGGGCCAGCCGCACCAGGCACAAGGACCGAAGTGATCCGGCCTGATGGGCATACATCGTGCACGCACTGGTACCCCGGCGGACATGCCAGCGGCGACGCCCCGAACGGGACGTCGCCGCAACCCTGTCCGGGAGTTACGCCGGACAGATCAAGCAGCCCCGCGCTGCAGCGCCTCGCAGACGGCCGTGCTCTCGCGCGCCCCCAGCTCCACCGCCCGCCCGCAGTGCGCGATCCACGCCGCCACCCCGGCCGGCGTCCCGCTCACATAGCCGGCCAGCGCCTCCGCGTACCGGTCGGCGAGCTCCGCGTGCCCCACCTCCGCCGGACAGACGCCCTTCGGGTCCAGCCCGCTGCCCACCAGCACGAGCCGTTCGGCGGCCCGTGCGACGAGCCCGTTGTACGAGGTGAACGGGCGCAGCGCGAGCAGCTCCCCGTGCACCACGGCGGCCTGCACCAGCGCCGGCGCCGACGACCCGGCGACGACCAGCTCCGCGAGGGCGTCCAGCCGCGCGGAGACGTCCCCGGCGGACGGCAGCGGCAGCCCGTCCCCGCCGGCGCCGTCGACCGCCTCACCGGCCCGCCGCGGGCGTCCCACCGAATCGGCGTCCGTCCCGCAGGCGACGACGTGCAGCCGCGCCAGCACCCGCAGCGGCGACTGCCGCCACACCCCGAGCAGCTGCCCGGCCTCCGCGTTCAGCCGCAGCGCGGCGCCCACGGTGCGCGGTTCGCCGGCGTCGCCGAAGTCGGTGCGCCGCCGCACCTCCTCCAGCGCCCAGTCGGCGCCCGACAGCGCGGCGGAGGCGCGCGCCCCGCGCAGGGCCGCCTCGCCGGACACCTCGGTGGACCGCCGGCGCATCACCCGATGGCCGTACACCCGGTCGACGGCGGTGCGTACCGCGTCCACCGCGGCGGTGACACCGGGGAGGCCGGCGAGGGCCGCCAGGGGGTCCGACGGCGGGGCGGAGGGCGTGTGCGGGGAAGGCGTGCTCATGGCGTCGAGCCTACGCAACCCCGCACAACCCGAAGGGGTGGACTTCGGCACACCGATGCGGCACCCACCGTGACCAATGATCTACCGTTAGTGAACATGAAGATCGCTTTCGTAGGGAAGGGCGGCAGCGGCAAGACGACCATCTCGTCGCTGTTCGTCCGCCATCTCGCCGCCCAGGGACGTCCGGTGCTCGCCGTCGACGCCGACATCAACCAGCATCTGGGCACCGCGCTCGGGCTGGAGGAGGACGAGGCAGCCGCGCTTCCCGCGATGGGCGCGCACCTCACGCTGATCAAGGACTATCTGCGCGGGACCAACCCGCGGATCGGCTCCGCCGAGACGATGATCAAGACGACGCCGCCCGGCGAGGGGTCGCGGCTGATCCGCGTCGATGAGGACAACCCGGTCTACGAGGCCTGCGCCCGCCCGCTGGACCTCGACGGCCACCCGGCACGGCTGATGGTCACCGGTCCGTTCACCGAGGCGGACCTGGGGGTGGCCTGCTACCACTCCAAGACGGGCGCCGTGGAGATGTGCCTGAACCACATGGCCGACGGCCGCGACGAGTACGCGGTCGTCGACATGACAGCGGGCAGCGATTCGTTCGCCTCCGGCATGTTCACCCGCTTCGACGTGACCTTCCTCGTCGCCGAGCCGACCCGCAAGGGGGTGGCCGTCTACCGGCAGTACCGGGAGTACGCGCGGGACTACGACATCGCGCTGCACGTCGTCGGCAACAAGGTCGAGGGGGAGGACGACATCGCCTTCCTGCGGGAGGCCGTCGGGGACGATCTGCTGACCGTCGTCGGCCGCTCGGAGTGGGTGCGCGGTACGGAGAAGGGACAGCGGCCGTCCTTTGAACTGCTGGAGGAGCCCGTCCGGCACGCCCTCCACTCGCTGCAGCGGACGGCCGTCGCGGCGTACGGACGGCGGAACTGGGCGCGCTATCAGCAGCAGATGGTGCACTTCCATCTGCGCAACGCCGAGAGCTGGGCGAACGCGCGGACCGGGGTCGATCTGGCGACCCAGATCGACCCCGGTTTCGTGCTGCGCGAGTCGAGCGGGAGCCGTCAGCCGGCCTGAGCCCGCAGCCGCCCCGCGACGACCGCCGATCCCCCGGCGGCCTCGCGGGGCGCCTTGGCTTTCCCGCCCGCGGGTGCCGCCGCCATGTAGTCCTTCCAGCCGTCCACCGGCGCCTGCCCCACGTCGAGCTTGCGCAGCTTCGCCAGCACCGCCGGGTCCTGGGCGTCGAGCCAGTCCGCCAGCTGCCGGAACGACACGCAGCGGACCTCCGCCCGGCGGCACACCGTACGGATGGTCTGCTCGACGGCGCGCATGTACGCGCCGCCGTTCCAGCTCTCGAAATGGTTGCCGACGACGAGCGGAGCGCGGTTGCCGTTGTAGGCGCGTTCGAATCCGGCGAGCAGTCCTTCGCGCATCTGCTTCTCGTACGCGGCGTGCTGCTCGACGGGCGCGGCGGCGGAGCCCGACTGGTTGCTCATGAAGTTGTAGTCCATGCTGATGACTTCGAAGCTGCGGCCGGGGAACGGCACGTTCTGCAGGGACAGATCCCAGATGCCGTGCCGCTTCGACGGCCAGACCTGGCTGTTGACGCCGCTGGAGTCGTAGCGGAAGCCCATGTCCTCGGCCGCCTTCATCAGGTTCTTCTGCCCCTCGAGGCAGGGCGCGCGGCCGCCGGCGAGCTCGCGTTCGTAGTCGAAGGGCAGCGGATCGGCGTCCGTCCAGCCGGTGTTGGTCTTCCACCGTTCGACGAACTGCTTGGCCTGCTGGATCTCGCTCTTCCACTGGTCGACGGTCCAGCCGCCGACGCCCGTCGGGCCGCAGAAGTGGCCGTTGAAGTGGGTGCCGATCTCGCTGCCCTCCTCCCAGGCCAGCCGCATCTGTTCGATGGTCGCGCGGACCTGGTCCTTGTCCAGGAAGCCGATGTCGGAGGAGCCGCGGGGGTGGCCGGGCGGCTCGTACCTCATCCGCTGGGAGCGGGGCAGGACGTACACGCCGCTGACGAAGTACGTCATCGCGGCGTTGCTCTCGCGCGCCACCTCGCGGAAGTGGCTGAACAACTGCTGGCCGTCCTCGCCGGCGCCGTCCCAGGAGAAGACGACGAACTGCGGCGGGCGCTCGCCGGGCGCGAGCTTCGTGACCGGGGGCTGGTTCGGCTGGCGGCCGGTGAACGCCGTCGAGCCGTCGCCGATGAGGCGCATCGGGCGGTTCGCCGCCTTGTCGTCCCCGCTTCCCGCGCCGGTGGAGCAGCCGGTGGCCGACGCCCCCAGCGCCGCCGCCGCGCAGATACCGATCGCCGCTCGCCATGTTCTGTACAAGGTCACTCCCTCTTCCCTGGGCGCCACCACCGACGCGCCATTGACCCGAATGGCTTATTCCGGGGACGCGAATTGACGCGAACCCATGAAAGAGGGATAACCAGTAATTCGGATTATTCTTCTTGATTCACTCGATAGGCGGATCGAATGAGCCAGACGGCCGAAAAGTCTGGGTGAGCTCTTTACCGGGCATTACGATTCATTTACCGAGACTTAAGAGTCACCAGACCGTTACGCACCGTGACTGATCGCCCGTCCGATCACCGGACGGCCCGTCCCCGCCGAGGAGACGCCAGCCATGCCTGCCCGACGCCGTATCCGACTCGCGGATCTGTCCGCCTCGATCACCGTCTTCCTCATCGCCCTCCCCCTGTCCCTGGGCATCGCCCTGGCCACGGGCGCCCCGCTGCAGGCCGGACTGGTGGCCGCCGCCGTGGGCGGACTGGTCGCCGGCCGGTTCGGCGGCGCCCCGCTGCAGGTCAGCGGGCCGGCCGCCGGTCTGACCGTTATCACCGCCGATCTGATCCACCAGTACGGCTGGCCGACCGCCTGCGCCGTGACCGCCGTCGCCGGCGCCGTCCAGCTGCTGCTCGGCCGGCTGCGGGTGGCACGCTCGGCGCTGGCCGTCAGCCCGTCGATCGTGCACGGGATGCTCGCCGGTATCGGCGTCACGATCGCGATCGCACAGCTGCACATCGTGCTCGGCGGCAGCCCGCAGTCCTTCCCCGTCGCCAACGCCCTCGCGCTGCCGGACCAGTTGGCGCGCCTGCATCCCGTCTCGCTGTCGGTGAGCCTGCTCGTCGTCGCCGTCCTGCTGCTGTGGCCGAGGCTGCCCGGGCGGGGCGGGCGGTGGCTGCGTACGGTGCCAGCGGCCCTCGCGGCCGTCGGTCTGGCGACGGGGCTGACGGTGCTCACGGGGCTGTCGCTGCCGCGGGTGGAGCTGCCGTCGTGGAGTACGCACGCGCTGGCGGAGATGCCGCGCGGGCCCGTCCTGGGGCTGACCGCCGCGGTGCTGACGATGACCCTCGTGGCGAGCGTGGAGTCGCTGCTGTCGGCCGTGGCGGTGGACCGGCTGGCCGCCGCCCGGCCCGACGGGAAGGACCTCCCGAAGGCCGATCTGGACAAGGAGCTGCGCGGCCAGGGGCTGGCCAATCTGACGTCCGGTCTGCTCGGCGGGCTGCCCGTCACCGGGGTCGCGGTACGCAGCGCGGCGAACTGCGCGGCGGGGGCCGTGACCCGCGACTCCGCCGTCCTGCACGGGGTGTGGGTGCTGATCGCGGCCGGGCTGCTCACGGGGGTACTCGAGTTCATCCCGCTGGCCGCCCTCGCCGCGCTGGTGATGGTCGTCGGCGTACAGATGGTCAAGCTCAGCCATGTGCGCACCGTCCGCAGGCACCGCGAGCTGGCGGTGTACGCGACGACGCTCGCCGGCGTGGTGCTCCTCGGCGTCCTCGAGGGGGTCGCCGCCGGGATCGCGGTCGCCGTCGCGGTGGCGCTGCACCGGCTGGCGCGGACCCGGGTGACGGTGGAGGAGGGCGAGCGCGGGCATCACGTACGGGTGCGGGGCCAGCTGACGTTCCTCGCCGTACCGCGGCTGACCCGGGCGCTGGCCCAGGTGCCCGCCGGCGCGGCGGCGTCGGTGGAGCTCACCGGGTCGTTCATGGACCACGCGGCGTACGAGGCGCTGCGGGAATGGCGCCGGGCCCATCTGGCGCGCGGCGGTACGGCACGGCTGGCGTCCGGCGCCGGGCTGCCGGTGGTCACCGAGTGCGGTGGGCACCACTGCCGGCCGTGGATCCCCTGGCACAACCACGCGTGCCTGCGGACGGACGGCGACACGGCGGCGCCCACCCTGCTCAGCGGGGTGAGCAACTTCCAGCGCGCCACCGCCCCGCTGGTGCGCGAGGAGCTGGCGCGGCTGGCGCGGGAGGGGCAGCGGCCGGGGCACCTCTTCCTCACCTGCGCGGACTCCCGGCTGGTGACGAGCATGATCACCTCCAGTGGGCCGGGTGATCTGTTCACCGTCCGCAATGTGGGCAACCTGGTGCCGCTGCCCGGCCGGGAGGACTCCGTCGCGGCGGCCATCGAGTACGCCGTCGAGGTGCTGCGCGTCGGTTCGATCACCGTCTGCGGACACTCCGGCTGCGGCGCGATGCAGGCGCTGCTCGCCGCCCCCGCGGGTCCGGCGCGGACCCCGCTGCAGCGGTGGCTGGAGCACGCGGCGCCGAGCCTGGCCCGTACCGGCCCGCTGATCGCGCACCGGCCGCATCTGGACGACGTCGAGGCGCTGAGCCTGGCCAACGTCGTCCAGCAGCTGAACCATCTGCTCGCGCACGCCTGTGTGGCCGCGGCGGTGGCCGCCGGACGGCTGTCCCTGCACGGCATGTACTTCCACGTGGGAGAGGCGCAGGCCTATGTACTGGAGGCGCCGGGCGGACACTTCCGGGCAGTGAGCCCGGACACAGTTTCGAAGGCGGGACCCGGTGAGGGCCCGCAACCGTTGCCCGGGGCGGCACTCTGACGGGTTAAAGGTCTAAACCATTTTATCCACAGGCCCTTGTCAGGGACTCCCGTGGACTGATGAGCTAGGCCCGGGACACAACCGGACACCCCGCATGAGGGAGCAGTCGTGAGTAACGAGAGCCTGGCCAACCTCCTGAAGGAGGAGCGCCGCTTCGCACCGCCGGCAGATCTGGCGGCCGCCGCGAACGTCACCGCGGACGCGTACGCGCAGGCCGCGTCGGACCGGCTCGGCTTCTGGGCCGAGCAGGCCCGCAGGCTGAGCTGGGCGGTCGAGCCGACCGAGACACTCGACTGGTCGACCCCGCCGTTCGCCAAGTGGTTCAAGGACGGCAAGCTGAACGTCGCGTACAACTGCGTCGACCGCCACGTCGAGGCGGGCAACGGCGACCGCGTCGCCATCCACTTCGAGGGCGAGCCCGGCGACAGCCGCTCGATCACCTACGCCGAGCTCCAGCGCGAGGTCGCCCAGGCGGCGAACGCGCTGGTCGAGCTGGGTGTGGAGAAGGGCGACCGGGTCGCCGTCTACATGCCGATGATCCCCGAGACGGTCGTCGCGATGCTCGCCTGCGCCCGTCTGGGCGCCCCCCATTCGGTGGTCTTCGGCGGCTTCTCCGCCGACGCGCTCGCCACCCGGATCGCCGACGCCGACGCCCGCGTCGTCATCACGTCCGACGGCGGCTACCGCCGCGGCAAGCCCTCCGCCCTCAAGCCCGCCGTGGACGAGGCGGCGGACCGCTCGGACCAGGTACGCAAGGTGCTGGTCGTGCGGCGTACGGGCCAGGAGGTCGCGTGGAACGACGAACGCGACGTGTGGTGGCACGACATCGTCGGCCGCCAGGCCGACACCCACACCCCCGAGGCGCACGACGCGGAGCACCCGCTCTTCATCCTCTACACCTCCGGCACCACGGGTAAGCCCAAGGGCATCCTGCACACCACCGGCGGCTATCTCACCCAGGTGGCGTACACCCACCACGCCGTCTTCGACCTCAAGCCGGAGACGGACGTCTTCTGGTGCACGGCGGACGTCGGCTGGGTGACGGGCCACTCGTACATCGTCTACGGCCCGCTGGCCAACGGCGCCACGCAGGTGCTCTACGAGGGCACCCCGGACACCCCGCACCAGGGCCGCTGGTGGGAGACCATCGCCAAGTACGGCGTGACGATCTTCTACACGGCGCCCACCGCGATCCGCGCCTGCATGAAGTGGGGCGACGACATCCCGGCCAAGTTCGACCTGTCGAGCCTGCGGGTGCTGGGCTCGGTCGGCGAGCCGATCAACCCCGAGGCCTGGATGTGGTATCGCAAGCACATCGGTGCCGACGCCGTCCCGATCGTCGACACCTGGTGGCAGACCGAGACCGGCGCGATCATGATCTCCCCGCTCCCGGGTGTCACGGAGACCAAGCCGGGCTCCGCCCAGGTCCCGCTGCCGGGCATCGCGGCGACGGTCGTGGACGACGACGCCAACGAGGTGCCGAACGGCTCGGGCGGCTATCTGGTGCTCACCGAGCCGTGGCCGTCGATGCTGCGCACCATCTGGGGCGACGACGAGCGCTACAAGGACACCTACTGGTCCCGCTTCGAGGGCAAGTACTTCGCCGGTGACGGCGCGAAGAAGGACGAGGACGGCGACATCTGGCTGCTCGGCCGGGTCGACGACGTGATGCTGGTCTCCGGCCACAACATCTCCACCACCGAGGTCGAGTCCGCCCTGGTCTCGCACCCCAAGGTGGCCGAGGCCGCGGTCGTCGGCGCCACCGACCCGCAGACCACGCAGGCGATCGTCGCCTTCGTCATCCTGCGCGGCGGCGCGTCCGAGGACGACGGTCTGGTCGAGGAGCTGCGGGCGCATGTCGCCAAGGCCCTGGGCCCGATCGCCAAGCCCAAGCGGATCATGCCGGTGGCGGAGCTGCCGAAGACCCGCTCGGGCAAGATCATGCGCCGGCTCCTGCGCGACGTCGCGGAGAACCGGACGCTCGGCGACGTGACGACCCTGACCGACTCCGCGGTCATGGACCTCATCCAGGCGAAGCTGCCGGCGGCCGGCTCGGAGGACTGACGGGTCCGTTCCCCGGCCCCGGTAGGGGGCACTCCCGCGCTGCGGGGGTGCCCCCTTTGTCCTTACGGTGGGGTTCCCGACGATCAGTGGGCGCCCTGTAGAGTGCGATGGAATAGCAAGGCAACGGTAAAGGGCGCGCCGGGAAGTCTGGTCGGCACACGTCACACGTGTATCCGGCCGACGACCGCCCAGGAGGCTCCACCGTGCCCGCGCCCCACCGCCGTGCCGAGATGTTCGGGCGCCAGCCCCTGCGGGAGCGCCGTTTCGTCACCGACGCGCTGCGCACCGAGACCGTCGGCGGCGTGCTGCTGCTGGTCTCAGCCGTGGCCGCCGTAGTCCTCGCCAACTCCGACGCCGCCGGCTGGTACGAGAGCGTCAAGCACCACGAGATCGGGCCGAGCACGCTGGGCCTGCACATCGACGTCGCGGACTGGGCCAAGGACGGCCTGCTGACCGTCTTCTTCTTCGTCGCCGGCATCGAACTCAAGCGCGAGCTGGTGACCGGCGAGCTACGCGACCGGCGGACGGCGGCCCTGCCCGTCGTCGCCGCGCTCTGCGGCATGGCCGTCCCGGCGCTCGTCTATCTCGCCGTCAACGTCCTCGCCGGCGGCTCGCCGGCCGGCTGGGCCATTCCCACCGCCACCGACATCGCCTTCGCCCTGACCGTGCTCGCCGTCATCGGCAGCTCGCTGCCCTCCGCCCTGCGCGCCTTCCTGCTGACCCTCGCGGTGGCCGACGACCTCTTCGCGATCCTGATCATCGCGGTCTTCTTCACCTCGGACATCAACCTCGCGGCGCTCGGACTGTCCGTCGCCGGACTGGTCCTCTTCCGGCTCCTGCACCGCGCGGGCGTGCACGGCTGGTACATCTACGTGCCGCTGGCCCTGGTGATCTGGACGCTGATGCACGAGAGCGGCGTCCACCCCACGGTGGCCGGTGTCGCCATGGGCCTGATGCTGCGCGTCACCGTGGATCCGGGTGAGCGGGAATCACCCGCCGAACGCATCGAGCATCTGGTCCGCCCCGTGTCCGCCGGTCTGGCGGTGCCCGCCTTCGCCTTCTTCGCCGCCGGCGTCTCCGTCGGCGGCAAGTCACTGGCCGGCGTCTTCGGCAACCCCGAGCCGCTCGGCGTCTTCCTCGGCCTCTTCCTCGGCAAGATGGCCGGCATCCTCGGCGGCTCCTGGCTGACCGCCCGGTTCACCCGGGCGAACCTCAGCGAGGAACTCCAATGGGCGGACGTCGCGGCCGTATCCATGCTGTCCGGAATCGGCTTCACCGTGTCCCTGCTCATCAGCGAGCTGGCCTTCGAGGACGACCCGGCACTGGCCGTGCAGACCAAGGCGGCTGTCCTCACCGGCTCCCTGGCGGCAGCCCTGGTGGCCTGTGTGCTGCTGAAATGGCGCGATCACATCTACCGGGAGCTGTCCGTCGAGGAGAATCTGGACGAGGATATGTCGGGTATTCCCGATATCTACGAACAAGACGATCCGGAGTACCACCGGCGCATGATCGCCCTGTACGAGGCAAAGCTCGCCGAGCACCGCAAGTGGTTGGAAACGTACCCTGGCGGCCACGACACCGACGACACACGGCATGATGAGTAGCCCTACCGGGCCGTAAGGAAGAGGGATCGTAGCGATGGGTGCCCCTGCCGACGAGCACGTGGAGCGCAGCCTGGGACAGCTGGTGGCCGCGGCCACCGAGGACATGTCCGCGCTGATCCATGACGAGATCTCCCTGGCCAAGGCCGAACTGCGCCAGGACGTGAAGAGGGCGGGCATCGGCAGCGGCGCCGCGATCGCCGGCGGCGCGCTGATCCTCTTCGGCATCCCGGTGCTGAGCTTCGGCGCGGCATACGGACTGCACACGACAGGCCTGTGGCTGTGGGCGTGTTTCCTTGCCGTCTTCCTCGCCCATGTCCTGCTCGGCGCGCTGGTCCTGCTCATCGGCGTGCGGTTCTTCAAGAAGGTCAACAAGCCGGAGAAGACGATCACTTCGGTGAAGGAGACCGTACAGGTGTTCTCAGAGGTACGTCCGGGAGGGCGTCGTTCTCAGGACGGACACGTGCACCCGGACGATCTGACACGCTCGGTGTCATGACAGTCCCCGCGCCCCTGGCCCAGGCCATAAAGCTCGACGGCCCCTGGACGCACCGCGATGTCGCCGCCAACGGCGCCCGGTTCCACATCGCCGAGGCCGGTGACGGCCCGCTGGTGCTGCTGCTGCACGGCTTCCCGCAGTTCTGGTGGAGCTGGCGGCATCAGATGACCGCCCTCGCCGACGCCGGCTACCGGGCGGTGGCCATGGACCTGCGCGGCATCGGCGGCAGCGACCGCACCCCGCGCGGCTACGACCCGGCCAATCTGGCGCTCGACGTCACCGGCGTCATCCGCTCGCTGGGCGAGCCGGACGCGGCGCTCGTCGGCCACGACCTGGGCGGCTATCTGGCCTGGACAGCCGCCGTGATGCGCCCCGCGCTGGTCCGCCGCCTCGCGGTCGTCTCGATGCCCCATCCCCGGCGCTGGCGCTCGGCGCTGGTGGGGGACCGCAAGCAGACGGCGGCGAGCTCGTACATATGGGGCTTCCAGCGGCCGTGGCTGCCCGAGCGGCAGCTCGTCGCGGACGACGCGGCGCTGGTCGGCCGGCTGATCCGGGACTGGTCCGGGCCCAGCCGGCCCGACGACAAGGCCGTCGACGCCTATCGCCGGGCCATGCTGATCCCGTCCACCGCGCACTGCGCGATCGAGCCGTACCGCTGGCTGGTGCGCTCCCTCGCCCGGCCGGACGGGGTGCAGTTCAACCGGCGGATGAAACGGCCCGTACGCGTACCGACCCTGCATCTGCACGGGTCACTCGATCCGGTGATGCGCACGCGCAGCGCGGCGGGCTCCGGCGAGTACGTCGAGGCGCCGTACCGGTGGCGGCTCTACGAGGGCGTCGGGCACTTCCCGCACGAGGAGGACCCGGCGTCGGTCTCCGCCGACCTGGTGAACTGGCTGCGCGATCCGGAGCCCGACCGGTAGCCGGCCGTACGGGGCCCCGGGTCAGACGAGACCCCGGGTATGCCGCAGGCGCGCGCTGACCCAGCGCGCGCGGCGGCGGATGATGTGCGGGATCCCCAGCTGTCCGGCGAAGGAGCCGCCGGCCGGTCCGGCGGAACGCCGGTGCGGCGTCCGGGTCCGGGAGGGTCCTGCGCCTACGTCGTTGTAGTCATGCGTCCAGCCCATACCCCGGACCCTGCCCAGGCCCCCGGGGGCATACACCCTCGATCGGCGGCCAATTGGCCTAGGCGTCCCGCATATGTCCATGCGTTCGAATAGCGGACAGGGGTGCCTACATGGCGCACGACTGGGTGTCCGCCTGCCGGCCGGCCGTACGGCCCTTCGTCACGTCCGGCCGCACCTCGTCGGCCGTGAGCGCGTACCCCGTGTCGTCGTTGTCCAGGGACTTCGCGAAGATCACGCCGGCCACCTGGCCCTGCGGGGTGAGCAGCGGACCGCCGGAGTTGCCCTGACGGACGAGCGTGAAGAGCGAGTAGATGTCCCGGCTGACCGTGCCCCGCCGGTAGATGTCCGGGCCGCCGGCCTGTATGCGGTCGCGGACGCGGGCGGCGCGGACGTCGAAGCCGCCGTTCTCCGGGAAGCCCGCGACGATCGCGTCGTCCCCGGTGGAGGCGTCCCCCGAGGCGAACTTCAGCGCGGGCGCGCGCAGCTGCGGGACCTCGATGACGGCGATGTCGCGCTCCCAGTCGTACAGCACGACGCGCCCCTCGTAGACCCGGCCCTCGCCGCCGACCTGCACCGTCGGCTCGTCGACCCCGCCGACGACGTGGGCGTTGGTCATCACGCGCTGGGGGGCGAAGACGAAGCCCGTGCCCTCCAGGGTCTTGCCGCAGCTGGGGGCGGAGCCGATCACCTTGACGATGGACTGCTTGGCGCGGGCCACCACCGGCGACCCGACCAGCTTGGGGTCGGGCGCGGGCACGTCGGTGATCTGCTCGCCCGAGAACGGGGAGAAGACCGACGGGAAGCCGTTGCGCGCCAGGACGTTCGTGAACTCGCTGAACCAGGTGTCCGCCGTCTGCGGCAGCACCTCGTCGACCCCGCCCAGCACCTGCGACGACCGCACCTGCTTGCCCAGCCACTGGGCGTTCGCCGCGCCCAGCGCGCTGCCCAGCAGCCACGCCACCAGCAGCATCGCCGCGACGTTCACCAGCGCACCGCCCGTGGCGTCCAGCGAGCGGGCCGGCGACCAGGTGACGTACCGGCGCAGCTGGTTGCCCAGATGCGTCGTGACCGCCTGGCCGACGGAAGCGCAGACGATCACCAGTATCACGGCGAACACCGTCGCCATCGGGCCGACCGCGGCGCCGTCCGTGGCGGCGTCCCAGATGACCGGCAGCAGATAGATGGCGAACAGGCCGCCCCCTATGAAACCGACGACCGAGAGGATGCCGACGATGAAGCCCTGCCGGTAACCGACCACGGCGAACCAGACGGCGGCCGCCAGCAGAAATATGTCCAGCACGTTCACGCCTGACACCGTCTCACGCGCGCCGGTCCAGGGGCACCTGCCGGGAGGTGTCCCATGTCTCTTCCCAGCCGCAGTGGTGCAGGATCCGGTCGATCACCCCGGCCGTGAACCCCCACACCAGCGCCCCCTCGACCTCGAAGCCGGGGCCGCGGTAGCCGGAGGGGTGCACGGTCGTCGCCCGATTGTCCGGGTTGGTGAGGTCCGCCACCGGGACCGAGAAGACCCGGGCGGTCTCCCGCGGATCGACGGCCCGCACCGGGCTCGGCTCGCGCCACCAGCCCAGCACCGGCGTGACGACGAAGCCGCTCACCGGGATGTAGAGCCGGGGCAGCACCGCGAAGAGCTGCACGCCCGCCGGGTCCAGCCCCGTCTCCTCCTCCGCCTCGCGCAGGGCGGCCCGCAGCGGGCCGTCGCCGTCCGGGTCGCCGTCCTCGGGGTCGAGGGCGCCGCCGGGGAAGGACGGCTGCCCGGCGTGCGAGCGCAGGCTGTGGGCGCGCTCCGTCAGCAGCAGCTCGGGGCCGCGGGAGCCCTGGCCGAAGAGGACGAGGACGGCGGACTGGCGCCCGCCCTCCGGGGGCGGCAGGAACCGGCTCAGCTGCTCGGGCCGCACCGTACGCGCGGCCTCGGCGACGGGGTCGAGCCACGCCGGGAGGCCGTCGGTGCGCAGGGCGAGGGTCTCACGGGCGTGCGTCATACGGCTCCCTGCGCGGTGTACGGGGGCGGGGGACGGCTCGGGTCACGCGGCGCCGCCGAGCGGGGGCGCGGCGCGGCCGGGATAGCCGGGCGGAGGGTTGAGCCGCTGGCCGGGGAAGCCGCCCTTCTCGTACTTGAGCAGCTTCTCCGCCTTCTCCGGGTCGGTCTCGCCCACTCCGTACGACGGGCAGAGCGCGGCGATGGGGCAGGCGCCGCAGGCGGGCTTGCGGGCGTGGCAGATGCGGCGGCCGTGGAAGATCACCCGGTGGGAGAGATCCGTCCACTCCTTCCTGGGGAACATCCCGGCGACGGCGGCCTCGATCTTGTCGGGCTCGGTCTCGTCGGTCCACCGCCACCGGTCGCGCACCAGGCGCTGGAAGTGGGTGTCCACCGTGATCCCCGGGACGCCGAAGGCGTTCCCCAGCACGACGTTCGCCGTCTTGCGGCCCACTCCCGGCAGCGTGACGAGGTCCTTCAGGCGGCCGGGCACCTCGCCGCCGAAGTTGTCCCGCAGGGCCGCGGACAGACCTATGATCGAGCGGGTCTTGGCGCGGAAGAACCCGGTGGGGCGGATCAGCTCCTCCACCTCCTGCGGGTCCGCGGCGGCCAGGTCATCGGCGGTGGGGTACTTCGCGAAGAGCGCCGGCGTCGTCTGATTGACCCGCAGGTCGGTCGTCTGCGCGGACATCACCGTCGCCACGAGCAGCTGAAACGGGTTCTCGAAGTCGAGCTCCGGATGCGCGTACGGATACACCTCGCCCAGCTCGCGGTAGATCCGCCGCGCCTGGCGCACCCGCCCCGTGAAGGTCGGCGCCACCTTGGCCCGCTTGATCACCGCCTTGGACCCGCTGCTGTTCGCCATGCCTGCCAGCCTACGGGGCGGGACCGACAGCCGGGGCGTGACCGGCAGGACGTCCGGCGGCCGCCGGCAGGCCGGTCACGCAACGGTGAGCCGCACGCGGGAGTCACCCGCCCGGCCCACCCCCCGGGCGTACGCCCCCACCCCCGCACACCATGGTGGCGACGAAAGGACGCGACCGTGGCCCTGCACCAGACCGACCTGGGGGCGGCGCAGCCGTTCGAAGACGTGTACGCGCTGCCCATCAGCGCCGCCGCGCTCCCCCGCTACCGGATCCCCGACAAGCCCGCCGATCCACGCGCCGTACGGGCGCTGATCCGCGACGAGCTCGCCCTCGACGGAAACGCCTCGCAGAACCTCGCCACGTTCTGCACCACCTGGTCCGAGCCCGAGGTGCACGCGCTGATGGACCTGTGCCTCGACAAGAACATGATCGACAAGGACGAGTACCCGCAGACCGCCGAGCTCGAGTCCCGCTGCGTGCACATCCTCGCCGACCTCTGGCACTCCCCCGCCGGCCGCTCCGCCATGGGCTGCTCCACCACCGGCTCCAGCGAGGCGGCGATGCTCGGCGGGCTGGCGCTCAAGTGGCGCTGGCGGAAGCGCCGTCAGGAAGCGGGACAGCCGGCCGACCGCCCGAATCTCGTGTGCGGCCCCGTCCAGGTGTGCTGGGAGAAGTTCGCCCGCTACTTCGACGTCGAGCTGCGCCAGGTCCCCCTCGAGGCGGGCGCGACGGGCCTGCGCCCGCATCAGCTGCGGGACTACGTCGACGAGAACACCATCGGCGTCGTGGCCATCCTCGGCGTCACGTACACCTGCGACTACGAGCCCGTCCGGGAGATCGCCGCCGCACTCGACGCCCTCCAGGCCGACACGGGACTGGACGTCCCGGTGCACGTGGACGCGGCGAGCGGCGGCTTCGTCGCGCCGTTCCTCCACCCCGACCTGGAGTGGGACTTCCGCCTGGAACGGGTCGCGTCGATCAACGCCTCCGGACACAAGTACGGGATGGCCCCCCTCGGCGTCGGCTGGGCGGTGTGGCGGTCGGCCGAGCTGCTGCCGGAAGAGCTCGTGTTCAAGGTCAGCTACCTCGGCGGCGACATGCCGACGTTCGCCCTCAACTTCTCCCGCCCCGGCGGAGAGATCGTCGCCCAGTACTACAACTTCCTCCGCCTGGGCCGCGAGGGTTACCGCCGCATCTACGAGGCCGCCTCCGACACGGCGCACGACCTGGCGCGGGAGATCGCCGGGATGGGCCCGTTCACCCTCCTGTACGACGGACGCGGCGCCCTCCCCGCCGTCTCGTACACGCTCACCGACCCGGCGTCCGCCGGCTTCACGCTCTACGACGTGACCGACCAGCTGCGCCGCCGGGGGTGGCAGGTCCCGGCGTACCCGCTGCCGCCGGAGCGCCAGGAGACGGTGATCCAGCGGGTACTCGTCCGGCACGGCGTCAGCCGCGACACCATCGCGCTGCTCGCCCGGGACATCCGGGACGCGGTGGAGCGGCTGTCGGGCGGCGTGGGGACGGGGACGCCGGAGCAGTCCGGGTTCCACCACTGACGGCGGCGGGGCCGTGCCGATAGGGTGACGGGTGTTCGCCCAGAGCGGAACGGGGCTTTCGCGTCACCCGTACGGCCCCATTCTCCCCAGCTCCCACGGGGGTGTTGGCCACCCGACCGGACCAACCTCGACCCGGCGTATCGGGGCCGGTCAGCGGCCAATCGGACCCCTGACGCACGATCCGGTCCCCCGATACGTCAAACTTGTGATTGATCGCACTGTTTTACTGTCCGGCATCATGGAGACCACACCGCAAGGTCGAAAGGTCGCCTGGGCATGTCGACAAGGAGAGAACTCGTGGACGACGTTCTGCGGCGCGCCCCGCTTTTCGCGGCGCTCGACGACGAGCAGGCCGGTGAGCTTCGCGCTTCCATGACGGAGGTCACGCTCGCGCGCGGCGACTCGCTGTTCCACGAGGGCGACCCCGGGGACCGGCTCTATGTGGTCACCGAGGGCAAGGTGAAGCTCCACCGCACCTCCCCCGACGGGCGGGAGAACATGCTGGCGGTGCTCGGGCCCGGTGAGCTGATCGGCGAGCTGTCGCTGTTTGACCCGGGGCCGCGTACGGCTACGGCTACGGCGCTCACGGAGTGCAAGCTGCTGGGCCTGGGGCACAGCGACCTGCAGCCGTGGCTGAACGCACGGCCCGAGGTGGCCGCGGCCCTGCTGCGCGCGGTGGCCCGGCGGCTGCGGCGGACCAACGATCAGATGTCCGACCTGGTCTTCTCCGATGTTCCCGGGCGGGTGGCGCGGGCGCTGCTCGATCTTTCGCGGCGCTTCGGTGTGCAGGCGGAGGAGGGCATCCATGTGGTGCATGACCTGACCCAGGAGGAGCTGGCTCAGTTGGTGGGGGCTTCTCGGGAGACGGTCAACAAGGCGCTGGCGGACTTCGCGTCGCGTGGGTGGCTTCGGCTGGAGGCTCGTGCGGTGATCCTTCTGGACGTCGAGCGGTTGGCGAAGCGGTCGCGCTGAGGTCTTGCTGTTGCGTCGGCCTGCGGCCGGTGCCGGGGTGCGCCGCCGTCGCGTTGTGGGTCGGGGCCGCCCGACACACCTGTGCGCGTACTGCCGCGTCGTGGTCCATTTGGGAGCGTTTCCCGTACGCGCACAGGTGTGTCGGACGTCCCCTTGCTTTCGTCGGCGGCTTCCTGTTTGCGTCGGGTCCTAAACCAGGCCGTGTTCCCGCAGGTATTCCATCTGCGCCCGTACCGACAGTTCCGCTGCCGGCCACAGTGCGCGGTTCACGTCCGCGTATACGT
Organism: Streptomyces smaragdinus; assembly: GCF_009604385.1. GTDB lineage: Bacteria > Actinomycetota > Actinomycetes > Streptomycetales > Streptomycetaceae > Streptomyces > Streptomyces smaragdinus. The sequence continues at coordinate 23,404 of NZ_WEGJ01000027.1, forward strand.
GGGCTACCACCGCCTCCGGCGTGAGGTGGCCTGCCTCCATCGCCGTCTCCACCTGTGCCAGCCTGTGCGCCCGGTGGGCCAGGTAGTACTCCACCGCGCCCTGGGCGTCGCCCAGGACCGGGCCGTGGCCCGGGAGGACCGTGTGGACGCCGTCGTCGGTCGTGAGCGAGCGCAGGCGGCGCAGGGAGTCCAGGTAGTCGCCCAGGCGGCCGTCGGGGTGGGCCACCATCGTCGTCCCCCGGCCCAGGACCGTGTCCCCCGTGAGGACCGCGCCGTCGGCGGGGAGCTGGAAGCACAGGGAGTCCGACGTGTGGCCCGGCGTCGACACGATCAGCAGCTCCAGGCCGCCGACCCGCACCACGTTCCCCGGTGTCAGGCCCTCGTCGCCCAGACGCAGCGCCGGGTCCAGGGCCCGTACGTGTGTTCCCGTGAGCTCGGCGAACCGTGCCGCGCCCTCCGCGTGGTCCGCGTGGCCGTGCGTGAGCAGGGTGAGCGCGACCCGCTTCCCGAGGCGTTCGGTGGCCGCCACGATCTCCCGGAGGTGCCCCTCGTCGTCCGGTCCGGGGTCGACGACGACCGCGAGGTCCGAGTCGGGCTCGCCGAGGATCCAGGTGTTGGTGCCGTCCAGCGTCATCGGCGAGGGGTTCGGCGCCAGCACGCAGTACGCGCGGTCGGTGGCCCGCCCGGTCAATGAGCCGCCGCGCGGGCGGCCGGGGAGCGGGGAGGCGTCCGTCATGAGCCGATCCTCTTGGTGAACTCCTCGTGGCCGGGCCACGTCAGCTCCAGTTGCCCGTCCACCATCGCCGCCCTCGCGATCACGGGCGCCAGCTCCCGCGCGGGAGCGGCGGCGAGCGCCGCGTCGGGGGTCGCGTACGCCGTGAGGTCCCGCAGCATCGCGATGGTCGGCGGCATCATCAGCAGCTCGCCCCGGTCGTAGCCGGCGCAGGCGTCCGCGGGAGCGGCCCACACCGTACGGTCGGCCTCCGTGGAGGCGTTACGGGTCCGCTGGCCCTCCGGCAGCGCGGCGACGAAGAACCACGTGTCGTACCGCCGCCGCTCGAACTCCGGCGTGATCCAGCGCGCCCACGCCCCCAGCAGATCCGACCGCAGCACCAGCCCCCGCCGCGCCAGGAAGTCCGCGAAGGACAGCTCACGGGCCACCAGCGCCGCCCGGTCCGCCTCCCAGTCCTCCCCCGTGGTGTCCGCGACGACCTCGTCCGCCGACGGCCCGGCCAGCAGCACGCCGGCCTCCTCGAACGTCTCCCGCACGGCGGCGCACACCACGGCCTGCGCCTCCGCCTCGGTGTCCACCCCCAGCCGCCCGGCCCACGCGGCGAGCGACGGCCCCGCCCAGCCCACGGCCCGCTCGTCACGGTCGTCGACGCTGCCCCCCGGATAGGCGTACGCGCCGCCCGCGAAGGCCATCGACGCGCGGCGCCGCAGCAGGTAGACGTCGAGGCCGGGACGCAGCAGCAGCACGGTCGACGCGCGCCTCGGCACGACGGGCGTCAGTTCGCCGCGCGCCAGGGCGCGGATCCGGTCGGGCCACTCGGGCGGATACCACTGGGACATGGCCGGATGCTACGTCGAACCGAGCGGATGTACGAGAGGGGATCATCCGACCCCCTCCCGTACGGCTCAGTCCTCGACCTCGACCTGGAACTCGACCTCGACCGGCGCGTCGATCGGCAGCACCGCGACGCCCACCGCCGAACGGGCGTGCACACCCTTCTCGCCGAACACCTGACCGACGAGCTCGCTGGCGCCGTTGACGACGGCCGGCTGCCCGGTGAAGTCGGGCGCGGAGGCGACGAAGCCGACGACCTTCACGACCCGCTTGACCTTGTCCAGATCACCGACGACGGACTTCACGGCCGCCAGGGCGTTCAGCGCGCACCGGGCGGCGAGCTCCCTGGCCTCCTCCGGCGTGACCTCGGCGCCGACCTTGCCGGTGACGGGCAGCTTGCCGTCGACCATGGGGAGCTGGCCGGAGGTGTACACGTAGTTACCGGTGCGCAGCGCCGGCACGTACGACGCCAGCGGCGGCACCACGTCGGGCAGCTCCAGCCCCAGCTCCGCGAGGCGGGCCTCGATCGCGCCGCTCACGCCTTCTCCCGCTTCAGATACGCCACCAGCTGCTCCGGGTTGTTCGGCCCGGGCACGACCTGGACGAGCTCCCAGCCGTCCTCGCCCCACGTGTCCAGAATCTGCTTCGTCGCGTGCACCAGAAGGGGCACCGTCGCGTACTCGAACTTCGTCGTCATGCCGCGACTTTACGACAGCCCCGCCCGCCCCACCCCGCGGCCGTCCCCAGGGTGCCGTCCCCGGTTCCCGGCGCGAGGAATTAGGCTCGAACGCGTGAGGCTCCATGTGGTCAGCGGCAAGGGCGGGACCGGCAAGACCACGGTCGCCGCGGCCCTCGCCCTGGCCCTCGCCGACGAGGGACGCAGGACGCTCCTCGTCGAGGTCGAGGGCCGGCAGGGCATAGCGCAGCTCTTCGAGACGGAGGCGCTGCCGTACGAGGAACGACGGATCGCCGTCGCACCGGGCGGGGGCGAGGTGTACGCCCTGGCGATCGACGCCGAGCAGGCGCTCCTGGACTATCTGCAGATGTTCTACAAGCTCGGCGGCGCGGGCCGGGCGCTCAACAAGCTCGGCGCGATCGACTTCGCCACCACCATCGCCCCCGGCCTGCGCGACGTCCTGCTGACGGGCAAGGCCTGCGAGGCCGTCCGGCGAAGGCGGAAGAACGGCGGCTTCGTGTACGACGCGGTGGTGATGGACGCCCCGCCCACCGGCCGCATCACCCGCTTCCTCGCGGTGAACGACGAGGTGGCGGGCCTGGCCCGGATGGGCCCCATACACAAGCAGGCGCAGTCCGTGATGCGGGTGATCAAGTCCAGCGAGACCGCCGTCCACCTGGTCACCCTGCTCGAGGAGATGCCCGTCCAGGAGACCGTGGACGGCGTCGCGGAGCTACGGGGGGCCGGCCTCCCCGTGGGGTCCGTCGTCGTGAACATGGTCCGCCCCGCGCTGCTCGACGAGGACGCCCTCGCGGAGGCCGCCGCCGACCGCGACGCGGTGGCCCGCGCGCTGGCCCGCGCGGGGCTGGGCGGCGCGAGCCGGGGCGCGCGCGCCGGTCAGCTGGTCGGCCCGCTGCTGGAGCAGGCGCGCGAGCACGCCGCCCGGCTGGAGCTGGAGCGCGCCGGACGAGCGGAGATCACCGGCCTGGGGCTGCCCGTACCGGAGCTGCCGCTGCTGGCGGACGGGGTGGATCTGGCGGGGCTGTACACACTGGCGGGCGAGCTGAGGAAGCAGTGGACGACGACATGACCCTGGAGACGGCCCCGCGGCTCGGCATCGACGCGCTCCTGGACGACCCGAAGACCCGGATCGTGGTGTGCTGCGGCTCCGGCGGGGTCGGCAAGACGACGACCGCGGCGGCGCTGGGCGTACGGGCGGCCGAGCGGGGGCGGCGGGTCGTGGTGCTGACGATCGACCCGGCGCGGCGGCTGGCGCAGTCCATGGGCATCGCGTCGCTCGACAACGTCCCGCGGCCCGTGCAGGGCGTCGAGGGCGAGCTGCACGCCATGATGCTCGACATGAAGCGGACCTTCGACGAGATCGTCGAGGCGCACGCCGACCCCGCCCGCGCGGCGGCGATCCTGGCGAACCCCTTCTACCAGTCGCTGTCCGCGGGCTTCGCCGGCACGCAGGAGTACATGGCGATGGAGAAGCTGGGGCAGCTTCGGGCGCGCGACGAGTGGGACCTGATCGTCGTCGACACCCCGCCGAGCCGCTCCGCGCTGGACTTCCTGGACGCGCCGGGGCGGCTCGGGTCGTTCCTCGACGGGCGCTTCATCCGGGTGCTGATGGCGCCGGCGCGGGTGGGGGGCCGGGCGGGGATGAAGTTCCTCAACGTGGGGATGTCGCTGTTCACCGGGACGCTCAGCAAGCTGCTGGGAGGCGAGCTGCTGCGGGACGTGCAGACGTTCGTGGCGGCGATGGACTCGATGTTCGGCGGCTTCCGTACGCGGGCGGACGCCACGTACCGGCTGCTGCAGGCCCCGGGGACGGCGTTCCTGGTGGTGGCGGCGCCCGAGCGGGACGCGCTGCGGGAGGCGGCGTACTTCGTGGAGCGGCTGAAGGCCGACCGGATGCCCCTCGCGGGGCTCGTCCTGAACCGCGTGCACACCAGCGGCGCGGCGCGGCTGAGCGCCGAGCGGGCGCTGGCGGCGGCGGAGAGCCTGGAGGAGCTCGAGCCGGACGCGGGTGTTCACGAAAATCATGAAAATCATGGCGCGTCCGGCATTGTCGATCGTGAAGACGGGCAGTCCTCTTCTCGGACCGCTTCCTCTCCCGACCCCGGCTCCCCCGCCGGCCCCGCGGTCCCGACCAGCACGGCCGGACAGCCCGCGGGCGCCGGTGCCGAGCGACTGACCGCCGCTCTGCTCCGTCTGCACGCGGAACGCATGCAGGTGCTCGCGCGCGAGCGCCGTACGAGGGACCGCTTCGCCGCGCTGCACCCCGAGGTGCCGGTCGCGGAGGTGGCGGCGCTCCCCGGCGACGTCCACGACCTCGCGGGGCTGCGCGACATCGCGCGCCGACTGGCCGAGGCCAGGCCGTAGGGCGCGGGTCAGCTCGCCGCGGCCGCGTACTCCTGCTCGTCCGCGGGCAGCAGGCCCGCCGACCGCTCGTACTCCAGCTTCGCCGTCTCCAGCAGCCGGCGCCACGAGGTGACGGTCGGCCTGCGGCGCAGCAGAGCGCGCCGCTCGCGCTCCGTCATTCCGCCCCAGACCCCGAACTCCACCCGGTTGTCGAGGGCGTCGGCGAGGCACTCCGTGCGCACCGGACATCCGGTGCATACCGCCTTCGCCCTGTTCTGCGCCGCTCCCTGGACGAACAGTTCGTCCGGATCAGTGGTGCGGCACGCTGCCTGTGCACTCCAGTCGGTAACCCAGCTCATGCTGGCGCCGTCCTCTCCCGAATTGAGGCTCCCCCACGGCGGCATCGGCATATTCACCGTTGCCAGTTGAGGACGTTACGGAAGGACAGCAGGGCGCAACACCCCCTGCGGGCCCAATCTTGAATGGCCCGAACGGACTATGCGTACGCGGCAGATCACCCACGGGAGTGAGCGCTCGACATACCGGACCATCAGGCTATTTCCCAACGGATCACCGGGGAGCAATGGGGCGTGGGCCATCACAGGCCATCAAAGCGGTCAGGTCTAATCACCCACAGGAGTGACGACACGGTTGATACGGAGACGTACTCCTGATACAGCCAGGAGCAGCGTAAGCGAACAGACGGGCGGCTGTCCGCCGAATGAGAAGTTAGGGTGGGCGCATGGCATACAAGCGTCCCGGCGGTGGCCTCACCACCGCCCAGCAGGCCGCGAAGTTCCTCGGCGTCAGCCTGCTGGCGGGCGCCCTGCTCGCCGGGATCTCGCTGCCCGCCGTGGGCGCGCTGGGTCTGGCCGCCAAGGGCACCGTCGAGGGCTTCGACAAGCTGCCCGCCAGCATCGAGCGCCCCCCGCTGAGCCAGCGGAACGTGATCCTGGACCGCGACGGCGGCCTCATCGCCACGGTCTACGAGCGCAACCGCACGGTGATCCCCATCAAGCAGGTCGCCCCCGTGATGCAGCAGGCGATCGTCGCGATCGAGGACGCGCGCTACTACCAGCACGGCGCCGTCGACCTCAAGGGCATCCTGCGCGCCCTGAACGCGAACGCCCAGGCCGGCACGGTCCAGGAGGGTGCCTCCACGCTCACCCAGCAGTACGTGAAGAACATCGCGATGGAGGAGGCCGGCGAGAGCCCCGAGAAGCTCAAGGAGGCCACCCGCCAGACCCTCGGCCGCAAGATCAAGGAGCTGAAGCTCGCCATCCAGGTGGAGCAGGAGCTCACCAAGAAGGAGATCCTCGAGGGCTACCTCAACATCGCCTTCTTCGGCGAGCAGGCGTACGGGGTGGAGGCCGCCGCCCAGCGCTACTACAGCAAGCCCGCGAGCAAGCTGAAGCTCACCGAGGCCGCCATGCTGGCCGGCATCGTCCAGTCGCCGTCGCGCTACGACCCCGTCAACGACGAGCGGGAGGCACTCAAGCGGCGCAACGACGTCATCGACCGGATGGCGAAGAGCAAGTACATCTCCGCCGCCGAAGCCGAGAAAGCGAAGGCCGAGGACCTGGGCCTGAAGTTCAGCTCCCCCCGCAACGGCTGCATCACCGCCGTCCAGGGCGCCGGCCACTTCTGCGACTACGTCCGGCGGACGTTCCTCGGCAGCAAGCTGTACGGCAAGACGGAGGGCGAGCGCCAGAAGCGGTGGAACCAGGGCGGGCTGACGATCCGTACCACCCTGGACCCCAAGGCGCAGAAGTCCCTCAACGACTCGGTCAAGAAGCACGTCTTCCAGAAGGACAAGGTCGCCACCGCCGTCTCCATGGTCGAACCCGGCACCGGCAAGATCATCGGAATGGGCCAGTCCCGGCCGTACGGGCTGGACCCGAACAAGCACCAGACGGAGATCAATCTGTCGGTGGACCACTCGATGGGCGGATCGACGTACGGCTTCCAGACGGGTTCGACGTTCAAGCCCTTCACCGCCGCCGCGGCGCTCGAGGAGGGCATCCCGAACAGCAAGGTCTATCCGGCGCCGAACAAGATGCTCTACCCCGAGCGCGTCGAGACCTGTGACCCGGACAAGCCGTCGCTGCGCGGCATCGACCCCGAGACCGGGGGCCCGGAGAGCGTGCAGAACGAGACGAAGTCGGAGGTCGGCCCGTACGCGCTGAAGGAGGCGACGGCGAAGTCGATCAACACCTACTTCGTCGCGATGATCGCCGAGATCGGCATCTGCCCGGTGAAGACCCTCGCGCAGAACATGGGCGTCCACCGCGGTGACGGCAAGGAGCTCCAGGAGTCCACCAGCCTCACCCTCGGCACCCAGACCATCGCCCCGCTGACCATGGCCAACGCGTACGCGACCTTCGCCAACCGCGGCGAGTACTGCACGCCGGTGGCGATCGAGTCGGTGAAGGACGCCGACAACAAGTCGCTGCCGGTGCCGAAGACGCAGTGCAAGCGGGTCATGGACGAGAAGACCGCCGACACGGTGAACACCCTGCTCAACGGTGTGGTGACGGACGGTACGGGTGCGCAGGCGGGGCTGAGCGGGCGGGCCAGCGCCGGTAAGACGGGTACCACGGACAACCGCAAGGCCGCGTGGTTCGTCGGCTACACGCCGAACCTGGCGGCGGCCGTGTGGGTCGGCGGCGCGGGCGGCAAGGACGTCGAGATGGTGAACATCAACATCGGCGGCGTCTACTACCCCAAGGTCTTCGGCGGCGGCGTCCCCGGCCCCATCTGGCGCGACGCCATGTCGGGCGCCGTGGCGAACCGGCCGGCGGAAAGCTTCAACCTGGTTCCCATCGCCAACCCCAAGCCCAAGCACAAGGACCGCCCCGGCCACGGCGACGACGACCCGCTCGGCGGCCTGACCCTCGGCGGCATCACGGGCGGCGACACCGGTGGCCCGACCGACCCGACGAACGGCGGGACCCTGGACGGGGGCACGCTGGACGGCGGCACCCTCGACGGCGGAACGACGGACGCCGGCACGCTGATCGGCGGCGGGAACGGCAACGGGAACGGCAATACGACGGGGTGGCCGTAAGCCGCCCCCGTACACACGGCGAAGGCCCTCCCGTCTCGGCGGGAGGGCCTTCCGCGTTCCTGGGGCGGGGTCAGCCCGCCAGGGCCTTCTTCACCGCGGCGGCGACCCGGCCGCCCTCGGCACGGCCGGCGACCTTCGGGTTCACGATCTTCATCACGGCGCCGATGGCCCGCGGCCCCTCGGCGCCGGCGGCCTTCGCCTCCCCGACGGCCTGCGTCACCACGGACGCCAGCTCCTCGTCGGACAGCTGCTGCGGCAGATACGCGTCCAGCACCTCGCCCTCCGCGAGCTCCCGCGCCGCGGACTCCGCGCGGCCGCCCTTCTCGAAGGCCTCGGCGGCCTCGCGCCGCTTCTTGGCCTCGCGGGCGATCACCTTCTGCACCTCGTCGTCGGAGAGCGTGCGGGCCTCCTTGCCCGCGACCTCCTCCTTCGTGATCGCGGCGAGGGTCATCCGGAGCGTGGCGGAGCGCAGCTCGTCCCGGCCCTTGATGGCGGCGGTGAGGTCGTCCTGCAGCTTGGCCTTCAGCGTGGTCATGCCCCCGAGTCTGCCATGCCCCGGGGGAACGGGGCCGCCGCATTAATCGTGCCGCCGGGCTTCTGCGACGATGGACGGATGCGCGCGCGATACGGAGTCCCCCTGGCCCTGACAGCACTAGGCACGGCGTGCGTGGGATACGCCGCCGGGATCGAGGTGCGGTCCTTCCGGCTGCGCCGGGTGACGCTGCCGGTGCTCCCCGCGGGGATGGAGCCGATGCGGGTGCTGCACGTGTCGGACATCCACATGGTCTCCGGCCAGGGCAAGAAGCGCCGCTGGCTGCAGTCGCTGGCCGGGCTGCGCCCGGACCTGGTGGTGAACACCGGCGACAACCTCTCCGACCCGGACGCCGTCCCCGAGCTGCTGGACGCGCTGGGGCCGCTGCTGGAGTTCCCCGGTACGTACGTCATGGGGTCGAACGACTACTACGCCCCGTCGGCCCGTAACCCCGCCCGCTATCTGCTGGAGAAGGCGCGCGGCCAGCACGGCCTGAACGGCAAGAACGACCCGAACATCGGGGTGCGCCGCAACCCCTGGGAGGGCATGCGCGACGCGTTCGAGGCCTCCGGCTGGGTGGGCCTGTCGAACTCCCGCGGCCGGGTCAAGCTGGCGTCCGGTACGGAGCTGGCCCTGACGGGCCTGGACGACCCGCACATCCGCCGCGACCGCTACACCGAGGTGGCCGGCGGCCCCGACACCGCCGCGGACTTCTCCCTGGCGCTGGTGCACGCCCCGTACCTGCGTGCCCTGGACGCCTTCACGGCGGACGGCTACCCGCTGATCCTGGCCGGCCACACCCACGGGGGCCAGCTGTGCATCCCGTTCTACGGCGCGCTGGTCACGAACTGCGACATCGACACCGCCCGCGTCTCCGGCCCCTCCACCCACACCGCGGCCGGCCGCACCTCCCGCCTCCACGTCTCCGCAGGCTGCGGCACGAACCGCTACACCCCGGTCCGCTTCGCCTGCCCCCCGGAGGCGACCCTGCTCACACTGACCGCCACCACCTGAAACGAATTTCGTCTGGCGCCGCGGGTGGGCTACAGTAGTGCTCGTTGCTTCGGGGTGTAGCGCAGCTTGGCAGCGCGCTTCGTTCGGGACGAAGAGGTCGTGGGTTCAAATCCCGCCACCCCGACTGAAGAAACAGCAGATCAGGTCCGATTCCCTCTCTTCGAGAGTCGGGCCTGATCTGCATTTTAGGGTCACTGGGGAGTGAACGGGGAGTGGATCAAGGAAATCGACTCCCCGGAAGTCACGCCCGCCGGGTCCTCAGCAAGGCGTCGAGCACTTGGACCGGCGACCGCGGGTGCATGGCGAACCGCGCGTCCAGTGCCTCATCCCACTGCTCGGTCAGCTCGTCCATGAGCCGCTGCCGCATCTTCGCGGTGATGTGTGAGTAGCGGGCCTGCACCGAGCCGTCCTCATGGCCCAGGCGCTCATCCATGAGTTTCGGCGGGATGCCGAACTCCTCCATGACCGTCTTGTGGGAGTGCCTGAGCCCATGCGGCGTGAGACCCCGTGCGATCGGCAGCCAGCACGCATCCGCCCGTCCCGAGGCGTTGCGCCCACGCGCCGGCACCCCCGGCCAGGGGTCCGCCAGGATAGGAACGGGGCGCGCTTCCTGCGGGGCCTTCTTCGGATACCACCCTGTGGCGGCTGGGTGGAACAGCCAGGTGGCAAATCCGGTTCGGCGCCAGTGTGCGGCCGTTTCCCCGGACTGGCCAGTGCGAACGTAGCCGAGCGAGGCGATGGCCTCCTCCACCTTGAGCCGCGTCCGTTCGGCGACCGTGTCCGGACGGTTCAGCACGTTGGAGACGGTGGCCGGCGAGACCTCGGCTCGGCGGGCGACATCGACCAACTTCGCTCCGATCTGCCGGGCCGCTCCGTTGGCGGGTCCGTGGCCACGGAAGGCGTACGCCTGCCCGTGGCACGAGCAAGGCGCTGAGTCCGTACGGGAGATGTGGTGCTTGACCAAGCCCGACAGCCACTCGGGGGTGTCGATGGTCCGGTACGAGTCGTCCTTGGGGGGGCACCGCTCGAACTGTCCCGAGTCGAGTTCGTAGAGCTGCCATTCCACGCGCACCGAGGCGGGGCGCACGAACTGGCGCTCCAGGCCGACGATTTCGCCCCATCGCATGCCGGTGAAGCCTTTCAGGACCACGGCCACAAACTCATCGTCACGGCCCGAAAGCAGGGAGACCCGCTCGGCGATCAGCAGAATGCCGAGAGCGTCGGTCACCACCTTCTCGGGCCCCCTGTTTCTGGAGCGGCCGGCGCGCCTGCCCCGGCCACGCCTCTTGGTAGCCGGGTTGGAGTCGATCAGCCCTTCCTCCACGGCGTCGCTAAGGATGAGGTGCAATGTGCCGTGCCAGGTCTTCACGCTGGATGCGGCGTAGAGCTTGCGCTCCTTCTTCTCCCAGGCCCCGACATCCGTGGGCTTGATGTCGGCGAGGGCCTTGTCCTCGAACTCCGGGAGGAGATGTTCCTCCAGATGGTGCCTGTAGTTCTGCATGGTGGACGGGGCCAACTCCTGCGCCTCGTACCAGCGGTTCACGTACTCGCCGAACGTCTCCCTGCCTGCGTTCGGGTCGCGGTAGCCAACCTCTCGGACCTTGGCTTCCAGGTCGTTCGCCGCCTTGGCAGCCTCGCGCTTGGTGGTGTACCGGACCGTGTTGCCGTTGGCGTCCACGACGGTGCGGAGCACCCCGGGGGCGATCCAGAACCGCCCCCGGTAGTAGTCCCCGCGCTTCTCGCCGTATCCCAATGCCTCTCCCCTATCTGTTCTTCACGCGGTGGGACGCGTGGGATGTTCCCGGGCTGCTCGGCGCGGCTGCTTGGCCCGTAGCGCCGAAATGGCGGCCGGAGGAATCTGCCGCATCCGGCGTGGGACAACAGTTGGTCCTTCCTCGGCGGCAGGCTGCGCGACACAGGCCGGGCGCTCTTCGAAGACGCGGATAATCTCCTGGTAGTGCTCGGCGGTGAAGCGGAAGCCGCCGCCAGTCCGCGTGAACGGAATGCGCCCCCTGCGTGCCTGTTCCTTCACCCACCACTCGGAGCAGCCGAGCGCTTCGGCGACTTCGGCCGGGCGGTAGAGGGGTGTCAGGGCGGATGCGGCGTTGCCGCGTCGAGCTCGGGAGGGTGTCATCCCAGGGCCTCCTTGCTGATCGTCGAGATCTCACTGGGGGTCGGCCGCCAATCGGGCATTTTGGGCTCCTTCACGGGTTCGCCGGGAGGGGGTAGCGGGCATCTGGGGTGGCCGCGTGCGTCCGAGGTTGGGATTTCTGCGTCATTGCGTCATCTGCGTCATCCCCGGGGGGTGACCTGCGGGTTTGGATGACACAGCCTGTGGTGTCTGCGTCATGGCTGCGTCATGGTCTGCGTCAGGGCATGACGCAGATGACGCAGGATGACGCAGGCCCTAGGGTTCTGCGTCATGGGTGTTTGCCCTGGTCATGTGCCGTTTTCGGTCGCGCATGACGCAGATGACGCAGCGTCCTCCTACTTAGGAAAAAGGAGGGGTGTCTGTTTTGTAGTGCGGCTCGCGAAGACCGAAAGAAGGAGCCGCTTCGCGGCGCGACCCTTGCAGGGCGGCTGCCGCCGCCGAACAGCAAGAGGAGCACCCGGCGTGGGGTGCTCCTCTTGCTGTTCAGGGTGATCGGCGCTGCCGGTCAGAACGCCGGTTCCTGCTCGTGCGGCAGCGGCGGGCCCGGAGGCCGGGCCATCTCGATGTACCGGGCAGACATGGTGCGGCCCCAGTCGATGAGGACGCCGCGGGCGGCGAGGGTGGGCTGTAGGCGTTTGAGGCGGTCGGAGAGGACTTTGCCGGTGGTCGGCCACCCTTTCGGGAGGGGGCGGCATTCCTCGCCGCTGTAGAGGCCGGTGAGGCAGTGCAGCCATTCGGCCGACGTCATCCGTTCCTCCGTTCCGGGGTCGAGGCCGGCGGCGTACTTCAGCACGGTCTGTGCCAGCAGGTCGCCTTCAATGACGTCGTCGTTGAGGTCGTCGAGGCTGGCCCGGTAGGCGCCCAGCGCTCCGAGGCCGGTTGCCGCGTCGAGCTGCGCGCACAGGTGCGCGAAGTCGGCCATGCGCAGATCCGTGGGGATGTCCGCCTCGGCGGCGCGGACCAGAACGGTGAGGTCCAGGAGGGAGCCGAGGACGACGGGCAGGATCTCTTCGTACTCCGTCCACAGTTCGGCCTCGGTGCGCCGGACCTTGGGCCGCTCCAGACGGAGCGGCAGGAGGCGTTCGGCGAGGTCGGGGCGGATGACTCCGACGTCGATGCCGGTCATGAGCAGGGGGCGGCGGTAGCTGACGCGGAAGACGTCGCCGTCGGTGAACAGGGCGCGTTTGATGTTCTCGGCGCCGGTAACGATGCAGCACATGGCGTCGGACAGGTCCGGGGTGAGGTGGGATAGGTTGTCCAGCGCGGTGACCCATCCCGCGCCGACGGCGGCGATCAGGTTCTCTTCGTCCTTCGGGGCGCGGCGCAGGTCTCCGCTCATGCCCTCGATGATGCGGATGAGCATGCGTCCGCCGGTGGACTTGCCCGCACCCTGCGGTCCGGTCAGGAACGGCGCGGGCACGGGAACCGTGGGTCCCAGACAGCCGATGAGCCAGGCGATGGCCAGGCATTCGGTCTCCGCGTTGGCGAAGTTGCACAGCCGCATGAGCAGGTCGATGCCCTTGCCGTCGGTGTCCTTGACGGGGAAGGGGAGCTGTCCGGTGAGCTGGGTCCGGCGCCAGCAGACCTCTGCCGGATCGGGGGTGACGATGTCCCACCCGGTGGGGTGGATGCGGACCGACTGCCCGTCGTTGCGGCCCAGGTCCAGCCAGGTCGCCCCATCGAGTCCCGGCGCCACGCGGATATGGACCTGCTGAACGGGCTGGCTCATGGCGAGTGCCTCGATCAAATCCAGCGCCTCCTTCAAGGCGGTTCCGTTGAACACGCCGACCCCGTCGTTGAACAGGCCGACCATGAGTTCCTGGCGATGGCTGCCCGTGGTGCCCTGGGAGCGGATCGGACGGGCCACAGGGTGCCCGTTGCGCTGGGCGTAGACGGTGCCGTCCACCGTGCGGAAGTACCGGAAGTGAGCCTGCGCGTAGTCGGCAATGACTTCGCGGGCAGGTGTCTTCTCTTCGTCGGACATGGTCACAGCCCCAACGTGCTGCGGGCGTTGGCCCACGCGTCCGCGCAGTGCCGGGGCGTCTCGCCCCTGGCCTGCGCGGCGGCGAACAGCCGCCCGACGTGGACGTCGGTCAGGCATCCGCAGCGGCCGTGCGTGGACAGCACGGCCAGGAACGCGCCGTACACGGTCGCGTGGATCGTGCTGCGCGCCTCGGTGATGCGCTGCACGGCCATCGCGATGCCGCGCTCCAGGAAGACGGGCGTGCGGTGTGGGCATTCCCCGCCCCCGGATCCCGCGGGCACGGCGGCGGGGAGCCGCGCCGGCCGCACCGGTCGTGGGTTCACGGCGAGGGCACGGACGGCGTCGGGAAGGTTGGCGAGGGGGCCGGTGCCCGGCCCGAGATAGCGGGCGTAGGACATGGCGGACTTGATGTCGACGCCGGGACGCACCTTGTTGCGGGACGTCATAACGCCCCGGTAGATCCAGTGCTCCCCGCGCGTTGTGGCCACCGTGCGCGTGGCGGGCAGCGCGCCGCGCGCCCAGGCGATGGCGTCGGGGTCGTCGAGGTCCACCACGGTCAGCCCGGCGCCGCCGGGGTGGTAGGCCACGCCCACCGCCCGCGACCACGCCACCGCCCACGGACGGGAGGTGAGCACGGCGGGGTCGGTGGTGGCGGCGGCCCAGGCGTGGCAGGGCGCCGGGCACGCGCACGGCCCGGGGGTCTTCATGCCCGGCCGGCCACCGCACCCGTTGCCCGCGCACCAGAGGCAGTTGGCGAACGGCACCTTCCCCGCGCGCAGCGGCAGCACCGGCACGCCGGCGCCCGCCAGCTCCAGCGCGGTGGCCGCGAGCGTTCCCGGCTGTGCGGTGCGGGTCTGCTGAGTCATGCTGTAGGTCTCCTGTTCTCTTCGGTGAACAGAGGGGTGCCGGGGCGACCGCGTGTCTTTGGCGAGATGGGGCGGTCGCCCCGGGCGTAGCTACTGGTCGTCGGTCAGGGGGCCGGACCAGCCCAGCGGGCCCAGGGCCCGGTGGGTGAGGTCGAGGTACTGCATGAGGGTCTGCGCCGCGCTCGTTGCCGACGTGAGCGCGGACCGGGCGGTGGCAAGGTGCTCGGACGGGTCGCCGCGGTCGGCCGCTACGTAGCCCGTACGGACGAGTGCGTCCAGCACGTCCAGGAACTCCGCGAGCTGGTCAAAGGACTGTGGCAGGCGCCGCGCGAGATTCACCAGCGGGCCGACGACGGCGTACGCGTCGCCGGGGAACGAGAGCTGGCTGCGATCCCCCAAGGTGGCGTGGTTCAGGGCACGGATCGCTTCGGCGGCCCGGTCCGCCAGGGCGCCGGGAGTGTCGGTGTCCGGCCGGTCTCTGGTGGTGGGGTGGTCGACGGCGACAGCGCCACGCAGACGCGGATTGGCGGCGGTCATCAGCCGACGTCCAGCACGGTGACGGGCACGGCGCCCGGGGCGTCCTTGCCGCCGTCCCAGTCGGCGCACCAGCCGCCCTGGTCCTCGCCGTCGTCTTCGTCCGGGCGGATCACCACCCACTCCTCCGTGAGGAACTGGTTCCAGTCGCGGTGGGGGCGGCCCCACCAGTCGGTGAGGCCGTGGCGTTCGCCGAGGTGGGTGCGGATGTGCCGGTTGAACACGGCCCAGGCGCGGCGGCGGCCGGGGTGACCGAGGATGAGCAGCCACTCGCCGTGCTCGCCGAGGGACGTGACGGGGCTGCCGTAGTGGACGGCTTCGAAATCGGCGGGGGTCAGGGTCTTGGTGATCGGCTCGGCGTCGGGCGGGTCGCCGATGATGCGGATGTCGGACACGGCTGGGTTCTCCTGTCTGGTCAGTCGGTGGTGGGGTTGGCGAGTTCAAGGAGCAGGTCGGCGTGGCACGGCTGGTCGGCCGGGCACCAGCACATGAGGTCCCTGCCGTGCAGAGCCGCACGTACCGCGCGCTCCCACTGGAAGTTCGGGCCGCGCCGGCTGCACCACCCGGAAGGCTGCCCGGCCCTCCAGGCCAGGTAGGCCCGCAGCAGCTCGACGGCGTGAGCGCGGTCGCGCACGAGGACGCCCGCGAACGGCTCGTGCCAGTCGTCGGGGGTGGTGTCACCGACGCGGAAGGGGTTGCCCCACAGGCTCCCGCGCCCGACGTACACCGCCCCGGCAGGAGCGCGCCATCCCTTGGTCCGGCACCGCTGGAGACGACGGGGGCGGTCCGTGGCCCTCATGCGGCACGCTCCAGCTCGACGGCCGCCGCCGGGGCGGCCAGGGGGATGGTGACCGTGGCGGGCGTCCGGGGCCGGGTGCGGCGTCGGGGGAGGTGGGGGAACCAGGTCAGGAGCGTGGCGCCGCTGATGCCGAGCCGCTCGACGATGATGCTGTGCGGGAGGTGGTCGAGCATCAGGTACGCGGCGTAGCGGCGTTCGTCGGGGGTGAGGATGTGGCCGCGGGCGTGGCCGTTGGTGACCCGTTCGACGGCGATCACATCGATCACGGTGGTGCCGTCGGGCCCGGCCATGAACACGCTCGGCGCGGTGTGGGGGTGGGGTACGCGGGTGGTGCCCGCGGTGGAGGGCGCGGCGGGTAAGCGGCTGGCACCGATCCTGGGGCGGCTGCGAGGGTGGATGCGGGCGGTCACGGGGCATCCCTCCTAGGGCTTCTCGGTGTGGTTGTTGCGGACCCACACGCCGTGGGTGCGGGTGTGGGTCGTGCGCTGGTCGACGGACACAGGCCCGTGGACGTGCACGGTGGTCTCGGGCGGGGTGGCGGGGGTCTTGGCGCGGCCGATGAGCCGGGCGGCGGCCAGCAGGACGGCGGCGACGGACGCGCCGCCGACGCCCAGCACGACGGGGTCGGCCTGATCGGACGCCCGCAGCACGAGACTGACGGTCCCGCCGGTCACGGAGACCAGGACGCTGGCGCCGATCAGGCGGGCGGTGTCGTCGACCGCCTTCCCCGACATCGGCGCCCGGCCCGGCTGGGCGACGGGCGGCATGTCCCCGTACGTGGGGAGCGGGGTGTCGTCCCGGAACGCCGTCGGCGTCGCCACGGCAGCGTCGTCGGGGCGGTAGACGTCGGCGATGATCCGCCGGGCCTCCGCGTCGGCCTGAGCATCGGTCAGCGGCCGGTCGGTGCGCGGGGTGTCGGTGGGGTTCACGGCGTGTCCTCCAGAATCGTGTTGATGTGCTCGGTCAGGTCGTCGGACGGGGTCCACAGGCTCAGCCGGCCGGTGGCGGGCACGGGCCGGGCGAGGGTGCGCACGTCGGTGAGGACCCAGTGGTGGACGTTCGGCTGCCATTCGCCCCAGGGGTCGCAGCAGCGGCGGGAGGGGTGGATGTCAGTGAGTGTGGCCACGGCCAGGACAGCGGAGCGGACGTCGGGTCCGTCGCTGGGGCCCCAGACGTGTTCGGCCCACTGGGCACCGGCGTGGATGAGAAGCGGGCCGCGGTAGTCGGTGGTCCAGGTGCGGTTCTCGACGCGCTTGGCACCGTGGGCGATGGCGTCGGCCCAGGGCTGGCGGATCGTGAGTGCTCGCATGCGTCTCCTTCGGGGTGTCAGCGGAGTTGGGTGATGGTCTGGGCGAGGGTGGCGAGCAGGGTGCGGATGGGGTCGTAGGCGCCGGTTCCGGCGGTGAAGAACCCGAACAGGAACAGCACGACCGCGGACCCGGCCCCGGCAGAGCGGGTCTTGACCGCGATGACGGAGGAGACGCCGAAGAGGAGGACGGCGGAGACGGCGAAGGTCATCGGACGGCCCCCGTCCGGGTGTCTGTGCCCGCCTCGTAGGTGCGGGTGGCGCGGTTGTAGATCCAGCGGCCGACGCGTATGCGGCGTCCGGTGGCGTGGCAGCGGCGGCAGTCACGGCCGCGCCGGACCTTCCCGCGCCGGTTGGTCTTGACCTTGCAGCCCATGCCACGGCACTTCCGGCAGGGGCCGAACGGCGAGACCGCACACGTCCCGATGTAACCGAGTGTGATGGCGAGTAGGCAGGCGATAGCGAGCAGGGTCGGGGTCACGAGATGCCCTCCCAGGCAGGATCAGGGGGTTTCCGCAGGTGGGCCGCTATCCACTAGCGGCCTGATCAGATGGGGTTTGGGGCGCTAAGTGGGGCGCTAACGCTAGCGGGTGCTGCCGCTAGCGATAGCGCCCCTCACGGGTCAGCTCGCGTCCCGGTTTCCGTCACGCTCCGCAATCGCGGTGGTGAGGTGGGAGCGGTCGATGCCGCGCCGGTTGACGACCTTCCCTCCCTGGCGCCGGCCGACCTGGATCGTCGACAGGCCCCGCGGCTTGAGCGCCGCCGACAGGGTCTCGGGCACCCAGCCGTCGTAGACCTCCGGGCGCAGTTCGGCCAGCCGCACCACCACGGTCTCCGACCACACCTTGGACTCCGAGGCCGGGATGACCGCGAGCAGGTCCGCGAGCAGGTCGTAACCCGGCTCGACCGTCTCCTCCGCAGCCTCCCCGGCGGCGTAGCCGGTGAGGAGGTCGGCCTTCTCGCGGGCCTTGCGTGCGCGGGCGGCGATGGCCTCGGCTCCCGGGGCGTCGACGTAGGTGGAGGCGACGATCCTGGCGTCGGATCCCTCACCCACGAAGTAGTGGATGCCCTTGTCGCCCCAGGCGAACATGGTCGAGCGGACCCCGCGCTTGTACGCGGACGTGCCGAGGACCATGTCGTTCTCGACCTGGCCCATGACCTTCAGGCACCAGCGGGCGGAGGCGTTCGCGGAGATGCCGGTGGGCAGCGACTTGGCGTCCGGACGCTGGGTGGCCAGGAGCATCACGATCCCGGTCGCGGGACCGCGTTTGACCAGGTCGGTGGCGATTTCCTCGAACTCCTTGCCGTACTCGGGGTGCTCGAACAGCACCTGGCACTCATCCACCCCGACCACGATCGGATGCAGCCCCAGCGACCGCTTGTCCGCCAGTGCCGAGGTCACCTTGGACTCCGGGCAGATGTCGCGGGGCAGGGACCGGATCACCTTGGTACGCCGCCGCAGTTCCTCCCGCATGGCGCGGAAATCGGCGATGGCATAGGCGATCGTGTCGTCGTCGTCCCCCGCGCCGTGGCGGTGGGAGACGGCGTTGCCGACCGGATCGAGGTCGCCGGTGCCCTTCATGTCGTAGGTGTGCAGCTCCGCACGCGGATCCAGCGCGGCGATCAGGAGCAGCAGCCTGAGCAGGAACGTCTTACCCATACGCGGGATGGCGCCGATGATCCCGGCCAGGTACATGAGGGTGATTTCGACCCAGCGTCCGCGCTGGTCGGTGCCGAACGCGACGGGCTTGAACAGGTCCACGGTGCCGGACTTGGCCAGCGGCCAGGCGGGCTTCTTCGCCTTGTTCATGTCCTGGTCACCGACCCACAGCACCATGTGCCCGGTGTGCTCGTCCGGCACCGCCTCGGGCCACACACAGCCCAGCGGCCGGCGCAGCCCGGAGGCGAGGCGGTCGCGGCGGTCGATGACGTCGGTGACGGTCACCCCGTACGGGAGGTTGCCCTGCGCCCGCCAGCCCGGACCGTCGCGGGTGATGGGGGCGGTGAACTCGAACCCGTCCCGCCCCTTGCCCTGCGCCTGGTTGATCGCCGGAATACCGAGGGCACCCAGCGCGCGCAGCACGATGTCCGAAGTGAGCTTGGTCGCCTTGGGCAGCTCGACCGCCCGGTGCACCAGCGGGGCATCAGCCCTCCGGCCGAACGACCCCAAAGCCAGAACCACCGCGCCGACCGACAGGGCCTGAAGCCACTCCGGCGTGAGGACGTAGATGGCCAGCGCGGCACCGAGTCCGACGAACATCGCGAGCACCGCGATGAGGCTGCGCAGCTTGACCCGGCCGTCGCGCTGGCGCGACAGCTTCAGGTACTCGACCGCGTCCTCCCGCCGCACCGCAGCGAGTCGGACGGGCTCGCCCTCCCGGTCCGCCACCCACCTCATACTCGCGCCCACGAACTTCGCCGTGCCCGCGGGGGCCTGCAAGGTCAGACGCAGGGCGTACACCGGGGAACGCAGCGCGTGATAGGCCACGGCGTGGGCGTAGTGGCCGGCCACCCACGTGGCTGCGGTGCGCAGTTCCTCCGTGGAGCGCAGCCACGGCGGGAGCACGTCCCGCCGGCGCCCGCCCGCGATCCGGCCCACGAACCCCGGCCCGGCATCCTTCGGCGACGGCTGGTCCACCGACCGCACCACGGTCGGGTCCGCCGACTCGCCACCCGACTCGTGAGCCGACTCACCGCCCGACTCGCGGGCCGACGGGTCGGGCGACTGTCGGGGCCACCGGATGACCGACCCGTCGGCCTCCCGGTCGGTCTCCGGGTCGGCCGGACCGGTCGGGTACGGGTCGGGGAATCGGATCGGTGCCGGTTCGCGAGTCGGCGGCGGGATGAATCGGCTGTCGGCTCCGGGAGTCTCGCCGTTGGCGAGTGCCTCCATGTCGGCGATGCCTCGGCGCACCGCCTCGTTGTCGTCGTCGTGGTTCACTGCTGGTGTCCTTCTCTCTCAGGGTGGGATGGCAGGGGCCGGGCCGCAGGCTGTGGTGGTTGTGCGGCCAGGCCCCGCGTGGTGGTCGATCGTGTGCGTGCCCCGGGCCGGATTCGATCCGGCGCCCTCACGGCGGGTTGCCGGGGCTGTGGTGCGAGGGGAGGTCAGGCCCAGGAGGGGTGTTCGCACGAGACCTGGGCGAGTCGGTCGTAGAGCTCCTCGATGTCGACGTGGTCGCGGAGTTCGGCGGGGGACTGTTCGGCCCAGTCTGCGAGGCCGGCGATCCGGTGCGCGCCGCGTACGGCGTCGTCCTCGAACATCGCGGCGGCAACGCCGTACCCGGAGTGGTGGCCGATGCGCCAGCGGTAGGGGCTGTTCGGGCTCATGTCGTCGGGGAGTTCGTAGACGAACAGGCCGGGCACCGGACTGGTCGCCGTGACGGTCCGGGTCCGGTCCCCGTTCTCGGTCCGCCAGACGATGGTCAGGGGCTCAGGGGCGGCAGGAGGCGCGGCGTTCGTGGTGGTGTTCTCGGGCATGTCTCACCTCAGAGAGTTGGGTATCGGGTGGTGCGGGGTCAGGAGGGGTAGGCGCAGGGGATGCACATGCCGAGGCAGCGCGGGATGCAGTACCCGGCGTCCTTCCGGCATTCGGGGCAGGTGCGGCGGGCGAGCATCGCCAGCGCGAGAGCTCCCCACTTGCGGGAGGTCATCGGCCGCACCGGCAGCGCCAGGTCGACGCGGTACAGGTAGGCGACCTTCACGCCGCCCTGGCGCCGGTTCTGGCGCATGACCTGAGCCGCTATCGGCTGCCCGCCGGGGCGCAGCCCCTCGGCGCGGAGCTGGCGACGTGTGGCCAGACCGGGCGGGCCGAACTTCCACGGGTAGGTGGGCACGCCGTAGTGCCCGCCGGTCGGGTCGTAGCACTTGCCGAACGCCGCCGACATCACCCCTCACCCCGCGTTCGGGGTGCGCGGTTGTCGAGGGCGTCCATGACCCGTCCTCCGAGCCACTGGGCGACGTTCACGGACACGGCGTTTCCGGCCTGCATGGTCTGCTCGCCCTTGTTGCCTCGGACGACATAGTCGGCGGGGAAGCGCTGTGCCATGAGCTGTTCGCGCGGCTGGATCATCCGGTACCGGCATTCCTCCAGCACCGGGGCGGGTCCGGCGAGCGCGGCAGAGTCGACGGTGGACAGGGCGTGCAGGGGCTGCCCGGTCGTCTTGGTGGCCGCGTTGCGGTAGGGCACGACCAGCCAGTGGTGCCGCCCCGAGGCGGTCACCGTGTCGACCGGCGCGGCGACCGGGGCAGGCTGGGCGTTGCGGCGCAGCGTCACCACGAACGCGTCGTCCGCTACCGAGGGCGGGGTGACCAGGGCCTCGAACCCCTTGGGGTTCGCCAGCCTTGTGCGCATGGGTTCGCCCGTGCTGGTGGCGGTGGTGTTCCACGTCCCGCCCGACGGAACGAGCAGCGCATCCCCGATTTTCGCGGTGCGGGCGGCGAGCGGGGCGGCGTCGGCGGGCACGGGGCGTCCGTCGTGGCCGGAGTGGTTGACGGTCAGCACCATGCGCCGCTCGCCCAGCATCGCCAGCCCGGTACGGATCCGGTGCAGCGTGTTCGCGGCCAGCGGCGGCAGTTTGTGCTGCGGGCGGTCCGCGATGCGTACCCCGAGGTCCGACCAGTCGATGATGTCGGCCGCCGGCCGCACGTACGGCTCCACCACCTGGTGGCGGCAGGAGGCCCCGTTGGGGCATCGGTACACGTACTGCTGGCGGTACTTACCCAGGCGGCGCGCGTCCGGGCGTTTCCACGACTGCACTGCGGCCACGTCCTGCCCGCATCCCTCGCACCAGGCGAGGGGGCGCGGCTCGACGTCGGGCAGCGGGATTCCCTCGCGGGTCAGGACGACGTAGATGCGGTCCCGCCACTGCGGTGCGGGCAGGTTGCCCGTCCCGCCGACGTGCGCGGAGGACACCGACACGAACTGGGGGCGATAGCCCAAGGTCCGCATGCCCGACAGCCACACGTCGAACAGCACCCAGTCCGCCGCCTCCGCCACGTTCTCGATCAGCACCACCGGATACCGGTGCACCTCGGTCGCCCGGATCACGTCCCAGAACGTGGCCCTGGTCCGCTCGAAACCGCCCGAGGCCACGGGCCCTTCCTCCAGCAGGGACATCTGCCCGGCGGACACCTTCGTGCGCTTACGCCCCCCGGCCGGGGACAACTCCGTGCAGATCGGCGACGCCCACAGCACATCCGTGGCGGGCAGACGCCGCATGTCGTAGTGGTCGATGTCCGCACACAGATGATCCGCGTCCGGGTGGTTCGCCGCGTGGGTCTCGATCGCCCTCGCCCAGTGATTCGCGGCAAGCCGTAAATCCATCCCCGCAGCAACGAGACCGGTGGACGAACCACCGGCCCCGCAGAACAGATCCGTAAACGTCACACTCATGCCGCCGACTCCTGTCCGTCCTCGGTGTCGTCGGTGTTGACCGGGTGCAGCCGTCGGCCGTCGGCCCGTTCCGCGAGCAGCGCGTCGCGCACCGCGCGGGCAGGGACGGCACCGCAGTGCAGCTCCTTGCGCAGCGCCTCGGCGTTGATCTGCCCGTCGTCCCAGTCCTCGGTGGCCTCACGTGCCTGCTCGAGCAGTTCGGCCGGGGTCCGCTGCGAGGCGGCGGTCTTGCCCTTGCCGCGCGCGGCGCGCTTACGCGGCGCCTTGGGAACCTCCCGGTCCTGCTCCTGGTCGTGTGGGAGCGGGACGGTCGTGTCGTCGTCAGCGGGGTCGGCGGGGGTGAACTCCCCGAACTTCAGCAGGACGCGTTCACGACGCGGGGTGCGCCGGCGCCACTGGCGGCCGTACTGCTCACGCAGCTGGGCGCGGGCCAGCAGACGCTGTTTCTCCAGCTCCAGGGCCTCCCGGTAGGAGGTGACCTCCCACAGCGTCATCCGCCGCCACAGCGCGAACGTCGACGGGAACGCCAGCAGCCAGCGGGAGGCGCGGACCTTCTCCATCCGCCGTCCCGTGACGGCGCCGATCCGGGTGGCGTAGATGTGGGCGCCGACCTCGGAGAACACCACCCACAGCAGCGGCATGATGCCGTGCGCGAGCTTCGCCGCCAGCGAGTGACCGGCCGCGACGTTCAGCGAACACGTCACCAGCGTGAGCACCCACGGAACGAACCGCACCCAGCCCAGCGCCATGTCCATCCGGATCAGCAGCAGATTGGCCACCGTGAACACCGGGATCGCGATGTCGATGCCGACCGGCAGCATCCACGGCTGCGCGAACCCCCACCGAAGAGCGGCCTCCGAGACGGCGTCGAACGAGGACACCAGCCCCAGCGCACCCACCCCCGCGGCGGACAGCGCACCCACACCGGCCAGCCCCTGCTCAGGGCGCGACAGGCGCGGCACCGACCCCGGTACGGCGGGCGTCGGCGGTGTCTCGGTGCTCATGCCGCCACCCCCGCCCGGGTGCCACGGCGGCGGCGTGCTGCCGGACGAACCAGCGGGACAATGTTGAACAGCTCCGGCGCGCTCGCCTCGATGGCCTCGGCGGCCAGACGGACCAGCTCGTCCGTCATCCCCGGGTCATCGGCGAGGATGTCCCGCGCCGCATCCAGGCGGGCGGCGCGCTCTTCGGCGCTCTCGCCCTCCACGCCCAGCCACAACTCCGGCGGGGTGCCCAGCGCCAGCTCGGCGAAGTCGGTGGGCGTATCAGCCCGGCGACCGGCAACAATGGTCTTCATGGGTCGGTTCTCCCTAGTCAGGTGGCAACGGCCCAACAGCACCCCCGGAGTTGGCCCTCCGGGGGTGCACGCCGTTGAAGGTGGAACCCCCACCGCGAACGCGGCGGGGGGTGGAGTGCCCCGGGCCCGGGTCGATCGGGCGCCCTCGCGGCTGGTTGCCGGGGCTGTGGTGCTACTCGCCGGGGAGACCCAGGGTCGCGGCGATGATGTCGGCGTGGTCGAACGCCAGCGGCGGCAGGCCCTCGGGCGACCACCAGCGCGCCGTACGGGCGTCGTCACCGGCCACGGCCGCCGTGTCGGCGGGCACGACCGCCAGGTAAGCGACCGTGACGTACCGGCCGCGCGGGTCACGGCCCGGCTGGTCCCACACGCCGATCTGACGCAGTTCCTCCGGGACGACGCGCACCCCGGTCTCCTCCTCCAGCTCCCGGGCAGCCGCCGCACGGCTCGTCTCCCCCGGGTCGACATGACCACCGGGCAAAGCCCAGCGGCCCTCGAACGGGTCCCAGCCCCGCTCGATCAGCAGCAGACGGCCGTCACCGGTGACGGTCACCACGTCGGCGGTGTAGCGGATGCTCTCGGGCTCGCTCATGGGCGTTCTCCCTCCGGGCCGGGTCTGTCCCGGCTCTCCGTCCGCCCCGGGGACAGGCCCGGGGCGGACAGGCAGCCGTCAGCGCTCGCCGCGGGCGATGTCGCGGGCCAGCTCGGTGCGCGCACCCAGCAGGTCACCGGTCGAGTGCCGCTCGCCCTCGGCACGACCTGCGGCCAGGGCCTCCTCCGTGGTGCCTCCGGCGTTCAGGACCTGACGGATGGCGCCCTCAACACGGTCAGCCGCGTAGCGTCCGGACATGGGGTTCTCCTCTCGCGGGGCCGGGTCTGTCCCGACTCCCCTTGCCGCCCACCAGGGGTGGGCGACGCGGGCAGCCGTCAGAACCGCAGACCGAAGCGGCGGGCGGCGCCCTCGGCCCGGTTCAGGGCCTTCTGCGCGTCCTTGCGGTCCCGTTGGGCCTGGCGGCGGTCGCCGTTCGACGCGGCCCGCTCCGTGGCCTTCGCCGACGCGAGGGACGCGCGGGCGTCTTGGACCTGGCGGGCGTGAGCGTTCGCCTCGTCGTCCCAGCGCTGCTCGGCACGGGCGTCGATCCGGTCGATCTGCCGGTCCACCCCGGACGTGTCGGCGCCGGCCACGGCCCGCCGGGCACCACGCAGGAGCAGGCTGGCGCGGCGCGTTCGCTCGCCGCCGGTGTACACGCGGTCATCGGACATGACGGTCTCCCCTTTGATCAGGTCAGTGGGTCGGTGCGTGCCCCGGGCCCGATCCGATCGGGCGTCCTCGCGGCTGGTCGCCGGGGCTGTGGTGCGAGAGGTTCAGCGGCGGACGCGGCCGGAGACGCTGTCGGCGGACACGCTCAGGTGGCTGGTGCCGGTCAGGCGGATGCTGCCCGAGACGCTGTGTGCGCTGACGTGGCCGGAGGCGGCGCTGGTGGCCTGCATCCCGACGGACCCCGAGGTGGTGTTCAGGGTGGCGCTGCTGCCGTCGTACAGGCCCACGTCGATGCTTCCGGAGACCGAGTGGGCGGAGATCTGGCCGGTGATCCGGCCGACGCCGATGTGGCCGGAGGTGGTGTCGGCGGTGAGCCGGCGCACCCCGTCGGCATCCAGGGCGCCGGAGACGGAGCGGAACTCCATCTGGTCGACGTAGCCGAACACCTCGGCGTCCGTGGACGTTCCGGTGACCCCTAAGGACGATCCGGTGGGCAGGGACACGATGGCCTCGATCGGGCTGACGGCCTGCATGGTGCCCGTGCCGCCGGAGACGACCCGGCCGTTGACGATGGTCACGCCGGTCACCGAGCCGCGGACCACGCCGATGTTCTGCACGAAGTGGTTGCCGCGCCGGCTCTGCATCATCACGTTGCCGGGCATCTCCGGCACCTCGATGCCCAGGGCCTGCCCGTTCTGCTCGCTGCGGGCCCGGTTGACCGCGTCGGCCGCAGGCCCCGTCTTGTCAGTGGTGCGCAGCACCACGCGGGCGCTGGTCAGGCCCTCGACGACCTGGACCCGGACGCTGCCCTCCGGCAGCGACAGGCCCAGCACGATCGGGCCGGAAGCGTTGGAATCAAAGACGCGCTCGGTCATGGTCGAACTCCCGGAAGACGAAGAGGCAGGTCGGTGAGGGTGCGTGCCCCGGGCCCGATCCGATCGGGCGCCCTCGCGGCGGGATGCCGGGGCTGCCGCCACCAGGCGGGCGGCGGTGTGGGCGGGGCGTTAGCTGCGGCGGCCGAACGTGCGGGAAACGCCGCCGGTGTTGCCGCCCTTGATGACGGTCACCCCGTCGCCGGAGTACGTGTTGCCGGCGGCGCTCTGGTCGTCGTGGACGGATTCGCCGATGTAGATGTCGCCGTGCAGGGCGACCGTGCCCGAGCTGCCGGTGATGACCGTTTCGGCGATGTCGCCGGTGTAGTCGCCGGTGATGATGATGTTCTTGCGGGCCATTGCCTGCTCCTTCGAACAAAACCCGGCCGGTGGTGGCCGGAGTGCCCCGGGCCGGATTCGATCCGGCGTCGTCACGGCACCCGCGCTTGCGGCGGGTCCGGGGCCGACTGAGCTGCGGGAGTGTGGCTGACGTCAGTTCCGGCCCTGCTTCCAGCCCCGGCTGGTGGCCTCTTCGATCATTCCGTTGAGGTCCTCGTGGAAGGCGGCTTCGCGCTCGTGGTTGCCTTCCTCGCGGGCGGTCCTGGCGCAGTGGACGGCCAGGTCCATGCTCTGTGCGAGGTCGCTGTCGGAAGCCTTGTTGAACCACGCCATGGTGCGTCTCCTTGTCGGTGAGATGCCGCGGGGTGCGGACGTGCCCCGGCCTGCGGTTGAGGCGCAGGCCCTGAATCGGCCGGGCCGGGACTGGGGGTGGGGGTGGACGGGTCAGCGCTGCACGACGTCCTTGTCGATGTCGCGGTGGACGACGGTCACCCGGTGGCCTTCGGCACACAGCCGCTCGGCGAGCGCCAGCGCGAAGGTGGGTGCCCGGTGCCGGCCGCCCGCGCATCCGTCGGCGACGGTCACCGTCCCCGCGCTGGGACCCGACGCGAACGCGGCCACGGCCGCGGCGGTCGCGGCCACCAGGTCGGTGATGCCGGGCGTGCCGAGCACCGCCGCGCGGACCGGTTCGTCCCGGGCGGTCATGTAGCGCAGTTCCGGCTTGACGTGCGGGTCCCGGAAGTGCTGGCGCAGGTCGATCGTGAGGTGAGCCACGGGCGGGGCGTCGTGCAGGTAGCCGAACGAAACGATCTCAACAGCAGCCATCAGGCACTCCAAGGTGGTGTAGGAGGTTGTCCGGTGCCCCGGGCCGGATCCGATCCGGCGGCATCACGCCTGGTCCGGGGCTGAAAGGGGTCAGCTGGCGGTGACTCGTGCGCGTCGGTGCATGCGGGAGTCCTCGCCCTGACGGACGGAAGGGGTTGGGGTGAGCCCGTTGAAGGTGCGCTCACCGGGCCCGGTGCTCTGCCAGGCGCGGTCCGGCGTGGGGCCGCGGTTGTCGCTCGTGCGGCCGGCGCCGCCCTCGACCTCGTTCCTCCACCTGGCCACGGCTCAGCCCTCCAGCAGATGGACCAGACCGGCATCGGCAAGCCGACACCGGCACGCGCCCATCACGTCCTGAAGGAACAGCAACCGCTCGAAGTCGGCGCCCGAAGCGGCCTGCCCGGACAGACGGCGGCTCCACCGAGACGCCCACCGGTAGCCATCCAGCGCATCCGACATCGGCGGCGAGACGTAGGTGAGCTTCCGGCCGTCGACCACGACGGACTCACCGTCGCGAAGCCCGCCAACGATCCGCCCCAGCTCGTACACCTGCCAGAACGGATGTTCCGCCGGGAAATCAGGCAGAGGCGCGGCAACAGGACTCGTCACGGCCGCTCACCGACCCGGCTGGGAGGTGTGGGTGGCCGCGTTCTGCGACGCGTCCTGGTACGCCTCCCGGTAGTACGGCAGCGATCCCTGGGACGGGTGACCCGGATCAGAAGAGATCGCCACGATCCGCGACGCCAAACCGCCCGCCCGGTGCTGCTCCTCAGCCGCGAACGCCTCCGCCGGCTGCTCGCTGCTTCCGCTGAACCAGCTCATCACCGACTACCTCCGACCGCGGTTGTCGGACGACTGCCGGTTCTTCTCCTTGAGCTTCCGCGAAAGCTCCTCGCGCTCCTGATCTGTCAGACTCGTGAACACGTCAGGCTCCTCCTCTTCAGGGACCTGTCGGCGGGCCCGGTGTTCCAGCACCGGGCCCGCATTCGTACGGAACCGCTCCGGCTCCCCGCGCCCCGGCCCGAACACGACACCGCAAAGCGGCGCCCGGTCGGGCCGGAGAGGCAGCCGCCGCAGCCAGCAGGCTGCGGAAGCGGAGAGGTGTTGCGTCAGACCTCCTACTCGCGTGGTGCCGCTGACCCCGGGGAGGTCTGGTTCCCGGAGCGCGTCGCGGCGTGAATGTCGGCCACGCGGTTCTTTAAAGCCGACTGCGTGTCCCCGTTGGGTGGGGCCCGGTTGTGACACGGGCCCGATCTCGATCGGCTGGTCTCCACTCGCCCCGACCGGCGCTGTCACGGTCGCCATGCTGCGGTGGATCACGCTGTTGAGTTGTGATTTATGCAGGTCAAGCAAGCGGTAAGCACCCCTTCCAGGATGCTGTACCTGTATTACATGTTCAACACTGTGCAGTGAGTGATGGCGCCGTGTCAACCCGCTTCGATGGATTGGCGAGCCGGTCACTCGTCTGCGTTACGTAAGTAGCTTCGGGTGAACAGGCGAGACAGCAGACGCACTGGCCGGACGACTGCTGTACGGCTCGGGACGTCCTCGGGTACGTTCAAGTCGTCCCAACTCGTCCCAGCTATGGGGAGGAAGTCGATGGCCAACGAGCGGTTACGGGGCGCGATCGTCGCGGCCGGCCTGACGATGGAAGCGGTGGCGGAGCGGATCGGCGTCGATCCCAAGACCGTCGAACGCTGGATCAACACCGAGGGGCGAAAGCCGTACCGCCGGTTCCAGTACGCCCTGTCGTCACTCCTCGGCGCGGAGGTGTCCTACCTCTGGTCAGATGAGTCCACGTCGGCTCAGGTCACCGAAGCAGGGAATGCGGAACTCCTGAAGCTCTATCCGCACCGCTCCGTCGTCCCGCACAATCTGTGGCCGAAGCTCTACGCCCAGGCACGCGGACATTTCGACGTTCTGGTCTATTCCGGATTCTGGCTCACGGAAGACGCCGCATTCCATCAGGTAGTCAAGGAGAAGTCGGCGGCCGGCGTGCCCGTGCGATTCATGCTCGGCGATCCCGACTGTGCGGCTGTTGCCCAACGCGGAGAGGATGAAGGAATCGGGCAGGCCATGGCCAGCAAGATTCGAAACGCGCTCCTGAATTACGCATCACTGTTCCGTCTGCCCGGAGTGGAGTTTCGTCTGCACAGCACAACGCTCTACAACTCGCTCTATCGAGCAGATGACCAGTTACTGGCGAACGGCCACCTGTACGGCGTCGGCGCCTACATGGCCCCCGTGCTGCATATCCAGCGGGTACCGGGCGGAGAACTCTTCGACGCATATGCGGAGAGCATTGAGCGCACCTGGGAAGTCTCGCGCCGCATCACCTCACCTACTGACCTGGGAGCGAATCTCTGATGGCCAGGATTGACTATTACCACGACCCGGACGCTCCAGCGCCGAACTCGGTCGTTCCATCCGTCACGGCTGTCGTACGCAACGACGGGGGCGATCTACTCATGATTCACCGCACAGACAATGATCTGTGGGCAATTCCAGGCGGCGGCCACGATGCGGGCGAGTCTATTTCTGAAACCGTGGTACGGGAGGTCGAAGAGGAGACTGGTATCAAGGTCGCCGTGGAAAGCCTGGTGGGAACGTACACAAGCCCGCAGCACGTCATGAAGTACGACGATGGAGAAGTTCGCCAACAGTTCTCGATCTGCTTCCGCGCGCGGCCGGTCGGGGGAGAACTGCGCACCAGCGCGGAATCAAAGGAGGTCCGCTGGGTTTCCCCGGCGGACCTGGACAAGCTCAATGTTCACCCGTCTATACGGCTCCGGATCGAGCACGGTTTGGACGAATCGCGGACAGAGCCCTACATCGGCTGAGCGATCGCGACCGCACGTGTCGCGGCAAGCCGTGCTTCCACACGGTCCGCAGCCGCATGGATGCCCGGAGTGGCACGCTTGATGAACCGAGTCACCAGTTCCCCGGGGCCATAGCGGTCCTGGATCTCGCTGACCCGGGCACGGATGCTGGTGACGCACCCGTCCGGCGTTGTCGTCATGTCGCAGAACACCATGGCGTCGACCAGCTCCGGCCGCTCCAAGTCGAACTCGGTCTCCAGCTCGTCGCGCAACCCCCGCTCCTCAGCCTCGAGCAGAGCGAACGAGTGGTGCGCCACGAGGCTGACCACCCGCTCATCGGCTTGCACCTGGTCCCGCAGGAACCGGGCCCCATCCAGCGGGTGGAACCCCGTGGTGGCCAGCGCCGGCGCGTACCCAATGTCGTGCAGTACTGCCGCCGCTTCCAGCACCTCAGCGTCCCTCTCGGAGAACAGCGGTCGCAGCTCTCGCGCCCGGCGAGCGACGCCCTGAACGTGCGCCCATCGACGCGGCAGGGGTTCAGCAAGTGTGTCCTCGGACAGCTTGTATGCCCAGGTGATCAGGGACATGGGGTTCCTTCCTACGATTCCGAAGTCTTGTCTGGCAGAGCACGCACAAGACGAGGCTTCCCGGGCCGCGCTTCCAGAAGTCCACGCCCCTCCAGCTGCGCAACCGCACTGCGCACGGCCACCCGGGAGGCTCCAAGACGCTCACAGAGTTTCGCCTCGGACAGGAAGACATCGCCCGGCTTCATGTCCGCCCGGATGACGGCTTCGATCCGCTCGACCAGCGGCCGACGGTCGGCTCCTGCGGTCCTCCTCCAGCCCAGGCCGTGAACAGGCTCGATCAGACCCTCATCCCGCAGTACGGCAAGAGCCTTCCGCACAGTGCCGCGCGCCACGCCAAACCGAGCGCTCAGCTCACTCTCGGGCGGAACGCGCTCAATGGCGCCCTCCCCTGTCAGCTCACCGCGCAGTTCCTCGGCGATCGACCGGAACGTGCCTCGCGGACTGGTTGCCACCATCCGGACTCCTTCAGCTTCGGATTCACTGCCAGCCTGACACAGGGAGAACCCGGCGAGCGAGTGCCCTCTTCCAGCCCCCGGCTGCGGCCTCAAGCGCCCTGTTCCCCCAGGCGTCCCCAAGGAGTGGATGGCACGGGTGACGCCCTGGTCAGACCCCGTACAGTCGGCCCACTGAAAAGCTACCGCCCCCGGCCGTTGCACCCGATGATGCAGGTTCCCCTGATAAACGGTGGAGCCGCGGGGAGTGAACGGGGAGTGGATCAAGAAAACCGCGCCGTTCGGCGCCCACGTTGACCAACGCAGACCAAGCCCCTGACCTGCACGGACACCCAAGTCACCTGGTCAGCGATCTTCCCGCACGTTATTCGGGACGAAGAGGTCGTGGGTTCAAATCCCGCCACCCCGACAGATGACAGAGGGCTCGGTGATTATTCACCGGGCCCTTCGTCATTCCGTTCGCGATTCGCCTTCCGCCGCGAGGAGTTGGGGCACCGGATACGGCTGTTCGGCATGCGTGTTCCCCAAAGACGTCCCCACGGCGAGTCGCAGACTCTACGTGCCGCCGACGACGAGTCCCGCAACCCGGCCACACTCACGTCACTCCTCGTCGCCGGTCAGCTGTGCGACGGCGAAGCTCATGTGCTGGATATGGCCGACACGGATCCAAGTCTCCGCATTGCCCGTGCCCGCCGAGCCCGTGCCGTACGCGCAGGCTTCGAGCCAGCGCTCGCCTTCGCTCCCGCCCCGGCGGAAGATCTCCGCCTCGGCAATCCGACGGGCGACGGCCCGGACCCGCTCGCTGCGGCGCGGGGCACGGGTAGGGGCCGGGGCTACCAGGAAGGCGTCGGGAGCGGTGTAACGCATCAGGCCCCATGGCGGCCCAGGCCGCCGGATGGACGGGATGTTGGCGCTCAGGGCGTGTTCGGCCGAGTAATCGCCGTAGAGCAGGTGGCCCCGGAATTCCGGGCGCGAATTGCGGACCAGACGGTGTGCAAGCCAGTCGTGGCGGGGGACGACGAGCGGCGGGCCGCCGGCAAAGGAGGGAACCCTACGCGGGAAGGCCCCTGCAGCGAGCACCACCGTGCGCCAGGGCCGTAGCCCGGCGAGAAGGTCGAGCGCTGACAGCGCGATCTTGCCGGCGTCAGCCGTGTCCGTCACTGGCCCGAGGTCGAGGAGGAGGTCGAGTTGCGACGGAGGCAGCCGGACCCGGTCCACGAGTTCGAGGAGTTCGGTCGAACATGATTCCTCGGGCAGCGTGTCCAGCAGGATGCGGACCCCCAGGCCGCGCCCACTGAGCAGGGCGAGATCCGCGGTGTACCGCTGGAGTCCGTGGTCCCGCTCCGGGCCGGTGACAAGCCGCAGGGGGCTTCCGGTCGCCAGGCGCCACAATCCGTTCGCGGAGGCCTCGATGAATCGCTCGACGTGCGTGGCATCTACCCAGCCGACGGAAGTGGACGACGCTTCGAGAACGGCGTCGATGCACCGTGTGAGCCATCGGCCGAAGAGCGTGGGACTTTCCTCGGTATCGAACCCGGATCCCGCTCCGCGAGAGCGCTCGGGGCCGGTACGTGGCACGAACGTCCACAAGGGGGCGATGCGCCTGCGGACGCGGGGGTCCAGCTGCTCGTACGCTTGCCAGGCATCGCGTCTTGTCGGCAGGAAGGGCACGTAGACCGGATCCACCACCGCAGTTCCCCCCGTCGACCGCCGCGTCGCCGTGTGAACGAACCACCCTCGGTAGAAGGGTGACCTACAGCCCGCGACCGGCGATACGGAGCCTTTCCGGCCATGAGGGGATTACTTCGCATTCCAGCCGCCCGGAATCGGGAGGGTTTCTCCTCTTCGGGCGCGACTGCTCGTGGTGGCGGATCAGTCGCCCCGGCGGTATGGTCGGCGGTATGGCAACGAAGAAGTACACCGTGACGCTGCCGGAGGAGCTGGCTGAGGAGATCCGCTCCGAGGTCGGTCCCGGGGGCTTCAGCCGGTACGTCACGCAGGCCGTGGAGCGGCAGCGCGAGCGGGAGCGGCTGCATGAGGCCGTCGGCTGGTGGGAGGGCGAATACGGAGCCGTCACGGCGGAGGAACTGGCCGAGGCGGAGTCCGAGCGCCGGGAGATCGAGCGGGCTCACGCCGAGCGCGAGGGGCAGGCTGCCGACCCGCACGGGGCTGCCGCGTGAGCGTCGAGCAGGTCTATCTGCTCGACAGCGAGGGGCTGTCCCAGTGGGTGCGCGGTGACCGGCGGATGGGTGCGCGTATCAAGGACGCGGACCGGGCGGACATCCCCGTCGTCACCACGTCGATGACCCTCGTCGAGGCTTACCACGCCAAGCTCCACCGGCCGGCATGGCGCTGGGCGCTGTCGCGGCTGCGCGTCGAGCCCGTCACCGAGCAGGTCGCCGACGCCGCCATCGACCTCCTCCAGGATGCCGGGCTTCACGGCCACAAGTACGCCATCGACGCCGTCCTGGCCGCCGTGGCCCTGCGGCAGCCGGGACGCGTCACGATCTTCACCTCCGACGAGGACGACATGCGCAAGCTCTGCGGCGACCGGGTCGTGGTCGTAAGGCTCTGACTGCGCGAACGGCATGCTCGGCGAGATTGCCGTCGACCGTGTCGCCAAGGCCAACCGCGCCGAGGTCCCGCGCCTCGTGGCTGACAACATCCCGAACAGTCAGCTCCACGTGTTCCCGCAGCGGGCCACCGGATCCAGATCGAACAAGCAGACCGCTTCTTCTCGGTGGCGCGTCACTTCCTGGAGTCTCAGGCCGGGACGGGTGCCCGATCCGGACCCCCGCCCTCCGCTGTCGTAGGTCAGCCAGCCTGGACGGCCTCCTCTCGCACCCGGCTGCGATAGCGCCGAGGGGCCTCGCCCACCACGCGCTTGAACGCCGTGCTGAACGCGCTCTCCGAGCCGTAGCCCAGCGTCGTGGCCAGCGTGGCGACGCGGGTGTCGGCATCACGCAGGGCGCGTTGGGCCAGGAGCATCCGCCAGTGGCCCAGGAACGTCAGTGGGGGCATACCCGCGGTTTCGCGGAAGCGTTCCGCGAAGGTCGTGCGGGACATCGCTGTCGCCGTGGCCAGTTCGGGGAGGGTCCAGGGGTGGCCCGGGTCCGCGCGGATCAGGTCCACCGCCGGGCGGAGGCGGTCGTCCGTGAGGAGGCGGAGCCAGCCCGGGGGGAGGTCGGTCTGGGCGATGTACGCGCGCAGGACGTCCAGGAGGAGCAGTTGGCCGTACTGGCGGACCGCGAACGCCGAGCCCAGGCGGTCGGTGGAGGCCTCGGTGAAGAGGCGTTCCAGGTCGGCGCGGAGGGGCTCCGCGTCCGAGGCCCGGACGTGGGCGAGTGGGGGGAGCGCGTCGAGGAGGACCGCGCGGCCGGCCTCGTTGATGTCGATGCAGCCGCCGATCAGGACGTCGTCCGTGTGGTCCGCGCCGAGGAACGGGGGCGCGGAGAAGTCGGACTCCGGGCGGACCTCGTGGCGGGGTTCCGCGCCGGACTCCAGGGCGATGTGGGAGCGGCCGGTCAGGATCGCCACGTCGCCCGGCTCGAGGGTGATCGGGTGGTCGACGCCGTTCGTCGACAGGCGGGCGCTGCCGCTCACCATCGCGAAGAACTTCACCGGATCCGCCAGCGGGCCGCGCGACCACCAGCCGCCGCGGGCCGCGACGCCGCCGGTCAGGACGCCTCGTACCTGGATGAGGTCGAAGACCTGGGACAGTCGGTCGATTGCCATGCTCGTACTCTCGCGCAAGTTATACGGACGGACAACTATTCAGAGTACGGGATGGAGGGCGCAGGCTGGGTACGTACCGACGACGGAGCAAGGAGTTCCCATGCGCTACCGCAACCTCGGCCGGACCGGCATCAAGGTCAGCCCCTACGCCCTGGGCGCCATGATGTTCGGCGCCATCGGCAATCCCGATCACGACGAGTCCGTACGGATCATCCACCGGGCGCTCGACGCCGGGATCAACTTCGTGGACACCGCCGACGCCTACTCCCGCGGGGAGTCGGAGGAGATCGTCGGCAAGGCGCTGAAGGGGCGGCGGGACGACGTCGTACTCGCGACGAAGGCGCGGCTGCCGATGGGGGACGGGCCCAATCAGCAGGGGGCGTCCCGCAGCTGGCTGACGCGGGCGCTGGAGGGGTCGCTGCGGCGGCTCGGGACGGATTACGTCGACCTCTACCAGGTGCACCGGCCGGACACCGACACCGATGTCGAGGAGACCCTTTCCGCGCTCACCGACCTGCAGCGCGCCGGGAAGATCCGCGCGTTCGGGACGTCCTCGCTGCCGGCCTCGGAGATCGTACGGGCCCACTGGGTGGCCGAGCGGCGGGGGCTGGCGCGGCCGCGTACCGAGCAGCCCGTCTACTCGATCCTCAACCGGGGGATCGAACGCGAGGTCCTTCCGGTCGCACAGGAGTACGGCATGGGCACCCTCGTCTGGTCCCCGCTGGCCGGCGGCATGCTGACCGGGCGCTACCGGAAGGGGGAGACGGCCACGACACACCGCTCGCAGTACGGCTTCCGGCACCTCGCGGACGATCGGCGCCTGGACGCCGTGGAGCAGCTGATCCCCCTCGCGGACGAGGCGGGCCTGTCGCTGACGCACCTGGCGATGGCGTTCGCCGTCAGCCACCCGGGGGTCACGTCCGCGCTGATCGGGCCGCGGACGATGGAGCAGCTCGAGGATCTGCTGGCGGGGGAGGACGCGGTGATCGACGACGCGGTGCTGGACCGGATCGACAAGATCGTGCCCCCGGGGACGGACGTCGGGACGCTGGACATGGCGTACCAGCCGCCGGCGATCCTCGACGCGGCGCTGCGGCGGCGGCCGGAGGGGGAGCGGTCGGCGGCCTGATCACCACGGGGTGGCCACCGGGTCGATCGGGGGCAGTGCCCAGGGGTCCAGGGTGCCGGCGCAGTACTCGGCCAGGAACTGGACGGCGCCGCCGTCGTACTGCCACCAGCCTCCGTTGCGGGAGGCGATGGTGACGAGCCACTGGTGCGGGTCGGAGCCCATCGTGCTCCAGAGGAACTGGTCGCCCTCGTTCGACTCCGCCCAGGGGAGGAGGCCGCCGGGTGCGGGATGGGGGCGCAGGCCGATCTCCTCGCCGTACTCCTGAAGGACTCCTTCCAGATCGGCCCGGATGCCACGGAGGAGTTCATGCTCCTCCCCCGGGTCAGGAAGGCCCACTCCCAGGAAGTCCCCCAGCACGAAGGGCACGTACCGCTCCGCGAGATGCTTGAAGTCGCCGGGGAGCGCGGTCCCCAGGCCGTCCTCCAGTACGGGCCAGCCGATGGCGGCCGGCTCCGGTCTGCGGAGCTCACTGAGTCCCGGAACGGCTCGCTCGAGTTCGGCGACCGCCTCCTGCGGGTCGGTAATGCGGCGGGACGGGGTCTGGGTGCCGATCAGATCGTCGGTCATGGCGCCAGCGTGCCAGGTCCGACGGTGCGCGAGGCACGTCAGCCCCCTGTCACGGTGAACGGGGTATACCCCAGGGGCACGTCCGTCACCGTGAGGTCGGAGAAGACGAGGGTGAGGTCGTGGGCGTTCGTCTCGACGCGTACCTCGTGGAAGTCCAGGCCGATCGCCTGCGACCAGCGGGTCGCCGGTGCCGAGTTGGGGACGATCGAGGCGCCCGGGTAGAGGACCTGCCATCTGACGCCCCAGACGAAGCCGTCGAGGTCCGCCGCCGTTTCGTGGGTGGTCAGACGGTCGTCCAGGGAGACCTGCCACGTGTCGGGGTGCACCGTCGAGCGGCAGGTGGCCTCCACGCAGTTCCGGAAGAGGAAGCGCCGGTGCGTCGGCGCGATGCCGGTGCGGGGGTCTGAAGTCAGGTACGCGATCAGTTCGTAGTCGCGCATGTAGTCGGTGTATCCGTGGTGGACCAGCGCCTGGTCGAACAGCTCGTCCAGGGCCAGTTCCAGCGCTGCGGCGTCCATGGGGCAGTTGTACCCCGTCCGCTCACGCCGCCTCTTCCGCGACCGCTTCGTACGGGGCCCGGGTGAGCGTCGTCCAGGTGCACATGCCCGTGGCCGGGGGCGGGGCGGGGGTGAAGCCCCAGTCGGCGTGGTGTTGCGCGGAGAGGTCGCGGAACACCGCGAGGGAGACCCGGCGGCGTTCCGTGCACTGGTCCGCGAGGCGGGGGTGGGTGTGCGGGGCGTGGGTGTCGTGGGCGAGGGCCTGGAGGGTTTCGGGGGTGCCGCGGAGGACGAGGTGGACCATGTCCCCGGCGCCCGTGAAGCGGCAGGCGTGGAGGGTCAGTTCGTGGATGAGGGCCAGCATCGGGACGAGGAGCGGTTCCTCGACTCCGTGTACGTCGAGGATGGATTCCGCCGCCTCCTGGGCGATCTGCGGGGTGCCGGCCGCTGAAGGGAGGGTCAGGGCGTAGGTGAGGTGGGCGGGGGACGGTTCGGTGAGGTCCGGTGGAGGTGGGGGGCATTGGGTGATGCGGGACGCGGGGGTCAGGGCGTACGGGGAGCCCAGGACGTAGGCGGGGAGGATGGTGCGGGCGTCGTCGGGGGTGCGGCGTCTGGCTGTGGGGGTGCCGGGGATGGGTCGGAGAGGGGTGGGGGCGTTTTCGGACATGGCAACTCCGTTGCGCGATTGGGGTCGTGAGCGATAGCTCGTACGAACGGTTCTGCGACACGGCGGAGTTGTGGCTCGTCACCCTGACGCGGACGCGCCCCTCCCAGGGCAGGAGGAAGCGGGCACGTTCGCGCAATGCCCTTCGTTCTTGCCGTGCGTGAGCGTCTCGTCACTTAAGGTAGGGCATGCGCGGTGGCAATTGCCACCCCGTTCACGGATTTGCCCCCAGTCGAGGCCCGTACTGCCGCAAGCAGACATTCGCCCCTCTCCGACCAGGAGGATCAGCACATGCCGCCCAGAAGCCTCCCCAGCGAACGCCAGAAGCGGCTCGGCGCCGAACTGCGCAAGATGCGGAACGATGCCGACGAGACGACCGAATTCGCAGCCCGACTCCTGGGACTGGACAGAACGAAGATCTCGAACATCGAGGCAGGAGTTCGCGCCATCACGCCGGAGCGAGTACGGACACTCGCCGCGAACTACGGATGCGGCAACGAGCGTTACGTCGAGGCTCTCGCCGCCATGGCCGAACCACGGACGCCGGACTGGTGGGAGACATACAGAGGCCGGCTTCCGGCAGGCCTGCTCGACATCATCGAACTGGAGTGGCATGCCCGCTCCATCCGCGCCGGAGCCTTTCTCCACGTTCCCGGCCTGCTGCAGACCGGTGCCTATGTCAGAGCGGTGGGGAGGGCGGCCCTGCCGACGCTGTCCGAGCACGAAATCGAGCTTCGCGTCGCACTACGCCTGCAGCGACAGCAGATACTCCACCGAACCGAACCCGTCCCCTACACGGCGTACATCCACGAGGCCGCCCTTCGAATCAACTTCGGCGGGGCCAAGGGCATGCGCGCGCAGTTGGCCCATCTGGGCGAGGCGAGCGAACTGAGCCAGGTGGAGGTAAGGGTGGTGCCCTTCTCGTCCGGAGCTTTCCCCGGCGCCGGACAGGCGCTCTGCTACGCCTCGGGGCCCGTGCCCCAGCTTGACACCGTTCAGCTCGATTCCGCCCATGGGCCCGGCTTCACGCACGCCCCTGCACAACTCGACAAGTACCGTGCTCAACTGGACTGGATGGACGCATCGTCTCTCAGTCCCGGCGCCTCCCGAGACTTCATCCTCGGCCTGACCAAAGCCTGACAGGAGAATTCGCCATGCCCGAGATCACGTGGGAAGAGCCCTACTGCGCGGAGAGTTCCAACTGCTTCCGCATCGGCACGGACGCCGACGGCAACGCCTACATAGCAGTCGCCGGCCAAGAGGACACCTACCTCACCGACACCCGCGACGCCCTCCGGAACCTGATCCAGGACATCAAGGCCGGCAAAGCCGACCACCTGCTCTAGGCGGCCGGCCGAGCCCCGACGCGGGGCGGGTCAGCCGCGGCCGAAGAGGCGCTTGAAGAAGCCCCCCGTGCGCTCCGCCGGGGCGCACGTGCACCGCTGGGAGTGGGGGACGCCCGCCAGGACCTGCTCGACGTGGTTGCCGCAGCCCTGGTACGTGGCCTTGCCGCAGCTGCGGCACTTGACGCGCTGGCACATGGGGTGTCTCCTCTACTGATACCCCCGGTGGTATATGTACGCGTGCAGCCTACAAGATACCTCCGGGGGTATACAACCAAAGCGCTACGCGCCCGCCACCACGGCCAGCGCCGCGTCCAGCTTCCCCGCGACCTCCTCGGCCACCGGCGCCATCGCGGCCAGGCCGGTCAGGGTGACCATCGTGTTCGGGTCGATCGCCTGCACCGTCACCCCGTCGCCCGTCTCGCGGACCACGACGTTGCACGGGAGGAGGAGGCCGACCGAGCGGTCCGCGTCCAGGGCGCGGCGGGCCAGTGGCGGGTTGCAGGCGCCCAGGATCAGGTACTGCTCCATGTCGTGGTCCAGCTTCGCCTTCAGCGTGGCCTGGACGTCGATCTCCGTCAGCACCCCGAAACCCTGCTCCGCCAGCGCCGCGCGAGTGGCGGCCACCGCCTCCTCGAACGTGCCCCGCGCCTGCACCGTGCGGTCGTACGACATGAAGTCTCACCTCGGTTCTCGATGGCCCCCACCGGTCCCTCAAATATACCCCCCGGGGTACAAACGCCGACGGATGCCTAGACTGGTCATCTGTTCGAACCACCGGGGGAAACCGTGATCGACGTCGACTCGTACCTGCGTGTACTCGGGATGGACCGCCCGCCCGCCCCCACCCTCGAGGCGCTGGCGGCGCTGCACCGGGCACACGTCGAGCGGGTCCCGTACGCGAGCCTCGACATCTTCCTCGGCCGCCCCGCCGGCATCGGCGCCGCGGAGTCCGCCGAGCGGATCGCGCGCGGGCGCGGCGGCTACTGCTTCCACCTCAACGGGGCCTTCGCCGCGCTGCTGTCCGCCCTCGGCTACGACGTGACCCGCCACCGCGCCGGCGTCCAGGAGAGCGCCGCGGCCGAGGCCGGCGCCGGCGGCAACCATCTCGCGCTCACCGTGCGGGTCGACGGTGAGGGGTGGCTCGTCGACACGGGGCTGGGCGACGGGATCCACGAGCCGCTGCCGCTGCGCGAGGGCACGTACACCCAGGGCCCGTTCACGTACCGGATGGCGCCGTCGGTGGCGGAGCCCGGGGGGTGGCGGCTCACCAACGATCCGCGCGGGACGTTCCTCGCGATGGACTTCGCGCCCGGGCCCGTGGCGCTGGAGTCCTTCCGGGAGAAGCACGCCGCGCTGTCCACCTCCCCCGATTCCGGCTACGTCCGCGTGCTCACCGCCCAGCTCCGCCATGCCAGGGGCGTCGACGTGCTGCGGGGCTGCGTGGTGCGCCGGATCCACGGCGGGGGGACGGACGAGCGGACGGTCGGCGATCCCGGCGAGTGGTACGACGTGCTCGCCGGCGTGTTCCGCCTCGACCTCTCGGACCTCGACGCCCCGGCGCGGGAACGGCTGTGGCGAAAGGTACGTACCGCGCACGAGGAGTGGGAGCGTTCGGTCCCGTCACGGGCGGGTCTGTGACGGTACGGGACGGCCTCGGGGGAGCGTGACCGTATCCGGGTAATTGACCTGTACAGATGACCGGTTACTGACAAGGAACCGGTCGCGAGAATGATCCGCGTGTGTCATTCCGCTACATGAACCAGACACGTAATGCCATCATCGGTCACCAGCCCATTCAGGACCCGCGCCACCCGTGCGACCCCTCCGAGGAACTGATGATCGAGCTGATAGTGACGGCCGTCGCGCTCGCACTGGCGGCGGCCGGTGTCGGGAGTGCCGTACGTCAACGCCGTGTGACCGAACGGGTCCGGGCAAAGGCGCGGCGGCAGGCGGCCGAGCACGAAGAACGGCTGGCCCAGGAGAAACGGT
The DNA here is from genome assembly GCF_009604385.1 of Streptomyces smaragdinus. Taxonomy (GTDB): domain Bacteria; phylum Actinomycetota; class Actinomycetes; order Streptomycetales; family Streptomycetaceae; genus Streptomyces; species Streptomyces smaragdinus. Next base: position 64,033 of record NZ_WEGJ01000027.1, read on the forward strand.
CCTCCCGGGAGCGGGTCGACGAGGCGCGCCGGGAGTCGGTGAACGTGGCGCGGGCCGCGGTACGGGCCTTCGCCACCAGCACCGTGCAGCGGGCGTCCAAGCTCAGCTCGTCGATCAGCGCGGGTGTCCGGCGCCATGTGTCCGACGAGGCGTACGCGACCCTCGTCGAGATCGACCACGTCGCCCAGCAGATGCTGCTGACGGCCTCCGGTTACGCCGTGCTGGCCGGCGACCGGCTGTCCCGCCGCTGGCCCACGACCCGGCTGACCGACCTCGTCCGCTCCGCGATGGGCCGGGTCGAGGGCTATCAGCGCGTCAAGCACCCGGACATGGAGGAGATCTCCGTGGAGAGCCGGGCCGTGGAGGCCGTGATCCACGCGCTCGCGGTGCTCCTGGACAACGCGCTGCGGTACTCCCCGCCCAACTCCACCGTCCATGTGTCCCTGGAGCACGGCGCGAAGGCCGCGATCCTGGTGGTCGACGACGCGGGGCTGCGGATGGAGGACGAGCGGCTGACCTGGGCGCACGAGGTGATGTCCGGCGAGCACCGCGCCGACATCACCCGCCTCGGCGCGTACCCGCAGACGGGACTGCGGGTGGCGGCGCTGCTGGCCGACGAGTACGGCTTCCGCGTCGACGTCCAGGCGCCGAACATCTACGGCGGCACCCGGGCGGTCCTGGTGCTCCCGAACGACCTGCTGACGACCGCCCCCCAGCCCCAGCAGCCCGCCGGCCGCACGGTGACGCAGGCGCCCCCGGAGCCTCCCGCGCCGAAGGGACCGGAGCCCACCACCGCCAGCGGCCTCAAGGTACGCAAGCGCGCCGCCCGCCCCGCGCCGGCCGCCCGTCCCGCGCCCGCCCCGGCGCCGGTGACCCCGGGCACGCCGGAGGTGGCCGCGGCCTGGATGGCGGGGAGCCGGCTGGGCCGGGAGACCCCGCAGACCGACCCCAGCACGGAAGAAGGGCACTGACCATGTCGGACACTCGCGCCAACACCCTGGGCTGGCTCCTGGACGAGCAGCTCGGCTCTGTCGAGGGCGTCCGGTACGCCGTGCTGATGAGCGGCGACGGGCTGCTGAAGGCCCGTACGAAGACCATCGGCCAGGAGGACGGCGAGAAGCTGGCCGCCCTGACCGCGTCCCTGCGCGCGGCGGGCCGGGCGTGGAACGAGTTCACCGGCGGCGAGGGCATCCGCCAGCAGCTCATCGAATGCGTGTCGAACATCGGGCTGACGACCGCCGCCGGCCAGAACACCATGCTGTCCGTCTGCACCACCGGCCCGCACGCCGACATCGGCCTGATCAGCCGGCACATGGCGGCCCTGGCGATCCGGCTCGGCGAGCAGCTCGGCGTGGAGGAGCGGCGGCCGGCGAACGGGGGCGGGGTGTCGTGACGGGTCCGCGGCGCGACCCGGACATGATCCGGCCCTACGTCCGTACCGGGGGCCAGATCCAGGCGCACGCGGACGTACGTCCGGAGAGTGTGGTCGTCGCCGCGACCGGTCCCGTCGCCGGGCTGTCCCCCGACGCCCGGCGGGTGATGCGGCTGTTCGCGGCGGGCCGCGGGGGGCTGGCGGTCGCGGACATCGCGGCCGCGCTGGAGCTGCCGCCCTCCACCGTCCGGATCCTCGTCTCGTCCCTGATCGACTCCGGCCATCTGGCCGCGACGGTCGCCGCGGCGGCCGACCGGCCGGAACACACCACCCTGCAGAAGGTTCTCCATGGACTCCGCGAACTTGTCTAGCCAGGCCGTCTCCTACGTGCCGGACACGGTGACCACGTCCGCCAAGATCGTGGTCGCCGGCGGCTTCGGGGTCGGGAAGACGACCTTCATCGGCAGCGTGTCCGAGGTCGAGCCGCTGCGGATGGAGGAGCCGATCACGGAGGAGAGCGTCGGCGTCGACGACCTGAACGGCACACCCGCGAAGAGCACGACGACCGTGGGCATGGACTTCGGCCGGATCCATCTGGTGGACGGCACCCTCGCCCTGTACCTCTTCGGCCTCCCCGGCCAGACCCGCTTCCGCCCCCTGTGGGACGACCTCGCGGAGGGCGCCCTGGGGTGCCTGGTCCTGGCCGACACCCGGGACCTGGACGCCAGCCACGACGCCCTGGGGCTGCTGGAGGAGCAGGGCATCCCGTACATGGTCGGCATCAACGTCTTCCCCGACGCGCCCGGTTACGACCTCACGGAGATCCGCGAGGCCCTCGCCCTGGACCCGGAGACCCCGCTGACCACGTGCGACGCGCGGGACCGCACCTCCTCCCTGTACGCCCTGATCACGCTCGCGGAGTTCCTCGCCGGGAGACGGACGCCCGAACCCCTGGAGCCCCAGCCATGACCGTCCCCGACCGGTTCGCCCTGTACGGCGAGGCGTTCGCCGCCGACCCGCACGGCACGTACACCCGGATGCGCCGGGCGTACGGGCCGCTCGTACCGGTGGAGCTGGCGCCGGGCGTGCCCGCGACGCTGGTGATCGGGTACGCGCAGGCGCTGCGCATCCTCAACGACCCGCTGCGGTTCCCCGCGGACCCGCGGGAGTGGCAGAAGGGCGTCGACCCGACGACGCCGATCCTGCCGATGACGCAGTGGCGGCCGCAGGCGCTGCGGTCGGCCGGCACCGACCACACGCGCTACCGCTCGGTCAACGTCGCGGGCATCAACACGATCGACCAGCACGCGCTGCGGGGGCTGGTGGAGCGCTCGGCCCAGGAGACGGTCGCCGGGTTCCGGGCGGACGGGCGGGCGGATCTGCGGGCGCAGTACGCGAAGCCGATGGTGTTCCAGGTGCTGGGTACGGTGCTGGGCTGCCCCGACGAGCTGCTGGTGCGGATCGCGGACGGGATGGCGCGGATCTTCGACGCGATCAGCCCGGAGGACTCCGGGCACGGCGCGATGATCCTGCACGAGGCGCTGGGCGAGCATGTCACGCTGCGGCGCAAGGAGCCGGGCGAGGACATGACGTCCGTGATGCTGGCCCATCCGACGGCGCTGACGGACGAGGAGATGATCCACCAGGTCATCACGCTCTTCGGCGCGGGGCTGGAGCCGCTGGCCAATCTGATCACCAACACCCAGCTGAAGATCCTCACCGACGAGGAGTTCTCCGACTCCCTGCACGCGGGGCGCCGCACGGTGCGGGACGCGCTGGACACGGTGCTGTACACGGACCCGCCGATGGCCGCGTACTGCCTCAGCTATCCCCCGTATCCGGTGGACGTCGACGGGGTGCTGCTGCCGGCCCATCAGCCGGTGATGATCTCCATGGCGGGCTGCAACAACGATCCCGAGCTCACCCGGGGCGTGTCGCCGGAGGCGATGACGGGCAACCGTGCCCATCTGGCGTGGAGTACGGGGCCGCACGCGTGTCCGGCGCGGTCGCACGCGTATCTCATCGCGGAGACCGCGGTCAGTCATCTCCTCGACGCCATCCCGGAGATGGACCTCGCCGTCCCGGCCGACGAGCTGCACTGGCGGCCGGGGCCCTTCCACCGGGCGCTGCGGGAGCTGCCGGTCGTCTTCTGACGGCTCACCTCAGCAGGCGCAGGAGGCCCCCGTGCGCGGGGCGGTGAGGTCGTCCGCCGGGCGGCGGGTGGGGCCGGTGGGGGTGGTGTACGTGAGGCCCTCGCGGACCCAGTACTCGAAGCCGCCCAGCATCTCCTTCACCGGGTACCCCAGCCGGGCGAAGGCCAGGGCGGCGCGGGTGGCGCCGTTGCAGCCGGGGCCCCAGCAGTACGTGACGACGGCCGCCCCGTCGGGGATCAGCGCGGGGGCGAGCTCCGGAATCCGGGCGGTGGGGATGTGCAGCGCACCGGGGATGTGGCCCTGCGCCCAGGCGTCGTCACCGCGCGAGTCCACGACGACGAGCCCGGGGACGCCGGCCTCGAGGTCGGCGTGCACGTCGGCGACGTCGGCCTCGTGGGCCAGGCGCGCGGCGTAGTGGGCGACGGCGTCGGCGGGGGATACGGCGAAGGTGGTCATGGGGCGCTCCCGGTCGGGGTGTACGGGGTTACGGGATCATCTTCGGCGCGCACGGCCGGGCTGCGCGAGTGGCGTGAACGCCGGTGTGCGTGAAGATCCCGCCACTCACCCCCGCCCCGCGAACGCCCTCCGATACCCCGACGGGGTCGTCCGCATGACCCTCCCGAAGTGATGCCGGAACGTCGCCGCGCTCTCGAACCCCACCGCCCCCGCCACCTCCTCCACCGACCCCGCCCCCGCCTCCAGCAGCGGCAGACTCGCCGCCACCCGCTGCGACACCACCCACCGCATCGGACTCACCCCCGTCCGCCGCGCGAAGTGCCGCAGATACGACCGCTCCGACATCCCCGCCTCCCGCGCCAGCCCCGCCACCGTCAGCGGCGCCCGCAGCCGCCCCAGCGCCCACGCCATACTCCGCGCCACCCCGTCGTCCCCCGGCCCCACGGGGGCCACGGCGGCCTCGACGAACTGCGCCTGCCCGCCCTCCCGGTGCGGCGGCACGACGAACCGCCGCGCGACGGTGTTCGCCACCGCGGCGCCGTGGTCGGCCCGTACGAGATACAGGCACAGGTCGATCCCCGCCGCGCTCCCCGCGCTGCTCAGCACGTCGCCGTTGTCCACGTACAGCACGTCCGGATCCACCTCGACCAGCGGATACCGCTCCGCGAGCCGCCCCGCGTACCGCCAGTGCGTCGTCGCCCGCCGCCCGTCCAGCAGCCCCGTCGCGGCCAGCGCGAACGCGCCGGAGCAGATCGACACCAGCCGCGCGCCCCGCGCGTGCGCCGCCCGCAGCGCCCCCACGAGCGCCGGCGACACCTCCCCCGTGGCCCCCGGCACGATCACGGTGTCCGCCGCCGCCAGCACGTCCAGCCCGTACCGGGCCCGCAGCCCGAAGCCGCCGACCGCCGCCAGCTCCCGCCCGGGCTCCTCGGCGCAGACGCGCAGCTCGTACCAGTCGAGCTCCGCGAGCTCCGGCCGTTCGAGGCCGAAGACCTCGACCACGACGCCCAGCTCGAACGGCGCCATTCCGTCGAACGCCAGTACGGCGACCGTATGCGGCATGTCGCACCCCCGATCGAAGAGGCGGCCATGGTATGCGCAACCCCCCAGTTCACCGCGGTACTGGGCCGACCGCGTACTCCTGGCGGGCCGAACGGGCGACGCACGCCCCCGGACCGTGTCCCCCCGCGCGCCGGGAGGCAGGCATGCGGCATACGTACGACTGACGCGAGGGGTGCTGCGATGCCCGGCAAGCTGACGAAGCTGATGACATTCGAGTGGCCCGAGCGGCTGATGCCGGGATATCTGCTCCGGCGGCTGCGCACGCCCAAGGTGCTGGCCGGCCTGGCGGCGGGGGCGGTGGTGCTGAGCGGCATCGGGTTCATGGCGGTCGCCGCGTGGCAGCAGGGGCCGCCGGCCGGGGAGGGCGAGCGGTCGGCGAAGGCGCTCAGCGAGTCGGGGCGGGGAGCGGACGACGGGGTGCCGCGCGGGGGTGCGGGGGGCTCTTCCGGGACGGACTCCGCCGACTCCCCGGACACCGCCGACCTGTCCGGCTCCTCGGACCGCGGCGGCTGGTTCCCGGACAACTCCGGCCACGGCTGGGAGCCCCCGGTCAGCGGGCTGACGTATCCGCCGGGCGCCGCGCGGGCGGTCGTCACGGCGAAGGGCGGGGTGCTGGTGCTGGACTCCGTGTGGCACATCAACCCGGCGATCAATGTGCTGGCGCGGGGGGAGCAGGCCGGGATCAAGTGCAAGGTCGCGGGGCGTGACGTGTACGGCAACGGGATCTGGTTCAAGCTGGCCGGCAACCCCGGGTTCGTCCCGGCGCGTTACGTGAAGAACGTGGACCCGGTGAGGGACTGCCGCCGCTAGCGCAGCAGCCGCTCCACCTCCTCCGCGCTCCACCGCCCCGCCGCCCCCGGCCGTCCCGCGAGGTAGGCGGCGACGGCCGGCGTGTCCCGTCCGCCGGCCTCGAGCAGCCCCCGGCCCAGGTGCCGCAGATACGCCTCGGAGGGGGCGTTGAGGTCGGCGTCGGCCAGCCCCCAGGGGGCGGTGAACGTCAGCAGGGGTGCCCCCTCGAGATCCCCCGGGTGGACGAGCGTCTCGTACCGCCCGGGGCCGAGCGCGTCCCGCCCCGTGGCCAGCACCCCGCCGAGGTCGAGGTCCCGCCCCGGTGCGCGGCCCATCTCCTGCGCGGCGATGTCGGCGAACTGCCCGGCGCCCATGAGATACGCCCGCCCCCACACCACGCCCCGGGCCGCCGGGTCGTAGAACGCGCGCCCACCGCCCCAGAGGTCGGACTCCTGCGCGAAGTACATCTCCCCCGCCGGCTCCACCGGCACGGCCCGCCGGGGCGGACGGGGGTCCCGGGCGCCGGGATGGGGGCGGGCGGCGCCTTCGGGGGTGCCGCCGGTGAGGTAGCAGGTCAGGCGCTCGCGGTGCATGTTGGAGCCGTACGCGACGTACCAGACGTCGGTCACCGTGATCTCCCCTTCCCGGGCGACGGGAAGGACCCGCCCGATGCCGGACGGGTCCTTCGTACGGTGGCCCTGCGGCCTACGGGCAGTCCTTCCCCTTGCACGGCTCCTCCGGCTTGTTCCCGACGGTCACCAGGAGGGGCTCCGGGCTGTCGGTCACCTCGTACGGGCCGAAGACGTCCGGGTCGGGCAGGACGAACCCGTCCGGGACGGCGGTCTCGCGGAGGTAGTACTCGCCGAGCGAGAGGTCCGGGAAGAGACACACACCGTCGGGGTCGGTGGCGCAGCCCGGGTCGACGAGGGTGTCGGGATCGCTGCCGTCGGTCTGCAGCCCCGGCACGCCGTTGCTCTCGCGCCAGAGCTCGAACACGGCGCCGCCGAGGGGGTTGTCGTTGGAGCTGTCGGTCTTGAGCAGCTTCAGCGATCCCTTCCGCTCGGGGGTACGGGTGTCGTTGGCGTCGACCGACACGCCGTCGCCGGCGTTCTCCGAGGTCAGGACCAGGGGCCCGAAGACCGCGGGATCCGGCAGGTCGAAGCCCTCGGGCGCGGCCGTCTCCTCCCAGTAGTACGTCCCCAGGCCCACGGTGTCGGCGCAGACGCCGTCGGTGCCGGTGGTGCAGGGGTCGCCGACCGGGGTGTCGGGGTTCTCGCCGTCGGTCTGCAGACCCTCGACGCCGTTGCTCTCCCGCCACAGCCGGAAGACGGCGCCGGCGAGCGGGTCACCGGTGGCCGCGTCCTTCTTCACGACGCGGACGTTGCCGGTGGTGCGGGTGTCGTTGGCGTCGATCGAGACGCCCTGGGAGGCGTTCTCGGCGGTCAGCTCGAGCGGGCCGAAGACAGCGGGATCGGGCAGGTCGAAGCCCGCGGGGGCGGCCGTCTCCTCCCAGTAGTACGTACCCAGGCCCACGTTCGCCGAGCACACCCCGTCCGTACCCGTCGTGCAGGGCCCGCCGATCGGAGTGTCGGGGCTGGAGCCGTTGGTCTGCAGACCCTCGACGCCGTTCGACTCCTGCCACAGCTGGAAGACGGCGCCGTCCAAGGGGTCACCCGTCTCGGCGTCCTTCTTCACGACGCTCACGTCGCCCGTGGTGCGCGAGTCGTTGACGACGATCGAGATGCCCTCGGAGGCGTTCTCCGACGTCAGGACCAGGGGCCCGAAGACGGCGGGGTCGGGGAGGTCGAAGCCCGCGGGGGCCGACGTCTCCTCCCAGTAGTACGTCCCCAGACCCGCATTCGCCGAGCAGACCCCGTCCGTACCGGTCGTACACGGCGTACCGACCGTAGTGTCCGGGTCGGCGCCGTCGGTCTGCAGACCCTCGACGCCGTTGGTCTCCTCCCAGAGCTGGAAGACGGCGCCGTCCAGGGGGTCACCGGTCTCGACATCCCGCTTCACGACCGTCAGGTCGCCCGTGGTGCGGGAGTTGTTCACGTCGATCGAGATGCCCTCGGAGGCGTTCTCGGCGGTCAGCTCGAGCGGGCCGAAGACGGCGGGGTCGGGGAGGTCGAAGCCCGCGGGGGCCAACGTCTCCTCCCAGTAGTACGTCCCCAGAACCACGTCGGCCGAGCAGACGCCGTCCGTACCGGTCGTACACGGACCGCCGACCGCGGTATCCGGGTCCGTACCTGTGGTCTGGAGACCGGCGACGCCGTTGGTCTCCTCCCACAGCTGGAACACCGCGCCCTCGAGCGTGTCACTGGTCTCGGCGTCCTTCTTCACCACCCTGACATCACCGGTGGTACGGGTGTCCAGGGCATCGACGGACACGCCCTGGGACGCGTTCTCGGCGGTCAGCTCCAGCGGGCCGAAGACCGCGGGATCGGGGAGGTCGAAGCCCTCGGGAGCCGACGTCTCCTCCCAGTAGTACGTACCCAGACCCACATTGGCCGAGCACACGCCGTCCGTACCCGTCGTACACGGCGTACCGACCGGGGTGTCCGCATCAGCACCATCCGTCTGCAGACCCTCGATCCCGTTCGTCTCCTGCCACAGCTGGAACACCGCACCCTCAAGCGGGTCACCGGTCGCGGCATCCCGCTTGACCACGGAGACATCGCCCGTGGTGGCAGCGTCGAGGGCATCGACGGTCACACCCTGGGACGCGTTCTCCGAGGTCAGCTCCAGCGGACCGAAGACGGCGGGGTTGGGGAGGTCATAGCCTTCCGGCGCCGCGGTCTCCTCCCAGTAGTACGTGCCGAGCCCGACGTTGGCCGTGCAGACGCCGTCCGTACCCGTCGTACACGGTGTACCGACCGCAGTGTCCGCATCAGCACCATCCGTCTGCAGACCCTCGATCCCGTTCGTCTCCTGCCACAGCTGGAACACGGCACCCTCAAGCGGGTCGTTCGTGTCCGCGTCCCGCTTCACGACCGTCACATCACCCGTGGTCCGGGTGTCAAAGGCGTCGATCGTCACGCCTTCGGACGCGTTCTCCGCCGTCAGGACCAGGGGCCCGAAGACCGCAGGATCGGGAAGATCGAAACCTTCCGGTGCCGCGGTCTCCTCCCAGTAGTACGTACCGGGCTCCACGACGCTGGAGCAGACACCGTCCGTACCGGTCGTACAGGGGTCACCGACCGGCGTGTCCGGGTCGGCGCCGCCGGTCTGCAGACCCTCGACGCCGTTGGTCTCCTCCCACAGCTGGAACACCGCGCCGGCAAGGGGTTCACCAGTCGCTTCGTCCCGCTTCACCACCGTCACGCCACCGGTCGTCCGCGTGTCCAAGGCGTCGACGGACACGCCCTGGGAGGCGTTCTCGGAGGTCAGCTCGAGCGGACCGAACACCGCGGGCTCCGGCAGGTCATAGCCCTCGGGAGCGGCCGTCTCCTCCCAGTAGTACGTGCCGAGCCCCACGTTGGCCGTACAGACACCGTCCGTACCCGTCGTACACGGCGTACCGACCGCGGTGTCCGCATCAGCACCATCCGTCTGCAGACCCTCGACGCCGTTCGTCTCCTGCCACAACTGGAACACCGCGCCGGCGAGGAGGGCACCGGTCTCGGCGTCCTTCTTCACGACCGTGACATCACCCATGGTGCGCGAGTCGAGTGCGTCGACGGACACACCCTCGGTGGCGTTCTCCGACGTCAGCTCCAGCGGCCCGAACACCGCGGGATCGGGCAGGTCGAAGCCTTCGGGAGCCGCGGTCTCCTCCCAGTAGTACGTACCGAGCCCCACGTTGGCCGTACAGACACCGTCCGTACCCGTCGTACACGGCGTACCGACCGCAGTGTCCGGATCCGGACCATCGGTCTGCAGCCCCTCGACGCCGTTCGTCTCCTCCCACAACTGGAACACAGCGCCCTCAAGCGGATCGTTCGTATCCGCGTCCCGCTTCACCACCGTGACGTCACCCATGGTGCGCGAGTCGAACGCGTCGACGGTCACGCCCTGGGACTCGTTCTCGGAGGTCAGGACCAGGGGCCCGAACACCGCGGGATCCGGCAGGTCAAAGCCCTCCGGGGCCGCGGTCTCCTCCCAGTAGTACGTACCGAGCCCCACATCGGCCGTACAGACACCGTCCGTACCCGTCGTACAGGGAGTGCCCACCTGGGTGTCCGGATCGACACCATCGGTCTGCAGACCCTCGATCCCGTTCGTCTCCTCCCACAGCTGGAACACCGCGCCGGCGAGCGTCTCACCGGTCGCCTCGTCCCGCTTCACCACGGTCACGCCACCGGTCGTACGGGTGTCGTTCGCGTCGACCGTCACACCTTCGGTGGCGTTCTCGGCGGTCAGCTGCAACGGACCGAAGACAGCGGGATCCGGCAGGTCGAAGCCGCTGGGCGCTGCGGTCTCTTCCCAGTAGTACGTACCGAGACCCACGTTGGCCGTACAGACACCGTCCGTACCGGTCGTACACGGCGTACCGACCGCAGTGTCCGGGTCGGCACCGTCGGTCTGAAGACCCTCGACACCGTTGGTCTCCTGCCACAGCTGGAACACCGCGCCCTCAAGCGGGTCACCAGTCGCCGCGTCCCGCTTAACCACCGTGACATCACCCATGGTGCGCGAGTCGAGCGCATCGACGGACACGCCCTGGGACGCGTTCTCGGCGGTCAGCTCCAACGGACCGAAGACAGCGGGATCCGGCAGATCGAAGCCCGGCGGAGCCGTCGTCTCCTCCCAGTAGTACGTACCCAAGCCCACGTTCGCCGAGCACGTGCCGTCTGTGCCCGTCGTGCAGGGGCCGCCGATCGGAGTGTCCGGCGCAGCCCCATCCGTCTGCAGACCGGGAATCTCGTTGGTCTCCTGCCACAGCTGGAACACCGCACCCTCAAGCGGGTCATTCGTGTCCGCGTCCCGCTTCACCACCGAGACATCGCCCAACGTGCGGGAGTCATTCACATCGATCGACACACCCGCGGAAGCGTTCTCGGAGGTCAGCTCCAGGGGACCGAAGATCGCCGGATCCGGCAGGTCGAAGCCCGGCGGAGCCGTCGTCTCCTCCCAGTAGTACGTGCCCAGGCCAACGTTGACCGTACAGACACCGTCCGTACCCGTCGTACACGGCGTACCGACCGCAGTGTCCGGGTCAGCCCCATCGGTCTGAAGACCCTCGACGCCGTTCGTCTCCTGCCACAGCTGGAACACCGCACCCTCAAGCGTGCCACCCGTCTCGGCATCCTTCTTCACGACCGTGACGTCACCCATGGTCCGGGCGTCCAAGGCGTCGACCGACACACCCTCGGTGGCATTCTCCGGCGTCACGACCAGCGGGCCGAAGACGGCAGGATCCGGCAGATCGAAGCCCGGCGGAGCCGTCGTCTCCTGCCAGTAGTAGGTACCGGGCTCCACGATGCTGGAGCAGACACCGTCCGTACCCGTCGTACAGGGATCACCGACCGCCGTGTCCGGATCCGGACCGTCGGTCTGCAGCCCCTCGACGCCGTTCGTCTCCTCCCACAGCTGGAACACCGCGCCGGCAAGGGTCTCGCCCGTCGCGGCGTCCTTCTTGACCACCGTGACACCACCGGTCGTACGGGTGTCCAAGGCGTCGACGGACACACCCTCGGAGGCGTTCTCGGAGGTCAGCTCCAGCGGACCGAACACGGCAGGTTCCGGGAGGTCGTAGCCCGTGGGGGCGGCGGTCTCCTCCCAGTAGTACGTGCCCAGACCCACATTGGCCGAGCAGACACCGTCCGCACCGGTCGTACACGGCGTACCGACCGGAGTATCCGGGTCAGTGCCATCGGTCTGCAGACCGGGAACGCCGTTGGTCTCCTGCCACAGCTGGAACTCCGCGCCGGCGAGGAGGGCGCCGGTGTCGGCATCCTTCTTGACGACCGAGACATCGCCCGTGGTCCGGGCGTCCAGGGCGTCGACCGACACACCCGCGGAGGCGTTCTCGGAGGTCAGCTCCAGCGGACCGAAGACAGCGGGATCGGGAAGGTCGAAGCCCTCGGGGGCCGCCGTCTCCTCCCAGTAGTACGTCCCCAGACCCACGTTGGCCGTACAGAGTCCGTCCACGCCGGTCGTACAGGGGGTACCGACGGCGGTGTCCGGGTCGGCGCCATCAGTCTGCAGGCCGGGAATCCCGTTCGTCTCCTGCCACAGCTGGAACACCGCACCCTCAAGCGGGTCATTCGTGTCCACGTCCCGCTTCACCACCGAGACATCGCCCATGGTGCGCGAGTCGAGCGCATCGACGGACACGCCCTGGGACGCGTTCTCGGAGGTCAGCTCCAGCGGACCGAAGACCGCAGGATCAGGCAGGTCGAAGCCCGGCGGAGCCGTCGTCTCCTCCCAGTAGTACGTACCCAAGCCCACGTTCGCCGAGCACGTCCCGTCCGTACCCGTCGTGCAGGGGCCGCCGATCGGAGTGTCCGGGGTCGCACCCGTGGTCTGCAGACCGGGAATGTCGTTGGTCTCCTGCCACAACTGGAACACCGCACCCTCAAGCGGGTCATTGGTGTCCGCGTCCCGCTTCACCACCGAGACATCGCCCAACGTGCGGGAATCGTTCACGTCGATCGACACACCCGTAGAAGCGTTCTCCGACGTCAGCTCCAGCGGACCGAAGATCGCCGGGTCCGGCAGATCGAAGCCCGGCGGAGCCGCCGTCTCCTCCCAGTAATAGGTACCGAGACCCACATTGGCCGAGCACACACCATCCGTGCCCGTCGTACACGGCGTACCGACCTCGGTATCCGGGGTCGCGCCGGTGGTCTGCAGACCGGGAATCCCGTTCGTCTCCTGCCACAGCTGGAACACCGCACCCTCAAGCGTCCCGCCGGTCTCGGCATCCTTCTTCACCACCGAGACGTCACCCATGGTCCGGGAGTCCAGGGCATCAGTGGTCACGCCCGCAGAAGCGTTGTCGGCAGTCAGCTCCAGCGGACCGAAAACAGCGGGATCCGGCAGGTCGAAGCCCTCCGGAGCCGCCGTCTCCTCCCAGTAGTACGTCCCCAGCCCCACATTGGCCGAGCAGGTACCGTCCGTGCCCGTCGTGCAGGGGCCGCCGATCGGCGTATCCGGAGTCGCACCCGTGGTCTGCAGACCGGGAATGTCGTTCGTCTCCTGCCACAACTGGAACACCGCACCCTCAAGCGGGTCATTCGTGTCCGCGTCCCGCTTCACCACCGAGACATCGCCCAACGTGCGGGAATCGTTCACGTCGATCGACACGCCCTGGGACGCGTTCTCCGACGTCAGCTCCAGCGGACCGAAGATCGCCGGGTCCGGCAGGTCGAAGCCCGGCGGAGCCGCCGTCTCCTCCCAGTAGTACGTCCCCAGGCCAACGTTCGCCGTGCAAACGCCGTCCGTGCCCGTCGTGCACGGTGTCCCGACCGCCGTGTCCGGGTCAGCCCCATCGGTCTGCAGGCCGGGAATACCGTTGGTCTCCTGCCACAGCTGGAACACCGCACCCTCAAGCGTCCCGCCGGTCTCGGCATCCCTCTTCACCACCGTGACGTCACCCATGGTGCGCGAGTCGAGCGCATCGACGGACACGCCCACGGAGGCGTTGTCGGCAGTCAGCTCCAGCGGACCGAAGACAGCAGGGTCAGGAAGGTCGAAGCCCGGCGGGGCCGCCGTCTCCTCCCAGTAGTACGTGCCGAGACCGACATTCGCCGTGCAGACGCCGTCCGTACCCGTCGGACAGGCAGAACCCACCGGAGTATCAGCATCGACACCAGTGGTCTGCAAACCAGGAATCCCGTTCGTCTCCTGCCACAGCTGGAACACCGCGCCCTCAAGCGGATCGTCCGTATCCGCGTCCCGCTTCACCACCGTGACGTCACCCATGGTGCGCGAGTCCAGCGCGTCGACGGACACGCCCACAGAGGCATTCTCGGAGGTCAGCTCCAACGGACCGAACACCGCGGGATCCGGCAGGTCGAAGCCCTCCGGAGCCGCCGTCTCCTCCCAGTAGTACGTGCCCAGACCGACGTTGGCCGTACAGATGCCGTCCGTACCCGTCGTACAGGCAGAGCCCACCGGAGTGTCCGCATCGACACCAGTGGTCTGCAGACCAGGAATCCCGTTCGTCTCCTGCCACAACTGGAACACCGCGCCGGCCAGGGTGTCACCCGTGTCCGCGTCCCGCTTCACGACCGTGACGTCACCCATGGTGCGCGAGTCCAGCGCGTCGACGGACACGCCCACAGATGCGTTCTCGGCGGTCAGCTCCAGCGGACCGAACACCGCGGGGTCAGGGAGATCGAAGCCGGGCGGAGCCGCCGTCTCCTCCCAGTAATACGTCCCCAGACCGACATTCGCCGAGCACGTACCGTCCGTACCCGTCGTGCAGGGTCCGCCGACGGGAGTGTCCGGGGTGGCGCCGTCGGTCTGCAGACCGGGGATGCCGTTGGTCTCCTGCCACAGCTGGAAGACGGCGTCGGCAAGAGGATCGTTGTTGTCGGCGTCCCGCTTCACCACCGAGACATCGCCCAACGTGCGGGAGTCATTCACATCGATCGACACACCGGCGGAAGCGTTCTCGGAGGTCAGCTCCAGCGGACCGAAGATCGCCGGGTCCGGCAGGTCGAAGCCCGGCGGAGCCGTCGTCTCCTCCCAGTAGTACGTGCCGAGACCGACGTTGGCCGTGCAGATGCCGTCCGCACCCGTCGTACAGGGAGAACCCACCGGAGTATCGGCATCGACACCAGTGGTCTGCAGACCAGGAATCCCGTTGGTCTCCTCCCACAACTGGAACACCGCACCCTCGAGCACGCCCCCCGTCTCCGCGTCCCGCTTCGCCACCGTGACGTCACCCATGGTGCGGGCATCGAGCGCATCGACCGACACACCGGCGGACGCGTTCTCGGAGGTCAGGTCCAGCGGACCGAACACCGCGGGATCCGGCAGGTCGAAGCCCTCCGGAGCCGCCGTCTCCTCCCAGTAATACGTCCCCAGACCGACATTCGCCGTGCAGATACCGTCCGTACCCGTCGTACACGGCGTACCGACCTCGGTATCCGGGGTCGCGCCGTCGGTCTGCAGACCGGGAATCCCGTTCGTCTCCTGCCACAACTGGAACACCGCACCCGCCAGGGTGTCTCCGGTCGCCGCGTCCTTCTTGACGACCGTGACATCGCCCATGGTGCGAGCGTCGTCGACGTCGATCGACACGCCCGTGGAGGCGTTCTCCGACGTCAGGTCCAGCGGACCGAAGATCGCCGGGTCCGGCAGGTCGAAGCCGGGCGGGGCCGACGTCTCCTCCCAGTAGTACGTGCCGAGACCGACGTTGGCCGTGCAGATGCCGTCCGCACCCGTCGTACAGGGACCACCGACCTCCGTGTCCGGGTTCCCGCCGGTGGTCTGCAGGCCGGGGATGCCGTTGGTCTCCTGCCACAGCTGGAAGACGGCGCCGTCGAGCGGGTCACCCGTCGCGGCATCCCGCTTGACCACCGTGATGTTGCCCGTAGTCCGCGTGTCCAAGGCGTCGACCGACTCCCCCACGGACGCGTTGTCCGAGGTCAGAATCAGCGGGCCGAACACCGACGGATCCGGCAGGTCGAAGCCCGGCGGCGGAGCCGTCTCCTCCCAGTAGTACGTCCCCAGCCCCACCGTCGCCGAACAGATCCCGTCCACACCCGTCGTACACGGCCCACCGACAGGAGTGTCCGGATCGGCCCCCGAAGTCTGCAGCCCGGGAACCCCGTTCGTCTCCTCCCACAACTGGAACTCCGCGCCCTCCAGCACGTCCCCCGTCTCCGCGTCCCGCTTCACGACCCGCACGTCACCCGTGGTCGCCGCGTCGAAGGCGTCGACCGACACACCCGCGGAAGCGTTCTCGGAGGTCAACTCCAGCGGACCGAAGATCGCCGGATCCGGCAGGTCGAAGCCCGGCGGGGCCGACGTCTCCTCCCAGTAGTACGTGCCCAGCCCCACGTTCTCCGAGCAGACGCCGTCGGGACCCGTCGTACACGGCCCACCGACCGGAGTGTCCGGATCGGCGCCCGACGTCTGCAGCCCCGGCGTCCCGTTCGTCTCCTGCCACAGCTGGAAGACGGCGTCGGCGAGGGTGTCCCCGTTCGCGAGATCCCGCTTCACGACCGTCACGTTGCCTGTCGTAGCCACGTCAAGAGCGTCGACCGACTCCCCCACGGACGCGTTGTCCGAGGTCAGAATCAGCGGGCCGAACACCGACGGATCCGGCAGGTCGAAGCCCGGCGGCGGAGCCGTCTCCTCCCAGTAGTACGTCCCCAGCCCCACCGTCGCCGAACAGATCCCGTCCACACCCGTCGTACACGGAGAGCCCACCGGCGTATCCGCATTCGCCCCCGACGTCTGCAGCCCCGGAACCCCGTTCGTCTCCTCCCACAACTGGAACTCCGCGCCCTCCAGCACGTCCCCCGTCTCCGCGTCCCGCTTCACGACCCGCACGTCACCCGTGGTCGCCGTGTCGAGCGCCTCGACCCGGACCCCCTGCGACGCGTTGTCCTCCGTCAGCACCAGCGGGCCGAAGACCGCCGGATCCGGCAGGTCGTAGCCCGGCGGCGGAGCCGTCTCCTCCCAGTAGTACGTGCCGACCTCGACGTTGCGCGAGCAGAGGCCGTCGGGACCCGTCGTACAGGGGGTGCCGACCGGGGTGTCCGGGGTGGCGCCCGACGTCTGCAGGCCCGCGACGCCGTTGGTCTCCTCCCAGAGCTGGAACTGTGCGCCGGCCAGCGGCTCGCGGGTGTCCGCGTCCAGCTTCAGGACGCTGACGTCGCCCGTGGTCACGGGGGCCGCGCAGTCGGGGAGGTCGCCGGTGAAGGGATAGGCGTGGAACTCCTGGCCGCCGCCGCCCGTGGGCGAGTTGGTGTGGGTGAGTGAACCGGTCGCGAGCATACGGCCGTTGAAGCCCGGTGCCGTCACCGTCGTCATTGACGCCTGCGCGCCGGACAGGACGCTGCCCTGGAACTGTCCCGTACCGGCGATGTTCACCGCGGTGGCGTCGGGGAAGTTCCACAGCAGTTTCTCGCGGTAGGCGTTCAGCGGGTCGGAGGACGGGCCGGGCGGGTCCACGAGCGAGCCGCTGTAGGAGTTGATCGTCCGGGTGGCGCCGAAGACGTTGACCAGGATCGTCGCGCCCGGCGGGATGTTCTCGAAGGTGATGCCCTGCTGGCCGCCGCCGGCCGCGGCGATGTCGAAGTCGATGTTGAAGATCTGGAGCATCGACGTGCCGTCACCGGTGAACAGCGTCTGGTAGCCCTGATTGACCGCCGTCCCCGTCGGGGGCCGCGGCGCGCCGTCCACCCGGGCGTAACACTGGCTCGCGTCGGTCAGCTGGTCCCGCAGGGGGATGTACGGGTTCGCGGCGGCGGGGTCGTGGACCGTGGTGGCGAGCACCTGGCCGGGTCCGGTGAGCGCGCCCGCGTACCGTACGACGCCGTCCTCGGCGAGCAGCCGCTGGTTGGCGGCGATGGAGATGTTGCCGCCGGTGGTCAGCCAGTCGGAGCCGATCGGCGGGGGGACCATGGAGCCGGCTCCGACCTCACCGAGGTTGTAGATCTCGCTGACGCCGGTGGCCTTGTTCATGTCGAAGTTGTTGAGGACGACGACCCTGCCCTCGGCCTCCGCGGCCGCGCCACGCACCAGGAAGTCGTTGCCGACGAAGATGTTGACGGCGTTGTCACGGCCCTGGATGGTGCCGCCGACCGGCGGGAACGGTGAGGGGCAACTGCCCGGAATACACGGCCCCAGCCCACCCGGCAGAGGCGCCGCGGCGGCCGGCTCGGCGGCTGGGCCCAGCAGGATGGCTGGGACGGCCGAGAACGTGACGACGGCGGCGAGCGCGGCGGCTTTCAGCCGACGCGCTTTGCGTACTAAGCGGGCAATAGGGCGCATTCTCACCCCGGCAGGCTGTCAGCGCATCCCGGGAGTACGCCTCATCGACTCCCGGGGAGCGGGTCCATACCACCGGCATGTATGACAGGCGATGCGGCATCCGGCCTATTACGCGACCCCGCCGGGGGACGGGGACGGCGGCCACGGTGCCGACGGGACGGGGCAGCTGGGGCCGCGGCGCCGGATGATACGACGGATTCGGCAATCCCGCAGGTCAGCGCACGGCCGGAGATTCACCCGCAGAAGAGCGTCACCCGGGTTATCCACAGGCGAACACCACCGGCCCCCGGAATGTCGGGCCGTCACAGCACAATGGCGTCATGAGCCAGAGCACTGAGTCCACCGAGAGCACCCCCGACTGGGAGAAGCGGTTCCGGGCGCCGCGCGTCAGCCTGCCCGACTGGGCCGAGGACGCGCCGGACCGGTCGTTGTACGTGTCGAACGTGACGGGGACGTTCGAGCTGTACGCATGGGACCGTTCGACGGGAGAGAAGCGCCAGGTCACGGACCGGCCGAACGGCACGACGGACGGCACGCTGACGCCGGACGGCGAATGGATCTGGTGGTTCTCCGACACCGACGGGGACGAGTTCGGGGTGTGGCGGCGCCAGCCCTTCGCCGACGCGCTGGTGGGTCAGGACCAGCCCGCGGCGCCCGGCATCGAGCCCGCGTATCCTGCGGGGCTGGCCCTGGGCCGGGACGGGACGGCGGTGATCGGCCGCTCGACGGACGAGGACGGGACGACGATCCACGTCGTACGGCCGGGGGGCGAGCCCTCGGTGGTGTACCGGCACCGGGAGTCGGCGGGCGTCGGCGACCTGTCGCGCGACGGGACGCTGCTGGCGATCGAGCACACGGAGCACGGGGATGCGATGCACTCCGCGCTGCGGGTGCTGCGGCTCGACGGCTCCGTCGTGGCCGAGTTGGACGACACGGAGGGCGGGGAGAAGGAGCTGGGGCTGGAGGTGCTGGGCTTCGCCCCGGTCGCGGGGGACGCCCGGCTGCTGGTCGGGCATCAGCGGCGGGGGCGGTGGGAGCCGGCGATCTGGGACCCGGTCGCGGGGGAGTTCACGGATCTGCGGCTGGACCTGCCGGGGGACGTGTCCGCCGAGTGGTGCCCGGACGGCTCCGCGCTGCTGGTCGTGCACATGTATCAGGCGCGCAGCGAGCTGTGGCGGTACGACCTGGCGGCGGGGGAGCTGACGCGGCTGGAGACGCCGCCGGGGACGGTGGGGGGAGCGTCGGCGCGGCCCGACGGGACGGTGGAGTTCCTGTGGTCGTCGGCCGCCGAGCCGCCGGTGGTGCGCAACACGCGGGACGAGGTCGTGCTGCAGGCGCCGGGGATGCTGCCGCCGGCGTCGGTGCCGGTGGAGGACGCCTGGGTGGAGGGTCCGGGCGGGACGGTGCACGCGCTGGTGCAGCGGCCGGCCGGGACGGGGCCGTTCCCGACGGTCTTCGAGATCCACGGCGGCCCGACGTGGCACGACTCGGACGCGTTCGCGGCGGGCCCGGCGGCCTGGGTGGACCACGGGTTCGCCGTGGTGCGGGTCAACTACCGCGGGTCCACGGGGTACGGGCGGGAGTGGACGGACGCGCTCAAGCACCGGGTGGGGCTGATCGAGCTGGAGGACATCGCCGCGGTGCGGGAGTGGGCGGTCTCCTCGGGGCTGGCGGACCCGGCGCGGCTGGTGCTCTCCGGCGGGTCGTGGGGCGGGTATCTGACGCTGCTGGGACTCGGGACGCAGCCGGAGGACTGGACGCTGGGGCTGGCCGCGGTGCCGGTGGCGGACTACGTCACGGCGTACCACGACGAGATGGAGGCGCTGAAGGCGATGGACCGCACGCTGCTCGGCGGGACGCCGGAGGAGGTCCCGGAGCGCTTCGCCGCCTCGTCACCGCTGACGTACGTGGACCGGGTGAAGGCGCCGGTGTACATCTCGGCGGGGGTGAACGACCCGCGGTGCCCGATCCGTCAGGTCGAGAACTACGTGCACCGGCTCGAGGAGCGCGCGCACCCGCACGAGGTGTACCGGTACGACGCGGGGCACGGCTCGCTGGTGGTGGAGGAGCGGATCAAGCAGTTGCGGCTGGAGCTCGACTTCGCGCTTCGTCATCTGGGTCCGCCTCGTCAGGGGTGAGTCCCAGCGCCACGTCCCGTGCCAGCTCCAGTTCGCGACGGAAGAAGCGGTACCACATGAACACCACGAAGCCGGCGAAGACGAACCACTCCGCCGTGTACCCGAGGTTCTGGAACGCCTTCAGGTCGAGGCCGGTGCCCTGCGCGGCGGCGGGCGGGACGGCCGTCATACCCCGGTCGGGCGTGGTGAGGGTGATCCAGGCGTCGTACACCGGGTAGTCGACGATGTTGATCAGCGAGGCGGCGCTGATCATGCCGATGCTGCCCTCGGGGAGTCCGCCGTCCGCGTCGACCCCGGGGGCGCCCTGGCTCTCCGAGGCCTGCAGGGCCCCGGTCACGGTGACGTCGCCGGACGCCGGAGCCGGGACCTTGCCGGGGTCGGCGTCGCCGGGCAGCCAGCCGCGGACGACGGGCAGGGCCTTGCCGCCGGGGCCGTCGGTGCGCAGCAGCGTCAGGACGTAGTAGCCGCGCCGGCCGTCGAGGTCGCGGTCGGGGACCAGGAGCTGGGTGTCCCAGCGGCCGGTCGCGGTGGCCTCGGCGCCGGAGGTGTTCTTGTCCACGGGCAGCAGCGCGGCCAGCGGCCGGGCCGTGCGGTCGGCCGGGTCCAGGGCCTGTTCCTGCTGGTGGTGGGTGTCGACGCGGTCCTCGAACCGGCCGAGCTGCCAGCTGCCCATGAAAAAGCAGAAGGGGATGGCGAGCAGGGCGAAGACGTTGATCGCCCACCAGCGCGGGGTGGCCAGGAACCGGTACACGCATCAAAGGTACGACGCGCGGCACGCGCGGGTCCGCACACCCCCCGGGCGGCGGCGGGATCGGACCCGGCGGGTGAGGTCCCGGCGGGTCCGCGGCCCGGTCCCCGGCGCGTCCGCGACCGCGGTACGCGGCCGTACCCCGCCGGCGGGTGGGTGGTGGACCTCACCCCTCCAGCGGCGGGGTGTAGAACACCGTGCCGGCGCAGGTGGCCGGGACCGTCACCGTCGCGGTCCGGCCGCCGCCCTCCGGGGTGTGCGTGATCGCGACCTCGGTGGTCTCGGGCGGCGGCGGGGTGCCGTCGTTCGCGCCGCCCGTGTCGGTGACCATCAGCTGCGTGGTGGTGTTCGACAGCACCTCGCCGGTATCGCCGGTCGGGGTGTTGGTGTCCGTCCCCTCCGTCGGGCCCGGGGCGGGGGTGTCGGGGCCCGTCGCCGGGCAGGTCTCGGCGGCCTCGGGGGCGGGGACGAAGGCAAAGGCCAGCACGTACGCCTCGCCGGCGGCCAGCGTGATCGGCTCCGGCTCCGGCGCCACGGCGGGCAGCAGGCCGGAGGCGACGTCGCCGTCCGTGTGCTGCGCCGTGTCGATCCTCGCGTCAGCCGCGACGGTCCGTACGCTGCCGGCGCCCGCGACGGAGCAGGGGGCGGAGGAGGCGTTCGCCATCTTGATCTGGCCGGTGACGTTCCCCCGGCTGTCCGGCGGGGACGTCGTGGCGCTCTCCTCGACGAGGTCGCCGGCCTTGCAGGGCGGGGCGGAGACCGGCTTCGTACCGTTCGGGCCGCCGCCCGAGCCGGTGCCGTCGGTGCCGTCGTGGGGGCCCTGGGTGGCCTCGCCCTGTTCGCCGCCGCCGTGCGTGGAGTCCCCGCCGCCGACCTCGCCGGAGGTCCCGCCGTCGGGGCTCTCGCCGCTCTCCGGCGTCGCGGGGCTGCTGGCCACCGCCAGCGGCCGGCCGCCGTCGCCGCCGATCCCGCCGGTGCGCAGCAGCGCGGGCACCGAGGCGACCGCCAGCACCAGCAGCGCCGCGGCGCCCACCATCAGCTGCCGCCGCCGGGCCCGCCGCGCGGGTACGGCGTAGCGCAGATGGTCCAGGACGCCCTCCCGGGGCGCCAGATCGTCCACCGCGCCGTGCAGCAGGGCACGCAGCGCGTCCTCCTCGCCCCCGGCGGGAAGGCCGGTCAGCGTGACCAGCGCCGCGGTGTCCTCGTCCTCCCCGGAGCGGGGCGCGGACGCGAAGAGCTGGTCCCGCCAGGCGGACGACTGCCCGGCCCCGGAGGAATCGGGGGCGAAGGCGTTCGACCCGTCCCCATACCCGGGGATGTCCGGTTTCTTGCGCTCACTCATGATGCCGGGGCTCCCATCGCGACTCGCAGCGCCGCTATCCCCCGTGATCCGTACGCCTTCACCGAGCCCAGGGAGATGCCGAGCGCCTCGGCGACCTGGGCCTCGGTCATGTCCGCGAAGTACCGCAGCGACAGAACCTCACGCTGCCGGCGCTGCAACCCGCGCATCGCCTTGATCAATTGGTCCCGCTCCAGCTGCTCGTACGCCCCCTCCTCGGCGCTCGCCATGTCGGGCATCGGCTTCGAGAGGAGCTTCAGCCCGATGATCCGGCGGCGCAGCGCCGAGCGGGAGAGATTGACTACGGTCTGCCGCAGGTAGGCGAGGGTCTTCTCCGGCTCCCGCACCCGCTTGCGGGCGGAGTGTACGCGGATGAACGCCTCCTGCACGACGTCCTCGCACGAGGCGGTGTCGTCCAGGAGCAGGGCGGCCAGGCCCAGCAGCGACCGGTAGTGCAGCCGGTAGGTCTCGGTCAGATGGTCGACCGTGGTGCCCTCCGCCGCGGCATCCGCATCCACGGCCGCCGTGCTCGCCGGAGCCGCCGCGGCCGAGCCCGCGGGCCAGGGCGCGATCACCGGCATGCCCTCGAGGACGCGCGGACGGCGCCGCGGGCGCAGCCCGGGGCGGTCCGGGAGGGTCGCGATAGAGAATGCTTCTGCCACGCCTGTTGGACGCACTCCGCCCCGGCAGGGTTGTACGTGCCGGGCACCAATCTCGGCGCGGCGTACCTCACCCTCATGCGACCCAATTCTTTCCGCCCCCAGTGATCCGACGACCGCCTTCGCTGGGCACAGTCAAAGACGTCCCCGCCGACGCGTCGGTTGCGGCCGGGACAGGGACTGCATCGTCGGTCGAAACATATGCCGACTACAAGTTGTCTAGTCCAACATTTCCATCACATCTCCCACACATATGGCGGGAGATCACGGGCAATCACCCAGCAACCAGACATCATCACCGGTCAAGTTTCGGCAATCCGATACGGATTGTTTGGTTCCGGAGATCCTTGATCCGTTTCCTCGCGCGAAGACCGCCCGGCCCCGGGAACGGCGAAAGGGGCCCGGAACGTACGTCCCGGACCCCTCGGCGTCGTCGCGTCAGCGGCCGGTGCCCCCGTACACCACGGCCTCGTCGCTCTCGCTGTCCAGCCCGAACGCCGTGTGCACCGCGCGCACCGCGTCCTTGACCTCGTCCTCGCGCGTGACCACCGAGATCCGGATCTCGGACGTCGAGATCAGCTCGATATTCACCGCGGCGTTCGACAGCGCCTCGAAGAAGGTCGCCGTCACACCCGGGTTCGTCCGCATGCCCGCGCCGACCAGGGAGATCTTCGCGATCTGGTCGTCGTAGCGCAGCGACTCGAAGCCGATGCCCGGCTGCGCCTTCGTCAGCGCCTCCATCGCCCGGTGGCCGTCCGTCTTCGGCAGCGTGAAGGAGATGTCCGTCAGACCCGTGGCGGCGGCGGAGACGTTCTGCACCACCATGTCGATGTTGATCTCCGCGTCCGCGATCGCGCGGAAGATCATCGCCGCCTCGCCCGGCTTGTCGGGCACGCCGACGACCGTGATCTTCGCCTCGGCCGTGTCGTGCGCCACCCCGGAGATGATCGCCTGTTCCATGCCTGCTTCTTCTCCTTCGGACCTGTTGCGCACCCACGTGCCCTGGTGCCCCGAGAAGGAGGAGCGGACGTGGATGGGCATGTTGTAGCGGCGGGCGTACTCCACGCAGCGGCCCAGCAGCACCTTCGTACCGCTGGTGGCCAGCTCGAGCATGTCCTCGAACGGGATCTCGTCGATCTTGCGGGCCTTCTTCACGACCCGCGGGTCGGCGGTGAAGACCCCGTCGACGTCCGTGTAGATCTCGCAGACCTCGGCGTTCAGCGCGACGGCCAGCGCCACCGCGGTGGTGTCGGAGCCGCCGCGGCCGAGCGTGGTGATGTCCTTCGTCGACTGCGACACGCCCTGGAAGCCGGCCACGATCGCGACCGCCCCCTTGTCGACGGCCTCCTGGATCCGGCCCGGGGTGACGTCGATGATCCGCGCCTTGTTGTGCACGGAGTCGGTGATCACGCCGGCCTGGCTGCCGGTGAAGGAGAGTGCGTCATGGCCGAGGTTCTTGATCGCCATGGCCAGCAGGGCCATGGAGATCCGCTCCCCGGCGGTCAGCAGCATGTCGAACTCACGGCCGGCGGGGATCGGGGATACCTTCTTGGCGAGATCGATCAGCTCGTCCGTCGTATCGCCCATCGCGGAGACCACGACGACCACCTGGTGGCCGTTCTTCTTGGCTTCCACGATCCGCTTGGCGACGCGCTTGATGCCGTCGGCATCCGCGACGGACGAGCCGCCGTACTTCTGCACGACAAGGCCCACGTGCGCTCCTAGCAAAGGTCGGGTCGGTCGGCTCAGTCTACTGACGCCGTGAGCGCTGGATCGGCTCAGCAGCGCTCCCTTCCCACCAGGTGAGACACGCACACAAGAAGGTGGGCGACGTCACACGACCGGGCGACCTCAGACCGTACGCAGCCCCAGCGGCTCGGCGATCTCCGCGACCATCACCCGGCCCGCCTCCTCCTCCAGCTCACCGTCGTCCAGCGAGGCGTCGGTGTCCGTGTCGAGGCCGTCGAGCTCGCCGAGCGGCTGGTCCAGCCGGACGTGCGCGACCAGCGACTGCAGCGCCCGCAGGGCCGCACTGGCGGTCGTCCCCCAGTTCGACAGGTACGAGAACTGCCACCACCACAGCGCCTCGCTGACCCGGCCCTCCCGGTAGTGCGCCAGCCCGTGCCGCAGATCGGTGACGATGTCGGCGAGGTCGTCGGAGATCCGGGAGGCCACCGGCGCCTTGCGCGGCTCGTACGGGTCGAAGACCTCGGAGTAGACGTCGACCGGCTTCAGCAGCTGCGCGAACCGCTCCCGCAGCTCGTCCAGATCCGGCTCAGGGCCGGTGTCCGGCTCGTAGCGCTCGTCCGGTACGAAGTCCTCGTGCGCCCCCAGCCGGCCGCCGGCCAGCAGCAGCTGCGAGACCTCCAGCAGCAGGAACGGCACCGCGGACGCCGGCTCGTCACCCTTGGCGACCTCGGTCACCGCGACGATGAAACTCTCGACCGAGTCGGCGATCTGCACGGCGAAGCTGTCGGGGTCCTGGTCGGACTGGTGGAGTGTGGCATCAGACATCGAGCAAGCGCCTCCCTTCGAAGGCCCGCCCCAGCGTGACCTCGTCGGCATATTCGAGGTCTCCCCCCACGGGAAGACCGCTGGCCAGCCGCGTCACCTTCAGACCCATGGGCTTGACCATGCGGGCCAGATAGGTGGCGGTGGCTTCTCCCTCAAGATTCGGGTCGGTGGCCAGGATCAGCTCCGTGACGGTGCCGTCCGCGAGCCGGGCCAGCAGCTCCCGTATCCGCAGGTCGTCCGGGCCCACGCCCTCGATCGGGCTGATCGCCCCGCCGAGCACGTGATACCGGCCGCGGAACTCACGGGTGCGCTCGACGGCCACCACGTCCTTGGGCTCCTCGACCACGCACAGCACTGCGGGATCGCGGCGGGGGTCGGCGCAGATCCGGCACCGCTCCTCCTGCGCCACGTTGCCGCAGACGGCGCAGAACCGGACCTTCTCCTTGACCTCCGTCAGGGCGTGGGCCAGCCGGCGCACGTCCGCGGGCTCGGACTGCAGGATGTGGAAGGCGATGCGCTGCGCACTCTTCGGACCGACGCCGGGCAGTCTGCCCAGTTCGTCGATGAGGTCCTGCACGACGCCTTCGTACACGGCTGCTGCTCCCTGGTGTGACGCCCTCGCTCAAACGGCTGGGGCTCAACGCTAGTTGGTACCGGCGGGTTTTCCCGGTGTCCGGCGGTCCCGGTTGACAAACGTCCGGCGGGTCCGGGATGTCCCCGCTCTCAGAACGGCAGGCCCGGGAGGCCGCCGCCGAGGCCCTGGGCGAGCGGGCCGAGCTTCTGCTGGGCCAGCTGCTGGGCCGCGGCGTTCGCGTCGCGCACGGCGGCCACGACCAGGTCGGCCAGCGTCTCCGTGTCCTCGGGGTCCACGGCCTTCGGGTCGATCACCAGGGCCTTCAGCTCCCCGGATCCGGTGACCGTGGCCTTGACGAGGCCGCCGCCGGCGCTGCCCTCGACGGGGGTCTCGGCGAGCTCCTGCTGCGCGGCTACGAGGTCCTGCTGCATCTTCTGGGCCTGCTGCAGCAGCTGCTGCATATCGGGCTGCCCACCACCGGGAAACACGGCTGGTCGCTCCTGCCTTCGACTGCGTCGGTCCGGCTGCGCGCCGGTACTGCGAGCCTACGTGGTCCCGCGCGCCGCCGCTCTACGCCGTACGGAGGACACCTGGGGGGCCGTGAGAAGGAGTCAGTTGTGCGGGATCTCCTCTATCACCGTGGCCCCGAGCTCGCGGACGATCAGGTCGTGTCCGGAGAGGGCGGAGTCGTCGAGGTCGGGGTCGTCGTCCTCGGGGATGTCCTCCGTCCGCGGCCCAGCCGGCGGGCGTCCAGGGCCGCTGGTACTCGGCGTTGACCGCGGCGGCCATCAGATCCACCGCG
>NZ_WEGJ01000028.1 GCF_009604385.1 Streptomyces smaragdinus
TTGATGACGACCGCACCGATCGCCGCCGGCGGGCCGCCCACCCACCCTCCAGCGGGCCGGGCCGGTGTGCCCGGCTCCCGCCGGACCGGGACGGTTGTGGCGTCCGGCCGGGGTGGGCGGCCGGACGCGACGATCGGACCGCGCGGCACACGCCCCCGCACGCCGTCCCCGTTCGGCGGCCGTGACGGGGGAGTGGCCGCCGGTCAGGCACGGGGTACGGCCACCGGCGGCGGCCGGCGGCGGTTCGATCACCGCCCAGCATGCAGGGTCGTACCCCTCGGTCCCGGCCACCGACCGACCCCACCTGGGGGACCGCTCGGCCCTTGTGACGGGGGCCGGACAGGGCCGGTCGGCACGGGGACCCGGCCGTCCGGCCCTGTCGCCGCGCCATGTCCCGCGGCTTCACTCGGGATCGCGTCACGGTGTCCGCGCCGGTCACCCCGAGTGGGGATCCGGTGCCGGGGTGACGCGGACGGACACCCCACCGAACAGGTAGGTCACGTGATCGGAATCGTGGGACACGCGGATCTCACCCCGCCGTCGCTGCGGCTGCTGGAGGGCGAACTCCGGACCCGGCTGGAGGGCCTCACCCCCCGGGCCACCGACGGCGTGGCCCGGGTCGGCTCCCGGCTGTCGGTCGCCTTCGGCCGGGCGGCGCGCGCCGCCGGGTTGCGGCTCATCGCCCTGGTGCCCGCGTACGACCGGCTGCCCGCACTGCCCCCCGGCAGCGGGGACGCGGGCGCGGCGGGAGAGACGCTGCTCCTCGCCGACCAGGTGCGGCTCATCGAGTACGACCCCACCCTGACGGTCCCCGACATCACCGCCGACGAGCAACTGGTGGGCGCCTGCCGCCGGTTGCTGGCCGTCTGGGACGGCTCGCGGTCGACGGCCCGCGACGCCACCGCGCATCTGGTCGCCTACGCGCGCGGGCTGGGCATCGAGGTGGACGTGGTGTGGCCGCCGGGTGCCGCCCGGCTCTCCGGCGTCTGATCCTTTGCCGTTCCGATACCTTCTCGATACATCTACATTCGGCCCGCAGTGGGCAGAATTGGCGCGCGACGCCAAGATCAATCCGCGTCGTACAGCCGGTCAACGGCCCGTAACCAGCGATCCGTTGGCCGTTCTTCATCGAGGAGAGACGTTGAAGAGACCCCTGACGTTCCTGAGCGCGCTGACCGTCTGCGCGATGACGGCCCTGGGCCTTTCCGCCGCCCCGGCCCAGGCCGCCGACTCCGCACCCGACGCCGCCGTGATCCAGTCGTCCGTCGCCGCCGCCAAGGCCGGTGACCTGGCGGGCATCGACCCGTCGCTGCTCCGGTCCGACGACCCGCGTACGCAGGAGGCGATCGACACCCTGATCGCCCACTACAAGCCGCACACCGCCGCCGCCGACAAGCTCGCCGGCACGATCGGCACCGAGTGGACCGAGCTGCGCGACGCGGCCGCCGAATCGGCGATCGACGGGAACGACTACGTCTGCACCAACACCGCTCTCGGCGCCTACAGCGACCAGCTGCTCGAGGGCCTCACCCTCACCCAGTACCTGGTGATCCTGCTGTACGGCGTCCTCGACATCCCCAGCTACGACGCGCTGGTCTTCGGCGACCGCGACGCCGCGTACTCGTACGGGACGGCCGGCCAGTACTCGAACGAGATCACCCACACCTTCCGTGACCTGCGGAACTTCTGGGACATCGAGTCCGGCGACATCGACCTGATGGCGATGAAGAACGACACGATGAAGGACCCGTACAAGGTCGGGCGGACCGTCGCCTGGATGCAGGGCGACACCTACACCGACGAGGAGTACCTGCCGGTCGCCGTCGCCATCATGGCGCTGATGGAGCCGCTGCCGCAGGGCCTGGACAACCCGATCTACACCTTCAACGCCTTCGCGTTCACCGCCGAGGGCGACCCCGACCCGATGATCCAGGGGATCGGCGACGCCCTCGTCATGGGTGACGGCATCCTCACCGGCATGCAGGCCGTCGGCCTCGACGAGTACGCGCCGCGGGCGATCATGTCCCACGAGTTCGGCCACCACGTCCAGTTCGAGACCGGCGTCTACGAGGACACCGACCTCACCGGCCCCGAGGCCACCCGGCGCACGGAGCTGATGGCGGACGCGTTCGGCACGTACTTCCTGGTCCACGCGCGCGGCGAGGCGCTCAACGCCGAGCGCTACCTGGGGTCGAGCCAGTCCTTCTACGAGGTCGGCGACTGCTCGTTCACCAGCGCCGGCCACCACGGCACGCCCAACCAGCGCATCGCCGCGTCCACCTGGGGCGGCGACCTGGCGGCCGACGCGCGGGCACAGGGGCACATCCTGCCGGCCGTGACGTTCGGCGATCTGTTCGAGGCGCAGCTGCCGGCGCTGGTTGCGCCCGACGTGAGCTGAGTCTTCGCCCGTTTGTACGAGGGGAGTCGGTCCGTGAGGACCGGCTCCCCTTTCGCTATCTTGCCGTGACCCGACCGTCATCCGGCGTTGACCGCTTCGTTTGCATGCGCATGCCACGCTCGTCGTACCGGTCAATCAACCCGCGTAGAACGGACACCCCACATGCCCGACACGCAGTTGCCCGCCCCCCGCCGCTGGAAGGCCCTCGCCCTCGCCACCGCCGCCGTGCTGACGGCCCTCGCCGCGAACGCGTCACCGGCGGCGGCGAACGACGACTACGACTCGACGTACTACAAGAACGCCGTCGGCAAGACCGGCACCGGTCTCAAGTCCGCGCTGCACACGATCATCGGCCCCCAGAGCAAGCTGTCGTACGCGGCCCTCTGGGAAGCCCTGAAGGTCACCGACCAGGACCCGGGCAACAGCGCCAACGTGCTCCTGATCTACTCGGGCAAGTCCCGCGCCAAGTCCCTCAACGGCGGGAACGTCGGCGACTGGAACCGCGAGCACGTCTGGGCGAAGTCGCACGGCGACTTCGGCACCGCCACCGGCCCCGGCACCGACCTGCACCACATGCGCGCCGAGGATGTCCAGGTCAACTCCATCCGCGGCAACAAGGACTTCGACAACGGCGGCTCCCCCGTGACCGGCGCCCCCGGCAGCTTCACCGACTCCGACTCCTTCGAGCCGCGCGACGCGGTCAAGGGCGACGTGGCCCGCATGATCCTCTACATGGCGGTGCGCTACGAGGGCGGCGACGGCTTCCCGAACCTCGAGCCCAACGACAGCACGTCGAACGGCAGCGCCCCGTACCACGGCCGGCTGTCCGTGCTGAAGCAGTGGAACGAGCAGGACCCGCCGGACGCCTGGGAGGAGCGCCGCAACCAGGTGATCTACGACACCTACCAGCACAACCGCAACCCGTTCATCGACCACCCGGAGTGGGTCGAGGCGATCTGGTGAGCCTTTGAGGGCGCCGGACCCGGCCCCGTCCCGTCCGGCCCTCCCCGGGCGGACCGGACGGGGCCTTTCCGCAGGGCCGACCGGCCCTCCGGCGCGGGTTCTGTCGACTCTGTGACTGTCCTCGCCCCCGTCGTTTGATCAACGGTGGGCCGGGAGGCGTGCCGCTTTCCCTTGGGCGCGCGTCCTCCCGGCACCCCCGTAGTTGAAGCGATGGAGGATGCAGACCGGTGGCCACAATTGACGTGCCCAGGGACCAGGCGGCGGTGCCCGTCCCGACGGGACGCACGAGGAAACCCTCACGGGTCTGGGTGGAGTGGCTGACCACCACCGACCACAAGCAGATCGGGACGCTCTACCTCATCGCGGCCTTCGTCTTCTTCCTGGTCGGCGGCGTGCTGGCCCTCGCGATGCGCGCCGAGCTGGCCCGGCCGGGGCTGCAGATCCTCTCCAACGAGCAGTTCAACCAGGCGTTCACCATGCACGGCAGCATCATGCTGCTGATGTTCGCGATGCCGCTGTTCACCGGCTTCGCCAACTGGATCATGCCGCTGCAGATCGGCGCCCCGGACGTGGCCTTCCCCCGGCTGAACATGCTCGCCTTCTGGCTCTTCCTGTTCGGCTCCACGATCGCCGCCCTCGGCTTCCTCACCCCCGGCGGCGCGGCGGACTTCGGCTGGTTCCTGTACGTACCGCTGTCCGACGCCACCCACTCGCCGGGCCTCGGCGCCGACCTGTGGATCATGGGCGTGGCGCTGTCCGGCTTCGGCAGCATCCTGGGCGCGGTCAACTTCATCACCACGATCCTGTGCATGCGCGCGCCCGGCCTGACCATGTTCCGGCTGCCGATCTTCACCTGGAACGTGCTGCTCACGGCCGTGCTGATCCTGATGGTCTTCCCCGTGCTGGCCGCCGCCCTGTTCGCGCTGGAGATGGACCGCCGCTTCGGCTCGAGCATCTTCGACCCGGCGAACGGGGGTCCGCTGCTCTGGCAGCACCTCTTCTGGTTCTTCGGCCATCCGGAGGTGTACATCCTGGCGCTGCCGTTCTTCGGCATCGTCTCCGAGATCATCCCGGTGTTCGCCCGCAAGCCGATGTTCGGCTACATCGGGCTGATCGGCGCGACGATCTCCATCGCGGGCCTGTCGGTCACGGTCTGGGCGCACCACATGTACGTCACGGGCGGCGTGCTGCTCCCGTTCTTCGCCTTCATGACGATGCTGATCGCCGTACCGACGGGCGTGAAGTTCTTCAACTGGATCGGCACGATGTGGAAGGGCTCCCTGTCCTTCGAGACGCCGATGCTGTGGACGACGGGCTTCCTGATGACGTTCCTCTTCGGCGGTCTGACGGGCGTCCTGCTCGCCTCGCCTCCGCTGGACTTCCACGTCTCGGACACGTACTTCGTCGTCGCCCACTTCCACTACGTGCTGTTCGGCACCGTCGTGTACGCGATGTTCGCCGGCTTCCACTTCTGGTGGCCGAAGTTCACCGGCAAGATGCTCGACGAACGCCTCGGGAAGATCACCTTCTGGACCCTGACGGTCGGCTTCCACACCACGTTCCTCGTCCAGCACTGGCTGGGCGTGGAGGGCATGCCGCGCCGGTACGCGGACTACCTCGCGGCCGACGGCTTCACCGCGCTCAACATGGTCTCGACGATCGGCACGTTCATCCTCGGGCTCTCCTTCCTCCCGTTCTTCTACAACATCTGGAAGACCGCCAAGTACGGCAAGAAGGTCGAGGTCGACGACCCGTGGGGGTACGGCCGTTCGCTGGAGTGGGCGACGTCCTGCCCGCCGCCCCGGCACAACTTCCACACCCTGCCCCGGATCCGCTCCGAGTCCCCGGCGTTCGACCTCCACCACCCCGAGCACGCCCGTACCGAACTCGAACCGGCCTGACCGGAAGGGACCGTGATGCACCACTCCGTCCTCGCCCTCGGCTGCGCCGCGACCACCCTCGCGGGCTGCGTCTGGTACGTCCCCGCCCTGGCCACGGTCCGGGCAGGGGAGGACCGCCCGGCCTCCCGCCGCTGCGCGGCGGCGGCGGTCCTCACGGCCTGGGGCACGCTGATCGCCGTCGCGGTCTCGCTGGCCCTGACCTCGTCCTGGCTCGCCCCGCTGACGGCGGCGGGGGCGGGGCTGGCGCTGGCCTCGGCCCTGCGCGTGCGCGCCGCCCTGGTGGCCCGCGCGGAACGGGCGCCGTGGGTGGACATCCTCCCGACGGTCGCTCGACCGCCCCAGCGCGCCTTCGCGGCCTGGACGGTCACGGGGCTGTCGACGGGGCTGGTCCTGTCGGTGGTGGTCATGCTGGCGGCGCAGTCCACTCCCGTGGCCCCGCGCATCACCCTGGCCCTGCTGACGGGAGCCTCGGCCACGGCGGCGTTCCTCCTGCTGGCGGCGGCGCGCCTGCCGCGGGGGGCGCAGCACCGGGCCTGACGGCGATTCGGCTGCCTTCGGTCGCGTGACCGGAGGCAGCCTTTTCGCGGGTCAGGACAGCCGCATCCCACGCGCCTCGGCGACGCGCAGCACGTCGCGCAGGGAGCGGGCGAGCCGTCGTCCGGTGTAGCGGACCTCGGTGTAGTCGGAGAGGGGGTCGTCCAGGATCTCCATCGCCTCGCCGAGGATGTCGGCGCCGACGCTCAGGAGTTCGGCCTCTGTCACGTCCGCGAGCCGGGAGAGAAGCCCGCCGCCTTCACCGGTGATGAGGAAGCACCGCTTGCCTTCGGGGGAGAGCCAGGGGAGGAGGCGGGGTTCGTCTCCGCTGCCTTGGGGGTGGATAGGGTGGCGCATGTCGGTCTGCTCCTTGTCAGATCGGCCGTGCCCCGGGAGGTCCCACAACCTCGCCGGGGCGTCTTGCGTCCCTCACCGTAAACCGGCTGTTAGCTCCTGTCTATAGCTAACTATTACTGCTAGCTTCTATGTTCGACTGTGGAGCCATGCGTACAGTCCAATGGTGATTGAGTTCGACCCGACCCAGCCCAAGTGGACGCAGATCGCGGACGATCTGCGCGCGAAGATCGCCAGCGGCGAGTACCCGCCGCGAACCCTGATCTCCGAGGTGCAGCTGGAACGGGACTACGGCGTAGCCCGCATCACGGTCCGCAAGGCCACGGCGGCCCTCCGCGAGGAGGGCCT
Source organism: Streptomyces smaragdinus (assembly GCF_009604385.1). Taxonomy (GTDB): domain Bacteria; phylum Actinomycetota; class Actinomycetes; order Streptomycetales; family Streptomycetaceae; genus Streptomyces; species Streptomyces smaragdinus. Next base: position 6,499 of record NZ_WEGJ01000028.1, read on the forward strand.
GATCACCACGACGCCGGGAATGGGCTCGTTCGTAGCCGGCTGACCGCCGCCCGGAGCCTCAACTCATCCGCTCCACGGCTTCCTTGGACTCCTTGAGCCCCTCCCCGGTGAGCTCCCGATACACCTTGATGGCCGCGATCTTCTTGTTCTGCCGGATCAGCTCGTAGACCCGCTCCATCCCCGGGATCTGGGGCTCCTCCACGCCCAGATGCCCGAGCAGCAGATCAACCTTCCGCTCCAGCCGGGCAAGCTGCTGCTCGACCTTCGCGTTCTTCCCGGACGGCAGCGCGAGGGAGACCATGACGACGAGCATGAGGACTGCGGCGAGCAGTATGTATTCCATGCCGGGGACCCTATTGCGCACGCTGAAGGGTGAGACCCTATACGGCGGAACATCCGTGGTCGGCCACGCTCGTTGATCGAGTGGTGTTCGGGACTGCGAGGCGAAGGAGGACGGCCGATGAGCCCTGCACGTCGTTGGCAGGATGTGAAGGCGGAGGCGCACAGACGTCACCCGGAGCTCCACGACCCGCGGCTGCGGGAGCGTGCGGATGCCGAGCTGGACGCGCAGATCGCCGGGTTCCACCTGCGGGAGCTGCGCCGACTGGTCGGCAAGACCCAGGCTGACGTCGCCGCTGCGATCGAGGTCTCTCAGTCGCGGATCTCCCAGATCGAGAACGGCGATCTCGACTCGATGGAGCTGGAGACCCTGCGTGCTTACGCCGCAGCCCTCGGCGGCCATGTAGATGTTACTGTCGGCATTGGACCGCATGCTGTGAAGGTTGCCTGAACGAATCCGTGAATGACGGCTCGGCGGACGCGGCCGGACTCGCTGTATCTCCGAGTTGGTCACGTGGCCTTGTTTCGATGCCGCTCCCTCCCGGCGCAGGACACGACGCGCGCGGGTTGTTCAGTGTCTGGTCAGGACATTGAGCGGGCGGCCAGCCAGGTAGCTTTCGAGGTTGTCGTATATTTCCTGAAGGTTCTCGGACCGGGACCTGTCGGTGTACCAGCCGATTCCGGGAGTCAGGAGCACGTTGTCGAGTGTGCGTAGAGTTTCCGCGTCCTCATCGGAGATATCGTCCAGCGCGGCGCCGGCCAGTCGCCGGGTGGAGAGCATCCGGACCAGAGCGTGCTGGTCCACGAGACCTGCCCGGGAGGTATTGACCACTACTGCGGTCGAACGGAGTAGTTCGAGGCGCTCTTCGTTCAGAAGGCCGCGCGTGCTGGAATCGAGCGGGATGTGGAGCGATACGACATCGCTGTTGTGCAGCACGTCCTCCAGGGACAGGAGGGTGAGCCCGGTCGAGGTCGACTGACTGCGGTTCGTGGCGATTACCTGCATCCCGAAGCTCTTGGCCATGGAGGCCACTATCACTGCGATACGGCCTGTGCCGATCAGGCCCAGCGTCTGGCCGTGCAATTCCCGACCGAGGAAAGGCGGGTAGAGGTGGCTTGCACCGTCTCGGGTCGCACGGTCCGCGGCGGGTATGCGGCGGACGAGGGAGAGTAGCGTGGCGAAGACGTGCTCGGCGACCGCCTGCCGGGAGTAGTTCGGGCAGTGCGCTACCGTCACCCCGGCGCGCCGGGCGGCGTCGAGGTCTATGCCGTCGAAGGCGCTGGTGACTACGGTCAGGTAGCGCAGCCGGGTCACCCGGTCCAGCATGTCGGCGGTCAGTCGCGTCCACTCCACGATCGCCAGGTCGGCATCGCAGAGCCGGTGGACGGCGGTGTCGGCGTCGGGCCGGTCGGAGAAGACCTCGAAATCCCCCAGTGCGGCGAATCTGTGGCGCCACTGGTCCGGCAGGTACGTCGGCTCGTCCAGATAGATGAGCTTCACGCCTCGACCCTTCGGGACAGCTGCGGATGGGTGTCGATGGCGGAACGCAGCCGGGAACAGGCTCTGGCGAACATCTCGGGATCGCGGGCGAGAGCGAAGCGTACGAATCGGGAGCCAATGTCCGGCGCGTCCCAGTGGAAATGATCGCCGGGCAGGACAGCGATGCCCAGTTCAGCCAGAAGTGCTACGACGTCGATGCCGGTCAATGCTGGTGACGTGATACGCAGCCATTCGACACTCAGGGAATTTCCGCGGGAAGCCGGAACCAGGATCGAGCCGTCGAGTGCCGAATGCAGCATCTCCCGGTTGAGGCGCACCACATGGCACACCGAACTCTCCAGCCCTCGTTCCAGGGAGTCGTTGAGATAGGCCACCAGCAGCCGCAGGACGAAGGGGCTGACGTTCAGCAGTAGGTCGTTGTGCAGTTCCTCGACGCGGCCGAAGAGTGAGGCGCTGGTGGCCAGGATGCTGCACTTGAGGTCGAGCGTGGGCCAGGTTTTCCCTGTGTCCTCGACGCAGAGGTAACGCACACCCGAGCGCTCCAGCACCGCGTACTGATCCCATGTGCCGTGGTTGGCAAAGAACCGGAAGGTCCAGTCGATTACCAACAGCGTGCCACTGACCGCGCATATGTCGACGACCCGTTCGAAGGCGTCGGGGGTGAGGCTGAACCCGGTTGGGTTGTTGGGGAGGGTGAGGAACAGGGCACCGGGTGCGTCAGGGCCGAGGAGAAGGCTGCCCAGGGCATCGGTGGCCACAGTCTCCTCGGGTACCGGGACGAGGTCTGCTCCGCGGCGTCTGAGGAGCCCGGCCAAATTGTCGAAGCAGGGAGTCAGCAGGCCGACCCGGATTCTCTCCGCCGCGAGGAACGCGGCGACGAGGTCTGTTGCGAGCGATGCTGAATAGCACATCAGGGTGGAGGTGTGGGTGCGTGCGGACTGTTGGCCGGCCAACCTGTAGAACGTGTCCTGGAAAAGCGCCTCCACACTCTGCTGGCCGACGCTCTCGCATTGCGTGTAGAGCGCCGGTAGCAGAGCCGTGATCTCACGCTGCGTGGAGTCGGACAGCTGGCGGGCGTGGCCGTCCGCCAGATTCAATTCGCGTTCGATCCCGATCCGTTCGTACTGCGTGAGGTTCGGAAGGCGTGTCATGGGAGCTCCTTGCCGTTGGTCTGACGGGTGGTCCCGTCTTCAGTCGCATTTCGCTCGGACCCGTGGACACGCATCAGGAGATCGTGCACCAGGAGAATTGCCGTGAGGTATTGCCATAGATCAGGGCGGGTGATCAGAGTTGCGGAGAGTCCTACCAGGAGGCCTCTGAAGGCCAGTTGTTTCCGTGTCATCCGTAAACGCGACGACCGGAGTATCCCCCTTGTCATGCTGCTTCTCCTTCCAGCACCTCCACGATACAAAGCGCTCGAGTGGGCGGCAAGGAGCCTCTTTACTGCGAAAGCGACCCCCGCTATCGTTGGTAACTCGATGGCCGCGGAGGGAAGCCCACCTACTGTGCTGAGGTAACAATCATGGTCCAGGGCGAGCGTCAGGTTGTGTTGGAGACAGTTCTTCGAGATCTTCTCGAGGCGCCGGTGATATCCGGAGGCAGAAAGAAGTTGGCGCGCGCCATAGGCGTCAACGAGGCGACAATCTCCCACTACCTCACGCGTCGCATCAGACCCAGTTTCGACACGCTGGTGCAGATCGCGCAGTACTACAACGTGAGCCTGGACTACCTGGTCTTCGGAGAACGTCCGCATGTCGCCTCGGACGAGGGCACGGCCGGGGTCAGGGCGCAGATCAGGAGGGCCGTGATCGAAGCAAGTGACGCGAGTGGCCGTCACCTCGATCTGGTGACCCGCATCAGCCGCCAGTTGCATGCCAAAATTGATGAGGCGGCTCGTGTGCTCAGAGAGGAAGGGGAGACGCATGGGCCCGTTGGATTCGTGACTGATGCGGAGGCCATTGGCATGGAGGCCTGCGTGACCCGGATGCGGATCATGACTCGCCTCTTCCAATCTGACGTCAACGAGGGCGAGCCGGGCGCGTTCCTCGATGTAGTGATTCAGAATCTCAGAATCGGCCGTACGTACCAGTACCTGCTGTACGGAGAAGGCGAGACGTGGACTGTTCCCGTTGAGCGCTTCCGGGATCTTGTCGTCCGAAGCGGTGTCCCGGTCGAGGTGCTGCGCCAGAATCTGCAGTTCCGGTGGCTGTCTCAGGAATTGATCAGTTCGGTTTGCCTGCTGGATCTGGACGTCGAGCTGATCAAGCGGCAGGAGCCGATCCTCTGGGAGAGGCATCAGGACAACATCTCCCCAGGCGGAACTTGGGCCTACCTAAGCATTGAGCGCCCCGACGCGCAGGGTGGCGTTACGATAGAACCCACCTATCTCAGTTCGACCTTGCGTCAGTTCAACCGGGACTGGGCTGTAGCAAGACCCATCTGACGTTCGCCGAGCTTCGGTACGATGCCCTCCTGTGATGGAGGGCAATCGAGACGAATCGGGTGAATTTCTGATTATGACAGAAGATCTTTTTGTTCCTTCCGACTTCATCGTCCCTACGAGATACGAGTGTCCCGAGTTCCTCCTCGTCCCACTCGGTCCCGAGCACAATGATCGTGACTTCAAGGCTTGGAAGGACAGCTTGGATCACATCCGGCGTACTCCAGGCTTCGAGGATTACGACTGGCCGATCGACAACATGACCCTCAAGCAGAACCTGAGTGATCTCGAAACACACCAAAGCGAGTTCAGGAGTAGGAGCAAGTTCGCCTACTCGGTGCTCAGGGGTGAGGAGGTAGTGGGCTGCGTGTACATCAACCCAACAGGCCGTCCCCGCCATGCGACGGTCCGCTCGTGGGTCAGTGAGACCTACGCCCACCTCGACAAGCTTCTCTACGAGCAGGTCAGCAGCTGGCTCACTGAGGCATGGCCGTTTGACGGCTTCGACTACTCGCCCCGTCTGATGGAGCCGGATCTGGTCAACCGCTAGCCCGTGCTCCCGCTCCCGACGCGCACCGGCCCGCCCTCCGGGTTCAGCCCGGTGAGGAGCCGCCACGGCACCCGCAGCACTCCGCCGGGGACCGCCGGGCGGCGGAGGGTGTGTTCGGTCAGGGTGTGGTTGTCCTGGCGGAGGGTCAGGTGGCGGATGGGGGTGGTCGGCCAGAGGAGTAGGTGGTTGCCGGGTGGGGGTGTGGTGGTGGGGTGGATCAGGGTGGGGAACGCCCAGTGGATCGGGGGGTCCGGGAGGAGTTGGAGCGAGGGGGTCGGCCATTTGGTGTCGTTCGTCAGCCAGCGCATGAGCTGAGTTGCCGCGTGGGTGCCGTCTTGGGCCGCTACGGAGGCCGTGGCCGCCGGGTGGAGGACGTTTCCCGCGGCGAAGACGCCGCGGCGGGGGGTGCGGAGGGCCGGGTCCGTTTGGGGGCTTCGGCTGCCGGGGGCGAGGGGGAGGGATGCGGTGCGGGCCAGTTCGTTGTCGGGGGTCCAGTCCGCCGTGAGGATCACCGTGTCGCAGGGGATGGTGCGGGGGGTGCCTGTGGTGAGGTCCGTCAGGTCCACCGACGTGACGCGGTCGTGGCCGTTGATGCGCGTGATGCGGGTGTTGCGGGCCACCGGGACGCGGAGGGGGAGCGAGAGGGGGGCGTACGAGGGCTTCGCGTGCTCCGTCGTCAGCAGGACCGGGCGGCACCCCGCCGAGCGCAGCGTCAGCGCCGCCGACCAGCTCACCGGGTCCGCCCCCACGATCACCGCCCGCCTGCCGGGGGAGCCCCCCTCGAGGTGGACCAGGTTCTGCAGATGCCCCGTGGTGTACACCCCCCGCGGCCGGTCACCCGGGATCAGCCGCGCCGGCCGGGGCCGTTCCCGCGCCCCGGTGGCCAGCAGCACCGCGCGGGCCGTGACGCGGAGGAGTCCCTGCGGCGTCGTCGCCGTCAGGGAAGTGTCCCCCTCCCACCCCGTGACCGTGGCCTCCGTACGGATCTCCGCCCCCGCAGCCACAGCCCGAGCGGCGAGCGCCCGCGCATAGGCAGGCCCCGACAGGAACCGCCGCAGGTCACGCACCCCGAACCCCGGATGATGACAGTGCCGCGGAACACCCCCCGCCACAGCCTCCCGCTCCAGAACCAGCACCGACACCCGGGGAGCCAGCCGAGCCGCCGCCGTCAGCCCAGCGGGACCAGCGCCGACGACCACGACATCAGGCGTAAGAGTGGCGCTCACAGCAACATCCCCTGCACCTTCGCCCCGCAATAAAACCCCTGGCACCGCCCATTCATCGCCCGAGTCCGCCGCCGCAGACCGTCCACCCCGGCCGGGGGCACGGGAGAGGCGAGGGCATCGCGGATCTCGCCCTCGGTGACCTTCTCGCAGAAGCAGACCACCCGCCCGTACGCCGGATCCGAGGCGATGAGCTCGTCCGACTGATACGGGCGCACAAAAGCCTCCCCGATCTGCGGCATCCGCGGCGGCGACGGCAGGTCGGACCGGGGGACCAGCGCGAGACCGGCGACCATCAACTGCTCGCACACGTACGACGCGATGGCCATCGAAGCCGACAGCCCCGTAGAGCGAATCCCCCCGGCGAGCAGATAACGCCGCGACCCATCCGCCGAGATCAGGTAGTCCGACCGGTCGATCGCCGCCCGCAGCCCCGCGTACGAGGCCGTCACGTCCTCCTCCAGCAGCCGGGGCATCAGCGCCGCCCCCTTGGCCAGCAGGAACTCCAGCCCCGCAGCCGACGTCGACGTATCGGTACGGTCCGACAGATCCTCCGCCGTGGGCCCCAGCATCACGTTCCCGTACACCGTCGGGCTGATCAGCACCCCCTTGCCTCGCGAGCTCGGCACCGGCAGCACGATCCGCGGCGCCAGCGGGCGGGCGAACTTGTCGTACACCAGCAGCTCGCCCCGGCGCGGGGTCACCGTGAAGCGGTCGAACCCGAAGAGACGATCCACGAGATCCGCGCCCAGCCCCGCCGCGTTGACCACCCAGCGGGCGACAACGGGGCCCCGGTCCGTGTGCAGCGTCGTCGTACAGGGGCCGGGCTCGACCGACGACACCCGGTGGCCGAGGAGCAGGACGGTGCCCCGGGACAGCGCCTCCGTGGCGTACGCGAGGGTCGTCGTCCAGGAGCAGATGATCGACTCGTCCGGGACCGTCAGCCCCCCGAGCGCGCCCGCCGCCAGGGCCGGGACCTGCTCGTACACCTCGGCGGCGGAGACGAGCGCACAGTGCGAGTAGCCGTTACGAACAGCCTTCTCCCGCAGCCCCGGCAGCGCTTCCAGCTCCTCCTCCGTCCACGCGACGAGGAGCGCCCCCGTCCGCTCCACGGGGATCCCGGTGGTCTCCGCGTACGCCGACAGCAGCGCGTACCCCCGCCGCACCAGCCGCGACTCCAGCGTCCCGGGCGACGCGTCGAAACCGGTGTGCAGGATCGCCGTGTTGGCCTTGCTCGTCCCCTCGCCCACATCGTCCCGGGCGTCGAGCAGCGCCACCCGCAGGTCGTACCCCGACAGCTCCCGCGCGATCGCCGCCCCGACGACTCCCGCACCGATCACCGCGACGTCGTACGAGGGCCCCTCAGTCACGGACGGACTCCAGCGCGGACGCAGCCGCCGCACGCCACCGCGTGAGGAACTCCGACGCGCGGTCCCGCGACCACACCGGCTCGTACGTCCGCCCCGGTGTCCACGCCGGCACCGCGTCCTCCACACGAAGCGACGGCTCCAGCGCCAGCCGCGCCAGCCCGGCCGCCCCCAGCGCCGTGGCGTGCGGCGACGGATACACGTCCACCGGCACCTGCGCCAGATCCGCCTGCGCCTGCATCAGCGTCCGGCTGCGCGTGAGCCCCCCGTCCACCCGCAGCCGGGTCAGGGGCGAGCCCAGATCGGCCGCCGCCAGCGAGACGACCTCCGCGATCTGCGCCGCGACCCCCTGCAGCACGGCCAGCACCAGATGCTCCCGCCGGCTGGCGAGCGTCAGCCCGGCGAACGTCGCCGTCGCCTCCGACCGCCACCACGGCGCCGCCAGCCCCGCGAAGGACGGCACGCACACCACGCCGCCGGCGTCGGAGGCGGCGACCGCGTCGAGTTCGGCGGCGGAGCCGATCAGCCCCAGGTCGGTGAGCCAGCGCACGGCCGAGGCCGCCGTGTACACCTGGCCGTCCACGCAGTACCCGGTGGCGCCCCGCGCCTGCCAGGCCACCGACGACGACAGCCCGGCGGCCGACCGCACCGCCGTGGAGCCGGTGTGGGCGAGGAGGAACGCCCCCGTCCCGTACGTGCACTTGGCGGTGCCCGCCGTCAGGCACCCCTCGCCGAAGAGCGCCGCCTGCTGGTCCACCACCAGCCCGGCGACCGGCAGCTCCGCGCCGAACGCCGTGGTCGTACCGACGACCTCGTCGCAGGCCACGATGCGCGGGAAGCCGGCGGGGTCCAGCGCGAAGAGGTCGGCCAGCTCCGGGTCCCAGTCGACCTTGTCGAGGTCCAGGAGCAGGGACCGCCCGGCGGTGGCGGCGTCCGTGACGAACTCGCCGGTGAGCCGGTGCACCAGCCAGGTGTCGGTGGTGGTGACGACGCCCTCGCGGGTGACGTTCTCCCGCAGCCAGGTCATCTTCGGCGCGGAGAAGTACGGGTCCAGGACCAGGCCCGTACGCGCGGCGACCCAGTCGCGGGCGTGCGCGCGCTCGTCGCACAGGGGCTGCGAGCGGCTGTCCTGCCAGACGACGGCCGGGGACAGCGGCGTACCGGTGGCGCGGTCCCAGGCCAGGACGGTCTCGCCCTGGTTGGCCAGCGCCACGGCCCGCAGCGGGCGCCCGGCCTCGGCGGCGGCCCGGCGGCCCGCCTCCAGCACGGAGTCGAGCAGCTGCCCGGGATCCTGCTCGACGCCGCCGCCCGGCAGATACTCGGGCGTCACGGGCACCTCGGCCACCGCGAGAACCCCGTCGGCGGGGTCGACGACCAGGGCCTTCGTACCGGATGTGCCCTGGTCGATCGCGAGTACGGTCACGCGGCGGCCTCTTCCCGACGAATCACGGAGATCACGAGATTACCGCTGCCCCGCGTGCGCCGACTGCGCGGCGGCGATCAGATGGTCCATCAGCGCGAGCAGCACCCCGCGCACCGAGTCCCGTTCGCGCGCGTCGAACAGTACGACGGGCGTCGTCGGGTCCTTCAGCGACAGCGCCTCACGGATCTGGTCGGGCTCGAACTCCTGCTCGCCGTTGAAGCAGTTGGTCGCGACGACGAACGGCAGATTGCGGTTCTCGAAGAAGTCGACCGCCGCGAACGAGTGCGACAGCCGCCGGGTGTCCACGAGTACCAGCGCGCCGAGCGCCCCGCGCAGCAGGTCGTCCCACATGAACCAGAACCGCTCCTGGCCGGGCGTGCCGAACAGCATCAGCACCGCCACGTCCAGGGTGATCCGGCCGAAGTCCATGGCGACGGTGGTGGACGTCTTGTGCTCGATGCCGGAGAGGTCGTCGATGCCCTCGCCGGCGGTGCTCAGCTGCTCCTCGGTGCGCAGCGGGGTGATCTCGCTGACGGCGCCGACGGCGGTGGTCTTGCCGACGCCGAAGCCGCCGGCGATGAGGATCTTGACGGACGGGAGGACGGGTCCCGGCCGGGAAACGGCGCCGGTGTGGTCAAGCGCGCTCAATGCCGCTCCTGAGTCGTAGGAGGAATTCGATGTTGGACGCTTCCGCGTCACTCAGCGGTGGGCTGTGGTCGATGAGGCCGCTCGCCAGCAGCTGTCCCAGCAGCACCGTGGTGGGAGTGAGGCGGCGCCCGGTGCGGGCGGCCAGTTCGGCCACGGCCACACCGGGCGGTGCGCAGACACGCAGGATGTCCTGCCACTCCTCCGGAATGCTGCGCGCCTGGTCGGGCGGGACAGCGGCACGGATGGTGGAGTGCATGCTGATCCCGTCGCCGGCCGCCGTCTCGGACCGCGAGGCCGACAGGGCGAAGGCGCGTGTCCTGCGTGATCCCCGTTGGCCGGTCATCAGCGGATCGGTACGCCGGCGCGGTTGCCCACGCCGAGCTGGGGCTTGAAGGCCCGGGCCACCCGGACCGTCTCGCGCATCGCCAGCCCGATGGACTCGGGGCCGGAGGTGTACACGACGAGGGTGGAGCCGTTGCCGCAGGCGGTGAGGATCAGATGGGCGTGCTCCATGGTGATGTTCAGGTGGAGTACGGAGCCGCCGGACACCGGCTGCGACAGACCGTCGGCGAGGCTCGCCAGGCCCGAGCAGGCGGCGGCGATGGTCTGGACGTCGTCCTGCGTCCAGCCGTGCCCGTAGCCGCAGAGCGCCAGTCCGTCGTCGGCGAGCAGGACGAAGCCGATGATGTCGGGGACGAGCTGCAGATTGTCGCGCAGGTTGTCGAAGACGGGGGTGTCGTGGGGGTGCACGGGGATGACGTTGGAGAGGCGCAGGAGGGTGTTCATCGTTCGCTGTCCTTGTCGTGGGGGTTCGCCGCAGGGGTGGCGGGGGCGGTCAGGGCGTCCTGGAGGCCGGTGAACGCGGACTCGATGTCGTCCAGCGGGCGGTCGTCCATGGGGCGTTCGTCGCGGGCGGGGGTGTTCTTGGCGGATTCCTTGCGCAGCTGCGTGACGAGGTTCTCGCCCGGTACGCGCTGGGGGAGCAGGGGGCCGCTCCCCTTGCCCGCGGCGGGCTTGCGCACGGGGGGTGTGGCGCGCCGGGGGATCTCCCGCGCGACGGCCTGCCGGACCAGGGCCTCGCGCACCGCGGCGGCGGCCTGGGGGTCGGGCGTCGGCTCCGGCGGGCGGGCGGCGGCGGGTCGCACGGGCGGCTCCTGCGTGCGGGCGGTGGCGGGGTGCTGCTGCGAGGTGCGGGTGGGCAGCCGCCGGGCCAGCCCCGAGGGGGTCGTCTCCGGCAGGATCTCCGCCGCGTGCGGCTGCGTCCGCTGCCGGGAGGGCTGCTTGCGCGGCGGGAGGGAGGCGTACTGCGCCGCCCCCGCGGGCTCGCGGGTCAGCAGCGCGTCGGGCACCAGCACCGACGCCAGGACGCCGCCGCGGCGGCCCTCGCGCAGGGAGACCTGGACGCCGTGGCGCTGGGCGAGCTGGCCGACGACGAACAGGCCCAGCTGGTCGGCGGACTTGGCGAGCACCGCGTAGGACGGGACGTCCAGCAGGCGGCTGTTGAGCGACTGGAAGTACCAGTGCTCGGGCGCCCGGCCCTGGTCCTCCACCTCGACGGCGACGCCGCCGGGCACGTCCGCGGCCCGGACCGTCACCTCGTACCCGCTGGGCGAGTACGTCGTGGCGTTCTCGATCAGCTCGGCGATCAGGTGGGTGAGCTGGCCGGCCACATCGGGGGCCACCCACGCCTCGGCCCGGAACTCCTTGGTCACCTGGGCGAAGCCGCGGGCCTCGCCGGCCGCGTCGACGATCAGGTTGGCGACGTGGACGGGCTCGGTGTGCGGGTTGGCGACCGCGCCGCCGGAGAGGACCAGGAGGTTCTCCAGCTGGCGCCGCACCCGCACGGTGAGGTGGTCGAGCTCGTACAGCTCGCGCAGCAGCTCCGAGTCGGTGTCGGCGTAGCGGTCCTGCAGATCGTCCAGGGAGCGCAGGATGGCGACGATCAGGGTGACGGCGCGCAGGGTGACGCCCTCGGCGAACTTCTCGAAGCCGAAGCGCTCCTCGTACACCGCCTTCGCCGCGTCGGCGACCTCCTCCGCCAGCTTGGCGACAACGTTGGCGATCTCGCCGAACTCGTCGTTCTCGGCGGTCTGCGGGGGCAGCACCGACATGTCGGCGTCCTCGCCGCGCTGCAGCTTCAGGATGAGCGGCGGCAGCTGGCGCCGGGTGACGTCCAGGGCGCTGGAGCGGATCTCCTCGGTACGGCGCACCAGCCGGCCCAGCAGCAGGACCAGCAGGGCGACGGCGCCGAAGGTGAGCAGCCCGGCCCCGGCGGCCAGCCACACCGCGGTGGCCCGCCGGGCGGAGGCCTTGTCCCGGGCCCGGTCGGCCAGGGCCCGCATGGTGTCCTCGGTCATGCCGTCGAGTCCGGCGCGCAGGTTCGCGTACGCCTCGGTCCACTCCACGGCCTCGGGCGGCAGGACGAGCGTGCCGTCCGGGGCGGATTCGGCCTGCAGCACCAGGTCCTCGGCGTGCATCAGGACGCCCCACGCCGGGGAGTAGGTGAGGCTGCGGTACGCGGTACGCGACTCGTCCGGCAGGTCCGCGGCGTTGAAGGCGAACGAGGACCGCGCCGCGCCCACCGCCTCCGCGAACCGCACCCGTTCGCCGGCGGTCAGCGTGCTGCCGTGGGCGGCGCCCGCGAGCAGGGTGTCCTCGCGGGCCAGGGCCTCCTGGGCCTGCAGCAACCCGGTCAGCGGGCCGACCCCGTACGCCACGTCGCCGTCCGACGGGCGCAGGGCGCGCGGGACGCTGATCACCCGGTCGATGATCGCGGTGTACGGGGTGAGCACGGCGTCACGGTCGCCGTCGCGGCCGGAGATCCGGTCGCGCAGGGAGTGCACGCCGGCCAGCCCGTTGAGCACGGTCTGCACCGCCTGGGTGTCCGCCGACGAGGCGGCGGCGCTGTGCCAGACGCCGGCGGCGAGGTCGGTGCGGTCCTGCTGGTCGTGGAGGGCGAGTTCGTCCGCCCGGTGGTTCCAGTACGCGGCGGTGGTCCGCCGCTCCGCCTGCAGGGCGGAGACCAGGGTCAGCGTCGGCCCGGCGAGCCGGTCCAGGTCGGTGCCGTAGTCCCGCACCGACTCGGCCCGGCCCAGTTCGCGGGCCGTGGCGACCACGACGATGGTGATCATGGCCGCCGCGACGGCGCCCGCCAGGATGCGCTGCAGGGAGCGCAGCCTGGGCGAGCGCCGCCGCGGGGCGGCCGGAAGACGATCCGACGTCACACGAGGTCCTTACCGACCGCGGCCAGCTCGGGGTCGACGCTGTAGATCGGCGTCTTGTACGAGCGCCGGCCCGCGGCCCACCAGGTGATCGTGGCCAGCAGCAGCACGACGACCAGGGCGACCGACGCGTAGTTGAAGCTCTTGGCCGTCACCGGGGACACCTGCGGCAGACAGAACACGACGGTGATGGCGGCGACCCAGATGACCGCGATCCAGCCGATCAGGCTGCTCCAGCGGCCCAGGTTCCACGGCCCCGGCACGAACTTGTCCTTGGCGCGCAGCCGCAGGTAGATCGGGATGGCGTACGCGGGCGTGATGCCGATGACGTTGATCGCGACGACGGCCCCGTACGCCTCGGCGGAGTACAGCGACGGCAGCGCGAGGCAGAAGGCGACGACCACGGACAGCACGACGGCGCGGGTGGGGATACCGGTACGGGGCGACACCCGGCGCCAGGACTTGGAGCCGGGAAGCGCGCCGTCGCGGGAGAACGCGAAGACCATCCGGCTGGTCGCGGCGACCTCGGCGTTGCCGCAGAACAGCTGGGCGACGATGACCACCAGCAGCAGCGCCTTCGCGCCGCCTTCGCCGAGGCCGTCTATGAAGATCTGCGCGGGCGGTACCCCGGTCTCCGACCCCTGGGTCCCGGCGTAGTCCTGGATGGCGAAGGTCAGTCCGACGAGCAGCACGAAGCCGGCGATCCAGGAGACCCAGATGGCGCGGACGATGCCCTTGGCCGGGGCGACCTGCGCCTGGGTGGTCTCCTCGGAGAGGTGGGCGGAGGCGTCGTAACCGCAGAAGGTGTACTGGGCGAGCAGCAGGCCGATCGCCGTCACATAGATGGCGCTCGAGAAGCCGGTGCCGTTGTGGTACTCGCCGAAGACGAAGCCGGCCGACTGGTGGTGGTCCGGGACGATCGCCAGTACACCGACGATCAGGGCGACGCCCAGCAGGTGCCACCAGACGCTGATCGAGTTCAGCAGGCTGACGAGGCGCACACCGAAGAGGTTCAGCACCATGTGCAGGATGAGGATCACCGCGAAGATCATCAAGATCTTCTCCTCGGTCGGCTCGAAGCCGAACTGCATGTTGAGGAACGCGCCGGTGAACATCGCGGCCCCGTAGTCGATGCCGGCGATGGCACCGAGCAGACCCAGCAGGTTCAGCCAGCCGGTGTACCAGCCCCAGCGCGGGCCGCCGAGCTGGTGCGCCATGTAGTAGAGGGCCCCCGACGTCGGGTACGCGCTGGTGACCTCGGCCAGGCCCATGCCGATGCACAGCACGAGCAGACCGACGGCGACCCAGCCCCAGATCATCACGGCGGGGCCGCCGGTGTTGAGCCCGAAGCCGTACAGGGTCATACAGCCGGAGAGGATGGAGATGACGGAGAAGGAGATCGCGAAGTTGCCGAACCCGCTCATCCGGCGCGCGAGTTCGGGCTCGTACCCGAGGTCGCGCAGATGGGCGTCGTCGGACTTGGGCCTCGGTTGCTGGGGCGACCCGCCGGTGCGGGTCGTTGTCTGTGACATGGAGTTACTCCGTTACGGGGACGGGGGTGTCGGGGACAGGGGCATGACACTCAAATCGGTACAGATGAACCGGTCAGGTGTTACGGAGCGCCAGCGCGCGGGCGCGCAGGAACTCCGCAGTTGCCAGATCGGAACGTTCGGGGTCGTCGGTGACGTAGGCCCAGGGCAGCTCGGTCGCGTACGGACCGAGGGCCTCGAACACCAGCCGGGCGTCGGAGTGCTGCCCGGCGGCGGACAGGGCGTGGGCGAGATAGTTGAGGTCCAGCTGGGAGCGGGTCGCCGGATCGGAGCGCTCCAGCCAGCCGTCCATCGCGCGCAGGGTGTCGCGCAGGATGTCCTCGCGGGACCACTGGCGGTGCACCAGGGCGTCGCCGCGACCGCGCTTGCGCTCGTTCAGATAGTGCTCGGCGTGCGCGTAGAGCGGCAGGACCAGCAGGGGCGAGCCGGCGGGTGCCCAGGAGCCCACCCAGCGGGCGAAGTCCAGGGCGTAGGCGTGCGAGCCGCCGTGCTGCGTGCTCAGCTGGAGCATGCGGTGGAAGGCCTCGCGGTTGTACTGGTCGCGTTTGACGGCCTCGTTCAGCAGCCCCCAGGGCCCGCGCTGCAGCAGGGTCTCCGGGGGCAGCTCGCGGTGCTCCGGGCGGCGCTGGCCGGCGTCGAGCTGGGCCAGCGTCAGCAGACAGATCCACGGCACCGGGTCCCAGGCGGCCTCCGCCGCCTCATGGCACAGGGCGCGCGCCTCGTCCTCGAGCTGCGCGGCGCCCGGCAGCCGCCGCCGGGCGGCCTGCACCGCGCGGTGGGTGGCGACGCGGGCCCGGATCATCCGGGCGTCGACGCTGTGCGGCTCCTCGTCGAGCCACACCTGCACCACGGCGGAGCGGGCGGCCCCGACCCCCAGCACCTGGGAGCGGGAGGTGCGCAGCGCCAAGTCGTCTCCGGTCCGGGCGAGCAGGGTACGGGTCGCCATCCAGCGGCCCACGAGAAGATCGTCCAGCGCCGCGCGTAACGCGTCGTCGAGGCCCGCGGGGTGGTAGACGGGCCGGAACTCGCCGCGCCCCGAGGAGGAGCGGCCCAGCCTCATCCGAGCCTCCCGGCGGGTATGGGGGGTGGGCTGAGCTGCTGGTGAAGCGGTAGTAACTCGGTGGAGTACATCGGATCCTCGGGCTCACTGCCGCAGTGGCGTGCGCGTCGGCGTTGCGCATGCCAACTCCCGTGAGTTACGGGGCAGTTGTGGATCGTAGCGACACAAGGGCCGCATGTGTAATCGACGACGGAACATTCTCGTACGGATTCGGAAGCCGTGGGACCGGATTCGACCGATTGCCCGAGGCGGGGCGCGCCGGGACGGCGCGTGCGCGGGGATGGCGGAGGCGTCGGCGGGGCTCGGGGCCGCACGCCGTGCGGCGCCCGCGGCAGGACTCGAACCTGCGGCCAAGCGCTTAGAAGGCGCCTGCTCTATCCACTGAGCTACGCGGGCCGGTGTGTGGCATGTGGTGCGGGCGGGGCTCCGTGGGGCCGGGTCCTTGCCAGGACAAGGATAGAGGTCCGGGGAGCTCTGCCACGTACCGCTCCACCGCTGTGTCAGCGTGTGGAGGATCGGTGAAGCGTCCTGATAATCGCAGGTGAGTGGGATTCCCGCAGCGCTTTTTCCGCCCAGTGGCGGCTGTGTTGTGCAGTCGTTACCGGTGGGACGGCCCACGGAATCGGCGGGCGGCTCCCGCATCCGTGGGGCACTGTGGCGCGTACACGCATCATATCCTTTCAAAAGTCACCAAAATTGGGCATTCTTCGCTCGTGGTGTCCTTGGATGTACGGCCCGAAATGATGGACGCTCTCACCGAGCTGCGGGAGCGCGTCGCCGCCGCCCGGTTCCCGCTGCCCCTCGCGGGGGCCGCGCGGGCCGGACGCGGGCAGGCCGAGTTGCTGGCGCAGCTCGACGACTATCTGGTCCCCCGGCTGCGCAGCCTCGACGCCCCCCTGCTGGCCGTCGTCGGCGGCTCGACCGGCGCCGGGAAGTCGACCCTGGTCAACTCCCTCGTCGGCCGGCGCGTCACCGAGGCGGGGGTGCTGCGGCCCACCACCCGGCTGCCGGTGCTCGTCTGCCACCCCGACGACCTGGGCTGGTTCGCCGGCGAGCGGATCCTGCCCGGCTTCACCCGCGAGCTGGGGGAGAGCGCCCCCGACGACGACGCCGAGGACGACGAGCGCCGCGAGGCCCCCGGCCGGTGCCTGCGGCTCGTACCGGACGAGGGACTGCCGCAGGGGCTCGCGCTGCTCGACGCCCCCGACATCGACTCCGCCGTCCGCGCCAACCGCGACCTCGCCGCCGAGCTGCTGTGCGCCGCCGACGTCTGGATCCTCGTCACCTCCGCCTCCCGGTACGCCGACGCCCTGCCCTGGCATCTGCTGCGCAGCGCCAAGGAGCTCGACGTCACTCTGCTCACCGTGCTGGACCGGGTGCCGCACCAGGTGGCCGGCGAGCTGTCCCGCCAGTACGGGGCGCTGCTGGCCCGCGGGGGCCTGGGCAACGCCCCCCGGTTCACCATCCCCGAGCTCCCCGAGTCCGCCGGCGGCGCGAGCGGACTGCTGCCCGCCACCGCCGTCCAGGACCTCCGCGGCTGGCTCGCCCACCGCGCCCAGGACCCGGCCGCCCGCGCCGCCGCCGCCAAACGCACCGCCCGCGGCGCGCTGGCCTCGCTGCGCCGCCGGCTGCCCGCGCTGGCCTCCGCCTCCGCGTCCCAGCTGGCCGCCGTCCAGCGCATCGCCGGGCGGATCGACGCCGCGTACGACGAGGCCGTGGAGCACGTCCGCGCGGAGATCTCCGCCGGCGCCGTCCTGTCCGGCGACGCGCTCGCCCTCTGGGAGAGCCGCCCCGGGGACGACGCCGAATTCCTCGACGCGGTGGCCGCCGGACTCGGCGCCCTGCTGCACTGCGCCGTCGCCGCCGCCGACGAACGCGCCGCCGCCGACCTGCGCAAGGAGCCCGCCGCCGGCGCCGCCGGCCTGGACCGCCGGCCGCCCGAACCGGAGGACCCCCCGCAGCGCGTCCATCTCGCCGCCCGGCGCTGGCGGCGCTGTCTGGAGGAGCTCGCCGAGGAGGCCGTACGCGACAGCGAACGCGCCGCCGACGGCGACGCGGAGGAGGCCGCCGCGCTGCTGGCGGTCACCCTCCTGGGCGGCGAGGAGCGCTCCCGGCCCGCGGCGCAGACGCTCGGCACGCTGATCGGCACCGAGCAGGCCCGCGCCTGCTACGACCGGGTGCGCCGGCTGCTCATCGACTGCCTCGAACGGGTGCTGGAGGGCGAGCGGACGCGCCGGCTCGCCCCGGTGGACGCGCTGCGCACCGGACCGGACCAGCAGGTGGAACTGATCGCGGCACTGTCCGTACTGGAGAAGCTGAGGGAGAAGCGGTGATGTGGGACGACGGGCTGATCGCGCGCCGCGCGCAGGAGTGGGACGAGGGCGGACAGGGCGTCAGGCTGGACGACGACCCCTGGCTCGCCGCACAGGCGTGGCACCTCGCCCCCGAGGCCGAGCCCGCGCCGCCCGGACCGCGGACGGCGGCCGACGGGGAGGGCGCGGCCCCGGGGCGTGAATCCGCCTGCCGGATCTCCGCCCCGCTGCGGGCGCGGCTGGAGGCGCTGCGCGAACTCGTCGGCCTCTCCCGTACCCGCCTGGACGGACGCACCCTCGCCGAGGCCGGCCGGGTGCTCGACGAGGCCGCCGCCCGGCAGCGGCTCTCCCTCGAGCACACCGTCGTCGCCGTTGCCGGCACGACGGGCAGCGGGAAGTCCTCCCTCTTCAACGCCCTCGCCGGCTGCGCCCTCGCCGAGGTCGGCCCCCGCCGCCCCACCACCGACGAGGCGAGCGCCTGCGCCTGGCGCGGGCCGCAGGACGACGCCCCCTTCCAGCTCCTGGAACGCCTCGGCCTGCCGCCGCGCGCGCTGCGCCCCCAGGAGGACGACCCGGCGCTGCGCGGCCTCGTCCTGCTCGACCTGCCCGACTTCGACTCCGCCGTGGACACCCACCGGGCGGACGTGGAGCGGCTGCTGGGCCGGGTGGACGCCGTCGTGTGGGTCGTCGATCCGGAGAAGTACGCCGACGCGGTGCTGCACGAGCGCTATCTGCGTCCGCTCGCCGGCTACGCGGAGGTCACGTTCGTCGTCCTCAACCAGGCCGACCGGCTGCCGGGAGCGGCCTGCGACCAGGTCCTCGACGACCTGCGGCGGCTGCTCGACGAGGACGGCCTCGCCCTCGGCGAACACGGCGAGCCCGGCGCCATGGTGCTCGCGGTGTCCGCGCAGACCGGGGACGGGGTGGCGGACCTGCGGGGCGAGCTGGCCGGGCTGGTCTCGGAGCGGGGCGCCGCCGAGCGGCGGCTGACGGCCGATCTGGACGGTGCCGTGGCGCGGCTGGAGGAGGTGTACGTGTCGGAGGGGCCGGCGGTGCTGAGCGGCCCGGCGCGGGAGGAGTTCGAGGACCGGCTCGCGGAGGCCGTGGGCGCGCGGGCGGCGGGGCTGGCGGCGGAGCGGCAGTGGCGGGCGGAGGCGGAGCGGGCGTACGGGTCGTGCTGGGGGCAGGTGTTCGCGTGGTGGCGTCGGCGGCGGGGGGATACGGCGGAGGAGGAGAGGGGGGAGCGGGTGCGTAAGGCGGGGCGGCGGGGTGCTTCGGGGGGTGCTGCGGGGGGTGCGCTGTCCGCGTCGCGGGCTGTGGTGGAGCAGGCGGTACGGGCGGTCGCGACGACGGCCGCCGCGGGGCTGCCGGGGCCGTGGGCGCAGGCGGTGCACGAGGCGTCGGGGCGCGGGGCGGCGGGGCTGGCGGAGGAGCTGGACGCGGCGGCGGGGGTGGTGGGCGCGGGGCGGGTGCCGGAGCGGCCGCGGTGGTGGTCGGTGGTCGGGGCGACGCAGAACGCCCTGTTCATGCTGCAGATGCTGTGTCTGCTGTGGCTGCTGTGCGCGGCCACCGGGCTCGCCCATGTGGCCTGGCAGATGCTGCTGGGCTTCGCCCTGGTCTGCTCGGGCAGCGGTCCGCTCACGGCGATCGTGTGCCGGCTGGTGGCCCGGGGCCCGGCCCGGCGGCACGGGCAGGACACCGAACGCCGGCTGCGCGAGGCGGCGGCGGGGTGCGGGCGGGCGCGGGTGCTGGAGCCGGTCGCGGCGGAACTGCTGCGGTACAAGGAGGTACGGGAGCAGTACGCGGTGGCCGCGGGCGGGGTGGCGCGGGTCTGATTCACCCCCGCGGGTGGCCGGGTTGCGCACATCGCCGGCGCTGTCCACAGGGGGTCGCGGCCCGGCCCGCGCTTCGGAAACATGGTGCGGGCAAGGACGACTTCGGGGGAGGACCCGCTATGAGCAGCACACAGGTGACGGTCGTGGGGAACGTGGCGACGACGCCCGACTTCCGGCTCACGCAGAACAACACCCCGGCGTGCCGCTTCCGGGTGGCGACGACCGAGCGGCGCTTCGACCAGGGCGCCGGGGGCTGGGTGGACGGGTCGACGAGCTTCTACACCGTGTGGACGTACCGCGCCCTCGCGGAGCACGCCGCCTCGTCGCTGGCCATCGGCGACCCGGTGATCCTCAGCGGGAGGCTGCGGGTACGGGAGCGGGAGCACGAGGGGAAGCAGTACAGCGACGCGCAGATCGACGCCGCGTCGATCGGACACGACCTGGCCCGGGGGACGTCGGCGTTCCACCGGACGACGAGGGAGACGGGGGAGCGGACCCGGGGCGACGGTGCCGCGGCGGCGGACGGCGGACGCGCGGAGCCGGCGCTGAGCGGGGCGCCGGGGTGAGCCGCGCCGGGCCCAAGTGGCGGGCGGGGGCGGGGTGTTCCGTTCCGATGGGGTTCCGGGGGGTTTCTGAAGACGGTGGTGTAACAGTTCCGTCCGGATCGGCCGAGAGGCCGGGGACATTCGGGGACTCAAGGGACAAGCGCTTCCCTAGGATGCGCGGATCGTCACGGCCGACGGCCGTGAGCCGATTCGCTGGCGGGAAACCCCCACGGAGCTGACCCGCCGGGAGGGGATACACAACCGATGATTTCCGTTACGGGGCCGCGCCGTTCCAAGCGGTCCGCTCGTTTCACCGCGGCGATCGCCGCCGCGGCCATGCTGGGCGCCGGTGCGATAGCCACCGCCGGGCCCGTCGCCGCCCAGGACGCCCCGCCCGCCGAGGCGGGCGGAGCGTCGGCGACGCTCGGCGGCCTGAAGATCTCCGACGGTGCCGTGATGACCAACGCGGACGGTTCGAAGCGGAACCTGAGCGCCGGTCTCTTCGAGATGACCACCGACAAGGGCGGCGCGCTGCAGACGTACTGCATCGACTTCGGCCACCCGACCCAGGGCGGTGCCCAGTACCAGGAGGTGCCCTGGGCCGAGTCCTCGCTGCACAACAACCCGGACGCCGGCAAGATCCGCTGGATCCTGCAGAACTCCTACCCGCAGGTCAAGGACCTGGCCGCGCTCGCGAGCAAGGCCGGTGCGGGCAGCCTCACCGAGAAGACCGCCGCGGCGGGCACCCAGGTCGCCATCTGGCGCTTCTCGGACAAGGTGAACGTCGAGGCCAAGAACGCGGACGCCGAGAAGCTCGCGGACTACCTCGAGAAGAGCGCGCAGAGCACCGAGGAGCCCGGCGCGTCCCTGCGCCTGGAGCCCGCGGCCGTCTCCGGCAAGTCCGGTGACAAGCTCGGCCCGATCACCGTGCGCACCGACGCCGAGTCCGCGGCCGTCTCCGTCTCCCCGGAGGGCGCGGCCGCCGGCGTCAAGGTCGTCGACAAGAACGGCGCGCCGGTGACCTCCGCGGCCGACGGCGCCGAGCTCTTCCTGGACGTCCCGGCCGGGACCCCGGACGGGGCGGCGTCGGTCACCGCGCAGGCGCAGACCACGGTGCCGGTGGGCCGGGCGTTCACGGGCGTCGGGAAGTTCGCCGAGAGCCAGGTGCAGATCCTGGCCGGCTCCGAGGCCTCCACGGTCACCGCGGCGGCCTCCGCCACCTGGGCGAAGAAGGGCGCGATCCCGGCGGTCACCGCCGAGAAGAACTGCGCCGAGGGCGGCGTGGACGTGACCGCGAAGAACGAGGGCGACGAGGCGTTCAAGTTCGAGCTGGCGGGCGAGTCGTACGAGGTCCTGCCGGGTGAGTCGCGCACCGTGACGGTCCCCGTCAAGGAGGACCAGCGGTACAAGATCACCATCTCGGGCGCGAACGGCTTCCAGAAGGTCTTCGAGGGTGTCCTGGACTGCAAGACCACGGACACCACCCCGGCGCCCCAGCCCTCCCCGGCCTCGGCCGGCGGGTCGGGCGACCAGGGCGGCGACCTCGCCGAGACCGGTGGCAGCAGCGCCACCCCGTGGATCGCGGGTATCGCGGCGGCCCTCGTGGTCGCGGGCGGCGCCGTGGTCTTCGTGGTGCGGCGCAAGGGCGGCAGCGCGAGCGCGTGAGCGTGAGTAGCTGAGCGGGAGGCCGGACCCGTACGGGTCCGGCCTCCTCCCTTACGGGCCGTGGGCAAAGGCGTCGCCCGGGGCCGTGGGCGGGTGCCTCGCCGAGCGGGGCGCCGCCGGGCGCCGGATAATCGAAGCGGACTGCTGCTTTCCGCCGGGGGACGACCCCCGGACCCCCGGCCGGAGGGAAAGGGAGGCGGGTCTCATGGCCGTGACGGCTCATCTGCTCGACACGCTGCCGCCCGAAAGCCGCGACCGGCTGACGGAGCTCGCGAAGGAGACAGAGTTCCCGGCGGGCACCCGGATCTTCGAGGAGGGCCGCCGGGCCGACCGGTTCTGGATCATCCGGCGCGGGAACGTCCGGCTCGACATGCGGGTCCCCGGCCGCCAGCCCGTCACGGTGGAGTCGCTGCAGTCCGGCGACCTCGTCGGCTGGTCCTGGCTCTTCCCGCCCTACACCTGGCATCTCGCGGCCCGCGCGGTCAACGACGTACAGGTGCTGGAGTTCGACGCGGACGTGGTGCGCGAGCTCTGCGAGACGGACCCGGAGTTCGGCCGCGCCGTCGTCCTGCACGTCGCCGAGGTCATCGGCAGCCGGCTGCGGGCCGCCCGCCGGCACATCCTCGAGCTGTACGGTCCCTACGGGACGGGCCGCCCCGGCGGCTCCGACGCCGACGACGAGGGGGACGACGACGCCAACCCCAACTGACACACTGGGGACGAGGCGCCGCTGCCGGGGGAATAACGGTCCCCGTGACCGTGCTCACAGTGTGAGACAAATCGTACGGAGCCTTTTCGGTTATACCCCCTGGGGTAAAATCGGGCGTACTGAACGAAGGAGGGGCCCCGTGCGGGTGGAAGAGGAAGCGCAGGCCGCCGTGCTGAACCGGCTGCGCCGGGCGCAGGGGCAGCTCGCCGGCGTCATCGCGATGATAGAGGCGGGCCGCGACTGCAAGGACGTCGTCACGCAGCTCGCCGCCGTCTCCCGCGCCCTGGACCGGGCCGGGTTCAAGATCGTGGCCAGCGGTATGCGCCAGTGCCTGGCCGCCGCCGAGGAGGGCGGCGCCGACGCCCCGCCGATGACCGAGGCCGAGCTGGAGAAGCTCTTCCTCGCCCTGGCCTGACAGCGGCCCGACCGCACCGCACCCCGGAGGGCCCGGCCCGTCGCCGGACGCGACCCGACCGCGGCGCCTCAGGCCGGTGTGCCGGGCCCGCCCTGCGCCTGCCGCTGGGCCTCCGCCTCGCGGTGGACCTCCGCCATGTCCACCTCGCGCACCTTCGCGATGAGGTCCTCCAGCGCGGTCGCCGGCAGGGCGCCGGGCTGCGCGTACAGCACGACCTTCTCCCGCACGGCCATCAGCGTCGGGATCGACGTGATCTGGAACGCCGCCGCCAGCTCCTGCTGCGCCTCGGTGTCCACCTTCCCGAACACGATGTCGCCGTGCTTCTCGGCCGCCTTCTCGAAGACCGGCGCGAACTGCCGGCACGGCCCGCACCACGCCGCCCAGAAGTCGACCAGCGCGATGTCCGCGCCGCCCACGACCTCGTCGAAGTTGTCCTTGGTCAGCTCGACCGCTGCCATCCGCCGCCCTCTCGTCCGTCCGCCGGCCCGTCACGTACCACCATGCGTGATTTCCCCGCGGGGTGCCCGGCGGAACCCGCCGGGGCCCGCGCGCCCGCCATCTCGTTTTCGTCC
Source organism: Streptomyces smaragdinus (assembly GCF_009604385.1). Lineage (GTDB taxonomy): Bacteria > Actinomycetota > Actinomycetes > Streptomycetales > Streptomycetaceae > Streptomyces > Streptomyces smaragdinus. Next base: position 29,874 of record NZ_WEGJ01000028.1, read on the forward strand.
GGGCACCCCGGTCGGGCAAGATGGAGTCCGACTACCCATCGTTCGACCCACACTGCCGGATGGTTTCTGTTGGCTGAGTACATTTACACCATGCGCAAGGCGCGCAAAGCGCACGGCGACAAGGTGATCCTCGACGATGTCACGCTGAGCTTCCTGCCGGGCGCGAAGATCGGTGTCGTGGGCCCGAACGGTGCCGGTAAGTCCACGGTGCTGAAGATCATGGCAGGGCTGGAGCAGCCGTCGAACGGCGACGCGTTCCTCACGCCCGGCTACACCGTCGGCATCCTGCTCCAGGAGCCCCCGCTCGACGAGTCCAAGACGGTCCTGGAGAACGTCCAGGACGGCGTCGCCGGCACCATGGGCAAGCTCAAGCGGTTCAACGAGATCGCCGAGCAGATGGCCACCGACTACTCGGACGCCCTGCTCGACGAGATGGGCAAGCTCCAGGAGGACCTGGACCACGCCAACGCCTGGGACCTCGACGCCCAGCTCGAGCAGGCCATGGACGCCCTGGGCTGCCCGCCCGGCGACTGGCCCGTGGTCAACCTCTCCGGCGGCGAGAAGCGCCGCGTCGCGCTCTGCAAGCTCCTCCTCGAGGCGCCCGACCTGCTCCTCCTCGACGAGCCCACCAACCATCTGGACGCCGAGTCCGTCCAGTGGCTGGAGCAGCACCTCGCCCAGTACCCGGGCACCGTCGTCGCCGTCACCCACGACCGGTACTTCCTGGACAACGTCGCGGGCTGGATCTGCGAGGTCGACCGCGGCCGGCTGCACGGCTACGAGGGCAACTACTCCAAGTACCTGGAGACCAAGGCCGCCCGCCTCAAGGTCGAGGGCCAGAAGGACGCCAAGCGCGCCAAGCGGCTCAAGGACGAGCTCGAGTGGGTCCGCTCCAACGCCAAGGGCCGCCAGGCGAAGTCCAAGGCGCGTCTGGCGCGGTACGAGGAGATGGCCGCCGAGGCCGACAAGATGCGCAAGCTGGACTTCGAGGAGATCCAGATCCCGCCGGGCCCCCGGCTGGGCAGCGTCGTCGTCGAGGTCAAGAACCTCTCCAAGGGCTTCGGCGACAAGCTCCTCATCGACGACCTGAGCTTCACCCTGCCCCGTAACGGCATCGTCGGCATCATCGGCCCGAACGGCGCCGGCAAGACGACGCTCTTCAAGATGATCCAGGGCCTGGAGAAGCCGGACACCGGCGACATCAAGGTCGGCGAGACCGTCAAGATCTCCTACGTCGACCAGTCCCGCGAGAACATCGACCCCAAGAAGACGCTGTGGGCCGTCGTCTCCGACGAGCTGGACTACATCAACGTCGGCCAGGTCGAGATGCCGTCCCGGGCGTACGTCTCCGCCTTCGGCTTCAAGGGCCCCGACCAGCAGAAGCCGGCCGGCGTCCTGTCCGGCGGCGAGCGCAACCGCCTCAACCTGGCGCTCACCCTCAAGCAGGGCGGCAACCTGCTGCTCCTCGACGAGCCGACCAACGACCTCGACGTCGAGACCCTCTCCAGCCTGGAGAACGCCCTGCTGGAGTTCCCCGGCGCGGCCGTGGTCATCTCCCACGACCGGTGGTTCCTGGACCGCGTGGCGACGCACATCCTCGCGTACGAGGGCGACTCCAAGTGGTTCTGGTTCGAGGGCAACTTCGAGTCGTACGAGAAGAACAAGGTCGAGCGGCTCGGCGCCGACGCCGCCCGCCCGCACCGTGCCACGTACAAGAAGCTGACGCGGGGCTGACGCGTTGGCCCGCCACACCTACCGGTGCCCGCTGCGCTGGGCGGACATGGATGCCTACGGGCACGTCAACAACGTGGCCTTCCTCCGCTATCTGGAGGAGGCCCGGATCGACTTCATGTTCCGCCTGGCGCCCGGCGAGGGCGACGCGTCCTTCAAGGGCGGGTCGGTGGTCGCCCGGCACGAGATCGACTACCGGCACCAGCTCAAGCACCGCCACTCCCCGGTCGACATCGACCTGTGGGTGACGAAGATCAGGGCCGCCTCGGCGGTCCTCGCCTACGAGGTGAAGGACGACGACCTGGTGTACGCGCGGGCGTCGACCGTCATCGTGCCGTTCGACTTCAAGGCCAACCGCCCGCGGCGGCTGACGGACGAGGAGACGGCGTTCCTGGAGAAGTACCGCGAGGACGAGGCATGAGCCTGACCCTCGCCGGCCCGCAGGAGGGGGCGGCCCTCGCCGCCCTCCTGACCCGGCTGCTGCGCTACGACCGGGCCGCCGCCGTCCGGCTCCAGGCGTCCGGCGACGCGCTCGCCGTGTTCGGCCGGGCCCCGGCGCTGGACGCCGTCGTCGTGCGCACCGCCCGGCTGGCGACCCCCGCCGAGCTGGACGTCACCGTCTCGGCCGGCGAGCTGCTGGAGTCCGTGACCGGCGCGGAGGCCACCGTCCCCGCCCCCGTCACCGGCCCCGCCTGGACCGGCCTGCTCCCGCCCCGTACCGGATGGCAGCCGCATGCCGGGCTGCCGACCGCGGCGGAGCTGCACGGGGCGGTCGGCGCGGCGGTCAAGGAGTTCAGGGCCCGCGTCGAGGGGCTGCCCCAGGACGGGCGCACCCGGGCCGAGCTCGACCGGATCGGCGCCGACATCTGGGGCCGCACCCTGGGCGAGACCCCGCTGCCGCTGCGCGCCGCCCACGCCGCGCACGTCTTCGGCCTGCTGCGCCCGGACGCCGGCGCGGCGCTCGTCACGGCCGGCGCCTGGCTGCGGCTGCGCACCCCGTACGGCTCGGTCGCGGTTCGCCGCAGCGGCGGGCTGCCGGGGCTGGGGGTCACGCCCGTCTAGCGGTCCCGGGCCTGCTCGTCCGCCGAGTGGTCCGGCCACACGCCGATGTGGTCCTGCTCCAGCTCCAGCAGCACCCGGTGCCGGATGTCCAGGGCGTCGGTGTACGACCGGGGCAGCTGCAGCCGCCCGGAGCGGTCCACCACCGAGAACTCCCGGGCCACGACCGACTCCCGCCCGTGCTCGTCGATCTCCGTGCGGCGCAGCACCTCCGTCGCCGTGCGGCCGTCGCGGATGGCGACCGTGCGGCGTACCTCCGAGGCCACCGACTGGTCGTGCGTGACGATCACGATGGTCGTGCCCAGCTCCTCGTTCGCCGTACGGAAGGCCGCGAAGATCTGCTCCGCGGTGGCCGAGTCCAGCTCACCGGTGGGCTCGTCCGCCAGCACCACCTCCGGCCGGTTGGCCAGCGCCACGGCGATCGCGACCCGCTGCTGCTGACCGCCGGACAGCGCCCCCGGCCGCCGGTCGCGGCAGTCGGCGAGGTCCATCAGCTCCAGCAGCTCCTCCGCCCGCTCCACCCGGACCCGGCGGCGGCTGCGGGCGCCCGAGAGCTGCATGGGCAGCATCACGTTCTGCAGGGCCGTCAGATACGGCAGCAGATTGCGCGCCGTCTGCTGCCAGACGAAGCCCACGGTCTCGCGCCGGTAGCGCAGCCGCTGCGCGGCGTCCATGGTCAGCAGGTTGTTCCCGCCCACCGACGCCTGTCCGGCGGACGGGACGTCGAGTCCGGCGAGGATGTTCAGCAGCGTGGACTTGCCGCTGCCGGACGCGCCGACGAGGGCCATCAGCTCGCCCTCGGCGACCAGCAGGTCCAGGCCCTGCAGCGCCTGGACCTCCACGCCGTCGGCGGTGAAGATCCGGACGACCTGGTCGCAGGCGATGAGGGCGTCGTGCCCGAAGCCGGCGCGCGACGTGCGGTCGGCGGCCTGGCGCTCGAGTTCGGCGAGGGATGTGGTCGTCGAGGTCACGCGCGGGATCCTTTCGTGAGGCTCATTCGCGGTCTCCCGCCCGGAGTTCGGTCGCCGCCCGCTGCCGTCCGGTCCACCACGACTGGGTGAGGACCGCGGCGACGACGAGGGCGGGGACGGCCAGCGACGGCAGCAGCAGGGCGGCGGGGTCGGGCACCAGCCGGGCGTCCAGCATTCCCTGGACGTCCGGGTCGGAGCCGGTCAGGGCGCCCGCCAGGACGGCGAGGTCGATGCCGGGCTCCACCAGCCGGACGGCGGCGATGCCCAGCAGCACGCCCACCCCGCCGGCCAGCAGCACCTGGGGCAGCGCCTCCAGGACGAGCAGCCGCCGGCCGTGGGCGGGGGTGAGGCCCATGGTGCGCAGCCGCGCCAGCAGGGCCTTGCGTTCGGGGGCGGCCTGCAGCAGCGACAGCAGCACGGCCAGGACGGCGAACGCGGCGCCGGCGAACGTGGCGCTGACGTAGAGCCGTTCGGCGCCGCGCTGGAGCAGCGAGTCGTCGAACGCGTCCTTGGCCTCGGCGCGCAGCTTGACCGCGGTCTCGCCGCCGGAGGCGGTGACGGTCCTCTTCAGCGCGCCGGCGTCGATGCCGGAGCCCTGCGGGCCCGAGCCGTCCAGGAGCAGGGTGTCGGGCCGGTTCAGCGGATCGGCGGCGAAGTCCGGGTAGTCCTTCGCGACCTGTTCGGAGCTGACGACCACGAAGTTGCCGCCCGGCCATGCCGGGGTGCTCTCCAGCACGGCGGCCGCGCGGACCCGCAGCTGCCCCATGGTGGGCTGCAGCGTCAGCGTCCCCTCCACCAGGGCCTCCTCGACCCCCGGGGAGATCAGGGCGGGCATCGAGGACTGGGTGTCGCCGGTCAGCGCCTCGGCGGAGAACGCCGCGAAGCCCAGCTCGGCGGTGAGGTCCGCGTAGGCGCGCGGCTCGGCGATCACCAGGGTGACCAGCGAGCCGCTCTCGTCGAGGCCCAGCCCCGGCTCGAGCGTGACCCCGACGGTGCCGCTGACCCCGGGCACCTTCGCCACGCGGCCGGCCAGCCCGGCGGGCAACGCGCCGCCCGAGCCGGACTCGATCCGGGCGTCGGCCCCGGTGGCGTAGAGGGCGGCCTCGGTACGGGCCTGCTCGACGCCCGCCGTCACCGAACCGCCGAAGGAGGCCGTGGTCAGCGCGACGAGCAGGGCCAGCAGCGGCAGCGCCGCCGCCGCGTGGGTGCGCCCGGCCCGGGCCAGCGACAGGAACCCGATCGCCCCCCGCCCGCGCGCCGCCGGACGGGCCGCGAGCCGCAGGGGCAGCGGGTACAGCCGTACGAACAGCGACGCCGCGACGACCGCCGCCAGCACCGGCGCCGCGCTCAGCAGCGCGTCCACGTCACCCGGCGCGGCCCCCCGGCGGCGCAGCGCCACGATGGCGCCCACCGCCAGCGCCAGCCCGGTGAGTTCGAGCACCGTGCGCCGCCGCGACGGCCGGGCGGCGACCAGGTCCTGCCGTCCCGCGGGCCGTACCCGGCGCAGCTGGGCCGCCGCCCGCACCGGCAGCGCGACCACGGCCAGCACCGCGACCACCCCGGCGCCCGCCACCGCCGGCAGCAGCCGGCCGTCCGGCAGCACGAGAACCGCCAGCAGCAGCGCCGCCAGCGTCGCGGGCACCACGGCCGCGGCCGCCTCCAGGGCCAGCATCGCGGACAGCCCCGCCAGCGACCCGCCGCGCGACCGCATCAGCCGCAGCTCGGGACCCCGCCGTACGACGGCCAGCCCGCCCGTCATCAGCAGCACCACGGCCGCCGTGGTCCCCACCCCGAACGCGGCGACGGAGACGACGGGCGCGATGGCGTCGCGCAGCTGCTCGTAGCCGGCCAGGACGTCCAGCAGCCCGGAGCCGACGGCCAGATCGGGGCTGATGCCGGCCTGCAGCCTGATCAGCGCGGGGCCGACCGCCAGCTGGTTCAGCACGGCGCGGATCGCGGCGGCGTCGTCGCCGTGCAGCGCGCCGGCGGCGACGGGGAACTTCCAGTAGACCTGCGGCTCGGACACGGGGGTGTAGGGCAGGAAACCGGGGTTGAACTCCTCGAACAGGTCCGGCCCGGCGCCCTCCGGCAGCAGCAGGGCGCCGGCCATGATCCGCGGCGGCAGCCCGATCGATCCCGGGGAGCGCGGCATGTCGATCTCCCGGGCGGAGAGCAGCAGCGGGTCGAGGGCCCAGTACTCGGAGCCGGGCTCCACGGGCTCGACGATCCCGGTGACCGTCACGACGGCGTCGCCGAGCGCGACGTCCGTTCCCCGCGGGCCCTTGCGGACCGTCCCCTCCCGCCGGAAGTGGAGCTTCGAGCCGACGCGCAGCTTCAGGGCCTTCGCGGTGTCCCGCGTCACCGCGGCCCGGAACGCCACGCCGCCGGCCCCGCGTTCGCCGCCGCCCTTCGGCCAGGCGCCGTCGACGAGCCGGGAGTGGTCCGCGAGGCCGGCCCGGGCGTCGAGCTGGAACTGCGCGTCCTCCCCGTCCGGGCGGGGCAGCGACCGGTCGTAGGCCCGTACGCCGGACCCGGTGCGCACGCCGTACGCCACGTCCTCGTCGCGGATCTCCAGCGGGGCCCTCAGCTGCTTGCGGATCGTCTGCGCCGCGTCCTCGAGCTGCGCGCCCCGCAGCGGCACCCGCTGGGCCGCGCCCGGGTCGCCGAACGCCCGCAGCGGCTTGTGGTCCACCGTGGCGGTCACCGCGCGCGTCGTCGGCGGCGCGTCCGTCACCGCCTCGCGCAGGGCGCCGTCCTGGTACGTGTCCACCGCCCGCGGGAACGCCGCCGCCAGGAACGCGGTGAAGAACACCAGCAGCCCCAGCGCGACCGCGCCGCCCTTCGAGGTGCGCAGCCGGGTCCGTACCCAGCCCGCGTCGAGATTCCCGCGTGCCACCTCACTCACCCCCCAGTCGAAGTGCCGTCGCCGGATCGCCGCGCCGCAGCGCCACGGCCGCCGTGATCAGCAGCGGTACGGCCGCGACACCCGCGATCACCAGTCCCACCGACGTCCACGGCAGCTCCACCAGCACCGGCGGATGCGGTTTCGCCGCGGACGCGGTGAGCGTCGTCAGCGGCACCACCGTCCGTGACAGCACCGCCCCCAGCACCAGCCCCGCGGCCAGCGCCAGCCCGATGAGCACGCTCTGCTCGGCCGCGAACATCCGCGCCAGCTGCCGCTGGGGCGCGCCCAGCGCCCGCAGCACCGCGAACTCGTTCGTCCGCTCCCGGATCGAGGCGGCGGCGCTCACCGCGAAGCCCATCGCCGCCAGCAGCGCCGCGACCACGGCCGTCGCCGTCAGCGCCGCCTGCGGGCCGGCGCCGAGCGGGTCGGAGCTCAGCTGCTCGGTCAGCTCGTCGCGCGCGATGATGTCCGACGGATCGCTGTCGCCGCGTCCGCGCAGATAGGTGACCGTCTTCTCCGTCTGCCCGGGCGCCGTGCGCAGCCACCACTCGGTGGGCCGCAGGGGATTGCCGTCCGCCCGCACGATCTGCCGGCTGGCCGTACGGAAGTCGACCAGCAGCGCGCCGCCGTCCTGGGCGGGGGTGACGGGGCCGAGCCGGGAGATGGAGCCGGGGCCGGTGGTGGGGAGTTCCCGCAGGGTGTCGACGATCTTCGCCTGGATGTCGGTGCCGCCGAAGGAGACGTTCAGGACGTCGCCGACCTTCAGGCCCGTGGACGTCAGGAACTGGTCCGTGGCGATCGCCCCGAGGTCCGGCGCCGGCGGCTGCTCGGCCCGGACGGTCATGCCGCCGGTGGCCCGCGCCCCGTAACCGCCGTACGGTGCGGTGCCCGTGCTGTGGTTGAAGCGCAGGGGGGTGCCGGTGTCGCCCTCGACCGGCAGGCCGGACCGCGGCGTCTTGTCGATCACGTTGCCGTCGGCGCTCTCCGAGACCTCCCACTCCAGGGTGCGCGGTACCGTCACCCCGGTGCGCTTCCCGCCGGTCACGGCGGTGATCGCGCTCATGGTCACGTCGCGGTTGGAGTTGCGGTCGAAGATGGTGAAGTCGAAGTCGAAGCCCGTCACCAGCAGCGGCTCGGCCGGCTTCCCGCCCGCGCCGGCGGCCTTCGCCAGATCGAGGGTGACGGTGTGGTCGCGGCCGTCCACCGGGAGTTCGCCGGCGTAGACCTCGTACGGCAGGCCGTAACGGTCCTCGAGCCGCACGGTGACCGGGTCGGTCATCCCGGGGAGGGCGCCCAGCCGCTGCGGCTCCGGGTCCGAGGTGATGCGCAGGGTCATCTCCAGCCGCTCGGTGCCCTTCGGCAGCGTCAGCCCGACGGTCTTCGCCGGCCTGCGCTCGAGCGCCGCCAGCTTCTCCTCCGCCGGGCCGTCCGCGAGGTCGCCGCGCAGCCGGATGCCCTCGGCCGCGGTGGCCGTGTCCAGGGCGAGGATGTCGGCGCTGCGGCCCTCGGCCAGCGGCATCGACATCCGCGTCGCCGGCGACGCCTGCTCCACGCCCGGCGCGTTCGCGTACACGCCGCCCTGGCCGAGCGCCGACAGGCTCGTCGACAGCACCCGGATGTCCGTGCCCGCCCGGAACGCCGCCTGGTCGCGCTGCGAACGCTCCCACGACGCGCCCTGGGCGATGGCCAGCATGCCCATCGCCACCGCCAGCACCAGCAGCAGTACGGGACCCGCGCCGCGCAGCGGGCGGCGCGACAGCTGCCACCCGGCCAGCGCCGCCGGCAGCCCCCGGCCGGACGCCGCGCGCCGCTCCGCCAGCCTCGCCGTCGGCGGCAGCAGCCGCAGCGTCAGCACCGTGCCGGCGAGCAGCGCCAGCGCGGGCGCCGCCACCAGCACCGGGTCCACGCCCAGGGTGCCGGAGGTGTCCGTGTTCAGCGCACCGCCGCCGGACGTCTGCCGGTCCAGCTGCCAGTACGCCACCCCCGCGACGACCAGCAGCCCCAGGTCCGCCCCCGCCCGCAGCGGCGCCGGCAGCGGCTTCGCGCGCGCCCGGCCCACGGCGAGCGTCCGGTCACCGGCCGCGCGCAGCAGCGCGGGCGCGGTGACGGCCAGCGCGCAGCCCAGCGCCGCGCCGACCCCGACCAGCCAGGTGGTGCGGGTGAGGGAGGTGGCCGCCTCGACGCCGGCGCGCTCCAGCGGGCCCGTACCGGACAGCAGCCCGATCATCGGTCCCGCCAGCAGCGGCGCCACGATCGCGGCGGGCAGCACCAGGAGCAGGGCCTCGGTCGCCGCCAGCCCTGCCACCCGGCCGCGGGAGCCGCCGCGGGCGCGCAGCAGGGCGTTCTCGCCGGCGCGTTCGTCGCTGAGGAGCCGGGCCACCAGCAGCAGCGCGTAGCCGGCGAGGAGGATCAGCTGCAGGGCGACGATCAGCAGGGTGGAACGGTTCACCAGCAGCGCCCGGTCGGCCGTCTCCAGCACGTCCGGCAGATGGGTGGTCGCGGTGGCCGGACCCAGCGCCTCGATGTCGGGCAGGGTCTCCGTCGCCGCCTTCACCGAGTCCGTCAGGGCGTCGATCCGGTCCGCGGTGACATGGCTGAAGTCGGCGCGCAGCACCCAGCCGCCGGCGGCGGTCCGCAGCCGGCCCGCCGCGAAGTCCGCGGGGTCGGCCATCAGCGGCCCGTACGTGGTGTAGCCGAGGGTGCGCACACCCCGGCCCCCGGCGTCGTCGAGCTGCCAGTACGGGGCGTCGAGGTCCTTGGGCCGGTACACGCCGGAGAGCCGGACGGTGACCGGCTTGTCCTCCTTCGAGCGGCCCGTCAGCGCGAACTCGTCGCCGGGCCCCAGCCGCAGCGCCCGCGCGGCGCTCTCCGGCAGCGCGGCCTGGCGCGCCTCGCCGCCGGCCTTCGGCCAGGCGCCGTCGACCAGCTCCACCTGGGTGCGGTCGAGTTGGGCGAAGTACGTGAGGTCCGGGTCCTCGCCGGTGCCGGCGCCCGCGGGCCGCAGCGTGTCCGGCAGGGCGTACGGGCCGGAGCGCAGCAGCGGCTGTACGGCCACCGGCAGCCCGTCGTACGCCCGCGCCGCCTGCTTCCGGACAGCGTTGTCGGCCGTGGCCGCCCTGGACTGGGGCAGGGTGGGGGTCTTCACCACCAGCGCGGCGTCGACCGCCGAGCCGTAGCGCAGCACATGGCGCAGTCCGGCGTCACCGATGGTGGTGGAGAAGGCGGTCAGCGCCGCGAGCACCGCCGTGGTGAGCAGGACGGTGAGCACCGCCGCCGCCAGCAGCAGCCGATGTGCCCGTACCCGCAGAAAGACAAATCCGGGCACACAACCCCCCGTAGCTCAGATGTGCACCCCCCGGTGCTGGGTCCGATCGTGGCAGAAGGCGCTTGCCGAACACAGCGTCCGGATAACGGTCGGAATGTATTCGTGACCGAGCCGATCACCGGTGGTGACCGGCCCGGTACGGACCGGTGGTCAGTCGGGAGTGTTGATCATCGAGGCGGCCGCGTACACCAGGTAGTCCCACAACTGCTGCTCGTGCGCGGGGTCCAGCTTCAGCTCCTCGACGGCCGTCCGCATATGGCGCAGCCAGGCGTCGTGCGCCGCGCGGTCCACCGTGAAGGGGGCGTGCCGCATGCGCAGCCGCGGATGGCCGCGGTTCTCGCTGTACGTGCGGGGGCCGCCCCAGTACTGGATCAGGAAGAGCCGCAGCCGGTCCTCCGCCGGCCCCAGGTCCTCCTCGGGATACATCGCCCGCAGGTCGGGGTCCCCCGCGACGCCCTCGTAGAAGCGGTGCACCAGCCGGTGGAACGTGGCCTCGCCGCCGACCTGGTCGTAGAAGCTCATCTGCTGCGTATCGCTCACCCGTCCATGCTCTCACCCGCCCCGGCGGAGGACTCCGGGCGTAGGCCTCCGCCGGGTTCTCACGCGTCCAGCCTGGTGTCCCGGCCCGTCTTCTCCCAGGCGGCCAGGTCCGCCCGTACCTGGTCGAGATGGCCGTGGAGGGTGTCGATGCAGTCGTCCCCGAGGGCCAGCCGCAGCGGGGTGTGATCGGCGTCCAGGGCGGCGAGCACGGCCGCCGCGGCCTTCGCCGGGTCGCCGGGCTGGGTGCCGCCGGACGTCTCGACCATCCGCCGGGTGGCGCCCACGGTGTCCGCGTAGTCGGCGATGCCGTCCTCGCTCAGGCTGTGGTTGCCGAACAGGGCCGTACGGAACGCCCCCGGTTCCACGATCAGCACGTCGATGCCGAGCGGCCGCACCTCGGCGGCGAGCGCCTCCGACAGCCCCTCCAGGGCGAACTTGGTGGCGCTGTACGCCCCGAACCCGGCCATCGACATCTGCCCGCCGACGCTGCTCAGCTGCACGATCGCCCCGGACCGCCGGGCCCGCATGTGCGGCAGCACCGCGCGGGTCAGCGCCGCCGCGCCGAAGAGGTGCACGTCGAACAGCGAGCGCAGCTCGGCGTCGCCGGTCTCCTCGACGGATCCGACGTGCGTACGGCCCGCGTTGTTCACCAGCACGTCGATCCGCCCGTGCCGCTCGGCGACCCCGGCCACCACCCGCGCCACGGCCGCCGGGTCGGTGACGTCCAGCGCCACCGCGTCCACCTGGTCGGGGTGGGCCTCGACCAGACCGGCCAGGGTCTCCGGGCGGCGCGCGGCGGCCACCACCACGTCCCCGGCGGCGACCGCGGCCTCGGTGAAGGCGCGGCCGAACCCGCTGTTGGCGCCGGTGATCAGCCATACCTTGTCCATGTCGGTACTCCTTGTCGTGCGCGTCCCGGTCTCTCCCGGACGCCGGTAACGAGCCTGCGCCACAACCCGGTTGTCCGTCCAAGACCTTTCGTGATAGCCAACGGGCATGACCGACGACGCGCACGTCCGGGACCTCAGGTACTTCGTCGCGGTCGCGGAGGAGCTGCACTTCACCCGGGCCGCCGAGAGCCTGTACGTCTCCCAGCCGGCGCTGAGCAAGCAGATCCGGGCCCTGGAGCGGCAGCTCGACGCGCGGCTCTTCGACCGCGACCGGCACTCCGTCGCCCTCACGCCCGTCGGCGCCGCGCTCCTCCCGCACGCCCGCGCCGTGCTCGCCGCCTGGGACGCGGCGGCCGGAGCCGTCCGGGCCGCCCGGACCGAGGGGAGCAACACCCTCACCGTCGGGATGAGCACCGGCCCCGGCCGGGGCGGCTTGCTCCCGGCGATCCGCTCGCGCCTGGCCGACGCCCGGCCCGGGGCCGGGATGCGGCTGCGCCAGGTCGGCTGGGAGGACCCGACGGCCGGGCTGGCGGACGGCGCCAGCGACGTGGCGTTCGTCTGGCTGCCGCTGCCCGCGCCGGAGCGCTTCCGCTGGGTGGTGGTGGCCGAGGAGCCGCTGTCCGTCGCCCTGCCCGAGGGACACCGGCTGGCGGGGCGGACGGAGGTGGACTTCGCGGAGCTGCTGGACGAGCCGTTCCTCGCGCTCCCGGACTCCGCGCCGGAGCTGCGCGACCACTGGCTCGCGCTGGACGCCCGCGCCGGCCGCGAGCCCGTGATCGGGGGCGAGATCGCCGGCGTCGACGAGACCTACGAGGCGCTCGTCGCCGGCCTCGGCGTCTGCCTGGTCGCCGCCGGCAACGCGCCGCTGCTCACCCGCGGCGGCGTCGTCACCGTCCCGGTGCGCGGGGTGGCCCCGAGCCGGTACGCGCTGGCCTGGCGCGCCGGCGACACCCGGCCCCTGGTGCACGCCTGCGCCCGGGCGGCGGCGGCCGTGGGGTGAGCGCCCGTGGGGTGACCGGCCGTGGGGTGACCGGCCCGCCGGAGGTCGCGTCCCCGCCGTTCGCGCAGCACCCTGGAGGCATGGGTACCGGGACCGCGCGGCAGTCCGACCCCTTCGCCGGCCGAGGGGCCGTGGAGCGGGCCGCGCTCGTCCGGGCGATCCGGCGGGACGGGGCGCTCACGGACCCCGCGTGGCGGCGGGCGTTCGAGGAGGTGCCGCGGCATCTGTTCGTGCCGTACTACTACGCCGGCACCCCCGGCGGCTACGAACGCCTGTGGCGCGACGACCCCGACGAGGACCGCCGGCGCCGCTGGCTGGAGGGGGCGTACGCGAACACGCCGCTGGCCACGCGGGTACGGGACGGGGAGCTGATCTCCTCCAGCAGCCAGCCGTCCCTGATGGCCCGCATGCTGGAGGCCCTGGACGTCCGCGCCGGCCACCGGGTGCTGGAGATCGGCGCCGGCACGGGCTACAACGCGGCGCTGCTCTGCCACCGCCTCGGCGACGACTTCGTCACCACCGTCGACCTGTACCCGGAGATCACCGAGGCCGCCCGCGCCCACCTCGCCGACGCCGGCCACCACCCCGCGGTCGTCACCGGCGACGGGTCGAGGGGCTGCGCCGCGCACGCCCCGTACGACCGGATCATCGCCACCTGCATGCTGACCGCTGTCCCCGCGGCCTGGCTCGCCCAGTGCGCCCCGGACGCGCTGATCCTCGCGCCGCTGGGCACCGGGCTGCTGCGGCTGCGCGTCACCGCCCCCGGCGAGGGGTCCGGGCGGTTCCTGGAGACCCCGGCGTACTTCGTGCCGCTGCGGGGCGGCGGACGGGAGGAGCCGTACGAGGACACCTCGGGTGTGCCGCGGCGGGCGCTGGGCTCCGACGCGTTCCGCTTCGCGCTGGCGCTCACCGCGGGCGTCGTGCCGGCGCGGGAGCTGTACGAGGTGTGGGAGGACGCCGGGCAGCCGGAGCGCGAGCGCTTCGGGGTGAGCGTGCGGGGCGGGGAGCAGTGGGTGTGGCTGGACAGCGCGGACGGGCCGTACCGGTGGCCCGTCCCGCGCTGACGCCGTCCGTCAGCCGCGCTGGAGGCGGATCGTCGTCCAGGCGCCGACGTGCACCCGGTCGCCCTCCTGGAGCGGGACCGGGACGTACGGCTGGATCGGCTCGGCTCCGCCGTTGACCGTCGTGCCGTTCGTCGAGTTCTGGTCGACGACCGCCCAGGAGCCGTCCGGCTGCTCCACCAGCACCGCGTGGTTGTGCGAGACGCCCGGGTCCTCCGGCGGGCGGGACAGGTCGATGTCGGGCGACTCGCCCGTCGACTGCCGGCGCCGGCCGATGGTGATCTGCGGGCCCTGCAGCGGGATCTTCTGCTCGGGGGAGTACGCGGGCAGGTTCAGCCCGGACGCCTCGGGGCCGCTGCGGGACATCATCGCGGTGAAGTACTCGCGGTCCGGGACGACCACGGCGACCCAGCCGGCCTGGGGGGCGTACTGCTGGCCGGGACCGGGGCCGCCCTGCGCGTAGGGGTCCGGCTGCTGCTGCTGGGGCGGCGGCGCGTACGGATCCTGCGGGCGGGGGGCGTACGGGTCGGGCTGCGGGGGCTGCTGGTGCAGGGGCGTCTGCGGGGGCGCCTGGTGCAGCGGCGACTGCGGCTGCTGCGGGGGCTGGGGCGCCGCGTACGGGTCCGGCTGCGGCTGGCGCGGGGGCTGGGGCTGCTGCGGCTGCTGCGGTGGCTGGGCGTACGGGTCCTGGGGCGGCGGGGGGAGCAGGAAGTCGCCGCCGCCCGTGCCCGGTCCGGCGCCGCGCGGGTCCTGCTGGGGGAAGCCCTGCAGGGGCTCGGCCGGGCGGTTCATCTGCGAGGGGCGGGACGAGGTGTACCCGCCGTCCTGGCGCGACGGATAGCCGGCGCCGCCGGTCATCCCCATCGCGGACCCGGTCGGGATGTACGTGGTGGGCGAGTGCGTGAGGAAGTTGTACCGGCACTCCTCGCAGAACGGCGCCATCGCCTCCCGCGGCGTCCGGCACTGCGGGCACAGCTCGGCCTGCTGCGTCGGCTCGGGTCCGGCGCCCGGGTAGCCGTAGCCGCCGCCCATCGCGGGGCCCGGCGGCGGGGGCGGGGGCACGGGCGCGCCCGTCATGGGCGCCACGGGCGGCCCGGCGGGGGGTGCCATGCGGATGCCGCACACCTCGCACCAGTCATCGGCCGCCGAGGTATGGCCGTTCTGGCAGGTCGCCATGGTGGTGGATCCCCCTGTCTCGGTTACTGCTTCTTGACGCGGACCGTCTTCGTGGACCGCGTCTCGAGCGTCATTTCGTCGGCCTCCGCGACCTTTGCCTTCAATCGAACAGTACCGCTCGCCGCATCCACCACGTCCACCACCTTCGACAGCAGTTTGGCGGTGTCCTCGTTGCCGGAAGCCGCCGCGAGCTGCACCGCGCGGCCCAGTTTCGCGGTCGCGCCGTCGACGTCGCCGGCCTTGCGGTCGTCCAGTCCGGCCTGGATGACCTGCGCCAGTTCGGCCTGACCGGTGTAATGGGCGACCTGCGGGTTTATCCGCGTGGAGGCCGCCATGTCGTCCGTCCAGACCGCGCGCACCAGACCCTGCGAGAGAGTTGTCACACTCCCGTCGCCCTGCGGGAGGACGAGGGAGACCCGGGCGGCGAGCATCTCCTGGCCCACTCCGGCCGAGGGGACCTCCACGCACACGTGGTAGTCGCGGGACTCGTCGCCCCACGAACCCGTCGGGTAGTCGCCCGAGCGCGGCCCCGACTCCGTGCGCCGGGAGGTGAGCTCCTCCATGGTCGGCGCGACCTGCTTGACGAACTTGATCTCCGCGCCCTGCGGCGTCCACAGCCGCAGACCCACGTCCGCGACCTCCTTGCCCATCGCGGTCTCCATCATCCGCGTGAAGTCCGCGGCCAGCCCCGACGGGTCGGCGACGATGTCGGCCGTGCCGAGCATCGCCGAGGCGATCCCGGTGACTTCCTTGACCTCCCAGTCCGTGCCGACGCCGCGGGCGTCGCAGGTGAAGCGGCCCGCGCAGGCCTCGAGGGCGTCGCGCAGCGCCTCCGGCGACTCGTGCTCGTTGCGGCCGTCGGTGAGCAGGATGCCGTGCCGTATCGACACGTCGGCCGAGTTCAGCAGCCGGTCCGCCATCCGCAGCCAGGTGCCGATGGCCGTACCGCCGCCGGCGCTGAGGCGGCGCAGGGACTCCTTGGCCTGGCCCCGGGTCGCCGAGTCGGCCACGGCGAGACGGCCGTTGCCCGGGTAGACCTCCTTCGCCAGATGCGTACCGCCGACCACGGCGAAGGAGACCCCGTCGCGGATGGTGTCGATCGCGGCGGCCGTGGCGTCGCGGGCGTTGCGCATCTTCGTCGGCGGATAGTCCATGGAGCCCGAGCAGTCGACCATCAGGACGACGGCCGCGTCCGACCCGCCGGCGGACAGGGTGACCCGGCCGGGGTCGGCGGCGGGCAGCGGCAGCCCGCCGGTCGTGCCGCCGCCGGTCGAGGTCACCGTGACGATCGCGTTGACCTCGCGGCCGCCCTCCGGCAGGAACTCGTTCTGGTAGACCTCGACGGAGAACTCCGGCGCGTTGGACTTGGAGAAGTTGGCCATCTATCCGCTCCCGCGAATCCTGAGAACTCGAAAGACCATGAGTGGGCGATACGTCTTCCGCCGCCGGGGGACCGGCGCCGGAAGACTCCGGGACTGAACCTCTACCCCGCGGGGAACGGGACCACGGCGACCGTTACGTTGTCGTGCCCGCCGCCGTCCAGCGCGTGCCCGACGAGCGCCTGGGCGCTGTGCAGCGGCCGGACGCGGGCGTCGGGGGTGACGACCGCGGCCATCTCCTGGGCGGACTCCGCGTAGTTCCACAGGCCGTCGGTGCACACCACCACGACCCCCGGCCCCTCGGGCTTGAAGGACGCCGTGTGCGGGTCGACCTCGTGGGCGTCCGCCCCGAGCCAGCCGGTGATGGCGTGCGCCCGCTGGTCGGCGTACGCGTCGGCCTCCGACATCAGACCCGCGGCGACCATCTGCGCCGCCCACGAGTCGTCCTCGGTGAGCCGCGCGGACGGCGCGGTGCGGTCGTCGGGCACCCAGTACGCCCGGGAGTCGCCGACCCAGCCGACGGTCAGTATCCCGCCCGCCACGACGGCCGAGACGATGGTGCACGCGGGGGCGTTGGTGTGCGCCACGCGGTTGGCGGGGTCCTCGGCGAGGGCCGACACCGAGTGCGCGGCGGCCAGCACGGCCTCGTGCATGGCCTGCTGGGCGTGGGTGCCCTGGGCCAGCCCGCCGAGCAGGGAGGACCGGGCGGCCCGCGCGGCGGCCTCGGACGCCTCGTCGGGGCGGGTCGCGGAGGACACGCCGTCGCAGACCACGGCGATTACCGCGGTCGTACCGCCGGGGAGGCGGACGGAGTCGATGGCGAACGCGTCCTCGTTGCGGTGGTGGCGCAGCCCGCGGTCGCTGACGGCGGCCAGATACGGGGGGCCGTCCAGCTCCCGCTCCATCCGGTCGCGTTCGCGGGGCTGGGCGTGCCCGCAGTTCTCGCAGTAGCCGTCGGCGTCGATGGTCCCCGTACGGCAGGCGACACAGGTCTTCATCTCCGGGACGGTCTCAGCCTCGACCGCCGGCGCGGGGTCAGGCGCGCCGAGAGCGGCCCGCGGATCCACGGCACCGGACAGGGGTTCGGCGATCCGGTAGTGCTCCGGGTCGGCCTCGGGCGCCGCCGGCTGATAGCCGTCGCCCGGGTGCTCGTGGGCGGGCGCCACGGGGGTCGGCGCCATGGGGGCGGGTGCCGCGGCAGGGGGTGCCGCGGCGGGGGGCGGCGACGCGGGGGGCGCCGACGCGCGCGGGGAAGCGTTACGGGGAGGCGCGGCGGGGGGTGCCGCCGGGGCCGGGGCCGCCGCCGCGGGGGCGATACGGAAGCTGTCGGTGGACGGCGCGCCGCCCGGCACCGGGGGGGTGCCGTTGGCGCTCCGGGGGGCCGCCGACAGATTCGTACCGCACTCCTCGCAGAAGAGGTCGCCCGACACCGTCGGCGCCGCGCAGTTGGGGCACATGGCGAGCTGCCCTGCCTTAAGAGCCATATTCAGGGACACCTCTCAGAGCCAGGTCCGGGGTCGGAAGCGGTTGGCCTGCTCGATCAGGGCGATCCGCTCGTCGCCGCGCTGCGCCAGCCGGGCCAGGGCACGGTACGACCGTTCCAGGCCGAACCGCAGGCCCTTCTCGTCGACCGGGCTGCCCAGCAGACCCTCCGCGGGGGACGGCGCCTGCTGGCCGCCCGAACGCCCCGACAGTACCCAGTCCAGGGCGCTGCCGAGCACTTCCGTGGAGAGCCGCTCCCGGCGCAGCGGGTCGAGGCCGAAGTCGTGCAGCTTCTCGACCTGCGTCGCGGCGGCCTGCAGATCGGGCAGCAGCGGCTCGTGCGGACCGCGCTGGCGCAGCCGCGCGCGGACGGCGGCGACGCGCGCCGCCGTGTAGTGGATGGATGATTCGGGCACCGACTCCAGCGCCCGTACGGCGCCGGTCCGGTCGGCGGCGGCCAGCTTCACCCGCGCCAGCCCGAACGCCGCGCTCACGTACGACGGGTCGGTGGACCAGACGAGCCGGTAGTACTCGGCGGCGTTGTCCAGCTGCCCCAGCACCTCGGCGCACACCGCCAGGGCCAGCTTCGGCGCCGGCTCGCCGGGAAAGGCGTCGTACACCGCGTCGAAGGCGAGCGCCGCGGTCTCACGGTCCCCGGTGGTCAGCGAGGTCAGCCCGCGGTACCAGACCACCCGCCAGTCGTCGGGGTACTCGGACTCCAGCCCGCGCAGCGCCTCGGCGGCCGTGAAGTAGTCCCCGTTGTCCAGCCACGCCCGGATCTGGCGCAGCTTCAGCTCCAGCGACGGCGAGGGCGCCGCCTGCAGCGCCGCCGACACCTCCGCCGGCGCGGACGCCAGCAGACCGGCGAGGAAACCGGCGTTGGGATCCCCGGCGTCCACCCGCGGCACCGGCAGGGCGAGCGCCGCGGCCCGCCCGTCGAGCTCCAGCGTCACGGCGATCTGCCCCGGGACCCGCGGCTGCTGCTGGGGCTGCGCGGGGTGCCCGGGCGGGCCCTGCGGCGGCGGGGGCGGCAGCTGGCCCGGGGCGGGGGCGCCGCCCGTGAGCTGGGCCGGGAGCGCGGCGGGGAGCTGCTTGGCGGGGAGCTTGTCCCGTTTGCCCCGTACGAGGGCACGCGCGCCCAGCGACGACACCCCGCCGCCCGCCGGTTCGCGGGCGACCTGCGCGGCGTCGGCAAACAGCAGCGTGTCCACCACCCGCCCCTCCGGCGCGAACAGCGTGGACAGCGTCGGCCGCGGCCGCCCGGTCTGCAGCGCGACGACCTCCCGCAGCACCCCGGTCAGCTGCTCCGACATCTCCTCCGCGGAGGCGAACCGGCGGGCCGGGTCGGGGTCCGTGGCACGGACCAGGAAGCGGTAGAAGGACTCGTACCGCTGGAACACGTCGATCGAGTCGGGGTCCGGCAGGCTGTCGACGAAGACGTTGGTGTAGCCCTGGAAGTCGAACGTCAGCACGGCCAGCGTCCGCGCCACCGTGTACAGATCCGAGGCCACCGACGGCCCCAGCTCCGCCACTTCGGGCGCCTGGTAGCCGACCGTGCCGTAGATGGCCGACTCCTCGTCGTCCATCCGGCGCACCGCGCCCATGTCGATCAGCTTCAGCTGGTCGGCCTGCTGGATGGCGTTGTCGACCTTGAAGTCGCAGTACAGCAGATTGCGGCTGTGCAGATGGCCGAGCGCGTCCAGCGCCTCCAGCCCGTACGCGCAGGCCACCTCCACCGGCAGCGGATCACGTCTGCCGTCCGGCGTGCGCCGGTCGTTGGCGATCTCCTTCATCGACTTGCCGCCGACGTACTCCATCACGATGTAGCCGTCGAGGCTGCCCGTGCGCTGGTCGAGGTGCTCGACGAAGTTGTAGATGCGGACGATGTTGGAGTGCTCGATCTCCGCCAGGAACCGCCGCTCGGAGACCGCCGCGGCCAGCGCGTCCTCGTCCCCGGTGTCCAGGAGGCCCTTCAGCACCACCCAGCGGTCCGACACGGCACGGTCTATGGCCAGATAGATCCAGCCCAGCCCGCCGTGCGCGAGACAGCCCACGACCTCGTACTGCCCGTGCACCACGTTGCCCGCCTCGAGCTTCGGCACGAACGAGTACGGGTGACCGCACTTGGTGCAGAAGCCCTCGGTACGGCCCGGCCGCTCGCCGCGCGCCCGGCCGACGGGGGCGCCGCAGTCGCTGCGGCTGCAGTACCGCTTGCGTTCCGGCACCTGCGGGTCCTCGAGCACCGCGGCGCGCGGGTCGGGCCGCGGCACCTCCGGCACCTTGACCAGACCGGCGCCCAGCTTGTCCCGCCCGCTGCCGACGGCCGACGTACGCGACGAACGCACCGACACCGAACGCCCGGTGGTCTGCTGCCCCGTCAGGGCGCGCGACAGCCGGCCCGACACCGAGCGGCGCGAGGAGCGCGAGGAACTGCGCGACGAACGCGAGGAGGTCCCGGACGAGGCGGAGGACGCGCTGCTCGAGCCCGCCCGGTGGGCGGTCAGCCCCGTGGGCGCCGCGCCGAGCATGGCGTCGGGGGCGACGACCGGCGCCAGGCCGCAGGTGTCGCAGTACATCTCACCGCCGCCCATGTCCTCGTACGTCCCCGCGCAGCCCGGCCGCTGGCAGGAGGTTGCTTCGCTCATGACACCCCCATGTATCCGTGTACCTGTCCGGGCGCGCCGGTCATCGCGTCCCCCTGGGTCTGTCCACCGGCCCGCTCAGGGCCTCCGCCGCGGCCTGCTGGTAGCGCAGCACCGCCTGCTCGGCGGCGATCAGGTCGCAGGGCGCGGACCACAGCATCCGCCGGGCCCGCTCGTACCGCTCGATCAGCAGCGGGTCCTCCGCCAGCCCGTGCCGGGCCATCTTCGCCTTGTACGCGTCCAGCCGGCCGCGCAGTTCGGCCCGCACCGCCAGCGGCGCCGTGACCGCCGACAGCGACTCACGGGCCCGGGTCAGCTCGTCGTCCGCGCGCTGCTCGAGGGCCTCCAGCAGCGGCGACAGCTTGTGCCACTGCGCGCTGCGGCGGTAGTCGAACGCCGCGCGCAGCTGCTCGTGCAGCACCGTCGGCGTCCCGCTGACCGCCGGCACCTCCGACGCCGCTATCTTCGCCAGCACCTCCCCGCGTGCCGTCCGGGCCTCCGTCAGCACCCGGTCGGCGCGGCCCAGCACGTCGCGCAGCCGCACCAGGCGGGCCTCGGCGTCCTGCCGGACGTGCAGCACCGCCTCGATCTCCCGGCGCACGTCCTCCAGGGCCCGCGCCGCCGTGTCGTACCGCGTGGTGTCGGGCCGCCCGCCGCCCGGGGCGGCGCTGGCGGAGGAGCGGCGCCAGAACTCCAGCGGATCCGCGATCACCTGCCGGCGCAGCGCGGACAGCTCGTGGGTGATGTGCTCCAGGTCGTCGCCCGCCGGATGCTCGCCGGGGCGTACGCCCACCGACTGGGCCAGCGAACGGGTGCGCTGCAGCTCGGCGGCCAGCAGATCGATCCGCGCGGGCAGCGCGGACCACACCGAGTCGGCGGCGGCCACCACGTCCAGCACCTCGGCGTAGTACCCGTTCATCCGCTCGACCAGCACGTCCAGCCGCAGCCGCTCGGACAGCTTCGCCGGGCCCGTGATCGACACCGGTCCCGCGGCGGGGCCCGCCGCCGGGATCGTGATCCCCGAGTCGCGCAGCAGCAGCGTCAGCTCGGCGAGCTCCGCGCCGCCCGGCCAGCGGCGCCGGCCGCGGATCTCCCGCGCCCTGGTCAGGGCGTCGGTGTACGCGTCGAAGTACGACCACAGCAGGGTGACGGCGGCCTCCGCGGCGGCCCAGCGCTCGGCCGTGACCCCGGACAGCTCGGCGCCCTCGAGGAGCCGGCGGCCCGCGTGGTCCTGGAGGGCGAGCAGCGAGGTCTCGATCGCCTCGTGCTCCGCGCCCAGCCGGGCCAGGGCACGGTCGACCTCCTCGCGGCCCATGACGGGTCCGGCCTCGTCCGGAGCCCCCATCTAATCCCCTTCCACGTTCCTGTGCCGCCGGCCTCTCACCCCACTGTGGACGGGCACCGTCCGCGGCGGAAGTGCCCCCAGTGTCACGCTAGTCGAGGTATTCGGGCCTGGGCGGGCCCGTGATACCCGGCATGACGTCCTTGAGCCAGTCCTCGTACGCCCGGTCCCACTTGCCGCTCTTGTCGTAGTCCGCCAGCACCTTGTTGACCCGTGCCACCAGATCCCGGTCGTTCTTGTTCATCGCGACGCCGTAGTACTCCTCGGTGAGCGGTACGCCCTTCAGCTCCATCGAGGGGTCCTGCGCGGCCTGCCCGGCCGCCAGCGCGTTGTCCGTGATCACGGCGTCGGCCTGGCCCAGCTGCACCCGCACCAGACAGTCGAGCTGGTTCGCCACGGGCACGACCGTCGCGTCCGTCAGCTTCTCCTTGATGAAGTCCTCGGCCGTGGAACCCTCCGCCGCGCACACCCGCTTGCCGTTGAGGGAGTCGTCGAAGCCCTTGATGTCCGAGTGCTTGGGCGCCAGCACCTGCTGGCCGGCCTCGAAGTAGGCCGTGGAGAACTCGACGTCCTTCAGCCGGTCGCAGTTGATGGTCATGGTACGGACCACCATGTCCACCTTGCGGTCCTGCAGGGCCGGCACCCGCTGGCTGGTGGGGATGGCCCGGAAGACGAGGTCGCTCTCGTCGAGACCCAGATCGGCGGCGATCGCCTTGGCCAGATCGATGTCGAAGCCCCGGAGCTCGCCGGACTCCGGGTCGCGGTAGCCCCACTGGTAGCTGTTCTGGTCGATGCCCACGACCAGCTGCTCGTTGTCCAGGATCCGCTGGACGGCCGGGCCGCTCGCGCCGGACGGGCGCCAGCTGCGCTGCGGCTCGCCCGGCGGCCGGCCGCCCGCGCACTCGTCGTCCGAGGACTGCCGGTCCAGCACCTGGCTGCCGTGCGCCGGCGCGGAGCCCGACGCGGCGCCGCCGGCGCCGTCACCGGCGGCCAGCGGCAGCAGGGCGGCGGTGAGCGCCGTGGCGGCGGCCATGGCGGCCACCCCGCCCCAGCCGCGCAGCCTCATGGTCCTTGCCTTCTTCCCTGGCATTTCGGCGTTCCCCCTCACCGGTACTCCGACAGCCTGCGGCCGATGCCGAGCAGGGCTCCCGCGGCGCCCAGCACCGCGAGCACCGCGGCACCGATCCACAGTCCGCCCAGGGCGTCCCGGCCGTCGGCGGCCGCCGCGTCGAACTGCTGCTGTTCGTGGTCGATGGCCTGCGCCAGCGCCTTGTTGACGACGTCGAAGCACTCGCCGGTGGCCTTCTCGTTCGCGCCGCCGATCACCTGGTGCACGGCCTTGTCGTAGTTGCCGGCGTTGTCGGCCTCGAGCATCGCCTTGTGCCGGGTCTGCCACTCGCGTACTCCGTCGACGGCTTTCTCCACGGGCACCCGGCCCGCGTCGTCGTCGCCGGCCAGCGCGAGGGCCTTCTCCATCAGGGAGTCGTCGAGCGTCTCGGCGTCCTTCCCGGCCAGGTCCGTCATGCTCGCGCCGTAGTCCACCTCGTACGCGTCCTGGTCGTTCCCCTTGGTCACCGCGCCGCGGGAGACCATCTTCAGCCCCTCGTTGCCGTGGGCCTTCAGGGACTCGATCCGCGCCTGGTTGAGGACCATCAGCGACTGCGCGCCGTTCTTGTCGGAGTCGTTCAGCCCCGCCCGGGCGAGCGTGTGGCCGACCGCCAGCCAGAGCAGCACCACCGCGGTCAGCGCCGAGGCGACCACCATGCCCTGGTTGAACACCCGGTTCGTCCGCCGGTAGTGCCGGCGCTGCGCCCAGAGAAGGACCCCCAGCGCCACCACGCCGAGG
Organism: Streptomyces smaragdinus; assembly: GCF_009604385.1. Lineage (GTDB taxonomy): Bacteria > Actinomycetota > Actinomycetes > Streptomycetales > Streptomycetaceae > Streptomyces > Streptomyces smaragdinus. The sequence continues at coordinate 53,223 of NZ_WEGJ01000028.1, forward strand.
GCGAGCGCGAGCCAGGGCCAGCTCTTCGCCGCCGCGTAGTCGTCGTTCAGCTGGGCGGTCTCCGCCTCGTACAGCTCCGAGGCGGCCGGCAGCAGCTTCTCGTCCATCAGCCCGTTGGCATACCGCAGATAGGCGCCGCCCAGCGGCAGGCCCTGGCGGTTGTTGGCGCGGGCCGTCTCGATCGCGGCCGTGTACTGCGGGAGCCAGCGGTTGATCTCGGTGATCTTCGTCCGGGCCGCCGCCGCGCCCTGGCTGTTCGCCGCGGCCCGTACCAGCAGCGTGCCCGCCTGGTCGATGTCGTCCTCGTACCGCTTGCGCACCTCGCGCGGCTCCTCGCCGCCGGCCAGGAAGCCGCTGGCGGCCGTGGTGTTGGCGTCCGCGAGGGAGCGGTAGATCTCGGCGGCGTCCCGGCTCAGCGGCTGGCTGCGCAGCAGTACGTCGTCGGCGGCGGACGACCGGTCCGTGACCTGCCAGGCCGTCACGGCGCCGAACACCACCACCAGCACGGCCAGGACCGCCCCGATGATCCGCAGCCGGCCCGGCTCGGTCACCGCCGCCCTGCGGAAACGATCCATCCCCTCGGCGAACGCGCTGCGCCGCTCCGGCGGCGCGGCGGACGGCGGCGGGACCGGCGGGCCCCCGGGACCTGGCTGCGCGGGCACGGCGGCAGCCGCCGGCTGCACCGGCGGCGCCGCACTGCCGGCGGGCGACGGGTACGACACGAGACCTCCCCCTGTGGTCACTTGCTCACCGCCCCACCATACGGGCGGCGCGTGACACCGCTGTCGAGTATGGCCGCGAGTGCGTGTGGCCACACCATTTATGACGGGATCTTGTTCGTATTGCGACAGAAGTCCCGGCCGGTAGTTCGACGATGCGTGTCTGCTCATTCATACGCGACACAAGCCTGCGGCGGTTCCCGCCGATCTAGACTCCCACCATGGACGACGCCGACTTCGGGGAGTCCCTCGCCACCGGGCAGCGTTCGCTCGGGGACACGGGGCTCGACTATCCGCTCTGGCCGCCCCTGACGTCCGGCTGCCCCCGGACGAGCACGCCCGAGGTGGCCTACCCCCTCGAGGTCACCTACGCCTACGAGGCCCTCGACCCCGCCCTGTTCACCCCCACCGCCGTCCCGGGCGGCACCGGCCTCGAACGGTGGGCGCCCCTGCTGCCGCCGCTGCGGGCGCCGGGGCTGGGGGAGGGCGGCACCCCGCTGATCGGCCTGGGCGACGGGGTGTACGTCAAGGACGAGTCCCGCAACCCCACCTGGAGCCACAAGGACCGCCTCAACCGGGTGGCCGTGAGCGCCGCGATCGGCGCCGGCGCGCCCGGGATCGTCGTCGCCTCCTCCGGCAACCACGGCGCCTCCGCCGCCGCCTACGCCGCCCGCGCGGGCCTGCGCTGCGTCGTCCTCAACGCCACCGCCCCGCCCGCCGTGCGGTCCTTCCTCCGGGGCTACGGCGCGGCGGTGCTCCCGGTCACCCCCGACCACACCTGGGCGCTCACCACCCAGCTCGTCGAACGCCTGGGTTTCCACCCCGTGAGCAACCGCACCGTCACCCACACCGGCCACCCCTTCGGCCCCGAGGGCTACAAGACCATCGCGTACGAGATCTTCCTCGACCTCGGCGTCCCCGAGGCGGTGTACGTCCCCACCGGCTACGCGGAGACCCTCTTCGGCGTCTGGAAGGGCTTCGCCGAACTGCGCGCCCTCGGCCTGACCACCGTCGTCCCCCGCCTGTACGCCTGCGAACCGGCCGCCGGCGGCCCCCTGCACGCCGCCCTCGGCGCCGGCACCCCCGCCGCGTCCGTCACCGTGGGCACGACCGACGCGTACGGCATCGCCTGCCCGGTGGGCGGCTACCGCGGGGTGCACGCCGTCACGGAGTCCGGCGGCGGGGCGCTGCTCGTGACCGACGACGAGATGCGCGCCGCCCGGGCCGAGCTGGGCCGGGCGGGACTGTGGACGGAGCTCTCCGCCGCCGCGGGCCTGGCGGGGCTGCGGCAGCGGGGCGGACCACCGGCGGACGGGCCGGTGGTGGTCGTGTCGACGTCCGGCGGCTTCAAGGACCGGACGACCGGGGCCGGGGAGCAGCCGGAGCCGATGGACCCCTCGTGGGGGAGCGTGGCGGCGGCGCTGCGGGAGGCGGGGATCGACGTCTAGCGCCGGTCACCCGCCTCCGCGAGCTCACGCAGAGCGAACAAAGGCCCGGATCTAAGCGGCGGGAACGCCGTCGATCCGGGCCAGGGCCTCGTCCGCGCCGAATGGCTGCAGGTAAGGCAGCCAGCGCGGGTCCCTATGGCCCGTCCCGATGATCCGCCACGCGAGCCCCGACGGCGGCGCGGGCTGATGGCGCAGCCGCCAGCCGAGCTCCGCGATATGGCGGTCCGCCTTGACGTGGTTGCAGCGGCGGCACGCGGCCACCACGTTGTCCCAGCGGTGCTGGCCGCCCCGGGAACGCGGGATGACGTGGTCGACGCTGGTGGCGACCGCGCCGCAGTAGGCGCAGCGCCCGCCGTCGCGGGCGAACAGGGCGCGGCGGGTCAGCGGTACGGGCCCCCGGTAGGGGACCCGCACGAAGCGTTTCAGGCGGACCACGCTGGGCGCGGCGACGACTTTCGTGGCGCTGTGCAGAAAGGCGCCCGAGTCCTCCAGGCTGACGGCCTTGCCGTCAAGCACGAGGACGAGCGCTCGGCGAAGCGGTACGACGCCGAGCGGCTCGTACGACGCGTTGAGGACCAGGACATGCGGCACGGTGCCTCCTCATACGCCGGCGGCGCGTGGCTCGCGCCGTGGACGATCTGGTCACAGTGTGTCCCGGCGCACTCTGTTCGCGCCACCACGGACAGGTAAACGGGGCAGGGAACGTGACGTAGATCGCAGACCGCGTCGCACCCCCGGGAGCCCTGCTCGTACGCATGATCCCCGCAACCGGGGCGGTCCACACCCCCGTTGGCGGGCGGTCTTCTCCGGGCCTTCCGGGCGGCCGGAAGGGCTCCGGATACTGTGGTGGGGTCCCGCGCCCCGCTCCCGGAAGGCCCCGCAGTGCTCTCGTCAGCCGCCGCCCCGCACACCTCCGCCTCGGCGGCCGAAGCCTTCGCGGCGGCCGGCTGGATCCACCGGAACTGGGAGAACTGGACGGCGGCCGGGCTGCGGATCGTGCTGATCCTGGCGATCGCCGTGGTGCTGCGGACGCTGGTGCGGCGGATGCTGACCCGGCTCATACAGCGGATGAACCGGACCGCGGAGGCCGTGGAGGACACGGCGCTCGGCGGCTTCCTGGTCAACGCCGAGCGGCGCCGCCAGCGGTCGGAGGCCATCGGCTCGGTGCTGCGCTCCGTGGCGTCGTTCATGATCCTCGGCACGGCGTTCCTGATGGTCCTCAGCCAGCTGAAGATCGACCTCGCGCCGCTGCTCGCGTCCGCGGGTGTCGCGGGTGTGGCGATCGGCTTCGGCGCGCGCAACCTCGTCACGGACTTCCTCTCGGGAGTCTTCATGATCGTCGAGGACCAGTACGGGGTCGGCGACACCATCGACGCGGGCGTCGCCTCCGGCGAGGTCGTCGAGGTCGGGCTGCGGGTGACGAAGCTGCGCGGGGACAACGGCGAGGTCTGGTACGTGCGCAACGGCGAGGTCAAGCGCATCGGCAACCTCTCCCAGGGCTGGTCCACGGCCTGCGTCGACGTCCAGATCCGGCACGACGCGGACCTCGACCGGGTGCGGCGGCTCATCGCGGAGACCGGCGAGGAGCTGGCGAAGACGGAGCCGTTCGCCGAGCAGCTGTGGGGGCCGGTGGAGGTCCTGGGGCTGTCCGAGGTGACGCTGGAGTCGGTGGTGCTGCGGGTGCAGGCCAAGACGATGCCGGGGAAGGCCGTGGACGTGGAGCGGGAGCTGCGCTGGCGGATCAAGCGGTCGCTGGACGCGGTCGGGATCCGGATGCAGGCGTCGGTGCCGGCGCCCGCGGCGGGGACGGAGGACCTGACGGCGACGGTGGCGCCGCCGTCGGCGCTGGCCAATCCGGCGTCGCCGCAGTCGTCGGTGGCTTCGCCGATCGTGCCGCCGAAGGGGTAGGGCGGGGGTTACAGGGCTGGGCCCCCGCGGTCCCGGGCTCGAGCCGCGCGGCCTTCGGTTCCGGTCTCGCGCCTTCGGTTCCGGGTTGCCGGGCATGAGCCGGTGGCCCGGGTACGGGTCACTCGGTTGCCGCTGTGGCGTCGCCGGGGGGCGGTCGGGGGTCGCCAATGGGGAGTATGTCCGACGACATAGCCCCCGTTCGCATGCCCCGCGGCGACACCGCTCACGGTGTCCTCGCCCGTGAGCTCGCCGAGGCCGCGGCCGCCGTGCGCGGTGCGGGGCGGGAGGCCGCCGCCGTGCTGAGCGATCCCCTGTTCCTGCGGTCCCTGCTGCGCCGTCCCGTGAGCGGTGCGCGGAGTCTGCGGGCGCTCGGCCGGGCGCTGGCCCGGCGGGACGGGCTCGGGTACACCGGGGGCGCCGGGGCGGTGGCCGGGCGGCGGGGGCTGGGGGAGGAGCTCGCCGTGGCGTCGCTGCGGCTGCGGCTCGGAGGGTCGGCGGAGCTCGCCGGTGCCGTCGCCGCCGGTGACTCCCGGCGCGCGGGGCGGATCCTGCGGCGGCCGGTGGCGGGCGGGGGCGGGCTGCAGGCGCTCGCGGGGCTGGTGGCGGAGGCGGACGCGTGGGGTGCGCTCACCGACCGGAACCCCTTCAACGACGCGGCGGCCTGGGCGGTGGTCACCGGGCGCCCGGCGGACCCCGTGCGGCGGCCCAAGCGCGCCCGCGTCCGCCGCCGGCTGCGGCCCCTCGCGGCCCGGCGCCGCTGTGCGCGGCTGCCCGGTGTGTGCGTGACCCCGCCGCGGCCCGGCGGCATCGGGATGCTGCTGCGGGGGCTGGGCACGCTGGGGTACGACGGCCGGCTCGCCGTCCTGCGGGTGCGGGCGGGGGACGGGGTCGAGCGGTACGTCGCGCTCCTGCCCGGGCGTGATCCGGGCTCGGCGGCCAGCCCCCGGGCGCTGTGCGACGCGGTGGCCGCGCGGGCGGCCGGGGCGTCCGCGTACGTCCGGGGGGCGCACCGGGCGCTGGGGGAGGTGCTGCCCCTCGACGCCGAGGTGGCGCTCGTGGGGCACGGGGCGGGCGGGGTGGTCGCGATGTGCCTGGCCGGGACGGCCGAGGTCAACGACGCGTGGCAGGTGACGCATGTGGTCGCCGTGGGGGCGCCGCTCGGTCCGCGGCGGGCGTACGACCCGCGGACGCAGGTGATCAGCCTGGTCAACGAGCACGACGTGGTGCCGGGGCTGGCGGGGCGGGGGCCCGTGCCCGCGGAGTGGGTGTCGATCACGTGGGCGGATCCCTCGTACGACTTCCCCGTCAGCCACGGGGTGGGGGTGTACGCGGACAACCTCGAGCGGCTGGTGCCGGAGGAGCGGGACCGGGTGGACGCGATGCTCGCCGACTACGTCGGCTCGGTGCTGGAGACGGCCGTGTTCCGGCTGCCGGCCGCGTGAGCGGGGGTGAGGGTCTGCCGGCTGCCTCCGCCCGGTGGTCGGAGCGGATCCGTGCGCAGGCCGTCGAGCTGCGGGCTCGTGCGGCGCGGCTCCGGGATCTCGCTCCCGCGAGCGGCGGCGGCCCTGTGGCCGCGGAGCTGCGGTCCCACGCCCGTCGCTGTGACTCCGCGGCGGAGTCCCTGGCCCGGGCGGCGGAGGCGTTGGCCCGCCACGAGGCCGCGCCGTAGATCGGCTTCGCGCCCGCGGGGGTGCACCCCCGAGTCGGCGTTGCGCGCCTCCGGCCTCAAACGCCGGCCGGGCTGGAATGGGGTCTTTTCGCGCTGTCGGCCTGCGGCCGGACAGTCGGCGCTGCGCGCCTCCGGCCTCAAGCGCCGAAAAACGGGCCATTGACGTCCGCCTCCCGGCGGCCGTACCGTCGACCGCGTCGACAGGAAGGTTTCCTAACAGTCGAGGTGACCCCCCACATGGACCACACACCCGGCACCCCCCAGGTCCTGCGCGCCATGAACGACCGTGCCGCCCTCGACGCCCTCCTCGCCGAAGGCCCCCTCACCCGGGCCGGTGTCGGCCGCATCACCGGGCTGTCCAAGCCCACCGCCTCCCAGCTGCTCGGGCGGCTGGAGGCCGCCGGTCTCGTCGAGGTCGCCGGGACCAGCTCCGGCAGCCCCGGGCCCGGGGCCCAGCTGTACGCGCTCAATCCCCGCAGAGCCCACGTCGCCGGGCTCGACGTCACCGCCGACGGGACGAGAGCCGCCGTCGCCGACCTCACCGGGCGCGTCGTCGGGCGGTACCAGCTGGACGCCCCCCAAGGCGCCGACACCGCCCGGCACGTCGCCGGCGCCGTCGACGGCGCCCTGCACGACGCCGGGCTCACCCGGAGGGAGCTGCACCGGGTCGTCGTCGCCACCCCCGGCGCCTTCGACCCCGGCAGCGGGCGGCTGCGTTACGCCGCTCACCTTCCCGGGTGGCACGATCCCGCCGTGATCGACGCGGTGGCCGCCGCGCTCGCGCTGCCCGTCGCGTACGAGAACGACGTCAACCTCGCCGCCGTCGCCGAGCAGGAGCTGGGCGTCGCCCGGGGGCGGGGGGACTTCGTGCTGCTGTGGAACGGCACCGGCATCGGGGGCGCCCTCGTCATCGGCGGGCGCCTGCACCGCGGGTTCACCGGGGGCGCCGGGGAGTTCGGGTTCCTCCCCGTGCCCGGGACGCCCGTCGTCCGCAAGGTCGCCGAGGCCGATCGCGGAGGCTTCCAGGACCTCGCCGGCGCCCCCGGAGTCGTCTCCCACGCCCACAGCCTCGGGCTGGACGTGCCCCAGGGCCGCCCGGCCGACGCCGCCGCCGCGCTGCTGGCCCGGGCCGCCGAAGACCCCGGCGCACCGCGGCACGCCGCCCTCCTCCAGCGCCACGCCACATCCCTGGCCCTCGGCCTCGCGTCCGTCGTCGCCGTGCTGGACCCGGGGCTGATCGTGCTCTCCGGCCCCCTCAACACCGCCGGCGGCGAGCCCCTGCGCGAGCTCGTCGCCGCGGAGCTGGCCGACCTCGCCGCCCCCCGGCCCGAGGTCGCCGTGGCCGGGGTGCGCGGCGACCCCGTGCTGCGCGGCGCCCTGGAGGCCGCGCTCCGTACCACCCGCGACGAGGTGTTCGACACCTCCCGCTGAGCCGTTGCGTCACCCGTACCGATCGCAGAGGGGCAAGCCATCATGAAACTAGCGGTAGTCGGCGGCGGATCCACGTACACGCCCGAGCTCGTCGACGGCTTCGCGCGGCTGCGCGACACGCTGCCCGTCGAGGAGCTGGTGCTCATCGACCCCGCCGCCGAGCGGCTGGAGCTGGTGGGAGGACTCGCCCGGCGGATCTTCGCCAAACAGGGCCACCCGGGCAAGATCGTCACCACCTCCGACCTGGACGCCGGCGTGGCCAGCGCCGACGCGGTACTCGTCCAGCTGCGCGTCGGCGGGCAGGCCGCCCGCAACGAGGACGAGACCTGGCCCCTGGAGTGCGGCTGCGTCGGCCAGGAGACCACCGGCGCCGGCGGACTGGCCAAGGCGCTGCGGACCGTACCGGTGGTGCTCGACATCGCCGAACGCGTCCGCCGCGCCAGCCCGGACGCGTGGATCATCGACTTCACCAACCCCGTCGGCATCGTCACCCGCGCGCTGCTCGGGGCCGGGCACAAGGCCGTGGGCCTGTGCAACGTGGCGATCCATCTGCAGCGCAAGTTTGCCAAGCTGCTGGACGTCACGCCCGAGGAGGTCCATCTGGACCACGTCGGCCTCAACCACCTCACCTGGGAGCGCGCGGTACGCCTCGGCGGCCCCGACGGCGAGGACGTCATGCCCCGGCTGCTCGCGGAGCACGGCGAGCGGCTGGCCGGCGACCTGCACCTGCCCGTGTCCGTGCTGGACCGGCTCGGCGTCGTCCCCTCGTACTACCTGCGCTACTACTACGCGCACGACGAGGTCGTCACCGAGATGAGGTCCAAGCCCTCCCGGGCCGCCGAGGTCGCCGCGATCGAGGCCCAGCTGCTCGAGATGTACGGCGACCCCGAGCTGGACGAGAAGCCGGAGCTGCTGTCCAGGCGCGGCGGCGCCTTCTACTCCGAGGCCGCGGTGGCCCTGGCCGCCTCCCTCCTCGGCGGCGGCGCGGGCGACGTCCAGGTCGTCAACACCCGCAACAACGGCACCCTCCCCTTCCTCCCCGACGACGCGGTGATCGAGGTCCCGGCCCGGGTGGACGGCACGGGCGCCACCCCGCTGCCCGTCGCGCCGCTGGAGCCGCTGTTCGCGGGCCTCGTCGCCAACGTCACCGCGTACGAGCACCTGGCCCTCGAGGCCGCCCTGCACGGCGGCCGGGACCGGGTGTTCCGGGCGCTGCTCGCCCACCCGCTGATCGGCCAGGTCGCGTACGCCGACCAGCTCACCGACTCGCTGATCGCGCACAACCGGGAGCATCTCGCGTGGGTCTGACAGCCGCCGTCCTCGCCGTCGACGCGGGCAACAGCAAGACGGACGTGGCCCTGATCGCCCCCGACGGGCGGGTCCTGGGCCGCGGCCGCGGCGGCGGGTTCCAGCCGCCGGTCGTCGGGGTGGCGGCGGCCGTCGACGTCATCGCCCGGGCGGTACGGGAGGCCGGGGCCGGGAGCGCCGGGCACGTCTCCGCCTGTCTCGCCAACGCCGACTTCCCCGTCGAGGAGGAGGAGCTGCGGGACGAGATCGCCCGGCGCGGGTGGGCCCGTACGGTCGAGGTACGCAACGACACCTTCGCCCTGCTGCGGGCCGGCGTCGAACAGCCCCGGGGCGTCGCCGTGGTGTGCGGCGCCGGCGTCAACTGCGTGGGCATGCGGCCCGACGGGCGCACCGCCCGCTTCCCCGCGATCGGCAGGATCTCCGGGGACTGGGGCGGCGGCGGGGGACTGGCCGAGGAGGCCCTGTGGTTCGCGGCGCGCGCCGAGGACGGGCGCGGGGAGGCGACCGCGCTGCGGGAGGCGCTGCCCGGACACTTCGGGCTGGGCAGCATGGGGGAGCTGATCGAGGCCCTGCACTTCGGCCGGGTGGCGGCGCGGCGGCGGCACGAACTCGCGCCGGTGCTCTTCGCCGTGGCCGCCGCGGGGGACCCGGTGGCGCGGGCGCTGGTGGACCGGCAGGCGGACGAGGTCGTGGCGATGGCGGGGGCGGCGCTCTCCCGGCTCGACCTCCTGGACGAGCCGGTGGACGTGATCCTCGGCGGCAGCGTCCTGGCCGCCCGCCACCCCCAGCTGGACACCGGCGTCCGCGCCCGCCTCGCGGCCCGCGCCCCGAAGGCGGTGGCCACGGTGGTCACCGCCCCGCCCGTCCTGGGCGCGGGGCTGCTGGGGCTGGACGCGGTGGGGGCGCCGCGGACGGCGCACGCGCGGCTGCGGGGGGAGTTCTGAAGGGGTTACGGGGGCGGGGTCAGCGGACGGCCCGTACCTCCAGCGACCACAGCGAGTACCCGTACACCGTCCCCCGCTCGTCGCCCACGACGCGGACGTACCGCACCCCCCGCTCGTCCATCCGCACCGACTCCCGTCCCCCGCGCCCGGCCGTCACCACGGCGCCCGTGCGCCAGTGCACGCCGTCGCCGGAGACCTCCACGCGGTAGCGGCTGGCGTACGCGTCCTGCCAGTACAGGACCACCTCCCCGACCCGCGCCGGCTCCGCCAGGGTGACCCGCAGCCACGCCTCGTCGCCCGCCGGCGACGACCACCGCGTCCGCGGGTCCCCGTCCACCGCCGCCGGCGCCGGGAAGTCCGGCGTCTCGTCGCCCGAGGACTCCGCCGCCTGTCCCCGCGCCAGATCCTTCCCGGCGGCGGGGCGGTACGCCCGCACCGTCAGCGTCCGCGTCTCGCCCCCGGCGACCCGCACCGTCGCCGGGTACGTCCCCGGCCGCGTCCCCTTCGGCACGGCGACCGACACCCGTACCGCCGCCGACGCCCCCCGGGGCACGTCCACCCGCCCCGGCACGGACACCTCGATCCCCTCCGGCGCACGGGCGCTCAGCGCCGCGCGCACCGCCCGGGGCGCACGCCCGCTGAGCCGCCCCCCGACGCTCTGGGCGCGCCCGCCGATCGCCACGTCCACCACGGACCGCTCCAGCTCCAGGCGCAGCGCCTCGTCCCCGGCCGCCCACGGCACGACCTCGTGCACCACCGGCGCCGCGCCGCCCGGCCAGCTCAGCCGTACCGCGTCCGCCCGCACCCCGCGCGGCGGCCTGAGCTCGGTGAACCCGGAGGGCGACAGCTTCCCGGCCGGCAGCCACCCGGACCCGGGGACGCGCAGCGCGACGGCCGCGGTGGCACCGGGTTCGGTGAGCAGCGTGAGGGTGTCCAGCGCGGTCCGGCCCAGCGGCAGCGTCAGCTCACGGTCCTGCGGCGCGGGCCGGCGCACGGTGCCCGGCCGGCCGTCCATCGCGGCGTCGGCCGCGCGCGGCGGGCGGGAGCGCACCCCCGTGAAGGTGTCCGAGGCGGCGACGGCCTTCGCCGCGAACGGCGCCAGCACACCCTCCCCGACGCGCCCGCGCCCCGCGCCGATCTCCCGGCGCAGGCCGTCCAGCGCGAGCCGTTCCCGCCACGCGAGCGCCCCGGCGCCGTCCGCCTGCGCCAGCAGCATCCGTACCGCCCGCTCGCCGGCCTCGCCCTCGCGCGCCAGCTGCCCCAGCCACGGCCGCAGCTCGCCGTCCAGCGCGGCCAGATCCCGCGGCGCCCGCCGCAGCTGCCCGAACGCCTCCCGCAGCGGCTTCGCCGTCTTCGCCAGCGCCGCCCGGTCGCCGGAGTCGTACGCGGCGGTGAACCGGTCGAGCAGCGGCCGCAGATACGCCGACTCCGTCGCGTCCAGCGCCGACGAGGCGTTGTTCCTGGCCAGCGCGGTGAGCGCCCGCCGGTCCAGGTCCGCGGTGGCCGCCAGGTCGTCGATCGCCGCGGGCCAGGACTCGCGGGGGTCGTACGCGCCGGCGTTCCAGGCGAAGTCGGCGGCCGTGAACAGCGGGATCCGGGTCGCCAGGGGCTGCTCCATGGCCCCCGCCAGCAGTGCGGCCGAGCCGCTCGCCACGGCGGCCTCGCGGCCGGTGTACGGGCCGAGGAAGACGCGGTCGGGGTCGAAGTCGTTGACGGGGTAGTTGTCCTGCGTCACCAGGGGGTGGCGGAACGCCCCGGAGGCTTCGGCGAGTTCCCTGCCGGTGATCGTCCGGGGGAGCACGCCCACCCCGGTCCAGGCGACCTCGACGCCCGGATCGAGGGTGGTGGCCAGCTCCGAGCGGTAGGCGGTGGCGCCGTCCTGGTAGTACTCGGTGGGCAGCAGCGACAGCGGGGGACCCCCGTGCAGCGCGTCGGCCAGGGCGTTCGCGATCCGGGCCTGGGCGCGGGCGGCGGCCTTCGGGCCGGTGCCGTACACGGCGCGGTCGGCGCCGCAGTTCCACTCCTCGTAGCTGACGTCGGGGAACTGCAGCTGGAACGCCCGCACCCCGAGCGCCCGCATCCCGGCGACCTTGCGCAGCAGGGCCTCGCGGTCGCCGGCGGCGGAGAAGCAGAAGTCCTGGCCCGGGGCCACCGCCCAGGCGAGGGTCACATGGCTCGCCCGCGCCCGCGCCGCCAGCTCCCGGAACTCCGCCTGCCGCGCGGCGGGGTAGGGCTCGCGCCACTTGCTCTGGCGGTACGGGTCGTCGCCGGGGGCGTAGAGGTAGCGGTTCTGCTTCGTACGGCCCATGAAGTCCAGGTACGCCAGCCGCTCGCCGTGGCTCCAGGGCTCCCCGTAGAACGTCTCGGCGGTGCCGCGCACGGCGGCCGACGGCCAGTCCCTGACCTGCACGCCGGGCAGCCTCCCGGCCGCCGTCAGCTGGCGCAGCGTCTGCGCGGCGTTGAACAGCCCGTCGGCGCCCACCCCCGAGACGGCCACCCGGGCGCCGCGGGCGGCGATGCGGTAGCCGCCGGCCGGCAGGTCACCCTGGGGGGACGCCCCCAGCTCGCCCAGGGCCCGCTCCGTCGGGGTGAGTCCGCCGCGCGGCCCGGCGTCCGCGGCCCCGCCGGCGGGAGCCTCCTCCACGTCCACCACCACATCGGTGCCCCGGGGCGGCGGCGCGGCGGGGGAGGCGACGGTGACGGACCGGGCGGGGCGCAGGGCGGCGCGGATCACGTTCAGCGCGTACAGGTCGGTGTCGGGCGCGGCGAGGACGGCGACGTCCTTCCCGGCGAGGACCACGGGGGCGCCGCCGGGCCGCAGCTGCTGGGGCCGGGGCCACACCTCGGGGACCGGCGCCGGTCCCTTCGGGGACGGCGCGGCGTCGGCCGCCGGGGCCGCGCCCAGCAGCGCGCCGGCCACGGCGGCCGACAGCACGGCCGCCGTCGCGATCGTCCGCTTCCTCCCACGCACCGCAGCTCCCCTCCCGTCCGGGTCCGCGCACGACCCCACCACCGCCGCGGGGCGGGTGTCAACGGCGGCGCACGGCCGAAGGTTCTTGTGAGATATGTCGCATTCGTCTTATCGGCATTAGGGCCGTAAATCCGTCGTTCCCGGAGCCCCTTGAGCCGATCTCTTGCGCGAGATCACCCCCGACCCCCGCAAATCCTCCGCCGACACCGTAGGGTGAAGTGAGCAGAGGTGCGGCTGACCCGCCTCCGGGCAGGAGAGATCCGTACCGACCGATCCGCACGAAAAGAAGGGGGCACGACGTGGACGGCCACACGCACGACCACCTGCAATTCGACGGGGGTTCCGACCCGGACTACGGGCTCGCCGGCACATGCTCGTGCGCGGAGCTGCCGCTGACGTCCGAGCCGGGCCTGTTCGCGGGCGCCCCGCTGACCTCCGAGCCGCCGCTGGCCGCCGACGACAATCTGATCTCCGAGCCGATGCCGCCGACGCACTACGTGGGCAGCCCACGCGTCTGACCTCGGAAGGGGACCCCGGACGCGCGGTCCGCGGCGGCGGGCGCTACGTTGGTGGGGTGGTCACCAAGAATGCCCTGCGCGCCGGCACCCTCACCGCCGGTACGACGCTGACGCTGCTGATGTCGTCCCCCGCCTTCGCCCTCACCCGTGACGCCGGCGACGATCCGGGCCCCGGCCTGAGCGTCGGCGAGACGCTGGGCCTGTTCGTGGGCCTCCCCCTCCTGGCCTTCCTGGTCATCGCGGGCCTGGTCATGGCCCTGGACAAGTCCACGGACCGGGTCAAGCCGGAGGCGTAACCCCGCACACCCACCGAGGTGACCCCGCCCGCACGCCGGGCGGGGTCACCTTTTTGCGTACGGGGAACAGGTGGGACCCGTCCCCCTCCACCCGGCGTCCCTGCCGTCTCACCACCCGAACATTCCATTTGGGTGCCGGTGGGGGTATCGGGCAGAGTGGGCCGGGACCAGCACGTCCCCCGTTAGGAGAGCCGCGATGCGGATCGGAATCGTCGGAGCGACCGGACAGGTCGGCGGAGTGATGCGAGACATCCTCGCCGAGCGGAAGTTCCCCGTGGACGAGCTGCGGCTGTTCGCCTCCGCGCGGTCCGCGGGCAAGGTCATCGAGTGGCAGGGCCGGGACATCACCGTCGAGGACGCCGCCACCGCGGACTACTCCGGTCTGGACATCGTGCTGTTCTCCGCCGGCGGTGCCACCTCGAAGGCCCTCGCCCCCAAGGTCGCCGCCCAGGGCCCCGTCGTCATCGACAACTCCTCCGCCTGGCGCCGCGACCCCGAGGTCCCCCTCGTCGTGTCCGAGGTCAACCCGCACGCGATCGCCGACCGCCCCAAGGGCATCATCGCCAACCCGAACTGCACCACCATGGCCGCCATGCCGGTGCTCAAGCCGCTGCACCTCGAGGCCGGCCTGACCGCCCTGGTCGTCGCCACCTACCAGGCCGTCTCCGGCTCCGGACTGGCCGGCGTCGAGGAGCTGTACGGGCAGATCGAGGCCGTCGGCGCCGACGCCCCCAAGCTCACCCGCGACGGCTCCGCCGTGGACTTCCCGAAGCCGGACAAGTACGTCGCCCCCATCGCGTACAACGTGCTCCCGATGGCCGGCTCCCTCGTCGACGACGGGCTGAACGAGACCGACGAGGAGCAGAAGCTCCGCAACGAGTCCCGCAAGATCCTGGAGATCCCGGAGCTCAAGGTCGCCGGCACCTGCGTGCGCGTCCCGGTCTTCTCCGGCCACTCCCTCCAGATCAACGCCCGCTTCGAGCGCCCCCTCGCCCCCGAGCGCGCCGTGGAGATCCTCAAGGGCGCCGAGGGCGTCGTCTTCGCCGACGTCCCCACCCCGCTGACCGCGGCCGGCCGCGACGAGTCCTTCGTGGGCCGGGTCCGTACCGACGAGACCGCCGAGAACGGCCTCGCCCTCTTCGTCTCCGGCGACAACCTCCGCAAGGGCGCCGCGCTCAACGCCGTCCAGATCGCGGAGCTGGTCGCCGCCGAGCTCAGGGCCTGACACCGGACGTCGCGGGCCCCGGCCGCCCGGCCGGGGCTCCGGGGGCCGCTGACGATACGATGGCCGGTACAAAATCGCAGGTGGCTGCGTCACCGTCCGTGCGAGGATGACCGCAGACCCGAGCAACAAAGGAGATGCCGGTGCCTGGCACGAACCTGACCCGCGAAGAGGCGCAGGAGCGCGCGCGACTGCTCCGCGTGGACTCGTACGTGATCGACCTCGATCTGACCGGCGCCAAGGAGGGCGGCACCTTCCGGTCGGAGACGACCGTGACGTTCGACGCCACCGAGCCCGGCGCGGGCACGTTCATCGACCTCGTCGCCCCCGGCGTCCGTACGGTCACGCTGAACGGCACCGAGCTGGACCCCGCCGAGGTCTTCGCGGACTCCCGCATCGCGCTGACGGGCCTGGCGGAGCACAACACGCTCACCGTCGTCGCCGACTGCGCGTACACCAACACCGGCGAGGGCCTGCACCGCTTCGTCGACCCGGTGGACGGCGAAACGTATCTCTACACCCAGTTCGAGGTGCCGGACGCCCGCCGCGTCTTCGCGTCGTTCGAGCAGCCCGACCTCAAGGCGACGTTCCGGTTCACGGTCCGCGCCCCCGAGGGCTGGATCGTCAACTCCAACGCGCCGACGCCCGAGCCCGCCGACGGCGTGTGGGCGTTCGCGCCGACGCCGCGGATCTCGACGTACATCACGGCGATCATCGCCGGCCCGTACCACTCGGTGCACAGCACCTGGGAGGGCGGCGGCCGCAGCGTGCCGCTGGGCATCTACTGCCGCCCCTCGCTGGCCGAGTTCCTGGACGCCGACGCCATCTTCGACGTCACCCGGCAGGGCTTCGACTGGTTCCAGGAGAAGTTCGACTACGCCTACCCGTTCGACAAGTACGACCAGCTCTTCGTGCCCGAGTTCAACGCCGGGGCGATGGAGAACGCCGGCGCCGTCACCATCCGCGACCAGTACGTCTTCCGCTCCAAGGTGACCGACGCCGCGTACGAGGGCCGCGCGGCGACGATCCTGCACGAGCTCGCGCACATGTGGTTCGGCGACCTCGTCACCATGGAGTGGTGGAACGACCTGTGGCTGAACGAGTCGTTCGCCACCTACTCCGAGGTCGCCTGCCAGGCCGCCGCCCCCGGCTCCCGCTGGCCCAACTCCTGGACCACGTTCGCCAACCAGATGAAGACCTGGGCCTACCGCCAGGACCAGCTCCCCTCCACCCACCCGATCATGGCCGAGATCAACGATCTCGAGGACGTCATGGTCAACTTCGACGGCATCACCTACGCCAAGGGCGCCTCCGTCCTCAAGCAGCTGGTGGCGTACGTCGGCGAGGACGCCTTCTTCCGCGGCGTGCAGGCGTACTTCAAGCGCCACGCCTACGGGAACACCCGCCTCACCGACCTCCTCGGCGCGCTGGAGGAGACCTCCGGCCGCGACCTCAAGACCTGGTCGAAGGCCTGGCTGGAGACCGCCGGCATCAACGTCCTGCGCCCCGAGATCGAGACCGACGACTCCGGCGCCATCACCTCCTTCGCCGTCCGCCAGGAGGCCCCCGCACTGCCCGCCGGCGCGAAGGGCACTGCATCTGATGATGCGGCTCCGCCGCGTGGCACCCTCCGCCCGCACCGCATCGCGATCGGCCTGTACGACCTGGTCGACGACCGGCTCGTACGCGGCGAGCGGATCGAGCTCGACATCGACGGCGAGCTGACGAAGGTCCCGCAGCTCACGGGCGTGCGCCGCCCGGCGGTCGTGCTGCTCAACGACGACGACCTGTCGTACGCGAAGGTCCGCCTCGACCCGCAGTCCCTGGCCGTCGTCACCAAGCACCTCGGCGACTTCGAGTCCACCCTGCCGCGCGCCCTGTGCTGGGCGTCCGCCTGGGACATGACCCGCGACGGCGAACTCGCCACCCGCGACTACCTCGACCTGGTCCTCTCCGGCATCGCCAAGGAGACCGACATCGGCGTCGTCCAGTCCCTCCAGCGGCAGACGAAGCTGGCGATCGACCTGTACGCCGACCCCGCCTGGCGCGAGGAGGGCCTGGCCCGCTGGACCGAGGCGACGCTCGACCGGCTGCGCGCCGCCGTCCCCGGCGGCGACCACCAGCTGTCCTGGGCCCGGACCTTCGCCGCCACGGCCCGTACGCCCGAGCAGCTCGACCTGCTCGCCGCGTTGCTCGACGGCTCGCAGACCATCGAGGGCCTGGCCGTCGACACCGAGCTGCGCTGGTCGCTGCTGCACCGGCTGGCCGCCACCGGCCGGGCCGGGGAGACGGAGATCGCCGCCGAGCTGGCCGCCGACCCCACGGCCGCCGGTGAGCGGCACGCCGCCTCCGCACGCGCCGCGCGGCCGGACGCCGGGGCCAAGGCCGCGGCGTGGGCGTCGGTGGTGGAGGGCGACCAGCTCGCCAACGCCGTGCAGGAGGCCGTGATCGGCGGCTTCGTGGACACCGACCAGCGGGAGCTGCTGGCGCCGTACACGGAGAAGTACTTCGCGTCGATCGCCGGCGTCTTCGCCACGCGCAGCCACGAGATCGCCCAGCAGATCGTCGTCGGCCTGTACCCCGCGGTCCAGGTCTCGCAGGCGACGCTGGACGCGACCGACGCCTGGCTGGCCTCCGCCGACCCGGCGCCGGCGCTGCGGCGCATGGTCGTCGAGTCCCGCGCGGGCGTCGAGCGGGCGCTGAGGGCGCAGGCGGCGGACGCCGCCGCGCGCTGACCGTCAGCGCAGGACGAGGGGGAGGCCGAACGCGGGGAAGAGGTGCGGCTCGAACGAGGTGATCTCGGCGATCCGCCCCTCCTCCACCCGCAGTACGTCCAGCACCTGGGCCCGGTAGATGCCGGTGCCCGGGCGCCGGACGTAACCCCCGGCCGCCGGGTGGCCGTTGGCCGTGGTGGGCAGATGCCGCCACTCCCCGAAGTACATGGGGGACGCCGGGTCCAGGGACGGGCGCAGGAAGCGCAGGACCGCGTCCCGGTCGGTGAACCAGAACGGGTTCGGGGGCATCGTCAGCCGGATGTCCTCGGCCAGCAGCCCGGCCATCGCGTCCGCGTCGCGGGCCTGCGCCAGCTCCATGTACCGCCGCAGCACCTCCCGTTCCCCGGGCGTCGGCCCGCTCACCGGCGCCCAGTCCGCGCGCCGGCGCGGCAGATGCTCGCGGACCACAGGGCGGGCGCGCTGCAGGGCGCTGTTCACGGAGGCGACGCTCGTCCCGAGCAGGCCGGCGGTGTCGGCGGCGGGGAGCTCCAGCACGTCGCGCAGGATCAGCGCGGCCCGCTGCCGGGGCGGCAGCTGCTGGAGGGCGGTGAGGAAGACGAGCTCCATCGTCTCGCGGTGCTCGGCGACGGCCTCGGGCTCGTCGTCCTCCGGGTAGGGCTGCAGCCAGGCGACCCGGGACGGGGGTTCGGCGCCGCCGTGGTCCATGCCCGGGATCGGCTCGTACGTGGTGGGGCGGCGGGAGACCGCGCGGAGGTGGTCGAGGCAGGCGTTGGTGGCGACGTGGTGGAGCCAGGTGCGCAGGCTCGCGCGGCCCTCGTAGCCGTCGCGGGAGCGCCAGGCGCGGAGGAAGACCTCCTGCACGAGGTCCTCGGACTCGTCGTAGGAGCCGGTCATCCGGTAGCAGTGGCGGCGGAGTTCGGCGCGGTGGCGCTCCATGAGGGCGGCGAACTCGGCCTCGTCCTCGAGGGCGGCGGGGATCTCGGCCGGGGTCTCCCGGGGTTTCGCCGGTGCCGGTGTACGTGTCGCCGGCGCCGCGTCCGCGGCCGTACGGGCCACGCGCCGCAGCCGGGCCACGGCCGCCGCGAGGCCCGCCACCTCGTCGTACAGCGCGGCGGGCGGCCGGGGGGTGAGCCGTCCGGCGCGGGCGCCGACGTCGGCGATGAGGTCGTCGACGGTCCCGGCGGACGCGGACCGCCGCTCCCGGTACGCCTTCTGCCGGCACGCGGGCGAGCAGTACACGGCCCGGCTCCCCACCCCGTCCGGCAGCGGCCCGCCGCAGGTCTGGCACCGTTCGTCGGACATGGGACCCCCGGGTGATGGACGGCGTACGGCGTTCACGGAACCACCATCGGGACCCCTGGGGCAACCAAACGCCACGTCGACTGTTTTTCCCGGGGGATAACCCCCGGACCCCCAGCCGGCCGGCGAACCGTCCGCCCACACCCCAACGCCACGTCGGATTCCCGCCAGCCATCCCCACCCCACCGCACCACACTCGACCCATGACGACCTACCGCCCCCAGCCCATCCACCCCGACGTCCTGAAGCAGCTCCGCCACACCGACGACGCCAACCGCCCCGCCCGCCCCTTCACCGCGACCGCCGACGACGCCGGATCACCCCTCAGATGCTGTCTCCGGGGGATCGGCGAAGGCGAGGAGGTCGCCCTCGTCAGCTACGCCCCCCTGCGTCGCTGGGCGCGGCGAAACGGCGCCGACCCCGGCGCGTACGACGAACAGGGCCCCGTCTTCGTCCACGCCGCCGACTGCCCGGGACCGGAGGGCACCGGCTACCCCTGGACGCGGCCCGGCGCCCTGCGCGTCCTGCGCCGCTACGACGCCCGCGGACACATCGCCGGCGGCCGGCTGCTGGAGGTCCCCGACGACGCGGCCGGTGCTTTCGACCGCGCTCTGGACGAGGCCTTCGCCGACCCCGCCGTGACCCAGGTCCACGTCCGCGCGGTGGAGTACGGCTGCTTCCACTTCGCGGTCCCCCGCCCGTAACGGAAAAGCGGGGCGGACGCCCGAAGGCACCCGCCCCGCCCGGTGGCGTACCGCAGGGTTACGGAACGACCGTCCCGATCGCGACGCTCCCCGAACCGGTCACCGTGCCGTGCTCGTTGAGCAGGTCGACCTGGCCGAAGAACGCCCGGCCCTCGGGAGCCGGGGCGCCCACGGTCACCGAGGCGTCGACCACCGCGGTCGCGCCGTTCGGCAGCGTGACGACCTGCGCGTCGTCCACGGACACGGAGCCCAGGTACGGCGCGTAGAACACGTCCCGGTAGTCGTACTCCGTGCTGCCCGACGGCACCGAGTAGCCGTCGACCTCGACGGTGTAGGTGCCGGCCGCCGGGTTCAGCAGCGTCACGGCCTCCTCCGAGTCACCGTCCGCGGACTGCGCGACGGCCTTGCCGTTCAGCAGCAGCACCAGGTCCAGGTCGGCCGCCGGGTCGGAGACGTTGCCGATGGCGACGTCGAGCCGCTCGACACCCGCACCGACGACGATCTCGCTGGTCTGCGACTCGAGGTTGGCGATCGTCGGCCGCTCCGTCTTCGACGAGCCGAGCGAACCGCCGCGCAGCTTGCCCGTCACCGGCCCGAAGCCGTTGGTGACCTGCCACTGCACCGGCGTCGGCGTGCCGACCTTCGCCTCGTCGATCGTCTTGACCTCGGGGTCGAAGGACGTACCCAGCGCGGTCGCGGTCAGCCGGTACGGGTTGTCGAGCCGCGGCGACGTACGCCGTGCCTCGACCTCGATCTCCCACACGCCCGGGATCGGGTTCGCGTACGACCGCACGTCCGGGCGGCAGGTGCCGGCCGGGGTGTAGTTCGGGTAGCACGCGGTGGTGGAGGTGTCGTCGTTCGGGATGCCCCACGGGTCGATGGCGATGAACCGGGTCTGGCTGCCGTTCGCCAGGCCGCCCAGCGACACCTCGAGGGCCTTGGCGCCCTCGGGGACGGTCACGAAGTACGACTTCGGGTCGTTGCGCTCGACCGTGCCCGACTCGTTCACGGAGTACGCGGGAGCCTGCTGGGCCTTGGGCGTGACGACCGTCGTCATGATCTGGTGGTCGACGCCGACCGTGGCCAGGTTGTCCACCCGCAGCGCGGCGGTGTGGATACCGGAGGAGCGCGGCGACGCCTTCACCTTGACGGTGACGGCCTGGTTCAGCGGCAGGCGCACCAGCTCGGGGCCGGTGAACAGGAACGTGCCGTCGTTGCCGCGCCAGCTCAGCCGGTGCAGGGTCGCGCCGGCCGGGCCGGAGGTGCGGGTGACGGTGACGTCGTACCACTTGGACGTGCCGGCCGCGGGGCCCGCCTCCCGGTCGTACAGACCGGTGCCGAAGCCCGGGGTCTTCAGGTACGCCGACAGACCGGTGTTCACCGGGGCCTTGACGGTGTAGTCGTACGCCGTGGCGCCGGCCCGGATCAGGTCCCAGGCCTTGACGATGTCGATGAGGCCCGCGCCCTCCTCGTACACCTGCTCGCCGGGAATGTGCTTCGCCGTGCTGGTCAGCGCGGTGCGCAGGCGCACCGGGGTGAGGTCCACGTGCTTCTGCTTCGCCGCGGACAGCAGCAGCGCCGACGCGCCGGCCGCCTGCGGGGAGGCCATCGACGTGCCCTGGAGCATGCTGTAGCCCGGGGGCAGCGAGTAGCCGGCCTCGCCGACCGGGGAGCCGGGCAGCCAGGTCGGGGTGGTGTTGATGGAGGCGCCGGGGGCGGAGATGTCCGGCTTGAAGCCGCCGTCCTCACGCGGGCCGCGTGAGGAGAACGGCATCATGTTGTACGAACGCGTCACGGCGGAGCCGTAGTTCGCCGCCCAGGTCTCCTTGGAGATGGCCGCGCCGACCGCGAGGACCTTGTCCGCCAGACCCGGGTCGCCGATGGTGTTGGCGCCGGCGCCGGAGTTGCCCGCGGAGATCACCAGCTGGACGCCGTACTCGTCGATCAGCCGGGTGTAGAGCATGGAGCGGGCGTTGTTGCCGTCGTTGAGCTGCGGCAGACCGCCGATCGACATGTTGACGACGTCGACGCCCCGGTTGACCACCAGGTCCGTCATGCCCTCGGTGAGCGCGACGGCCGTGCAGCCGCCGCCCCAGGAGCAGGCACGGGACGAGACGATCTTCGCGCCGGGCGCGGCGCCGTTCATCTTCCCGCCGAACAGCCCGTTGGCGGAGGTGATGCCGGCGACGTGGGTGGCGTGCTCGCTCTGCGGCACGCCGATGCTGACGAAGTCGGCCTTCTGGCCCTCGTAGTCGCCGCCCAGCGGGTCCAGCGGCACGTCCTTGCGGGCCTCCACGACGAACGGGATGCGCTCGGCGATGGCGGTGGCCGGGTCGTCGGTACCGAAGTAGCCGATCTGGTACCCGTCCTTGTACGCCTTCATCGCGGTGTCGTCGGTGAAGTCGCCGTTGTTGTTCAGGTCGACGCGCACGGCCCCGGTGGCCGGGTCGTACAGCACGCCCCACCAGTCGGTCGTGTCGCCGTCACGGTTCAGGTCGCCGGCCATGTCGCCGCCGGCGGTGGCGGACTCCAGGATCCGGTTGACCTTGTACGAGCCCGCGGGCGCCGTCCAGGTCCGGTTCTGGTACGTGAAGCTGGGGCCGCTGACCGCGGTGAGCATGGCGCGCCAGGTGCCGTCGCCGTCGACCAGCGGGTCGGTGGCCGTCACCCAGTCGACGATCTTGCGCTCGCCGGTGGTGGTCTTCTGCAGCGCCGGGTGCGCCAGGTCGACGCCGGAGTCCAGGATGCCGATGGTGATCCCGCGGCCGTCGGCCTTCGGGTTCTGCTTCACGAAGTCGACCGCGCCGGTCTCGAACGCCGGCTGGTACGGGTTCTTCGCCGGGGTGCTCGCGTCCGGGCCGGGGTACTCACCGGCGGCGGGGGAGGAGCCGTGGCGCGCGCCGTCGGGGCGCGGGTCCGGCAGCTTGATCTCCTCGTTCAGGTCGATGCCGTACACCGAGGAGAGCTTGGCCGCCCTGCTGATCGCGGCGTCGGCCTGCTTGGTGGGGACGGTGGCGCGGACGTAGCCGAGCTTGTCGTTCACCTTGCCGACGGAGCCGCCGCTGATGGCGTCGAGCGTCGCGGCGGCCTGCTCGGTGTCACCCTCCTTGGTCGCCACCATCAGGGTGACGAACTTCTCCTTCGCCGCCTTGGCCTCGGCGAGGGTCTGGGCGTCGTGCTCGCCGAGCTTGTCGGCGGCGGACTTGGGGGCGGCGGGCCCGGGGCCGGAAGCCGCGGGATCGTCGGCGGCCGAGACGGCGCTGGTGCCGGTGGCGGACAGCGCCGCCACCAGTCCGGCCGCCAGGGCTATCCGGACGGCGCGCCGGGCGCCTCCGGTCGGACGTGGAAGAGACATGGGTCCCCCCTCTGCGATCGGACCGATCGCGTTCTGGCCGGGCCGCGCGCGGTTGGGCGCGTGCGCGCGGGCGGACCGGGTGTACGAGGTAGGTGGTCGGCATACGGATCCGACTGTCCGACAATGTGCCGTACGGGACCCCTGCTTGAGGAGGGTTGCGGCTGGCAGAAGTGCAAATGGCGGGTATCCGCCACGCGTTGGACCCTGGCGCCGTCGCCCCTGCCCCGTCCGGTGAACGGCGGATGAGCGTGCCCGGTCGGCGGGCGGGCGGTCCGGTGTCCGTTCGCTACCGCGATGATCCATGTGCCCGATTCGGCCGCGCCCGTTCGGCCGGTGTTAAGTCGCAGGTCATTCCCGCTGCCGAAGCTCCCTGCGAGAGGAGCGGACGGCCCGCTCCGGTTTGTGGACGCACCGGGGAGCACATCGATGGACGGCCTTCCGATCGGGCGGCGCTCACTGCTGGCGGCCTCCGGCGTACTGGGCGCGGCGGGCGCCGCGGCGGGACTCGGACTCACCCTGAGCCCGGCGCGGGACCGGCCGGGCGCCCCGGCCGTCGTCGGGGGACACCCCGGGCGGCTGCCCGCGGGCGCGGGACCGGGCCGGCCGCCGGCCGTTCCCACGCCGGAGGGCACCACGGCCTGGTCGGTGAGCGTGCCGCGCGGCGGCTCCGGCTACCGGCGGCTGCGGCCGGGACCGTCCTGGGAGTACGTCGTACGCGACGACCAGGCCCCGGCGCAGAAGGGCCGCGCCGACCGCCGCACCACCCTCGCGTCGTTCGTCCAGCTCACCGACCAGCATGTGCAGGACGTCCAGCACCCGCTGCGGTTCGAGTACCTGCGGGCCGGGATCGTTACCGCCTGGCGTCCGCAGGAGGCCCTGACCGTCCAGGGCAACATCGCCCTCCTGGAGCGGATCAACGCCCTGCCCGGCGGCCCCGTCACCGGCGCCCCGCTGCAATTCGCGATCACCACCGGCGACAACACCGACAACCACTCCCGGCTGGAGCTGGAGTGGTACCTGACGCTGATGACCGGCGGCACCGTCACCCCGAACAGCGGCGACCCCCTGTCGTACGAGGGCGTCCAGAACAGCGGCCTCGACCTGTACTGGCAGCCCGAGTCGGCCCGTACCGACAACGACAAGAAGCTCGGCTTCCCGCGGATCCCCGGCTTCCTCGCGGCCGCCGTCCGCCCCGTCCCGAGCCCCGGACTGCGGCTGCCGTGGTACTCCACGCCCGGCAACCACGACGTCCTGCCCGGCGGCTGCTTCCGCCCGCACGGCCGCTTCGCGGAGTTCGCCACCGGCGACCGCAAGCTGGAGACCCTCCCGGCCGCGCAGGCGGAGTACCTGTGGCGCGGCGTACGCAAGGGCCGCGACATCCCCGGCGCCGGGATCGACGCCCTCCTCGCCTCGCATGCCCGCACCATGCGCAACGTCACCGCCGACGAACGCCGCGCCCCGTACAGCCGCGAGGAGTACATCCGCGCCCACCGCTCGCCCCGCTTCGCCGGCGCCGGCCCGCACGGACACGGCTACACCGAACGCAACGAGGCCGAGGGCACCCTCTACTACACGTTCCGCATCAGCCCCACCGTCGTCGGGATCTCCCTGGACTCCAACCACCCGGCCGGCCACTACGAGGGCTCGCTCGGCACCGCCCAGCTCGAGTGGCTGGAGCGGTCGCTGACGACGTACGCGGACGACCACGTCATCGTCTTCAGCCACCACACCAGTACCAGCATGGACAACCTCGCCCCCGACCCCGCCCGCCCCGGCGAACGCCGGCACGGGGCCGCGGAGCTCGTCACGCTGCTGGGCCGGCACCGGTGCGTCGTCGCCTGGGTCAACGGCCACAGCCACCGCAACGCCATCACCTCGCACGGCACCTTCTGGGAGGTCAACACCGCCTCCCACGTGGACTTCCCGCAGCTGGCGCGGCTGCTCGAGCTGACGGACAACGGCGACGGCACGCTCTCCCTGCACACCACGCTGATCGAGGCCGCGGCACCCCACGAGACGGCGTACGACGACCTCTCCCCACAGGGCCTGGCGTCCCTCTACCGGGAGCTGGCGTTCAACGCGCCCTCGCTGCCGCGGAAGGTGCCGGCGGAGGGGGAGGCGCGGGACCGCAACACGGAACTGCTCCTGCGCAAGCGGTAGTCCGGCGGCGTCGGCGTCGGCCGGACACCGTCCGTCAGCGGGGCAGGACCACGACGTACGCCGAGGGCTCGAGCTCCGCGGACCCGGCCAGCACCGCCCGGACCCGCTCCGCCGGCTCCTCCAGCCCGTCCCGCAGCTCACGGGGCGTCAGCTGCACCACGGCGATCCCCAGCTGCTCCAGGGACTCACGCCGGCGCACCTGCTCGGCCCACCGCTCGGCCTCGTACGTGTCCTGCCCGGCGGCGCGGCAGTCCAACTCGACGGCCACCCCGTGATCCGGCCAGTACGCGTCCACACCGCCCAGCCGGGGGCCGCCCGGCAGCCGCAGCTCCACGAACCACAGGGGGTCCGGCAGGGCGTACTCCGCGACCATCCGGTACAGCCGGTCCTCGGCCCGCCCGCGCCCCTCGGCGATCAGCGTGTCCACGGCGTCCGCCACGTACGGCCGGGTCAGCAGCCGCTGGCGGGTCAGCTCCCGCACCACGCCCGCCGCCTCGCAGTGCCCGCCGCGCACCGCCTCCGTGAGCAGCCGCCCCACCACGGCGGCGTCGGTCAGCTGCGCCACGGCATCCGCCAGCGCCCGCGGCACGGGCGCCACGGGCAGCCCGCCGACCTGGTCGGCGCGCGGCAGGGCGGCCGCCTTGACGAGGCGGGCGTGGCCGCTGGAGCGCAGCCGCCGGGTGCGGGGGAGCAGGACGTCGATCCGCTCGAGGGCGGGCAGCGGCGGGGCGCAGGTGAAGCCGTGCAGGGCGAGCGCGGCCAGCCCGGTGACCATGGCGTCGCCGTACGAGCCGGTCTCCTCCGGCTGCGGCGGGACGGAGTCGGCGGTGCGGCCCGCGAACAGCAGGGCGGAGAGCAGCCGTTCCCGGCCGGTGGGCGGGCCGGAGTGCAGTAGATACACGCCGGGGAGCAGCTGCTGCCACGGGCCGCCGGGCCGGCAGCGCCGCGCGGCGGCGGCCGACGTGACGCCGTGGCCGCGGAGTTGGCGCGCGGTGAGCACCTGCTGGGCGGCGGACAGCCGGCTGAGGGGACGGTGACTCAGGGGGGTGTTGTGGTTCATGGCGGGGGGATTCCACCGCCGGGGCGGGGGATAACCGCTGTTACACAGCTGTCGGCAAACACGGACAAGCTCGTACTAAAGCGCAGGCGTTCGACTGCCGAGTAGGCGGCACTCCGACCGGAGCCGCGCGGCTCCGGTCCGTGACGAGCGCCGGGATCCAGGTCCTGTCCGGAGTTCCCCGTCGTCCGCGCGGAGCGCGGGCGTCGCGGCGTTCGGTGCGTGCTCTCGGCGTGCGGCGGACCAGGTCATGTGGCGGAGCCACCTGTCCTGGTCCGCCGTGCGGCGAGAGTGCGTGCCGGGCGTCGGGGCGCAGACGGGGAACTCCGGACAGGCCCTAGGTGCCGATCGAGCTGATCGTGTCCGAGATCTGGGTGAGGAAATGGTTGATGTCGTCCTGGGCCGTGGTCTGGGCCAGGAAGAAGCCGAACAGGACCGCGACGACGCCGGGACCCGGCTTCAGCGAGCCGCCCCGTATCAGCACGACAGTGATGATCGCGAACAGCAGCACCAGGGACAGCGAGATAACCACGTGTCCGTCACCCCTCGTTCGTGAGTAGCCCGGAACGCGCCGCCCGCACGTCCCGCCACGTCCATCGTGCCACCAAGTGGCCCCGGTTGAAGCCTCGCCGTGGAAATCTCCGCGGACCGCCCGCCGGGCCCCGGCGAACCGTCGGGCGGGTGACTGGAGTCCGCCGCGGGAGCGAATTCCCGCGGCATATCGAGGTGGTCGTCTCCGGTGAGATGCGCGGGTGATTCCAGAATTACGGCGGAAGGGCGGAGGGTGACCGTCCGCGGCGTCCTTCCGACTCCATTGATCGAGTGAATAGTCAGACATATCGCGTGGGACGCCTACGGGTGTTATGTCCTAATTATTCTGCAGAAATAGGGCTGAACTACCCACGCCATCGGCCCGAAACCCATCTTCGCCGCGCATTCCGTCTGCCGTTTTGTGGAAATCGACACAACGCGCGAGTTCGTCATGTACGGGAGTGACGCACGGGCACTATGGTGCGACAGATGTTCCACACCGCAATTCACCGTCCCGTGCGGAGCCGCGCGTGACGAACTCCTCCCGGAACGCTTCCCCGACCCAGCGAAATTCAGCCCCGGGCGTAACCGCGGTCGAAGACCGTCCACCGCGTCCGGCGCCGCCCCCCGCCCCGGCGCGCACCGCCCGCGACCCGTTCTTCGACAACGCGAAGTTCCTCGCCGTGATCCTGGTCGGCGTCGGCCACGCCTGGGAGCCGATCCGCTTCGACAGCCGTGTGGTGTGCGCGCTCTACGCCTTCGTGTACGCCTTCCACATGCCGGCGTTCATCGTCGTGTCCGGCTACATGTCGCGCGGCTTCGACGCCGGCCGCGGCAAGATCCGCCGCCTGATCACGGGCGTGCTGGTGCCGTACCTGATCTTCGAGACGGTCTACACCCTCTTCCGCCGCTACCTGGAGAACGACCCCGACGAACCGTTCACCCCGCTGGACCCCTGGTTCCTCACCTGGTTCCTGCTCGCCCTGTTCGTCTGGCGGCTGACGACACCCCTGTGGCGCGCGGTGCGCTGGCCCGTACCGGTGGCGCTGCTGATCGCGGTGCTGGCGACGATGAGCCCCGAGGTGGGCCCCGAGCTGGACCTGCAACGGATCCTGCAGTTCCTCCCGTTCTTCGTCCTGGGCCTGACGCTGAAGCCCCACCACTTCGAGGCCCTGCGCAACCCCCGCTGCCGCCTCCTCGCCCTGCCCGTGGCGGCAACGGCCCTGCTGGCCGCGTACTGGGCGATCCCCCGCGTCACGACGGCCTGGCTCTACCACCGCGACACGGCCAGGGACCTGCACGCCCCCTGGTGGACGGGCGCCCCCATGACCCTGGCCCTGTTCACGGCGGCGCTGCTCCTCACGGCGGCCTTCCTGGCCTGGGTGCCCCACCACCGCACCTGGTACACCACCCTGGGCACAGGCACGCTCTACGCCTACCTCCTCCACGGCTTCCTGGCGAAGGGCGCCCGCTACTGGGGCTGGTACGACACCCCGTGGATGGACACCCCGCTGGGCCCGCTGGTGGTCACGGCGGTGGCGGCGGCGGGCACGGCGGCCCTGTGCACGACGCCGGTACGGCGGGTGTTCGGGTGGGCGGTGGAGCCGCGGCTGGAGTGGGCGTTCCGGGGTGCAGGCGCGAGAGAAGAGCGTAAGGCGCCCCCTCAAAGTCCGCCTACCGCGGGCCAAAAGCGCAGAGGCACCACATACAGCCCTCCCATCGCCTAGTCGCGTCGTCGGGTGCGGTTGCGCTCCCTCCGCCTTCGCTCCGGGGCGATGCGGCGTCTGAGGACGAGGCGCGCAGCGCCGAAAAAAGGGGGTCCGGGGGCGAAGCCCCCGCAGCAGCGCAACCGCAGCCGCGGGGGCCCCGGACACCTACCGCCCGTCGCACTCCTGCGCGGCCAGGCTCCGGACGAGATCGTCCCGGGCCTCGAGCACCAGCCGCCGCAGCGCCGGCGCGGCCGACTCATGCCCGGCCAGCCACGCGTCGGTCGCCGCCACCGTCTCCGCGGAATCCTGCAGCCCGGGATAGAAGCCCCGTACGACAGCCATCCCGATCTCGATCGACCGCTCCCGCCAGATCCCCTCGATGGCGGCGAAGTACTTCGAGGCGTACGGCGCCAGCAACTCCCGCTGCCCCGCCTGCTCGAACCCCGCGATCGTCGCCTCCACGATGGCGTTCGACAGCGCGTCGGACTCCACCACCGACGCCCACGCCCCGGCCTTCACCGCCGCCGACGGCCGTGCCGCGAGGCAGCGCACCGAATGCCGCTGCCCCGACGCCGTGTTGTCCCGCTCCAGCTCCCGGGCGATCCGCTCCTCGCCGGCGACCCCCTGCGCCGCCAGCGGCAGCAGGAACGCCCACCGCAGCTCCTGGTCGACCTCCAGCCCGTCCATCGACGCGTGCCCGTCGAGCAGCTGCCCCAGCAGCTGCAGGTCCGACGGCCCCGACGCCACCGAGGCGAAGAATCGCGCCCACGCCAGCTGATGCCCGCTCCCCGGCTCCGCCGACCGCAGCTCCCGCAGCGCCGCCTCCGCCAGCACCCGCTCGCCCTCGGCCCGGTTCGCCGGCGCGCTGTAGTGGTCGAGCGTCAGCCGGGCCTGCGCGTGCAGGTTCTGCACCACGCCGATGTCCGACTCGCTCCCGGCGAAGTCGACGACGAACTGTACGAAGTCCCGCGCCGGCAGCACCCCGTCCCGTGTCAGGTTCCACACCGCGGACCAGCACAGCGCCCGGGCCAGCGGATCCGTCAGCTCGCCCAGATGACCGCGCAGGGTCTCCAGCGAACGCTCGTCGAACCGGATCTTGCAGAACGTGAGGTCGTCGTCGTTGACCAGGACCAGATCCGCCCGCTCCTGCCCCGCCAGCTCCTTGACGACCGTCCGCGCCCCCGTGACGTCGACCTCGGCCCGCGCGTACCGGACGAGCAGCCCGTCCGCGTCCTGCCGCCGGTAGAGCCCGACCGCCACCCGGTGCGGGCGCAGCTCCGGATGCGACGCGGACGCCTCCTGGAGCACCGCCAGCTCCGTGATCCGGTCCCCGGCGTCATACGTGACCTGCGGCGTCAGCGTGTTGACGCCGGCCGTCTGGAGCCAGGCGCGGGACCAGGCGTGCATGTCCCGCCCCGACACCTCCTCGAGTACGGCGAGCAGGTCGGCCAGGCGCGTGTTGCCGAACGCGTGCCGCTTGAAGTACCTCCGCGCGCCCTCCAGGAACGCGTCGCGCCCCACGTACGCCACCAGCTGCTTGAGCACCGAGGCGCCCTTGGCGTACGTGATCCCGTCGAAGTTCAGCTTCGCGTCCTGCAGATCACGGATGTCGGCCGTGATCGGATGCGTCGTCGGCAGCTGGTCCGCGCGGTACGCCCAGGCCTTGCGCAGATTGGCGAACGTGATCCACGACTCGGTGTACTGCGTGGCCTCGGCCAGCGCGAACGCGCCCATGAAGTCGGCGAACGACTCCTTGAGCCACAGGTCGTCCCACCACTCCATGGTGACGAGGTCGCCGAACCACATGTGCGCCATCTCGTGCAGGATGGTGTTCGCCCGCCGCTGGTACGAGGCGCGCGTGACCTTCCCCCGGTAGATGTACTCCTCGCGGAAGGTGACCAGCCCGGGGTTCTCCATCGCGCCCAGGTTGTACTCCGGGACGAACGCCTGGTCGTACTTGCCCCAGGGGTACGGGTAGTCGAAGTGGTCGTGGAAGAAGTCCAGCCCCTGCTTGGTGACCGTGAAGACCGCGTCCGCGTCGAAGTACCGGGCCAGGGACTTGCGGCACTGCGCGCCCAGCGTGATCTCCAGCGTCCGCCCGTCGTCGAACGTACGGCTGTAGCGGTCGTTGACGCTGTGGTACGGGCCCGCCAGCACCGAGGTGATGTACGTCGCGATCGGCTTGGTGGTCGCGAACCGCCAGGTCCCCGACGCGTCGTGGTGCCGCTCGACGGGGCCGGTCTGGACGCCGTTGCTCAGCACCAGCCAGTGGTCGGGCGCGGTCACGGTGAAGGTGAACGGGGCCTTCAGGTCCGGCTGCTCGAAGTTGGCGAACACCCGGCGGGCGTCGGCCGGCTCGTACTGGGTGTAGAGGTAGATCTCCCCGTCCTCGGGGTCCTCGAAGCGGTGCATGCCCTCGCCGGTGCGGCTGAAGGCGCAGCTCGCGTCGACCGTCAGCTCGTTCTCCGCGGCGAGGTCGTCGAGCCGGATCCGGGTGCCGTCGAACACGTCGGCCGGGTCCAGGTCGCGCCCGTTGAGCGTGACCGCCTGCACGGACGGGGCGATGAGGTCCGCGAAGGTGGCGGCGCCGGGCTCCGCGCAGCGGAAGCGGATCGTGGTCACCGAGCGGAACGGCTGGGGCAGCGGGGCGGTCGCGGTGCGCAGATCCAGCTCGACCTCGTACGAATCCACGGACAGCAGGCGGGCCCGCTCCTGGGCTTCCTCACGGGTCAGGTTGTCACCGGGCACGGGCCGACTCCTTCGTCAGTGGACATACGCGGGAATCATGTCACGCACCCCTTCCCCGGTCGCGGGGAATACCCGCCGCGGACGATCACCGCCGAAACGGCTCCGGATTTATGGGGACCCCACAGCTCCGGCGCGCCGCGCCCGGCGTGACGCACCTCACGTGACCTGGGGTGATGTGGGCCACGCGGGGTAGAAAAGCACAACCCGGCCGCCATACGTTTGTCGCCCTCCGACCAAGGCAGGGGGCGAGGTCCGGAGTTAGGGTCGCAGCGTCCCCGCCGTCACTGGATCCTCCGAGAAAGCGAGCCGCCGATGACCACCGCCGTTCTGGCCCCGCGGACCCCGTCCACCCTGGCCGACCTGCTGCCCGGCGCCCGGGTCCGGGACGTCGCCCTCGTCGCCGGCGGCGCCGCGCTGACCGGCCTGGCCGCCCAGCTGTCCGTGCCGGTCCCGGGCTCGCCCGTGCCGGTCACCGGACAGACGTTCGCCGCGCTGCTGGTGGGCGCCTCGCTGGGCACGGGGCGGGCGTTCGCCTCGCTGCTCCTCTACGCGCTGGCCGGAATGGCCGGAATGCCGTGGTTCGCCGGCGCCACCTCGGGCTCCTTCGGCATCCCGTCCTTCGGCTACGTCCTGGGCATGCTGCTCGCCGCGACCGCCGTCGGCGCGCTCGCCCGGCGCGGCGGCGACCGTGACGTGTGGCGTACGGCGGGCACGATGGTCCTGGGCAGCGCGATCATCTACGCGGTCGGCGTCCCGTACCTCGCCCTCTCCCTGGACCTGTCGGCCTCCGCGGCGCTCGCCGCCGGCCTCACTCCGTTCCTCCTGGGCGACGCGCTGAAGGCCGCCCTGGCCATGGGGCTGCTGCCCGCCGCGTGGAAGCTGCTCGGCCACCGCGGCTGAGCCCCGCCCGCCCCGGCATGCCACACTCGTGCCCATGCGCGTGTACCTCGGCAGCGACCATGCCGGATTCGAACTGAAGAACCACCTCGTCGACTGGCTCAAGGCCCACGGCCATGAGCCGGTCGACTGCGGGCCGCACATCTACGACGCGGTCGACGACTACCCGCCGTTCTGCCTGCGTGCCGCCGAGCGGACCGCCGCCGACGCCGGCTCCCTCGGCGTCGTGATCGGCGGTTCCGGCAACGGCGAGCAGATCGCCGCCAACAAGGTGCGCGGCGTCCGGGCGATCCTCGCCTGGTCGAAGGAGACGGCCGAGCTGGGCCGTACGCACAACGACGCCAACGTCATCAGCATCGGCGGCCGGATGCACTCCGAGGACGAGGCGGTGTCGTTCGTCGAGGTGTTCCTGAACACCCCGTTCTCCGCCGAGGAGCGCCACCAGCGGCGCATCGACATGCTCAGCGACTACGAGCGCACCGGCGAGCTCCCCGCGATCCCCGCGCACCACCCCCAGCAGGACTGAGATGCCCGAGGGGCACATCGTCCACCGGCTGGCCGCCGAGTACGGCATCCGCTTCGGCGGACGCGCGGTGCGCGCGGCCAGCCCGCAGGGCAAGTTCGCCGACGGCGCCGCGCTCCTGGACGGGACGCGCATGACGGGCACCGAGGCGCACGGCAAGCATCTCTTCCTGGGCTTCGCCGCCGTCGGCTGGGTGCACGTCCACCTCGGCCTGTACGGCAAGGTCGCCTTCGGCGACGGCCCCGCGCCGGCGCCCGTCGGCCAGGTCCGGCTGCGGGTGCTGACCGGCGCCGGGTACGCCGATCTGCGCGGGCCCACGGCCTGCGAGCTGATCACCGACGCCGAGAAGGACGCGATCCACGCCCGCCTCGGCGACGACCCCCTGCGGAGCGCCGACGACGGCGAGGCGGCCTGGGCGCGGGTCTCCCGCAGCCGTACGCCGATCGCCGCGCTGCTCATGGACCAGAAGATCGTCTCCGGCGTCGGCAACGTCTACCGCGCCGAGGTCCTCTTCCGGCACGGCATCGACCCGTACCGCGCCGGCCGCGACGTCACCCGCGCCGAATGGGACGCGATCTGGGCCGACCTGGTCGCCCTGATGCGCGAGGGCGTCCGCCTCGGCCGGATCGACACCGTCCGCCCCGAACACCTCCCGGAGGCCATGGGCCGCCCGCCGCGCGTCGACGACCACGGCGGCGAGGTGTACGTGTACCGCCGCGCGTCGATGGCCTGCCACGTCTGCGGCGGCCCCGTCGGCACGGCGGAACTCGTCGGCCGCAACCTCTTCTGGTGCCCGGGGTGCCAGCCCCGTTAGAACCCGTGCGGGACCCAGGGGG
The DNA here is from genome assembly GCF_009604385.1 of Streptomyces smaragdinus. Lineage (GTDB taxonomy): Bacteria > Actinomycetota > Actinomycetes > Streptomycetales > Streptomycetaceae > Streptomyces > Streptomyces smaragdinus. The sequence goes on from NZ_WEGJ01000028.1 coordinate 86,211, forward strand.
CCACGGGGCTGCCGAACGCCGTCGACGCCTCCGCCAGGGCACCCGGGCGCAGCTCCGTCACCAGGCCCGCGCCCGCCAGCGCCGCCAGTGACGTACCGCCGAGATACGTGGCGCCCAGCTCCCTGGACGACAGCACCAGGTCCGCCGGCTCCTCCGTGCGCTTGCAGTCCGCGCCGCCCGCGTCCCCCGACAGCAGCCAGCGTCCCTCGTTCCAGGGGCAGAACTCGTCCCGTACCTCCAGCACCACCCGTACCGGCGCCGCGTACGTCCGGGCGGCCAGGGCGGCGGCGGTGTCCACGATCCGCACGTACAGCGCGTCCCGCAGCCGCGGACGGCAGCGGCGGAGGTCCGTGACCAGATGGAGCAGCGGATCGTCCACCGGACGGCCCCGGCTGGTCACCCGGGTCGTCAGGTCGATGTCGAAGAGGTACCGCCACAGCGCCGCGTACGCCGCCGGGCCGAGCGCGTCCACGTCCCGCACCACGACCGTCCCGTCGGGCCCGTCCGGCGTCCAGTGCGGGGCGACCGCGTAGCGCGCGTACCCCACCAGGTCGTCGCCGTCGAAGGCCTGCACGCACATCAGCGGCGACGCCCCCTCGCGCTCCGCGGGGTCGTCCAGCACCGGCTTGCGCTCCCAGCCGGGGCGCCGCTCGAGCATCCCGGGCCGGGCGGCCACCTGGCGGGCGTAGATCCCCTCGCAGTCGGCCAGGGACTCCTCGACACCGGCCAGAACCAGCCGGATCCGCTCCGCCCCCGCCGGCATCCGCAGCCCCACCCGGGGGGTGTCGATCTCCACCCGGAACTCCTGTGCCCCGAGCCCGTACCCGAACCGCCCGTAGATCGTCGGCTCCGACGCCAGCAGCACCGCCAGCGCCTCCCCGCGCCCGCGCACGTCGTCCAGCTGCCGGCGCATCATCGCCCGCAGCACCCCCCGCCGGCGGTGGGTGGGCACCACTCCCACACAGGTGACGCCCGCGACCGGCACCACGCCGCCGCCGGGCACCGACATCCGGAACGAGTACGCCCCCGCGGCGCCGACGATCAGCTCGCCGTCGTACGCGGCGACCGTACGGTCCGGTTCATTGCGTTCCGCCCAGAAGGCGCGTTCCTCGGCGTTCTCCCGGATGCCCCCGAACGCGAGCTCCACCCGGCTGAACCAGGACTCCCACTGCGCTGCTTCGATCTTCCGTAGTTCAATCGTCATACTCCCATCCCTAGCAGCGGTTTCACCGACAAGCGACCGACTTTCGCTTACCCTTTCGGCAGCGGAGACGGTAACGCGCCAGCGGATCGACGTGCGGCCGTCCGGGTGGATAGGGTCCCGGGGATGGCGGGTGGAGGCAGGGCGGGCAGGGGGAGTACCCCCAGGGCACGGTGGCGGAAGTCGCTGCACCGGGTCCGCGTCAGCATGCGCCGCTCCGCCGTCGACTACTTCCGCGGCGAGGGCTCCGACTGGCTCGCCCTCGGCGCCCTCCTGCTCTCCGTCCCGGCCCTCGCCTGGGGCACGATCGCCCTCCCCGAGTGGATCTCCCCCTCGGCCCTGGTCCTGCCCATCGTGCTGGGCGGCCTGTTCCTGCGCCCGGCCAGCCTCCTCGCCCTGTACGGGGCGTCCGCGTCGGCGCTGATCGTCGAGGCCCTGGCCCTCGGCCCGTACCCCGAGGGCCCCGCCCGGGTGACGCCCGGGACGGTGCTGGTGGTCGCCGCCGTGGGGCTGACGGGGCTGGTCATCGCCCAGTTCCGGCAGCGCGTCGGGGTGCCGTGGCGGCGCGGCGGGACGATGCTCTTTGACCTGCGCGAGCGGATCCGCGTGCAGAGCAAGCTGCCCCGGCTGCCGCGCGGCTGGCACGCGGAGATGTCGCTGCGGCCGGCCGGGGGGCAGTCGTTCTCCGGCGACTTCGTGGTGGCCGCCCGCACACACGGGGGGCAGGTGCTGGAGGCGGTGCTGACGGACGTCTCCGGCAAGGGGATGGCCGCGGGGTCCCGCGCGCTGCTGCTGTCGGGGGCCTTCGGGGGGCTGCTCGGCTCGCTCCCCCCGCACGACTTCCTGCCCGCCGCCAACGGCTACCTCTTGCGCCAGGAATGGGAGGAGGGCTTCGCGACCTCCGTCCATCTGGTGCTCGACCTGGAGTCCGGTGACTACGAGCTGCTGTCCGCCGGCCACGTCCCGGGGCTGCAGCTGTCCGCCGGCACCGGGCGGTGGGAGGAGAAGACGGCGGAGGGCGCGGTGCTGGGTGTGCTGGAGGGGGCGCAGTTCGACGCCGTGAAGGGGACGCTGCGGCCGGGGGACGTGCTGATGCTGTTCACCGACGGCCTCGTCGAGGGCCCGGACCGCGATCTGTCGGACGGCATGGACCGGCTGACGGGGGAGGCGGACCGCTATGTGGCGTCCAGCTTCCGGGGCGCGGCCTGGCATCTGATCGAGGCGGTCGCCAAGGACGTACGGGACGACCGGGCGCTGCTGCTGATCTCCCGGGACGGAAAGTCCGGGGGATGACCCCCCGGGGTGTGGTTCCCGGACGGGGACGCCGTCGAGCTCGCCGGCCACGGCGGGCGGGGTGTCCGCCGGCGAGCTCGCGGATGCCGTCCGGGACGCCGTCGGGAGCGCGGCGGCGACGCCGGCGGCGGCCAACTCCCGTACCAACGCCCGCCGGCCGGCGTCCGCGCTGACGCCGATCGTGCTGGCGACGGCGTTCACCTCGACGCTCGTGTTCATGCATACGAGTGAATCGCGGGCCATGGACCGTCAGCTGCCGGACCACGTCGTCACGTCCCCCGCCGGGCTGCCCGCGACGGCAGCCGTACGGGCCGCCTCCGCCGATGGCGTCACGGCGTCCGTCGGCGTCCTGCGGACCTCGGTGCTCACCCTGGTCAGCGGGGCGGGCGACCGCTGGCCGCAACCGTCCTCAGCCCAGGGCGTGTCCACGGTCACCGGGCTCCCCTCGGTGCTCGACCTCGACGTCCGTACGGGCGACCTGTCCGCCCTCACCCCCGGCACCGTGGCGCTGCGCTCGGCCCACGCGGCCGTCGGCGACCGGGTGAAGCTGAGGCTGCCGGGGCGGGCGGTGCTGCGGTTGCCGGGGGGTGACCCCCCGGCCGCGCAAGCGAAGTTGGCGTCAGGGGAGGTGTAGGACGCCGGGGAACGGGTAGCGGCGGCCGGGACACCCCCCATTCCGAAGGGCCCCGTCATGACGACGTACAACTGCCCGGCCTGCGGCGTCCCGTACTCCGCGGACGGCCTCTGGCCGTGTCGCTGTCCCCGGGACCCGGCCCCAGGGGCGGATCTGGCGTCGGACGTGGAGCGCTTCGAGGAGGTCCCGTCCCCCTCGGACCCCCGCCCGTCGGTGGTCGTGGAGATACGCCCGCCGGCCCCCGGGCCGGCCCACCCCCGCACCCGCCGCCACCTGACGCGCGCGGCGCTGGCGGCAGCCGCCCTCACGGCGCTGATCGCGGCCGGGGCCACCGTCGCCCACCTCACGACGGACGACACCCGCACCACCGCAACCCCCGACCCCTCGGTCCCACCCCCCTCCCTCCCCTCACCCAC
>NZ_WEGJ01000029.1 GCF_009604385.1 Streptomyces smaragdinus
GGGCTTCGTCGGTCTCGCCCCGTTGCTGGAGGATGTCGGCGATCTGCCCCCAGGTGACCGCGGCCTCGCGGGTGTCGCCGATCCGTTCGTACACCGGCAGGGTGACCTCCCGGCGGATCCGTAGGGCTTCGTCGGTCTCGCCCCGTTGCTGGAGGATGTCGGCGATCTGCCCCCAGGTGACCGCGGCCTCGCGGGTGTCGCCGATCCGTTCGTACACCGGCAGGGTGACCTCCCGGCGGATCCGTAGGGCTTCGTCGGTCTCGCCCCGTTGCTGGAGGATGTCGGCGATCTGCCCCCAGGTGACCGCTGCGGAGCGGGTGTCGCCGATCCGCTCGTACACCGGCAGGGTGACCTCCCGGTGGATCCGTAGGGCTTCGTCGGTCTCGCCCCGTTGCTGGAGGATGTCGGCGATCTTCCCCCAGGTGACCGCTGCGGAGCGGGTGTCGCCGATCCGCTCGTACACCGGTAGTTCGACCTCCCGGCGGATCCGTAGGGCTTCGTCGGTCTCGCCCCGTTGCTGGAGGATGTCGGCGATCTGCCCCCAGGTGACCGCGGCCTCGCGGGTGTCGCCGATCCGTTCGTACACCGGCAGGGTGACCTCCCGGCGGATCCGTAGGGCTTCGTCGGTCTCGCCCCGTTGCTGGAGGATGTCGGCGATCTGCCCCCAGGTGACCGCTGCGGAGCGGGTGTCGCCGATCCGCTCGTACACCGGTAGTTCGACCTCCCGGCGGATCCGTAGGGCTTCGTCGGTCTCGCCCCGTTGCTGGAGGATGTCGGCGATCTGCCCCCAGGTGACCGCGGCCTCGCGGGTGTCGCCGATCCGTTCGTACACCGGCAGGGTGACCTCCCGGTGGATCCGTAGGGCTTCGTCGGTCTCGCCCCGTTGCTGGAGGATGTCGGCGATCTGCCCCCAGGTGACCGCTGCGGAGCGGGTGTCGCCGATCCGTTCGTACACCGGTAGTTCGACCTCCCGGCGGATCCGTAGGGCTTCGTCGGTCTCGCCCCGTTGCTGGAGGATGTCGGCGATCTGCCCCCAGGTGATCGCCGCGGAGCGGGTGTCGCCGGCATCGGTGAAAAACTGGTGCGCCTGGTTGAGCAGGCTTTCGGCCTGGTCGGTCTCGCCGCGGGTGATTAGGCGGATGGCGTGGTCATAGAGGAGTGCGGCGCGGTCGGTCGGAGCAGTCTGCTCGGTGTTCGTCTGCTGGATGGCGCGGTCCAGGAGGGTATCGGCGTGCTCTCCATCGCCGCTGGTCACAGCCGCGTCGGTGACGGCACGCAGCAGGGAGAGGGGGATCTCGTGGTGGTGGCGGTCAAGGAGGGTTATCGCTTGGTCGCCCAGTTCGGCGGCCGTGGCGGCCGGTCCCTGACGTAGGGCGGTTACGGCTTCCGTGGCGCAGTGGGCGGTGATGGCCGGGTTGTCGGCGGCGAGGGCAAGTTGGGTCAGCTGGAGGTCCAGGTCGCTGTCGCGGGCGGGTTGGGGTGTCGCGCCGCCCCACTGGGCATAGAGCGGTTCAACGGTGAGGGCGGCCAGCACGGTCCGCTCGTCATCGCTGAGCGGGCGCAGGCGACCTGAGGCCAGGGCATTGACCGCCAGCGCCGGGCGGTCGGGGCGGCGCTGGTCAGGGAAGGTGTCGAGGAGGCCGAGGCCACACAGGCGGGACGCCGCGCCGCCGACCTCCTCGGCAAGGGTGTCGACTACCGGCTGCGGGACCGGGATGGTGAACAGCGTGCAGGCTCGTAGAAGTGCGCGGTTGGCGGGGCCGGCCTGTTCCAGGAGGGTGTCGAGGGCCAGGTTCTCCAGAAAGCTGCTCACGTCGGCGTTGTCGGCGGGGAGGTCCCCCTGGCGCAGGTACGCCTCCATGTCGGTCACGGCCGCCTCGGCGCGCGCCTGGTCGATCTCGTCGCTGTAGACGAGGCGCAGCCCGATCAGGTCCTGCAGTCCGGGGTTGCCGCGGCTGACCTCCAGCGCCCGCCTAGCCAGATCGGCCCGCTCGGCGGCGTAGCCGGCCGGGGCGAGCGCCGCCTGCCGGCGCTGCAGTTTGAGCCGGGCCGCCTCCGACAGCGGCTGCAACTGGACCGGCTCCAGTGTCCTCTCCAGCCCGCCGAGGGTGAACGTGAACCGGCTGGTGACGAGCAGACGGCTGTCCGTCAGGGCCGGATCGCACGCCGCCAACACATTGGCGACGACCCCGGCGAACCTCGGATCGAGCCGGTGCGGACCATCGTGGTCGGCGACCAGGATCTGCTCCAGATCGTCGATGATCAGCAGGAGCGGCTTGCGTACTTCGTCGACTCCCTGAGCGCACGGTCCGGCCAGCAGGTCCGTCAGTAGCGCTCCGAGGCGCTCGGGCTGCTCGCGGACCTCGGCCCGCCGGCCCTCGATGAGGGCACGGGCGTCCGGATTTGCGGCGACGGCGTCGGCGACGGCGTCGAGGACTGCCCCCGCGGAGTAGTCGCCGAAGACAACCGCGACGGCCAGGTGCGGGTGGCGGTCGGCGATCCGTGCGGCCAGGCTCGACTTGCCCAGCCGACCCTGCCCGTGGAGCAGCACCCCGCCTCGTTCCCCACCCCGCAGGGCCCGCAGCGCCCGCTGCATCTCCGGACGGCGACCGACGAACATCTCCGCAGATGAGACCGGCAGTTGGTGCTTGCGGTCCAGGAACGTGCGGGTCACGTGGTGCGCCGGCACCATCTGCCGTTTGCGGGTCCCGGCAACCAGCGGTCCTCCGCCGCCCGGTCCCAGCCACAGCCGCGCCAGATGCCAGTCCGCCCGCAACCGTTCCTCGGGGCAGGACAGGAGCTGGTGGCGGGCGTCGGCGACGGCCTCGGCCAGGCCGACGCGGCGGCTGAGCTGCTCGTAGAGGTGCTCGGCGAACAGGGTGGAGGCCCGGTCGCTGACCGATCCGTCCCAGCCGATCACCGCCGGAACCCCGGCCGCCACCAGCCCTGTCGCCAGCGAGTGCGCCACCGGAACCCCGGCCGCGGCCTCCGCACCGCCGCGGTGGCCGGCCCCGGCGGGCAGATGCCCCGCCACATCCGCACCGGTCGCGGTCAGGCAGGCGGACACGAACGCGAGCTTCGGACGTGGCGTCAGCAGCGTCAGCAGCTCGCGCGTGGTCGTCGGACGCCCTTCGCCGAGATCGTCCTCCATGAGCAGTACCGGGGTGGGGGCTGCGTCGGGCTTCTCACGCCAGTTGTGCAGTCCGTGGCAGGACAGGTGCACCACCGGCATCCCGCCCAGCTCCGACAGTCGCCGCCCGAGGTGCTCGGGGTTACCGGAATCCTCGACCACCAGGTCCAGACTCGTCCCCCCGGCAGCCCGCAGGACGGCCATCTCCTCGGCCTCGAAGTCCAGCTCGTGCTGCCCCCGCGGCGCCGACGCCATAAACGCCACCCCGAGCCGGAACCCGCCCAGATCCGGCGCCGTACCAGGACGCCCCATGCGACGCGCCACAGCGAACGACGACAGCTCCCGAGCCATGAACCCCTCTCCCGGCGCGGCCAGCAGCTCGAATGGGGCGCGCAGCAGCGCCCACTCCGCCGCGGACGGCCGCGTGGGCGCCCGCACCTCGAAGACCAGCGGCCCCTGCGCCTCGTCGCGCAGCCGGGTCAGCTCCCCCAGCTCACCGTCCAGCCACCGGTACAGCTCACGCCCCACCGCGAGCAGCGCCTGCTCCACGGAACCGCTGCGCACGGCGTCCACGTACTGGGCGGCCACGGCGTCGAGCAGATCCACGTCAGCGCTCTGCAACATCCGACGTGATCCGACCCGTCGGTCGTCGACGACCAGCTCGAACCCGTCAGCTTCCGCCAACACCCCCGTGACCATGCGTCATATTAACGTCGCTGGAAGCCACCGCCCCCTGCCTTTCAGCGAACTCACCCCCTGAGGAAAGCCGCCCCAGCCCCGGTGCTGGCTCGCCGCAGAGTCGGACGAGCACGCGCCACACGGAACGGGCGCTGCCGTCCGGCTTGATCCGGCACATGGAGTTGCCCCCGCCATGACGGAGGACACGCAGCGTGCGGGCGTCCGCAGCTTCCGGAGCACCCGCGGATGAACCGCCGACTTGTATGGCTGTAGCGGGACACGGTCGGGTTGACCTGGCACCGCTGTCAGCGGTTCCGACGGACACCGCGTTCGTACCATCACCCGCCCGAGTACCTCGACCGCGAAGCCCACTTCAGGGTGGTGACGATGCAGATCCCCGGCCTCACCACCCCGGCTGACGCTTTTTCAGCCCCCCACGCAACTCATGATCACCCATTCGGGCACGAAAAAGGACAGACACGCCGCGAGTTTGTAGTGAGTACTGCTGCGTTTGTGACAGGATCACCCTCATGGCTGGAAGACGACACGGACGCGAGCGCGGCAAGCCGCAGGCACACCGCCGCACGTCTTACGACCCGTCAACCGGCCCGTGGCGTACAGGTGTGGTGGTGCGGGAGCAACAGGCCGTCAAGGCCATCACCGCGGCAGAGCGCGCCGGCCTGTCGTTCGCGGGTCTCATCAACGAGCTCGTCAGGCGCATGGAAGTCGACGAGAACGGCCGCCCCGTATGGGCCGACGAGCTGAACCCACAGGAGGAGCTGCCTAAGGCCGGATGACAACAGTCTCCGGACGTTAAAAAGGCCCCGGCCACACCAACAGCCAGGGCACTACACGTCCGGATGGGTCTCAGCTAATCGCTTCCCAGGCCAAGTCTGAGAACCCACATATCTGCAGCGAGCGAGTGAGTCACGTCGGGTTACCAAGCCGCCGTGAGGCCCTCGCGTTCTCCCAAGAACCCCCAGGAGCGTTTTCATCGTAACCGATGGCTGGGGTGATGGGACAGCCCTGCCTGCTTCCGGTGTGTCCAACCGAGCACCGGAGTTGACCCCGGGCCGCCCCTCACCCCCTATTACCCAGCAACGGACACAGGCCGTAACACCTCGGACACTCAGTGCGTCCGACGGGCTGGCCCGGTTGTTCCTGCAGCTCTCGCCACGCCTGGCCATTCGGGTGGACACCCGCAACCGCGCCGGCGAATGGCTGCACAAGTACCAGGAGCGCGACCTCCCCGAGCTCCCGCCCGCACGCCCGTACGCCGTATACCTGTCCTCCAAATGGGGCCGCTACCGCTGGCTCTGCTTCGACCTCGACGCCAAACGCGGCGACGTCGGCCCCGACCTCGCCACCCTCCTGCGCTGGCTGGACGAGGCAGGCCTGAGCTACGTCGTGGCCGCCTCCGGCTCCGCCGAGGGCCGCCACGTCTGGGTCGCCGCCGCCACCCTGCTCGACTCCGTCCTCGTCCACGCCATCGCCGACGAGGCCGCCCGGCGCCTCCCGACCCTCGACCACGGCCTGCTCAAGAGCCGTACGGGCGCCGCCCGCCCCATCGGCGCCCCGCACCGCAACGGCCACCGCAGCGAACTCCTCCACCCTGCCGACCCCCCCACCGCCGCCGCCCGCCTGACGCCCCGGACCTGCGGCAACGACTCCGAGGCGTTCACGCGACTGCTGCTCGTCATCGACGCCGTACCGACCCCGGAGCGCGTACGCCCGCGGATCGTGGGCGTGGACGAGTTCGCCGAGGTCCTGGACGACGAGCTGGGACCGCGGCTGGCCGGCACCGCCCGCACCCTGCTCGACCGCGACACCATGGGCCTGCTGACACGCCGCCCGCCCGCGGACCAGGTGAGCGAGGCCTGTGGTTCACTGCTGACCAGGCTCGCGCTGCGCCGCTGGACGCTGCCGATGGTCAAACGGCTGCTGGACACCCGCGCCTACCGCGAGGGCGGATTGCTGCATTTGTGTACGAGTCCGGGCATTGGGCCCCTGCGCGTCAACCTTCATCCAGCGGATACCACGGAAAAGTTGGAGAGAAATTGGCGCCGCTGCGTGTCGTATGCTTCAAGGTTGCCCTCACAGCCCGAATCCCTCGTCTGGGCCGAGAATCTCGCCTCCGTCGTCGACTTGGTCAACCAGATCCAGGCCGCCGCCGACGCGACGCCGGAACGCTGGGCGACCCAGGCCGGCCCCGGCGACCGCGCCCTGCTGGACCTCCTCTGCCTCCTCGCCCTGCGCTCCGGCACCACCGTCCTCGACCTCGACCTGCGCCGCGCGGCCATCGCCACCGGCGGGAGCCGCTCAGGGATGCACCGGGCTCAGCAGCGACTCGGGCTCGACGGGTGGCTGTCCGCCCGGGGCTCGGAGGGGCCTGCAGGTACGTACGAACTGCTCCCGATCACCGCCGATCACCCCGGCTACACCCCCGTTGCACAGGGTGGGACACAAGGAAACCCGCCCCCCACCCAGGAGCGCCGGGATGCCCTGGTCTCGCGCCTCCGGGCTCGGCTTTCCGCAGGCCAGGCCGATGCCTTTGCGTACGGACGGCGTAACGCCACCCACGGTGGGGGTCTAGGACATCATGCCGGACGGATCTATCAGCAGTTGCTCGAGCACGGTCGTCCGCTGAGTGTCTCCGAGATGTGTGCCAAGACCGGCTACGAACCGCGGACCGTCCAGAAGCACCTGGCCCGGATGCAGGGGCTGATGGTTGTCACTCGGGCGGTCCTGACAGTCCATCACGAATGCCCGACCTGTGAGGCAGGCTCCGGAGAGCGCTGCAGTATCGGCCGGGGCGGTCGCGTTCCACGCCATCGGGGGGCCGACCAGCACGCTGCCCGCGGTGAGCTGGCCGTCAGGCGGGCCGGCACTCCGTACTACCGGCCCCGGCAGGGCTCTCTGCTCGCGGCCGCGAAGGTTCTCGGGAGCTACGGGCGTCTGGCTGCGCGGGCGCGTCGGTATGCCGTCGAGATCGAGCAGTACCACTGGTGGAAGAAGGAGGAAGCCTGGATGCGGGCTCCGAAGGCGGGTATGCGGACGGGAGTCCATGTGCATGAAGGGCAGACGGCTCTTGTCGTCACCACGCTCGACCGTCAGCCGTGGCGCAGATATCCCCGGGACGCTGACGGCCGGGCTGACCACAGTGCAGCTCGAGTCCGCGTCGAACGACGCCTGGCAACCGCCTAGTTCTTTGGGCGTAGCCCGCAGAGTCCTGTTTGGATCTTCAGCATAAATCTCACCCAGGGCCAGTTATTCACGTCGGTGGAAGTTGCGCCAATCCTGGGAAGGGGGATGGCCGCGTCGGCAAGAGCCCGGTCCAGATGCTCGACCGGGCGGCCTGCGAGATCGCGCGGCTTGATCAGCCAAGGCGATGCAGGGCGGGAGCCCAGGCGGTCACAGGAATTTGGCGAGCCAGGCGGGCACGGAACCATTCTTGGTCTCTACGGCCACCTGCTCGAACGAGGTCCTGAAGTCGGCAGGTGAGACACCGCCCCGGTTCGTCTGAACCGCCTCCTGGTATGCGGGATCAGAAAGGCACAACGCCACATCGTCATCGCTCTTACGCATTGCGTCTCGTAGAGCTTGACCGTCAAGGAGTCGGCAAGCGGCGTTGAGCTCGGCGCCGATCCAGCTGTTGTGGTTGTCGATCGTCACGTGCGCGGTAGCGAGCACGATGCGCAGCCGCGTAGCAGGGCGGGTGCCATGCCACCTCCGGTTTTCGTCGCGGAGGTAGACAGGAGCCTGTCCCAGCAGGGCGCGCAGGATCGGGGCCAGCGCAGTGCTGTTATCGATCAGCTCCATAACTGAGTCACCACGGTCGGCACGGTGCCTCTGCCCTGCATCGACCTCGGCGGTGGCCATCAAGCGGTCGACGAAATCGTAAAGGCGACGTCGTAGATCAGCCTGTTTCATGTCGTCGTGCCTGCTGAACTGCACAATGTCGGCAAGCAGGACCAATCTCCGGAGGGGCTGAGCGATTGGGAGCCCATCAGCCTCAGCGGCCTGTACCCAGCAGTCGTAGATGGGTCGCAGCTGCTGCTCAGGTGTCAGACCTGGCGCCCTGGAGGCGAGGATTTCGATCAGGGCGTCCACGACTTCCCACTTCGGGAAGCGTGAGCTGCTGAAAGCATTGTGGATCGTACTTTTCGAGATGTCTGCGTCTCGTAGCTCGCGGGCCATGACCGCGAGACTCGGCCTGCCGGCCAGCAGGTGCAGGCGGTGCAGGGCATCGTTGAGTTTCCTGTGTTGCGCGTCTGGCAGTTCCGGCTTCTGCAGTACCCCCGGCCGACCCATGCCCGTCCTCCGTCCAAGACCGTCCACAACTGTCCAACAGCATTGCATCTCGGTCAAAGCCAGATGACCTCATCCGGAGTTGTCCAGGACTGGCTTCTCTACGTCCAGGGCCCCGGAGCCGGAGGTGATGCTCTCGGCGCACCGCTCGGACGGTCCGACGACGCAAAGGAGAGCAGACGGAATGTGGACGACAAAGATGACCCAACGGTTTGCGCGGGTGGCCCTGTTCGCACTGATTCGTGGTGCCGCTACTGCAGCGGGCAGTGCCGCAGTAGCGGCCGGCGTGTGGTGGCTACAGCACTATTAGTTCCGCGAGTCTTTGGGCTGCTGGCCGCGCCTTGGCAAGGCGCGGCCAGCAGCCGATGCCGGGGATACGACCGTTCTGTTCCTGGTTCGGAGGATCAGCTGGATTCGGAGCTGTGGTCAAGCGGGACCGCGGAAAGCCCATTCCGCGTGATCTTCTCGCTGCCGGTCAGGATCGCGTCGAGGGCGGCGCCGCGGATCAGATGGGACAGTGAGCCGATCAGGCCGCGGTCGTGGAGATAACGGTCCAACTCGGTGAGGCTGCCGGGCTGGTGTGCCTGCAGCCGAAGGGAGTTCTCCAGAGTCGCGACCAGCCCCTGCCACTCGGCGTTGTAGGGCAGCGGGAGGTGGGGACGAGAGTGAAATGCCCGGCGATCTGCTGTCCACGGGTGCCGTTGAACAGCCCTTCGCTCTCGACGTTGATCCCCGCATAGACGAAGGTCGCCGGGATGCGCTCCGAGAAGTACTTCAGCGTGTCGGCGACCTCCGCGCCGGACCGGGTCGCGATCGAGATGTTGTGTAGTTCGTCGACCAGGACCAGACCCACCCGCGTGTCCGTCAACACGCCGCAGACGGAGTCCAGGATGTCGGTGATGTTCATGCGGGTGCGGACCGGCAGGCCCAGGAACCGGGCGAACTCCACCGCCACCATCCGGGCGGTCGCGGCGGGTGGGACGGTGATGTAGACGACCGGGATGTGGTCGCTCACACCGGGATGACGTGCCCGGTCCAGCAGCTCGTGAGCGAGGCCGAGCTGGGTGATAGCGGTGGTCTTCCCGGTGCCGGCCGGGTCAGGCCCGCGCACGCCGCGCTGCACGGCACAACCCTGCCCGTGGGAACCCCCCGTACACCGTCGACGGTGCCAGCCTTCGCTATCCGGGCGACCCGTTCGCGCCGATCACGCTCACGATCAACTGCCGGTGCCGGTTGCGCTATGCCACCGACGAGGGGTGAGCAGACGTGAAGGTCCATCCAATCCGGTGGCTGTCATGCCGCGTACAAGCGCCGACTTCAGCTCCTGGGTTCCCGTCACACGCGAAGCGGATTCCTCAACTCGACCACTAGATATGGTGTTAGTTGCAACGCGACACCACAACATGTTGTGGTTCGATAGGCCGGAAGGAGGGTCTGAGGGGCGCTATGCTTCTGGTCGTAGACCTTGACGACTAGCGATGTCGGAGGGGGCCTCAACAGCCATGCCCGGCAAAAGCGTTGGCTGTGAGGCACTCCCTCGCTACCTCGCCGAGGATCAGCCCCATAGGAGAGAGGCTCCTCAGCATGTATAGCAACTACCCTACCGGAACGCGGCTCGTGCCCGGAAAGGTGTCGGGCTTCCCGCCCGGCCAGCTCCGGCCTGAGATGCCGCCCGTCCAGATGCCCACGATCATCATCATCGTCCTGTTCACGGTCGCCATCGCCAGCAGGCAGTACGAGTTCGCGGGCGCCCTCGCCCCGCTGCTCGCCCCGTGGTTCGCCCGTCAGTTTGCTCCGCAGCGGACCTGATACCTGCGCCAGGTGGCCCCGCAGCGTTCCCGTACGTGCGGGGGCGGGGCCACCATCGCGTGTGTCTCGCGGTCGATCGGACCTCCGGCCGACGGCTTACTCACACCCGCTTGGGCAGCAGGTCATCGGGCAGCCCGAGGTCCCTGCACGCCTCCCTGATCAGCTTTCTCATCGGGTTGCCCTTGATCAGCGGACTCATTACTAGCGCCGCCTGCAGCAGCGGGACCGGCATCCAGCACAGGTCTGTTAACCGATCCTTGTGGGACGACTCGTACACCGTGACCTTGTTGCCCTCGACGTCCTTTACGAACGCCGCTGCCGTCATGTCGGTGGTGTGGGAGTACGACGACAGGTTCCGGTAGACCGGATACATGTCTGGCGTTCCGTACGCCTGGACCATGTTGTCGAAGTTGCTCAACTGGCCGCGTAGCGTGCCGTGCCGCTTGCGTTCCAGGTCGGTCAACGGCGTCAGGTCTGGCGGCTCCCCGATATCCAGATCATCGGGTACGTGCCAGTTCACCTTCTCCATGTTCTCCCGGAGCCTGCGCCGGGACTCGTACGACTCGTGGACGAGCGCGCGGTAGCCAGCCTCGCCGTTGTCGACCAGCCAGTTCAGCGCGTACGCGTGCCCGATCAGGTTGCGCATCAGCGGCGCCGCCTCGACCGTGTAGCCGTCCTCGTAGAGGGACAGCATGGCGGCCGCGGTCCGATTCGAGAACCGCCACCAGCCGGCGAGGACCGGGAACACGCCAGGAGCCAAGTTGGTCGACGACCGCTCCTTTACGAGCATTGCCGTGGTGGCGCCGTCGATCAGCTTCGGGACGATCGCCCGTACCCGTCTGGCGGTCTTCTCGTTCGCCCCATACGCAAAGGTCATGGCGGGACGCTACGCCCGCCGACGCCGAGCAGGCACCCAATTAGTCGGGCCTTGACAGCGCGACGTTATCGGTCGGCGCTGTGCATGGTCCGCGCCATGCTGAATCGTCCCGCCGCGCGCAGAGTCGCCCGACCGTACCCGAGGCCTTGAGGCCAAGGCCGCCACCGCGCTCCGTACGCGCCGGCCGTGGAACCCCGCCCTGCACCCACGTGACAGCAAGGGGCGATTCATCGAGACCGGCGGCATCGCGCGGATGCGGGGCGGGAAGCTCGCCCGGGTCGTGCGGGCCCTGTCGAACGACCGGATCCTCGTCCAGGACCTCGGCGAGCGCGGGCGCTTCACCGGCCGCCGACACACCACGAGCGCCAAATGGGTCACGACGGTGCCCCGCCCCGACGGCTCCGCGCACAGGGATGGGCATGCCCTGCGTCGTCCAGAGAACCACGGCCTTCCCGCATTCGCACCGATCCCGGGCGAGAACAGGGCGGTCCGGCCGGAGGCATAGGAGATGCCTCCGGCCGGACCGCATTTGACTTGTATGGGGCCCGCGGCTACCCGTCCTCGTCGTTGTTGGTCTCGTCGTCGCTGTACGGGTCGCGCAGCTGCCGCAGGCCCGGCGCCAGCGGCGGTGTTCGTCCGCCACGGCCGGGCGTCGGAGATGTCAGCGATCCTCGGCGAGAACTGGTAGCCGCAGGTCGCGAACAGGTCGAAGACGATGTCAGAGTACGACGCGGGGTCCGTGATGACGGTCTCCAGCTTCGGGCCGCCGTCGCGGGCGTGGATGGCGTCCAGGATGAACAGCGAGTCGCGCAGCGTGCCAGCACGACCACCCCGCCCAGCCCCATCACCTGGTCGTTTACTGGCGGAGACCACTTATTGCTGGCGTGTCGTATTCCTCGCCTCAGCCGCTCTCCCTGCTCGACGTCGGGGATCTGGCCAGGGGTAGCCGAGCTGATCTGCAAACTCCTTCGAGCCGCCGCAAACCTCGGCGATCTCGCGGGGGTCTTCGGCCGTGAGACAAGCCTCAAGGCGCTTTGCTTGGTCGCCCGGGTCGTCTCCGGAGACCGGAAGGGTCATCCTGAACTGAAGCCAGGGACGGTCTTCTCTGATCGCGGAGCGGCCGGGATGGAACAGGAAGACGCTGATCTGGTCAGGTTCCCCGTGCCAAGCTGAGACGGCTCCCAGTTCGCATTCCCAGGTCGTCAGCCAGCCGACACGCTCCCGGAGCCGTTCTTCAAGAAGCCGGGCGACTGTTCGGGCCGGCCACTCCCAACTGTGGTCGGTCGAGGCTCGGCGGACCTCCGCGTCGTACTGATTGACGTCGAATCGAAGCTCTGGGAGGTCGACATCGTCTTCATCCGGGTTGCGCCAGCCGCTCCAGACCACGTGCTGCCCTTCGCGCCTGATGGTCACGTAGACAGCGCCGCAACATCCTTCCGTGCACTCGGCCTCGGCAAGCCGAACCTCGCGGGACATGTCTGTCGCGTGAAGCGGCGCATGCTGCCCCAACAGATACCTAGGGTCATCTGCCGGCCCCTCGTCGAATACGTCGGCCAGGATGTCTCGTCCGTTGATGATCGGTCGGCATTCCACGGCGCCGTGTCGGCTTCCCAGCGGTGGCACGACGATGCGGAGGGACAGCAGATGCGGTTCTGTGGTCATTGGCTGATGGTCTCGGAGTCAGTGGCAGTTGTCCTGCGTGTTTCTGCTTGAAGGGAGACGGGGGACTCCGTCCTGGACATCCTTGCCCGAATGCCTCTGCATCCCGTGGGCGCGGGCGGCGAGGTAGTCGGCCCAGGAGGCCTTGGCGAACCCTGCTCGACGAACTGCGGTGTTGGGGTGGAGGCCGAGGCTGCTCGCGAGGACCGGTGCGGGCAGGCACTCGGCTGACCAGCGCGCCTACCGCTCACCGTCGCCTTCACTGAGCGATGGTTCGCGCAGTGGCGGCACCCGGCCTCCTGCAGCCGGAAGAACGCGTACGGCGTAAGTCCCCGTCTGCGGCGCCAGACAATTCCTCATGCGAATCCCGGCGCTGTACCTGGGGAATTACGCCGTCGTCACCAGGGCGCTGCGCTCGTCATGAACAACCTGACGTAGGACCGGCCCCAGACCCGTGCCGTCCCGCAGCCAGCCCGCACCCGGTGCGGTCCGGCCGCAAAGAGCAGATGCCTCCGGCGGGCCCTTCCTCCGAGGGGCGGGGCCGGTCGTACGGCCGCCGGTCCCAGCGTGGTCGGGCGGTGGGGCGCGGCGCGGCCCCCTCGCCGGACGGGCACCGGAGGCTGCCACGGAACCTCGGGGGTGTCCAGCGCGAAAAGCGTGCGCTGGACACCCCCGAGAACCCGCAGCAGAGCTGAAGCTTGCCCGCCCGACGAGGGAACCACCCCGCTCGGCAGCGCCTATTGGTGCGGGAGCACTCCGCTCCAGATTGTCGAACGCCTGTCTTGGCGTCACCTCTGAGAACCTGAAAAACCGCAGGTGAAACGCCCTTTTCTCCCTCGTTGTTGACCTCTATTTCTGTAGAGTTCTCTTAGTCGGACGGAGTGGTTGGCCCCGCTCCCCCGGCCCGAACCACAGACACAGCACGAAAGAGAAGAGACCGGAATGCAGCTCACCGACGACACGATGGCCAAAGCCTGCGACATCGAGGCCAGCTACCAGGCCCTCCGCGCCGAACTGGCCACCGCCCGGGGCCGCCGGGACACCGTCCTCTACGCCGCCTGGCGCGAGGTCAAGGACCCCAAGACGGCCGCCGCCCAGCTCCCCCGCACGATCACCGCCGCCACCGTGCGCGGCGCCGTCCTGCGTATCGCGCCCCCGGCCGACTTCACCCAGCTGTCCCTCCTCGACAGCGACGCGTACGCCCCGGCCCCCGCCGCCCAGAGCTGACCCGGAACCCGCACGAAAGGCGCCACCCCGTGATCGTGTTCACCCGCCCCGAGGACCAGAACACCGAGCCGCTGCAGCCGTTCACCGTCGTCTACGACTGGTTCGACCCCCACGGCCACCGCAACCCCGTCGCGGTCCGTATCGATGCCGTCGAATGGCTCGCCGCCGTCCTGGCCGGGCTGCTGGCCGCCGCCGACGAGTACCGCCCGCACATCCCCGAACTGCAGCCTGCCCCCGACGCGGACCCGCTGCACACCAACCCCCTGGATCTCGCGATGGAGGTGTTCACCCCGGTCGCCGTTTTCTCCGGACACATCGACCCGCTCAACAACGTCGACACCCTCTGAACGCCCCGGCGGGCGGGGCGGTTGGCCCCGCCCCGCCCGCCGGTGAACCGAACCAAGCCCATGCGCAGACGAGTACGAGAAGGAACCCCGCGATGGACAAGCAGACCAGCGAAACCACCCACGACGACCCCGCCACCGGCCCCGACGCGATGCGCTGGACCCCCGAGCCCACCAACCCCACATCGATCTTCGGCCCCGTCATCGACACGTACACCCGCGCCGACGCACTGCGCGACGGCGTCCTGATCGAGGCCGACCCCGCTCTGTGCCGGGAAGCCGGACTCCTCGCCCCCGTCGCGCTCACTGCCGCCGCCTGGGCCGACTGCGTGGCCTGGGACGACGCCGACAACGAGCGCAAGGGCACCGTCCAGGACGAGACCGGGCGGCTGTGGGACGTGCTGTACCTGACTCGGTTCGCCGTACGCCGGGCCGGAGTCCACGCCGACCGCGTCCCCGTCGAGCTCTACCGCGTACCCCGCGAAGGACGCGCCCGCAGCGCCCGCCGGACCTACCTGGCCGCCGTTGCCGGACTCGGCGACACCGGCGAACTCGTCATCACCGTGATGCTCCCCGACGAGGACTAATGCTCTGGTGGGCGGGGCGGACAGGACCCCGCCCCGCCCACACCGGAATCCCGCACCTACCCGGCCGCCGGGGCGGTTGGCCCCGCCCCCGAGCCGGCCTCGAACCATCCGATCGTCGTACGAGAGGCACCACCGTGAGCACCACCACGAGGAAGACCACCACCCGCAAGACAATCCCGGTGAAGAAGACCGCCCCGAAGCCCCCGGCGAAGAAGACCACCGCCCCCGCGACGGCCTCCGCCGAGTCGATGGCCCACAACGTCGGACGGCTGGAGTACCTGGACCCGGCCACCCTCGTCATCGACCCCTTCAACCACCGCAAGCAGCGCGACGGTGCCGACACCACCCGGCCTGACGCCGACCTGATCGCCAGCGTCGAAGCCGTGGGCGTCCTGACCCCGGTGCTGGTCCGCCCGCAGGCCGACGGCACCACGTACGGCGTCGTCTGGGGCCAGCGCCGCCGCAACGCCGCCCTGATTGCCGCCGAGCATGCCGCGAAGGCGGGCAGGCCCGTACGGCTGCTGCCCTGCCTGATCCGCGACGATCTGGCCGGAGCCGACGACGCCGCCCTGGTTGCGTCGATGATCGAGAACAAGCACCGGGCCGCCGCCCACGTACGCGACGACCTCGACGCCCTCGAACAGCTCGCCCTGATGGACATCAGCGACCACCGGCGCGCCGAGCACGGCCGCGCCCTGGGCTACAGCACCGCCGAGGTCAAGGCCGCCAACCGGGCCGCGAAGCTCACCGACGAGGACCTACGTAACGCGCTGGGCCGGGAGTTCGACCTGGTCGAGGCCGCCGACGCGGCCGACGTCGGCGACCTGCCCGACGCGTACGAACGGCTCACCCGGGCCAAGGAGCGCGACACCGCCGAGGGCACCGGACGCGGGCACTGGGCCCACGCCCTCCAGGAGCTCAAGGACGCCAAGGCCCATCGCGAACGCCGCGACGCCGTCGAGGCCGAGCTGGACGCCGCAGGCATCACCCGCGTACGCCACTTCCGGGACTGGTCGCAGACCACCGCCCGGCCGCTCCAGGACCTGCGGACCGAACTCGGGTCACCGATCAGCGTCGAGGGCCACCGGGCGTCATGCTCCGGCCACGCCGCCGCCGTCGACCCCGACGACCTGTCGGTCGTCCACCTGTGCGCCAGCTGGCGGGAGAAGGCCCACCGGCTGGCCAACCCGGACACCGGCACCGCCGACCCCGGCGAGGCCGAGCGCCGCGCCGCCGAAGCCGACAAGCGCCGCCACACCATCGCGTGCAACAAGGCCGTCCGGGCCGCCCGCACCGTACGGCAGGACTTCATCCGCGACGACCTCGGCAAGCGCAAGGACATCAGCGACGCGATGCGCGTGTACGTACTGGACACGATCACCGGCGCGGGAGACACCTTCGGCCGCTATGCGCACAAGCGGCGGACCGAGCTCACGGCGCAGTTCCTGGCCGTACCGGACCCCAACGCCGACACCGGGTGGCGGCGCGTGGCATCCCCGTTCAGGAAGCTGATCCAGCGCGGCGCCAAGGCGAAGTGGTGGCGGCCCCTGCTGGCCATGGTGGCCGCCGCCGTCGAGCACGAGGTGATGACCGACCACGTATGGCGCGGGCCGAACGATGAGGCCCGCGAGTGGCTGCGGCTGCTCGCCGCCGAGGGATACACCCTCTCCGAGATCGAGCAGACGATCACCGCAGAACCGGCGGACTGACCCCCGGCCGGTACGCAGAACGGCGGCCGTCCGCCACAAGTGCGGACCCCCGCGAGGGGGCTGGCCCGGCCGCCGTTCTTCGAACCACGACCAGCCAACGAAAGAAGGCATGCCGCAGACCACCAGACTACCGGCCCCCAGCGACACCGGGAAAACCCCGCGACACCCAGGCAGCCGGGGAAGTGGTTGGCCCCACTCCCCCGGCCCGCGAACCACCCAGCACGAAAGGCACCACCACCCATGACCCACCACTCCCCCGGCGCCCCCTGCCCCGACTACACCGTCAGCACCGAGGCAATGCGCTGGCAGCCCGCACCCCAAACCCCCTCCCTCGACGACCTCCACGCCCAGGCCCTCAACGTCACCCCCGTCGACACCACCGACCCCTGCCACCAGTGCGACGCCGACCCCGGCGACGAATGCCCCACCGGCTGCCCCGCCCGCGAATCCGCCGCCGTCGACGCCGTACGCGAAGCACTCCGCCCCCACGACCTCCCCGCACTGTGCGCCCTGTGGCAGCAGGCCGCCGCCGAGGACGACGACGAACACCCCGACACCTCCGCCCCCGTCGTCATCGCCCTGTACGACGAAATGGAACACCGCGCCGGACGCCCCGCCATCCGCCGCTGGACGGACGCCGAGCAGGAGCAGGGCCGGACGCTCGACCCCCTGCCGTACCTGAACTGATCCCGCACCCCCGGGGGAGCGGTGGCTGGCCCCGCCGCTCTCCCGGGCCCGAACCACGAGAGCGAGCCCGCACATGATCCGCAAACCCACCCACCTCCTCATGCACTACGCCCGCACGACCCACGACGACCCGGCGCACGAGGCCGACCGCCAGACATCCATGGCCGACGCCCGCACAGCGCTGTGCCTTGAGTCCGGCGTAGCCGTCGACGACATCGACCCCGCGACCGGGTACGACCACTCCCGCCGCGCCTACGACGCCGTACGCGCGAGCTGGATCGACCACATCCGCCAATTCGGCATCTCCCACCGACACACCCGCCCGGCCGTCGACTGGATCCACGACCACTGGACCCAGGCCCGCCCCCAGTTCACCGGGGGCGACGACTGGGTGACCGCCGGACTGTCCGCACACGCCGAGTACGCCCGCGCGCACGGCTGCATGGTCGATGACTGCGAGGGATGCGCCCCCGAACCGGACACCGACGCCGCCCCGCAGTGGACGGCGATGACCGCCGCCGACTTCAGCCCGGAGCCCAAGGCCAGACAGACGGCACTGTTCGCGACCGGAGACGACGGCTACGGCACGGACTGCCTGTTCACCGACGCCGAAGGCGAGCCCACGTACTTCTGACCCCCGGCGGATGGGAGCGGTTGGCCCCACTCCCCCACCGGACCCCGAGCCACGACGCCCCGAAGGGACACCCCGCCATGACCTCCGACAACGAACGCGTCATCCCCAAACTCCCGCGCCCACGCACCAGCCCCGAAAACCGCCCCCGCCCCCTGCCCCGCCAACGCGACCGCCGCAACGAGAGCAACTGACCCAGCTCACACCCCAAGGGCGGCCGACCACCACGGTCGGCCGCCCCACACGTTCACCCATTCGTGCGGGGCCGACGACACTCCGAAGTCCATCACCTCAAGCGCGCAGGCGGGTGCACCGCCAGCATGAGCAGCCGACGGCACACCCGCCCCACTCCCCCGCGCACGAAGTCGCGCTCGGGGTCGCCACTCACCCCAGTCGGCTGGCCGGCGGACGCGCATCGCCCACCCGAGCGCACGGCCGACGGCACCGCGTGACCTGCTCGAACATTGGTAGATTTTGAGCGTCGCCCGAACCCGCAGGAGGCAGCAGTGATCCGCGCCGGCCGCACCTGGGCCGACGACGCCCAGGCCGCGAACATGATGGGCTGGAAGTCCGTACGGACCTTCCGCAACAAGAAGGCATGGAAGGACCTGACACCCGCACTCATCTCCCGCCCCGACGCCCGCACCCGCATCTACGACCTGGAACGCCTGAAAGCCCTCCTACGCGCCGACGCACAACTCCCCCAGATCCCCGACGAGGACCACGCCGACGACCTCCTCGACGTAGTCGAGGCATGGGAGGCCATGCCCCCCGACCAACGCCCCACCCTCGCGACCTGGCGCAGCTACCTCTCCATCGGCACCGGCCCCACACCCGACGACGAACCCGCCGGCGCCCCGCACTTCCACCGCCGGACCGCCCTCACCTGGCTCGACGGCCGCGAACGCCACCCAGGAGCCGGCGGCCGCCCCAAAGGCAGCGCCGACAAGAAACCCCGCGACCTCTCCCACGACCGCCGCCACCTCCTCGCCGAATCCCGCCGCGCACGCATCGCGGCGTTCCTCGAGGAGCAACCCAAGCCCACCGGCACGGACATGACCGCGCTCGCCGCCGAGCTGCAGGTCACCCTGCGGCACGTCGAGCGTCTGGTCGCCGAGGCCCGTACCGCCTGACCCTGCGACGGATTCGGGCGCAACCGCGGGCTGCCCCGGAGAGAGGCATCGGGGGTCAGGTCACGGCCGTGGTCGTCGGCCATGCTCCGGGAGCGTAGCCCCGGATTCCATGAGCATCGCGGCGAACGGCACGTTCAACACGGCGGGGTGAGCGATGCCGCGTCCCCAGCAGCCCGTCACCATCGCCGCCCTGCTCGCGACACCGGAAGCCCCGGCCGTCGGTTCCCACCGGCATTCCCGATGTCGTCCGGCTCCGCAGGGCTCCATGAGAGCACCGTCGACCGGTCGGCAGCCGAGAAATCCGGCTGCCGACCGCAGGCCGTAATGGCAGAGTCTGCCCATGGTCTTCCTGCGTTGCGAAGCGGTCTGATGGGTCGATAACGAACCCCAGCCCGGCCTGGTCGAAGTCCGCTTCACCGACGCCCACCACCAGCAATGGACCTTCATCGACAAGTGGCCCGTCTTCAGCGGTGAGGACCTGCACCCCGACTCCAGCTATCCCGTCGAGGTGGCAATCCTCTGCAACATCCTCACCAGCGGCAACGGCTCGGGCACCGCGGACACGGTCAAGATCTCCGTCGCCCCCTGGGGACTGCAGTCACTCGACGGACGCATCGAGTTCGAAGTGCAGGCTGATCAATTGACCCACAGTTGAGGTCCATGATCACCGGGCCCCGCAGACCTGACGGTCGGCGGGGCCCACTCACGATCCTTGCTCCCCACCTTCCTCACACCGTTCAAGCAACAACGAAGTGAGGCGAAGAGCGACGCTGGTCGTTTTCAAAGATCCCCATCAGGCTCGGCACTCACCGCGCACACCCTGCCCGCGTACGGCGGCAACCTGCGCCTCGGTCCAGCAGCGCAGCAGGCCCGTGCACGACGCGGCCAGGATCCCGACGTGGGTCCAGCGCTCGCGGCGTCCCCACCCCGTCGGCGGTTCCGTACGGATCAGGCTCTCGGTGGCTATGACGTTGTGAAACGGCCCCGGGATGACGGCTTCAAGCGGCCCCGGTTGGTGAAGATCCTGTGGTGTTCGGACGGCTTCAAGTGGCCCCGGGGGTTGGCTTCCGCTGGCCCCACCTTGGCGGCGAGGATCCCCGGGGTGGCGGCGGCCGGGCGTGATCGTTGGCATGATGGCCGTCGTGATGGATGATGGGTCGCTGGAATCCGAGCTCACGTCGTTCATGGGCGACTACGAACGGGCCAACAACAGCCACGACATCGAGCGTGTGGTGCCGTTCATTGCCGCGGACGCCGTGTACTGGTTCTCGGACGGCGCGTATCGGGGCATCGGGGAGATCCGGTCCGCGATCGAGAAGACATTCGCGACGATCCTCGACGAGGTCTACCAGGTCCGCGACCTGGAGTGGCCGGTGCTCACGCCCGATGTCGCCGTGTGCCGCTATCGGTTTGCCTGGGATGGTGTGATCGGTGGTGAGCCCCGCTCGGGGCAGGGGCGGGGCACCAATGTCATCGTGCGGCGGGATGACGGATGGAAGATGCTGCATGAGCATCTGAGTTCTTGATCCAGCCACGGCCGGACGGGCGGCCTACTTCGCTCCGTCCGTCCGGTTCGCTTTGGTGCGTGCAAGGCGGTAGGACTCGGTGCCGGTCTCGATGAGGGTGGCGTTGAAGGTGAGCCGGTCGACGATCGCCGCGCAGAGCCGGGGGTCGGTGAAGGTGCGGCTCCAGCCGGTGAAGGCTTCGTTGGAGGCGATGGCGATGCTGTTCTTTTCCTCTCTTTCCGTCAAAACCTGGAAGAGCATTTCCGCTCCGCGGCGGTCGAGTTCGAGGTAGCCGAGTTCGTCGATTTCGAGCAGGTCAACGCGGCCGTAGCGGGCGATGGTCTTGCCCAGCTGCTTGTCGTCGGCGGCTTCGACGAGCTCGTTGACCAGGGCGGCGGCGGTGGTGTAGCGGACGCGGTAGCCGGCCATGGCGGCCGCGGTGCCCAGCGCGATCAGCAGGTGCGACTTTCCGGTGCCGGAGTCGCCGATCAGACACATCGGGTGGCCCTTGGCGATCCACTCGCAGCTGGCGAGGTTGTTGATGACGGCCGGGTCGACGTTGGGGTTGACGCTGTAGTCGAACTCGCGCAGGGACTTCTCGCGCGGGAAGCGAGCCGCGCGGATGCGCCGCTCGGCGCGGCGCCGGTCGCGGTCCTCGCACTCGGCCATCAGCAGTTCGGCCAGGAAGCCGGCGTAGGACAGGCCCTCGCGTTCGGCCCGGGCGATGACATCGCCGGCCTGGGCGCGCATGGTGGGCAGCCGCAGCATGCGGCAGGCGGCGTCGATCGCCGCGTCGGATGCCTGTGAGGTCAGGCTGTGGTGGGCCGTGGTCATGGTGATTCCTTCCGGCGGAGGTGTAACAGCTCGTCCCACTGCTCCAGGCGGGGCGGGGGCCGGCGGTCTGCGGGCAGGGCATGGGCCAGGCGGCGGGCGGTCAGCGGGGTGACCGGGGTTTCGGGCAGGGCGACGGGCTGCGGGACGGTGACGTCAGCGGTGACGGTCGGCGCCCGGCCGGCGGCCTGGGCGGCCTTGCGGGCCTCCAGCGCGATGACGTCCTCGTGGAAGGTGCCGGCCGCCAGCGCCGCGCGGATCCCGGCCACCACGTCCGCGTGCCGCTGATGCCGGTGCAGCAACAGCACCTTCACCAGCGCTCTGGTCCCATCGACCTCGCCGAGCGCCTTCTTCGCCGCGGCCCAAAACGCCTCGTGCACGCCCGTGAAGGTGCCCTCGGCCCTCGCCTGCTGCAGCGCTTCCGCGCGCTCCAGAGCCCCGGGCTTGAGTAGCAGCGCCTCCAGATAGTGGTCCAGCACCAGGTGCTCGGCGCCGCGGCCGGCGAGCCGCCGGTGGCGGGCGATCTCGCTCCGCCCGTCGTAGACGGTCAGCTCGTCGCTGGTCAGGGTGACGGTGACCTTGCGGTCGATGAAGCGGACCGGGACGGAGTACCGGCACATCTTCACCGTGACCATGCCGTAGCGGTCGACCCGGGGCGTGAGGGTGATGCCGGTGGTGAACCGGTCGTCCGGCAGCGGCAGCAGGTGCGGCGCCTCGCGAGCGAAATCCTGGCCGATGGTGCGGATCCGTGCCCCGATCCGCCGCTCGTCCTCCTTCGCCTCGAACCGGGCGACGGCGGTGTTGAGGTCTTCCAGGCTGTCCACCTGCGGGACGGGAGTGAGGTAGTTGCGGCGGAAGTACCCCACCTGCCCCTCCACGCCGCCCTTCTCGTGCGCGCCGCGCAGTCCCGGCTCGCAGTAGAACGGGGTGAACCCGTAGAACTCGTGGAAGGCCGTCCAGCGCGGGTTCTCCTCCCGTGAGCGGCTCTGGAAGACCACCCGCTTGACTGCCGGGGTGAGGTTGTCGAAGCGCACCTGCCCGGCCGGCACGCCGCCCAGCGTGTGCAGCGCATGCACATGCCCCTCGAAGAACGCCTGCTGTCCGCAGGAGCGGGAGATTCGGTGCACCGCCCTGCCCGAATAGGCCAGCCGGAACGCGAACAGATAGCACTTCACCCGCTGGCCGGCCAGGTCCACCCAGACCTCGCCGAAGTCCACCTCGGCATCCGCCCCGAGCGCGTTGTGCCGGGTGATGAACGCCTCCACCGGCGCCCCCACCGCCGCCGCGATCTCCTTGCGCCGCGCAGCGACGAAGTCCCGCACTGTCGGATACGGGATCGCCTCCCCGAACTCCTCCTCGATCCGCGCGACGATCCGCCGGACCGTGTGCCGCTGCTTGCGCGGCGCCTCCAGATCCGCCCGCAGCCAGGAATCCACCGTCTTCTTGTACGGCTCCATCCTCGGCGAGGTCCGAACCGGGCGTCGCCGCGGGACCGGCACCGGCGACGCCAGCGCCTCCCGCACCAGCCGACGATGCACCCCGTACTTTCTCGACAGCGCCCGGACCGACAGCTGCCGCTGCCAACTATCCCGCCGGATCCGGTCAAACAACTCTTGCTTGGACAAAGACATCCACAGCACCGCCCCAGCCGGAGACCACCGAGAACGTCTCACCGCAAGAGCCAAGGTGGGGCCACTTCGCCCCGTCACAACCCCTCAATGCACCCGCACGACCCACCAACCGGGGCCACTTCAGGCCGACATCGTGGGGCCGTTGAACAACGTCATAGCCACTCTCGGCCTCGCGCATGATGACGCGCTGGTCGAACTCGCCGCTGTCCCGCTCGGCCAGCTCGCCGAGAAGCACCCCGATGTGCTCGCACAGACGCCCGGTCAAGGCGTGGATGTGCAGCGACGACGGCAGCGCCGCGCGATGGTCCGTGACCATGAGGATGGTCTCGCGGATCGCGAGGACGTCGACCGGCGGCCGGCCCGTCGCTACTCGGTCGGCGGCCACAGGGACTGCCGGGCCCCTCGCGGTGTCGGCCCGTCCCGGGGTGTCTTCGCTCATGTCGGCCCCCGCCGTCGTCGCTGATCGGTGTCCATCAGCAGCGTGGCCGCCCGGCGGGGGCACAAGTTTCACACCTCGGTGAAACAGTGAAACCCGCTACAGACCCACCCAGTGGGCGAGGTTCGTGAGCGTGTCCGGGGTGGCGCGCTGGTGCCTGACCAGCGCGTTGATCGTCTCGCGGGCTGGGGCGTAGTACCGGGTCTGTTCGGGTGCGATCCGGCGCGCGGTGACCATCTCGCCCAGGGCCTGGTCGTACCGTTTGGTCTCCATCAGGGCGTACGAGCGGTGCACATGATGGTGAGCAGCCCTCGAGGTGGACCAGCCGTCGGGGAAGTGCACCCCGCCGGACACCTCGACGGCCTCCCCGAACCTGTGGAACTCGATCAGCGTGGACGTGCGGTGCAAGGTGACGTTCGTCGGGCCGAACGACAGCCACAGGACGCGCCCAGCCTCGCCCGTACGGGCCGCGTGCTCCTCTGCTTGCGCCAGGTGTAGCTCCGTACCGGCAGCGTCGCGGGCCCTCGCCGCGAGGACCGCCGCCCCGAGGTGCAGCTGCCCGGCCACGGCGAGCGCCGCCCGTGTGTCGCCGGCGGTAGCAAGGTGGTCGCGGCCGGCTCCGATGAGGCGCTGTCCGATGTGGCACTCGCCCTCGCGGAAGTACCCGAGCGCCCGCTTGTACTGGCGGACGGCGGACAACAGCGGGTTGGAGGCCTTCTCCGCGGCCCATCCCATGCGGTCCAGGGCTACGGTCGCCAGGTCGGTGTAGCCGAGCTTGACGGCCACGTCGTGGGTGGAGCGGTAGGCCGAGCCGAGAGCGGTCCACAGCTCGCTGCCGGGAGTGCGGTAGACGGCGGCGGTGAGTTCGGCGACCAGTGCCGGGAGAGTGTCGGCCGCCTTGTGCAGGTGTGTGGCGCGGACGGTGGCGCACAGGTCGTCGGCCGCGGCCACCAGCTGCCAGGAGGGGCGTACCGAGAGGTCCGGGTCGTCGCCGAGGTCGTACAGGTCCAGGGCGATGCGCATGGGGTGGACGAGGTCGGCGAGGCGGTCCTGCTGGAGTTCGGTCACGTACGGCTGCCCCGTGAGCGTGTCGCGGCTGACCGACAGGGTGCGGGCCACGGCCGCGACGACGTCGGCGGACGCGGGTTTGTGCCCGGACTCGACCTTGGACAGCAGGCTGTACGAGATACCGGCGCGCCGCGCCAGCTCCCGGCCGCTGAGGCGGCGCAGTTTGCGCTGGTGGGCGATCCGGGTCCCGATGTGGTCCTGCTCCGGTGTGGGCATCATGCGGTCCGTTTCTGACTCGGCATCCGGAACGCTACCCCCGCCGACGCTGCCGGGACCCTCGATCGCTCCCGACGCTCCACGATCCGGGGGCGGTTGCGTGTGGTGGGATGGGCGGCATGACCAGGCGAGTGATGTACCTCTTCGGCTGCGCCGCACCGGCCGTGCTCGACATCGGCGGCGTGATCAAGCGGGCACAGGCCGGCGGGTGGGACGTATGCCTGGGGCTGACGCCGACCGCGGCCAGGTGGCTGGAGCCGGAGATCGAGCAGCTCGCCGAACTCACCGGGCATCCGGTCCGCTCGAGCTACAAGCTGCCCGGACACTCGGACGTCTGGCCGGCCGCGGACGTGGCGGTGGTGGCCCCGGCGACGTTCAACACGATCAACCAGTGGGCGCTCGGGATCACGGAGAAGTTCGTCGTCGGGTTCGTCGCGGAGGCGATCGGCAAGGGCATTCCGCTGGTGACCATGCCGATGGTCAACCGCGCGTTCGTGGCACATCCGCAGTTCGACAAGTCGGTGGAGACCCTGCGCGGGGCCGGGGTCACCGTGCTCTACGGGGAGGGCGGCTTCGTACCGAACGAGCCCGGCAAGGGCGACCCGGCGGCGTACCCCTGGCATCTGGTGCTGGAGGCCGCGCAGCGCATGGTCGGGCCTGGGTAGCTCTGGTGCGGGCGGATTCGACGATAAGACGCAATGGCGCCGGTACCCGCGCTTGATCCGAACGAGGCACCCGAGGCAGACCACCCGCCCCAGTGTCGTGGGGCCGGATGACACCGGGGCCGGGCCAGCCGCGAATGGTGCGGTTCTTCGGCCACCCACGAAGGCGGACTCCTTGTTCACCAACGGGCGAACGAGGATCGCGGCCGAAGTGAAAATCGGCTGGTATCGATGCTTGCGGGGCCGGCGCGCCAGGGACCGACCCCGCAGGCAGCCAAGGAGCCTATGTGGTGTAGTAGCTGTCGCCTTCGAAGACCTTCGTACCGTTGACGTAGACCCGTGCCCGGTTCTGATACATGTGGCCGGCGACCTTCCCGGCCGCGACGTTCGGGTAGTGCCCCAGCCCGCAGGCCTGCCTGCCGCTGGAGTTCCCAACCCACGAACTCGTGGTCCAGTCTCGGATCTGATAGGTGACGTAGCAACTGCTGCCGGTGAACCCCAGCTTGTCGATGTAGATGTCGCCGAACACGGTGATGCCGTTGTCGGAGCTGCACACACCGATCGCGAACCCGCCGCCGGTTCTAGGGAAGCAGCCGCCGCCTGCAGCGTCGGCCGGTGCGGCGAAGGTCAGTAGGCCGACCATGGCCGCAACTGCTGTTCCAGCACCTGCCAGTTTCAATCTGAGCCCCATGAGGATCCCCCTACCACGAATGCGGACATTGCCGATCTCTCTGTTCTGATCGGACAAGTGCTTGCGTAGCAGATCATGACAGGCGGCTCGGTGGTGCTTCGATACCTTCCAACCAGCATGGAAATTTGCTGGTCAGCCGACGCTTCAGAATGACGAACCCACGGGCTTACAGCGACATCTTCTCGTCCGTCTCGAAGAGCCTCTTCTCCGTCTCCGACAGCACCAGCTGCACCGCGTGCGACCCCCCGGTCCGCCCCACCTTCCACAGCGCCCGCCCCCGCTCGCCGGCCCCCCAGCCGCTGATCAGCTCGCACTCCGCGTCCGTCAGCCCGATGGCCTCCCGGGTGATCCGCAGCGGCTCGTTCGCGTTGTTCAGCGCCTGGGCGAGCTGGATCCGCGTGTCGCAAGACGCGATCAGCTCCCGGCCGATCGCGGCCGCCTCGGAGTCGGCCGGTCCCACCGCCTCGAAGTCCGCGAGCCGGTGGGAGCACAGGACCTGGATGAAGCCCTCGCCGCGGGAGAGGCGTAGGTCCGCGTCCACCTTCTTGAGCATGGTGGCGCCGCCGGCGCGCAGCTGGCGCCAGACTTCGTCGCGGATGACGACTCGGGGTGGTCCGTCGGTGCGGTCGATTGCGGACTGGGCCCAGGAGGAGACGCAGGTCAGGGCCATGGCGACGGTTTCGTCCTGGGAGCCCTTGAGTGCCGAGACGTCCACTGACTGCACGGGGGCGTTCCAGTCCAGGCCGATGGAGGTCTGCTGGTCGAAGAGGCCGCCGAGGTGGCCGGAGATCATGGAGCCGAGGGCGGAGCGCAGGGAGACGAGTTGTTCGCGGGCTGTTTGGACGTCGTCGGCGCGTACGCGGAGTTCGTGGGCCATGTCGTCGGTTGGGTCCTTCAGGACCGCGTGGACCTGCGGGAGCGTGGGCTGGGCCAGGCGGGTGGAGCCGGAGCCGGAGAGTTCGCCGGTGACCTGGCGTACGGCGACGTCCAGGCCCTCCTCCTCCTGGGAGAGCAGGGTGCGGCGCAGCTGCAGCTCGAGCAGTGCCTTGAGCAGGGTCAGCCGGCGGCGGTGGATTTCCGCGAGCCGGGCCTTGAGGGCGGCGCGGTCGCGGATGAGGTCGAGGTGCTCGCCCAGCGGGCCCGCGTCCAGGGGGTTGAGGCGGCCGGGCAGGCCGGGGCCCAGGCGGACCGGGGCGACGCCCAGGTGTTCGCACAGCGTGCGGTACTCGCCCTTGACGTCCCCAGCGACCAGCGTCTTGTGCCCGAAGGCCATCAGCCGGAAGCACAGAGCCTTCACCGTCGCCGACTTGCCCGAACCGGGCACGCCGGTGATGACGACGTTCGGGTTGGTGACGATCCCCTCCGACACCCACACCGACGGATGCGCCGAGAACGCCGTCTGCGTCAGCGTGTTCCACCCGATGTACGCGCCCACCGGCGGCAGTCCGCCGGCGTGCAGGAACGGATACAGCCCCGAAGCCCGCGCAGTATCCGCCCGGAACACCTCCGCCCGAGGCAGCGATGCTGCCCGCCCCGCATCCGCCGCGTTCCAGCCGCGCCGCGGAGCGACCCGCCGTACCCCGTCGACCTCCTCCAGCAGCTGCGCCGCCCGCAGCTCCCGCGCCGACGGCACCCGCGGCGCCGGCAGAGAAGAGCCCCGGGAGGACAGCAACTGACCGACCTCCGCCCCCTCCAGCCCCGCATCCGCAGCATCCCGCCGCCGCCGGATCACAGCCCCACCCGCTGCTCAGGCAGCCCCTGCCCCAACGGCAGTGCCGCCGCCGCGAACACCACGTCCTGCGTCCCGTACGCCCGCCGCAGCTCCAGCCCCGCGTCCGACGCGTCCGCCTGCAGCTCCGCGCACGCCGTCTCCAGCTCCGCGCGGTCCGTCACCGTCACCGCGATCATCATCGTCAGCCGCACCACCCCGTGCCCCGCCGCCCGCGCCCTGTCCTGCGACGACGCGGTGGCGGCCTCACGCCGCTCGTCCTCCGACTCCGACTTGCCCGTCTTCGCCCGCAGCGCGCGCGCCGACTGACGTTTCGTCTTCTCCCGCGCCAGCTCCCGCCGCGCACGCGACGGCGCCAGCGGCTCGTAAATCATCGACAGGGAACGGCGCGCCGACTGCCGCGGCCGCAGCAACGGCTGCAGCACCGTCGCGTACACCTCCGAATACGGCAGACCCCGTACCTGATAGCACGCGGTGTACGCCCCGTCGTGCTCGTAGAACCGGCGGTGCGTCTCCGCGAACGCCGGCCCCGCGAGTTCCGGCGCCACCCCGGGCGTCGTGCCCCGGTAGCCGTCGACGCCCTCGGCGCGGGCCTTGCGTTCGGCGATCATCAGCTGGGCGTCCGGGTCGAAGGCGGTACGGATCGCCGCCGCGACCCCGCGCGGCGTCAGCCACTCCTGCACCATCACCCCGGCCGACGACAGCCCGCCGATACGGGCGTTGAGCTCCCGCACCAGCACCGCCGCCGCCCCCCGCTGCCCGCCGCCGGCGCCGCGGATCGCCAGGCGAGCCCTGGCCGCCGACAGCGTGACGGACACATACGTCTCGCGGACCGTCGCCGACGGCCCGGCCGTCAGCATCAGCTCCCCCAGCACCTGCACCGCCGCGTCCGGGGCGTCCTCCGCCAGGTGACGGTAGTTCCACGCACGCAGCGCCTCCCCGTCGTCCGGCAGCGAGCGCTGGTGCACCGCGATCCGCGTGACCGGCGAATCCTCCTTGCAGTGCGCCCGCAGCCACGACGCCCACGCCGCGACCCGCGCGTTCTGCGCGGCGGTGTCGATCAGCGCCAGCCCCGGGAACGCCACCCGGGCGACCGCCGTGTACGTACCGGCCAGGGGGTCGTACACCACGCCCAGCGTGCCGCCCATCCCGTCCGGGGCGTCCAGGATCCGCAGCCGGGCCAGGACACCGGGGAGGTCCATGGGCTGGCGGCCGGAGGAGGTGCGGGGGGCGAAGGCCCCGGAGACGAAACGGTTCTTGCCTGTGGCCACGGCGATCTGATGCCTCACTTCCAGGAGGATCCACTCCTCCGCGCTCAGCCCCTGGACCCGCCCGTACGCGAGGAGGAGCAGCAGCACGGCGAGCGGCTCGAAGATGAGCGCGGCGGCGAAGCTGCGCTGGTAGACGGGGAGGAGGGAGGCCCCGCACGCGGCGGCGACCAGGGCGAAGCCGACGCCCGACAGGCTCCCCATGTAGCCGGAGCGTTCGGACTGCCAGCCCGAGTACGTCGCGGGAGTCACTTCGTACGACACGGGGCTACTCCCCTTCTTCCGGCACGGTCGGCCGGGGTGCTTCGGTCTCGCCCGGCGGCGGAGGAGGGGCCGCCGGCTTGTGCTCCCCCGGGGTTCGGCGGGGTGGGATGACCACGCTGCGGCCCAGGTGCTCGCGCGGGCCGAGGCCGGCGTGGGCGGCGGTGTTGGCCATGGTCCCGGCCAGCGCGTCGGTGCCGGCGTTCGCCAGCTGCAGCCCGACGCCCACCGAGCCGCCGACCCGGGCGGCGAACGAACCGCCGTGGGCCCGCCCGGACATCCGCGCTCGCCAGAAGCCGTCGTTGCCGCCGCCGGGCGCGGGGGCGTCGGACTCGAGCGCCTGCGTGTAGCCCGTACCGCCGCCGACGGCTCCCGCGCCGGAGGGGAGGGCGCGCTGGCCGCCGTACATCGAGGAGATGGACGAGCCGAGCGAGGAGAACATCCCCGACGCGGCGGACTGGCCGTCGCCGTTCGTCGTGAACGTCATGTACGTCGCCACCACCGGCCAGGCGAAGGCGGCGAGCAGGAAGCACACCAGGCCGACGAGGACGTTCTTGACGCCTTTGCCGTCGGTCATCGCGGTGAAGCCGATCGCGAAGCACAGCGTGATCACCGGCTTGGTCAGGATCAGCGCGATCAGCGCGTCCCGGGCGCGCGGCCACCAGCTGCGGGTGGCGTCCATCAGCTCGCCGGACAGCACGACCGGCATCACCACCACCGTGATCATGATGGCGGCCTGGCGGACCATCATCTCCAGCCAGAGGGCGCAGATGCAGATGATGCAGATGATCCCTACGACGATGACGAACGCGACGCCGTTGGCCACCACGCCGCCGCCGGTGACCAGCGCGCCGGCTGCCGCGGTGCCGCCGCCGGTGGCGACGAGGCCCGCGAAGAGCTGGCCCAGTTGCTGCTTCATCGCTGCTGCCGGGTCGCCGCCGTTGCCCTCGAAGGACATCGTGATCAGGGCGTCGGAGAGCTCGTCCGTCCAGTACAGGAAGGTCTGGACGGCCAGGATGTACACCGACAGGACGGCCGCGTACTTCAGCAGGCCGATGACGCCGATGGCGACCGGGGCGCCCTGCTGGGTCAGCGCGGCCTTGCCGAACTGCAGGAGCAGAAGGAAGCAGGCGATCACCGCGGAGAGGCCGGTCATGATGCTCAGGACGCGACCGATGCCGGTCTGCTCGAGGTTGACGGTGGAGACCTCGGCGAACTCGTCGGCGAACTGGCGCAGGAGCCAGACGACGCCCTCGCCGATGTACTGGGCGGCCTTGCCCAGGCCGTCCGAGACGAGCTGCGCCGCACCGGCCTCAATCCAGTCCTTCACGCCGGGGCGGGGTTCGGGGTGCTTGTACGTGCCTTCGGTCAGGCACAGCTTGAACGACCTGCCGGACTTCACACACTTGGTGAGGAAGGCGTTGAGCTCGTTGAAGTTCTTCCTGGACGCGGCCTTCTCACGCCATGCCTCCAGCGCCCCACGCTCAAAGCGCTTCTGACTCTCTTTCGAGCAGTTCTTCGCCGCGGTGCCGTCTGCCGCCTCACAGATGCCGACGATCTTCCTGGGGTCCGGGCTGTGAGCGCCGTTGAACCTGCAGTTGTCGGCCTCGCCCAGGATGCACCAGCGGCCCTGGCCGTCGATCCCGGCCGACTGCCCGCCTTTCGCCCATTCGGCGGGCGGCTCTTTCGGCGGACCGTAGCTGGCGTGCGTATCGGGGTTGTCCGCCCACGTGACTGGAAGCGCCGTGCCGGTGAGCAGCACGGCGGCCAGCAGCATCACCAGCCACCTCATGCAGCTGCGGCTATCCAGCACGCAGCACCTGCATCCAGCCGTCATTCCAGGCGTACGGCGAGTTGGGGAAGTAGCTCAGGGGGTACGTGCCCCGCTTCACCCAGCCCGGGGCGGTGGTGGTCTTCCAGTCGCCTTCTTCCCACTTCACGATGACCTGGTCGGTCTCGTCGCGTAGCGGTTCGTCGCCGTAGGACCCGTCCGGCATCTGGGAGTAGAGGTCGTAGTTGAGCCAGACCTGGACCACGTCCCCGATGTCGTCGAGCGTCTTGCCGCGGATCGCGTTGACGACCGTGATGACCCTGAAGCCCGGCGGAGGGCCGCCGGATGGGGGCCACCCGACAGATTCACGCAGGCTGCGGACCTCGGAGATTTTCCGATCGATGTCGTTGAGGGAGTCGTGGGCGGTGGTGGCTTCCAGCTGACGCCGGGCGGCCACATCGTCCAGGAAGGCGTACTCCTCCCACCGGATCACCGCGGCGGAGGCCGCCCCGACGGAGGTGTGCGGGAAGCCGACGGACGCACCGTCTTCCTGTCCTGACGGCTCCACCAGCTTCAATGGCTTGGCCCGCTCGGGTGTCATCGCCATCTGGGTGCCCGTTGCTCGAGGGGTCTTCGGCCGCGAGTCCGCCGCCCGCACCGGCGCCGGCCCGCTCCCACCGCCGTCGTCGAAGGCCAGAGATCCCACAACGATCCCGCCCCCGACCAGCCCAGCCGCCCCCAGCCCGAGCAGCACCAGCACGAGCCGAGCCCGCCGCCTCGCCCGCCCCGCCATCAGCTGCCCCCCGCCGACTTGACCGCGGCGTTGTACACGAGCAGCACCATCGCCGACGCCACTCCAATCCCTCCGGCGCCGATCAGCGACCACTTGATCGCCATCTTCCCCCGCGCCGCCACCCCGTCCCGCTGAGTGTTCTCACCCCACGCGGCCATCCCCCACCCGGTCAGCGACCCCAGCACGGCGGCCGCCAGCCCGAGCCCGGAAGCCCACCCCAGAACAGTGGAGGTCAACGGCTTCAGCGGAGCAGGCACCTGCGGGTCGTAATCCGGGATCGGCCCGGCGATGAGCGCGGCCAGCTGCTCGGTCAGGAACGTCATACGGACACCTCTTCCTCAACAGCGGGAACACCGGCCATCGGCGCCGGCCGGGGCGCGGCAGGCAGCGGATCCCCGAAGGACTCGCGCGCGGCGCCCATCACCGCGCCCGCCAGCGCCGCGGCGGCGCGCCGGGTACGGGCCTTGAGCCGTTCCATCTCGCGCAGCCCGTAAGCCCGCACATGCGGATCGAACGGCACCTCGACCACCGCGGCGACCCGCGGCTCGAGCATCGTGACCGCCGCCTTCACCGGCGCCGGGGCGGCACCGGGCGCGGCCGAGACCACGGCGACAGTCATCCGCGCCACCGGCAGCCCCTCGGCGGAGGCGGCCATGAGCGCGCCCTGCACCAGCTGCGCCCCGTCGGTGGTGGCGGGCATGCAGAGCACCGGCAGCGCACACGGCAGCCCGCACCACCGGGAGGTGACTCCCGCCGTACGGGTACTGCGCGCGAACACCACCTCGTCGGCCACCGCGTACGACGTGTCGGCGACCGCCACCTGCCAGCCACCCGCGGCGGCCAGCTGATACCAGGCCCACGGATCCTCCGGCAGCGACAGCGGCGCCGACCCCCAGGCCTGATGATCGGTCAGCACCGCGAAGTCGGCGCCGTCCAGACCCGTACACCTCGAGGAGGCGGCGACGACCTGCGCCCCCGAGGCCGCCCGCTGCGGCGGGATCGCCACCAGCCCGCCGCCGGGCGCGGCGGCCCAGTTCGGCCACGGGGACGACCAGCGCAGCCCCGTGTCGAGCACCACCGCGGACCCGTACGAGGCCAGCCCCGCGCCGAGCAGCCCCGCCACCACCGACCGCCCGCAGCCACCGGCCGGCCCGAGGACCGGAACGAACACGCGCGCACCGTCCGCCAGCCGACCGTCCGGCTCGTCCTTTCTCGCCACAACGCCCCCGAAAAAACCGTCGCGTACAGGGAGGGCAGGCGATTCGACGGCGGTCGCGTACACACGAGAAGCGGTCAAGAAGACTGCCTGACCGGCCTAACGTGCCCACCCGCCGACAAGGCACGTCCCACGACCGGGTGATCCCTCGCTCGCATTAACGCGACCGCCGCACGGAGACACCTGGGCGAGAATGGTCCACCCCCGGACAAAACTCCCGGGACCGGCATAGGAGGAGGCGGCACTGAAAATCGGACGCTGGCTGGCCCTGGGCGCCGCCGCCACATCCGCCCCCCTGGCACTGGGCCTCGGCCTGATCATCCTCGTCATGGCAGTCGACGAGGACCGCCCCGCCTACGCGACAGGCGCCCTACGCATCGGCCCCGACGCCGTCCCACCCCGCTACGCCACCCTGATCATCGAAGCGGCCGCAGCCTGCGACCAGGGCCTGCCCGCCCCCGTACTGGCCGCGCAGATCTACCACGAGTCCCACTGGAACCCCACCGCCCAATCCCCCGCCGGCGCCCAGGGAGTCTCCCAGTTCATGCCCACCACCTGGCGCTCCTCCGGCTACGACGCCAACGCCGACGGCCGCACGGACATCCACGACCCGGCCGACGCCATCCCCTCCCAGGCCCGCATGATGTGCAAGCTCCTCAGAACGGCGAAACGCCACCCGCACTACAACGGCTCCCCCATCGAACTGGCCCTCGCCGCCTACAACGCCGGCTGGGGCCGAGTCACCCAATTCCACGGCGTCCCCCCGCCGTCCTTCGCGAACGGCGAGACGTACAACTACGTACGCAACATCCTGACCACATCCCGCCGCTTCACCACCACAGCCCCAGCCGGCGAGGCCGCCCTCCCATCCGGCTTCACCCTCCCCACAAACGCCCCCACCCCAGTCCGCACCGCGATCGCGTGGGCCCTACAACAACGCGGCGGCCCCTACCACCTCGGCGGCGACTGCACCAACGCCCTCGGCACCGACCCCGCCCACTGGTGCGACTGCTCCTCCCTGATGCAGCAGGCGTACCACCACGCCGGCATCACCATCCCGCGCACCACATACGACCAGGTCAACACCGGCACCACAGTTGCCCTCGACGCCCCCAAACCCGGCGACCTGATCTTCAACCCCGGCTCAGACGGCTCCGACTCCCGCCCCGGCCACGTCGGCATGTACATCGGCGAGGACCTGGTCCTGGAGGCCCCACGCACGGGCCTCAAGACGCGCCTGGTCAGCTACACGAGCTGGCGCACGTCAACCACCCCCACGACCCGGGTGACGGCGATCCGCCGCATCGTCACCTGGTAACCCACCCCGCGAGGCCCCCATGACCGACCAGCTCTACCGCCCCTGGGGCACCGTCACCCCCGACTTCTGGCTCAACACC
This sequence comes from Streptomyces smaragdinus, assembly GCF_009604385.1. GTDB lineage: Bacteria > Actinomycetota > Actinomycetes > Streptomycetales > Streptomycetaceae > Streptomyces > Streptomyces smaragdinus. The sequence continues at coordinate 34,255 of NZ_WEGJ01000029.1, forward strand.
ACACCCGACGACGAGCCCGACCCGGGCGCCATCCCACCCGCGTACGCGGAACGCATCACGACGCTGATCGCCCTGTACGAGTCCAAGGACCCGGAATCCCTGATCCGCGCCGCCGCCGAAGCCGACGCCCTCGACCACGACCTCACCGTCGAGTACGGCGCGGACCACCTCTTCACCCTCCAGCTCCGCGACCTACGCGGCTGGCTCTGCCACCTCACCGGCCAGCACGCCGCAGGCGTCCACTGGTGCCTCCACACCCTGCGGGCCCACATCCGAGTCCGCGGCGCCGGCCACCGCCTCGCCGCCGACCAGGCCCGCCGTACGTGCCAGATCTGGCGGTACGTCACCGACCTTGCTGAGGCCCGTAGCACCGGCGAAATGCTGCTGCCCCTACTGGAGGACGTGCTCGGCACCGACAGCACCGAGGCTCGCGCGGTCCGGATTGTCCTGGGCCGGATCGGTGCCAGGCCGCCGGCGAGCTGAACCGTTCCTGCGTACTTGATCTCTGCCGCGATTGCGCTCTACGGTCGGTCGAACCACGTCTTCCTGCCGGAAGTGTTCATGCCTCGCCGATCGCCGGGCGAGATCAGAGCGCAGCTCCTGCGACGCCGAACGCGGCACCAGCGGGCACCTGTGATCCGCGGCCTGTCCACGTCGGCGAAGAGGCAGATCGCCGTTTTCGAGAGGGAGCACGGCCTCCCCGCAGGAGAGGTGGCGCACGCGTTCCGCCGTTGGAATGCGAATGCGAAACGGCCGTACGAAGACGTCGACCGGTTCTACGAGCGCGATGACACAGACCTCCGCATCAACGACTACCACGTCCGTACCCTGCTGGAGATCACAATCCATGCCCTGAGGCGCAGGGCGCGGAGGGAACTGAGCGCAGCCATCGGTCCCGCAGACGGACGGTTCCTCGACCGCTCGCTGAACAATCCCTTCGCGCCCCGAGACCTCCCTTGGTGGCTGCGTCGGATCGGCGTCTGAATCCTCGGAATGGCCTGGCACAGTGTCCGGTCATGGACACCAACGAGTTCTGGCAGCTCATCGACACTGCGCGCGCCAACGCCACGACCGGCAAGACCGTCGGCGAGGCGCTGGTTGACCTCCTGGCCGACCGTTCCAAAGAGGACATCCTCGGCTACCAGGAGCGATTCGACGAGGTGTACGGAGCGCTGTGCCGGTGGGACACGTGGGCTGCGGCCTACCTCATAGGCGGCGGCTGCTCGGACGACAGCTTCTCCGACTTCTGCGCCGGGCTCGTCGCCCAGGGCCGTGACTGGTACGTGAAGGTACTGGCGAATCCCGACTCGCTGGCAGAGCACCCCGTGGTCACCGCCGCCGCGGCGGCAGGCGAGGACATGCCGGTGGAGTTCTTCGCCGAGGACGCCAACTTCGCTGCCGTCGCCGCCTACGAGAGACTTACCGGCGACGAGGAAAGCTTCTGGGAAGACTGGGACACCTACCGCGCCGGGCAAAGCCCCGCAGAGGATGACCCCGGCTCCATGGGCGAAGACTTCGACTTCGATGACCCGAACGAGATGCACCGCCGCCTGCCCCGCCTCGCGGCCCTGTGCCTCCCGCCAGCCGGCTGACGCCATCCGACACTCCAGCATTGCCGACCGCTGACATTCATGTACGCAGCTACGCGTGGCCCGTGACGAGTTCGACGAGGAGGCCGACATCGGTCAGGTCGTCGAGAACGGAATCGGCGCCTGCCGCGCGTAGCTCGCCCGCGGAGCTCCGGCCGGTGGCGACGGCGATGACCTGGACGCCGTTCTCGCGTCCGCCTTCGACGTTTTCCGGGGTATCGCCGATCAGCACCGTGTCCATCGCCGCAGTGGCCGAACGGGCGAGAGCGAGGTCGACGAGAGCGGGTCGGAGGTCGGCGTCCTCCCCGTACGCGCCGGCGTCCCAGTCGATGTGTGTGTTGAGGCCGAAGACATCCAGCTTGATCTCCGCGACACCACGGACGTTGCCCGTTACGACGGTCTGCCGGACCTGCGCCGCGGCCAGGGTGTCGAGGGCTGGCTTTGTTCACGAGTTCTGACAGCAGATGTCGATGGCTTCGGGAGGCACCCGCTGTCGGGGCTAATCGATGTCCACGAAAACGGGAGGCACCTGCCGGCACTCGGCATTGGCGCGGTGGCAGCTCCCGACTACGCCCGTAGCCAGCGCTTTTGCCCGGCGCGTCGGACGGCCGCAAGACGGCGTCGGGTCGGACATCACCGAGCTGCCGCCCGTTCTCGTAGCATCCGGCGCGGGCAGTGCCTCCGGAACTCCTGTCGAAACGCTGCTCTGCGTCGTGAACAGAGCCAGAGGGCGGTTGCTGCTCCGGGAAGCGCAGACCCGTGTTCTCTCAGCTCAGCGGCACGCCGCACGTGCTGCTCGGTGAGAGCGCGCGCGAACCGCTCGAAGTCGCTGCGATCCGTCGTGATGCCGTGCAGCTTCGCGGTCTCGCGGAAGATCACGGCCTCCGTGATGCCGTCGATCTTTGCCTGATTCCGCATGGGCTGACCGGTCACCTGCTCGAAGGCGGCGGCGGAAAGCGCACGTCCGACACCGCGTGACGCGATGAGTGTGTGGTCGATGTCCCACAAGACCAGATGGTGCATCGCGTACTTCCCCTCCCTACCGCGAGGCGGCCCACTCACGCTCGAGCATCGCGTGGACAATCGAGTCGCGCCACCGCCCGGCCTTCTGGATGTGCTCGCGGATGGTGCCCTCCTCGACCATGCCTGCCGCAGCCATGGTCTTGGCCGATGCCTCGTTGAGGGGCGATCGTCCGCCCCAGACGCGGTGCAGCCCCAGGTCCTCGAACCCGAGGCCGAGGAGCAGCCGTACGGTCTCGAGTCCGTAGCCGGCGCCCCAGGTGTCCGGGCGCAGCGCGAAGCCGAAGGTGGCTCCGCGCTGCTGGTGCGGGTCGAGGGCGATTCGTCCGAACCCGATCAGCTCCTGTGTGTCCTGTACGACGACGGCCAGGGCGTACTCGTTGCGAGGCTCTGCGGTGGCAGAGGTGATCGATCGCGCAACGATCTGCCCGACCTGCTCCCGGGTTCGCGGTTCGAACGACAGGTGCTTGGTGGCCTCCGCATCGCCGTAGATGGCGAAGACGGCGTCTATGTCGTCGGAGGTGAGTTCGCGGAGGGCGAGCCGTGCGCTGGAGCGTCTGACCGGGTGCATGGCGCGGACTCTACCCGCGGGGCAGGGCCTGTCATCAGGGCGTGGTGGGCGGTCTGCTCGGTCGGCTCTCGGTCCCTGGCCTCATCCGGCAGAGACGGGAAGTGGATCCGCAGCGCGGCAATATCCGCTGGTAGAACGGGGGTTCTGGCAGCCGCCGGATTGTTCGGGCCGGGTTTGCTGCGCGGGTTTTCCGGTCCGCGCCCTGCGGGAACGCGCCACGTGTGGGGCGCGGGCCGGAGTACCGTTCTGAGCGTCGAAGTCAGAACGGAGTCCAGTATGCCGCACACGTCTTCAGGCATGGGTGACAATCTCCGGGCGCGACGCCGCGTTGCCGGGCTGAGTCAGGAGCAGCTGGCGAACGAGGCCGGCCTTTCGGTGTCGGTGGTCAGGAAAATCGAGCAGGGCGGGACGGCGAGGGTCGAGACCCTTCATGCGATCGCTCGCGCGCTGGGCATTCCGACCAGCGCGTTGTTCATCTCAGGTACCCCGGCGCCGGTGATCGGTGACGAGGGAAATCGGCAAGGGCTCGTGGCGTTGAGGCAGGCGTTGATGCCTCCGATGGGGATCGACGAGACGCTGACGGATCCGGGCGAGGCCGTGCCGGTAGCGGATCTGTGGCGCCGGCTCGAGGACGGGCGGGCCCTGTACAGCGCGGACCGGTACGACTCGGTGGCCAAGATGCTTCCCGGACTGCTGCGCGGGGCCGAGGCCGCCGTCGCTGCGGTGGAGGACGAACAGGAGCAGCGGGAAGCGGAGACGCTGCGGACGTACGCGCTGCTGTTCTGCGGGAAGTACCTGACGCAGGTGCGGCAGTACGACATGGCGTATCACTCGCTGTCGGAGGCGATCCGGACCGCGCGGGCGACGGATGACGCGGCGCGCGCGGCCATCGGGGTGGTCGGCATGTGCTGGCTGCTGCTGCGGCAGGACCGGTTCGACGAGGCGGAGCATCTGGCGGCGGTCACGGCCGACAAGGTGGAGCCGCGGATGTCCGCCGCGACGAAGGGCCAGCTCGCGGTGTGGGGTGAGCTGTTGCTGCGGATCGCGGCGGCGGCGTCGCGGAACAACCGTCCGGACGAGGCGGCGGAGGCCCGCCGGATGGCGGCGACGGCGGCGAGTGCGCTGGGCCGGGAGTACGAGAACCTGCGGAAGCACTGGGTGCGGTTCGGTCCGGTGACGGCCGAGATGAAGGCCGTGGAGGATCTGGCCTTGGTGGGTGACTCCCAGGGTGTGCTTCGGCGGGCCGATGAGGGCATTCTGGCTGGTCGGGCCATGCAGAAGGTGGGCAGACCGTCGACGGTGAACTGGAACCGGCACCGTCTGGACGTGGCGCAGGCGCATGCGCGTCTGGGGTCTACCCAGGACGCCATGGACGAGCTCGGCCGCATTCGGCGTACGGCGGGGAACTGGATCCAGCACCAGCCGATGGCCCGGTACATCATGACGGACATCCTCAGCACCCGTAAGCGCACGCTGACTCAAGAGATGCGTTCCATGGCGGCACACCTCGACGTCCACGCATGAGGTGACACGGAGCGTGTTACTTCGCTGGCGGTGAGTGGCGAACTGGCGCGCTCCGTCTGTGGTTGAAGCACTGCCCCCGTCCGTACGGTCTTCGGCAAGCGAACGAGACCTACGCCCGGGGGCAGACATGCGTAGAACACCGGCACAGCGGGAACGACGCCGTGCGCTCGCCGACGTCTCCACGACCGCGACCACACCGGTGACCGGCCACGCCCTCCTGCCCGGAGAGCCCCGCGAGACGTTGCAGCGCGCCGGTACCCCGCCCCCGCCTCCTCAGCCGTGCGACGCATCGGGCGTGATGCCGGACGTCCGGCCGTGACCGGCATCCGGTCCGTACCGGCAAGGCAGCCCTGGCCGGCGGCCGACGGGTTGCTGTCTGCCCGGGACGTGGTTCTCGTACCCGAGACTGTCGCCGCCCTCTCCGGTACTGCCGGTGGATCGCCCGGGGACACGAGAGCGGGCGACGACGCTGTCGCCCGGCCGAGGAGCAGCGTGAACATGACGGCGGAAGCCGCGGCGTTGACCGCGTACATGGAGGTCTTGCCGAGACGGGCAGAGTCCGCGTCCCACGCCCGACGCCTGGTGTCGTCGGCGCTGCGACAGTGGGAACTGACGGAGCTCGACGAGAACGCGCGGCTCGTGGTGAGCGAGCTGGTCACCAACACGGTCCTCCACGCGGTGCACGACCTGATCTGGGTGAGGGTGAACCAGCCCAGGCCGGACCGGGTCCAGATCCTCGTGTCGGATCTGTCGATGAGGGTGCCGAGGCCCCGGGCATCCATCGGCGTGACCGATGAGAGCGGGCGAGGCCTGCGCCTCGTCGAGGCGCTGTGCGACGGCCGGTGGGGGGTGCAGCGCATGTCCTGGGGGAAGCAGGTCTGGGCGCAGCTGAGCCTGGCGGCCGACGGCTGACCCGCGACTCCCGCCCCCGGTCCTGTTGCCGTCACACGCTCGGCCGGGGGCGGGCCACCACGTCCTGCGCTCGGGCGGGCAACTGCCTGCCGATGCCAGGACGGCTGCCGGTGCCCAAAGATTCCCGTCAGCGCGGCGCCGATACCCGCTGACGGGCCCCGAACCACCGAACCGACGGGAGGGACCCATGCACAGCCTGATCGTCAGCCCGTTCCTGGGACGCCACCTGCTCCTGCGCCCCGGAGACGTTTCCGGCGTACGGATCTCGGAACACCGCTACAACGCCCTGCGCACTGTCGTCGCAGAACACGGACCGCCGCCCGCCTGGCTCCGTGAGGCGGCCGACCGAATGTGGCAGATGCCCCTCCCCGACGTCGGCCTCGACCGGACGCTGCTGGTGCGGGAGCCCAGCACGTACGGATTTGCGAAGGCGTCCTGGGAGATCAACCTCGGCTGCGACTACGACTGCGAGTTCTGCTACCTCGGGGAGAAGAAGTTCGCCGGCCTGCCCTGGGACGGCAAGGCGCGGCTCCTGGAGATGCTGCGTGACGCGGGCGTGCTGTGGCTGCAGATCACCGGCGGCGAAGCCCTGATCGACCGGGATTTCCCCGCTGCGTACGAGTACGCGCACCAGCTCGGCATGATGGTCCAGGTCTCGACGAACGGCAGCCGCCTCCACACCCGGCCGATCCTCGAGCTGTTCGGGCGGCTGCGTCCGTACCGGCTGACGATCAGCGTGTACGGCGCCAGCCCCGAGACGTACGAGGCCGTCACCCGCAACCGCGGCTCCTTCGCCCGCTTCACCCGGGGCCTTGCCGCCGCCCGGGACGCCGGCCTGCCCGTGCGGCTGAACGTCGTGGTCTCCGACCGCAACGCGCACGAGGTCGACCGGATGCGCGCCCTCGCGGACAGCTACGGCTTCCCGCACCACGTCTTCAGCAACATCTCCCCCACGATCGACGGCGCGGCGAACCCCCTGGCTGCCCAGTCCCGCGAGTACCTCAAAGCCCGCTGGCCCTTCAACGGCTGCAACGCCGGGCACACGTTCTTCCACGTCAACCCACACGGCATCGCCTCGATCTGCAAGGTCGGCCGCGACCCGCACGTAAAGCTGATGACCGAGGGCATCGAGGCCCTGCCCCGACTCGGCCGGATCGCCGAGTCCCTGCAACTTCGCGTCGGAGGCTGCTCCGGCTGCACCCTGTCCGGCAGCTGCTGGACCTGCAGACCACTGGCCAAGCTCTACCAGGACGCGAAGGCCGATCGAGAACGCTACTGCCAACACGGAGGGACGAAACCCCATGACCCCACCCACGACAGCACTCCGGCCGGAGCCGGTCCTGCTGACCATCGGCCGACGCCCGCCCACTGACACCGCCACCTCGTCCGGCCTGCCCGTCCCGATCGACATCTCACCCATCGGCGAGGACGAGATGGTGTTCATCCGCGACCTCGACGGCGAGTCGGACGGCGCGGGCTGCTCCTGCTCGGCGAGCGACGACCAGCCGTACTAGGCCGAGCCGAACCCGTACGGTGCTGCCCCGGCTCTACGCTCGCCGGGGCAGCACCCCCGACCACCGAACGAGGAAACCTTGTCCATCCCCCGCCGCCACTTCCGCGACCTGCCCCTCGAAGCGCGCCGGGCAGTCGCCGACAAGACCGGCCCCATCCGCGCTGCCCGCACAGCCAACGGCGGTATGAACTCCGCCGTCGCTGTCGTCCTGGACACCGAAACCGGCCCGCTGTTCGTCAAGGGCATCCCCCAGGACCACCCCCAGGCCGCCTCCCAGCGGCGCGAGGCCGCGATCAACCCGTACCTGCCCCGCTCGTGCCCCTGGATGTATTGGCACATCGAGACCGGTGGATGGATCCTCCTCGGCTACGAAGTAATTGACGGCCGCCATGCCGACTACACCCCCGGCTCATCCGACCTGCCCCTGGTGGCAGCCGCCCTCAACGAGCTCCAGCAGGTCACTGCCCCAACAGGCATCGGCATCAAGCACGCCGAACAACGATGGGCCGACTACTGCACACCCGGCTCCGCCGACCTCCTGGCCGGCGACACCCTGCTGCACACCGACTTCGCCCCCGACAACATCCTCGTCGACGACCGCGCCCACCTCATCGACTGGGCCTGGCCGACCAGGGGCGCAGCGTGGATCGACCCGATGATGCTCGCCCTCCGGCTGATCGAAGCCGGCCACAGCGCTGCCGACGCCGTCGCCTTCGGTCGAACCTTTCTCTCCTGGGCAACTGCGGACCCCGCCGGGCCACAGGCCTTCGCGCGGGCGAACGCGGAGGTGTGGCGGGAGATCGCCACAGCTGACACATCAGCGTGGAAGCAGAACATGACACGGCACGCCACCGAACTGGCGATCCACCTCCAGGCCACCTGAGGTGTCTACGAGCCGGACACGTCACCAGATCGACTGGGATGGGCCGGGCCGACAGCACCGAGGGCCCGTGCGGTATCTGCGGGGCGGACGACGACTCAAAGCCGCAGCCTGACGGGAGCGGCACGATCCGTGCGGTCAGACCGCCGATGATGCGTGCAATGCATCGAACATGCCGCGGAGCTCATCGACGTCGATCGGGTCGATCTCCATCTGCAAGTGACACACGTCGTCGTCCCCGTTGGGCGTCAGACGCACGAAGAACGCGTACCCATCCTCGACAGGCTGGGCTCTCAGCGTCAGCGGATTGTTGCGTCCGGCAGTCACCGCTGCCGAAAAGCGGCGGCCCGGGACACTCAGATGAGAGAGCATCTGGGCGGCGAAGTCCGCGACCTCCTCGGTGGTGAGGTAGGCGTCGAAGTCGGCCCTCAGTTTCGAGACCCAATCGGCGGTCACCCGCCAGTCGCGTCCTTCTTCCTGAGCCAGCTCCAACCACCCATCATCGGTACCAAGGCGTATCCGTGGTTTGTCCATGACCATGCCCCCCAACCTCTGGACGCATGATCGTACAAAGGCGTTCCCACGAGCACAACGAACCGTGTGCGTTCACGTCACTTGCCCGAAGGCACAGCCAGGCCGCGTCGGCGGCTCAGCCGACAGCCGGGGCCACCGCCGTGTGCAAGGTCCGGACCCCCGGAGTGAGAGGGTGCCGCTGGGCCAGTTCCTCCACGATCGCGCGGATCGCCGGCCGGTCGCGTACCTCGCCGGGGCTGCTGCGGTACGCGCCCATGAGCGCCGCGGCGGTCTGCTCGGGGCGCCGCCACGTCCACCACGCCCGCGCCATATCCGTACCCAGCCGGGCGCGGCGCTCGGCCGTCGGGAACTGCTCCGGGCGCAGATCCTTCCCCGCGTCCAGCGCGGCACCGGCATCCCCCAGCGCCCAGTGCACGCCTACGGCGTAAAGGTCGACGGCGGCGGGAGAGACGTTGAACAGCCGGCCTGCCGGCGCCTGCTGCGGCAGCCGGCGCGCGGCACGGCGTGCGTCCTGCATCATTGCCAGCGCGTCACCGCGGTGCCCGCCGCGGGCTGCGGTGTACGCCAGGGTGCACAGCATCTGCGCGTACGCGGAGGCCGCCGCCTCGGTGCGCAGCCCGGTGGCCTGCACCGCGTCGGCCGCGCCCGTCATCAGGCGCTGGGCGGCGGCGTGCTGGTCCTGGTGACGCAGGACGATCGCCATCTCCCGCGACGCCGCCGCGGCGGCGAGCGGCGACCCGGACACCTCTGCCCAGGTACGCGCCCGGTCCGCGGTGATCCGGGCCCGGCCGATGTCGCCCAGCTTGATGAGCAGCGCGGTGGTGAGGCTGTAGACCGCCGACAGCCGCGCCTGATCGAGTGGCCGGCGGGACGCCGCGCCCGCATGCGCGTCGGCGAGAAGCTGCGGCAGCGCCGCGAGGAGCTGCTGGTGGCTGCCCGCGTCGAACAGTTCCCGCGACGAGGCCAGACGCCGGTCCAGCGAGGGCGCGCCGGCGGCGGGGACCGTGGGAGCGGCAAGGGCCTCGTCCAGGCTCAGGAGTAACGCCCCCGGCCCGGCGGCCGCAGTAGCGGTCAGCAGCGTACGGCGGCGCATAGAGTCCTCCTCGGCGTTGGCCGTCACTTTAGTGGCCGCCGGGCCAGGAAGAGGCGCAAGGGACGCCATCAACACGAGCCGGGGAACGCCGACCGCCGCCGCGGCACGATGGACCAGGTCGAGATCTGCGATCCGGGCCCGGCGCTCCAGCCGGGACACCGTCGCCGCCGAGCAGCCGATCCGCCGCCCCAGGTCGACCAGCGTCCAGCCGCGATGCTCCCGCCCCAGGCGGATCAACGCCCCGATCGCGCGCCGGCCGGATAACTCACGAGCCCTCGCGGAATCCCACAGCGGGTCATCGGGCACCGGATCCTCCCAGGCCGTACGACTGGCGCCTCCACCGTACGGGCCCCGAAGACGGCACGTCGAGACTTCTTGCACGACGTGCAAACCGCTTGCACACCCTGAGGGATGACCACCGCGCGCCCCCGTGACCTGCTGCTCTGGCAACACCGCCCCACCCGTTCCCGTGGGGCCCGTCCACCGGAGGTCACGATGACCACTGCCCTCTCCCCCACCACGCCCGGCACGCCGACCGGCCCGGTCCGATCCGTACGCGACATCGTCCCGGCCGACCTGTGGGACAAGCAGGTCGGTCTCCTGATGCGGGACTACCCGTACGACTCGGTCATGGCCGCCCGCGTCCTCGGCCAGGGCTACGCCTACCTGCTCACCGCGATGGCCAAGCGCGGCCGGCATCTGGGCCTGGCGCCGAGCAAGCTCGTCGACATCGGTGTCCACACGATCATCCTGGACACCGTGGCGTTCGCCGAACTGTGCGAGAAGCACAACGACGGGCACTTCCTGCACCACGTCCCGGACATCGCGTTCAAGCACGACGGCTCGGTGATGAAGACCGCGCACCTCATCGCGACGGAGGGCTACGACGTCGACCTGCCCCTGTGGGCGGACGCCGCCGACTGCGGCCCCTGCCACCCGGGCAACGACTCGCACTGATCCCGCCCCCGCAGCCCCCGGACAACGTGTCCGGGGGCCGCGTCACGTCCGGGTGGGATTCTCCGGAACACCCCCGGACGCCCCGATCAGCCGCCAGGATGCCCGGGTGACAACCGCCACCCCAGACCTCTGGCACCACTACGGCCGCACCCGCGCCGCCAACGACCCGGACGTGCCCACCAAGTTCTCCTGGACATGGGACCAGCACACCGGCCCCGGAGCCGAAATCCTCGGCGACCTCACCGGCGCGGTCGTGGCGGACCTGGGCGCCGGAGCGGCCCGTCACGCCGCCCACCTCGCCGTCCACCACCAGCCCACCCACGTCGACGCCATCGACGCCTCCCCCGCCCAGCACGCGATGGCCTCCGGCCTGTACGCCGAGCTGACGCCCCGTCTGCACCTGGTGCACGCCGACGTCGTCGACCACCTCAGGGCCCACCCGGACACCTATGACGTGGCGTACGCCGTGTTCGGCGCCCCCGACTTCACCGACCCCCGCGTCCTGCTGCCGGTGGCAGCACGCGCCCTGCGCTCCGGCGGCCGGCTCGTGTTCTCCACCCTGGCCCACTACCGCAGCGGCAAGCCCGCGGAGACGGACGTGATCCCGGCGGACGTACCGGCGAAGCTGCCCGACGGCAGCGCGGCCACCCTCAGCCGGTGGGTGCTGCAGGCTCATGTCTGGGCGAAGCTCCTCAAGGCTGTGGGCCTGGTTGATGTCACCGTTGAGGAGTTGCCCGCCGTCGACGGAGGACCGGGCACCCTCCTCGTCACCGCGTCCCGTCACCGAATCGCGCAGTGGAGCGCCTGACAGGGGCCAGTTCGCGCGGAGAGCAGGACGTCGAGACCGCTGGCGGGGCCGCCCGGATCGGACACCTCCGCTCGCGCGGAGAGCAGTCGGGTTCTCCCGCCATTCGGCGGAGGCGCCACGGGACACCTCCGCTCGCGCGGAGAGCAGCCGGAGGCGTCGACGCCGATGGACATGGCCCGCGGGACACCTCCGCTCGCGCGGAGAGCAGCGCTGGCAACCGGGCTACTCCGACTGTTCCAGCGGGACACCTCCGCCTCGCGCGGAGAGCAGAAGAACCGCGCGGGGATCGTGCTGATCGAGAACGGGACACCTCCGCTCGCGCGGAGAGCAGGGCTACCCGTCCAACGAGGTGGTCGCGTCCGCCGGGACACCTCCGCTCGCGCGGAGAGCAGGCCCACTGGATTCCCGCGCCGCTGGTGCAGGGCGGGACACCTCCGCTCGCGCGGAGAGCAGTGGGATGCTGCCTTTCTGCGGCGCCGCGCCTGCGGGACACCTCCGCTCGCGCGGAGAGCAGTGCCCCCCGATGTCGCCGATGGAGTCGGCGATCGGGACACCTCCGCTCGCGCGGAGAGCAGGCTCGGCGACCGCGGCTCTGATCTCCCGGAAGCGGGACACCTCCGCTCGCGCGGAGAGCAGCCGTTGGGGCAGCCATCCTCGCCGGTGCGTGGCGGGACACCTCCGCTCGCGCGGAGAGCAGGCAGCGTCGGCCGGGCTCATCGTGTGCTGAGGCGGGGCACCTCCGCTCGCGCGGAGAGCAGGATCCCCGCAGCGCAGCGCAGCAACTCGGCCGCGGGACACCTCCGCTCGCGCGGAGAGCAGCACTGTGCCCAGTGAGGGCCGCCCGTTCTGGTCGGGACACCTCCGCTCGCGCGGAGAGCAGACCCGGCGCAGGTCGTCCACGCGCGGGAGTTCCGGGACACCTCCGCTCGCGCGGAGAGCAGCGGGCCGCGCCCTGAGCGGCCGGAGAGAGGGTCGGGACACCTCCGCTCGCGCGGAGAGCAGAGCGGGGCTGTGGCGACCTCGCGGCCGTGCTCCGGGACACCTCCGCTCGCGCGGAGAGCAGTCGCCGAACCGGTTCACGTTGCGCTGCTGAGCCGGGACACCTCCGCTCGCGCGGAGAGCAGGTCGGTCGGCCGACGCCGTCCGGCCTCCGGTAGCGGGACACCTCCGCTCGCGCGGAGAGCAGACGCAGTCTGACTGCGCCTGGCTGGCGGACGACGGGACACCTCCGCTCGCGCGGAGAGCAGCATTCACGGCACGCCATCGCTCAGTCCTCCCGCGGGACACCTCCGCTCGCGCGGAGAGCAGAGAGCGAAGCGAGAGTCGATCACGAGGATCCCCGGGACACCTCCGCTCGCGCGGAGAGCAGGACGAGCAGCCCACGTAGTGGGCGCTGCCGGGCGGGACACCTCCGCTCGCGCGGAGAGCAGCTGATGATGGGGTCGATAGACAGCGCCATTTCCGGGACACCTCCGCTCGCGCGGAGAGCAGGGGTGACGAAGTACACGCGGCGCCCCTGGAAGCGGGACACCTCCGCTCGCGCGGAGAGCAGGGGGCCTTGACGGTCGGGTTGCCCTGCGCGTCCGGGACACCTCCGCTCGCGCGGAGAGCAGGATTTGGCCTACGAGGGAATGGCAGAAGAATCCGGGACACCTCCGCTCGCGCGGAGAGCAGACGACCAGCCGCCGAGCTGGCGCCCGAGGTCGTGGGACACCTCCGCTCGCGCGGAGAGCAGTCCGTGTTGATAAACGGGCTGCTCACTGAGATCGGGACACCTCCGCTCGCGCGGAGAGCAGGCCCGCAAAACCCACTGCGCGGCCGGACACCCCGGGACACCTCCGCTCGCGCGGAGAGCAGATTTCATTCATACGCCAGGGCGCTACATGGACCGGGACACCTCCGCTCGCGCGGAGAGCAGTCAACCTCACCGGCACTGCGGAGGACGTGGAGCGGGACACCTCCGCTCGCGCGGAGAGCAGGCGCCTCCACGGCGGAATGCGGGTGCGGCGGTCGGGACACCTCCGCTCGCGCGGAGAGCAGAAGATGTCCACGACCCGCGTGCTGCAGAAGGCCGGGACACCTCCGCTCGCGCGGAGAGCAGGAGCTGGATGCCGCCCGCGAGTACGAGGAGGCCGGGACACCTCCGCTCGCGCGGAGAGCAGGCTTCGTGACCTGCAGCGTTAGGAGGGCTTGGCAATGTCTTTACCTTGCTGCAGGACGGATATCCGTGCCTGCCCCTCAGTCCTGCCGATCGCTGGATCCCTCCGCGCGCTGTGGGTCACTGAACCCAGAGCCTAGCCCGTGGCTTACCGCCCGGCAGCAACAAAGCCGCTGGTTGACGCGATTGTCAGTGGCGGTTGATAGAACCCCATGTTATGACTAATGAGCCCATCGGAGCCATTGACCCGCGACTTTGGGGCAAGGAAGACGGGCTGTCGCGGCCCTATCCCGTGATCTGCCATCTGCTGGATGTCGCTGCGATGTTCGGGCAGTTGTGGGACGTGGTGCTCGACGAGCCCGCTCAGGCGCGCATCGCGGGCGAGCTCGGGCTCGAGGCGGGAGACTGCCGGGCCGTGTTGTCGTTCTGGGCCGGGCTACATGATCTGGGGAAGATCTCTCCGCCGTTTCAAGCGATGGTGCCGGCTGCGTACAAGACCGTCGCCGCTGATCCGTCGTACGTGGCGGCTGCCGGCGCTGACAGGCTGCGGTTTCGACACGAGCTGGCTACGCATTGGTCGTTGATATCGCTGCTGACGGAGATCGGATATCCCGTTGCCCGCGTGCAGGCCAAGAGCCTGGCGCATCAGGTCGCGCAGTTCCTCGGAGGCCACCACGGGTGCTTCGCGGACGTGGTTTCGAAGCGAGAGGCTGCGGCCGCGGGCCTGTATCAGCCGGGCTTGGGCACGGAGGGCTGGGAGGAGCAGCGGCGTCGCCATCTGCTCCAGTTGCGGCGGGTGGTGGGTGCCGAGGCGGTGCCGACCGGGGAGTTGTCGGCGGTGACGGCGGTGCGGTTGTACGGGCTGGTGGTTTTGGCCGACTGGCTGGCGAGCGAGACCAGGTGGATCGAGCCGTTGCTGCCGGTCGCGGGGTGGATCGGGGACGAGCAACAGCTTGATGACCATTTCCGGAGGGCGGTCAGGGAGGCCCCACAGCGGGTCAGAGCAGCCCGTCTCGGGCGTGCGCGATTTCCCGAGATCTCGGCGTTCGAACAGCTTTTCCCCTTCAGTCCCAATGCGTTGCAGCACGACGTGGCCGAGGTGCTGCCTTCCGTAGCGGCGGACGAGGGTTCGGGCCTGATGGTCGTGACCGCGCCGACGGGGGACGGTAAGACCGAGGCGGCGTTATTCGCCGCGGCGGTTCTGGGCCGCGCGGCGGGGGCGCGGGGGTTGTATTTCGCGTTGCCGACGATGGCCACCGCAGACGCGATGTTTCCCCGGGTCGGGGAATTCGCCGGGCGGGCGCTGACGGGAGAGCGGGCGCTGATGCTGCTGCACGGTGCCGCGTGGCTGAGCACCGTCATGGACGGAGGCCGGCCGACGGAGAAACCCGAGCGCTGGAACACCACGGACCAGCCTGCGGTCCAGGACCACGACGCGGAGCCGGCCACCGCATTCAGCGCAGAGGCGCCGACCGCAGTGGAAGCGGACGCGTGGCTGCGCCAAGGGCGGCGCGGGTTCGCCGCTCCTCTGGGCGCGGGCACCATCGATCAGGTACTGGCCGGCGTACTGCCCCTGCGCTACAACGCGCTGCGACTGTTCGGCCTGACCGACAAGGTACTGATCGTCGACGAGGCTCATGCCTACGGGCCGTGGATGCAGACCCTCCTGGTTCGGCTCCTGGAGTGGCTGGGTGCCTTCCGCGCCCCGGTGGTGCTGCTCTCGGCGACTTTGACCGGCCGTACGGTGACGACGCTGGTCGACGCCTACCGGCGCGGCGCCGGTTTCCTCGAGCCGTGCGATGTACGTCCGGCTTATCCGGGGTGGCTGTTCGTCGGCGCCCGGACGGGCACCGTCAAGCAGGTCCGGGCGGTGGGCACGGAGCGGTCACGGACACTGGACCTGTCCGTACGACGAGTGGCCTGGGACGTTGACGACACCACCGCCGACCCCCGAGACGGCGGGCGCCGCAGCGCGCTGCGCGAGGTACTGACGCCAGTCGCCACGCAGGGCGGTACCGCACTGGTGTGCTGTACGACGGTGGCGCAGGCTCAGCAGACGTTCCGAGACCTGCGGAAGGCCTTCCCCGAACTGACCGGTCGGCCGGGCGGTATCCGTCTGCTGCATTCACGTTTCCCCGGCCTGCTGCGGCAGGAGATCACCGCCGACTGTGAGGCCGCCTACGGCAAGCCGGCCAAGGGCGAGACACCGCAGTCCCGGCCGGCGTCGATCCTGGTCGCCACGCAGATCGTCGAGCAGTCCCTCGACTTCGACTTCGACCTGGTGGTCAGCGACCTGGCGCCGCTCGCGCTGCTCCTGCAGCGAGCCGGCCGTGGCCGGCGCCACGCCCGCGGACCGCAGGGCCGGCCCGCGTGGGCGGCACAGGAGGACCGCCCGCCACTGGTGGTGATGGAGCCCGTCGACCAGGACGGGAACACCGCCCCACCCCGTGCCTGGGGTGACGTCTACGACCACGGACTGCTGCTTCGAACCGCGCAACTGCTGCGGCAGCAGACCGAGTCGGGGATCGAGATCCCCGGAGACGTACAGGATCTGGTGGATGCCGTGTACGCCGATGCCTTCACCGAGCACCTGAAGCAGGCCGGCGAGGCGGAGGTCCAGGCGATGGCGAGCCGTCTGGACCTCCTGGACCAGCGCCGTGAGGGCGCCCGTCTCGCGGAGGAAACCCTCGCCGCCATGACCGGTATCAGCCCGCCCCACCGAGTCCGCGGCGACCTGTCCCACCTCAGCAGGGGTACAGCAGAGGCCACCGAGGACTTCCTGACCACGCGCCTGGGAGCCGACACCGGCCGGGTGCTCCTGCTGTTCACGCAGGACGACGGGACGCAGACGCTCGACGAGGAGGGTGCGATCCCGCTACCAGGTCGCGGTGCTCCGACGCGTGCGACGGTGCGGCGGATCGTCTCCCGCAGCGTGCCGGTGCCCGGACGGTGGCTGCCCTCGATCGGCGAGCGTCCGGAACTGCCGCCTGCCTGGCGGAAGCAGTCGCAGCTGCGGGACGTGGTCCTGCTCCCCATGGAGCGCCAGGCCGGTGATCGGACCGATTCGATCTGGTTCGGTCAACTCGACAGACGGACCGTTGAGTTCAGCAGGCTGACCGGCATTGAAAGAATCTGATCGATTTGCCCGGAAGGGTCGCATCCGCAGTTGCTCAGTAACCAACCTTCCCTCAGATGCCGCGTCTCCCACCCCAGCAAGGCAACCCAAGGTGGGAACGCAGCACCTTCCCGCTCGTGCGGGAACACGGGTACGGGCCCAAGGCTCGTGTTCAGTACCCAACGGGAACACCTCCGCCTGCGCGGAGCCCACACCATGTTAGGAGCGTGAGCTGAGCGGTGCACCCATACCCTCTCGCAACTGAACCTTGGTTAGCGCCGCTGTGGACCCAGGCGGCCCGATCCCAGCACGGCCGACTCCCCGACCGGATAGGCCTGCGCACGCTCCTGGAGCGCAGCCACGAGATCAGCGCCCTCGCCATCACCCAGCCCCCCGCCTACGCGGCCGTGCTCCGCGTGCTCTACGCCCTCACCGCCCGGGTCACCGTGCTGGACGTCGACGACGACGGCAGCGGCGCGGACTGGTCGGAGCGCCGCCTGGACATCCTCGAAGCCGGCCGCCTTCCCGCCGACGGAATCGAGGCATACTTCCGCACCTGGGAGCACCGCCTCGACCTCTTCGACCCGGCCCGTCCCTGGATGCAGGACCCCCGCCTGGCCGACCAGTGCGACCCCGACCGCACGGCGGGCGTGAACAAGCTGATCCCGACCCGGGCCTCGGGCAACAACCACGCCTGGTTCTCCCACGTCCAGGACACCGACCCCGACCCCGTACCCGCCGACGAAGCCGTGCTCGGTCTGCTGACCTGGCACTACTACGGCCCCTCAGGCCGAGGCTCTGCCCGCGAGGTGAACGGCGAACGCACCGCGAGCATGACCGCCGGCCCGCTCCGAGGCGCCCTGTCCTACCACCCCGAGGGCACAACCCTGTTCGAGACCCTCCTCGCCGGACTCCTGCGCCCCGATCCAGACGTACGCCGCGAGCATGATCTGTGCCCGTGGGAGCGGGAGGATCTCCCGGACCCGGCCGGCCCGCCACCCGAGCCCCAGGGTCCCTGCTCCCGGCTCACCGCGGTCTCCCAGCACGCCCTCCTCCTCGTGCCCGATCCGCAGAACACGGGCATGGCCACGGACGCGTTCATCACCTGGGCCCACCGAGGCGGCCGGCTGCCCCGCACCGACCCGTACCTGATCTGGCAGATCAGCCAGCAGGGCAACGCCTACCCCCGCCCCGCCGACTCCGGCCGCGCGCTGTGGCGCGACATCGACGCCCTCCTGCTGAACCAGCCCGGCGGCACCGCCCAGGCCCAGCGCCCCGAGGTCTTCTCCACCGCACTGGAGATCACCGACGCCACGGAAGAACCACTGGCTGTACGAGCCCTGGGGTTCGAGCAGGACGGTCAGGCGAAGGACAGGCAATTCGTCGCAGGGCTGACCCCTCCCGTGCTGCACCACGCGGAGGAGAAGGACCCCAGGACCAGGCAGACCGCAGGCCTGCTGCGGAGCCTCGGCGAGCTGTACGGGCGACGGGTCGAGTACTCCGTCCGCCGGGCCTGCACGCTCTACATGCGCGAGGCCAAGCCGAAAGAGGCCGAGACCTGGGTCGAGCAGGCGGCAGCGCTCTACTGGCCCCAGGCAGAGGAGCGGTTCTGGGCCCGGTTCGGCCGGCTGCCCTCCGGCACGGTCCTCGACCGGGCGGAGACGAGGTCGGAATTCCTCCGGATCGCAGAATCCGTCTACGCAACCGTCACGCAGCCGGTGTGCCACACCCAGCGCGGCGCCCGTGCCGTGGCCGACGCCCGCATCGAGCTCTACGGCGGCCGCCCCGGCCCCCGGCGCTGAACACAACATCCCATCGGTCGTCGCGAGGAGAAGAACGGCCATGACCACCACCGCACCTGACGCATCCCGCCAGGACAAATACCGGGAATTCGTGACGTGGGTCGAGAAACGCTGCGCCGAGGACCCCGGAGTCCGAGTCGCCCTGCGCCGAGGACTCCGCCGTGAACTCGACGACGTACGCGGCATGCACCGCATCGTCGCGGCCTGGGTCCGCGAGGGCTGTCCCGAGGCCGAGGAACGCGCGTACTACGCCGTGGCCGCGATGATCGCCGACCGGCCCCGTCACGCCTACGCCTCCCCGGAGACGGACGACGGCGCGGATCCCGAACCGGTCGATCCCGACGAAGCCACTCCGAAGAAACGCCCCCGTCGCGACAGCCTCGGAGCCTCCTACGCCCGCGCGGTCCTCGCCCAGGCCGGCCGAGGCCTGCGCGAGGAGAACGCCGAAGCCCGGCTCAACCTGCTCACCCGCCAGAGCCTCACGGGTCTCCACCGCCACCTGCCCGGAAACGTCCGCCACCTCCGCGACACCGGAACCGAGATCGACTTCGCCGCCCTCCTGCACGACCTCGCCTCCTGGCCCCGCTTCTCCAAGCCCATCGCCCGCCGCTGGCTGCAGGACTACTACCGCACGCGAAAGACGCCGATCGAGAACGCCGCCAAGGACCAGGACCTCGACGCCCCCGCCACCGACGCCTGACCACGACCTCTCGTACGAAACGGAGCCACCGCCCATGACACACCCCGCCCGATTCATCGACGTACACATCCTGCAATCCGTACCGTTCGCCAACCTCAACCGCGACGACACCAACTCCGTGAAGACCGTCCTGTACGGCAACAGCCTCCGCACCCGCGTCAGCAGCCAGTGCTGGAAGCGGGCCAGCCGCCTCGAATTCGAGCGCGCCACCGGCGAGAGCGCCCTGCGGACCCGGCGCATCGCCGCGCCCGTCGCCGTCGAACTGGAGGAACAGCGAGGCTGGCCGAAGGAGCTCGCCGAGCGGGCAGGCGCGCACATCGCCGCCTGCGTGGGCAAATTCGAGGTCGAGACGACCGGAGAACCGAAGAAGCCCATCCCCAACCGCGTCATCACCAACGCGATGGTGTACGTCCCCCAGGTCGCGATCAAGGAACTCGCCGACATCGCCGAGGAGCACCGCGAGACCCTGGAACAGGCGAAGAACATCACCAAGAACGGTGACGTCAAAGCCTCCGCACTGCCCAAGGACAAGATCGACACCGTCCTGCGCAGCCGAAACTCGGTCATCAACCTCTTCGGCCGGATGCTCGCCGAGGTCGACCGCGCCGGCGTCGACGGCGCGGTACAGGTCGCCCACGCCATGACCACGCACGAGGCCGACCCCGACCTCGACTATTTCACCGCCGTCGACGACATCACCTCCACCTGGCAGGACAGCACCGGCAGCGCCCACATGGGCCACACCGAGTTCAGCGCGGGCACGTACTACCGCTACGCCACCGTCGACCTCGACGAGCTCGTCACCAACCTCACCGGCTTCGACACCGACATCCGGACCCTGCTGAACGCCTTCCTCACGGCGTTCACCCTGGCCGTGCCCCAGGCGAAGAAGAACTCCACCGCCCCGCACACACTCCCCCACCTGGTACACCTCGCCGTCCGTGCCGACCGCCCCGTTTCGTACGCGGCGGCCTTCGAGGAGCCCGTACGCGGGGGCGCACGCGGCGGCAACGCCGGCCCGTCCGTCCAGGCGCTCACCGACTACGCGGCCGCGACGGCCTTGTTCCTCGGCACAGGACACGTCGTGACCCGTGCCTGGGCCAGCCCCGAACTGAAGGACCTGTCCGAGGCACTGGGAAGCCGTGCCGACGGACTCGACGCCCTGCTCGGCCAGGTCATCGACCAGGCCCTCGACAGCCGGCGGCAGGACGCATGACACACCAGCCCTCGCCCGGCCTGCTGCTGAGGCTGGCCGGGCCGCTGCAGTCCTGGGGCGAGCACAGCCACTTCAACGACCGGGACACCCTGTCCTTCCCCAGCCGTTCCGGCGTCATCGGTCTACTGGCCGCCGCCCTCGGCCGACAACGTCACGAACCCCTCGACGACCTGGGCGACGTGAGCGTCACCGTCCGCGTCGACCGGACCGGCACCCGCATGCGGGACTTCCACACCGTCGGCGGCGGACTGTCCGGAACCCAGTCGGTCGTCACGGCCGAGGGCAAGCGGCGCAGCGGTGACACCTCCACCCTCACCAGCACCCGCTGGTATCTCGCCGACGCCGCCTTCACCCTCGCATTGACCCGCGACGCCGACGGGGTACCGGCGGCATGGGCCAGCGCCCTGGCGACTCCCCGGTGGCCGCTCTACCTCGGCCGCCGCTCCTGCCCCCCGGCCGGCCCACTGCTCCTCGGCCGCACCAGCGACGCTCTGGCCGACCTGGTGAACCTGCCGCTCGCCCGCTCCACGCCACGGGAAGACGTAACCCCGGTCCTCTTCCTGTCCGACCGACCGCTGTCCGCACTCCCGGTTCCGGACGACGATCACGCCGACCAAGAGCACTCCACCGTCCTCGACGACCCCCTCGACTTCACCCCGCACCGCCGCCGATACCGCGCCCGCTCCCTCTACCGACGCACCGTCCCGCTGCCCGCGAAGCAATGCACCGGATACGGGACAGCACACCTCAAGACACTCGCCGACTACGCCTCATCCACCTACACATCCGTGACCGGGAGCCGGACATGACGCTGTGGCTCACCCGCCTGACCCCCTCACCCACCTCCCGCCTCGCCCGCCGCGAACTCGGGGCAGCGGCCGGCAACTCCCTGCACCGCAGAGTGATGTCCCTCTTCCCCGACGACGACGCCGAACAGGCACGCGCCAGACTCGGTGTGCTCTTCCGGATCGAGGAGACCCACCGCGGCCCCCACGTACTCATCCAGAGCAACCAGCCGCCCTCCCCGGACCGGCTCCCCAACGGCTACGGAACCCTCGCCAGCCGCAGCCTGGACGACCTGCTCGACGCCCTGACACCCGGCCGCACCGTGCGATACCGCTGCGTCGCCTCCCCCGTCCGCAAACCCGGCGCCACCACCCGCGCTCTCTACGACCTGCCCGCGGTCGTCGCCCTGCACGGCAACGCAGCTGACGAGTGGTGGGAACGCCAGGCGGACAAGGCCGGCCTCAAATCCCTCTCCGTGCAGTCCCAGCCGGTTGATGCCGTGTACGACCGCCCAGACCGTACAGAACGCGACGCCAAGCCCGTACGTCACCATCGCGTCCGCTTCGACGGAACAGCCACGGTCATCGACCCCGACCAACTGCGGGCCGCCATCACCGACGGCATCGGCCGCGGCAAGGCATACGGCTGCGGACTCCTCAGCATCGCCCCCGCACCAGACCCCGCATGACCACTCCCCCACCGACACGCCCCGGCGACGCGCGGCGCCGACTGGCCAAACCGACCATCGCGATGCTCCCGCGCGTCGTGGACTCCCTGTCCTTCCTCTACCTCGACGTCGTGCGCATCCACCAGGACGACACCGGTGTATGCGCCGAGGTCACCACCGAGCAGCGGGGCCGCGAAACGGTCTACCTGCCCACAGCGGCCCTCGCCTGCGTCCTCCTCGGCCCCGGTACGTCGATCACCTCCCCGGCCCTGGCGATGTTCGCCCGCCACGGCACCACCGTCGTCATCTCCGGCATGGGCGGCGTCCGCGCCTATGCCGCGACCACACCGGCCAACCTCACCACCACCTGGCTCGAACACCAGGCCCGCGCCTGGGCGGACGACACACGCCGCCTCGCGATCGCGACCGCGATGTACGAAATACGCTTCGGCCCCGGGCAAGCCCCGGCCAACGCCACCCTCCAGCAACTGCGCGGCCTCGAGGGTCAACGCGTCAAAGCGCTCTACAAGCTTCTGGCGACCCGCCACCGCATCGGCCGCTTCCGCCGCTCCTACGACCCCGACTCCTGGGACACCCAGGACCCGGTCAACCTCGCCCTGTCCGCCGCCAACACCTGCCTGTACGGCATCGTCCACGCGGCGATCACCACTCTGGGCTGCACACCCGCCCTGGGATTCGTCCACAGCGGCAATCAGCAGGCGTTCGTCTACGACGTGGCCGACCTCTACAAGGCCGAACTCACCGTGCCCCTGGCGTTCTCGCTGCACGCATCAACCAACCCGGAGGCGGAAGCCCGGCGCTCATTCCGCGAAAGCCTCCGTCTTTTCCGCCTGATGCCCCGCATCGTCAGGGACGTCCAGACCCTGCTCGCCCCCGAGGAGGCCCCGGACCAGGACGACGACTCGGAGGAACAACTCGTGGACCTCTGGGACCCCGTGCTCGGCCCCATTCCCGGCGGGACGAACCATGCCCCCTCGTGATGCGAAAGGCCCGAGCCGCCCATGCCCGCGATGACAGTCATCTCCGCCACCGCAGTCCCGGACCACCTCCGCGGCGCGCTCTCCCGCTGGCTTCTGGAAGTCACCCCCACGCTCTACGTCGGGACGATCTCGGCCCGCGTCCGCACGGAGCTCTGGAACGCGCTCACCGCCGCAATCAAGGAAGGCAGCGCAGTCCTCGCCTACCCAGCAGCAAACGAACAGGGCTTCACCCTCCATACCGCCGGCCCGCAACGCCGGGTGCCCATGGACTTCGATGGCCTGACCCTGGTTGCGTTCCAGCGACTGGCGGTTGGTCAAGAGGAGGTAAAGTCCTCCTAGAACCGCAGGTGGCGAAGCCTGCTCTCCGCGCGAGCGGAGGTGTCCCGCCTGTGCCTGCGGCGGACGCGATGGACCGCGCCTGCTCTCCGCGCGAGCGGAGGTGTCCCGGAGGTCGGCCGATGACGACGCCGTTCACGTTCCTGCTCTCCGCGCGAGCGGAGGTGTCCCGACCCGGGCGTCGAACTCCTCCTGCGTCCGGTACTGCTCTCCGCGCGAGCGGAGGTGTCCCGGAACTGTCATGACCAGCCTGCCCGATACGGAACTGCTCTCCGCGCGAGCGGAGGTGTCCCGGATGCGGCCGGTCGTGCCATCAGTTCGGCCGTCTGCTCTCCGCGCGAGCGGAGGTGTCCCGCTGCGCCAGATCGGATTCCCCGTGGAGTGGATCTGCTCTCCGCGCGAGCGGAGGTGTCCCGGTGACCGAGCTGGTGTCGCGCTTGGCCGAGAGCTGCTCTCCGCGCGAGCGGAGGTGTCCCGCTCGCCGCGGTACTGCAGAAGCCCCCGTACAACTGCTCTCCGCGCGAGCGGAGGTGTCCCTCGATGCGGTCGGCGTGCCACTGGCGGCCGACGCTGCTCTCCGCGCGAGCGGAGGTGTCCCGCCCGTGCTCACCGCTGGTGTCTGATGGCTGCGCTGCTCTCCGCGCGAGCGGAGGTGTCCCGTCGGCATGCACCATGACGGAGCCCTCCGGTGCCTGCTCTCCGCGCGAGCGGAGGTGTCCCGCCGTAGGCCAGGGCCTCGGCCCGGGTCCACGCCTGCTCTCCGCGCGAGCGGAGGTGTCCCAGTGGGTGGACCGCAAGTTCACGCAGCGGGACATCTGCTCTCCGCGCGAGCGGAGGTGTCCCGACGGAGACGGAGCGGCTCCAGGATCTGGAGAACTGCTCTCCGTGCGAGCGGAGGTGTCCCGTCCGTGCAGATCCTGGATCCGGTCACGCCGGGCTGCTCTCCGCGCGAGCGGAGGTGTCCCGGCGGCCAGGCGGCGGCTCACCACGACGGGGTCCTGCTCTCCGCGCGAGCGGAGGTGTCCCGCCGCGGGACTCGACCGTGGACCGCTTCACGAACTGCTCTCCGCGCGAGCGGAGGTGTCCCGGTTCTGGCCCTGTCTGGGCCGGACGGGCGCCGCTGCTCTCCGCGCGAGCGGAGGTGTCCCGCTTCGTCTCGATGCGGTCCTGCACGACGCCGACTGCTCTCCGTGCGAGCGGAGGTGTCCCGGCCGACGGCTTCGTGCCGATCAGCATCGAGGCCTGCTCTCCGCGCGAGCGGAGGTGTCCCGGCTTCGCGACGGGCGTCCAGGTCCTCCTCGAACTGCTCTCCGCGCGAGCGGAGGTGTCCCGCCGGCGTTCCAGGAGTTGCGGGCCGCTGTGCACTGCTCTCCGCGCGAGCGGAGGTGTCCCGCTCACCCGGGGGCGGGTATGCCCGGCGTGTCCCTGCTCTCCGCGCGAGCGGAGGTGTCCCGAATGCCGGCAGGAGTTGCACGACGGCGCCCATCTGCTCTCCGCGCGAGCGGAGGTGTCCCGTGCGCCTGCAGCGCCAGCGCGGCCCGGTCCAGGTGCGCCCTTCACCGCCATGCCGCCCGAACACCACTGCTCTCTCACGTAAGGGAATTCCTCCCTCCGGGACACGAGTAGCGACCCCTTCCTCTCACTCTCCGCCACCCGCCTGTATCGACCAATAACGCAACACACCAAGGCATCACGATCCAACGGCCGCTCTTTGATCTTGAATTTCCATTACGCTGAGCTACATGCTGTCACTCAGCGCCGGTAGTGACCCCACCTACCTGACCAAGGCCGTAGGCCAGGGCGCCGAGCACTACTACCTCCGCTCAATCGACCAGGCAGGCGAACCCCCAGGCATCTGGATCGGCCGCGGCTGCGCTGAGCTCGGCCTCGAGCCCGGCGCGGAGATCGACGCTGACGTCTTCACCGACCTCTTCACGGACTTCACCGACCCCCGCCGCCGCGACGCGATGACCGCGGCCTTAGCCGCCATCCCCCACGACCCCCACTCCCCCGCCTACGACGCGGAGGCGAAGCGCATCCGCAAGGAAGCCCGCCTCGGCAACGCGCCCAAGAGCTTCGAGCGAACCTTCGACAAGCGGTTCGCCGCCGCGGTGGACAAGGCCCGCGAGCAGGTCGGCGGGGAGCTCGCCCCCGAGCAGCTCAAGCAGATCGAGCTGCAGGTCCGCAAAGACCTCCCCGGCTCCACCCGCTACTACGACCTCACGTTCTCCGCCCCCAAGTCCTGGTCCGTCTACCACGCCTCCCTCCAGGTCAAAGCCGCCGAAGCCCGCGAAGCCGGGGACCCGGAGGGAGCCGACCACTACGCCCGCCAGGCGGACCAGGTCTGGGACTGCTGGATGGAGGGCGTCAGGGCCGGCGTCGAGTACCTGGAGGACCAAGCTGGCTACGCCCGAGCCGGCCACCACGGCGAACGCGTCAACGGCCAGACCACCGGCCGCTACGTCAAAGCCGAAGGCTTCACCGGCGCCGCCTTCCGCCAGCACACCTCCCGCAACGACGACCCCCAGCTCCACGTCCACGTCCCCATCAACCGCCAGGTCAAGACCACCGACCTCGACCCGGTCACGCGCGAGCGGACCACCGTCTGGCGGGCGGTGGACAGCCGCGGCCTCTTCAAGCACAAGCAAGCCGCCGGCCACCTCGCCGAACGCGTAGCCACCGAGGCCCTGGAGCACCGCATGGCCGTCCGCGTCGAGATGCGCCCGGACGGCAAGGTCCGGGAGATCGTCGGCATCGCCCCCGAGATGCGCGCCCAGTTCTCCACCCGCCGCCACGGCATCGTCCACGGCGTCGAGCAGCTGGCCCAGGCGTACGAGGCACGCCACGGCCACCGCCCCGGCCCCTACGCCCTGGCCCGCATGTCGGAGTTCGTCACCCTCGAGCAGCGCCAGGCCAAGCGGCACGACGCGGTGCCCCGCGAGCAGCTGCTCGAGCGGTGGGAGCGTGCCGGCAAGGCCGCGCTGTGCGAGTCCCTGGCGACCGTGCCCGAGCAGGTCGCCGCCACCTCCGCCGAGCGCGCCTACCACCAGCCGTACGACGGCTTCGACCCGCGGCGCGTCCAGGCCCGCGCGATCGCCCGAGTGCAGGAGGCGAAGGCCACCTGGACCCGCCCGGACCTCCTCGTAGCGCTGGACAAGGAGCTCCCCGACACACTCGGTGGCCTGGACCGCCACCAGACCCGGGCCCTGCTGGACCGCCTCGCCGACGAGGCCCTCTCCCCCGGTACGGGCCACCGCGTCGTCAGCACGGCTCCCCCGCGGGCGGTCGAGATCCCGGTCGAGCTGCAGCGAGCGGACGGCTCGTTCGTGTACGAGCCTCCGCCGCAGACCACGACCCGTTACGTCACCGAGGAGCACCTCGAGGCCGAGGAGCGGCTACGGGAGTTCGCGGGCCGGCGCGGTGCTCCGACCGTTCCGTACGGGCTGGTCGAGGAGGTCGTGGAGCGCCGTGGTCTGGAGGGCGAACAGGCCGCTTTCCTGCGCCAGGCCGCCATCTCCGGCCGCATGGTCGACTTCCTCGTCGCTCCCGCCGGGGCAGGGAAGTCCTACACGGTGTCCGCCCTCACCGAGGTCTGGGAGGCCAACGGCGGGCGGGTCATCGGCCTGGCCGGCAGCCAGCGGGCCGCCGATGTCCTCAAGGAGGAGGGCATCAGCAACGTCGCCAACATTGACATGCTGGTGCACACCAACCGGGCCCTGGCTGACGGAGCCCAGCTCGCCGACGCGGACCTGTACCGGATCCGCCCTGGCCAGCTCGTGATCGTCGACGAGGCGAGCATGGCCACGACCCGCCAGCACCTCGACAACGTACGAGCCCTGTGCGACCGGGCCGGCGCCAAGCTGTTGCTGTCCGGCGACCCGGCCCAGCTCGGATCCCCGGGCGCCGGCGGGATGTTCGCCGATCTCGTACGGTCCATGCCCGGAGTGCACGTCTTCGACGAGGTCCGCCGCTTCCGCGACGTCGATCCCGGCACCGGGGAACAGACGGTTCGCCGGTGGGAGGCGGAGGCCTCCCTCAAGCTGCGCGCGGGCGACGCCGACGCGCTGGCCGCGTACCAGACCAACGGACGACTCCGCGGCGGCTCCGCGGAGGAGATGAAGGCGCGCGCCTACCAGGGCTGGCTGACGGACCACCTGGAGGGCCGTAACCCCCTCCTCATCGTCGGCGACAACGAGACCGCCGCCGAACTGTCCGCTCGAGCACGGGCGGACCTGGTACGCGCCGGACGCGTCGGCGAGGAGGGCGTCGAGCTCCACACCGGCCGCGACTACGGCGTTGAGACCCGGGCCGGCTGCGGTGACATCATCCAGATGCGCCGGAACGACCGCTCGATCCTCGGCGACGGTGGTACGTACGCGGTGAACCGGCTCACCGCCACCGTGACCTCCGTCGGCCCGTACGGCTCCCTGGCCGTACGCCTGGACGACGGCGCCGACCTCCACCTGCCCGCCTCGTACGTACGGGCCCATGTCGAACTCGCCTACGCGAGCACCGTGCACGCGTCCGAGGGTCGCACTGTTGGCTGCGGTCACTCCCTGATCGGCCCGTCTTCGACGCGGGAGGAGTTGTACGTCTCCCTCTCACGCGGTACGGCCCGCAACGAGGCGTACGTCATGACCGACGGCGCGCCCCACGCGGCGGAAGCCCCGCATCACCTGGCCGTGCTCACCCGGGTACTGGAGCGCAGCGGCCTGGAGCCGTCCGCCGGTCAGCACATCCGCGACGAGCAGGAGCGCGCCTCCCACCTCGCCGCGGTGGAGCCGATCTGGTCGAACGTGAAGGACCAGGTGGCCGCCGAGCGTTACGGCCGCGCCCTGTACGAGGCCTTGGGCGCCGGCGAGTACCGCCGACTCACGGCGGAGAAGGAGTACCCGACCCTGCTGCGCCTGGCCCGCGAAGTCGAGGAGCAGGGTTTCGACGCGGAGAACCTCCTCGTCCGTACCGCCCGCTCCCGCGAACTGCACACCGCCGACTCGTACAGCAAGGTGCTGCACTACCGCCTGAAGAAGGCGTACCAACTGGCCGAGCAGGACCAGATCCGCGCCGAACGCTCCGAACAGCGCGCTGCCGTACGGGCCCAGGAGCAGGCCATCACCACGGTGATCGGCCGGGTACAGCTGCCGGAAACCCTTAACCCGGTTAAGACCTCCCACTCCCCCACCGCCCCCTCGCCGACGGCCGACGGCCTGCACCCGTACGCCGGAGACCTGCTTGCCCAGGCCCTCGACATGCAGCAGCTCCCCGTCGCCCACGCCAACCAGGACGTCGAGGTCCGCCACCGGCAAGCGGCCGGGCGCGCCGAGCGGATGGAGCTCACCGACTCCTACCTGTCCCGCACGCCCGAGATCGACGGCGACCTGGGCCGGGCCATGCGCGGCTGGGCCGCGCAGATGGACGCCCGCACCGAAGTCCTGGGCGTCCGGCTGGCCGAAGAGCCTCCCGCGTGGGCGCTGGACCGCCTCGGCCCAGTCCCCCGCGACGCGATGGGCCGTGCCGACTGGGAGCAGCGCGCCGGCCGCGTCGAGCGGTACCGCGAGGCGCACGGCTACCACCAGGATCACGACGCGATCGGCTCCGCCCCACCGCCCGGCGCCGTCGAGGCCCGTGCCGACTGGGAGCGGGCACGCCTCGCCCTGGGCGTCCCCGAGGACCAGGCCGACATCACTCGCGCCTTGGACCAGACCCTGCGCGGGAGCGTCGAGCGCTGGGACCGCGAGCAGGCATGGGCTCCCGCGTACGTCGCCGACGACCTCGAGCGAGCCGCCCTGGCCGGCCGGGACTACCGCGTGCAAGCCACGCAGCTGGACCTCAACGCCCGCGAGCTGGCAGAGCGGGAGACCGCCGACCACACCGAACGAGTCACCCGCGCCGCCGCCGCGACCCAGACCCCACGGGGTGGGACCCGTGAGGAGCAGGCCCTCGCCCAGGTGTTGTCCCTCCAGCAGGCTCCCACCCTGCAGGCCTCGATCGAGCCCAGCGCCCGGCACCGAGAAATCGAGGAACGCGCCCACGTATCCCGGGCAATCGCCGACACCATGGCCACTCGTGAGGAGAAGCTCCGCGAGATCAACGAGGTCCGCGAGCGGTGGTGGAACGAGACACAGCAGGTCCGCGAAGAAGCCGCGCACGCCCGCCTGGAACTACAACGCCGCAACCCGACCGACCCGGGCGAGCCCACCCGGCCCCCCACCCCGGAAGCGCGTCGGTACTCCATCGAAGCGGACATCGACCTCCACCTCGAGCGCGCCCGAGAAGCTCACCGAAGCCTCACCGAGCGGGCCCGAGCCCGGACCGAGCACCCGGCCCGCGACGAAGAGACCGACCGAGCCCGTCGAGACGACGGCTTCGCCCACCGAGCGGATCACGACGCCGACCGGCCCCACGAGTGGAATCACCCCGCAGAACCAGCCCCCACTCCCCCGGTGCTGGACCTCGAGATCGAGATGTAGGGAGGACGACGTGCTACCCGAGGAGAGTCACCCACATTTGGGTGAGCCGATGATCGGCAAGCGCCACCTGGCCGAGATCACCGAGATCCGCGACAACATCCTCTACGCGGTGAACGACCGCGGCTGGGAACTCCAGCACTGGGACCAGGGCGTCCTCGACACCTACGAATGGTCGCTCGGCACCCGCGACCACAGCCCGATCACCCACCGGCCCAGCACCGGTCACCCCTCCCCCACAGACCTCGCCCGCGAGGACGACGCAGCGTACGAGGAGCTCCGCTTCGGAGCCGATCCCCACCGCCAGACGTACGCCAACGGCGTGCAGCACGCCACGATGTGGCTCCGCGGCCAGACGGACAGCCAGCCGTGGTCCCTCTGGATCCGAAGCTGAGCCCTCCCCCGTACCCCCAAGGACTACGTCGGCACTCCCCCGCGAAGGGGGGCCCGACGGGCCCCGGGAGTCGGCAGGTATTAACGGCCCTGGCTGGAGCGGGAGCACGCGATGTCTGCCCGAGACGGACCCCTTGCCTCGCCGTAGTGCACCCCGAACCGGGACCAGACACCGGCACCCGAGACGTTGATCCGGGTACAGGCCGACCGAATGCGCCGACGGCTACGTCGTCGGCGCACAACGGGTGGCCGAGCTGGGGGAGAGGATCACAGCGCTCACACGGCTGCGCGAGGTCCTCGTACACCGGATGCCATGGTTGGCGACGGCCGGTGAGATGCCGGGGAAGGAGCCGGCCGAATCGACTTCTCCACCGCTGAGGACCTGAGTTCGGGGCGGCCTCCCCGCATCTCAGGGTGCGGGCTATCGCGCGTATCAGGCCGCCGTGGGTCTTAACCCGGTTAAGACCCAGCGGCCAGCAAGTACAGGGGAGGGCCTTAACCGGGTTAAGACCCTCCCCTCAGTTCTTGATCACTGGGCCTCGTGGAGGAGGAACGCCAGCTTCGCTCGGTCCTCGATGCCCATGCGGGTCTTCAGCTGATCGGCGAACCACGACGGGTCTCCCCAGGGGAGAGCAGCGAGGGCTTCCTCGGTGAGTGGTGCCGATCCGCCTTCGGCGGCCTTAACCGGGTTAAGACGCGGCGAGGGGGTCTCGGAGCTGTCCGTGGGTTGGCCGGGTACGGACACCTCGGCAACCGCGTCGGGGAGATCGGCCGAAGGGGTCGGATCGGTTTGTGGTGCTGCGGCACTGCGAGGCTTGCGGGGGGCCTTAACCCGGTTAAGGGCCTCCTGGGCGGCCGCCTCCTGCTTCTCCCTCGGCATACGACCGATCGTGCGGGCCGACTTGACCTTCAGCTCGCCGGTCTCGACCTTTTCCTGCAGTTCCGGAGTCAGGTTGAGCAGCGCGAGGCGCTGCGATACCCACGCCTCGGTCTTGCCGAGACGCCTGGCGACGGTCGCCTGTGTCTTGTGCTTCTCCAGGAGTTCCTGGACAGCCTTGGCCTGGTCGATGGGGGGCACATCCACCCGGTGGATGTTCGCGATCAGCGCCGACTCGACGATGTCCGCCGAACTGACCGCCAGGTCGTCGTTGACGAAGATCAGCATCTCGTCCAGGTCGGCCAGCCCGCTTGCGGCGAGGCGCCGGTTGCCGTCGATGACGACGTACAGGGCCGACCCGATGACCTCTTCCTGGCCAGGGTGGACGGCGAGGAAAGCCTGCCGGGTGACGACCGCGAGCGGCTGCAGCTGGCCCTTCTCACGCAGGGAGGCAGCGGTCTCCTCCAGGTCGGTGAGTGCTTCCCGGACGTTGAAAGGGTTGTGCGCCAGCTGTGTCCGCTTGATTCTGCTCGGGGGTTCCACTCCCTGGGTGGGGACACCCGTGGCCGCGGCGATGGCTGCCCGGCGGGAACTGACGGGTTGGGCACGGGCGAAGGACGCGGACTTGCCCAGCAGCTCGGACTTCTTGCTCATGACAGCTCCCTCGCGAGCGCGCGCAGGGCGACCGCCTGGTCGCTCTTGGGGGCGTAGGCGAGCAGCGGCTGCTTCAGCCGGACGGCCTCCTTCTGCTCCTTCAGGTCCGAGATGACACCGACCACCCGGGGATCCTTTATGTCCATCCACTCCTGCAGCGAGGACGTGGCGATGTACCCGCGACGCCCGTCGTAGAGATTGACGGCGATACCGAGGTAGTCGACCGTCAGCGTCAAGTCGTCCCGCAGGTCCGTGATCTGCGCGGTGAGCATGTCGTACGCGTCGGCGGAGGAATCCTCCGCCTGCACCACGATCAGCGCACCCGACGCCCCGGGCTGCTCGCCCTCGCGCCGCCGCCCGTAGAACACCGCGGCGTCCATGCTCAGCCCCAGGCTGGGCGGGCAGTCGATGATGATGACGTCGTACTCGGACTCCAGCGGTGCCAGTGCCCGCTCCAGCGCACCCTCGCGGGCGCGGACGGAGGACAGCCGTACGTCGAGCAGGAAGGCGTCGGTGCACGCCGGCAGCAGGTGCAGCCGCCTGTCGAAGAGGGGCGCGTCGACGGGTACGACGAGGTCCTGGATCGGTCCCTTGGCCTCCCCGGCCATGTGCAGGGTGAGGCTGTCCTCGCCGATCGGGATGGGGGAGAGGCCGAGCTGTTTGGTGAGGTGGCTCTGCGGGTCGAAGTCCACCAGGAGAACGCGCTGTCCAAGACCGGGCAGGTCTTCGATAGCCATGGCGTCACGGCCCTCGGTGAGCTGCGCGTCCTGCAGGAACTGCGCGTGCTGCCGGGAGATCCGTACCGGGAACAGCTCGTTCTGACCCTCGGCCAGCGCCTCGCCCAGACCGGCGGTGATGGCGGTCTTGCCGACCCCGCCCTTCTGGTTGCACACCACGATCCGGCGTACCACGGCAGGCCGCCTGACCGACGGGGGCGGGGTGGTGTCCAGCCACAGCCGTACGGACTGGGAGAGCCCTTGGACCAGCGGCAGTCCGCGGTCGTTGCACACGGTGCGGAACTCGGCCCACTGTCCGGGCGGCAGCCAGGTGGCGAAGGACTCGGCGCCGGAGGTGTCGATGGGGGAGAGGGACTGAGTGGAGGCCAGCCGGCACCAGTCGGCGATCCCGGCCGTGACGGCGTCCTTGATGTCCAGGCTCAGCTGGGCGGTGCGGACCTTCAGCTCCTGGCGCAGGGCCGGGGGAAGTTTGGATACGACCTTCTCGGGGTCGCCTGATGCGGGAGTGCTCATGCGCGAAGCTTACTAACAACGTAGATCAAAATCTTGCGCAACATGCATGTAAGGTAACTTCGGCGTGTCGGCGGATGCCCGGGCAAACCTTGGCAGGCGGGAGATGGGGTCAACTGTCCGGTCTCCGTGATGTCCGGGCAGTCTCAAAGATCTCCGGGCATCTGGCCGGGTGTCCCGCACAAGTCCGGGCACCTCTCGGCATTCGCGCTGGTCGCGAGCGCGGCGACTGTTCCGACCCGACCCGCGCACGAACGACTGCCTGGACTTCTCCTGGACGCAGGGCGCGCTGGGTGTCTCACTCAAGTCCGGGCACCGCAGGTCGAAGAGGCGTCGTACCCGGAGATATCTGCGACCGGACATCAACTTCTGGGCGTGGCACGGGACTCGGCGAGTAGGTTTTCGTACTGACGGACCGTGGGACCGGCGACACGGCAGGGGAGCGGGCGGCGCCTCCCAAGGGCGCCCTTACCGCTAACATGCTGGCCCCATCCGACGGCGAGGCGCATGCGAAGATCCCGGTGCTGCCGCACAAGGAGATCACCATGGGCACCTGGGACACCGGCCCCTTTGACAACGACACGGCCGCGGACTTCGCCAACGACCTCGACGATGCAAAGTCCGAGGAACGTGAGCCCATGATCCGCGCCATCCTCACGCGCACCATCGACATCGACGCCGTCGACTGGCTCACGGAGCCGGAAAAAGCGGTGGCCGCCGCCGCCCTGATCGCGGCGCAGTGCCCGGGCGGCGACCCGATCGCCACGCCCTACGGGCCGGAAACGCCCATGCCCGCATTCCCCTCCGACCTTCGGATGCTCGCGGACGAGGCCCTCGACCGGGTCATCCACGACGAGGACGGCCCGACCTCGAACTGGATCGACCCGACAAGGGGGAAGCAGTGGCGAGCCAACCTCAACCGCCTGCGCGCGGTCCTTGCCCCGCCGCCTCCGACCATCCCGTTGTTCGACCTCGAGCCATGACAGAGCGTCAGGTACGAGATGTCGGGGGAGGGTGGTTGTGGCCTCTCCACTGCGCTTGAGTGCCGGAAACAGTAGGGACACGAATGACGCCGGACGACTCCATGGACACGCTCGCGGCCGAGCTTGGCGTGCGTGCGGATGAGATACGAAGGGTGCGAAGCCCGAGAGGGGGTGTGCTTCTCGGTTTCCGGTGCGAGCCCGGGGAGTGTCTCGATCTGTGGAGACGCGCTCGTGCGCGATACGAGATCACCGGGTTGTGGCCCGTCATCACCCACACCTCCCCGACCCAGTGGGAGTGGGCGGACGTACCCGGTGACAGCCACGACGAGAAGGCCGGCCAGTCGATCATCGACAGGTTGGTGGAGCTGCAGGCGAACAGCCTCCTCGCGGAGGCCCAGTGGTTCAAGCGGTCGTACGGAAGCGGGCGCCCTGCCCGCGACCTGGAAGATCTGACCCGGCGACTCACGGATGCCATTCCGGCGGCCGGGACGTGGACACCGATTTCCGCGGAATCGGCGCTTGCCACCTTCTTCGCAGAGCCTCCCAGGTGGATCTGGCTTGTCCCCACCGAGGACCCGTCCCGCCTCCCGGAGGTTCTGGATACGCCGTTCACGCCGAATCACGTACCGTTCCCCGGCGAGGAAGCCCTGTCCTACCGGGACCACGCGAACGTCCTGCGGGAGTGGCACGACAGGTACGGTGCGGAGATCTGTTACCTCGACACCAGCTCGGTACTGCTGTCGGTTGAGCGCCCTCCCGTGACACCGACCGAGGCCGCACAGGTCGCGATCGAGCACTGGGCCTACTGTCCCGATCTCGACCAGGTCATCGGCGGACCGCCCGAGGTCGCTGCTCAGGTGTCGACGCGCACCTGGTTCTTTTGGTGGGACTGAGCGGGTCATTCGTCGCTCAAAGACCGGTCACCTTTCCGCCTCGTCTTCCTTGACCGGGCGGCGCTTCACGTGCAGGTTGACGTACTCCTGCAGGCTGGCCGTCGAGTCGACGAACTCGGTGGGGTTCGCCTCCGGGGCCACGGGGTGGAGCGGTTCGCGGAGGATCTCCGTGGGGTGGCCGCACTTGGCCAGTTCGCGGCGCATTACCTGTTCGACGTGGGGCCACCAGCGGGCGTGCCATTCCGCCGTGCGGGTCGGTGGGGCTTTGCGGGTGCGGGACCAGTCCCAGTGGGCCGCGAGCCAGGTGAGTTCCATCCGTAGGCGGGGGTGTTCGTACCAGCAGGGGCGCCAGATGTCCGTCGCGTACATCGGGTGGAGGACGGTGGCGCACCAGTCGATGAGCCAGGTCCAGGCTGCTCGGGTCTGGTCCTGGGTCATGGTGGTCCAGTCGGGGACCTCGCCGGGGGTGGGGGAGTCGTTGTCCTCGGGGGGCTGGAGGTGGGCGATTTGTTCGGTGAGGGTGCCGATTCGGGTGGTCAGGGTGTCCAGGCGGGTGGAGGCGTCGGCTTCCTCGAGGGTTTTTACGCGGGTGCGTACGGAGACCAGGTCCTCGATGAGCCGGTGCAGGAGTTCTTCCGAGGTCAGGGCCATCAGAACGCTCCCAGGTTCCGGCCGCGGGGCGGTGTTGGGGGCGCTTCGGCGGCGGGTGGTTCGGGGGTCACCGGCGGCTCCGGGGGCGTGGGTGGTGGCTCGTGGTCGGGTTCGGTCGTACGTGCGGAGTGGAGGGCGGCCTGCGTCGGCAGCGGGTTCACGGGTGGCTCGTCGGGCGTGGTCCATGCCTCCGGCTCGACGTCGGTCAGCTCCGTTACGGCGCGGTGGGCGGTCAGCCGGCGCCAGGGTGTCCTGCGGTCGCCGCGGGCCTCGCGGCGTTCGGCCCGTTCCGCCGCCTTGACGTCCTTGCGGTTCCATACCGGCGTGAAGCGCGTGATGACCGGCTTGATCTTGCCTCTGACGATCAGGATTTCGCCGTTGTCCAGGTCCTTGATCTCGTCCGGGCGCAGGGTCGGCTCGTCGCGGTACGTGTAGCTCGTCGAGCGTCTGCCGTCGGCCGAGGTGGAGTGGGTGGGGTCGCGGCGTTTGCGGCGGCCGCAGAGTTTGGACAGGCTCTCCAGGTGCTCGTCGTCGGTCACGCCGCCGAGGACCAGCATCGTGCAGTTGCCCATCAGGGCTTTTCCGGTCTCCTTGCCGAAGCGTTTGTAGAGCTGTTCGCGGCCCTGGGCGGCCCAGTTGACGACGTTGCCGTGGCCGCGGGCGTCGGCGGTCCAGTTGTCGAGGGGTACGGGGCAGATGACCGCGACCTCGTCAAGGTCGTACTGGATGGGCGGGTCGTTGCGCCGGCCCGGCATCCTTGAGGCGCGGAGCATGGACGCCTCGTACACCTCGCCGGTCAGGGCCGAGAACAGCGGGCCGATGCTGCCGGCGCCCTGGGCGTCGCGGCCCAGGAGGTAGATGGTGTCGGCCCTCGAGTCGAGGAAGGCGTCGATGTCGAAGCCGCCGGCGGGGCCGTGGGCGGAGCGGATGAAGTCGACGATGGGCGGGGCGGACAGGAACAGGAACGTCATCGAGAACGTGAGGAAGACGTTGTCGAGGGTGGTCGTCTTGCTGGTGGAGCCCGCCTTCGCGGAGGCCTGGGTCTGCTCGAGGTCTTCCTTCCAGCCGAAGGGGGCGAGGTGGGCGTACTTCTCGTAGATCCGTGTGGCGGGGCTTTCGGTCGGCATTTTCGACCAGGCGGCTACGTCGAGGAGGGAGAGGCCTTCCATGTCCGCGGCCCAGAGGAAGGACTTGAGGACTTTGAAGGAGGCCGACTGCCAGAAGTCGTCCTCCTTCAGGCCCTTGGTTGCGGGGGAGCCCCACAGGAGGAAGCGGGTGCGGCGCAGTGCGACCTCCGGGTCGCGGCAGCCGATCACGGGGTCCCAGGCCAGGGTGCTGGGGACGTCGCCGCCCAGGGCCTGGGGGTTGAAGACGAGGACGCGGCCGGCTTCGGCGCGCAGGTGGGCGGTTTGCTCGTAGAGGTCGAGCTTGCTGCTCGCGGCCAGGACCGGGCCGGGGGCGTCGAGGATCATGCCGCACATGAGGGCGGTCTTGCCGCCGCCGGGCGGGGAGATGATGCCGTTGGAGTTCTCGATGGGGGAGAAGACTTCTACCCCGGTCTTCTTGTCCCTGCCCAGGGGGATACCGACCTCGGTGGTGGGGAGGCGACGGGTGGGGGTGTCGGCCAGGGAGGGGCGGAGGATCCTGCGCTTGTTCAGCAGGGCGCGACGGCCGAAGTTCTTCCGCACCTGGCGGCGGGTGGCGAAGCCGTCGCCGCCCCTGAACTCGGCGTCGCCGAATGCCTTGTGGTACGCGTAGAGGGTGCCGGAGGCCAGGGCGAGGGCGGCCAGGGTCTCGAGCGGGGACTCGGTAATGAGGTGGGAGGCGGTGCGCCATACCTCGTCCAGAGATTCGCCGAAGCTGGGGAGGCCGGTGTCGTCCTCTGACAGCGTGGAGTGGATGGCCGTCATGCTCGTGGGGGTGGGCATGGGGGTTGTTCCTCACGTAACGGCTCCGGCGAGCCGGCGAACGATGCTGCCGGCGGCTGGTCAGGTCTGGTTGCCGTCGGCCCATTCCACCAACGCCCCGCACGGCCGTCGGGATGTGGGCCTGAAAATAACAGGCCCAATGGGGCGAAAATGCTCGGAAATGCGGGCAAGCCGCGAAGGGAAGAAGAGGCCGGGCGCGCTGCAGCTTGTCCTGGCCTCAGCCGATGGCGATACGGGGATGGGCGCCGGGCTGGATCCAGCCCATGATCTGGTTCATGGTGGCGCGGGGGACGGAGACGCAGCCGGCGGTGGCGCCGGTGCCGTTGATGTGGAGGAAGATTCCGGCGCCGCGGCCGGGGACGGCGGGCCAGCGGTTGAAGTTGATGACGAGGGCTTTGGCGTACTGGGTGGGGTAGTTGATGAGGTGTTCGCTGCCGCGTTCGCCGCTCTCGGTGAGGGGGAAGTCCGCACCCGCTTCGGTGTGCATGGAGTTGTAGTACTTGGATTCGGGGTCTTCGACCCACCAGAGGGTGGAGTTGACGCGGGTGTAGGGCATGGCGGTGCCGCCGGATTCGAGGCCGAAGCCCTCGGTGATCGTGTAGGTGCCGGCCGGGGTGGTGTACGTGCTCTGGCGCCGTGTAGCTCCGTCGACGATGCCGTTGGAGCCGACGCGTCCGGCGCTGGTGCTGATGGCGGCCTTCCAGCCGGCGCCGGTCTTGGACCAGGCGGTGACGGTGGCGTAGGAGCCGGATGCCTTGACCGTGATCACCTGCGTGGCGTTCCCCAGGGACACAGGGACGGGGAAGTTCGGTGCGGCGGGTGCCTGCCCGGACGCGCTGTCGTCCTCGGACGCGCTGCTGCTGCGGGAGGCCGAGGACGACGGGCCGGAAGAGGAGGACGCTCGCGCCTTGGGCTTGTGCGAGGTGCTCGCCTTCGGGCTGGGGCTGTGGGTGCCGCCCGGGTGTGCGGTTGCGGTGAGGTCGGGGTCGACCTCGAGGGTGCGGGCGTGGCCGGCTTCGGGGGTGTCGTCGGTGGGTGTGGCGCAGCCGGCGGCCGTGCCGAGGGTGAGTGCGAGGGCGGCGACGGTGGCTGCTGGTCTGGGGCGGGTTATCGGGGTGGTGGGCATGGTGGGGGTGTTCTCCGTCGGGGTTGTCAGTTTTGGGTGGCGGGTTGGTCGGGGGCGGGGAGGGGGGCGGTGCAGTGGGCGCGGCCGTTGGGGCCGTTGGTGGTGGAGGTCTGTACGGGCCGGCTGCGGATGGTGAGGGTGCAGGTGGCGGTGCCGCCGTCGTCGCCGAGGATGACGCTGACGCGGGGGTTGTGGCCGAGGGGCACGCGGATGGTCTTGGTCCAGGGCAGGCTGGTGCTGCGGATGACGGTGGCCGCGCGGCCGGCGGTGGGGTTCTGGTAGGCGATCTGTGCGGTGCCTGTGCCGTTGACGGTGTAGGTGACGGCGGCTGTCGGCACGGGGGGTTTGTCGGGCGCGGCCGGTTCGTCGGGGCTGAGGAGTCCGTAGAGCCCAAGGCCGGCGAGTGCCGCCATGAGGACCGAGGCGAGGATCTTGCTGCGGCGCCCCAGGGCGCGGTTCGCCTCGTCGGTTTGTGCTTCCGGTTCTGTCTGGGTGTCGCCGGGTGGGGTGGGTGATTCCTGGTCTACGGGATTGCTCATCGGATTCTCCGAATGTGAAGGCTGGGGAACAGTGCGATGAACTGCGGTCGACGGTTCGCGGTTGGGTGCGAGGGCGGCTGAGGTGCCGCGTTTTGCCGGGGTCCGGTGTGAACACCGGACCCCGTGGGTGGTCAGGGGGCGAGGACCTGGCCGATGTGGGCGCCGGCGGGGACGAGGAAGGTGCCGATGCCGGGGCCCTGGCTGTTGGCGTAGTCGAAGCCGGTGGTGGTGGCGTTGATCATGAGGATGATGCCGTCGCCGGTGTTTTCGCCTGCGCAGCCGAGGGCGATGTCGGCGTAGCCGTCGCCGGTGGCGTCTAGGAGGGCGGTGGCGGTGCCGGTGGTGTCGCCGGGTTCGGCGGATCCGGTGATGGAGCCGCTGGTGTCGGATTCGTCTTGGTTGAGGGCGCGGGAGTTGGTGCCGGTGAGGCCGGTGGCGGAGCCGTAGAGGAGGAGGCTGGTGCCGGTGTCGGGGGTGTCGACGGTGTCGACGGCGATGTCTTCGCCGGGGGCGCCGGTCAGGACGTCGGTGTAGCCGTCGTGGTTGACGTCGCCGGCGGAGACGGAGGCGCCCATGTCGTCGCCGGTTTCGCTGGCGCCGGGTACGCCGGTGGTTTCCTGGTCGATGACGGTGGTGCGGGTGGTGTCGAGGCCGGTGGCGGAGCCGTAGTAGGCGGTGATGCGGCCGCCGGTGACGTCGTCGGGCTGGCCGACGATGACGTCTGGGTAGGTGTCCTTGTTGAGGTCGCCGGTGGTGAGGGAGGCGCCGCCGGCGTTGTCGAGGACGTAGGCGGTGTCGGTGGTGGGGCCGTCGGGGGAGCCGGGCAGGACGTACAGGGGGCTGGTGCCGTCCCACTGGCGGAAGGTGACCACAGCGTCGACGTATCCGTCCTTGTCGACGTCGGCTGCCGTGGCCGCCGCCGCGCCGGTGGCGGACAGGGGGGCCGAGGCTGCCTCGGGGGCTTGGGCGGGGGCGGTGGATTGGACGGTGCCGGTGGCGCCGTCGACCCACCAGGTCTGGTAGGAGCCGGGGCAGAAGACCAGGACGTCGGCGTGGCCGTCGGCGGTGAAGTCGCCGACGGTGAGGGCCTCGCCGCAGCGGTCACCGGAGGTGCGGCTGGCGACGGGGGTGAGACGGTGGGTGGGGTCAGCGGTCAAGCCGGTGGCCGAGCCGTAGAAGAGGGAGACGGCGCCGGAGTCGGTGTTGCTGGTGTCGTCCTCGCCGGGGGCGCCGACGGCGAGGTCGGCGCGGCCGTCGCCGTTGATGTCGCCCCAGGAGGTTGAGGCGCCGAAGCTGTCGCCCGCTTCGGAGCTGCCGGGGACGTCGACGCCGCCGACGGTGCTGTTCTGGGTGATGGTGATCTTCGCGGCGCCGTTGGAGCCGGTGGCGGAACCCGGGGCGATCGAGACCGCGCCCGCCGCGGCGATGGTGGCGTCGGCGGCCTGCGGGATGCCGACGGCGAGGTCGGCCTTCCCGTCGGCGTTGAAGTCCGCGGTGGCCGGTGCTGCCGCAGCGGCTGCGGGCTGGGGCGCGGCCAGGACGAGGAGTCCGGCGAGGGCCGGTGCGGCGAGGATGAGTCGGGCGCGGGTCAACGTGCGCGGGCGGGACATTCGGCGGCCTCCTGGGTGCGAGCCAGGTCCGGCGTGCACCGCGCCATGGGTGCGCACCGGACGTGAGTGACGGTGCCGACATGGCGGTGGGGATCGGCCGGGACCGGGTTGGTCCGTACCGCTCGCACACGGGCTAGTGGGTTATACACCGACCCCACGATCGGGCACCAGAGGTAGTGGTTCGATCACGTGGAGCAACTCCCCGCACATTTGGACGAATTGACGCACCGTTAGTGATCCATGTCACAGAACCCCTGTTCGGTGTGACGCTGGCGGCGTCCGTGGCGCTGAGTGATGAGAGGAGCACGTTGGGGCGTGCACCCTCCCCTCGCTTTATGAGGGATTGTCAGGGCATAGCAGCCATTGGGCTGTCATGCCTGGGTCAAGCACGCCCCGAGGTGGGGCGTGCTGCTGCGGAAGGAAACGCGTGAAACGCAACCTTCAACGGGCACTTGCGTGCGCCACGGTGGCAGGGGTCCTTGCCGCCGGGTTACCGCAAGTTGCCTTCGCCGCCGACGGCAACAGTGGTGGTAAGGGGGTCGTCGACACCGTCAAGGGCTGGTTCTCCGACGATGACGACGACAAGGGCGACAGCCATCCATCGCCGGGCGGCAAGCTGGAGATCCCG
Organism: Streptomyces smaragdinus; assembly: GCF_009604385.1. GTDB lineage: Bacteria > Actinomycetota > Actinomycetes > Streptomycetales > Streptomycetaceae > Streptomyces > Streptomyces smaragdinus. The sequence goes on from NZ_WEGJ01000029.1 coordinate 75,433, forward strand.
TCCCGGGAGAAGCTGCCGAAGGGGAAGGCCGAGCCGGAGGCCAAGCGGGTCAGGGAACTCACCGGCCGGCGCACTCCCACGGCCCGGTTCTTCGAACTGTCGGACGGGCGGGTGGAGGCGGAGCTGTCCGCGGTGCCCACCGTGTACCGCTCGGGCAGCCGGTGGAAGCCCATCGACCCGGGTATCCGGCCCGAGGAGGCCAAGGGGTTCGCTCTGGCGAACACGACGAACCTGGGCCGCAGCTACTTCGGTGACAGTGCCGGCAGGCTGGCCCGGTTCGAGGGCCCGGGCGGCGCGGGCGTGACCTTCGGCCTCAAGGACGCCGGACACCTCACCCCGCAGGTCAAGGGCAACACCGTCACGTACAAGGACGCGCTGCCCCAGACGGACCTCGAGTATGTGGTGGGCCGGGGCCAGGTGAAGGAGAACCTGGTCATCAACGCGGCGCCGAAGGGCCCGGTGTCCTACACCTTCACCCTCGACCTGAACAAGGGTCTGATACCCGAGCAGCGCAAGGACGGCTCGATCGCCGTCTTCGGCGAGCACCCCACCGAGCCGGTGATGGTGATTCCCGCCCCGTACCTGACGGACGCGGCGAAGGACCGGCTGTCCCCGACCGGGGGCACCTACTCCACGAAGATCACCCAGAAGCTGGCCAAGGCCCCCGGCGGCGGCTGGACGCTGACGGTCACCCCGGACGCGAAGTGGCTCGCGTCCCCGGAGCGCGTGTATCCGGTGACGGCGGACCCGACGGTGACCATCGTGCCGTCGGCGGCGGAGTCGCAGGACGTGATGGTCATGTCCGACCAGCCGACGACGAACTTCAACAGCACCTGGCAGCTGTCCGTCGGCAAGACCAACACGGGTCTGTCGCGCTCGCTGCTGAAGTTCCCGCTGGACAGCATTCCCGCCGGCACGAAGATCGACTCGGCGCGGATGTCCGTGTACTTCGACCAGTCGCACACCAGCAACGGCCAGAACGTGGTGATCGGCGCGCACCGTGCCACCGGCGCGTGGAACGAGACCGACGCCAACTGGAGCAAGACCTCGTCGTTCGTGGGTGAGCTGTCGGGCACCTCGGTGATGCTGGACGACGGCGATCCCGGTACGGCGGCGGTGGGCGAGTGGCCGCGGGTGGGCACGATCGGGGCCGTCAACATCGGCAACGACTTCGCCGCCAACAAGAACACCGCCACCGGCGAGTCCTACACCTTCCAGCCCACGGTGCCCGAGAAGGCCTCCTACCAGGTCGACGCGCACGTCGGGCCCCTGGCGGACGCCACCAGCGCCGCCCCCTACACCCTCAACCACTCCACCGAGGACAGCACGCCGCAGACCACGCAGGTCACGGTCGACCAGACCACGAGCGGCGCGCCGGCGTGGAAGCCGGTCTCCAACGGCCAGCTGTTCTTCGAGAAGGGCACGGCCGGCAAGATCGTCGTCGGTGACACGGGCTCGTCGACCAAGCGGACGATCGCGGACGCGATCCGCCTGGTCAACCCGTCGACCATCGTGAAGAACATCGGCGAGTACAGCCAGTGGCACGACTTCCCCGTCGGGGACACGGTCCAAAAGTGGCTGGACGGTTCCGCCGCCAACTACGGCTTCGTAATCAAAGCCGAGGACGAGAGCGCGGACGGGGCGCTGGGCGGGCCGCTGTACGAGGCCGGCGACGGGAACTACGGCGGCGAGATCTCTACGGTGCCGCGGCTGACCGTCGTCTACGGCAAGGCCGGCTCCAGCTTGGCCTCTCCGACGACCGTGCACTCCACCGGTCCGGAGCTGTCGTGGAACAAGTACTCCAACACCACCGGCAACACGGGTGACAACTTCGTGGAGTACCAGCTGCACCGCTCCTACTCCCGCACCTTCACCCCCGGCCCGGGCACCCTGGTCACCCCGATCGCGGGTCAGAGCACCAGCTCCTACACCGACACCACCGCAACCCCCTCTGCGCCGTCGGCGGACGAGCAGATCAGCCGCGTCTACTACTACATGATCGCGGTCAAGACCAAGAACGGCGCCCTTCTGCCCTCACCCACGCGGGCCGTGGGCATCCCCCAGGCCGGCCGCACCATGAAACTCATCCAGGGCGACCCCGACCGCAACCACGCCGGCGTCACCGACACCACCCTGTCGTCCCTCCAGCCGACCGCCAACCACGACACCCTCGAATCCGCCGGCATCATGCAGAAGTGGATATCCGTCGGCAACAACTCCGGCCTGTACGGGGTCACCCGCGCGGCGCTGAAGTTCCCCACCACCGGCATCCCGACCACGGCCACCGTCGTGGATGCGGAGCTGGACATGTGGGCGGCGCAGACCACCAGCGAAACCGCCGGCGCGGTCTACGAGCTCCATCCCATGACCCGCGACTTCGCGGAAACCGCCGCCACCTGGAACAAGGCCGACGCCACCACCAGCTGGACCACCCCCGGCGGCGACATCTCCGCCACCGTCTCCGACACCGTGCCACAGATCACCACCGACCTGGGCCGGCACTACTGGGGCGCGACCAAGATGGTCCAGGACTGGGTCAAGACACCGTCGTCCAACAAGGGCGCGATGATCAAACTGAAGAACGAGACCAGCAGCGGGCCGCAGGAACGCACCGTGTTCCTGTCCTCGGAGGCCTTCGACTGGCAGCTCGGCCCGCTCATGCGCGTCATCTACGTCGACGCCACCGCCGAGGACACCTACTACGCGCCGGCCACCCCGCAGCGCATGACCCCGAACTCCACCTACACGGTCAAGACCACGGTCACCAACACCACGAACACCACCTGGAACGCCTCCGCGGTGGAGCGGGTGCTGTCCTACCGCTGGACCCTGCCCGACGGCTCCACGCCGCCCGGCGGCGGTACCGCGCTGCAGACGAACCTGCCGCTGAACATCCCACCGGGCTCATCGGCCACCGTCAACGCGCAGGTCAACACCCCGACCAACTCCGACGAGGGCAACAAGCGCACCGACTGGGTTTTGACCTGGGACGTCTACAACAAGACCACCTCCACCTGGCTCTCCGACACCGCGGGCGGTGCCCCGGGACTGACCCAGAACGTGGCGGTGGAGGACCCGACCTCCAACCAGATCGGGCTGGAGAAGTTCTACGCCTACGCGGGCAAGAACACCGGCGCCGGCTCCACGGTGATGAACAACCTCGCCGCCGGCAACAGCGTGTGGTCGTACAACGCGTTCACCAACCCCGGCCGGGGCCTGAACACGTTCTTCCGCCTCGCCTACAACAGCCTGGACACCTCCGACACGGTCTCCGGCGGCGGCTGGTCCATGCAGGCATCCGGACCCGTCCGCCTCGGCGCACCGCTGGACTTCCACCCCAACCCCAACCCCACCGAAGTCCGCCTCCCGGACGGCGACGGCACCACGCACGTCTTCCGCAAGCAGGGCGACGGCACGTGGAAGGCACCGGCCGGTGTCCACTACCGGCTCACCGCGAAGGCGGGCCTGGACTGCACGCCGGACAAGGACCCCGTCCCCGACGCCTGGACGATGACCCGCCCGGACGGCACCCGGTTCCTCTTCGGCTGCGACGGCTACATGACGCAGACCATCGACAAGAACGGCAACACCATGTCGTTCTCGTACGAGGAGCGCAAATCCAACAACAAGCCGACGAAGTTCCTGCGCTACATCACCGACCCCGCCGACCGCACCACACTGACGGTCGACTACTGGGAGAAGGGCCAGGACGGCTACCAGTACATCAACGACGCCGGTGACCTCGTCACCGACAACGGCAAGCTCACCAACTCCAAGATCTACGACCACCTGCGCTCGGTCACCGACATCTCCGGCCGCAAGATCGAGTTCTACTACACCACCCAGGGCCTCCTCGGACAGTTCACCGACGGAGTCGGCTCCACCGACGGCGCCCCCAAGGTGTTCCGCTTCACCTACGACGCCACCCAGGGCAACAAGAACGTCAAACTCGTCACCGCCACCGACCCCCGGGGCAACCCGACCCGGCTGACCTACAACGAGCCCAACGACAAGGACAACCCGAAGTACCACTGGTGGACCAAGACGATCAACGACCGTCTCGGCCACGACACCACGTTCGCCTACAAGCCGGACGAGACCAACGACGAATTCACGGACACCACTGTCACCGACGCCCAGGCGCACGCCACCAACTATGTACTGGATGACTTCGGCCGCCAGAGGCAGGTGACCAACGCCAAGGCCGAAACCACCACGCTGAACTGGGACACCGACAACAACGTCACCTACCTCGAGGAAGCCAACCACGCCAAGAGCACGTTCTGCTACGACTCCAAGACCGGCTACCCGCTGCGCCAGTGGTCCGCGGAGCAGACCGATGACTGGGATTCCCAGTGGTTGGTCGCCACGTTCTACTGCAACCCGGCCAACGACACCAGCCTGCCCGGGGCCGCGAAGTACGAGTACCGCACCCGGCTCGACGGCTACGCGGCCGACCTGGTCCGCAAGACCTCCCCGCAGGGCCGCACCTCCACCTTCGGCTACGACTGCTACGGCAACCTCAAGACCGTCACCGACCCCCGCGGCACGGCGACCTGGCCCACCGACCCCAGCGTCTGTGCGCCAACCACCAGCGGGCCCACGGTCAAGTACGACTACGACGCCTACGGCCAGCTGACCAAGGCGACCGACGCCCGCGGCAACGCCTCACAGAACACGGGCTTCGACGCCAACGGCTACCCGCAGACGATCACCGACCCGTACGGCGAGCCCACCAAGTTCGTCTACGACGAACGCGGCCAGGTCGAATCGGTGATCGACGCCAACGAGAAGGAGACCAGCCAGACCTACGACACCTTCGGCCGGCCCAAGGTCAGTACTGTCCCGAAGGTTCAGGACGACGGCGAGTTCATCACGACGCCGGCGCCGGAGTACGACGCCAACGACAACGTCACGAAGGCGACCGCACCCACCGGCGCGGTGTCCCGGGCGCAGTACGACGCCGCTGACCAGGTCTCCTGGGCCATCGGCCCGGACAACAACAACACTGGCCGCAAGACCGTCTACACCTACGACACCGTCGGCAACCTCCTCACGACCACCGAGCCCAAGGGCGCCGCGACCACCGGTGACCTGACCGACTACGTCACCACCAACCACTACGACGACATCTACCAGCTCACGTCCGTGGTCAACGCCGAGGGCGACACGGTCTCCTATACCTACGACGAGGTCGGCAACCTCACCAAGGTCGTCGACCCGAAGAAGAACGCCACCCCCGACACCGACGACTACACCACCCTCACGGAATACGACCGCAACCACCGCGCCTGGAAGGTCACCGACGCGGCCGGCAAGTCCGCCACGACCGTCTACGACCTCGACTCGGTCGTCAAATCCACCACCGACCAGGAAGGCAACACCACCGAGATCGTCCCCGACCCCCGCGGCGTCCCCGCCGAGGTGAAGACCCCGTACGAGGGCTCCACCATCCGCACGACCAAGTTCGAGTACGACGCGGCCGGCAACCGCACCAAGGTCATCACCCCGCGCGGCGTGAACACGCCAGGCGTCGCGGACGACTTCGTCGCCCGCACGGAGTACGACAAGCTCAACCGGCCGGTCAAGCAGTTCCAGCCCTACGACCCCGCCGACTCCCGCTACAACCGGGACGACGTCTACACCGAAACGGTGTACGACAAGGTGGGCCGGGTCACGAAGGTCTCCCTGCCCCCGTCGGAGGGCCAGACGGTCCGCAACGACACCGACTACACCTACTACGACAACGGCTGGACCTACACCTCCACCGACCCCTGGGACATCCGCACCCAGTACGACTACACCGACCTCGGCCAGCAGCAGTCCCGCACCCTGACCTCGGCCGGCGGCGACTCCACCCGCACCATGGGCTGGTCCTACTACCCCGACGGCAGCCTCCAGGCCCGCTCCGACACCGGCGTCCCCGTCGGCAAGGACGTAGTCGTCACCGACAACTCCGACACCCAGACCACCACAGCCACCGGCACCTGGAGCACCGCCACCGCGGCCGGCCAGCAGGGCCACGACCACCGCGCCCACACCGCCGGCACCGGAACCGACACCTTCACCTGGAACCTGAACACCCCGGCCGACGGCACCTACACCGTCTACGCCAAGTTCCCCGAGGTCACCGGCGCCGCCACCACCGCGAAGTACACCATCACCCACGACGGCACGGCCACCGACAAGACGGTCGACCAGACCCAGAACACCGGCACGTGGGTCAGCCTCGGTTCCTACCCCCTCAAGCAGGGCAACACCGACACCATCCGCCTGGCCCAGAACGCCACCGGCATCGTGGTGGCGGATGCGGTGAAGCTGGTCCGTACCCCCACCGAGACGGACAACGAACACAAGGACGCCGCCTACACCTACGATCTCAACGGCAACCTCACCCAGCTCACCGACACCTCATCCACAGCCAAGATCGACACCTACCGGATGAGCTACACCGGCCTCAACCAGCTCAACAAGCTCGAGGAGCTGCTGGCCGGCACGGTAAAGAAGACCACCGAATTCGGCTACGACGCCAACGGCCTGCCGGAAACCGTCAGCCACCCCCAGCAGTACTCCGAATACACCTACGACCTACGCGACCTGGTCAAAACGGTGAAGGTTGGCGAGTCGGCCGCGGACGACGATCCGGAAACCACCAGCTACACCTACACCGACCGGGGTCAGAGGCTTCACGAGATCAAGGCCAACGACAACACGGTCGACTACACCTACTACCTCAACGGCGCTCTCAAAACCCAGAAGGAGGAAAAGCCCGGCGGAGTCCTTGTCTCGTCCCACACCTACGCCTATGACGCCAACGGCAACAAGGCACAGGACGTGGCGAGCAAGATGAACGCCGACATCCACACCGAATACCTCACCTCCACCACCAACTACACCTACGACCCCGCCGACCGCCTCAAGCAGGCCGTCAAAACCGGCAATGGCGCAGGAACCGAAACCTACATCCACGACAACAACGCCAACGTCACCACCCAGACCATCAAGAACGTCACCACGACGTTCACCTACGACCGCAACCGTCTTCTCAGCGCCACCAGCGCCGGCACCAGCGCCAGCTACAACTACGACGCCTACGGCCGCCTCGACACCGTGGCCTCTGGCGGAAAGATCCTGGAAGACAGCGACTACGACGGCTACGACCACATCATCAAGCACACCAAGCTTCAGGACGACGGCACCACGAAGACGTCTACCTACACCTTCGATCCTCTGGATCGCACTGCGTCCAAGACCGAAAGCGGCAAGACTACCGACTACAACTACCTCGGCATTTCCAGCGAAGTTCTCAGTGAGGTTGTTGCCGGTGAAGTCGCCAAGTCGTTTCAGTACAGCCCCTGGGGCGAACGCCTGTCGCAACTGAAACACAAAAGCGACGACACCGAGGAACTCGGCGTCTACGGGTACAACAGCCACACGGACACCGAAACCCTTACGGATGAAAACGGAAATAGTAAAGCCACCTACGGCTACACCGCCTACGGCAAAAACGACAACGCTGAATTCACCGGAATTGACAAGCCTGAAGCCGATAACCCCTCCAAGGAGGCATACAACCCCTACCGCTTCAACTCGAAGCGCTGGGACGCCGCTAGCGGAACCTACGACATGGGATTCCGCGACTACAACCCGGGCTTGAATCGCTTCACCACCCGAGACGCGTACAGTGGGGCCCTCGCCGACATGAATCTCGGCGCGGATCCATACACCGGAAACCGATACGCCTTCGCTGGAGGGAATCCCGCATCATTCGTTGAGCTCGACGGCCATCGAATAGCCGAAGAGCCGGATGGAAGTCGGTATTCGCCGCTCGACTTCACCAGTTTGCACGATCTGGTTGTGGCGAACACTGTCCCGCTCATCGAAGCGCAAATGAAACTTGAAGGGATTACGGGAACGATAACTGTAAGTCGCCTGGACAACGTGATCCCGTACTCTGGGAAGAAGGGCGAACCTATGGGTTACGCCGACATAATTCTGACGGGTACGGGGGCGAACAAGAATGAAGTGTGGATTTGGGAAATAAAATCTCGGGGAGGTCAAACCGAATGGAACGAAAAGGGTAATATGGAATCCCACTGGACTCAGGCGCCGAAGCAGCTTCAGCGATACATAGACAAGCTGCAGGACGAGTATAATCACTACGCGCCAGATGTCACAGTGAAGCCGGGCTTCGGACTCCCTAGTTCTAAGCTGCAGAGTCCGAGAGGTAATCCTGTTTCCGCCTGGTCGGGAAATGAGAATACACATCCAGGAATCAGGTGGTATGCGGAAGACAAAAAAAAGGAGAAAGAGAAGGAGAAGACTGAAGGAGACGGAACTTCGGTCGGTGAAGTAGTAGTTGCGGCTGGCCTGACCGTGGGTGCGATTGGGATTGGCGTGGGAACTGTTGCCGAGGATGTAGCAACTGGAGGGGTCGGGGTGCTTGATGACCCGGCCAGCTTCGCCCTGTCTGGCACGATGCTAAGCGGGGCATGGGGGCTGGTGGCCTAGCGGGCTGCGCATGACTCACGGATGAAAGGGAAGCGTGGTGGTCGTGCTGCTGCGACCACCACGCTCCTAATCTATGGCGGTAAGATTTGATTTGCGACTATGAGAGGTTTGAATGAAAGATGATACCCGGATGCTCAGCGCGATGATCGATTTCGACTCTGCAGGAGCGCGAGACTTCCCAACCACATCAGCTCACTGGCTGACTTCCGGGGCTGAAAATCTGGCTCCGAAAGAGTGGCAGGCCGCGCTCAAATCATTCCCGATGATGAGGCCTAACGAATGGAATGAGGCTCACGGTCTTCCCTTTAGCGTGTGGGGTGAAGTGCATGTTTGGAATTCCGATCGAAGCATCGCAGAAAGTCGGCCGCTTTCGGATGCGTCATTGCGCTGGATGAGAAATGAAGTAAGTTATTTTCCGGATGGAGCGAGACTCACCCTGTGCCGACTTGACAGTAATGGCATCCCTTATGAAAATGGGATTGATCGACTGGATTTGACCCTATCGGTCGATGAGGAATATCCATGGATTGCGCAACTCCAAGCGGTTTCCACATTCGGCTCTCATTTGCTTCCGAGTGCGATAAACAAAAACGAACTTTGGGTAGGTTTCTTCCGCAAGACTGCAAGTCGCGATGGGGTAACGTTCGGGCATATCACCGACGATCTTTTGGGTCCCCGAGAAACTGGATTGGATACTGTTCTACGCAGAGGCGGTACTCGAAATTCCATTAGAAATGGAAGGGAAATTCTTCGAGGGTACTCCTGGGTGACAGTACTATCGGCCGACCTTGGTGAGCGATTGGGAGGGGTGGACGCCCTGGTGAGATCTGAGGCATTTTACAAGGTGAGTAAATTGAGAGGGGGGGCCATTTTTTTGCAGGCTAGCGAGAGTATGGCCGGATATTCCGATCGAACGATGGAGCGAATCTTTGATGTTCTGCGCCCAGTAATCCCAGGAGGGGTGCCAAAAATTGATCCGACAGTTCGTAAAATCCCACGGATTGTTTGGGTTGATTCACGAGAAACCCTGCATTGAGATGAGCCTGTGTGCGAGACCTGCAGCGAGTTCGTAGCTGGGACTGTCGTCGAGGAGTTCTTTACGGCGGTTGTAGCGCTGGGTGGTGCGGGCGTCCTGGTGGTCGGCCCAGGACTGGATTTTGTCGATGCGGGCGCCGGGGCGGGCCAAGGCGTGAGTGATGGCGTTGTGCTTCATGACGTGGGGGTGGATGGAGGTGGCCTGCGGTAGTCCGGCTCTTTTGGCGAGGGAACGGATCAGTCGCCAGACAGCCGGTTCGTCGAGGGGCTTTCCGGAGGCGGTGCAGAACAGGTGGCCTGAGGTGCGGCCGTTCAGATGGGTCATCAGGGCGTCGTAGACGTACGGGGGGACGGGCTTCTTCTTTCGTGACCCGCCCTTCAGCCGTACGTCCAGGGTGTGGTGGCCGCGGTCGTGGCCGAGGTCCTCGACCCGGGCGGCGAGCAGGGAGTCCACGCGCAGGCAGAGTCCGTACAGCACGAGCAGCAACGCGTACGCCCGTGGGCGGTACTTGGCCGGCAGGTGGGCGTCGCGGGCGGTGGTCAGCAGGAGCGCGGTCTGCTGTTCGGTCAGGCCCTCGGTGGCCGAGTAGTCCGGGTCGATGACCGGGCGCAGCACCGCGGCGAACGGGTTCTTCGCTACCGGCAGGCCGTCGAGGCGGAGGGTGTAGTCGTAGAACGAGCTTGCTGCGGAAAGTACGTTGGCCCGGGAGGCGTCTGAGCGCGGTGGGCCGGCCGCGGCCAACTCGTTCTTCGCGCCGCCCTTGACGCGGATGAGGGTGGGGGCGGTCTCGAGGTACAGGCGGAAGGTGTCCGCGAGCATGAACGTCACTGCGAACGGGTGTACGCCGTGTTCGCGGACGTATGCCTCGAAGACGGTGAAGCCGCGCGCGTAGGTCTTCTGTGTGTTGGCCGAGCGCTGCCGGGCGATCCAGGCGGCCGCCACCGTGGGTAGTGCGTCGCCTTCGCCGTAGATCGCGATGAGTTTGTCGTACAACCGGCGGGCGTGCAGCGGCCAGTGCTGCCGCGGATCGGCACTCGGGAACGCGAGTTCGCTTCCGATGGCGCTGTCAAGGACCACGCCCGGTGTGTCGTCCGGTTCGGAGGTGGAATCTGCCCGCTCACTCATAGGTACAGGATAACTGTCATTATCCTGTACCTATGCTTACGGGCTGCCCTGTTGCATAAATTCGTTCACTTGAGCGAGTGATGTCTGATGTTCAGTCTCCAGCGAGGGCGCGCCGTACCGGAGCCGTGGCGACACGGACCCAGGCCAGTGCGCACTGCAGCGCGGCGTCCTCGCGCGTCTTGTACGGACCGGCGGGCGGGAAGGAGCCGGCGAGGCGGTACGTCCAGCCGTTGCGCCGGCCGGTACCGCCGTACGACGGCTCCACGTGCCCCAGCACGGAGCTGTTCTCGGCGATCAAGTCCCAGCGGTGGGTGTCCCGGTGATCCGCACCTTTGACCAAGCGGGCGCTGTCCGCGACGGCGCGCGCCGCCTTTTGCGACAGCCGCGTGCGCCGGGCGGATCCTGTCCTCTTCGGGGTGCCGGCGGGCCGCTTGGAGGGCCTTGCTGAACCATCACGTGACGATTCAGCGGGCGTGGTGCTGCGAGTTGAGGGCGCGGCCGCGTCCGGAGCGACGGGAGCGGTCGTCGTACGGACGTGGTCGGGGGCAGTGCTCGGGACTTGTTGAGCCGTTGCTGCCTGTCGTGCCCGGGCCGTCAGAACAGGCGGGATCGTCGTCACGACGCGCAGGTCGACGTCGTCCGCGGGGAGCCCATTGTTCAGGGCGTCGGCGAGACGCCGGGCGGAGGCAGCCAGGTTGTTGGCCAGCTCCATCGCGGATGCACCGGCATGCGCCGCCACGAGCTCCGGCTCGTTGCCGTTGGCGAGCCGGGCCGCCAGGCTTCGCGCCTGACGGTCGCGGTACGCCTTGGCTTGGCAGGCCCGGGAACAGTACTGGCGAGCCCGCGGCCCGCGCTGGGCGGGAAGTGTCCCGCCGCATACCGAACACGCTGCCACAGCACTCCTCCGTCAATCGTCACGTGACGCTTGAGTAGTACGATACCCGCTCGGTTCTCAATCGTCACGTGATGCTTGAGGAGCTTGGAGCGATCGCATCATGGGCATGGCTGGATCGCCGGCGGCACACCATGACGTCGGCGAGAAAGCCTGACCCGCCGCGTAGTCCCGGACGCAAAGCAGCTCCGGCCCGATCGGCCGGAGCTGCTTCGTGCGTGTGATCAGGGGATGGTGGTGACCTGCACCAGGGAGATCTCCCCCGTGGTGTCGCTGATGAGGAAGACGGCGAGGGTGCCCGGCAGCACCGTGGAGCGCATACGGACGGGGCCGGGTACGTCGAGGCCGTGGGCTTCCGTCACCGTATCGGGGTCTTGCTCGAGGTGCGGGAGCAGGTCAGCGAACGCGAACTGCGCTTCGAGGGGCATGTCCTCGATGAGCCCTCTTGCAAACTCGCTTCGGACGAAGTGCCAGGTCACGCCGCGTTGTGTCCTTCGCGTAGCTGCCGCATGCGGGCCTCCCAGTCGTCGAAGCGGGCACGCGACTCGGGGGTTTCCCGGTGGTCCGACGGCAGGGCGCCGTCGTGTCGGAGAGCGTACTCGCGCAGGTCCTCGACGCGGGGCTGTTCGGCTGCAAGGGCTTCGACGGTCCGCTGCCATCGCTCGAGGATGGCGGGGAGCTGGGTGACGTCGGTGAAGGTCACCTCACGGGTGAAAGCCGCGCGGAGTTCCGGGTGCGGGAGCGCGTGGGCGATGGAGTCGATGGTCCACGGCGAATCGGTCATATTCGACCCTAAGCTAGACATCTAGACTATTAGGCAATTGAGTAATCGGCTGCAGTATTCGAATCTCTGACTTGTGTGACACGAGGTTAGCGCACCGGTGTGTGCGCACAGAGCTGTGCGGCAACGCCCTGTGATGTCGCCCTTGCCCTCCCGGGCCCCGCATGCGCGAGGTCGCCTCGCATACCTGGCGCCGCATGCCCGGCGGCTTGGGGCCTGGCGGAGCCGGGCGGGATGGCTCAGCCGGGGCGCTTTTGGTTCTCGATGTACCCATTGATGGAGCGCGATGAGCTGCTACGGCGGCGGCACGTGGCCGTCGAGCGGGGCGATACCGCTGGTGTGGGAGCCACGGAAGCTGTCCGCCTCCGGCGTAGCGCCTCGACCTGAGCGCGGGATCCCGTCACCTGGGCCGGTGTGGTCTATCGGCCCGGGTGGCGCAGGATCGCTGCTGCGGCGTGCGGCAGCCGGCCAGGTCAGCCGGCTGCGGACGTCGGCGCCGTGCGGCTGTCCGAGGCGCGGCGGTTCACTGCTCGTCGGCGGTGAGGTCGAGGAGTTGGTCGGGGGTGAGCGTGGCGAGGTCGACGGAGCGGTCCTCCAGGACGAGGCGTGCCGTTGCCTGCTGTGCCTGGAGTTCCCGGGCGCGTTCGATGAGCTCGCCGGCGCGGCGCCGATTGCGGATGCGGTCGGTGATGTCCGCGACCGCGAGCACGGCCGAGGGGATGGACACGATGAGGGCGGCCAGCGAGACCGGATCGACGACCTTGGTGTCCGGATCCTCAGCCGGTTTCTCCGCCCGGACGGGCTCGGCGGGGTAGCCCCAGCTCGCGGTCAACTCGCTGATGCTCTTCCCGGCGGCTTCGGTGTCCGCTCCGACAAGCTCGATGATCATGATTCCTCATCTCCGTCGTTCGTGGTCTTCAACAGTTCATCGAGGTGGTCGACCAGGTCCGTGTGCCCGATCTTGGCGGCAGCGGTTTGGGCTGCCTGAAGCACGTGACGCGCTTGTTCGCGCTCCCCCGCATGTAGCAGGAGCTGTCCCCAGGTTGCCCCGACGACCGCGATGCCGTCGGCCCGCTGAAGCTTGAGGAGGAGTTGGAAGGAGATGTTCAGCCTTGGTAATGCGTCGGCGAGATCCTGGCGGCTCAGATCGATGCCTGCAAGGTCCCAGTTGGCTGCCGCGATGCCCTCCACATTGCCGAGCTGTTCATTGGCTTCCAGTCGCTTGAGGTGCAGTTCGCGGGCTTCGTCGGTCTCGCCCCGTTGCTGGAGGATGTCGGCGATCTGCCCCCAGGTGACCGCGGCCTCGCGGGTGTCGCCGATCCGTTCGTACACCGGCAGGGTGACCTCCCGGCGGATCCGTAGGGCTTCGTCGGTCTCGCCCCGTTGCTGGAGGATGTCGGCGATCTGCCCCCAGGTGACCGCGGCCTCGCGGGTGTCGCCGATCCGTTCGTACACCGGCAGGGTGACCTCCCGGCGGATCCGTAGGGCTTCGTCGGTCTCGCCCCGTTGCTGGAGGATGTCGGCGATCTGCCCCCAGGTGACCGC
>NZ_WEGJ01000003.1 GCF_009604385.1 Streptomyces smaragdinus
CACTGGACGCGGCCGTCTCCGACACCCCCAACACGGGGCCGCGGCCTTACAGGGGTTCAGAGCTCCTCGAGCTCCACCCCCACCTCCCACAGCTCCTCCACCCGCTCCACCCGGTTGGCCACCCGGTCCTCGCGCAGGACGAGCCTGGTCGCGGCCACGGACGGGACCTCGGAGCGGGCGCCGTCCTCGGGGACGACCTCGTAGCTCACCGTCTGGTCGAAGACGATGAACCCGTACATCGGGTCGGCCCCCAGCGGCAGGTTCTTCTTGAACGCCACCCGCACCTCGAAGCCCAGCTCCCGCTGGCCCCAGCACTGGTCGCGGACCCGGTCGTCCACGCTGTCGCGGTCGTCGACGATGAACAGCCGCCGCACGGACACCCCGCGCCGCGCCGCCTCCCGCTGCGCCGTCAGATAGCGCCGGCCCAGCTCACTCGGCCAGAACAGCAGGTCGACCTCGGTGCTGATGGCGTCGATGGAGTGGGCCGCGCACCGGGTGAGGCCGAGCATCCAGTCCCGGTCCTCCCCCTCGTACTCCACCTGGTCGGCCTTCAGCTCCCGCATCAGCGTCGCCACCCGGTCGATCTCCCGGCGGGCGAAGTCGCTGATCAGGGAGCTGCCCGCGGCCCTGATGTCGGCCACGTTCTGGACGAGCTGGACGACGCCCTCGGTCGGCAGCGGATGGGTCTGCAGGGCACCGAAGACCCGGGTGGCCTCGTTGATGTCCTTGAAGCCCTCGTGGACGGTGTCCTTCATCTGCTCGGAGTTGTCCGTCATATGGCGGTCGACGTCCTGCAGCCGGTGGTCGAACTCCGCCATGTACTGCACGATCATGGCCGCGCCCGCGAAGAAGATCGTGATGATCAACCGGGACGCCTCGGCGTTCGGATTCCCGTCCTCGCTGATCAGTCCGTTGGTGACGAGATAGGTCAGGCCGCCGACGATCAGCGTGATCAGCACCTTGACGACTAACGGCGATATCTGACGTGAGCGGTCCATCTTCCGGGTCCTCCCCCTAGTGGGTCGTCATATGCTCCGCGGGTACCCGCTCGGCGTGCAGCAGCGAAATGGTGTGGAGCGCGAGCTGGTCCCGGATGCGCTGGACCAGGGTCTGCCACTGGCGGGAGAACCCGGGCTCGCCCTCCAGCACGTCCCACAGCGGGGAGAGTTCCTTCGCCACCCGGGCTCCGGGCATCCACAGGTGCAGCAGCTGGTCGATGGCGGGGCTGAGCGAGCGGACGGCCCGGGCGCGGTCCGCGGAGCCGAGCCGGCCGCGTTCGACGAGGTGGACGAGGTTCGTCAGCAGCCAGTCGTGCTGGGCGATGTCCTCGCAGAACGCGGCGACGACGCCCGGCGCGGCGAGGGTGCTCGCGGGCAGCCGCAGCGCGAGGGTCCGCAGGCCGCCCTCGGCGAGGGTGAAGCCCTCGATGACCGCCTCGCCGTCCGGCGCGGCGCGGGCGGTCCAGCGCAGTCTGGTACGACGGGACTTGAACGGCACCCGCCGGTTCCCGTCGAGGGCCGGATGCGCGGTGACCCGGGTGAGCAGCCGCTCCGCTGTCGCGCCGGCGTCGAGCACCCCGGCCGCGGTCTGGCCGGTGCCGAGGAAGCCGCGGACGATGTCGTCGTGCCGCAGCCGGCCGAACGTCTCGACCGTGCCGGGTCGGGCGAGATAGTGGCTCCACTGCCGCCGCTCGCCGCCCTGCGCCACCGCGACCCCGAAGTAGCCGGCGGCCTGCAGCACCCGGCCGTCGTTGACGCAGGCGCGGGCCCGTACCGTACCGACGCAGCGGGTGCGGGCGCCGCTGACGCTGGGCAGCACGCAGTCGACGCCGGTGAGCACCTCGGGCGAGCGGGCGTGCAGATTGGGGCGCTCCGACAGCAGTACGGGCGCGTCGCCGCGCAGCTTCAGCAGCTGGGCGGCGCTGGAGTGGGGCACCGGGTCGTACGAGTGGAGCAGCGCGGTGCGCACCTCGCCGCAGAGCAGCTCCGGGCGGCCCGGCTCCGCCCCCGGGGCCCGCATCAGGACTCCGGGAGGAAGACGTAGGCGATGCGGTCGGGGATCTCCTCCGGCAGCGTGATGCCTTCGGCCATGGCCCGCTCGGCGGCCTGGGCCAGCGGGCCGGGCTCGACCTCGGTCTGCTCGAGGATGACCCGTACGGCGTGCTCGACGGGCAGGAAGCGCGACGGCAGCAGGGACCAGATGCGGTACGCGCTGAACGCCGCCGCCCGTTCGTTCAGCCGGATCACCGACGGCAGGGCGTCCCAGTCCTCGGGGAACGCCCCGGGGTGGTCCTGCGGTACGAGCAGGGGCTCCCCGCGGTGGCGCAGCAGCCCCAGCCGGGCGAGCTGCCAGACGGCCGCGAGGAACGGGCAGGACCACACCCGCCGCTGCTCGGGCTCGTCCCATAACTCGACGTCGACGAAGACCGAGTGCCGCCGCGCGGCCGTCTCCCGCGGCGGCTGCCAGGGCGTCCGCGGGCTCAGCGCCTGCAGTGGTACGTCCAGGGGGCTGGTCCCGGGCGTGCGGGCGCCGTTGGACAGCCAGCCCACCTCGCCCGCCGGCGGCCGGCGTCCGTCGCTGCCGGGCGCGGGCGATTCCACCAGCCGCTGCTCGACGACCCGGGCCACATCGGTCTCACCGGCGCGGGCGCAGGCCGACTCGCGGGCCAGGTAGTCGATGACGAGTCCGGACTCCTTCGCCGCCTCGAGCACCATCGGCACCAGCTCGGCGGGCGAGGAGAAGCGGGTGAAGTAGTCGTCGATCAGAAAGCACGTGCTGATCCGGGGCCGGCCGCGCGGAACCGCCGCGGCAGCCGCCGCGCGGGCCGTCTCGGCCCAGGGCGCGATCTTCGCGAAGTGCTCCCGCAGCCGCTCGGGGCCGCCGGCGAAGTCCTCCATGTACAGGTGGCCGAGCTCCAGTGAGACGTGCGACAGCGGCACGGACCGCGTCTGCGGTTCGGCGGCCGTCTCGTGGAACACGCTGGTCATCGCTCCCCCCATTCCTCGTCCAGGGTGAGCTTCCCGGCAAGCTCGACGAGGGCGTCGCGGGTGGCGGTGTTGGCCACACCGCTGTCCGCGTCCTCGTCCGTGATGAGCACCTCCCGCCACTGCAGGACGGGCTCCAGCGGCACCGTACCGAGCCGCCGGCTGTCGGCGGCGTCGAGCCGGGCGGCGAGATCCATGAGCTGTTCGTCGCACTTGCGCATCCACGAGACCTGCGCGGCCGGCACCTGGTTCCACGGCACGGCCTCGGGGTCCGGGACGGCCGCCCGTACGAACCGGATCGCCTCGCGCAGCTCGTCGCCGTCGTGCCCGTGTCCGACGCCCGCGGCGAGGATCCCGCGATCGCCGTAGACCAGGCCGGAGGCGGCGATGACGTGCTGGCGGGTCCAGCGGTGGAACACCAGCCAGCGGCTGGTCAGCTCGGCGAGGCCGGGCTGCGCGGTGGCCGCGAGCACCATGTCGACGGCGTACGACCGTCCGGCGCTCAGGTCGACCATGACCAGGTCGTACTCCTCCTCGAGCCGCTGCAGCAGGGAGACGCAGCGGCCCACTGTGTCGTGGCCGAGGGCGAACTCACCTCCGCCGCTGTCGCCGGGCAGCAGCACCATCCGCCCCGAGCCGAGCGGCCGGGTGCGCAGGGCCTCGTGCTCGGTGTCGGCCCAGACGTCGACGAGCATGGGCTCGGGGACGTCGCCCTGGAGATACGAGTGGAGCCCGCCGCTGGTCACGCCGCGCACCACGCGCGGCACGTCGAAGACGGCCGCCGCGGTGGGCGAGCCGAAGTCGAAGTCGAGATAGCACACGTCGTCGCCGGACAGCGCCCGCCGGTAGGCGAGGTTGGCGCTGGTCACGGAGCGGCCGGTGCCTCCCTTGTCGGAGGCCGAGAACAGGAGCACGGCTCACATCCCCCGGACGGCCGCGCGGCGGCCACTGGCCAGGTTGTCCAGCTCGGTGAGCGCCTGCATGGCCAGGGCGCCGGCCGTGCCGGGCTGGTCGTCGAGGAGCCTGGTCGAGCGGTTGAGCTTGCCCTCGACGCTCTTGAGCGCGGCGCTGCGGGACCCGCCCTCCGACGACGAGGGCTCCAGCAGCTCGTTCCCGTACAGATGGCCGGCCTCGCTGAGCAGGGCGCGCGCCAGCTGGGCGAGTTCGGTGCTGCGGATCGGCACCTGCTGGTAGAGGTTGCGCCCGGCGACCATGCACTCGGTCATGCGCTCGGTGTTGCTCCAGGACACCGGGACCAGCGGGGTGCCCTGCGGGAACACGCCCGTGATGTCGTCCCAGAGCCGGGCACCGGCCCGGTCGGTGCGGCGGCGGCGCCACAGATGTCCCAGCACCCGCTCGGCGAGGCGCAGCAGCCGGTCGTGCGAGTCGCGGTTGCGCGACAGGGTGCACAGCTGGATGCAGCGTTTGAGCAGCTGCGCGGAGAAGTCCGGCGCGGTCCAGGTCATCAGCGGGCCGAGCTTGTCGGAGCCGGCCAGCGACAGCTTGACGCCCGGGTTGTGCAGCTCGAGCACGGGGTCGTCCTCGGCCATCCGGCTGGTGATCCTGGCGCGTTCGGCGAGGCGTTCCATCACGGCGACCGTACGGGTCAGGTCGTCGTCCGTGGCACGCAGCCGGACGAGGTCCTGGACCACGATGGCCGCGACGGAGAGGGAGAAGTACGGCGACTCCTGCTTCTGTCCGGTGGCCCGCCAGGGGATGTCCTCCAGCGGCCAGCGGTCCTCGCCGAAGCGGGCGAGCGTCGACCAGTACTGCTGGGTGATCTCCCAGCGCAGTCGCAGCGCCTCGGCCAGGGTCTGCTGCTCGGAGTTGAGCAGACCGAGCGAGAGCGTACGGTCGGAGTAGAGGTCGGCCAGACCGTCCAGGGCGTTCACGGTGAAGTACAGGTACGGCGTGGCCTGCGCGACGCCGTCCGCCTGGACGCCGATCCCGGATTCGACGGTGACCTCGGGCGCGCCCTCGATGACACTCCAGCCCCAGCCGCACTCGAACAGCTGGCCCTCGTCGTCCAGTCCGCCCTCGACCTCGAGGCCGAGGGAGAGACGGTCCTCGATGACCGCGCGCACCGGTCGCAGATCGCGGTGCAGCTGCTGGAGCACCTGGCGGTCGGCGCCGCGGCCCTCGCTGACCAGCCGGCCGAGCTCGCGGCCGCGGCTGGAGTCGGTGTCGAAGACGTTGACCGTGAAGCTGCGCAGCAGGCAGACCAGGGCGGCGGTCAGCCGGGTCTCGGTGGCGTCCTTCAGCTTCTCGGCGGCGGCGAGGACGGCGGGCCGGCGCGGCTTCTGCGTGAAGACCTTGAGGAAGCCCAGTGTGGCGAGGCAGAGGGTGACGGCCAGGGAGTAGCTGTCGACCACGCCCAGGGCCCGCTGGTCGGGCGTGAGTTCCTCGCCCGTCTCGACCGGGACGAAGTAGTAGCCGCCGGCGAAGCTCGGTGTGCCGTCCTTCGCGGTGTGGTTGTCCGTGTACGACTGGAGGGCCTCGATCAGCCGGACGGGGATCTCCCGCCGGCCGCCGACGCTCTCGAGCGCCTGCAGGACATCCCGGTCCGTCGTGTCGGGATCATCCAGGCGGAACGCCGGGACCTCTGTGGCCGGATACATCAGGCACAGCAGCCGCTCGGCGTCGGCCACACTGCTCAGCCCGCCCGTCTCGCCCCAGTTCCACTTGCCGTTCCGGAACGAGTGGGCGGCGAGCGCCTCCCAGATCTCCAGCAGCTGCTGCCGAGGCTGGATCCGCATCCCCCGGTTCCCCCTTGTCTGTACGTGTCACTCACCTGTCAGGACGCGCGGCGTCCGCAGGCCAGGATCATCCCCGTGTAACCGTCACGGATCGGGTCGGCCCCGTGCCCGAGACGGTGAAGTTCCAGTTCACCCTCCCGGACGTACGAGGCCAGTGCCTTCTCCACGTCATCCTGCACGATCTTGCAGGCAGGGAAGATCTGTGATCCGACTTCATACCCCCGGGAGTTCTCCATAAACGCCGCCGCGAACGGGGCTCCCGGGGCGAGGACGCGCATGAAGCAGCCGACGGCGTCCTCGAACTCCTGATGTGACGTGGACATGGATTCGGCCACGAAGAACATCGTCCCCATGCCGCGGGGGGTGACGTCGAGTTCGAAGAGATCGCCTTGAGTCACGATCGCGCGCCGGGGAAGTTCCGTACGGGGATCGGCGACTTCCGCATACGCCTCCGCGGACCGGAACACATCCCAGAACTGATCCCAGTTCGATCCGTAGTCACGGACCTCGTCCCTGAGCCAGGCGACGTTTCTGGCCGATCTCTCGTAAAGGACGATCTCGTCACACCACGGCAGCATGCCGAACGCGGGGTAGAGATTGGTCCCGGCACCGATGTCGATCCCCTTGGCGGGGACCGTCGACGGGTGGTTGGCAGCGAAGAAGTCCCTGATCAGCTCCATGATCTGGCGATCTACGGGCCACATCTTCGCGTAGTTGTGATCGACGTACGATCCCGAGTCGAAGTCGTCCCACGGAGCCTCGCGATTGCGGACCGAGCCCATTCCCGCCGATTTGAGATCCATCTCGCATTCCTTACGCGTAGTGCCTTGCGTGCGACTTGAGGGCACGACTACCCGCCACGCGGTCTGGACAAAACGGAAACCCGCAGAGTACACCCGCAATGCGACCTCTCGCTCACGCGCGCGAGGGTCTCGGCAACGTGAATCCTAGCCCCCACAAGGAGCGGTATGGATCAGATCACCTTCACCAATCGGGATAGTCGCACGTCGTTAGGGGTACGACTCGCCACTGAGGAGGACCTTCTGGAACTCGACCGCATCGACCGCGCGTTGTTCGGGCCAATGCACTACCCGTTCTTCGTATTGCGCCAACTGTTCGATGTCCATGGCCAAAACCTTTTGGTGTTGGCCGATAAGCACTCCCTGTACGGCTACGTTCTGCTCGGGACCAACCGTGCGTCGGAACTTGGCTGGATATTGGGCCTCGGTGTTGACGAGCCCAGCCGCCGCAGCGGCCACGGCCGCCGGCTCATGCTCGCCTCCCTCCGCCAGGCCGCGGCGATGGGGCTGCGCGAGGTACGGCTGACCGTGGAGCCGGAGAACGCCGCGGCCATCCAGCTCTACCGGTCGCTCGGGTTCACGGCCGGGGAGCAGCGCGACGAGTGCTTCGGCCCGGGCGGCGACCGGCTGACGATGTCGGCCACCCTGCCCGCCGCGACCGTCTGACGGCCCGTCGCGTACGCGATCTCCCCCGCCCTACCGGGGGAGCTCCGTCGAACGCGTGAACTGATCTTGAGGCTCAAGCCGCTATGCTCCCGCGGAACCGTTCGCGACGCCGCCCTGTCTCCCCTGGTGCGCCGCACGCGCGCTGGGGAACGGATCGCCGTCCCCGTACCAACTGACCGTCCCCCGGGGGTAACCCGTAATGTCCTGGCAGAACAACCCGCAGCCGCCGCAGAATCCGTACCAGCAGCAGCCGCAGGGGCAGAACCCGTTCGCACAGCAGCCGCAGAATCCCTACGGTCCCCAGCAGGGGTTCCCGCCCGGGCAGCCGCAGCCGCCCCGGCGGCCCAGCCGGCTGCAGCCGGTCCTCGTCAAGCTGATCGGCGTGGTCGTCGCGCTCGGCATAGCCGGCGCCATCGCGGTGCTGCGGGACGACGACTCGTCGTCCCCCCGGTCCTCCGGCTCCGACTCGTCGCAGGAGTGGAAGGAAGGCGGCTGCGGCGGACCGGACAAGGACAAGGGCGGCACCGCCTACCGGACGTACGACTGCGACGACGCCGCGGCGACCCTCAAGGCGCTGAAGGTCATGGGCGGCAGCTTCATGCCGGACTCCATCCAGTGCCCGGCCGGCACGGACGCGATCATCGAGGTCAAGACGACCTACGGCTCGGGCGGCGGCGGCATCCCCAGCTCCACCGTCTGCGGCCGCAACCTCAAGGGCGACCACCCCGGCGACGCGGGCGCCGGCGGCGGCCAGCTGGTCGAGGGCGACTGCATCGACAACACGGCCAAGGAGATCGCCTGCGCCACCGCCGGCGACTCGGACTTCAAGGTCATGGGCCTGGTCAAGGACAAGGCCCAGTGCCCCTCGGGCACCACGGAGCCGCTGGAGCTGATGATGGCGATCGGCCGCCCGTACAGCGTGATCTGCGGCGGCAAGCCGTAGCCTCCACTGCCTGACGCATCGGGAAGCGGGAGCGGTCGCAGGCCGCTCCCGCTTCTGCTGCCGCGGCCCCACCGCCCGTCCCCGGTACCGAAGATGTGCGCGGTTCGGCGCCGCCTGCCCTAGAATGGTCAGGTTCATGATCAGAATTACCGGGTGGTGAGCAGGGCTCGGTCCCCTGGCACAGCAGAACATCCACCGAACGCCGCACAGGCCGAATGAACCCCCCACAGGGTGCGGCACCTTCGGTGGCAGCGCCGGCCGCATCATGCCTGCCGGTATCCATGCCTTGGCCTGACGGGGGCTCCATGAGGGTTCAGATCAGCGTTCCGGACGACCCTGCCGCGCTCGCGCAGTTGCACGCCTCGCTCAAACGGCATCCGCGGACGAGGCGGCTGGCGGCGGAGCCCGCGACACGGCCGGGTGACGGTCATATGGGGGCGCTCGATGTGCTCAACCTGATCCTGCCGAACACCGCCGCGTACGGATCGCTCGCCGTCGCCGTGGCCACCTGGCTCGGCACCCGGCGTACGCAGACCGCCCCCGTGTCCGTGACGCTGCAGGTGAACGGGGCTCCGGTCACCGTCAGCGGCGGATCCCCGCAGGACATCGAGCGGATCCTCCGGTCGCTGGACGAACGCGCCCGGTCCACGGCCCCCGACGCGCCCGGCCGGGAGCCCCGTTGACCGTCCCCGTCCCGGGCACCTCCAAGGCGATCCTCCTGGGCGCCCACGAGTACGCCCGGCTCAACCCGCTCACCGCCGTCCGGGCCAACCTCGAGTCGCTGCACGCGCACGTCCTCGAGGACGAGGTCTGGCGGCTGCGCGAGGAGGACTGCCTCTTCCTCTCGCAGCCCGAGGCCGGTGTCTCCGCGATCACCGACAACCTGTACGAGACGACCGCCCAGGCCACCGGCACCCTCCTCGTCTACTACGCCGGCCACGGCACCGGCGACCCGGACCACGCCGACCGGCTCATGCTCGCCCTCCCCGGTTCGCACTACGACCGCCCCTGGACCTGGCTCGACTACGCCCATCTGCGCCGCGCCGTCCAGGACTCCCCCGCCGCCCGCAAGCTCGTGGTCCTCGACTGCTGTTACGGCGGGAAAGCCATCGACGGCGGCATGTCCGGCGACAGCTCCCCGTCCCCCACCGCGACGAGCCTCATCGACCTCGCCGACATGGACGGTACGTGCGTGCTGACCGCCGCCTCCGGCGAGGAGCGCGCGATGTGTCCCCCGGACGCCGAGTACAGCGCCTTCACCGGCGAACTCCTGCGACTCCTCCGCCAGGGCGCCACCGGCCCCATCCCCTCCGACCCGCACGGCCGCCACGGCGAGCAGCTCGAGGTCCTCGACATCTCGACCCTCTACGCCTACCTCCGCGACCGCCTCTCCGCCCGCTCCGTCGCCGGCTTCCCCCTCCCCGAGCCCCAGCTGGGCACCCGCAACAACGGCGGCGGCATCGTGGTGGGCCGCAACCGCTCGTACGTCCCCCCGGCCCCGCCCCCCGGCACCAGCGCGCCCGACGCCCCCGTCACCCCCATGTCCCTGACGGCCCCCGACGCCGTCCACGTCGGCCGCGGCAGCGAGCTCCGCCAGATCCTCGACCTCGCCGAACGCATCCGCCCCGGCGAGGGCCGCCCCGCCTCCTGCCTCGTGCACGGCATGGGCGGCAGCGGCAAGACCCACCTCCTGCGGATGGCCGCCGCGGAGCTGCGCGAGCGCTTCCCCGACGCCGCCTTCGAGATCGACCTCCACGGCTTCGCCGCCGCCCGCTCCGCCGCGTACGACTCCTCGACGGAGGGCATCCGCCAGCCGGCCGAAGCCCTCGAGTCCCTGCTCAGCCAGGTCGGCCACCCCAAGATCCCGCCCGGCCTCCAGGCACGTCAGGAGGAGTGGCGCGCGTGGCTCGCGGGCCGCCGGGCCCTGCTGCTCCTGGACAACGCCCACGACGCCAAGCAGGTCGCGCCCCTGCTCCCCGGCCAGGGCGCGGAGTGCCTGGCGCTGATCTCCAGCCGGAGCCGCGACTTCCCCTCGGACATCCGCATCGGCCTCGGCGAGCTGCCGGAGAAGCTGGCCGTCGACCTGCTCACGACGATGGCGCAGGCGGAACGCCCCGAGGGCCCGGTCTCCGCCTCCCCTGCCGACCTCGTCGAGATCGCCCGCCGCTGCGGCCATCTCCCCGTCGCGCTACGCCCCATCGGCGCCGCACTGGCCACCCTGTCGGCGGCGGCCATCCTGGACGCGACGGGCGGCCCGGAGCCGTTCCGCGAGCTGCCGAGCGCGGAGTCGGCGGTACGGCTGGCCTTCGAGTCCTCGTACAACCGCCTCCCCGACGACCTCAAGGAGACCCTCTGGGCCTGCGCCTGGCATCCGGGCCGGACGTACTCGGCGCCCACCATCGGTGTGATGCTCGACATCTCCCCCAGCTACGCCGAGCTCCGCCTGGACCGGCTGACGCGCCTCCACCTCCTCCAGGGCTCGCACACCCGCCCCGACCTCCACGACCTGTACCTCCCCCTGGTCCGCGCCGCCGCCCGCGAGGTCCCCGGCCGCCGGGAGGCACGGGCGCGGCTGTACCGGCAGCTGGCCGACCTCACGACGGCCGCCTGGAAGATCGTCACGGAGGAGGCGTCCGGCGACCGTTTCGACTCCCCCGCGAGCGCCAGGGAATGGCTGGTCGAATCCACCACCGACCTCGAGGCGGCGGCGATCGCCGCCCTCGCGGACCGTTGGCCCGACGCGCACGGCTTCGCGGAAGCCACGGCCCGCTGGCTGCGCTTCAACAGCCAGTACGACACGGCGGCGATGGTGTACGTCGCGTCCCTGGAGCTGGCCCGCACCACCAACAACCGCCTGGCCCAGGCGAACGCCCTCCAGGGCCTGGGCGACTGCCACCGCCTCCAGGACCGCTACGACGAGGCGGCCGAGCACTACCAGCGAGCGCTGGAACTGGCCCGCACGACGACCAACCGCACGACCCAGGCGTACGCCCTGATCGGCCTCGCCCACTGCCACCGCCCCCAGGACCGCTACGACCAGGCCACGGAGCACTACCAGCAGGCGCTGGAGCTGGCCCGAAGCACGGGCAACCGCACCACACAGGCGTACGCCCTGATCGGCCTCGCGCACTGCCACCGCCTCCAGAACCGCTACGAGCAGACGGCGGAGCACTACCAGCAGGCGCTGGAGCTGGCCCGCGAGACCGGCAACCACGCCACCCAGGCCAGCGCCTTGGTCGGCCTGGCCGACTGCGACCGCCTCCAAGGCGACTACGACCACGCGATCGACCACTACCAACAGGCCTTCGACGTAGCCCGCCTGACGGGCAACAACCACGCCACGCAAACGAACGCCCTGATCGGCCTGGCGGACTGCCACCGCACGGAGAACCGCTACGACCAGGCGGCGGCCCGCTACCGGCAGGCGTTCGACCTCGCCCGCACCATCAACAACCGCACCACGCAAGCAATGGCGCTAATCGGCCTGGCCCACTGCGACCGAGTCCAGGACCACCACCCCGAAGCCATCAAGCACTACCGCCAGTCCCTGGAACTCGCCCGCGCCACCAACGACCGCCTCATCCAGGCATACGCCCTCAACGGCCTCGCCGACTCCCACCGAGCCCAGGGCCGCTACGACCACGCAACAGCCCACTACCGCGACGCCCTCGACCTGTCCCACGCCACGAACAACCGCACCATGCAGGCCCTGGCCCTGACGGGCCTCGCGGAATGCCACACCGCCCAGGACCAGCGCAGACCGGCGCGCAAGTACCTCCGCCGCGCGATCCGCATCTACACGGACATCGGCAGGGACGACCGCGCCGAACTCCTCCAGGAGCGCCTGCGGGAGCTCAAGTAGGGGAACGGCGCCCGCCTGGAACGTCCTCCACAGGGCGACGACTGCGTCGGGATATCCCCCCAAGCCATCCTCGTCCACGACTCCAAGGACCCCGGCGGAAACCGCGTATCCCACGTCACCCGTGACGTTATCCACAGGCAGACCCGCGTAGAGGGCTCCTCCCCGGGATAATGAGGGCCGTCCCCGCCGCCCGTGTGAGCGGTCCCCCTCGGAGGAGCCCTTGATGTCCATGCCGCCCGTCGCGCCCATCGCGCACTCCCTGCGGGAGCACATCCGTGAGCACATCGTGGAGGGGATCATCAGCGGGCGATGGAAGCCCGGGGAGCGGATTGTCGAGCGGCGGATCGCCACCGAGCTCGAGGTGAGTCAGACGCCCGTGCGGGAGGCGCTGCGGGAGCTGGAGAGCCTCAGGCTCATCGAGTCCGCGCCGAACAAGGGGGCCCGGGTGCGCAGCCTGACGGCGGCGGATCTGGAGGAGATCTATCCCGTACGGGCCGGGCTGGAGGCGATCGCCGCCGAGCTCGCCGCGCCGGCGCTCGCGGAGGACGCCTCCGCGCTCGAGCCCCATGTGACGGCGCTGCGGGAAGCCGACGCACGGGGGGATGGAGAAGCGCAGGTCAGGCACACCGTGGCGTTTCACCGGGAGCTGGTGCGCGCCGCGGGGAACAGCGTGCTGCTGCACACCTGGGAGGGGCTGGGCATCGAGGTCTTCACCTCGCTGTCGATCCGGTGGCTCGGGACCCATCAGCAGGCCTTCGCCCAGGAGCATCAGGACGTCGTCGAGGCCTTCCGCAGGCGTGATCCGCAGGTCGCGGAGCTGGTCAAGGCCCACGTGCTGGGCTGCGCCCCACGTAAGTAGACAGATCGACCGAAACGCACCCAAAGAACCGCCCATCTGAGCCACCTCAGACGCAGGTGGGCGGCACCCCGTGCCTGCACCTTTGGCACCGCGTGCCGACTTTACCCCCCGAGCTTTGATCGATCATCGATCAGATTTACAGTCGATGACATGACCGAAGCCGCACACCGCATCCGTCCGAGCGAGCTCGACCAGCTCCCGGACCGCGACCCGCAGGAGACCGCCGAATGGCGTGAGTCCCTGGACGCCGTGACGCGTCACGCCGGCCCCGAACGGGCCGCCCAGCTGGTCCGCCGTACCGTGGAGCACGCCGGCCGCAGCGGCCTGGACGTGCCGGGGCTGCTGCAGACCCCGTACGTGAACTCCATCCCCACCGCCGCGGAGCCGGAGCTGCCCGGCGACCCGGAGCTGGAGGCGCGGATCACCGCGTGGAACCGGTGGAACGCCGCCGCCATGGTCACCCGTGGCGCGAAGCACGGCGTCGGCGGGCACATCGCGACGTTCGCCTCGGCGGCCTGGCTGTACGAGATCGGCTTCAACCACTTCTTCCGCGGGAAGGAGGCCGACGGCTCCGGCGACCAGCTGTACATCCAGGGCCACGCCTCCCCCGGCATCTACGCCCGCGCATTCCTCGACGGGCGGCTGACCGAGGAGAACCTCGACAACTTCCGGCAGGAGGCCGGCGGCAAGGGACTCCCGTCCTACCCGCACCCGCGCCGGCTGCCGTGGCTGTGGGAGTTCCCCACCGTGTCGATGGGCCTGGGCCCGCTGTCGGCGATCTACCAGGCGCGTTTCAACCGCTATCTGACCGGCCGCGGCATCAAGGACACCAGCGCCTCGCACGTCTGGGCCTTCCTGGGCGACGGCGAGATGGACGAGCCCGAGTCGACGACCGCCCTGACGCTGGCGGCGCGCGAGCGGCTGGACAACCTGACGTTCGTCATCAACTGCAACCTGCAGCGGCTCGACGGTCCGGTCCGGGCCAACTTCCGGGTCGTACAGGAGCTGGAGGCGCAGTTCCGCGGCGCCGGCTGGAACGTCGTCAAGTCCCTGTGGGGCTCCGCCTGGGACGAGCTGTTCGCGCTGGACGTCTCCGGGGCGCTGGTGCGCCGGCTGCGCGAGGTGCCGGACGCCCAGTTCCAGACGTACCAGACGCGTGACGTGGCGTACATCCGCGAGCACTTCTTCGGCGCGAACGCCGAGCTGCGCGAGCTGGCGAAGCTGATCGGCGACGACAAGGTCGCCGAGTGCTTCCACTCCTCCCGCGGCGGCCACGAGGCGCGCAAGGTGTACGCGGCGTACCGGGCGGCGCTGGAGTTCGAGGGCGCGCCGACGGTGATCCTGGCGCAGACCGTGAAGGGCTACACGCTGGGCGGCGGCTTCGAGTCGAAGAACGCCAACCACCAGATGAAGAAGCTCACGAACGACCAGTTCAAGGACATGCGCGACCGGCTCGGCCTGCCGATCCCGGACAGCGCGTTCGTCGACGGCGTCGTCCCGTACGGGCACCCGGGCGCCGACTCCCCCGAGGTCCGCTACCTCCAGGAGCGGCGCGCCGCCCTCGGCGGTCCCGCCCCGGCGCGGCGGCTGCACGCGGCGCCCGCGCTGCCGGCGCCGGCGGACCGTGCCTTCCAGAGCGTGTACAAGGGGTCCGGGACGCAGGACGTGGCCACCACGATGGCGTTCGTCCGGCTGATGAAGGACCTGATGCGGGACAAGGAGACCGGCCGCCGCTGGGTGCCGGTCGTCCCCGACGAGGCCCGTACGTTCGGCATGGAGTCGCTGTTCCCGTCGGCCGGCATCTACTCGCCGCTCGGACAGACGTACGAGCCGGTCGACCGTGACCAGCTGATGTACTACAAGGAGGCCACGGACGGCCAGATCCTCAACGAGGGGATCACCGAGGCCGGGGCCATGGCGGACTTCATCGCCGCCGCGTCGTCGTACGCGACGCACGGCGAGCCGATGATCCCGTTCTACATCTTCTACTCGATGTTCGGCTGGCAGCGCACCGCCGACCAGATGTGGCAGCTCGCCGACCAGCTCGGCCGCGGCTTCATCGTCGGCGCCACGGCCGGCCGTACGACCCTGACGGGCGAGGGCCTGCAGCACGCGGACGGCCACTCGCAGCTGATCGCGGCCACGAACCCGGCGTCGCTGAACTACGACCCGGCGTTCGCGTACGAGATCGCCGTCATCGTCAAGGACGGTCTGCGGCGGATGTACGGGGAGAACCCCGAGAACGTCTTCTACTACCTGACCGTCTACAACGAGCCCAAGCCCCAGCCGGCCATGCCGGAGGGCGTCGAGGAGGGCATCCTCAAGGGGCTCTACCGATTCAAGACCTCCGAGCTGAGCGACCCCGAGGCCCCGCGCACGCAGCTGCTGGCCTCCGGTACCGCGATCCACTGGGCGCTCGACGCCCAGCGGATGCTCGCCGAGGAGTGGGGTGTCGCGGCCGACGTCTGGTCCGCCACCTCGTGGAGCGAGCTGCGCCGCGATGCCCTGTCCAGTGACGCGGCACAGCTCCGGGGTGAAGACCGGGTCCCGTACGTCACCCGTGCCCTGGAGGGCGCGCGTGGCCCGGTCCTCGCCGTCAGCGACTGGATGCGGCAGGTGCCGGACCAGATCGCGCAGTGGGTGCCCGGCGACTACACGTCGCTCGGCACGGACGGGTTCGGCATCTCCGACACCCGCGACGCGGCCCGCCGGTACTTCGGCGTGGACGCCCAGTCGGTGGTCGTGGCGACGCTGGCGCAGCTGGCGCGGCGCGGCGAGGTCAAGCACTCGACGGTCGCGGAGGCGGCTGCCCGGTACGGGCTGTAGGACTCATACAAGAAGCGGGGCCGCCGGTCTTCCGGCGGCCCCGCTTTGGCATGGTGGCCGTATGCGTGCCGCCCGGCTCATCCATCTGGTCCTGCTGCTCCAGCTCCGCGGCGGGCTGACCGCCGCGGAGCTGGCGTCGGAGCTGGAGGTGTCGGAGCGCACCGTGCAGCGCGACGTGCTGGCCCTGTCCGAGGCCGGGGTGCCGGTGTACGCGGACCGGGGGCGGGCCGGCGGATACCGGCTCGTCGACGGCTACCGGACGCGGCTGACGGGGCTGGGGCGGACGGAGGCGGAGGCGCTGTTCCTGTCCGGGGTGCCGGGCGCGCTGCGGGAGATGGGGCTCGGGGACACGGCGTCGGCGGCGCGGCTGAAGGTGTCCGCGGCGCTGCTGCCGGAGCTGCGGGACGCGTCGGCGAGTGCTTCTCAGCGGTTCCATCTGGACGCGCCGGGGTGGTGGCGGGAGCCTCGTACACCGCCGCTGCTGGCCGGCGTGGCGCGGGCGGTGTGGGCGGACGAGCGGCTGGCGGTGACCTACCGGCGGCGGGCGGGGGCGGAGGCCGTCGAGCGGGAGCTGGAGCCGTACGGGCTCGTGCTGAAGGCGGGGGTCTGGTATCTGGCGGCGCGGGTGGACGAAGGCTGGCGGGTGTATCGCGTGGAGCGCTTCGAGGCCGCCGTGGGGTGCGGGTCGCCGTTCGTACGGGATCCGGACTTCGATCTGCCGGGGTTCTGGGCGGAGCGGGCGGCGGCGTTCGCGCGGTCACTGCTGCGGGAGCGGGTGGTGCTGCGGCTGACGGAGGCGGGGGTACGGGCGCTCCCGAGGGTCACCGACCCGGTGGCCGCGCGGGAGGCGGTGGAGGGCGCCGGGGAGGCTTTTGCCGGGGGGTGGGTGAGCGTGACGCTGGCGGTGGAGTCGCTCGACGTGGCTTACGGGCAGCTGCTGGGGCTGGGGCCTGAGGTGGAGGTGCTGGAGCCGGCGTCGCTGCGGGGGCGGTTCGCGGAGGGGCTGCGGAGGGCGGCGGGGTTGTACGAGGGGGCTCTCGTACAACCCCGGGAGGGTCAGCGGTAGTCGGCGGGGTCGGGCTTCTCGCCTGTCGTGTAGCGGGCGAGGAAGCCCCAGGCGTCGGGGCGGGAGCCGTCGGTGTCGGTGAAGTCGTACTCCTTGGCGAGCTGTCCGCTGGAGAGGGACTGCCCGTTCCAGCGGGCGCGGTCGGGGTCCGCCGCGAGGGAGGCGACCGCGCGGCCGACGAGCGCGGGGGTCTCGGAGATGGCGAAGGTCGGCTCCTTGGCGATGCCGTCGCGCCAGTTCTCCTCCGTGACGCCGAAGCCGTCGAGCATCTGCTCCGAGCGCAGGAAGCCGGGGGTGATCGAGACGGCGGTGGCGGCGGCCTCCTTGAGGTCGTGGCTGAGGGCGAAGGCCATGCGGATGGGGGCGTTCTTCGTGAGGTCGTAGAAGAACTGCTCGCGGTAGCCCTTGTTCGACTCGGCCGTCCCGTCCGTCACCTCGACCACCAGGCCGCCGGGGTTGCGGATGAGAAGGGGGAGGGCGAAGTGGGAGGTGATGATGTGGCTGCGGACACCGAGGTCGAGCATCCGCAGACCGCGGTCGAGCTCGATCTCCCACATCTTCCTGCCGAACTCGATGAGGTTCTCGCCACCCCAGATGTCGTTCACGAGGATGTCGAGCCGACCGTGATCGGCGTCGATCCGCTCGACGACGGCCCGTACCTGCTCGGGCTCGAGATGATCGGCGGGTACGGCGATGCCCCGGCCCCCGGCGGCGTCGACGAGCTCGGCGGTCCCCTCGATGGTCTCGCTGCTGCGCCCCACCTCGCTGACGCGCTCCCGGGTGGTCCGCCCGGTGACGTACACGGTCGCGCCCCTCTCCCCGAGCGCCACGGCGATGGCCCGCCCGGCCCCCCGGGTCGCCCCGGCGACGAGGGCGATGCGTCCGTCCAGTTCCTTGCCTGTGGTGTTTCCCATGGGTCGATCATCAGGGGGATACCCGACATCTGCTGTCGGGATTGGAAACCGGCAGCACACAACACCCCGCACCAATACCCCACTCCGCATGCGCCCCGGCCCCCCAGGCCGGATCCTGGACCGTGTGATGGACGAGACGGAGTTCTGGGAGCTGATCGACCGCACCCGCGAGCTGACCGGGGGCGACCCCGAGGAACACGCCGACGCCCTGGTCGACGCCCTCAAACAGCTCGACCCCGACGCCGTGCTCGACTTCGCCAGACACTTCGAGTCCCGGATGAACCGCTCGTACCGCTGGGACGTCTGGGGCGCCGCCTGGGTCCTCATGGACGGCGCCAGCGACGACGCGTTCGAATACTTCCGCTGCTGGCTGATCGGCCGCGGCCGGGACGTCTTCGAGGGCGCGCTGCACGAGCCGGACGATCTGGCCGACCTCCTCGACGACTTCGACGAGGAGACGGACGGCGAGGCGGAGGCCCTGGGCTATGTCTCCGACGAGGCGTACGAACAGCTGACCGGCCTCGAGGCGCCCCCGCTCGACCTGCCGCCCCCGCCCCCGGAGCCGGCCGGACCGCCGCTGGATTTCGAGAGCGAGCGCGTACTGGCGGACCGCTTCCCCCGGCTGTGGGAGCGGTACCGGGAGGAGTGACCCCCTACAGCGCCCGCCCCATCAGCACGTCGTCCACCGGCTTCCCCTCGAGCAGGAACTCCCCCGGCAGCACGCCCTCCACCGCGTACCCCTCGGACTCGTACAGCGCCCGCGCCGGCGCGTTGTGCCCCAGCACGCGCAGCGTCAGCCGTACGGCGCCCTGCCGCCGCGCGGCGTCGGCCGCCGCCCGCAGCAGCGCGCGGGCGATGCCCCGGCCGCGCGCCCAGTCGTCGACGGCGAGGCCCTGGATCTGGCGGACGTGCGCGTTGGAGGCGAGGAACGTCGCGGGCGCCACCCGGATGTAGCCGGCGAGCCGGCCGTCGGCGTCCGCGACCAGGTAGTCCTCCGGGCGGTGGCGGCTGTCGAAGAACGGGTCGTACGGCGGCCGGGGCTTGGGGGTGACGGCGTGCAGCGGCGACCAGGTGCGGATGTCGAGGTCGCGCAGGTCGCGTTCGTCGGTGTACTCGGCGGGTCGTATGAAGTGTCGCGCCATCGCCTCACTGTGCCATGTCCCTCGTCATCGGGGCGGCGTACGGGGGAGGATGTCCCCCATGCGTATCGCCATCACCGGAGCCTCGGGACTGCTCGGATCCGCCCTCGCCCGTTCGCTGGAGGGCGACGGGCACGAGGTCGTACGTCTCGTACGCCGGGAGGTGGAGCGGGCCGGCGAGGTCCGGTGGGATCCGGAACGGGGATATGTCGACACCGCGGGGCTGACGGGGTGTGACGCGTTCGTCCATCTGGCGGCGAAGAGCATCACGATGCGCCGGTGGACGCCCGCGGTGAAGCAGGCGCACTGGGACAGCCGGGTGCACGGCACGGCGGCGGTGTCGGAGGCGCTGGCGTCGATGGACCGGCCGCCGCGGGTGTTCCTGTGCGGCAGCGCGGTGGGGTATTACGGGGACACCGGGGACCGGCGGACGGACGAGACGGCGCCGCCCGGGGAGGGATTTCTCGCCGACATGGTCCAGGCCTGGGAGGCCGCGGCGGCACCGGCCCAGGAGGCGGGGGTGCGGACGGTGTTCGCGCGCACGGGGCTCGTGGTGGCGCGCGGCGGGGGCGCGTGGGGGAAGCTCTTCCCCATTTTCCGGGCGGGGCTGGGCGGGCGGATCGGCAACGGGCGGCAGTACTGGAGCTTCGTCGCGCTGCACGACCATGTGGCGGCGATGCGGCATCTGATCGACACGGACTGGGTGTCGGGGCCGGTGAACGTGACGGCGCCGGAGCCGGTGACGAACCGGGAGGTCACGGCGGCGATGGGGCGGGTGCTGCACCGGCCGACGGTGCTGGCGGTGCCGGGGCCGGTGCTGAAGCTGGTGGTGGGTGACTTCGCGAACGACATGCTGGGGAGCCAGCGTGTGGTGCCGGCGCGGCTGCGGGAGTCGGGCTTCAAGTTCGCGTTCCCGACGGTGGAGCAGGCGGTACGGGCGGTCGCCTGAGGCTGGGGTGACGGACGTTGCTCACGCGCGGGCGCACACGCGCCGGTTGTGCTGCCGTGCCCACCCCGGTGCGCGGCGGACCCCGGCCGGAATCCGCCTTAATGTCGGTGCCGACCCGGATAGCGGACGCCCGGGTTGGGCATGAAACAGGCGCCTGATGGCACTCGAGTAGCGCTCGGCCGTGACTTCACAACCCCAGGAGGACCCGTGACCGGTAGCGCACGCCGGAAGCAGGTGGGCGGCAGCGAGAGCAGGTCCGACGTGGTGATCGTGGGCTCGGGCATCTCCGGGCTGGCCGCCGCCCAGCATCTGACCAGGGCGGGACTGTCGGTGGTGGTGCTGGAGTCCGGCGACCGCGTCGGCGGGCGGATGGCGACGGACACCGTGGACGGCTTCCGGCTGGACCGGGTGCCCCAGCTGCTCAACACCTCGTACCCCGAGCTGAGCCGCACCCCGGGCCTCGCGTCCCTGCCCCTGCGCCGCTTCCCCGGCGGTGTGGTGGTCGCGCACGACGGACGGCGTCACCGGCTGCGGCCGGGAGGCGCGAGCGGGAGCGCAGGGGGCGCAAAGGCCACCGCGCGCGCCCTCGTGAGCGCGGCGCGGGCGCCGCTGGGCGGGGTCGTCGACCACGCCCGCTTCGCCGCCGTCCTGGCCCGGCTGGCGTCCACGCCGGTGTCGCGGCTGCTGGCCCGCCCCGAGTACACCGCCCGGCGCGCGCTGGCGGAGCGGGGGCTGCGGGCGGGCGCCGTGGACACGCTCGTCCGGCCGCTGCTGCGCGCCCTGCTCAGCGACCCCGGCCTGGACACCTCGAGCCGCGGCATGGACCTGGTCCTGCGCAGCTTCGCCCTGGGCGCGCCGTGTCTGCCGGAGGGCGGCGCGGACACCGTGCCCCGGCTGCTCGCGGCCTCGCTGCCGCGCGGTGCGGTACGCACCGGCGTACGGGCGGTGGCGGTGTCCACGACGTCCGTGACGACGGCGGAGCACGGCACGCTGGACTGCCGGGCGGTGCTCGTCGCCACGGGGGCGCGGGCGGCGGCCGAGCTGCTGCCGGGGCTGCGCCTGCCCGCCTTCCACCCGGTGACGGTGCTGCATCACGCCGCCGACACCCCGCCGGCGGGGGACGCCGCGCTGCTGCTGGCGGGGGCGGGTGACGGGCCGGTGGCGCACACCGTGGTCGCGAGCGGGGTGGACGCCTCGCGGGCGCCGGCGGGCCGGGCGCTGATCACGTCGACCGTGCTGGGCCCCGCCTCGCGGACACCCCTCGCGGTGCTCGACAAGGAGGTCCGCGGGCAGCTGGGGCTGCTGCACCGGACGTCGGCGCACCGCTGGGAGCTCGTGGGGGCGTACCACGAGCCGGACGCGGTCCCCGTGATGGCGGCGCCGCACGACGCGATCCGGCCCGTACGGATGCTGTGCGGGCTGTACGTGTGCGGCGACCACCGGGACACCTCGACCCCGCAGGGCGCGCTGTACTCCGGGCGGCGCGCCGCGGAGGCCCTGCTGCGGGACGTGGGCGTGCTGCGCAAGGGCACGCCGGCCGGGGAGCTGCGGACGGCGGCGTGACCCTGCTTTTCCACGGACAAACCGGCTACCGCACCGCCGCCCCCGCAGCGCTGAGGGCGGCGGCGCGGTCGCGGTAGGCCCGTACCGGGGCGGCGTCGCGATAGGGCTCCAGACGGCGCTCAAAGTCCCGTACGTACTCCGTGGCGCGCGCCGAGCGCATCTCCGCCGCCGCCTGCGCCGCCTCCGCGCCCAGCTTGCACGCCACGTCGAGCTCGCCCAGCCCCAGCCGCGCGGAGGCCAGCACCACCCGGCAGAACAGCCGGCTGCGGGCGAACGCCGGGGCGCGCAGCTGCAGCGAGCGCTCGGCGTGCTGGGCGGACATCCGGTACTGCTGCATGTCCCGGTGGCAGTGGCCGAACTCGTCCGCCAGCTGGGCCTCGTCGAAGTACCGCGCCCAGTGCGGCACGTCGTCCCCCGGCCGCGCCGTCTCCAGCGCCCGCTCCGCCCGCGCGAGGGACGCCGTACAGGCACGCACCTCGCCCAGCACGCCGTGCCCGCGCGCCTCCGCCGCGTGCAGCATCGCCTGCACGGCCGGCGGCACCCCGCCGCCCACGCCCTGCTGCGCCACCCGCGCCAGCTGCACGGCCTCGCGCCCGTGCCCCAGATAGACGGCCTGACGGCTCATCGTGACCAGCACGTACGCCCCGTACGCCCGGTCCCCCGACGCCTGCGCCAGCCGCAGCGCCTGCACGAAGTACCGCTGCGCCAGCCCGTGCGCGGCGATGTCGTACGACGTCCAGCCCGCCAGCCGCGTCAGATCCGCAACCGCGGCGAACAGACGCCGCCCCGTCGTCTCGTTGTACGAGCCGCGCAGCATCGGCTCCGTCTCGTGCTCCAGATACCGCACGAGGGCCTGGCGCGCGTGCCCGCCCCCGTACGCGTGGTCGAGCGCCCGGAAGAGCTCGCCCACCGAACGCAGCGCCGCGATGTCGCCCTGCGACACCCGCTGCCCCGGCACCCGGTCCACCGACGCGAGCTCCGGCGCGCGGCGCGGCGCGGGCGGCACGGGGCGCAGCTGGGCCGGCACCCGCGCCTGCCCGTCCTGCGGGACGGCCTCGCCGCGGGCCACCCGTTCGTCGGGGCGCCCGATGAGCCAGTCCCGGCTCGGCACCACCAGCCCCGCCGGGGTGAACGCGATCTTCCGCAGCTCCGCCTGGCTCCCCGTGTCCTTGCGCCACAGCCCGGCCACGATGTCCACCGCCTCGGCCGGCGAGGCCGCGAACTCCAGCCCCGCGTAGACCGGCGCGCAGGCGTCCAGCCCCAGGTCCTGGGCGCTCAGCCGGCGGCCCAGCCGGCGGGTGAAGACCTCGGCGATCAGCGCCGGTGTCGTCCCCCGCGGCTGCTGCCCGCGCAGCCAGCGGGTGACGGAGGTCTTGTCGTAGCGGAGGTCCAGCCCGTGCTCGAGTCCGAGCTGGTCGACTCGTCGGGCGAGGCCGGCGTTGGAGAACCCCGCCTCGGCGATGAGCGCGGCGAGCTGGCGGTTAGGAGTGCGCTGTGAGGGTCGTTCCGTCGTCACCTGTCGGATCTCCTGCCTGCCCTTAGTAGATCGGCGTGAATTTAGCTACCCATGACGCCCTCATCGCCACCTTCGTCCCTTATTCATCCGATCGTGTGAGGAGACCCGCTGGCAGGAGCCTCGCGGAGGCCGCCGTACAGTTGCTGGAGAGACATCGCGAGAAGAGCGGGAGAGCGGGCAGTGTCGACACTGAAGTTCACCCACCTGGGATTCGGCGCCGACGCCGTCGAATACGGGGAGGCCTGGCAGGAGCAGCGGCGCGTGCACTCGGCGCGGTTCGCCGACGAGATCGGCGACACCGTCCTGCTGCTCGAGCACCCCCCGGTGTACACGGCCGGTCGGCGCACGACGGACGACGAGCGCCCCCTGGACGGCACCCCGGTCATCGACGTGGACCGCGGCGGCAAGATCACCTGGCACGGTCCGGGGCAGCTGGTCGGCTACCCCATCCTGAAGCTGCCGCGTCCGGTGGACGTCGTGGCGCACGTACGGCGGCTGGAGGAGGTGCTGATCCGCACCTGCGCGGAGTTCGGCGTCGAGTCCACCCGGATCGAGGGCCGCAGCGGCGTGTGGATCCTCGGCGACCCCATCGACGAGCGCCCCACCTCGTTCGGCGGTCTGTCGCTGGACCTGGACCCGCGGCTGAACGACGAGGAGTACGACCCGCGTCTCGCCGGTCCGGAGTACGCGCCGTCCAACGCCGGGCAGCGGCGCGAGGACCGCAAGATGGCCCAGATGGGCATCCGGGTGGCCAAGGGCGTGACGATGCACGGCTTCTCGTTCAACGTGAACCCCGACATGACCTGGTTCGACCGGATCGTCCCCTGCGGCATCCGGGACGCGGGCGTGACGTCCCTCTCGTACGAGACGGGAAGAGAGATCACCATCGCGGAGGTTCTCCCGGTGGTGGAGAAGCATCTGCGCGACGTACTGGAGTCGGCCGAGCCCCTGCCCCGGGCCGTCTGACATCACACCTCTTGCGGGGTCCGACCCACACAACTCAAGGCGTATTCTGGGATGCGCCGAAGAATCGAAGCTGAGGAGCCCGGACGTGTCTGCTGTCGCACCCGACGGTCGCAAGATGCTCCGCCTGGAGGTCCGGAACAGCCAGACCCCCATCGAACGCAAGCCGGAATGGATCAAGACCCGGGCGAAGATGGGCCCCGAGTACAACGCGCTGCAGAAACTCGTCAAGGACGAGGGCCTGCACACGGTGTGCCAGGAGGCGGGCTGTCCCAACATCTTCGAGTGCTGGGAGGACCGCGAGGCGACGTTCCTCATCGGCGGCGAACAGTGCACCCGGCGCTGCGACTTCTGCCAGATCGACACCGGCAAGCCCGCCGACCTCGACCGTGACGAGCCGCGCCGTGTCGCCGAGTCCGTCCAGCAGATGGGCCTGAAGTACGCCACGGTCACCGGCGTCGCCCGCGACGACCTCGAGGACGGCGGCGCCTGGCTGTACGCCGAGACCGTGCGCCGGATCCACGCCGCGATGCCCGACACCGGCGTCGAGCTGCTGATCCCCGACTTCAACGCCGTCCCCGAGCAGCTGGCCGAGGTCTTCTCGTCCCGCCCCGAGGTGCTGGCGCACAACGTCGAGACGGTCCCGCGGATCTTCAAGCGCATCCGCCCCGGCTTCCGCTACGAGCGCTCCCTCGCCGTCATCACCCGCGCCCGTGAGGCCGGCCTGGTGACGAAGTCCAACCTGATCCTGGGCATGGGCGAGGAGCGCGAGGAGGTCAGCCAGGCGCTGCGCGACCTGTACGACGCGGGCTGCGAGCTGATCACGATCACCCAGTATCTGCGGCCCACCCCCCGCCACCACCCCGTGGAGCGCTGGGTCAAGCCGCAGGAGTTCGTCGAGCTGCAGCAGGAGGCGGAGGAGATCGGCTACGCCGGTGTCATGTCCGGTCCGCTCGTCCGTTCGTCGTACCGGGCGGGGCGGCTGTACAAGCAGGCCGTCGAGCACCGGGCCCGGTCGGCGGCGTAACGGGCCGTCACCGGCCTTTTATGGGCGTTTGACCGGCCGGTCATGCGCTGGTAACACCCAGATGTGAGCATCAGAGCCGGGAGGAAGCCCTCCTTCCGGCACACGGACTCTCGGGGAGGGAAGACGCTGATGCAACCGGTACACGCGCGGACAGCCACGGTCACGGAAACCCTGCGCACGCTCGAGAGGGTGCTGCTGCGGGCCGGTCACAGCACGGCCAGGCGCAATGCCTGGAACGCGGTGCTGGAGGACCGCCGGCGGGCACGGGACCGCCGGGAGACCGAGCAGGTGATGAGGGCCACGACGACCGGGGGCGTGCGGCCCACGTAGAATTCTGGACATGGCCACCGCATCCCCCGAGAACAGCCCCGGGCGACTGAAGCAGATCGCCCTGACGTACAAGATGACCAAGAAGGCCGATCCCGCGATCGGTCTGTGGATCGCCGGCACCGGCATCGTGATCCTGGGCGCCCTGCTGGGCCTCGGCTTCGCCCTCGGTCATCCGGTCTACCTGGGCATTCTCGGTCTGCTCCTGGCCCTGCTGGGCATGGCGATCATCTTCGGCCGGCGGGCCGAGAAGGCCGCCTTCGGTCAGATGGAGGGCCAGCCGGGCGCCGCGGCGGCCGTGCTGGACAACATGAAGCGCCAGTGGACGGTCACCCCGGCCGTGGCGATGAACCGCAACCAGGACGTCGTGCACCGCGCCGTCGGCAAGGCCGGCATCGTGCTGGTCGCCGAGGGCAGCCCGAACCGGACCAAGAGCCTGCTGGCCGCCGAGAAGAAGCGCATGGCGCGGATCGTGGCCGATGTGCCGGTGCACGACTTCGTCGTGGGCAACGAGGAGGGCCAGGTCCCGCTGAAGAAGGTCCGCGCGACGCTGATGAAGCTGCCGCGGACGCTGTCGGGGCCGCAGGTGACGCAGGTCAACGACCGGCTGAAGGCGCTCGGGGACCTGATGTCGAACATGCCGATCCCGAAGGGGCCGATCCCCGGGCGCGGGATGCGGATGCCGAAGGGGCAGGGGCGGATGCGCTGAGCGTTTTTCTCCCGTACGTACGCCGAAGGGGCCGGAATCCGGCCCCTTCGGCGTTTTCGTTTCCGTACGGCTAGATCCGGACCTCGACCGAGCCCGCCAGGCGGTCGTGCAGACCGCGGGTGTCCCGGTCCCAGATCACGGCGGGGATCACCAGGCAGAGCAGCGCGGTGCGCACGACCGTACGGCCGAGGCCCAGCCGGGCGCCGCCGGCGCCGATCACCCGGATGCCCAGGATCCGCTTACCCGGGGTGACGCCGATCGTGCCCACGGTGACGACGGCGAGCACGAAGTAGACCAGGATCGCCCAGTTGCCGATCGAATTCTGTTCACCCCGGGCGAACAGGCCGTATGCGATCACGAGGCACAGGATCCAGTCGACGAAGAGCGCGGCGAACCGCCGCCCCACCGGCGCGATCGACCCCGGGCCCTCCTGGGGAAGTCCCAGCCCCTCGCCGCGGTAGCCGAAATCGACGCCCATCGACTCCGCCGCCGCACGGGGCCCCGAGAGCCACGAACCCGCCGCCTGACGCTTATCCATCTCTGCCACACGTCCACGGTACGCCGCCGCCCGAAACACCCCGCCGCCCGGGTCGCGCTGCGGGGCTGGTGGGACGGGGCTGGTTAACATCGACGAAACAGATGGGTCATGCCCGAGAAATCCCCGGAATCTAAGGTCGGGGCGAGCATGCCACCGCACTGGCCTGCCGAAGCGCAGCAATCCCGATCGCAGCTGAGCGCCGGGATAAGGAGGAGTTGGATGTTCCAGAACGCCGAGGATGTCAGGAAGTACATCGCCGACAACGACATCAAGTACATCGATGTCCGTTTCTGCGACCTTCCGGGCATCATGCAGCACTTCGCGGTGCCGGCCGAATCGTTCGACCCGGCCGAGACGCTGATGTTTGACGGCTCGTCGATCCGCGGGTTCCAGGCCATCCACGAGTCCGACATGGCGCTCGTCCCGGACCTCACGACGGCCCGTCTGGACCCGTTCCGGGAGGAGAAGCACCTCAACATCAACTTCTTCATCCACGACCCGATCACCGGCGAGCAGTACAGCCGTGACCCGCGGAACGTGGCGAAGAAGGCCGAGGCGTATCTGGCGTCCTCCGGCATCGCCGACACGGCGTACTTCGGCCCGGAGGCCGAGTTCTACGTGTTCGACAGCGCCCGGTTCGAGACCTCCGCGAACCGCTCGTTCTACGAGATCGACTCCGAGGCCGGCGCCTGGAACACCGGCGCCCGCGAGGACAACCGCGGTTACAAGGTCCGTTTCAAGGGCGGCTACTTCCCGGCCCCCCCGGTCGACCACTTCGCCGACCTGCGCGCGGAGATCTCCACGGAGCTGAGCAAGTCCGGCCTGCAGGTCGAGCGCCAGCACCACGAGGTCGGCACGGCCGGCCAGGCGGAGATCAACTACAAGTTCAACACGCTGCTGGCCGCCGCCGACGACCTGATGCTCTTCAAGTACATCGTGAAGAACGTCGCCTGGCGCAACGGCAAGACCGCGACCTTCATGCCGAAGCCGATCTTCGGCGACAACGGCTCGGGCATGCACGTCCACCAGTCGCTGTGGCAGGGCGGCGAGCCGCTCTTCTACGACGAGCAGGGCTACGCGGGCCTGTCGGACACCGCCCGCTACTACATCGGCGGCATCCTGAAGCACGCCCCGTCGCTGCTGGCGTTCACCAACCCGACGGTGAACTCGTACCACCGGCTGGTGCCGGGCTTCGAGGCGCCGGTGAACATGGTCTACTCGCAGCGCAACCGCTCCGCGGCGATCCGGATCCCGATCACGGGCGCGAACGCGAAGGCCAAGCGCATCGAGTTCCGCGCCCCGGACCCGTCGTCGAACCCGTACCTGGCGTTCGCGGCCCTGATGATGGCGGGCCTGGACGGCATCAAGAACAAGATCGAGCCCGCGGAGCCGGTCGACAAGGACCTCTACGAACTCGCCCCCGAGGAGCACGCGAACGTCCCCCAGGTCCCGACCTCCCTCCCCGCGGTCCTGGACGCCCTGGAGGCGGACCACGAGTACCTCCTGGCGGGCGGCGTCTTCACGCCGGACCTGATCGAGACGTGGATCGACTACAAGCGGACGAACGAGATCGCGCCGATGCAGCTGCGGCCGCATCCGCATGAGTTCGAGCTGTACTTCGACATCTAGGATCCGCGCGGGTCGGACGGGGTTCTCCCCCTCCGGACCGGATGCTGACCGTGGGCCGTGCCTTCCAGTCCGGAAGGCACGGCCCACGGGTCGTTTCCGGGGCGTACGTCCGCGGGCGCGCTACGGCCGCAGCCGTACGGGCAGGGTCTGGTGGCCGTTCGTGATGAACGATTCCAGTTGGCGGAGGTCGGTGGGGGGTGTGGCCAGGGTCAGGGTTGGGTGGTGGGTGAAGAGGGCTGGGAGGGATATCGCGGCCTCCAGTCTGGCCAGGGGGGCGCCTATGCAGTGGTGGACGCCGTGGCTGAAGGCCAGGTGGTCTTTTGTGGGGCGGGTTATGTCGAAGGCCGTGGCCGTTTCGCCGTGCCGGGCCGGGTCGCGGGAGGCTGCCGCGTAGCAGCCGAGGATCGTGTCGCCCTTGTGAAGGGTCAGGCCGTTGGCCAGGGTGATGTCTTCCGTCGCGAAGCGTAGGGGGACGTTGGGGACCGGGGGTTGGTTTCTGAGGGTTTCTTCTATTACGTCGTCCCAGGTGGCCTTGCCCGTGCGGACCAGGGTCAGTTGGTCGGGGTGGGTGAGCAGCGCGAGGATCGCGTTGCTGAGGAGGTTGCCCGTTGTCTCGTAGCCCGCGCTGACGAAGAGGAGGAGGGTGTCGACCAGCTCTTCTTCGGTGAGGGGTGTTGTGTCCGCGTCGCGGGCCGCGATCAGGGCCGAGGAGAGGTCGTCGCCGGGGTGGGTGCGCTTCCGCGTGATCAGGTCGCGGAGGATTCGCTGCAGGCGGGGGTACGCCGCGACTACCTCCTCGGGGGGTGACTTGGCCAGGTTGGCCAGGAGGTCCACGCAGTGGGATGTCTCCTCGCGGGTCTCCTCGTCCGTGATGCCGAAGAGGTCGCAGATCACCGCGATCGGGAGCGGGTACGTGAAGTGTTCGCGCAGGTCCACGGGCTCCGTCGGGGGGTGGGTCGCCAGGTCGTTCAGGAGGGCGGTCGTGATCGCCTCGATGCGTGGGCGCAGGGCCGCCACGCGGCGGGGGGTGAAGGCGTTGCCGACCAGGCCGCGGAGGCGTTGGTGGTCGGGGCCGTAGGCCGTGAGCATGTTGCGCATCGCGACCCAGGGGAACAGGGGCCAGTCCGGGGAGATGTCGCCGTTGATCCACGCCGGCCAGTGCTGGTGGGCGTCCTTCGAGACGCGAGGGTCGGTTAGTAGGCGTTTGAGCAGGTCCAGGTCGGTCACGGCCCAGGATTGGACGCCGCCGGGTAACTCGACGCGGGTGACTGGGCCCCGGGCTCGGAGGCGTTCGGCCTCCGCGAGGACGTCGTGGCCGGTGGGGTCGATCACGAAGGGGGGTAAGTCGGCCGGTCCGTTCATCGGGGCCTCCGGGGGGGCGTGGGTCCGCCCCCGCGGTGGTCGTGGGTGGCGGCGACGGGCATCGGGACTCGAACGGTAGGCGTAGCGGTGACGGCGCCGCTACGGGGCCTGTGCGGTGGCGGGGTCCCCCTCACCCGTGCGGGCCTGCCGGGTGGC
This sequence comes from Streptomyces smaragdinus, assembly GCF_009604385.1. Taxonomy (GTDB): domain Bacteria; phylum Actinomycetota; class Actinomycetes; order Streptomycetales; family Streptomycetaceae; genus Streptomyces; species Streptomyces smaragdinus. The sequence continues at coordinate 29,555 of NZ_WEGJ01000003.1, forward strand.
GGGGCGGGGAGTGCTGGCCGACCGTGGGGAGCGGTCCGGCAGCGACGGCGGGAGGAGGGGCCGCGGGCGTGGGTGAGCCGAGCGCGGTGCAGGGGGGCGGGACGCCGGTGTCCGGTGCGGTGCGGACCCGGGCGCCCCGGCGGGGCGGGGGGCGCGGGAACCGGCGCGTCTATGTGCTGCGCAGCCAGGCCTCCGCCCTGCTCCTGGTGGTCGCCGGGGCCGCCCTCGGCCGGCTGGTGCCGGACTGGGAAGGGCGTTCCTCGGGGCTCGGGCTGGCCTTCGACACGTCCACCGCGCAGGCCGCGCTCGCCGCCATCGCCGGCAGCATGATCACGCTCGCCGGCTTCGTCGTCACCGCGATCACCCTGGTGGTGCAGACCGTTCAGACGATGTCGCCGCGGCTGGTCGGCGCGCTGGGGCACTTCAGCCGCTACGTCCTCCTCTTCGGGCTGCTCATCGGTACGGCCCTGTACGCGCTGGTGGCGCTGAGCCAGATCCACGGCGACCAGGTGCCGCAGATCACCGTCACGGTGGCCATCGCCCTGGTGCTCGTGGACGCGGCGGCCGTGCTCGTCCTGCTGGCGTCCCTGCGCCACGCCGTCACCGGCGGCGGGCTGGCGCGTGCGGTGGGCGACCGGCTGCGCGAGGTCATCGACCGTACCTACCCGCCCGGGGGCGGCACCGGGAGCCCGGTCGCCGAGGAGGCCGGGCCGTCCGTCGCGTCTGTCGTCCGACGTGGCCGGCCGGGGGTGCTGTGCGGCGTCTCCGAGGCCCGGCTCACGGAGCTGGCGGCCCGGCACGGGGTCCGGGTGCGGCTCACGCGGGCCGTCGGCGACTTCGCCGGAAGCGGCGACACCGTCGCCCGGCTGGACGGCGACCGTATCGGGCCGCGGCTCACGGCCCGTGCCGCGGCGTGCTTCCGCTACGGGGCCGGCCGCGATGTCGAACAGGACGCGGCCTACGGCTTCCGGCTGCTCGCGGACATCGCCGTGCGGGCGCTGTCCCCGGCCGTCAACGATCCGACCACGGCCGTCCAGGTCCTCGACGAGATCGAGGACAACCTGCTGCGGATCACCGGCCGCCCCCTGGGCCCGGCCTGGCTGACCGACCGGAGCGGCCGCCCCCGGGTGTTCTGTCCGGAGCCCGGCTGGGAGGAGTTCGTGTCCGTCGCCCTCGACGAGACGATCCTCTACGGCGCCGGCAACCCGCAGACCGTCCGCCGGCTGCACGCCCTGTTCGACCGTCTGCTCGCCGTGGCCCCCGCGGACCGCCGCGCCGCGCCGGCCGCCCGCGCGGCCGCCCTGGACCGGCTGTCCGCCGCCGCCCTCACCGACCCCCTGATGACCCGGCTGGCGGGGCGCCCGGACCCCCAGGGACTCGGCGGCGCCGTCGCCCAGGACGCCGCGTAGGGGTGTCTCCGTCGCCTGCGTCCCGGGGGTCACGACAGCCACTCGAAATAATCGAATGAACGTCCACAACTGCCCGCTGACCAGCGGGATTTGTCAGTGGGGCATCGTACAATAGAAGAAGAATCCAAGCCGGGATTCTGTGACGCCGAGGAGGTCGCCGGATGACCGTGGCCCGCTCCCCCGTCCAGCCCACTCTGTTTCCGCTGCGCAAGAAGAGGCTGCCCGCCGGGAAGCCGCGTGTGTGGTACATCGCCCATAACCGACGGCTCAAGGCGATGCGGATAGCCATCGCCCTGCTGGACACCGGGGTGTACACCCCGCGGCAGGCCACCGACCGGGTCGTCCGTGAGACGGCCGCCCGGATCGGGGTGCATCCGCCGTCGGCCACGACGTGTGCGCAGGTGCGCCGGCTGCTGCCCAGGTTGTGAGTCCCGTGCCCGGCGCGGTCCTTCGGGGCCGCGCCGGGGCGCCCGGCCGTAAATGGGCTGCGTACGCCGCCCCGCGCGCTCCACACTGAGGTCCGCATCCGATCCCGCCTCGTCAGGAGCCCTCCCATCCAGGCCGCAGTATCCGTGACCCCGGCCCGCATCCCCGAGCTGCTGCTCAATCTCGCCACCGTCCGCCCCGTGTTCCTCTGGGGCGCGCCCGGCATCGGGAAGTCCTCCCTGGTGCGGGACTTCGCCGAGTCGCTGGGCCTGGAGTGCGTCAGCCTGCTCGGCACCCAGCTCGCCCCCGAGGACCTGATCGGCGTCCCGCAGATCCGCGACGGACGCAGCGTGTTCTGCCCGCCGGAGACCATTGCCCGTGACGAGCCGTACTGCCTCTTCCTCGACGAGCTGAACGCCGCCACCCCCGATGTGCAGAAGGCCTTCTACTCGCTCATCCTCGACCGCCGTATCGGCTCCTACGAACTGCCCGAGGGCAGCATCGTCATCGGCGCCGGCAATCGCGCCACGGACAACGCCCTGGCCCGCCCGATGGCCTCCGCGCTGGTCAACCGGCTGACGCACGTGCATCTGCGGGCCAGCGCCACGGACTGGCTTACCTGGGCGGGAGGCCACGGCATCCACCCCTGGGTCACGGACTACCTCGTCGACCGGCCCGACCACCTCTGGTCGGCGCCGCCCAAGACGGAGGAGCCGTTCTCCACCCCGCGGTCGTGGCACATGCTCTCCGACGCCCTGCACTCCTTCGGGCCCACGCTCGACGAGGACACCCTGGCGGTCGTCACCCACGGCACGCTCACCCCCTCCCACGCCGTCTCGTTCCGCGGCTACGTCAAGATCGTGCGGCACGCCCACGGCCTCGACGCGATCCTCAAGGGCGACGCCTCCTGGCCCCACCGCCCCGAGGACCGGGACCTGCTCTACTACCTCGCCGAGGCGTTCCGGGGCCGGCTGGTCAAGGACCTCCCGGCGAGCAAGGACCACGCCTCGCCGGCGGTCCGTCAGACCGCCTACCGCGCGAAGGCGCTGCTGGTCCAGCTCGCGGAGATCTCCGTCGAGGTAGCGCAGACGGTCATCGCGGCGGACGCGAACGACCAGCCGGTACTGCCCGCCTGGTTCCTCGTCGAGGCCGCCCGCGACATGCCCCGCCTGGTGGAGGCCCGCCGGTGAGCCGGCGGCGCGGGGGAGACCGGCCCGACCCCGCCGGCGAGGCGTATCTGCGGGGCCGGGAGATCATCCGCGGCAACCCCGCCCTGGCCGCCCTCAACGTCACGTACTGCCGCTCGGAGGACTGCGACCACCGCCCGGAACACGGCCTGGCCCGCGTCACCTCGGACGGCACCGTCCACGCCCACCCCACCCGGCGCGCCGACCCCGCCGAGTGGGCCTGGGCCCTCGCCCACTGTCTGCTGCACCTGGGCTTCGGCCACGCCCCCGCCGCCACGGGCCCCCGCGCCCAGCCGGACCGCGCCGAACTGGCCGCCCGCTGCGCCGTGGTGAACCGCTTCCTGCTCTCCTTCCCCGTGGGCCGCGCCCCCGACCACCACCCCGCCGACTATCCCGGCGGCGACGAGGACCAGCTCACCGACCGCTGGCGGCGCGACGGCGTCCCTCCCTCGTACGCGGACTGCGGAGCGGCCCGGGGGGAGGCCGACATCGAGCTCGTCCCCTGGCACCGCTGGTCGCGGCCGGAGGACTGGCAGCTCGCGTTCGCCCACGCCCTCACCCGCACCGTGTCCGCCTCGATGGACGTCGCGGGCGGCCGCCGCGAGACCCTGGACGGCGAGCGGGTCCGGCTGCAGCCGTGGGACCGCGCCCTCAACTGGTTCATCTCCTCCTATCCGCTCCTCGGCGGCATCGCCGCCGGGCTCACCCTCGTCGCCGACGCCGAACTCGCCCACGCCCAGGGCATCTCGATCGCCGCGGTGAGCCCCGCCGCCGGCGAGATCTATCTGAACCCCCTGCGGCGCTTCACCGACGAGGAATGGCGCTTCGTCCTGGCCCACGAGATGCTGCACGCCGCCCTGCGGCACGGCGAGCGGTGCGGCGCCCGCGACCCGTATCTCTTCAACGTCGCCGCCGACTACGTCGTCAACGGCTGGCTGCTGGAGATGGACGTCGGCGACATGCCGGAGGGGCTGCTCCACGACCCGGCCCTGGCGGGGCTGTCCGCCGAGGAGGTGTACGACCGGCTCGTCACCGACCGGCGCCGGCTGCGCAGACTGGCCACCCTGCGCGGCAAGGGCCTCGGCGACGTGCTGGGCGAGCCCCTCCCCCACGCCCCCAGGGACTACGTCGACCTCGACGAGTTCTACCGCCGCGGCCTCCAGCAGGGCTTCGACCTGCACCGGCGCGAGCGCGGCCTCCTCCCCGCCGGACTCGTCGAGGAGATCCGCGCCCTGAGCCAGCCCCCCGTGCCCTGGGACGCCCGGCTGGCCCGCTGGTTCGACGAGTACGTCCCCCGCCCCGAGCCCCTGCGCAGCTACGCCCGCCCCTCCCGCCGCCAGGCCGCCACACCCGACATCCCGCGCGCGGGGCGATACTTCCCGCCCGAGAGCGTGCCCCGCCACACCTTCGGCGTCCTCCTCGACACCTCCGGCTCGATGAGCCGCACCCTCCTCGGCAAGGCACTCGGCGCCATCGCCTCCTACGCCACGGCCCGCGACGTCCCCGCCGCCCGCGTGGTGTTCTGCGACGCCGCCCCGCACGACGCCGGCTATCTCCCCGCGACGGAGATCGCCGGCCGGGTCCGCGTGCGCGGACGCGGCGGCACCGTCCTCCAGCCGGGCCTCGACCTCCTGGACCGCGCCGGGGACTTCCCCCGCACCGCCCCCGTGCTGATCATCACCGACGGCGCCTGCGACGTCCTGCGCGTGCGCCGCGAACACGCCTACCTGACCCCGCCCGACGCCCATCTCCCGTTCACCCCCCGCGGCCCCGTGTTCCGCCTCGGCTGACCCAGCCGGGCCCGCCGCCGCGCCCGCAGCCCGTGCCGCCGGGCCTCCCGGAACTCCGCCCTGACCTGCCGTCGCCGCGCCCTGCCCGCCGCCGCGGCGGCGATCCGCTCCCGTACCACATCATCCGCGTTCGTCATGTCACACAGAGTGACACACGCCGGCGACACGGCCCCGAGTTATCCACAGGGCCGGGCAACCGACCAGGTCACGGACGTCGGCGACGTACGGCGTACTGGCGCGAACGCGCCCGGACAACGCCGAATACAACGCGAATTCAGGGGCCGCCGGATGGCTGACGTGGACCCGGTGGGGGCATGTCAGGATGTGAGGGCGACGGTGTCAGGCGGTTTCCGGGGAGGGCTACATGCTGGGCATCCGGGTGGAGAGCGAGGTCGGGGAGCATGTGCTGCGGCCGACCGACGAGGCGTTTCGGGAGCTCGTACGGCGGATCGGCGGGGACGGGGACAAGTTCCTCGTCGTCGAGCGGGTCGACGCCGAGGAGAACGTGTACATACAGGTGTGGCACGAGGCCGGCGGCAACTACCAGCTGGAGCATCGCGCCGGCGGCCCCGACCGGCACTACCGGGTGGACGTCGACAACGCGGAGACCGTCGCCGAGGTGATGGTCGGCTGGGCCCTGCGGGCGTCGGGATGGGACGACCCGGTCGAGTGGGAGCGCGTCGATCTGGGGGCCGACCAGGAGCCCGTGCCCGAGCTCGACCCCGAGATGCGCGAGACGCTCGAGGAGCGGGTGCGGGAGGTGCTGCGTACCGGGTACGCCGACCGCCACGAGCTGGCCGAGACGGCCGAGGAGTATCTCGTCGACGGTGACGACCGGCCCGTGTCCGGGGCGCAGGCCTGGGCGCTCGTGCAGCGGCTGTGGCGGGAGCGGCTGGCCGAGGAGGCCGGCTGGGAGGGCGTCACGGATCCCGAGCGGATCGAGGAGGTCTTCGCCGGTCTCGAGGAGCGGGGTATCACCGCCCGCCCGGACTTCACCTGCTGCCGCAACTGCGGGATGTCGGAGATCGGCGCCGAGGGCGCGGAGGGCGCCCGGGGGTTCGTGTTCTTCCACCGGCAGGCGACGGAGTCCGCCGCCTCGGGGGGCGGACTGAGCCTGTACTACGGCGGGTTCGACGGTGCCGCCGACACGACGGCGGCGGTCGGCCGCGAGGTGGCCGACGCGCTGGGGGCGGCGGGGTTCACGGTGGAGTGGAACGGGTCGCCGGACAAGGCGATCAGCGTGGAAGGGCTGGACTGGCGCAAGCGGTTGCCCGGGCAGGCGACCGGATAGCGGACGCCCACTCCCGCCCGTGCGGCACGCGATCTAGGCTGCGGCGACAAGCAGTCGGACCGACCCGTACGAGGAGCCGCCGCAGTGACCGTCATCGCGAACGCCGCCGAAGCCGCGTCCCCGCCCCCGCTCGCCGCGCGGGCGTCCGCGATCGGCGGTTCGCCGGTACGTGACATCCTCGCGGTGACCGCACGGCCCGAGGTGATCAACTTCGCGGGCGGGCTGCCCGCGCCGGAGCTCTTCGACGCGGACGGGATAGCCGCCGCGTACGCCGCCGTACTCGGCGACGGCGGCGAGGCGCGGCGGGCGCTGCAGTACTCGACGACGGAGGGCGAGCCCGCCCTGCGCGCGGCGATCGCGGAGCGGACGACCGTACGGGGGCTGCCGACCGGCCCGGACGACGTGCTGGTCACGACCGGCTCGCAGCAAGGTCTGTCGCTGCTGGCGACGGCGCTGGTCGAGCCGGGCGACACGGTGCTCGTGGAGAGCCCCTGCTATCTCGCCGCCCTCCAGTGCTTCGCCTTCGCCGGCGCCCGCGTCGTCCCCGTGCCCTGCGACGCGGACGGCATCGATCCGGCCGCCCTGGACGAACTCGCCGCCCGGGAGCGCCCGAAGCTGCTCTACACGGTGCCCACCTTCCAGAACCCCACCGGCCGCACCCTCCCCGCCGACCGCCGGGCCGCCGTCGCGGAGGTCGCCGCCCGGCGCGGGCTGTGGGTGGTCGAGGACGACCCGTACGGGGAGCTGCGCTTCGCCGGCGTCCGCACGCCGTGGATCGCCTCCTACCCGGGCGCCGAGGACCGCTCCGTCCTCCTCGGCAGCTTCTCCAAGGTGATGGCCCCCGGCATGCGCCTGGGCTGGCTGCGCGCGCCTGCGGCCCTGCGGCGCGCCTGCGCGGTCGCCAAGCAGGCGGCGGATCTGCACACCCCGACCGTCAACCAGCTCGCCGCCGCCCGCTATCTGGCGGACCGCGATCTGGACGCCCACGTGGCGCGGGTCGCCGCCGTGTACGGGGAGCGCCGGGACGCGATGCTCGCGAGACTGCCCGGCGCGCTGCCCGCGGGGTCGGCGTGGAACGAGCCGGAGGGCGGCATGTTCCTGTGGGTCCGCCTGCCCGACGGCTACGACACCACGGAGCTGCTGCCGACGGCGGTCGCCCACAACGTGGCGTACGTCCCCGGCGCGCCCTTCTACGCCACCGGTCCCGATCCGGCCACCATGCGCCTGTGCTTCGTCACCCAGACCCCGGCGGAGATCGCCGAGGGCCTGGTCAGACTGGGTGCGGCGGTGGGCACCGAGGGCTGAGCGAGGGGCCGCTGTCAGTGCCCGCGGGCATACTCGCCGTATGACCCCGGACGAGTTGCGCACCGCCTGCCTGGACTTCAACGGAGCCGTGGAGGAACAGCCGTTCCCCGGCGCCTCCGAGGTGTCGGCGTTCAAGGTGGGCGGCAAGATATTCGCGCTCTCGTCGCTGCCGGCCGAGCCGCTGACGGTCAGCCTCAAGTGCGATCCGGAGCTGGCCGTACGGCTGCGCGCGGACCATCCGGGGATCGTCGGCGGCTATCACCTCAACAAGCGGCACTGGAACACGGTGTCGCTCGACGGCTCGGTGCCCGGCCGGCTGGTGCGGGAGATGATCGAGGACTCGTACGACCTGGTGGTGGCGTCCCTGCCGAGGGCCGAGCGGCTCAAGCTGGACTGGAGTGGCGAGCGGGGTCCGTGATGCCCGAGGTGCAGGGGTGGACATAGCGGCCAATACTGGTGGAGACCTGATGGAGGCCGTCATGACCGACGACTACTCGATGCTGGATCTCTTCCTCACCATGCTCTGGTTCTTCCTCTGGATCATGTGGCTGTTCCTGCTGTTCAGGGTAGTCATGGATATCTTCCGGGACCACGATCTGAGCGGCTGGGGCAAGGCCGGGTGGCTGATCTTCTGCATCCTTCTGCCCTACCTCGGCGTGCTGGTCTACGTCATCGCCCGTGGCCGCGGCATGGGGCAGCGGGACATCAAGCAGGCCAAGGACAACGACGCCGCCTTCCGCGCCTACGTGCGGGACGCCGCCGGCACGGGCTCCGCGAGCCACGCCGAACAGCTGGCCAAGCTCGCCGACCTGCGGGACCGGGGCGCGATCACGGAGGCGGAGTTCCAGCAGGCGAAGGTGAAGATCCTTACCTAGAAAACCGGTTCGCGATGTACCGGCCGGGATTGCAGGATGATCCGCATGACTTCCTTCCAGGCCCCGGACGGCACCTCTCTCGCCTACGACGAACACGGCGAGGGGGCGCCGCTGGTCTGTCTCCCGGGCGGGCCGATGCAGGATCCCGGCTATCTCGGCGAGCTCGGCGGACTGCTCCCCCGGCACCGGCGGCTGGTCGTGCTGCACGCGCGGGGCACGGGGCGGTCCGCGGAGCCCGCCGACCCCGGTACGTATCGCTGTGACCGGCAGGTCGGGGACGTGGAGGCGTTCCGCGCGGCGCTGGACGTGGACCGGATGGATCTCCTCGCCCACAGCGCGGGGACGAATCTCGCCCTGCTGTACGCGGTCCGGTATCCCCGGTACGTCCGCAGCCTCGTCCTCGTCGCCCCCAGCGCCGCCGCCGTCGATCTGCACCCGTCCGACGAGGTGCGGCGGGAGGTGGCCCGGCTCCGGGCGAAGGAGCCGTGGTTCGACGAGGCCTGGGCGGCGCTGACGGACCTGCAGGCCGGCACGGTGACCCCCGACACCATCACGGCCATCGCGCCGTTCCGGTACGGGCGGTGGAACGCGGACGCCCGGGCGCACGCGCAGGCGGAGGACAAGCAGCGCAACGCGGTCGCCGCCGCGGGCTTCAACGCCGAGGGGGCCTACGATCCGGCCGGGCTGCGGGCCGCGCTCGGGTCGCTGTCCGTGCCGGTGCTGCTGGTCGCCGGCGAGCTGGACGTCAATTCGCCGCCCGCCGCCGTCGCGGAGCAGGCCGCACTCTTCCCCGACGCCCGGCTCGTCGTCCAGCCCGGGGCCGGGCACTTCCCGTGGCTGGACGATCCGGAGGCGTTCACCGCCACGGTCGCCGACTTCCTGGCGGAGGTCAGCTGACCCGGTTCAGCCGCCGGGCGGCCTCGACCGCGTCCCCCAGCTGGACGTGGTTCACGGCGATGACCGTGGGCAGCCGGCCCCGCAGCCGGGCGCACAGGCGGGCCCGGCCGACGATGAACTCGGGCTGGTTGATCCGGGCGGCGGCGGCCCGGTCGGCGCTGCGGTCGCGGGTGACGAAGTGGTTGAGCAGGAAGATCCGTTTGGCGTGCCCCGCCCCGCCGCGGTTCGGCGCGCAGTCCAGCTGCTCCGGGTCGGCGATCTGGTACGGGGTCTCCGTCGCGTACCGGTAGAGGTTCGGGTACCACGGCATCGGCCCGTCGGCCTGTTCCGCGAACACCACCAGCCGCTGCCCCCGGCGGATCATCGTCCCCAGCGTGGGCCAGGGCCCGGTGGGGTCGGCCGGCGGGCGGGCCAGCAGCCGGGTCAGGCCCGCCTCGCGGAACGCCCTCTCGGTCGCGGCGGGGGTGATCCCGTCCTGCACGATCAGCGTGACGACGTCCCGGGGATGCGCGTCCAGCCAGCGGCCGATCGCCCGCAGCTGGGCGGTGAGGCCGGAGGCGCCCAGGCGGCACGGGCCGTGGCAGAGCCAGGTGCCGCGGCGGGCGGTGACCACGTCGTCGACGGCCCGTACCAGGGTGTCGCGGGTGGGTCCGCGCAGGCCGAGGCCGGGCGGGAGGAGGGTCTCGCCGGTCTCCCAGTAGTGGGTGTCGAGCAGGAGGGCGCGGACGCCCCGGTCCAGCTGGCCGGTGATGGTCTGGTCGTGGTGGGCGTTGAGGAAGCCGTCGGCGACGGTGGCCATGGCGTTGTGCGCACCGATCTGGACGACCCGGTCGTACGGGCGGTCGCACAGCTCCGCGGACCCGTCGCAGAGGGGGCCGGCGGCGGCCGCGGTGGGCGGGACGGCGGGGAGCAGCGCGAGCTGGGCGGCGACCAGAGTCCCGGCGGCCAGGGAACGGCGCCGGGAGCGGCGGTGCAGCGTGGGCAGCAGCACGGCGGCGGCGGTGAGCGCGACGACGGCGAGGGCCCAGCGTTCGGCCGCCGCCGCGTACAGCCGCGCGGTGACGTCGGCGAGGAGCGCCCCGACACTGGGCGGCAGCCCCGGCGCCGGCTCCGCCGGGGCGGGCAGCAGCGCCCAGGCCAGCAGCCCGGCGCCGGAGGCCAGCACGGCGGCCCCGGCGCACACGGTGGCGGCGGTCCGCACGGGGGCCGCGGAGGACCGTACGGCCAGCAGACCCACGGCGGCCGTGACCAGCAGCACGGCGATGAACGCGGGACCCGAACCGGCGACGATCAGCACCGGCCGCAGATAGCCGAAACCAACCGTCGGACCGGCCGAAGCGGGGGCGGCGACCCGGGCGGCGGGCGCGGCGGCGAGCAACGGGGCGCTGGGCGAAGGCGGTTTGGCGCCGTCGTCGGAAGGGGAGCCGGACCCGCCCAGGACCTGGAGCAGCGGATCGAGCACCCCGTTGATCCGCGCCGCCGTCCGCGGGTCCCAGGTGTCCGTGACGAACGCGTTCAGCGGCGGCCGCAGCGCCGCCGAAGCGTCACCGGAGCGCCACTGCTCGGCCGGTACCTCCTTCAGGTCCCGCGCCAGCTCGTCCAGCCGCTCGGCGGTCCGCGGCTCGGCGTCCGCCCGCAGCGCGGTCAGCTGCCGCTCCCCGGCCGCCTGCGCGCTGTGCGCGAGCGGACGCAAGAGCTCCTGCCGGGACACGCTGCCCGTACGCCCGGTGAGATACGAGGTCAGCGCCGTCGCCGCCCGGTCGCCGGCCGCCTCCAGCGCGGGGCGCGGGACGAGCAGCGGCAGGTTGTCGATGACGACGTCACTGCGCAGGGGGATGCCCAGCGCCCCCGCGCGCAGCTCGGCCCGTACCACCGGATCGGTGAGGATCTCGTCGTACGCCCGGTCGTAGCCGTCCACCGCCCGCAGCGCACGGGTGTACGACGCGGGATCGGCGAAGGTGAGGCGGGCGAACGCCAGCACGGTGAGCGCGAAGAGCAGCACGGCGGCGACACCGTCCACCGCACGCCGTCCGCCGCCCATGCGTCCCACCCTCGGCGGGACGGACGGGCGGCGCGAGCGGAGCTAGGCCGAACCGGTGCGGAGATCGGCGGAGGTCAGACCAGCCCGGACTTCTCCAGCGACGAACACACCGTGTCGACGATCAGCCGCGTCACCACATACGGATCGACGTTCGCGTTCGGCCGCCGGTCCTCGATGTAGCCCTTGCCGTCCTTCTCCACCTGCCACGGGATACGCACGGACGCGCCGCGGTCGGAGACGCCGTACGAGAAGGTCTCCCAGGACGCCGTCTCGTGCGCGCCCGTGAGGCGGGACTCGACGCCGGCGCCGTAGTTCCTGATGTGCGTCAGCGGCTTGTCGCCCTCGCCGAGCGCCTCGCAGGCGGCGACGATCGCCGTGTAGTCGGCGCGCATCCGCTTGGTGGAGAAGTTGGTGTGCGCGCCCGCGCCGTTCCAGTCGCCCTTGGCCGGCTTGGGGTCCAGGGTGGCGGAGACGCCGAAGTCCTCGGCGGTGCGGTAGAGCAGCCAGCGGGCCACCCACAGCTGGTCGGCGACCTCGAGCGGGGACAGCGGGCCGACCTGGAACTCCCACTGGCCGGGCATGACCTCGGCGTTGATGCCGGACAGGCCGAGGCCCGCCTTGAGGCAGTTGTCCATGTGCGCCTCGACGATGTCGCGGCCGAAGATCTCGTCGGCGCCGACGCCGCAGTAGTAGCCGCCCTGCGGGGCCGGGAAGCCGTTCTCGGGGAAGCCGAGGGGGCGGGAGCCGTCGAAGAACGTGTACTCCTGCTCGATGCCGAAGAGGGACTCCTGGCCGGCGAAACGCTCGGCGACCTCACGCAGCTCCGCGCGGGTGTTCGACTCGTGCGGCGTCATGTCGATGTCGAAGACCTCGCACAGCACCAGGATGTCGGCGCCGCCGCGGATCGGGTCCGGGCAGCTGAAGACCGGCTTCAGCACGCGGTCGGAGGCGTGGCCCTCGGCCTGGCTGGTGCTGGAACCGTCGAAGCCCCAGATGCCCGGCTCGGCGCCGTCGGCGACGATCTTCGTCTTGGAGCGGAGCTTCGCCGTCGGCAGGGTGCCGTCGATCCAGATGTATTCGGCCTTGTACGCCACGGTCGCCGTCCTTTGCGGGTCACTGGGTCCTTCTGTCCCACACAGTGCCAACAGGCGATTTCCCGGCCGTTGCCCGTTTGTGAACCCCACGTAACACAGGTGTCTCACGCGCCGCCGCGGCGATGGGCGTGGTCGCGGACGTGCTGCTGGACCAGCTCCCCGAAGCCGAGCCGGCCGATCCGGCGGACCAGCTCCTCGTGGGTGCAGCCGAAGGCCTCGGCGGCGGCCCCGATGTGCCAGTCGTGGGCGGCGAGGGTGGTGAGGAGGTGGCCGCGGCGGACCTGGTTCTCGGAGAGGCGGAAGGTCTTCAGGTACGCGAGCCGCCCGTCCCGGCCGGTGATGGCCTCGCCGATGTGCTGCTCGCGCTGCCGTTCGAAGGGCGGGCGGAAGCGTACGAGGTCGTAGCGGCCCATCCGGCGCTGCCGGTCATAGGTGTACGTCTCGTCGGGCAGCCCGGCGGCCATGGTGGAGTCGTGGAACGCGGCCCACTCCCGCTCCTGCGCCCGCGCGGCGGCGCGCAGGTCGTCGAGGGAGCGCACGCCCCCGGCGTCGAGGCGGGCGGTGAACTCCGGGACGGGGCCGCCGTAGACGGCGTAGTGGTGGATCAGCTCGCCGTACATGTCCTGCAGCAGGGTCGCGTGCAGGACACGGTAGTCGTCGGGGTGGGGGACGACGAAGGCGGCGGCGAGGGCGTCGGCCGCGTACACGAGGACGCCGCACTGCCCCGGGTGGATCTCGAAGATCCGCAGCGCGTCCCGCAGCCCCTCGACCTCGCCGCCGGTGTACGCCTGCTCGGTGCGCGGCGACAGGCCCTGGCGGACGGCGCGCTGCGACCACTCCTCCCAGATGACGGACGGGCCGCCGAAGTGCAGCGCGAGATAGCCCTCCATGGCCAGGTGGAGGGGGAAGAAGCGGACGCGGCCTCGGTCGCCGCGCCGGACCATGCGGCGGTGGAAGCGCACGGGGCAGCAGCGGACGGGCCGGTCCGGCTCGACGATCTGGGTGCCGTAGGCGACGGCGGGGCCGCCGTCGCGGGTGAAGGAGGCGACGAGGCCGTGCGGGATGTACGAGGTGTAGGCGGTGCCGTCGTTCAGGCGGACCACGCCGTACGGGGTCTGCTCGTACACCTCGCGGTGCAGCCGGAGGTCGGTCAGGGGCTGGGCGCGCAGGAGGGGGACGAGGCGGATGGCGCCCCAGACCTGGGAGGGGGCGGGGGTGAGGCCGTCGAGGTTCATCGGGGGTCCTCCAGGAAGCGTGCCACCCTCCGGTCCAGATGCGCCCGCAGCTCGGCCGGGCCGGTGCGTCCGGTGGCGAAGGCGGCGAGCTCCACCAGCGCCGGGAGGTCCTCGGCGTCGCGGATGCCGGCGGTGGGGACGGCGGGCGAGAGGCGGTGGACGTCGAATGCGTCGGCGTCGTACACGGGGTTGAGGTGGACGACGGCGGTGCGCTCCTCGGGGTCGAGGCGCTCACGCCAGGCGCGCAGGACCTCGCCGGCAAGTCCGGGCGGGGCGTTGTCCCAGCCGTCGGAGACGATGACGAGGCGCTCGGGGGCCGGCTCCAGGGCGTCGAGGATGCGCAGGCCGAGGGGGGTCGGCCCGTACGGGTACAGCAGCAGTTCGTCCGTGCGCCCCGACGTCCACAGCGTGCGGTGACGGGGGGCGAGGGCGGCCAGCAGATAGTGGGCGGCCAGGGCCACGGCGAGGGGGCGGCGGCGCTTCTGGGTGGAGCCGGCGGTGGAGAAGCTGTCGTCCAGGACGGCCGCCGTGGGCCCCCACGTCCCCGCCCGGTCGCCCGCGGCCCGGCGGGCGGCGGTACGCAGGGCGGCGGTGAGCTCGGCGCGGCGGGCGGCGCGGGTGTCGAGGGGCAGGGCGAGGACGTACGACGCGAGGCGGGTCAGCGGCATCCGGCCCAGGTCCGCGGCGACCTCGCCGGCCCTCGCCTCGCGGGCGGACTCCTGCAGGCGCAGCCGCTCGAGCCGGGTCATCCCGGGGGCGATGCGGTCGAGGAACACCCGGCGGGGGATCCGGTGCTTGGCGGCGAAGCCCTCGGCGACGGTGAACGGCAGCTCGTACAGGGCGGCCTGGGTGTAGCGGGCGCGGCGGTAGGTGTCCAGCAGAGGGTGGTCGTAGCGGGTGCGGGCGCGGGGGGCGAAGAGGAAGTCGCCGAGCTCGCCGCGCGTGGGCAGATGGGCGTGCCGGGCGGCGGTCTTCACGCCGCTGCGGTACTTGACCGCGTCGAACGCCGGGTCGGGGCGAGCGGCGAGCCAGTCCCGCATGATGGCGCGGGTGCGGCGGTTGTTGACCTTCGCGGTGCGCAGCCGGGCGAAGAGCCGGTAGACGCGCTGCGGCGGCATCGCGGCGAGCCGCCGGGCGATCAGCCGGCCCTCGGTACGGCGCTGCCCGGGGGAGATTCCGGCGGTGTCCGCCAGCAGCCGGTGGATGATCAGCGCCGCGTTGTGGTCGTTGATGTCCAGGGCGAGGGTGGCGGCGTACAACTCCCGGTAGTTTCCCTGCACATAGGCGTGCAGGAATTGCAGGGACATCCGCTGTTCCGCCGCGTCGGAGCGGAATTCCCGCTGTCCGGTCGAGGTGATCGCGGCGTTGACAAAGAACAGCACGTCCTCGGCGGCGACAAGATTCGCGCGGGTGTCCATGACTCCTCGGCCGGCATACGTCGAAAGGACGGGTGCCGGCCGGGGAATGAGGGCACGAGCTGCGAATCATCGCTTCAAAGGCGGGTTCCGGAAGTCGCACCGGAGTCCCGCGGCCGGCCCGGCGAACGTATCATCGCGGGCCGTCCGCGCTCCCGTGGATTTCGGGGACGGACGGCCCGCGTCCCGTGGCTAGCCGACGTTGTCCGTGTGCGTCACGCCGCTGCCGCGGTACGCCGCGACCTGCGCGGTGACCTGGGCCGGGGTGAGGATCTGGTCCTTGGCGTAGTAGACGTAGTCGACCTTCTCGTCGTACGCCCGCGGGGTGGTGGAGCCGGCCAGACCGCCGGAGATGATCCAGTGGTTGAAGTTGATCGACATCGGGGTCTCCGGCAGATACGGCTCACCGTGCGTGCCGAAGAGGGCGCCGTCGACGTAGTACTTGATGGACGTGTTGTCGACGGTCACCACCAGGTCGTGCCAGCCGTTGTAGCTCTGGCGGACGTTGGTGTTGGTGTTGACGGCGTTCCAGGGGTCGGGGTTGTACGTCTCCCAGGACGTCGTGTAGAGGATGTTCGTCTGCTCGCCCCAGCCGCCGTTGGGCAGGTACTCGAAGTCCAGCTCGCCGTAGTTCGGGTCCATGGGGGCGTTCAGCGGGGTGATGGTGAAGAACGTCTGCACCATCTGGTCGCCGTCGGGGCCCGACTTGGGGGCGTCGGAGAAGTACACCCGGGCCGCGTAGGTGCCCTTGGTGAACTTCTGCTGGTGGTAGAGCTCGGTCTGCCGGGTGCCCTCGTTGGTGCCGTTGGTGGACGTCTCCAGGTTCAGTACGGCGTTGCCGCCGGTCACCGGGAAGGTCACCTTCGACGGGTCCCAGGTGGCGCCGGGGATGCCGGGGCCGCCGGCGTACGAGCGGACGGTCCAGCCGCGCTGCTGGAGGCGGGCGTCGGCGGAGGAGGTGTAGTTGAAGTCGTCGAACATGGCGGGCTTGGTCGGGTCCGGGCCGCCGGGCTCCCCGGGCTCGCCCGGCTCCCCCGGTTCGCCGGGCTCGCCGGGGTCGTTGCCCTCGGGGGCCGTGCCCCACAGCAGGGTGCCGCCGCGGTTGACGGTGACCTTCGTCCAGTCCGCGTACGTGGTGCGGGCGGCGGAGAAGGAGTAGTCGTCGTTCTGGTTCAGCGACTGCCAGTCGGCGCGGTAGAACCGCAGCTGCATGTCACCGGTGTCGGCGCCGGGCGCGAGGGAGCCGGCGCCGGAGGTGAAGCCGACCTCGAGATAGCGGTCGGCGGTCGCGGTGGGATGGGCGAGGGTGCCGAAGGTGCCGGTGATGTTGGCGCACCCCTTCACGGCCCAGGAGCAGGCGAAACGGTACTGCTGGGACGCCGAGTCGGCCTTGAAGTAGTAGCGGACCGTCAACCCGGCCAGCGGCACGCTGGTGGTGCCGGAGTTTCTCAGCTTCAGCCAGGGCTCCGCCTGGTCGGAGCCGGTCGATCCGGTGTGGTACTGCGCGGCGACGGACTCGTCGGCGGCATTCGCGGCGGAGGGGGCCAGGACGGCGCCCAGGGCACAGGCGGTGACGATGGCGGAGGCGGTGCGCAGACGGGTACGGCGGCGTGTTCTCACGGTGGTTCCTCCTTGGTGGGGGGTGGCGCGGGGGGTGCGTACCGAAGCCGAGGATTGACCAATTGGTAAGGTGTATCTGCCGAAAAGCAAAGTGGCATAGACCACGATGAGCGTCAAGACCCCCGGTCCCGACGGGGGTTGAAGCCGAGCTCCGGTACTGGTACCGGACCAACTGGTAAGGTCTCTTCCATGAATGCCGGTACGGGCAGCGAACCCTCCGGAGTGCTGAAGCGGGAGCGGGTGCGCGACTTCCTGCTCCAGCTCGTCGACGAGCGCCGCCCCGGCGACGCCATCCCCTCGGAGCGCACCCTGTGTGCCCGGCTCGGCGTCTCCCGTCCCACCCTGCGCGCGGCGGCCGACGAACTGGTCGCCACCGGGCTGCTGGTGCGCGAGCACGGCCGGGGCATGTTCGTCGCCCCGGAGAAGATCACCCAGGAGCTGGTCTCCGCCGACCGCTCGCTCACCGTGCCGCAGGCGGCCGGCGCCTGGTCGAGCCGGCTGCTGGAGTTCACCACCCGCCCTGCGGGCGCCCGCGTCGCGCGCCGGCTGCGGATCTCCCCGGCCGCGGAGATCACGTACGTGGCCCGGCTGCGGATCGTGGACGACGCCCCGATGGCCATCGAGTATCTGCACATCCCCGCCGTCCTGGTCCCCGGCATCGGCGCGGAGGAGCTGGAGACGGGCGATCTCTACGAGCATCTGCGCACCCGGCACCAGGTGTTCGTCCGCGAGGCCCTGCAGTCCATCGAGCCCACGGTGACCAGCGCCGCCGAGGCCCGGCTGCTGGACGTCCCCGAGCTGTCGCCGGCGCTGCTCTTCGAACGGCTGACGACCGACGCCGGCGGCCGGCCGGTGGAGTACGTGCACTCCCTCTACCGGGGCGACCGCTACCGGATCGTCTCCCGGCTCACCCTCGGCGACGCCCCGGCGGGCGCCGCCCCGCCCGCCGGGGCCGCGCACCACCCGGGCATCCCGCCGGACGAGCGGGGCTTCCGCGCGGCGGTGTCGTCGTCGACCAGCGGGGACGTGCACGGGGCCGGCTGACGGCGCGCGAAGACCAGGGCCCCGCCCTCCCGCTGCAGTTCGGGAGGCCGGGGCCCTGGTCGAGGTGCGCGGTCAGCTGCCCGACAGGGCGGCGGTGATACTCGCCGACGCCTCCTTGGCCGCTTCCTTGACCGGTTTGACGCCCGTGAGCACCTGTGTCTGGTAGGCCTTGATCGGGTTCAGCGGACGCAGGCCCTCCACGGCCGCCCAGTCCGGCGAGCTCGGCGCGGCACGGCCGTTGACGGCCGACTGCGCCATCATGCGCGTCACGGGGTCCTTGACCTCCCCGGCCAGGGTGGTCTTGTTCGGCGCGCAGCTCATGGCCTTGGAGAGCTCCATCTGCCAGTCCTCGCCGGTCATTTCCTTCATCACCTCGTACGCCTCGTCGCCGTGCTCCGAGGCCTTCGGGATGATCAGCTCCGAACCGCCGGTGAAGACCGTGCCCGTCTTGCCCGCCTTCTTCCCCGGGATGGGGAAGAACCCGAGCTTGTCCTCGAGCCGCGGGTTCGACGCGATGGCCTCGCCCGCCTGCCCCGGCACGCCGATGATCTGCGCGATGGGGAGGTTGGCGAACTGCTCGGTCTGCAGCGGGGTGGACTCGTCGGCGTCCTTCGGGCCGTTGCCGAGAGCCTGCAGCTGCTGGTAGAACTCCATGCCCCTGACGGCCTCCGCGCTGTCCAGGGCGCCGGACCAGTGGCCGTCGTCGCCCTGGACGGCGAGTTCGCCGCCCTCGTCCCAGATGAACCCGGAGAGCACGTACCAGTTCTGGCCGGCGAGATAGATCCCGTGCGTGCCCTTCTGGTTCAGCTGCTCCGTGACGGCGAGCCACTCGGCACGGGTTTTCGGCGGCTTGGTGATGCCGGCCGCCTTGAACATGTCCTTGCGGTAGATCACCACCCGGCTGGCCGCGTAGAAGGGCACGCCGAACTGCCTGCCGTCGAGCCGGCCCGGCTCGGCGAGACCGCGCAGCCACTCCTCGCCGCCGAGTTCGCCGACCTTGTCGCTCAGGTCGCGCACCTTGCCGCTGGCCGCGTACCCGGCCACCTGGGTGTTGCCGACCTCGATGAGGTCGGGCTGGTCGGCGGAACCACCGTCCAGCGCCTCGGCCACCGCCTCGCCGATGCCCGTCCACTCCTTGATACCGATGCTCAGCTTGACGCCGGGGTGGTCCGACTCGTACTCCTCACGGAAGTCCGTGACGTACTTGTTCGTCACACTGCCCTGCATCAGCCACACTCTTACGATCTTGTCGTCCTTCGGTACGAGCGGCATCGCACCCGTCGCGACCAGCGTTCCGGTTACGGCGACCAGCGCGACGACAAGAATCAGGAACACAACGCGGAATCGGCTTCGATCCCTGGCCCTCACCATGGACCCCCCAGGGTCTGACACTTTCGGAGCCAGAAACTTGGCATAGACCAATTACCGGCGTCAACGAAACCGTCGGTCACAATTGACACACAGTTCACACTGCGGCTCGTTATCTCATATCGCGGACACCGTTTCCCACCCGGGCCGTGACGCTTTCCCCCGGTTCGGGGGTGTACCTGGTGACACCCCCGGGCCGGGGGCTCGGTCCAGTGACCCCTTCGGCCGCGGGCGGCAGACTGGCCGGCGTACCGGCCGATCGGCGCCGGCGGCAGGGGAAGGGGTTCGGGATGTCGGTACGGAACTGGCTGTTGGCCGGGGTGCGGGGGCTGGGGCTGGCGGTCGTCGCGATCGCCGGGTCGGTGACGCTGTTCGTTCTCTCGGTGGTCTCGATCGCGCTGACCGTCATCGGCGTCGGCGCGATCACCACGCCCTGGGTGCTCACCGCCGTACGCGCCTGGGCGAACTGGCGGCGCTCGCTCGCCGCGCACTGGGGCGGCGTACGGATACCCGCCGTCTACCGCCCCTTCCCCGCCGACCTGACGCCCGGCCCCCTCGGCCACCCGCGCAAGACCGGGCTCATGCTCCGCGACCCGGCCACCTGGTGGGACCTGCGCTGGCTGGCCGTCGACATGACCGCCGGCTTCGTCACCGCGCTGCTGCCGGCGGTGCTCGTGTGCTACCCGGTGGAGGGCTACGTGATCGCCGCCGGCCTGTGGCGGGCGTTCTCGCACCACGGGGAGATCGGCTACTGGTACGGCTTCGTCCCGGTCAGCGGCCAGCTCTCCGCCCTGGGCGCCGCCCTCCTCGGCACGGTGCTGGCGCTGGTCGGCATGCGGATCAACCCGCTGCTGCTCACCGCCCACTTCCGGCTCGCCGGGGCCGTCATGGCGCCGCGGGAGGTGGCGCTGGCGGCCCGCGTCGAGGAGCTGACGGAGAGCCGCAGCGACGCCGTCGACACCTCCGCCGCGGAGCTGCGCCGCATCGAACGCGATCTGCACGACGGGGCGCAGGCGCGGCTCGTCGCCATGGGCATGAGCCTCGGCACGATCGAGGCGCTGATGGAGAGCGACCCCGCGCAGGCCAAGGCGATGCTGGCGCGGGCCCGCAGCGACTCCGCCGAGGCGCTGACGGAGCTGCGGGACCTGGTCCGCGGCATCCATCCCCCGGTCCTCGCCGAGCGCGGTCTGCCGGACGCGGTACGGGCCCTCGCGCTGCGTCTGCCGCTGCCGGTGGAGGTCACCGGGTCGCTCCCCGGGCGGGCACCGGCTCCCGTCGAGTCCGCGGCGTACTTCGGGGCCAGCGAGATCCTCACCAACGCCGTCAAGCACTCCGGGGCCTCGCGGCTGTGGGTGGACCTGTCGTACGACGGGGGCGCGCTGCGGCTGTCCGTCACCGACAACGGCCGCGGCGGGGCCGATCCCGCGGGGTCCGGGCTGCGGGGGGTCGAGCGGCGGCTCGGTACATTCGACGGGGTCATGGCCGTCAGCAGTCCCGCGGGCGGTCCCACGATGGTCACGATGGAGATTCCGTGCGCGTTGTCCTCGCCGAAGACCTCTTCCTCCTCCGCGACGGACTCGTGAGGCTGCTGGAGGCGCACGGGTTCACCGTCGTGGCGGCGGTGGACAACGGGCCGGAGCTGTCCCGGGCGTTGTCCACCGCCGACCTCGACGTCGCGGTCGTGGACGTACGGCTCCCGCCGTCGTTCACGGACGAGGGGCTGCAGTGCGCGCTGGCCGCCCGTGCGGCCCGGCCGGGGCTGCCTGTGCTCGTGCTGTCGCAGCACGTGGAGCAGCTGTACGCGCGGGAGTTGCTGGCGGACGGGTCGGGGGGTGTCGGGTATCTGCTGAAGGACCGCGTCTTCGACGCCGCGCAGTTCGTCGACGCGGTGCGGCGGGTGGCCGCCGGGGGGACGGCGATGGATCCCCAGGTCATCTCGCAGCTGGTGGCCCGGCGGGCGGCGCAGGACCGGCCGATCTCGCGGCTGACGCCGCGGGAGAAGGAGGTGATGGAGCTGATGGCTCAGGGGCGGTCCAACGCGGCCATCGCGTCCCATCTGGTCGTGACGGAGCGGGCGGTGGCGAAGCACACGTCGAACATCTTCGGCAAGCTGGGGCTGCCGCCGTCGGACGACGACAACCGCCGCGTGCTGGCGGTTCTGGCGTATCTCGACCAGGGGGCGAGCTGACGCTCCCCGCACACCCTCTGTCGGGGCTGCGCCCCTCGGCCTCAAACGCCGGCCGGGCTGGAGGGTGGCGTTTTGCGCCGATAGTCGCAGGCTGACAGCACGGAGAACGCTCGCTTCGGCGCGACGGGCAGCCGAGAGCGAGAAGCGCTCCCCATCCGGCCTCGCCGGCGGCCAAGAGCGCAAAGAACTCCCTATCCAGCCCGGCCGGCGTTTGAGGCCGAGGCGCGCAGCGCCGACTGCCCGGCCGGCGGCCGAGAGCGCGAAGCACCCCCCTCCAGCCCGGGCGGCGTTTGAGGCCGGAGAGGCACAGCCCCGACCAGGGGGTCCGGGGGCGGAGCCCCCGGAACGGTGACTTACCCGGGGTTCACTCGTTAGCCGTACGTGGATGTCATCGCCACCCCTCCCCCCGTCGACCTCCCCCAGGCCGAGGCCGCGCTCATAGCGAACTACCCCCGGCTGGCGAGGATCGCCTACCTCACGCTGCCGGCCGGCCTGGGCCGCCCCCGCCGTGTGCTGACCGCCCACGCCCTCGTGCAGCGCGCCCTCCCCCGCGGAGGGACCGGCCAGGTCCCGCGGCAGCGCCAGGAGGACGAGCGGGACCCGGGGTACGCCTATCTGCGCCTCCGCGTGCTCGCGGGGGCGCTGGCGCAGGACACCCCCCGCAGACCGTTCGGGCTGCCGAAGCGTGCCCAGCTTCCCCCGGGGCTTCCCCGGGTGTGGGGGCTGCGGCTCTTCCCCCGCTCCGGCGGCTCGGACGAACTCGCCCTGGACCACACCCTCGCCGCGCTCCCCACGAGCGCCCGCGCCGCCTTCGTGCTGCGCGCCCTCGAGGACCTCCCCGACCGGGACGTCCGCCGCCTGCTCGGCGCCGCCGGGGCCACCGACGCCCGCGCCGCCATCGCGACGGCCGCCGCCACCGAGGCCCCCGCGGACCTCAAGCAGCTCCTCCTCTCCCCCGAGTTCGACCCCTGCACCCTGCAGGCCCGCCCCACCGACCTGATGCGCCGCCGCCAGCACACCCGCGCCGCCCTCGCCGCCGCCGCGGCGCTGGCCGCCTGCGGGGCGCTGCTGGGCCTCCCCGGGAATCTGCTCGGCGGCCCGGAGGACGCCGCCGCCCCGGCCTACGCGCAGAACGAGTTCGCGCGGGCCGCGCTGGAGCCCGGGCGGCTGCTGCGCGCCGGGCTCGACGACTGGCGCCGCGCCTCCCGCCCCGACTTCGCCGCCTGGCCCGCCCGCGGCTCCCGCACCGACGACACCGCGCTGCTCTCCCGGGCGCTGCGCGTCTGGGCCCGGCCCAGCACCGACGTACACCTGTCGACGACGCCCGGCACCCCGGCGGGCCCGCCGGCCGGTCCGCCGCAGCTGCTGTACGCGGGGGACGTGAGCGGCGTGACCGTGGTGGTGTTCCACGACGCGCTGCGCATCGTGCGGTACGCGGAGCCCCGGGGGCACGCGGCGGCGCAGGTGGCGCTGGACTTCGCCCGTACGGACGGCGCGGACGCGGCGTCGGCGACGGCCCTGGTGATCCAGCGCGTCGACGACAACGTCCGCTATCTGACCGCCCCCTGGGTCTCCGGCGTCGCGGTCCGCGACCTGCTGCGCCCCGGGGCGCCGGCGAAGCGCGTGGACCGGGGACCGGACGGGGTGACGGAGCTGGTGGACACGCCGGCGACGGCGCGGGAGTGCGGCCGGTGGTCGGCGCTGGAGTTCCGGATGCGGGCCGCCGCGGGCGTGCCGGCGCAGCTGGCCACGGACCTCGGCGAGCTGACCCCGGCGAGCCTGTCGTACGGCTCCCCTGACGGCCCGGCGCCGGTGGCCGGCGCCCCCGCGCGGACGGCGTGGGCGCGTACGGCGTGCGCCCTCGGCCGGCTGCGGGGCACGGGTGTACGCCAGGTCAACGCCTGGACGTTCGCCGACCAGGACCTCCCCGAGGGCGCGGGCACCGCGGCGTGGATCTGCACCCGGGCGGAGACCTGGCGGGGCTCGGGGGCGCAGGTGCTGGCGCAGTTCCGGCCGCCGAACGGCGAGCAGGCGGCGATCGCGGCCCGGGCCACGGACACCACCGCGTGCGGGGCGCGGGCGCCGCGGGCGCTGGCGGGCGTGCTGTGGCAGTCGGCGTCGGGCAGCTGGTACGTACTGGCGGCGGGCAGCCGCGGCGTCACGTCGGTCGCGGCGACGGGCGGCGTCCACGGCTCGGCCGACGGCCGCTATCTGGCGCTCCCGGCCGCGAAGGGCGCCCGCGCGGAGCTGACGGCCCGTACGGCGGACGGCACGGAGCTGACGGGCGTGGGGTAGCGCGCCGGGCGCCTACGCGTGCGACATCCCGAACGACACCAGGAACCCCGTCACCGTCACCAGCCCCGTCAGCAGATGGGCCTCCTCGTACGCCTCCGGGATCATCGTGTCCGCGATCATCGCCAGGATCGCCCCCGCCGCCACCGCGGTGATCACCGCCAGCGCCGTCCCCGACGCGTCGCCCAGCAGCAGGAAGCCCGCCAGCGCCGCGAGCCCGCTGACGGCCGCGATGGACCCCCACAGCCCGAAGACGTACGCCGTCGGCCGGCCCGCGCGCCGCATCCCGGCCGCGCTGGACAGGCCCTCCGGGACGTTGCTGATGAACACCGCGGCGACCGTCGCCCAGCTCACCCCTCCCCCGCCGATGAGGCTCGCGCCGATCACCACGGACTCGGGGATGCCGTCGAGCGCCGCGCCCAGCGCGATCGCCGTGCCGGAGCCCGACACGTCCTCCTCCGACGGCTGGCGTCCGGGGGCGGAGCGCTTGCGGTGGCGGGCGCCGCGCCGGGCGAGGAGGGCGTTGGCCCCCGTGTAGACGGCCGCGCCGCCGAAGGCGCCCAGCGACGTGGGGATCAGCCCGCCCTTCTCGTGGGCCTCCGCGATGAGCTCGAACGCCATCGCGGAGATGAGCACTCCGGACCCGAAGGCCATCACGAGCGCGACGACCGTCGCCCCCAGCGGCCGCAGGTACCCCACGGCCGCCCCCAGCACCAGGGCCAGTCCGGCGACCAGCCCCCACCCCCCGGCCTGCAACGCTTCCACCCGTACCCCCTGTTGTCCGACGCCGGCCGCCCCAGCGTAGAGCGCGCCCGCGAAGGACCCCGTCCACCCCGTATCCTGCGGGGCAGACACGCGAGGTGAAGGAACCGTATGGCTCAGCAGCCGCCCTCCCGGGCCAAGGCACCCGCGACCGCGAGGCTCGCCGACATCGCGGCCCAGGCGGGGGTCAGCGAGGCGACGGTCAGCCGCGTGCTCAACGGCAAGCCGGGGGTGGCCGCGGCCACCCGCCAGTCCGTCCTCGCCGCGCTGGACGTGCTCGGCTACGAGCGTCCCGTACGGCTGCGCCAGCGCAGCGCGGGCCTCATCGGGCTCATCATCCCCGAGCTGGACAACCCCATCTTCCCCGCGTTCGCCCAGGTCATCGGGCAGGCCCTGACGCGTCAGGGCTTCACGCCGGTGCTCGCGACGCAGTCGCCGGGCGGGTCGACGGAGGACGAGCTGACGGAGATGCTCGTCGACCGCGGCGTGGACGGCATCGTGTTCGTGTCCGGGCTGCACGCGGACACCTCGGCGGACATGGGCCGCTACGAGCGACTGCGCGGCCAGGGTGTCCCGTTCGTCCTCATCAACGGCTTCTCCCCGAAGGTCCGCGCCCCGTTCGTCTCCCCGGACGACCGGGACGCGATGCGGCTGGCCGTCACCCATCTGGGTTCACTCGGCCACCGCCGGATCGGACTGGCCCTGGGGCCGCGCCGGTTCGTTCCCGTACAGCGCAAGGTCGAGGGGTTCCTCGCCGCGATGAAGGACTCCTTCGGGCTGACGGCGCAGCAGACGGAGGAGTTCGTCGAGCACTCGCTGTACACGCTGGAGGGCGGTCAGGCCGCGGCGGCGGCGCTGCTGGACCGGGACTGCACGGCGATCGTCTGCGCCAGCGACATGATGGCGCTGGGCGCCATCCGGGCCGCCCGCCAGCGCGGACTGTCCGTGCCGGCGCGGGTGTCGGTGGTCGGCTTCGACGACTCGCCGCTCATAGCGTTCACCGATCCGCCGCTGACCACGATCCGCCAGCCGGTGACGGCGATGGGCCAGGCGGCGGTGCGGGCCCTGCTGGAGGAGATCGCCGGCACCCCCGCGCCGCACAGCGAGTTCGTCTTCCACCCGGAGCTGGTGGTCCGGGGGTCGACCGCGTCGGCGCCGGCCGATCCGCCCACAACGGACGTATCCCGTCCTGAGGGATGATCCGGGGATCACGGCACGTCTGGCACACTATGTCCCTATGGGCGCGTCGTATTCGCGGGATTTTGCACCCCGCCCGGGAGAGATCGCGAGGACCCTGGAGGACCGGCGGGCCGACGCGCGGGAGAAGACCCCGCTCCTGGCGCGGCTGCGTTCGCCGCGGCCGCCGCGGCTGTGGTTCGAGATCATGCTGGTGGCGGTCTGCTACTGGACGTACTCCCTGATCCGTAACTCCGCCCCGCTCCAGGAGCGGGCGGCGATGCGGCACGCGGACGAGATCTGGGGGCTGCAGCAGGATCTGGGGCTGGCCTTCGAGCAGTCGCTCAACCACGCGGTCGACGGCGTCGCCTGGCTGGTCGTCCCGATGAACTACTACTACGCGACCCTGCACTTCATCGTGACGATCGGCGTGCTGGTGTGGCTCTACCGCAGCCACCCCGGGCGCTATGCGGCGACCCGCTTCGCGCTCTTCGCGGCGACCGGGGTCGCGCTCTTCGGCTACTACTTCTATCCGCTGGCCCCGCCGCGGCTGATGCACGGCGTCGCCTTCGTCGACACGGTAAGGGTGCACGAGACGTGGGGGTCCCTCGCGTCGGGGAATCTGGCGAGCGTGTCGAACCAGTACGCCGCCATGCCGTCGATGCACATCGGCTGGGCGCTGTGGTGCGGGATCGTCGTCGTGATGCTGGCGCGGCCGGTGTGGGCGCGGGTGCTCGGGGCGTTGTATCCGGTGGCGACGCTGTTCGTGATCGTGGGGACGGCGAACCACTTCTGGATGGACGCCGTGGGCGGGATGGTGTGCCTGGCGTTCGGGTTCGGGGTGTCGTACCTCTGGTACGGCGCGAGCGCGTTCCGGCTGCCGCGCCGGGTGGCGGTGGGCGGATCGGTCTGATCAGTCCTTGGCCGGGGGCGACGCGCGGCGGCGGCGTACGTACAGCACGCCCGCGATGCCGACGGCCAGGGCGGCGACGGCGCTGATCGTCATGTACGCCCGGTTCCCCCGCCA
Source organism: Streptomyces smaragdinus (assembly GCF_009604385.1). Taxonomy (GTDB): domain Bacteria; phylum Actinomycetota; class Actinomycetes; order Streptomycetales; family Streptomycetaceae; genus Streptomyces; species Streptomyces smaragdinus. Next base: position 55,997 of record NZ_WEGJ01000003.1, read on the forward strand.
GAACGGCCGGCTGACCGGTGCGGAGGAGGTGCTGCAGGTGAGCGCCCGGCCGTGGTCCGGTGCCCGGACGCACACCGTGGTCTCCAGCCGGGGCGGGCCGCCGGTCTTGTCGTCGGCGGGGGACGCGAGCCGGACGGTGCGGCCCGCGGCGAGGTCGTGGCCGTCGAGGTCCCCGACGCGGCCGGTGGTCGTCAGCGAGCGGACGGCGCGGGCGGGCAGCGGGACGCGCCAGACGACCTCGCGGCCGGTGACCTCGGCGGCGGGGCGGGCGGAGACGTGGCGCAGCGGGGCGGGGAGCAGCTGGGTGACGATGGTGCGGGGCAGGGGCTCGGCGGTGCGGTTGCGGACGGTGATGGTGTACGTGGTGACCTCGCCGGCGGCGAGCTCCGGGTCGGGGTTGGTGACCCGGACGGCGACCGGGGGGCGGTCGTTCCCGTCGTCCTCCGCCAGCGCGGCCGTCTGACCCGCCGTGATCGCGCCGAGCAGCACGGCCAGCGCGGCGGCTGTGGTGCGGGGCGCGTGCATGGTCCCGGTCTATCAGCCCGTAACGACCCGGCGAAGGCGGACAGACCGGACGGGTGATCCGAAGCGCCCGGTCGGACTATCAGTGAGGCTCAGTCTTCGTAGAACACCCGATCGACCACAGCCCGGGCGTGTCGGGTGGCGCGCCGGTACTCCTCCAGCATGTCGCCGACGTGGCCGGGGCCGTAGCCCAGATAGCGGGCGACGGCGCTCAGTTCGCGGCCCTCGGCGGGGAAGGTGTCGCCGGGGCGGCCGCGGACCAGCATCACGGCGTTGCGCACCCGGGAGGCGAGCAGCCAGGCCTCGTCGAGCACCTGGGCGTCGTCGGCGCCGAGGAGGTCCGCCTCGCGGGCGGCGGCCAGGGCCGGGCGGGTGCGGGTGGTGCGCAGGCCGGGGACTTCGGCGCCGTGGCGCAGCTGGAGGAGCTGGACGGTCCACTCGACGTCGGAGAGCCCGCCGCGGCCGAGTTTGGCGTGCATGGACGGGTCGGCGCCGCGCGGGAGGCGTTCGGCCTCCATCCGGGCCTTGAGGCGGCGGATCTCGCGGACGTCCTTGTCGGACAGGCCGTCCGCGGGGTAGCGCAGGGGGTCGACGAGCTCGGTGAAGCGCCGGCCGAGGTCCTCGTCGCCGGCCATGGGCTCGGCCCGGAGCAGGGCGTGGCGCTCCCAGACCAGGGCCCAGCGGCGGTAGTAGGCCTCGTACGAGACGAGGGTGCGGACCAGGGGGCCGCTCTTGCCCTCGGGGCGCAGGTCGGCGTCGATGAGCAGCGGCGGGTCGGCGGTGGGGAGCTGGAGGAGCCGGCGCAGTTCGTTGGCGACGGCGAACGCGGCCTTCGCGGCCTCCTCCGGGTCGCTGCCCTCGCGGGGTTCGTGGACGAACAGGACGTCGGCGTCGGAGCCGTAGCCGAGTTCGTGTCCGCCGAAGCGGCCCATGCCGATGACGGCGAACCGGGTGGGCAGGGTCTCACCCCAGCGGGACTGCACGGCGGCGCGCAGGGTGCCGGCGATGGTGGCGGCGTTGATGTCGGTGACGGCCTGCCCGGTGCGGTCGATCGCGCGGGCGGTGTCCTCGCCGGCGTACGCGCCGATGAGGTCGGCGGCGGAGGTACGGAACAGCTCGCGCCGCCGCACCCCGCGCGCCGCGGCGACGGCGGACTCGGCGTCGGCGCCGTGCCGGTGGACGGCGGCCAGTATCTCCTGCTCGAGGTGGGCCCGGCCGCGGGGCTGGAGGCCCTGTTCGTCGCCGAGGAGGGACACCGCCTCGGGGGCGCGCAGCAGCAGGTCGGGGGCGAGGCGGCCGGCGGACAGCACCCGGGCGAGGTTCTCCGCGGCGGCGCCCTCGTCGCGCAGCAGCCGCAGGTACCAGGGGGTTTTGCCGAGGGCGTCGGACACCTTGCGGAAGTTGAGCAGTCCGGCGTCGGGGTCGGCGGAGTCCCCGAACCAGCCGAGGAGGACGGGCAGCAGCGTCCGCTGGATCGCGGCCTTGCGGCTCATCCCGGAGGTCAGGGCCTCCAGATGGCGCAGGGCGGCGGCGGGGTCGGCGTAGCCGAGGGCGACGAGGCGTTCGCGGGCGGCCTCGGGCGACAGATGGGCCTCGCCGGGGGCGAGCTGGGCGACGGCGTCCAGGAGCGGGCGGTAGAAGAGCTTCTCGTGCAGCCGGCGCACCTCGAACGCGTGCCGCCGCCAGGCCTTGCGCAGTTCGGCGACGGAGTCGCTGCCGTAGCCCAGGGAGCGGCCGAGGCGGCGCAGTTCGGGTTCGCTGTCGGGCAGCAGATGGGTGCGGCGCAGCCGGTGCAGCTGGATGTGGTGCTCCATGGAGCGCAGGAAGCGGTACGCGGCGTCCATGGCGGCGGCGTCGGCCCGGCCCACGTAGCCGCCGGCGGCCAGGGACGTGAGGGCGGAGAGGGTGGTGGCGCTGCGCAGGGTGTCGTCGGTGCGGCCGTGCACGAGCTGGAGCAGCTGGACGGAGAACTCCACGTCCCGCAGTCCGCCGGGGCCGAGCTTCAGCTCCCGCTCGACCTGGCCCTTGGGGATGGCCTCGACGACCCGGCGGCGCATCTGCTGGACGTCGGTGACGAAGTGGTCGCGCTCGGCGGCCTGCCACACCAGGGGGGCGACGGCCTCGTGGTACTGCCGGCCGAGCTCCGCGTCGCCGGCGACGGGGCGGGCCTTGAGCAGCGCCTGGAACTCCCAGGTCTTCGCCCAGCGCCCGTAGTAGGCCAGATGGGAGGAGAGCGTACGGACCAGGGGGCCGTTGCGGCCCTCGGGGCGGAGGTTGGCGTCGACGGGCCAGATGGTGCCCTCGGCGGTGGTGTCGGCGCACACCCGCATCATCCGGGCGGCGAGCCGGGTCGCCGCCTGCACGGCCTTGCCCTCGTCGGTGTCGCCGCGGGGTTCGGCGACGAAGATGACGTCGACGTCGGAGACGTAGTTGAGCTCGTGGCCGCCGCACTTGCCCATGCCGATGACGGCGAGGCGGCAGGCCCTGGCGTCGTCGGGCTGCTCCTCGGCGGCGATCTCCAGGGCGGCGCGCAGGGTGGCGGTGGCGAGGTCGGCGAGCTCGGCGGCGACCTGGACGACGTCGGTGGTGCCGCAGACGTCGCGGGCGGCGATGCCGAGGAGGGCGCGGCGGTAGGCGACGCGCAGGGCGTCGGGGCGCGACAGGCCGCCGCCGCGCTCGCCCCAGACGCCCTCGGCGAGCTGCTGCTCGAACTCGTCGGTGGTGGGGTGCAGATCGGCGGACTCGTAGCCCGCCAGGGACTCCCACTCGCCGGGGTGGCGGGCGAGATGGTCGCCGAACGCCTCCGAGGCGCCGAGGACGCCCAGCAGGCGGTCGCGCAGCGGTTTGGCGGCGATCAGCGTGGCGAGCAGGGCGCCGCGTCCCTCCGGCTCCAGGGCTTCCGCCAGCCGGGTGAGAGCCAGCAGCGCCTGGTCGGGGTCGGCGGTGGCGCCGAGGGCGTCGAGCAGGACGGGGTCACCGCGCACCTCGGCGAGCGCCGGGCCGGTCAGCAGCCGTTCGGCGGCGGCGGGGTCGGTGAACCCCAGCCGCACCAGCCGGCTGAAGGCACTGCTGCGACGTCCCTGCGGCGACGACATCCCACCTCCGGTCCGATCCGCCCCGGTCGGCCGGGCCCGTTCCCGAGGGTAGCCCCTGACCGGTCGCGGGTCCTCACGTCGCGCGGCGATTCGACGCGGCGCCGCCCCCGGCGACGGTGAGGGTGCACCGGCCGTCGTCGCAGGAGCGCCGCAGCCGGCCCCGGGACACGGTCTGCAGCAGCCCGACCGTCCAGCACATCGGGCAGCCGCGCAGCGCGAGCAGTCCGACGGGCAGCAGGAGGAGGCTGACCGGGCCGGTGACCGGCAGCAGCGCGAGCGCCCCGGCGAGCCCGCCGAATCCCACGGCGCCGCGCGCCAGATGCCGGGGCAGCGAGGCGCTGGAGAAGTCGCGGGTGTCCGGTGAGCTCACCGTCCCTCCCCTCCCGCCCGCAGGGTGTGCCGGACCGCCGTCCGGGCTCGGTGCAGCCGGGACTTCATCGCGGCCGTGCCGATGCCCAGCGCGGCGGCGACCGCCCGGCCGCTGTGGCCCTGGAGGTCCCGCATGATCAGCACCCGGCGCTGGTCGGGCGGCAGGGCGGCGATCGCCGCGGCCACCCGGCCGGCGTCCAGCCGCCGCAGCGCCTCGTCCTCGGCGGAGTCGGCGGCGGTCTCCGGGCCGGCGTCCTCCAGCGGCGTACGGTCGCGTGCGGCGGTCCGGATCCGCCGCAGGCACTCGTTGCGGACGATACGGAACATCCACGACGCCAGCGCCCCGGAGGCCCGCAGCATCCCGACCTTGCGGTACAGGATGATCAGGGCCTCCTGCGCCGCGTCCTCGGCGTCCTCCGGCGTCGCGCACAGCGAGCGGGCCAGGCGCCGCACATTGGGGTGCGAGCCCGACACCAGTGCGGACAGGGAGTCGGGGTCGCCGCGCCGGGCGGCGGCGACGAGGTGTTCCTCCGGCCAGACGGTGTCAGCCACGACGCCCCCGCTTCACGACCAGCACACAGGTGCACAGCAGCACGACACCCACGACGACGGCGATTCCTGCGATCACGGCAACCTCCAGGTCCTGTCCCGGCGTTCGGATCGCCGGGACAGGTATGAGAGGCACGGGCCGCCCGAAAGGATTCGCGGACGGCTACAGCACGGGCAGGCTCTTGCGCAGCTCGAACGCGGTGACCTCGGAGCGGTACTCCTCCCACTCCTGCTTCTTGTTGCGGAGGAAGAACGCGAAGACGTGCTCGCCCAGGGTCTCCGCGACGATCTCGCTGTGCTCCATCAGGGAGATCGCCTCGCCGAGGTTCTGCGGCAGGGGCTGGATGCCCATGGCGCGGCGCTCGGCGTCGGTGAGGGCCCAGACGTCGTCCTCGGCGCCGGGCGGGAGTTCGTACCCCTCCTCCACGCCCTTCAGGCCCGCCGCCAGCAGCACCGAGTACGCCAGATACGGGTTGCAGCCGGCGTCCAGGGAGCGGACCTCGATCCGCGAGGAGCCCGTTTTGCCGGGCTTGTAGAGCGGGACGCGGACCAGGGCGGAGCGGTTGTTGTGGCCCCAGCAGATGTACGAGGGGGCCTCGCCGCCGGCGCCCGCGGTGCGCTGGGAGCCGCCCCAGATGCGCTTGTAGGAGTTGACCCACTGGTTGGTGACCGCGGAGATCTCGGCGGCGTGGGTGAGCAGGCCGGCGATGAAGGAGCGGCCGACCTTGGAGAGCTGGTACTCGGCGCCCGACTCGTGGAAGGCGTTGCGGTCGCCCTCGAAGAGGGACAGATGGGTGTGCATGCCGGAGCCGGGGTGCTCGGAGAAGGGCTTGGGCATGAACGTCGCCTGTACGCCCTGTTCGAGGGCGACCTGCTTCATGACCAGGCGGAACGTCATGATGTTGTCGGCGGTGGAGAGCGCGTCCGCGTACCGCAGGTCGATTTCCTGCTGGCCGGGGGCGCCCTCGTGGTGGGAGAACTCCACCGAGATGCCCATCGACTCCAGCATGGTGATCGCCTGGCGGCGGAAGTCCATGCCGACGTTCTGCGGGGTGTGGTCGAAGTAGCCGGAGTTGTCGGCGGGGACCGGGGGGCGGCCGTCGACGGGCTTGTCCTTCAGCAGGAAGAACTCGATCTCCGGGTGGGTGTAGAAGGTGAAGCCCAGGTCGGAGGTGCGGGCCAGGATGCGCTTGAGGACGTAGCGCGGGTCGGCGTAGGACGGGGAGCCGTCCGGCATCAGGATGTCGCAGAACATCCGCGCGGTGCCCGGCGCCTCGGCGCGCCAGGGCAGGATCTGGAACGTGGACGGGTCCGGCTTGGCGATCATGTCGGACTCGTAGACGCGGGCGAAGCCCTCGATCGCCGAGCCGTCGAAGCCGATGCCCTCCTCGAACGCCTGCTCGAGCTCGGCGGGGGCGACGGCCACGGACTTCAGGAAGCCCAGCACATCCGTGAACCACAGCCGTACGAAGCGGATGTCGCGCTCCTCCAGGGTGCGGAGCACAAACTCCTGCTGCTTCTCCATGGTCCACATCCTTGCAGGTCAGAGGGCTGGTCACGCCCCTGGCGGGGTGCGTGCGGACACCAGTATCACGGTACGGAATTAACGGCGCGTTTCGGGAGGGGCCAGCCGCCCGGACGAACCGTCACTGCCATTGTGGGATACGTCTCACCCGGGCGCCGAGGTGGGGGCCGTCCGGCTCACTCCGCCAGCGCCCCGCGGATCCGCTCGGCGGTCTCGGCAGCCTGTACGTCGTCCGCGTACGTGGTGCGCGGCCAGAAGAACCCGCGCAGTCCGTCCTTGCGGTTGCGGGGTACGACGTGCACGTGCAGATGGGGTACGGACTGGCTGATCCGGTTGTTCATCGCCACGAACGTCCCCGCCGCCGCCATCCCCGTCTCGACCGCGCCGGCGATCCGCCGGACGACGGCGAAGAACGGGCCGACCTCCGCGGGCTCCAGATCGGTCAGGGTCTCGGCGTGCCGCCGGGGCACGACCAGCACATGGCCGGGGAAGAGCGGCCGGGCGTCGAGGAACGCGACGGCCGTCTCCCCCTCGTACACCCGGTGGGCGGGCGGCTCGCCGCCGGCGATGGCGCAGAAGACGCAGTCCACGGCACCAGTCAACCAGCGGCGGCTGCCGTCAGCGCGGCGGGCAGATGCAGCGCACGCGCCCGCAGTGCGGGCAAACGGGTACCAGCTGTTCCATACCGGTCGCCTTCCTCGGGATGGGCCCTCCCTTGAGGTGTTCCCGGTTTTGCGCGTCTCACCGTCACTTTCGAATGAAAGTGCTCTTGTTCGGGTCAGATTCGCGCAAGAACGCGCCGGAGCCGCCGGGCTTCGGCGGCCACGCGGGGCGGTTCGGTCAGGGCGGCGAGCTGTGCGAGGACGGGTGGCTCGTCGCCGCCGCCGGTGAGGGCGGCGCACTCCGCGGCGAGGGTCAGGACCGCGGGCAGGCCCCTGGTCGCGGGGTACGGCTCCAGCTCGTCCAGCAGGCGGACGGCCACCGTCCAGGTCTCGTGGGCGGCGCCCGCCCGGGCGGCGTCGCCGAGGGCGGGGAGGAAGCGGGTGGGGATGCCGACGCCTTCGAGCCACAGCCGGCCCAGCAGTTCGCCCAGCCGCTCCGCGTCGAGCCGGCCGTGGGCGGCGAGGGTGAGCAGGGCCTCGACGGCGGCGGCGCGATTGCCGGCGGGGGCCGCCGTCAGGCCGTACGCGAGGGCGAGATGGGTGACGGGTCCGCAGGGCCCGGTGGTGTACTCGGCGAGGTACGGCAGCAGCGTGTTCGCACGCCGGCCGGTCTCCCTCCCGGCGTCCATGGACAGACGGGGGATCGCGTGGGCCGCGACGAGGTCGGGGTGGGCCGGGGCGACGAGGGGCCACAGGACGCCGAGGAGACCGCCCTCCCTGCCGTGGTTCCGGAAGCGGAACAGGGCGTCGGGGTCGGGCAGGTCTGCGAGGGTCGCCGCCAGTGAGCCCTCCTCGGGCTCGTCCCGCCGGGCGAACACCGGGACGAGATGGGCTCCGGCGACCCGCCGGTCGGCGTTCACGAGGGCGGCCTCGTGCTCCGTGTGACGCCGCAGCCGGAGCTTCGCGAGGACCGGCAGCCCGGGCCCGGTCCCGGGCAGGCCCGCCGCCTCGCGCAGGGCCGCGACCGTGCCCGCAGGGGTGCCCGCGGGGAGCCGGAGGAACGCCTGCTCCAGGTCGTCGGGCCAGGGGGCGGCCCCGGCGGTCGCGTACGCCGTCAGCCGACGGCGCAGGGCGTCGGGGTGTATCAGGCCGTCGGGATCGGTGGGGAACGCCAGCAGACAGGGGACGGGGTCGGTAGCGAGCCGGGAGGTCAGTTCGTACACGCGCCGGATCGGCACCAGGTCCAGGCAGTGATGTCCGTGTTCGGTGCCGGTCGCCAGGAAGTCCCGGGCACCGCTCCAGTGCGGCCGGGGACGGCCCGCCAGAGTCTCGATCAGACAGCCGAGGGCCCGCCGCAGATGGGAGTACGACAGGTGCTCCGTCTTCTCCGCGATCCTCCGGGAGGCCAGCGGCTCCAGCGCCTCCGCCGTCGCCGCCCGCTCGTACCAGGTCAGGGCGACGGCTGCCTGGAGGACTCGTTCGAACTCGAGGGGGTCGGTCAGGGCGCCGTCGACCAGCGCGGCGATCCCGGCGGCCAGCCGGACGGGCGTGTCGAGCTCGGGCGGCATCGCGCGGGCGGGGGCCGTCAGGGGGCTGGCCGAAGGCGGCTCGGGGGCGGCCGGGGAGCCGAAGACCGTACGGGCGTCCCCCTGCAGCGCTGCGTCCACCGTCTCGGCCGCCGCCCGCAGTTCGTCCCGTACCGCCGCGTCCGCGCCCCCGAGATGGCGGGCGGCCACCCTCAGCGCCCGCTCCTGCACGGTCACCGCCGGGTGTCCGAGGGCGAGCGCCACCGTCGCCAGGAGGGGGCCGAAGCGGGCGGGGTCGCGGCGCAGGGCCTTGTCCAGCAGCTTCAGCTGATCGGTGACGAGGGTCTTCTCCGTACGGGCCAGCACGGCACCGCACAGGTCGGCGAAGACGTCGCCGTCCAGCCTCCCGGCCGCGTCGAGCGCCTTCAGCGCCTTGTGCGCCCGGGTGGCGGCGGGCCCCGCTCCGTCGGCGGCGATCGACGCGTACATCCGGACCCGGGCGGCGGTCTCCTCGAGGGTGGGCGCGAGCCCGTCGTAGATCATCGTGAAGGCCTTCAGCGCGCCGGGGCGGTCACCGCGCAGCAGTCGGGCGAGGGTGCGGTCGAGGAGGTCGGCACGGTCCAGCCTGCCCTCGCGGGTGAGGACGACGAGCGCCTTGGGCCATTCGTTGTCCTCGCCGCGGTGATGGGCGTACGGCTCGGCGAGCAGCGCGCCCAGCCCGTCGAAGTCGAAGAGGCGCGGCACCAGTTCGGCCAGCCGCGGGCGGGTCCGCAGCCATTCCAGCAGGGAACCGAAGGGCTGCACGGCCGGCCCCAGACCCTGCTCCCCGAGCCATTCGTGGACGTCCCACTCCCAGCTCGTGGAGAGGTACCTGCGGCTCCCCCGGCGCACCCAGCCCGTCAGATATCCCTCGGTGACCGGGATGTCCGCCCCGGCCCGGACGGCGAGTCCCTCGGCGAGGTCCCAGACGTCCTGGCCCCGCCCGGCGGGCAGCCATTCGGTCAGGCGCACGGCCAGCTCCCGCTGCCACTCGAGGTCGCGGTGCGGCAGGAACAGCAGGGTCAGGAGCACCCGCTCACGGGTCCCGGGCGACTGGTCGCCGAAGGCCGCCGGCCGGAACAGCTCGAGCTGATCGCGGTCCGTGAGCCACCGCAGCGCCTCCCGCGGCGTCCCGGCGGCCAGCACCCCCGCGACCTGCAGCGCGGGCAGCTGCGACCGGGACGACTCGCGGTCGGCGCGAAGCTCACGGCGCAGCGCCTCCAACGGCGCCCGCAGCGCCCGCAGTTCCTCCGGCGGCACGTCCCGGAGCCGCTCGATCACCGCGAGCGGCCCCCGCCCGGCGATCAGCGCCCGCAGCTCCGCCCACTCCACCCCGCCGACGGAAACCCCGCCGCTCCCGATCTCCATGGCGCCAACGTAGCCCCCGGCACCGACAACGACGGGGGACGGCGAGAGGCCGCCCGCACCCCCTCGCCGTCCGCGCGGAGCGCGGGCGGGGGGATACGGACGGCCTCCGACGGGGCCGGTGGGATCAGCGCGCCGCCGCGAGCGTCAGCGCGATGTCGATGATCATGTCCTCCTGGCCGCCGACCAGCCGCCGCCGGCCGCACTCCATCAGGATGTCGCGCACGTCGACCTCGTAGCGCTCGCCGGCGATCTCCGCGTGCCGCAGGAAGCTGGAGTAGACGCCCGCGTAGCCGAGGGTGAGGGTCTCGCGGTCCACCCGGACCGGGCGGTCCTGCAGCGGACGGACGATGTCGTCGGCCGCGTCCTGCAGCTTGAACAGGTCGCAGTTGTGCTTGAAGTCCGACAGGTTCGCCACCGCGACGAACGCCTCGATCGGGCAGTTGCCGGCGCCCGCGCCGTGCCCGGCGAGGGAGGCGTCGACCCGGCGGACGCCGTTCTCCACCGCGACCACCGAGTTGGCGACCGACAGGGAGAGGTTCTCGTGGGCGTGGATGCCGATCTCGGTCTCCGCGTCCAGGACGTCGCGGTACGCGCGGACCCGGGCGGTGACGTCGTTCATCGTCAGCCGGCCGCCGGAGTCGGTGACGTACACGCAGTGCGCGCCGTAGGACTCCATCAGCTTGGCCTGCCCGGCCAGTTCGGCGGGCTCGGCCATGTGGGAGAGCATCAGGAAGCCGGAGACGTCCATGCCCATCTCGCGGGCGGCCTTGATGTGCTGGGCGGAGATGTCCGCCTCGGTGCAGTGGGTGGCCACGCGCACGGAGCGCACCCCGAGGTCGTACGCGCGCTCCAGCTCCTCGATGGTGCCGACGCCCGGCAGCAGCAGGGTGGTGAGGCGGGCGTTCCTGACGACCGACGCGGCCGCCTCGATCCACTCCCAGTCGGTGTTCGAGCCGGGGCCGTAGTTGACGGAGCCGCCGGCGAGGCCGTCGCCGTGGGCGACCTCGATGGCGTCGACGCCGGCCTCGTCGAGCGCGGTCACGATGCGCTTGACGTCGTCGGGGGTGATGCGGTGCCGGACGGCGTGCATGCCGTCCCGGAGGGTGACGTCCTGGACGAAGACGGGGGTGCTCACTTCGCGGCCTCCTTGCCGGCGGCGATCTTCTCGGCCATCTGCACGGCGGCCGAGGTCATGATGTCGAGGTTCCCGGCGTACGCGGGGAGGTACATCCCGGCGCCCTCCACCTGGAGGAAGACCGACACCTGGTGGGTCGGGCGGGGCCGGGAGGGGTCGGCGAGGAGGGTCTCGACCGGCTGGTCGGCGGGGATCTCGGTGATCTGCACGTCCTGGACCTTGCGGTAGCCGGGGACGTACGCGGAGACCTCGGCGACCATCTTCTCGACGGACTCGGCGATCTGCTCCTTGACCGTCTCGCCGTCGTCGCCCTCGGGCAGGTTGACCAGGGCGAACACGGTGTCGCGCATCATCAGGGGCGGCTCGGCCGGGTTCAGGATGATGATGGCCTTGCCGCGCTCGGCGCCGCCGACCTTCACGATCGCCGAGGACGTCGTCTCGGTGAACTCGTCGATGTTGGCCCGGGTGCCGGGACCGGCGGACTTCGAGGCGATGGAGGCGACGATCTCGGCGTACGCGACGGGGACGACGCGGCTGATCGCGGCGACGACCGGGATGGTGGCCTGGCCGCCGCAGGTGACCATGTTGACGTTCGGCGCGTCGAGGTGCTCCCCGAGGTTCACGGCCGGGATGACGTACGGGCCGATCGCGGCCGGCGTCAGGTCGATCATCCGGATGCCGAGGGGGCGCAGCTTCTCGTCGTTGTGCTTGTGCGCGCCGGCCGAGGTGGCGTCGAAGACGATGCCGATCTCGTCGATCTGCGGGGACTTCAGCAGTCCGTCGACGCCCTCGTGGGTGGTCTCGAAGCCGAAGCGGGCGGCGCGGGCCAGGCCCTCGGAGGCGGGGTCGATGCCGACCATGACGCCCATCTCGAGGTGCTCGGCGGTACGCATGATCTTGATCATGAGGTCGGTGCCGATGTTGCCCGACCCGATGACGGCGACCTTCGTCTTGCTCATCGTCATTCCTGTTCGCTGAAGGTGACCGACACCTGGCCGAGGCCGGTGACGGTGGCGTGGACGGCGGCGCCGGGCGCCACGGGGCGCATCGGGCCGAGGGCGCCGGAAAGGACGACCTGCCCGGCGCGCAGCGGCGAGCCCAGGTCGCGGGCGGTCCGGGCGAGCCAGACCACGGCCTCGACGGGGTCGCCCAGGCAGGCGGCGCCGGTGCCGGTGGAGACGGTCTCGCCGTCGACGGTCATCTCCATCTCGGCGGCGACGGGGTCGAAGCCGGAGAGGGGGACGCGCCGCGTGCCGAGGACGTAGGCGCCGGCGGAGGCGTTGTCGGCGACGGTGTCGCCGAAGCTGATGTCCCAGCCGGCGACGCGGCTGCCGCAGATCTCGAGGGCGGCGACGGCATAGTCCACGGCCTCGCTGACCTGGGCGTGGTCCAGGGGGCCCGCGTCCAGGTCGGCCTTGAGCACGAACGCGATCTCGGCCTCGACCCGGGGCTGCAGGACGGCGCCGGCGGGCACGGCGGCGCCGTCGGCGTACTCCATGTCGTCGTAGAGGATGCCGAAGTCGGGCCGGTCGACGCCCAGCTGCTGCTGGACGGCGGCGGAGGTCAGGCCGATCTTGCGGCCGACGACGTTCGCGCCGGCGGCGATCCGCTCGGCGGCGAGCAGGCTCTGCACGGCGTACGCGGCGTCGATGTCGTCGCGGCCGATCAGGTCGCGCACGGGCGCGGCGGGCACGCCGGTGGCGGCGGCCTCGCGGAGCCGGGCCGCGGCGGCGGCGATGCTGTCGGTGCCGACAGCGGGCTGGGTCTGGGGCATGCATCCAATCTGGGGCACGGTCCGGGAGAGATCCACGGGAGCGTTCCACTCAGCGATACGCTGTTCGGCAGAGGGGGAGGAAGGGGTTCCGGTCATGGCGGAGGTTCCCGAGACCGAGGTGACCGGCAGCGACACCGTGCTCGGCAAGGCGCTGGCCATCCTGCGCGCCTTCGGCCCCGCCGACTCCGTGCTGCCGCTGGCCGAGCTGGTGCGGCGTACGGGGCTGGCCAAGCCCACCGTCCACCGGGTGGCCGGGGATCTGGTGCGCCACCGGCTGCTGGACAAGACCGGGCACGGCTACCAGCTGTCGGGGGGCCTCTTCGAGCTCGGTCTGCGGGCCGCCGCCGAGCGGACGCTGCTGGAGCTGGCGATGCCGTTCCTCCAGGACCTGTACGAGCGCACCCACGAGACCGTCCACCTGGGCGTGCGCGAGGGCCAGGAGGTGGTCTACATCGCCAAGATCGGCGGCCACCGCCAGGCCCAGGCCCCCTCGCGCACGGGCGGACGGATGCCGCTGCACTGCACCGCGATCGGCAAGGTGCTGCTGGCGTACGCCCCGCAGGAGGACTGGGCGGCGGTGCTGAACGGGCCGCTGGAGCGCCGTACGCCCCGGACCGTCGTCGCGCCGGGGCTGCTGCGCCGGCAGCTGACGAAGGCGGTCGAGACGGGCGTCGCGTTCGAGCACGAGGAGTCGAGCCCCGGCCTGGTCTGCGTCGCCGCCCCCGTCCTCAAGCCGGACGGCACGACGGCGGTGGCGGCGATCAGCGTCAGCGGCCCGGCGACCCGCTTCAAGCCGGAGTCCCATGCCACGGCGGTACGGGCCGCCGCCACGGCCCTGGGCTCGACATTGGCCCGCCGCAGACGCTGACCGGCGTTACCGCCCCGCGGCGGCGACCATCGCGTCGCCGATCCCCGCCATCGCGTCCGCGAGCTGGTCCATCCAGTCCGTGATCGACCGCCCGTCCCCCGCCTGCAGGGCCACGAAGGCGCCGTCGAAGCCGGCCATGCCGAAGTGCGCGAGGGCGTCGCCGACCCGCCCCGCGATCTCCTCGCCCTCCCCCAGATACGCGGAGCGGACCATGTGCCGCATGTAGTCCCGGCCCTCGTCACGGACCGTGATCACCGTCTGCTGCGCCTCCGGGGCGTCCGCCGCCTCCCGGCTCATCACCAGGACGAGCAGCAGCCGCAGGAACTCCTCCCGGTTCTCCAGCACGGCCCCGGTCCGCCGCAGATACCAGCGCAGCCGCTCGCGCGGGGTGCCGCCGTCGGGCGGATTGCGGTGGGCCTCGCGCATGCCGTCGAAGAAGCCGTGCGCCCCCTGGGCCATGACCGCCGAGAGCAGCCCCGCCTTGGAGTCGAAGTGGTGATAAAAGGCACTCTTCGGCAGACCGGTCTCCTTGGCGAGCGTCGACATCGACGTGCCGGCATAGCCGCGCACGGACATCACCCGCGCCGAGGCGTCCAGAATCTCCTGCCGCGATCTGCGGCCGCGGCTGTTCCCGCTGCGGGGGGTCTGCGGCACGGTCTCCTCCACGTTTTCCACCGTCCGGAGTCTAAGCGCTTGCACAGCCGGACCCGATCCAGAAGGGAATTAGCGGGATATTCAAGGGCCATTCACCTCTTGACAGGGTGGCACGCCATGTCGTTAGCTCTGTTTTGAACCGACCGATCGGTACAAAACAAGGCTGCTCCCGCCACGAAGAAGTGGCCGCGCACACCGCACTGGCCGACGATCGGAATCACCACCCCGAACCTCAGTGCCTTGTGCCCGAGCGAACCCGGAGCCCGCATGACCAGCTACGACGCGGATGTCGCCATCGTCGGATACGGCCCGACGGCAGTCGTCGCCGCTCTCACCCTCGCCAAGTACGGCGTTTCCACCGTGGCCCTCGAGCGCGACCGGGAGATCTATCCCCGTGCCCGCGCCGTGACGGTGAACGACTGGACGATGCGGATCTTCCAGGACGTGGGCATCGCCGACCGGGTGGAAGCCGTGATCGACCCGCAGCGGGCGCTGCGCTGGGTGACGTACGACGGCAAGGAGATCATGCGGGTCGAGCACCCGCCGTCGACGCTGGGCCGCAAGCCGCGCTTCTACAACATCTACCAGCCGACGATGGAGGCCGAGATCCGCGCGGCCGCCCAGGACCGCTACCCCGGCCTGATCGACGTCCGCTACGGCCACGAGGTCACCGGCATCGAGCAGGACGCCGACGGCGTCACGGTCACCGCGACGGCCGACGGCGAGACCCGTACCGTCCGCGCCAAGTACGCGATCGGCGCCGACGGCGGCTCCAGCTCCACCCGCGGCAACATCGGCTGCACGCTGCTGGGCGACACCCACGACTTCACCTGGGTCGTCATCGACTGCTACGTCAAGCGCTGGTGGCCGGACCGCGACTTCCTGACCTTCTGGTCAGACAAGGAGCGCCCGGTCGTCGACATCGCGCTGTCCGCGGGCAACCACCGCTGGGAGATCCCCCTCAAGCCCGACGAGACCCCCGCGGACTTCCCGACCAGCACCGAGGTGTGGCCGCTGCTCAAGGCCCTCGGTGTCACCGAGGACGACGTGGACATCCACCAGCACGCGTTCTACAAGCACCACGTGCGGATGGCCGACACCTGGCGCAACGGCCGGGTCTTCCTGGCCGGCGACGCCGCCCACCTGATGCCGCCGTGGGCGGGCGCGGGCATGCAGTCCGGTATGCGCGACGGCCACAACCTGGGCTGGAAGCTGGCCCGCGTCATCAAGGGCGAGCTGCCCGAGAGCTGGCTGGACACCTACGAGGCGGAGCGCCGCCCGAACGTCCAGTTCTTCACCGACCTCGCGGTGGGCCTGGGCCGGGTCATCAAGCAGGAGGCCTCCGCGGAGGAGGTCGCCGCGATGAACGCCGTGCCGGAGAACACCGTCACCCCGTACGAGCCCCCGCTGATCGCCCCGCCCGTGCTGACCGCCGGCTGGCTGCGCGGCGAGACCGGCGACGCCAGCGTCATCGGCCGCATGATCCCCCAGCCCGTCACCGGCGACACCGCCGGCCGGATGGCCCTCCTGGACGTCCTGCTCGGCGACGACTTCGTCCTCCTCGGCGACGACGTCGACCCCACGACCGTCCTCACCCCCGGGGAGAAGGCCGGCTGGGACGCGCTCGGCGCCCGCTACGTCGCCGTCCGCCCCAAGACCGCGTACACCCAGGGTCCCGACGACCTCGTGGACCTCGACGAGGTGCTGCTGCCGTGGATGCGCCGCTACGGCGCCCGCGTGATCGCGGTCCGTCCCGACCGGTTCGTCGCCGCCGCCGACACCAGCGGCCTCGCCGTCCCCGCCTGACACCGGCGTTGCCCCGCCACGTACCACGCACTACGCAAGGAGAGACACATGTCCGGAGTCAAGGAACTCGGCTATGTCGTCTACGAGGTGAGCAGCCTCGCGGACTGGGAGCACTTCGGTGTCGAGCTTCTCGGCATGCAGTACGGCGAGAAGACGGACGACGGCTTCACGCTGCGCACCGACGAGAAGGCCCACCGCTGGGTGATCACCGAGGGCGCCGCCGACGACCTGGTGGCCTCCGGCTACGAGGTCGCCGGCCTCGCGGAGCTCGACGCCCTGGTGGCCAAGCTGCGCGACGCCGGCCTCGAGGTCACCGAGGGCGACGCGGCGCTGGCCGCCGCCCGCAAGGTGGAGCGGATCTTCGTCACCGCCGACCCGATGGGCAACCGGGTGGAGCTCGTGCACGGCCTCGCCGACGCCGCCACCCCGTTCCACTCGGACAAGCTGCTCGGCGGCTTCGTCACCGGCGCCGGCGGCGCCGGCCACCAGGTGCTGCTCACGCCCGGCGTGTCCCGCGAGACGTACCTCGCCTTCTACATCGACCTGCTGGGCTTCAAGGTCAGCGACATCATCGTCGAGGAGCTCGCTCCCGGCATCGTCGCCGACCTGATCTTCCTGCACTGCAACGGCCGCCACCACACCGTCGCCTTCGGCGACATGCCGTCGCCCAAGCGGACCCACCACTTCATGGTCGAGGTCACCGACATCCGCGACGTCGGCCTGGCCTACGACCGGTGCATGGACGCCAAGCAGCCGTTCGAGATGACGCTCGGCATGCACCCCAACGACCACATGTTCAGCTTCTACGTCATCACGCCGTCCGGTTTCAGCATCGAGTACGGCTGGGGCGGGCTGATCATCGACGACGCGACGTGGGAGGTCAAGACGCTCGACCGGCTGCACAGCTGGGGCCACCGCCCGCCGGGCGTCGTGGCCGAGCTGCTCGCCGCCGCCCCCGCGCCGCACGGAGAGGACCACTGATGGCGCTCGACCCCAAGGACATCGCCCGTACCGTAGAGGTCGCCGACGGCACCCTGCGCTACTACGAGGCGGGCTCCGGCCACCCGCTGCTCCTGCTGCACGGCTCCGGCCCCGGCGCCACCGGCTGGAGCAACTTCGCCGGCAACATCGAGGCGCTCGCGGAGAACTTCCACGTGTACGCCGTCGACATGCCCGGCTGGGGCGAGTCCTCCGCCGTGACCGTCGACGAGATCGACCACGTGCGCACCGCGATCCAGTTCCTGGACGCCCTGGGCATCGACAAGGCCGCGTTCGTCGGCAACTCGATGGGCGGCCAGAACTCGCTGCGCCTGGCCACCGAGCACCCCGGGCGGATCTCCCACCTGATCACCATGGGCCCCCCGGTCGGCATGCGCCCCACCCTCTTCGGCGCCGGCGACGGCCCGTCCGAGGGCCTGAAGCACCTGATCGCCGCCTACCGGGACCCGAGCCCGGAGAACATGCGCCGGCTCGTGGAGATCATGGTCTACGACAAGGCCACCTTCGCCACCCCCGAGCTGTGCAAGGCCCGCTCCGACGCCGCGCTCGCGCGCCCGGACCACCTGCGCAACTACGTGGAGGGCATGCCCAAGGGCGCCCCGCTGCCCCAGTGGGTCAAGCCCGAGCTGCTGTCGAAGATCCAGGTCCCGACGCTGCTCATCCACGGCCGCGACGACCGCGTCGTGTCGTACGAGAACTCGCTGTTCCTGCTGGCGAACATCCCCAACAGCCGTCTGGTGGTCCTCAACCACTGCGGTCACTGGGCGATGATCGAGCACCCGGACGAGTTCAACCGGCTGGTCACGGACTTCGTCAAGAACAACTGACCGGTCCCCCCGCTCCGGGGGCGTGCGGACTCCCCCGTGCCGCACGTCCCCGGTCCCTTGTCCGCGAAGGCGGCCACGCGCGTTGGTCGGGCGCGCCGGGTGATTGTCCCGACGTCCGGCTGATGACCCGTGGCCGCCTTCGTGGCACGGTTCCCTCGTATCGGGATACGAGGAAGTGGAGACGGCCCTGCGACGCTACGCGTTCGACCCCGAGCTGGCCGCGGCCCTGGCCATGGTGCCCGACGTCGACATCTCCGACGTGCCCGCCGCCCGCGCCGCCCAGGCCGGGCAGCTCGCCCCCGTGGCGGCGCTGCCCACCCCCGGCGTCGACGTCACCGAGCGGCTGGTGCCGGGGCCGCAAGGGGCGCCGGACGTACGGCAGGTCGTCTACCGGCCGCAGGGGGTCGCCGGGCCGCTGCCCGCCGTGTTCAGCGTGCACGGCGGGGGCTTCGTCGTCGGCACGCCTTACGTCGACCACGAGTCCAACGCCCGGCTCTGCCTGCGGCTCGGTGCCGTCGTCGTGGCCGCCGGCTACCGGCTGGCCCCCGAACACCGGCACCCCGACGCGCTGGAGGACTGCTACGCGGGACTGTGCCGCGTCGTCGAGGACGCCGGGGCGCTGGGCGTGGCGCCGGACCGGATCGCCGTCAGCGGGGACAGCGCCGGAGCCGCGCTGGCCACCGGCGTCGCGATGCTGGCGCGGGACCGGGGCGGGCCCAAGATCCGGTTCCAGCATCTGTCGAGCCCCGCGGTCGACGACCGGCTCGTCACCGCGAGCTCCGTCGAGTTCACCGACACCCCCGTATGGAACCGGCGCTGCGCCGAGCTGTCGTGGGCCGCGTATCTCGGACCCGGGGTGCCCGGGTCCGCGGACGTGAGCCCGTACGCGGCGCCGGCCCGGGCGGACGCGGCCCAGCTGGCGGGGCTGCCGCCGGCGTTCGTGTCCGTGATGGAGTTCGACCCGCTGCGGGACGAGGGCATCGCGTACGCCCGGGCGCTGCGGGCCGCGGGGGTGGCGACGGAGCTGCGGCTGTACGAGGGGACCTTCCACGGCGCGGCGATGGTCCGGCACGCGGCGGTCGTACGGCGGGCGTCGGACGACGCGGTGGCGGCGCTGGCGGAGGCGCTGACGCCGTGAGTCACGCCGGCGGGCCCGCCGCCCGGTAGGCGTGCAGGGCGAGCTGGGCGCGGAAGCGGTCGTGCGGGTTCTGCAGATGCCAGCCCAGCGCGGACTCCACCCGGTGCAGCCGCGCCGCGACCGAGCTGTGGTGCAGGTGCAGCACCGCCGCCGCCTGCCGCAGTGACCCCGTACCGCAGAACGCCGCCAGCGCCTCCAGACACTGCGCGCCGCCGTCGCGGTCGGCGAGCTCGGCCAGGGCACCGACCTCGGGGCGGGCCCGCAGCCGCTCGGCCGGAATGTCGGCGAGCAGCGACACCACCCCCAGCTCGTCGTGGTCGGCGACGGCCGTCCCCGGCGGATACGGCCCGGCGAACCGCAGCGCCGCCCGCGCCTCACGCCACGACCGGTCCGCCTCCAGCGCCGGCACGCTCCCCCCGACGCCCACCCGGATCCCGGCCAGGGTCCCGCCGCGCCCCAGCACCGCCGTCCGCAACTCCCCGGCCGGGGAGCCGTCACCGTCCGGCCGCTGCACCAGCACCGCGCCCAGCTCCCCCAGCCGCACCACCCGCACCGCACCCGTCAGCCCCGTACGCCCCAGCAGCGTGACCGCCGCGACTCCCGGATCCGGCGGACCGCCCGACGGGGCGACCGCGGCCACCGCCAGCACCCGCAGCGGCCGCTCCGGGACCAGGCCCAGCAGCCGCAGGGCCCGCGCCCGGTCGGCGACCTCCTCCCGCTCGGAGAGCACGAGCTCCGCCAGCGCCGGATCCGCGGCGTGCAGCTGACCCGTCCGGTCCGGGCCGGTGTCGGTGACCTGCGCCGCGATGGCCATCCACTCGAGGATCAGCTCGTCCAGCGGCCCCGCGCCCCCCGGCCGCTCCAGCCACACCCGCCCCGCCGGCTCCAGCGCCGCCTCCCCGGACACGGCCAAGGGCCCGGCCCCGGGCAGCGGATCACCCTCGGGCCCGAACCGTACGACCGGACCCTCCGCCGGCTCCCAGCCCGCCGGACACTCGGCGAGCCCCGCCGTGGACCGCACCAGGGCCTGCGGCTCCAGCGGACCGGCGCTCAGCAGCCCCTCGTAGTGGGCGATGACACGCAGCGCGGTCCCGGCCTCGGCGTCCAGCGCCGACAGGCGCAGCAGCAGACCCTTCACGGGCGCAGTCTAGGGACGGCAGGTGCATGACGAGAAGGACGCACGGCTGCCCGCGACGCCTGACAGTCCGCCGCGGGCATACCCCGACCTGCCGTTACGGCCGGAAGAGCCGGGCCGGAACGGAATCCGCGACGGCCCGGTAGCCGGCGGGGATCATGTGCAGATGGTCCCCGATGTCGTAACCGGGCAGCAGCTGCCGGGGATTCGCCGGATCACGCGTGACCTCGTCGAAGTCCAGTACCGCGTCGAACACACCGCTGTGCCGGATCCACTCGTTGACCTGCGCCCGGGACGCCTCACGCAGCCCCGCCGCGTCGTCGTACCCCTCGTTCCCGCCGAACGGGGTTATCGTCGCCCCGTAGACCTTGATGCCCTGGGCGTGGGCCCGCACGACGATCTGCTCGTACGCGCCGAGGAGTTCCCGTACGACGGCCTGCTGCGCCCCGGGCGTCGCGGCGGCGGTGCCGATGTCGTTCACGCCCTCGAAGACCACCAGCCACTCGACGCCGCTGGCCGACAGGACGTCACGGTCCAGACGGGCCAGGACGTTGGGACCGAGGCCGTCGTCCAGGACGCGGTTGCCGCCCGCCGCCTGGTTGAGCAGGGCCAGATCCGCCGTGCCGCCGTGCGACTGGAGCTGGTCCAGCATCAGGTCCGGCCAGCGGTCGTTGCCGTTGGTCGTCGAACCGCGGCCGTCGGTGAGGGAGTCACCCAGCACCGCGACGGCGGACGCATGGCCGGGGGCGAAGACCTCGACACCGCTGAGGAAGTACCAGTGGTCCGCGCGCGCCGCGCCCGGCAGGTCACCCGCCAGCGTGTGATCGCCCGCCAGCAGATACGAGGAGGTACGCGACCCCGGGTGCGAGGTGATGCTCTCCGACGCCTGCCCGTCCGCCAGATACGCCGTCACCGTGAGATTGGTGCCCGGCTTCACCGCGAACGGCAGCGGATCGGACACCATCTGCGCGCCCATCGGCACGTTCACGGACGACGCCCCGCCGAACGTGACCCGCCGCGAGCTGCCCTCCTCGATCGCGCTCGCCCCTGCCTGCCCCCCGGCGGGCAGGGCCACGGCCACCGAGGTGATCGGCAGATCGGCCCCGCCGAAGGCGTTGGAGAACCGCAGCCGGATCCGCTCCCCGCCCGCCGTGACCCGCACCGTCTGCCGCAGCGTCGCGTCCCGCAGCACCCGGCCGGGCTGCGTGAACGGCGCCGGCGGCATATTGCCCGGCTCCGTCAGCTGCGGCATCGACGCCCAGGTGTGCAGCCAGTGCCCGGCACTGTCCGGCACCGCGGCGACCGGCGCCTGCCGCGGCCCGGACCCGGACCGCAGCGCCCCGCCCAACGTCGCCGACCCGACGACCACCACCGCCGCGACGGCCGCGGCGATCAGCGGGCCGGTGAAGCGTGACGTTCTCTCCATTGGCGCTCGCCCTCCCCTGGAATCACCGGTGCCTCCGGTGGCCCGGTCATCGTGGCAGCGCCGTGGCGGCAGGGCATCAGACACGTGTCGGGCATCCGGCGGGTCCCGCCCGACCCCCGTGTCACACCCATTGACACCTCCGCCGGACGACGGGGATAAAGAGTCAGCCGATTTCCCTGTACAGGACACACGTCACCCGGAAACCGGCGCCCCGGTACGGGACTTGCCCGCCCCGTACTCCCTGCCACCCCCGCGACGACGCGGGGTCCCCTGGAGGTCCTGGTGCTGCTGTCCCGGTACCTGGCAGCCGCGGCCGCGGCTGCCCTGGCGTTCGGCACGCTGACCGCTCCGGCGGCGGCCGGCGAGGAGAACGGGGGCGCCGGCTGCGACCCCGTCGTCCCCGCCGAATGTCTGCTGCCGTTCCCCAACGACTGGTACACCGTCCACGACTCCGGCACCGACACCGGACGCCGCGTCTCCCTCTCCCCGGCCGCCATGCCCCACAACGTCCTGGGCCAGGGCATGGACCCGGCGGAATGGAACCGCGCCGACGGCTTCTCCCCCGGGTCGATGCTGCTGGCCCAGGTGCCGGGGCTCGACCTCGCCCGTACGGGAGCGGCGCCGCTCACCGACATCGGGGCGTCGCTGCGGCGGGACGCGCCGATCGTGGTCGTGGACGCCGACACCGGGGAGCGGTGGCCGTACTGGGCGGAAACGGACGCCAACGCCACGGACCCCGCGCGGCAGGCGCTGATCATCCGCCCGGCGCGGAACTTCCTCGAGGGCCACCGGTACGTCGTCGCGCTGCGGAACCTGAAGGACGCCGCGGGGCACCCCATCCCCGCCGGAGACGCGTTCCGTACCGTCACCGGGCCTCAGCTGCGGCGGGGACACCCGCTGTACGAGCGCCAGCAGGCCATGCGGGGCGTGGAGAAGGCCCTGCGGCGGGCCGAGGTGCCGCCCAAGGGGCTCAACCTGGCATGGGACTTCACCGTCGCCAGCGAGCGCGGCCTCAGCGAGCGCATGCTCCACATCCGTGACGACTCCTTCGCCGCCCTCGGCTCCGCGTCCCCCTCCTTCACCGTCACCGACGTCGTCGACAACCCGGCCGTCCGCCAGGTACGCGGCACCTTCCAGGTCCCGAGCTACCTCAACCAGCCCGGCGGACCCCCCGGCTCCGGCTTCCACTACGGCTCCGACGGACTGCCCTCCCAACTCCCCGGCAACACACAGACCGCCCTCTTCCAGTGCGAGATCCCCCGCAGCGCCTTCACCCACCCCGCCAAACCCGCGCTGTACGGCCACGGACTCCTCGGCCGCGAGTCCGAAGTCGGCTCCGCACCCCAGCTGTCCCTCATAGCCGCGCACAACCTCGCCCTCTGCGCCACCCGCTGGCAGGGCATGGCGGAGGAGGACACCCTCAACGTCGCCGCCACCATGGGCGAGCTGGGACGCTTCGGCACCGTCGCCGACCGGCTGCAGCAGGGCGTCCTCAACGGCCTGTGGCTCGGGAAGCTGATGACACACCCCGACGGCCTCAGCTCCTCCCCCGCCTTCCGGTCCGACAGCGGGTCGCCGGTCCTCGACACCGGCGCCGAACTCGGCTACTACGGCAACAGCCAGGGCGGGATCATGGGCGGCATGCTCACCGCCGTGTCCACGGACGTCACCAAGTCCGTGCTCGGGGTCCCCGCCATGAACTACTCCACGCTCCTCAACCGCAGCGTCGACTTCGCCCCCTTCCAGCAGATCATGGACCAGGCGTACCCCGACAAGCTCACCCAGCAGCTCGGCTTCGCCCTGATCCAGATGCTCTGGGACCGGGGGGAGGCCAACGGCTACGCCCAGCACATGACGTCCGACCCCCTGCCCGGGACTCCGCGCCACCAGGTGCTGATGCACGTGGCCTACGGCGACCACCAGGTCTCCCCCACGGCGGCGGAGGTCGAGGCCCGCACCGTGGGCGCCCGGATCCACACCCCCGTGGTCGCGGCCGGCCGCAACCCGGACGTGGTCCCGTACTGGGGGATCCCCTCGCTGCGGGAGCCGGCCCGGGGCTCGGCGATGGTGGTCTGGGACAGCGGCTCTCCGTACCAGCCCCTGACGAACACCCCGCCTCTCGCGGGACGCGACCCGCACAGTGACCCCCGGCGGTCGCCGGCCGCGTGGGACCAGATGTACACGTTCCTGACGACGGGGGTCGTGGCGGACGTGTGCGGGCGCGCGGCGTGTACGGCGTCCGCGGGTTGACTCCGTCGCGCGGCGGTGTGCGTCCGGCCGGTGGCCGTTTGCGGCGGTCTTCGGCTGGCGGTTGCGTCGGCTGACGCGCATCCGGCCTTCGGCCGGAGGCCTCAAGCGCCGGCCGGGCTGAGGGTGGGTGACTTGGCCTCTGCGTCGGTGCCTGGTCGATCGTGGTGCGCTCCGGCCCTCTGGGGGTCGGGGCCGCCCGACACACCTGTGCGCGTACTGCCGCGTCGTGGTCCATTCGGGCGCGCTTCCCGTACGCGCACAGGTGTGTCGGACACCCCCTTATAGCGTCGGCGGCTGTCCGATCCGCCGTGGGCATGTTATTCAACCCCGTTGCCCAGGGGTAATGGGCCGACTCCGCCACGGGCCGAGCCCCCGGATTCCGGCGGCCGCCGACGAAAGCCAGGGGACGTCCGACACGCCTGTGCGCGTACGGGAAATGCACCCAACCCAACCACGACGCGGCAGTACGCGCACAGGTGTGTCGGGCGGCCCCGACCCCTACCGTGACTGCGGCGCACCCCGATCGACCAGGAACGGCTGAGGAGGCCAACAACCCCACCCCCAGCCCGGCCGGCGCTTGAGGCCTCCGGCCGAAGGCCGGATGCGCGTCAGCCGACGCAACCGGCAGCCAAAGACCGCCCACACCGCCACGCGACTACATCATCCGCCGGAGCACCGCCTCCACCGCGTCCACCAGCAAATCCCCCCCAGCGCGCGGATGCCGCGCAAGGCCGAACTCGACGTCCGGCAAGGCCGGCAGCGCGGACGCCGCGGGGGAGGCCGTCGCGGGCGAGAGGTTCACCGGCATCAGGGCCGCCGCCCCCAGACCCGCCCGTACCGCGGCCTGGACGCCGACCAGGCTGTTGCTCTCGAACGCGACCCGCCACCGCCGCCCCGCCCCCTCCAGGGCCTCCAGCGCCGACGTCCGCCAGAAGCACGGATGGGAGAAGAGCACCACCGGCAGCGGGTCGGCGCCGACATCCACCCCTGGGCCCACCGCCCAGGCGAGCGGCTGCCGTACGGTCCAGCGCGGGGGTCCGGGGAGGTCCGGGACGTGGTCGAGGACCAGTTGGACGCGCCCCGCCGCGTACGCCTCCCGCATTGCCGCCGTCGGCAGGCAGAGCACCTCCAGCGTCGCCCCCGGGTGCAGCCGGGCGAGGTCGGCCAGGGCCTGCGGGAGCCGGGAGGCGGCGAGGTCCTCGAGGAGGCCGACGCGGCAGTGGCCGGTGAGCGCGCGGCCGGTCTCGGTGAGGGCCTCCGTGCAGAGGGAGAGGATGCGTTCGGCGTACGGGAGGAGGTCCTCGCCCGCCCGCGTGGGCAGGACGCCGGAGGGCGAGCGGTGCAGGAGCGGGCGGCCGACTATGCCCTCCAGGCGGCGTACCTGCTGGCTGAGGGCCGGCTGGGTGTGGCCCAGCGCGGTCGCGGCGCGGCTGATGCTGCCGGACCGTACGGCGGTGACGAACGAGCGGAGGAGGGCGATCTCCAGATCCTTGGCCATAAGGATTCATTATGCCGGCGACAACCGATTCACGTCTTCCTATGGCCGGTCGGGAAATCTAGCGTCGGGGGATGACCGGCTACCGACAGATCCTCGCCCTGCCGGGGATGGCCCCGCTGTTCGCCGTCTCCTTCCTCGCCCGCACCGCGATCACGGCCGACGCGATGGCGCTGACGATGTACGTCGTGCTGGATCTGGACCTCGGCTACGCCGCGGCGGGCGGTGTGGCGGCGGCGCTGACCGCGGGGCTGGCGGTGGGCGGGCCGCTGCTCGGGCGGGTGATCGACCGGCGCGGGGCGCGGGGCGTGCTGCTCGGGACGGCCGGGGCGCAGGCCGTGTTCTGGCTGGGCGTCCCCGTGCTGCCGTACGCGGCGCTGCCGGCCGCCGCGTTCGGGGCAGGGCTGCTGATGGTGCCGGCGCAGTCCGTGACCCGGCAGGCGATCACCGCGGCGACCGGGGCGGGGCAGCGGCGGGCCGCGTTCGTGCTGGAGTCGGTGCAGGGGGAGTTGTCGTATCTGGTGGGGCCGGCGGCGGTCGTCGCGGGGGCTGCGGCGTGGTCGCCGGGGGTGGTGGCGTGGGCGGTGGGCGCCTTGATCGTGGCGGGCGGGGCCGGACTGGCCGTGCTCGATCCGCCGTTGCGGACTCCGGAGGAGGAAGGGGCGCCGGCGCGCCGGAAGTGGCTGGACGCGCGCATGGTGGCCGTCCTGGTGATGGCGCTCGGCGCCAACACGCTGCTCGGCGGGGTCGATATCGCGGTCGTCGCCGCGCTGGAGGAGGCGGGTCAGGTGTCGTGGGCGGCGGGCGTGGTCGTCGTGCTCGGGGTGACGTCCGTCGGGGGCGGGCTGACGTACGGTGCGCTGGACCGGCCGCTGCCCACCTGGGTGCTGCTCGGGGCGCTGGGGCTGGTGACGATGCCCGTCGGGCTCGCCCACGGGTGGCCGTGGCTGGCGGTGGCCGCCGTCGGTACGGGGCTGCTGACCGCGCCGACCATGTCCGCGGTGGCCGACGCGGTGAGCCGGCTCGCTCCGGCGGGGGCGCGGGGGGCGGCGACGGGGCTGCAGTCGGCGGCGCTCAGCGCGGGGTTCACGCTGGGGGCGCCGCTCGCCGGCGCGGTGATCGATGTCACCGCGCCGGCGGGCGGGTTCGCGGCGGCCGGTCTGGCCGGACTCGCCGCCGCGGTCATCGGGTGGCTGCTGCCGCGGCTGAGAGGCTGTTGCCGAACCCCCGTCGTCCGCGCGGAGCGCGGGCGTCGCGGCGGTCGGTGCGTGCTCTCGGCGTGCGCTGTCCCAGGTCATGTGGCGGAGCCACCTGTCCTGGGACGGCGTGCGGCGAGAGTGCGTGCCGGGCGTCGGGGCGCAGACGGGGGTTCGGCAACAGCCTCTGAGCACGGGAAGGGCGACGCCGCCCGTCGCCCTCCCCGCACGGTCCCGGTTACCCAGCCGTATACACGGCAACCGTCCTGCCGGGCACGGTGAACGTCCCCGATTCCGCGTCGTACGACGACTGGCGTACCACCTCGTCGGAGCCCCCCGCCTGCACGGGGTGGAGCCGGTAGTCCGTACCGGCGAGGGAGCCGATCCGCTGGCCGGTGGTCTCCGGAGTGGCGTTGAAGACGACGACCAGCTTCCCCAGCCGCATGGTGATCACGCCCGGCGTCTCGGCGGTCCCGGAGAGCGGGAAGGACAGCGCCGACTGCACCCCGGCGGCGGAGGTCTGCGAGAAGCCGCCCTCCGTGGCGCGGATGCGCAGCAGGTCCTGGTAGGCGCCCGAGGCGCCGGCGATGTCCGGGCAGCCGACCTGCAGCGACGCGGCCTTCAGCAGGGGTGCCGCGTAGCCCCACTTGGGCTGGTTGTCGGCGGCGGGGGGCAGTCCGCGGCCGAAGCCGTTGCCGGCCCGGCAGTCCCAGTGGATGGCGTTGAACCAGTCGCCGCTGTCGTACGAGTTGCGGTCCAGGGACTTCGACCGCAGCAGGTCGGAGCCGGCCTGGGAGAGCGCCGGGCCCTGCGACAGCGCGGCGGTGGCCAGGGCGACGACCTGCATCCGGGCGCGGGCCGCCGGGGTCACCGACGCCGGCAGCTTGAAGGCCAGCGCGTCGAACAGCGTCTCGTTGTCGTGGGCGTCGACGTAGGCGAGCGCGTCGCCGGGGTTGTCGGCGTAGCCCGCGGGGGCGCCGTTGTAGTCGACGTCCGCGCCGGTCACCTCGTGGCCGGAGGTGTCGGTGAAGCGGTAGCCGGCGAGGTTGCCGGTGAGGCCGACCTTGATCTGGTCCTGGTAGTGCAGCAGCCGGGCCCGTTGTTCGGCGGTCGTGCCGTTGGCGGCGGAGCCGTTGGGCTCGTTGAAAAGGCCGGAGGCGAAGCCCTGGACGCCGGGGTCGGCGTCGAAGGGGCCGCCGCCGCGGACCGCGTCGCGGGCGCGGTCGGAGAAGGTGGCGATGCCCGTGCCGGCCATGTGCTTCTGGGTGGCCTGGACGAAGCGGGCGTCGTCGGCGATCTCGCCGAAGTTCCAGCCCTCGCCGTACAGGATGATCTTCTTGCCGTCGACGCCGTCCTTTTCGGGGGTGAGGGCGTCGAGGGCGGCCCGTACCGCCAGCATGTTGGCCTTCGGGTGGTGGCCCATCAGGTCGAAGCGGAAGCCGTCGACCTTGTACTCGCGGGCCCAGGTCACCACCGAGTCCACGACCAGCTTGCCCATCATCGCGTTCTCCGGCGCGGTGTTGGCGCAGCAGGTGGAGGTGGCGACGGAGCCGTCGGCCATGAGGCGCTGGTAGTAGCCGGGGACGATCTTGTCGAGGACGGAGGTGGCGGCCTGGCCGGAGGCGGAGGTGTGGTTGTAGACCACGTCCATGACGACGCGCAGGCCGTCGCCGTTGAGCGACTGGACCATCTGCCGGAACTCGCGGGTGCGGTCCGTGCCGTTCGGGTCGCTCGCGTAGGAGCCCTCGGGGACGGTGTAGTGGTACGGGTCGTAGCCCCAGTTGTACGCGTCCTTCGCCGCCGCCTTGCCGACGCACTCCTGCTGCTTGTCGGAGTCCGGGGCGAAGGAGGGCAGGTCGCAGGCGGGGACGGACTGGTCGGCGGTGCGCTCGGGGATCGTGGCGATGTCGAACGCGGGGAGCAGGTGCACGTACGAGGTGCCGGCCTTCGCGAGGTCGCGCAGATGCCGGGTGCCGTCGGAGTCCCGGTCGGTGAAGGCCAGGTACTTGCCGCGGTGGGCGGCGGCCGTCGTGGGGTCCTCGGCGGAGAAGTCGCGGATGTGGAGTTCCTGGATCCGCGCGTCGCGCAGGGG
Organism: Streptomyces smaragdinus; assembly: GCF_009604385.1. Classification (GTDB taxonomy): domain Bacteria; phylum Actinomycetota; class Actinomycetes; order Streptomycetales; family Streptomycetaceae; genus Streptomyces; species Streptomyces smaragdinus. The sequence continues at coordinate 84,387 of NZ_WEGJ01000003.1, forward strand.
TACGGCCTCGGGCTTGGTCAGGGTGGACCAGCCCGCCGGGGCGAGGGACTTGTCGCGCAGGTCCACCAGGAGGCTGCGTTCGGAGTCCGTCGTGAGGGCCACGGAGTACGGGTCGGTCACCCGGTTGGTGACGACCTCTCCGGCGGCGGGGGCCCAGACGGTCACGGCGTAGCGGTACGCCTTGCCGCGCCAGCTCGCGGGGCCGGTGACGGTCCAGACGCCGGAGGTGGCGTCGCGGCGCATCGGGACGGTGGTGCCGTCGATCTCGAGGGCGACGTGCTGGGCGGTCGGGGCCCAGAGGGAGAGGGTGGGGCGGCCGGCGGTGAACACCGGGCCGAGCTTCGCCTTGGCGGCGGTCCGCCCGTAGAGGTCGTCGAGGACGCCGGCGAGCTGGACGCCGGTGGCTGTGAGGACGGCGCCGTTGGCGGCGCGCTGGGTGGCGACGAGCTGGCCGCCGAGGGCGTCGCGGACGCGGTCGCTGTCGCGGGGGTCGATGTGGAAGGCGGGGTAGTCCTTGAGGTGGGGGAATTTCGTCTTCTGGGCGTCGGTCAGCTCGGCGGGGGTCAGGCGCAGCCAGTGGGCCTCGCCGGTGAGCCGGCCGTCCTGGACGGCGATGCCGCCGTCGCGGGAGTAGAGGAGCTGGGTGGAGGCGGCGGCGGGGCTGCCGTGCCAGGCGACCGTGGTGGCGTCGAGCCAGACGGCCTGGGCCTTGCCGAGGTCGAGCGCGGCGCCGCCGCCCTTGGGCTGCGGGAGGAGGTATTTCTCCCGGCCGTTCAGCAGCCAGACCTCGTGGCCGTCGGCCTTGAGGTCGAGGGACTGGTCGGCGGGGAGGTCCTTCTCGTCGCCCTTGTGGACGATGTAGCTGAGGGAGGTGGCGCCGTCGGTGAGGGGCACCTCGAACACGGCGCCGTAGGCGTCGGTACGGGTGGGCCGCAGGGGCTGGGCCCAGTCGGTGGGGTTCGCGGCGCCGGTCCAGGTGTGCAGGCCCCAGCCGTCGTAGTCGCCGTCGGCGCGGTGGTAGTGAAGGACGGCCTTCGAGGTGTCCTGCGGGGGTGCGTCGGGGGCGGTTTCGCGGACTTCGGGCTTGCCCTGTTCGACCCAGACCTCGCCGGTCTTCGTCAGGTCGACGAAGCGGTCGGCGTCCACGTCCTTGACGCCGTTCTTGTCGACGACGATGAAGCCGACGCCGGATGCTCCCGGCTTGAGCTTGACGTACGCGAAGGCGCCGTTGGCATCGCGGCCGATGAACGGCTGGCCCTGGGGCCAGGGGCCGGACTGGCCGTCGGCGACGTCGCCCCAGGTGTAGAGGTTCCAGTCGGTGTAGTCGCCGTCGGGGCGGCTGTAGTGGACGACCGCGTAGTCGCGGCTGACGGCGGTCGGCGGCGCCTCGGCGGGGACGGAGCCGGCGGTGGTGGCCGCGGTGGCGCTCGCCGTGTGGCCGGCGGAGTCGATCACGACGGCCTTGTAGCGCAGGTCGGTGCCGGCGGGGGCGGTGATCTTCTGGGTGACCTTGTACGGGGCGTGGTCGGCGGAGCCGAGGATCCGCCAGGGCTTGTCGCCCTGCTGGGCGGCGAACACCACGCGGTTGAGCTGCCCGCCGTCGGCGCCGGCGCCGATCTCCACGGTCCCGGCGGCGCCCGCCTCGGGGGCGTGGAGGGTGAGCGTGGGGTCGGTGGTGGGGGCGGGGAGGGGGGTGGTGGCCTCGAGGACGACGGTGCCGAGGGCGGGGACCTCGAGGTCCAGGGTGCCGTCGGCGGTGCTGTGGACGGTGCCGTCGCCGCCGTAGAGGCGGGTGAAGTCCGTGTCCGCCGAGCCGGTCGGGACGCGGACGGTCTTCGGTTCGGTGGCGCTGTTGACGGCGACGAGGTATTCGGTGCGGGCGGCCGTACGGGAGAACGCGTACACGCTGCCGTCCGCGAGGCGTTCGGTCTGGACGCCGTCGCGCAGGGCCGGGTTGTCCTTCGTCAGCTTCGCGAGCGCGGCGATGCGGCGGTACAGGGGGTGGTCGGGGTCGTAGGCGTCGGTGGCGTGGGTGCGGTCGGTGCCGAGCTGGTCGTCGTCCAGGTAGTCGGGCGTCCGGGAGGCGAAGAGGGTCTGGCGGGCGTCCTTGTCGCCGCCGGCGCCGGTGAAGCCCTGTTCGTCGCCGTAGTAGACGACGGGGTTGCCGCGGGTGAGGAACATGAGGTCGTTCGCCAGGCCGTACCGCTTCAGGAGCTCGGCGTCGGAGGCGCCCGGGTTGTCCTGCTTCAGGAACGTGCCGAAGCGGCCCATGTCGTGGTTGCCGAGGAAGGACACCTGTTCGTAGGCGTTGGACTTGTCCGTCGTGTAGCGGTAGTCCTGCGCGAAGAGCCGGGCGAGGGCGTCCGCGCCGCCGCCGCGTGAGGCGAAGGTGCGGGCGGTCTCCTGGAAGGGGAAGTCGAGGGTGGAGTCGAGGCGTCCCTCGGTCACATACGGCGCGGTGATCGCCGGGTCGGCGGAGTAGACCTCGCCGAACATGAAGAAGTCGTCCCGGCCCCGCTCGGCCGCGTATGCGTCGAGCGCGGTGGCCCACTGGGTCCAGAACGGCATGTCGACGTGCTTGACCGTGTCGATACGGAAGCCGTCGACGGCGAAGTCCCGTACCCAGCGCTCGTAGATCTTCTCCATGCCCGCGACGACCTCGGGGCGTTCCGTCCACAGGTCGTCCAGGCCGGAGAAGTCGCCGTGTTCGGCGGACTCGCCGGCGAAGGTGGAGTCGCCGCGGTTGTGGTACATCGTGGGGTCGTTGAGCCAGGCGGGGACCTTCCTGGTCGCGCCGGGCGCGGGGGTGCGGGGGAAGGAGCCGGCGTCGACGGCGGGGAAGCCGTTCGTGCCGTCCGCGTAGTCCGAGTCGTCGAAGGGAACGCCGTCCTTCGTCAGGTACGGGAAGGCGCCCTTGCTCAGATAGCCGTAGGACTTCTCCTGGTAGTCGACGACGTCGGCGGTGTGGTTGGTGATGACGTCGAAGAAGACTTTCATCCCCTTCCCGTGCGCCTTGTCGATCAACCGCGTGAGGTCGGCGTTGGTGCCGAAGTGCGGGTCGACCTGGGTGAAGTCGGTGATCCAGTAGCCGTGGTAGCCGGCGGAGGCGTCGGCGCCGGTGCCCTGCACCGGGCGATTCTTGAAGATGGGCGCCAGCCAGATCGCGGTGGTGCCCAGGCCCTTGATGTAGTCGAGCCGGTCCGTCAGCCCCTTGAGGTCGCCGCCCTGGTAGAAGCCCTTGTCCGCCGGGTCGAACCCGGTCTCGAGCCGGCTGCCCGTCAGCCCGCCGCGGTCGTTGTTGGTGTCGCCGTTCGCAAACCGGTCGGGGAGGACGAAGTAGAACTGTTCCCGGGTCAGGTCGTGCCGGGCCGGTGCGGCGGCCATCGCGCTGTCGGACGGCGGGGGCGGCGGTGCGGCGGCGGCCGCGGGGACCGCCGGTGCCAGGGCGGCGAGGAGCGCCGTCGCCACGAAGGCGGCGGTACGGCGCGGGGCTGGGCGTCTCATACGGGCGGGTCTCCTCGGTACGTACGGTGGCCGCCCGGTGGGGAGCCCGGGCGGCCGGTTGGGGTGCCCCCGGCGCGCGGCCGGGGTCCGGGGTTCAGCAGCGGGCGCCGGTGTGCAGGGCGAGCGCGGTCTGGGCCGGGATGCTCGCGGTGAACCAGCCGCTCGCGTTCACCGTCACGCAGCCGCCGCGCTGGACGTCGCGGTAGGAGCCGGCGGGCAGCTGGGTCTGGAAGGAGCGGTCGAGGGTGGAGCCCTCGTGGTTGATGACGGTGTAGCCCTTGGTGCCGCGGCCGAAGGCGATGGCCTGGTAGCCGTTGTCCCACCAGTTGACGACGGCCTGGCCGCGGGTGGTGTTGCGGAAGCCGACCATGCCCTTGATCTCCGGCCAGGCGTGCTGGCACTTCCAGCCGTCCTGCCAGCAAGCGCCCACGGTGCCGCCGTTCGGCGGGCCGGCGTCGGCGTTGCTCCACTCGTAGCCGGAGTTGATGTCGGGGGCGCCGTAGGGCCAGGCGAGCATGAAGACGTTGGCGAGGGTGTAGTTGGCGCCGTTCTTGTAGTTCAGGGTCGAGCCGTTGCGTTCGGTGTCGTGGTTGTCGACGAAGACGCCGGCCTTCGAGGAGCTCAGATAGCCCCAGGGTTCGCCGTAGTTGTTGAGGTAGGCGAGGCGTTCGGAGGTGAAGACGCGCTTGAGGTCGTAGGCGTAGCGGAACTCCTGGACGTCGCCGCTGCCGGTGTACTCGCCGGGCTGGACGGCCTCGCCGGCGCCGTAGATGACCTCGTGCTTCCAGTAGACACCCGGGTTGGTCAGCCGGGACTTGATGTTCGCGAGGTCGGCGGCTGCAATGTGCTTGGCGGCGTCGATGCGGAAGCCGTCGACGCCGAGGGAGAGCAGGTCGTTGAGGTACGCGGCGATGCGGCCGCGTACGTAGTCCTCGCCGGTGTCGAGGTCGGCGAGGCCGACGAGCTCGCAGTTCTGCACGTTCCAGCGGTCCGCGTAGTTGCTGACCTGGGAGGTGCAGTTGTCGAAGTCGGGACTGGAGTAGACGCCGGGATAGTTGTACTTGCTGTACGAGGAGCCGCCGGTGCCGGTGCCCGAGCCCGCGGACATGTGGTTGATCACGCTGTCGGCGACGACCTTCACCCCGGCGGCGTGGCAGGTGTTGACCATGTTCTGGAAGTCGGTGCGGCTGCCGAGGCGTCCGGCGATCTTGTAGCTGACGGGCTGGTACGAGGTCCACCACTGGCTGCCCTGGATGTGCTCCTGGGGCGGGGAGACCTGGACGAAGCCGTAGCCGGCGGGGCCCAGGACGTTCGTGCACTCGCGGGCGACGGAGCCGAACTTCCACTCGAAGAGGACGGCGGTGACGTCCTTGGTGCCGGGCGGTGCGGCACCGGCCGTTCCGGTGCCGGGTCCGGCGACGGCGGTGACTGCGGCGAGCGCGACCAGTACCGCGGCGGTTCTTCGGGCCATGACTCCTCCTGGAGGGCACTGAAGGTTCTTGCAGAAAGATTCAGCGCTGTATTGCGGAGGACGGTAGGGCGACATGACCTGGCGGTCAACCCTGAGGACGTAATGCGGTGGTGTCCGGGCCGTATCGATACGGAGGAGGCCGGCGGAGGGCTCTGCAAGAAATTGCAGGACCGGTCGGCCGGCGCGCCCGGACACAAAGAAGGGCAAGGAGTCGTTCGCTCCCTGCCACTCTCAACCTATAGCGCACCGGGGGGCTTGCGGCAAGACCGGGGCTCTGGCGCACAATGCCGGGCCGAGGCCACAACCTGCGGAAACGGGCGTACAGATGACTGACGTGATCATTGTCGGCGGCGGGCCGACGGGACTGATGCTGGCTGCCGAGCTGCGGCTGCGCGGGGCCGCCGTGGTGGTCCTGGAGAAGGAGACGCGGCCGACCCCGTTCGTGCGCTCGCTGGGGCTGCATGTGCGGAGCGTCGAGGTGCTGGACCAGCGGGGGCTGCTGGAGCGGTTCCTCGCGCACGGCACGCGGTATCCGGTGGGCGGGTTCTTCGCGGGGCTGCCCGGGAGGGCGCCGGACGATCTGGACACGGCGCATCCGTACACCCTCGGCATCCCGCAGACGGTCACCGACCGGCTGCTCGAGGAGCACGCCGTCGGGGTCGGCGCGGAGATCCGGCGGGGGTGCGAGGTGACGGGGGTGAGCCAGGACGACGCGGGGGTGACGGCAACGCTTTCCGACGGTTCGCGGCTGGGGGCGCGTTACCTCGTCGGCTGTGACGGCGGGCGGAGTACGGTCCGGGGGCTGCTCGGGGTCGGCTTCCCCGGGGAGCCGACGCGTAACGAGACGCTGCTGGGCGAGATGGAGGCCGCCGCGCCGGCGGAGACGGTGGCGGCGGTGGTGGCGGAGGTCCGGGAGACGCAGAAGCGGTTCGGCCTCGGGCCGCTCGGGGACGGGGTGTACCGGGTCGTCGTACCGGCCGCGGGGGTGGCGGAGGACCGTGGGGTGCCGCCGACGCTGGAGGAGTTCCGGGCCCGGTTGCGGGCGGTCGCCGGGACCGACTTCGGGGTGCACTCGCCGCGCTGGCTCTCCCGCTTCGGGGATGCCACGCGGCTGGCCGAGCGCTACCGCACCGGCCGGGTGCTGCTGGCCGGCGACGCCGCGCACATCCATCCGCCGACCGGCGGCCAGGGCCTCAACCTCGGCCTCCAGGACGCCTTCAACCTGGGCTGGAAGCTCGCCGCCGAGCTGTCGGGGCGGGCGCCGGAGGGGCTGCTGGACAGCTATCACGCCGAACGGCATCCGGTCGCCGCCGCCGTACTGGCCAACACCCGGGCGCAGATGGAGCTGATGTCCACCGAGCCGGGGGCGCGGGCGGTGCGGGCGCTGGTGGCGGAGCTGATGGAGTTCGAGGACGTCAACCGGCGGCTGATCGAGAAGATCACCGCGATCGGCATCCGCTACGACCTGGGCGCGGCACATCCGCTGGCCGGCCGCCGGCTGCGCGACGTGAAGCTGACGTCGGGGCGGCTGTACGAGCTGCTGCGTACCGGGCGCGGACTGCTGCTGGACCGTACGGGGCGGCTGTCGGTGGCGGGGTGGACGGACCGGGTGGACCACGTGGTCGACGAGGGCGACCTGGACGACGGCCTGAACGTACCGGCCGTCCTGCTGCGCCCCGACGGACACGTGGCGTGGGTCGGCGACGATCAGGCGGAGCTGTCCGGCCCGCTGGAGCGGTGGTTCGGCGCGGCCGGCTGAGGGTTACGGGTCCGGCGCCGGACAGGGCCGTACTCACGCCCCCTTCCGCCGCCCGGAACGGGACGCGACGTCCTCCGCCCGGCCCACGCCGAGGACAGCCACCGCCAGCAGCGGCCACACCAGCGCGAACAGCACCCACTGCGACCCCAGCGGCAAATGCTCCGCCAGCACGTCGACCTGCCACAGCCGGTCCAGCAGCAGCACCCCGCCCACCAGCGCGACCTCGTGCCACAGGTACACCGTCACCGCCCGCCGGTTGAGCACCCGCACCAGCCGCTCCCCGCCACCCCGCAGCGACGGCACCCCCCGCGGCCGGAACCGCATCAGCGCCAGCACGAACCCCAGCGACCACAACGCCTGCGCCAGCGGAATCCCGCCCAGGTCGTACCCCCCGTCCGGCACCCGGTGCGTCACCGCGTACCAGCCCCCCGCCCCCAGCAGCACCCCCGCACCCACCAGCACCGTCCGCCCCCGCACCGCGTCGAGCGACCCGTCCCGATGCGCGAACCCCAGCAGCCAGCACGCGCCGAAGATCCCGAAGTCCGAGAGCGCCGCGGACACCGGCTCGGGCAGCCCCCACACCTCGTACTGCGCACACGCCGCCAGCCCGAGGAACCCGCCGAGCAACGGCAGCGGGGCCCGCCGCCAGGCCCACAGCAGCACCGGCGACAGCAGCACGAACCACAGATAGGCCCGGATGTACCAGAGCGGCCCCGTCAGCTGCTCCCCCCACGCACTGCCCGGCGGATCCCCCAGCGGCACCACCCACAGCACCAGCCGCCACGGCTCGGCCGGATGCCACCCGCGCTCCAGCATCCACCCCACCGCGACAACCGCGAACACCCAGAAGGGGATCAGCAGCCGCCGCATCCGCCCCCGGATCACGGACCACGCGGACCGGTCCCCCAGCGACCGCGCCATCAGCGATCCGGCCAGCGCGAACATCACGCCGAGGGACGGGAACAGCACCGTCAGCCACGCCCAGCCGAAGGTGTGATAGACGACCACCCGCACCAGCGCGACGGCCCGCAACAGGTCCAGCCAGCGGTCCCGTCCGGCGGGCTTCGGCGGCGAAGGCGCCGGCGCCGGACGGGGATCCGGCGGAACCGGCGGGGTGCCGGAGCCCGGGCCGGACCGGGGCCCCGCCATCACCACGGCCACCGCCGGCGACGGAATGACCACCTTGCGCGGCACGGACGCCACGAGTTCCCCCACCTCCCCCGTACGCCGCAGCTTGTGCCACTTCAGCCGACCGCCGCTCAGCGCCGTCACCGCCGACTGGAGCAGCACCAGATACATCAGCTGCCGGTACACCAGATGCTGCAGCGGCAACGCCCACAGCACCCGCGGCGGCTCCCCGTCCAGCCGGAACGCGTACGCCGCGCACACCGCCTGCACCCCGAGCACCGCGCCCCACGCCAGCGCCGTACGGGTGGGGTCCAGGAACACCAGCCCGTACACCGCGAACAGGTCGACCAGCGGCCCGAGCAGCGGCGCGACCACGGTGAACAGCGTGACCAGCGGCAGCCCGACCCGGCCGAACCGCCCCGAGTGGCCCCGCTCGACGACCGCGTGCCGGTGCTTCCAGATCGCCTGCATCGTGCCGTAACTCCAGCGGTAGCGCTGGCGCCACAGCTCGCCGAAGCCGCCGGGGGCCTCGGTGTGGGCGACGGCGGACGGCTCGTACACGACCCGCCAGCCGTCGCGGTGCAGGGCCATGGTGAGGTCGGTGTCCTCCGCGAGGGTGTCGGCGCTCAGCCCGCCGATCCGGGCGAGGGCGCCGCGGCGGTAGGCGCCGACCGCGCCGGGGACGGTGGGCATGCAGCCCAGCACGTCGTACATCCGGCGGTCGAGGTTGAAGCCCATCACGTACTCGATGTGCTGCCAGCGGCCGATCATCGTCCGCCGGTTGCCCACCTTGGCGTTGCCGGCGACGGCGCCGACGCGCGGGTCGGCGAACGGCTGGAGGAGGCGGTGGACGGTGTCCGGCTCGAAGACGGTGTCGCCGTCGACCATGACGATCAGGTCGTGACGGGCGGCCATCAGCCCGTTGTTGAGGGCGGCGGCCTTGCCCTGGTTGGTCTGGCGGACGAGGCGGACGCCTGGCAGGTCCAGGGCTTCCACCAGCTCGGCCGTGCCGTCGGTGGAGCCGTCGTCCACCACGATCACCTCGACGGGGTGCTCGCCGGAGGCGAGCGAACGTATCGCGTCCTCGATGCACTCCGCCTCGTTGTACGCGGGCACGATCACCGTCGCCGGTTCGGTGACCGGCGGGCCCCAGCCGAAGCCGGGCGCCCGCCGGATCCGGGCGTGGCGGCGGGCCAGCCACAGCATGGCGCCGAGCCGGCCGAGGAGCAGCACGCCGACGAGCCCCAGGCCCCACGCGAGTACGGGCAGCACGCGGTCGGAGAAGACGATCCCGCCCACGAAGACCCGCCCGCGCCACAGTTCGGCGCCCGCGACCGGGTGGTTGAAGGCGTCCGCGCCGGTGGCGCCGGCGATCGTGGTGAAGGTGTAGCCGCGGGCCCGGAGATCCGGGATGAGCAGGTCGAGCGCGGCGACGGTCTGCGAGCGGTCGCCGCCCGAGTCGTGCAGCAGGACGACCGCGCCCGCGCCGGCCTCCTCCGGCACGGCGCGTTCGGCGATGGTACGGGCGCCGGGGCGCTGCCAGTCCTCGGTGTCCAGATCGTTGAGGGCGATGACGTAGCCGTCCCGGCCGAGCTCGGCCACCGCCGGCCAGGAGGAGTCGTCCAGGGCGTCGGCGCTCGAGGAGTACGGGGGCCGCAGCAGCGAGCTCTTGATGCCCGCCGCGCCGGCCAGGGCCAGCTGGGACAGGGACGTCTCCCGGTCGATGCCGTCCGCGTCGCGGTACGCCAGGTCGGGGTGGCCGAAGGTGTGCAGTCCGATCTCGTGGCCGTCGGCCACCATGTCGCGCACGATCCCCGGGTGCCGGGCGGTCATGGCGCCGGTGACGAAGAACGTCGCGGGGACCCGGTGCCTGCGCAGGACGTCCAGGACCTTCGGGGTCCAGATCGGGTCGGGGCCGTCGTCGAAGGTGAGCACGACGGTCCGGTCGGGGGTGCCCAGGGAGCGGACGACCGGGCCGGTGGCGTCGATGACGGGGCCGCCGGTACGGACACCGGCGGGTACCTTCCCGGCGGCCACGGGCGGGTGGACGCGGTGGTCGGCGGCGAAGTCGCCGCGTACCCAGCCGCCGGCCAGCAGCACACAGGTGAGGGTCAGCAGGACGAGCAGCGGCAGGACGACGGGCAGCCGGCGGGGCCGGTCGGCCCGCCTACTCACCGTCCCCGCCGGCGAGTCCGTCCAGGAGGCCCGTCACGGGGTCTGAGGCGGAGTCGGTGGGGGGTTGGTCCGATTCGGTCGGGGGTTGATCTGTTTCGGTCGGAGGTTCGGCTGATTCGGTCACGGCATCGTCCGATTCGGCCGCGGGCTCGGAATCGGCCGATTCGGCGGGCACTTCGGAATCGGTAGTGGATTCAGATAATTGAGCGACAGCAGGTTCGGAATCGACTGCAGGTTCGGGTGATTCGGCTGCGACAGCAGGTTTATCCGATTCGCCGGCGGGTTCGAGGATGTCGGTCACAGGCTTCAGCGCCTGCTCCAGCGGCTCCGTTGCGGGCTTCAGCGCGTCGGTGACCGGCTTCAGCGCCTGGGTCAGCGGCTCGGTGACCGGGCGGAGCAGATCGCCGACGGGATCGGTGACGGGCCGGAGCAGATCGCCCACCGGTCCCGTCACGGGCTCCAGCAGATCACCGACCGGCTCGGTGACGGGGCGGAGCAGATCGCCCACGGGCTCCGTCACCGGCTCCAGCACGTCGCCGACCGGCTCGGTGACCGGATCGAGGACACCGCCGCCGGACGGCTCGTCCGCCCCCGGCTCCGTACCGCCGCCGCCCCCGGGGTCCGATCCGTCGGCAGGGTCCTCACCTGTGGGTATGTCCTCTGCGGGCGCCTCGGCCCCACCGGGGTCGCCGCCCCCGTCACCCACGCCCACGCGGTCCTCCGCGCCGCCCGCCGGCGCCTTCCCGGCGGCGTCCGGCTCCGGGGCGTCCGGCTTCGCGTCCGACGGCTGCGTGCCCCCGAGCCAGGGCGGGAGGCCGGCGGAGTCCCGGCGCGGCGAGGGCGCCTCGCGGGCCTCGCCCCCGGGCTCGTCGGGCCCGGTGCGGGTGGGCCCCCGGAAGGGCCACAGGGTGTCCGGGGGGAAGGGCGTGGCGCCCGTCATGCTCAGGCCCAGCGCCAGGACGTAGGCACAGCACACCCCGCCCGCGCCCCGGCCGGCGCGCCGCACCCAGCGGGCGCGGCGTCCGGTGACGTCCACGAATACGGGGGTCACGCTTTCCCCCGCGGACGTACCGCTTTCCCCAAAATCCCCGGCCCCCACGGTCTCGTCGCCAGCCATCAACGGCCCCCCTCGAAGTCATACAGTCAAATTTTCAACGGTGACCCTAGATCAGAATTCCCCCCTCCGTAAGCTGGATTTCCGGTCACACCGAAGAACGGCGCGGATATCCGGGAAATTCAATATGCCCTTGGCAAGATCACGCTAAAATCCGGTGGACGCGCGGTGTCCGCACACGTTTGGGTGGGGGTCATGTACCGGACCCAGCCCCCCGTGCCCCATGAACTCCGAGGCTTCCTCCAGGACGGCCGCCTGCTGCGCCTCCCGGCGAAGTACGGCAAGCAGCTGCTGGTGCTCGACTATCTCGCCCGCGCCGCCTTCGAGCCGGACCGGATCTACGACGAGCCCGCGGTGAACGACATCCTGCGCGGCTGGTGCGAGCGCGGTCAGACGGACCACGCGGCGGTACGGCGAGCACTGGTGGAGGCGGCACAGCTGCGGCGTGACCCCGTGCAGGGTTGGTACTGGCGGGCAGAGGACTAGAAAGCCATCGCGGCGGCCACCGGACGGTGGTCGCTGCCCGTCTGCGGCAGCACCCAGGAGCTCGTCGGCTCCAGGCCGCGGACCATGATCTGGTCGATCCTGGCCATCGGGAAGCCCGCCGGGAAGCTGAAGCCGAAGCCGTCCCCGGCCGCGCCCTGCGCGGAGCGCAGCTGGGAGGTGATGTTGGCCAGCGCCCGGTCGTTCATGGCGCCGTTGAGGTCCCCGAGCAGCAGGACGCGGTCCAGCGGCTCCGCCTTGATCGCCTCGCCCAGCGCGTGGGCGCTGCGGTCGCGGCGCTGGGCGGTGAATCCGGCGTTCACCTTCACCCGTACGGACGGCAGATGGGCGGTGTAGACGGCGAGCGGGCCGTCGGCCGTGGCCACCGTGGTGCGCAGGGCGCGGGTCCAGCCGAGCTCGATGTCGACCGGCTTCGTGCCGGACAGCGGGAGCTTGCTCCAGATCCCGACGGTGCCCATGACCTGGTGGTACGGGTAGGTGGCGGCGAGGCCGCGCTCGTAGTCCGCCCGGTTGGCGCGGGTGATCTCCTGGAGGGCGATGATGTCCGCGCCCGAGTCGGTCAGCGCGCGGCTCGTACGGTCGTGGTCGAGGTTCTCCTCGGCCACGTTGTGGCTGAGGACCGTCAGATCGTGGGCCGGGCTGGACTTGTCGGTGAGGAGTCCGCCGAAGAGGTTGAACCAGACGAACACCGGCAGCAGCAGCGCGGCCGTCGCGCTCGCCGAGCGGCGCAGGACGGCCGCCGCCGCCAGCGGGACGAGGAGCAGGCCGAGCCAGGGCAGGAAGGTCTCGGTGAGGCTGCCGAGGCTGCCGACCCGGTTGGGGATCCGGGCGTGGAAGAGCATCACCAGGCCCAGCAGCACCGTGAGCACCGCCGGGATCAGCCCGCGCCGCCAGGGGCCGGGGTCGGTGAGGCGCCGCTTCAGCTCGGACCAGTCACGGATGTCACGCACCCGCCGGCGGCCACCGCCCGCGTCCCGCGCGCCCGTCTCCGCCGTATCCAGCTGCGCCATACGGTGCCCTCGCTCCTTCACCGGTCGTCTGCACGTACGGGTCAAGACGCCCACCGCCCCGCCCGGGGTTCCGCCCGGGGACAACATCCGAACCCGGCCAGAACTCCGGCACGGCTATCCACCGTGACCCCGAGTAAACCACCGCAAAGCGCGATGTCGCCTCACGTGCGGCTGCGGGCGCCCTCCAGCAGGGCGTCGACCAGGCGGGCGGAGAGGTCGTCCGGCGTCGGGCGCCACTCGTGCAGGATCGTCCGGACCAGCATCGGCCCCACCAGCATGTCCACCGTGAGCTCCACGTCGAGGTCCGCCCGCAGCTCCCCCCGCTCGATCCCCCGCCGCAGCACCGTCCGCATCAGGTCCCGCCGCCGCTCCACCACGCTGTGGTGGTAGAGCTCCGCCAGCTTCGGGTTGTCCCGCCCCTGCATGATCACCGTGCGCCACAGCGCCGAGGAGCCCTTCGTGCCGCCCATCTCCCGGACGGCCTCGAGGTACGCGATCAGATCGCCCCGTACGGACTCGCCCGTCGCCTCGACCGTGAACGTGCCCTCGAGCTCGGCGAGCACGTCCACCAGGAGTTCGTCCTTGCCGCCCCAGCGCCGGTAGATGGTGGCCTTGCCGACCCCGGCGGTACGGGCGACGCGCTCCACGGTCAGCTCGCTGATGGAGACACCGTCCTCGAGCAGATGCAGCACGCCCTCGATGATCGCCCGCTCGGCCGCCTCGCTGCGCGGACGCCCGCGGGCCGGCCGCCCCGGGGTGTGCTCGCCGTGCCGTTCCCTCAGCCCCACAGCCCTGCGCCGCCCCTCATCGTTCCCCCGCGGCCGCGTTCTCCCGCGCCTCGTCGGAAGCGCCGGCCTCCGGGTCGTCCTCCCGGCCGGGCAGGAAGTAGCCCACCAGTACGGCGGCGACCAGCGCGATCCCGCCGGCCACGGCGGACGTGACGTGCATGGCGTGGACGTACGCGGCGTTCGCCGGCCCCATCAGCGCGTCCCCCGCGGCGCCGAGGCGCTCGGCGACCGTCCGGGTGGCCTCGATGGACTCGGCGGCGGTGTGCCGGACGCCGGGCGGCAGCGGGGTGGCGGCCAGCTCGCCCTCGATCCCGCCGCGGTAGACGGCCGAGGTCAGGGAGCCCAGCACGGCGACGCCCATCGCGCCGCCGACCTGGCGGAAGGTGTTGTTCACGGCGGAGCCGGAGCCCGCCTTCTCCCGGGGCAGGGAGTGCATGATCGAGACGGTGGCCGGCGGCATGACCAGGGCCATCCCGCTGCCCATCAGCAGGAAGACGATCTCCAGGCCGACGATCGGCGTGTTCTCGTCCAGGAACAGGAAGCCCAGGAAGGCCAGCCCGACGATCACCATGCCGCCCGCGCACACCGGGCCGGTGCCGAAGCGTTCGACGACCTTGTTGGCCCGCGGCGCGATGATCAGCTGGGCCACGGCCAGCGGGAGCAGCAGCAGACCGGTCTGCAGGGGGGAGTAGCCGCGTACGGACTGGGTGTAGAAGACGACGAAGAACGTCACGCCCATCAGCGCGAAGAACGCCAGCCCGATGGTGGCCACGGCGGCCGAGAAGCGCGGGTTGCGGAAGTACGCCATGTCGAGCGCCGGATGGCTGCTGCGCCGCTCGTACAGCACGAAGGCCGTCAGGATCACCAGGCCGCCCAGCACGGTCGCCCAGACCTCGGGGCGGGTGAAGTCGGCGTTCTGCCCGCCGCGGATCACGCCGAAGATCAGCAGCGTCAGACCGGCGATGGACAGCAGTACGCCGAAGGGGTCGAGCCGGCCGGGGTCGGGGTCCTTGGAGTCGGGGACCAGCAGCACCATGGCGACCAGGGAGGCGGCCACGATCGGCACGTTGATCATGAACACCGAGCCCCACCAGAAGTGCTCCAGCAGGGCCCCGCCGGTGATCGGCCCGATCGCGATGGCCAGGCCCACCGCGCCCGCCCAGATGCCGATGGCCCTGGGCTGCTCGTCGCGCTCGAAGACGTTCATGATGATCGCGAGGGTCGCGGGCATGATGAACGCGGCGCCGAAGCCCATCAGGGCCCGGAAGCCGATGAGCTGTCCGGGCGACGCGGAGTAGGCGGAGAGCAGCGAGGCGACGCCGAACACGAGCATGCCGCCCAGCAGCATCTTCTTGCGTCCGAGCCGGTCGCCGAGCAGGCCCGCGGTGAACAGCAGGCCGGCAAAGACCAGGGTGTAGGAGTTGACCGCCCACTCCAGCTCGCTCTGGGTGGCGCCGAGCCCGCTGGGCGCGGGGGTGGCGATCGTCTTCATCGCGACGTTGAGGATCGAGTTGTCGAGGACGACGACCAGCAGGCTGAACAGCAGGACGGTGAGGATCGCCCAGCGCCGGCGGTGGATCTCCGGTGGGACGTGAGACGTCGGGCCTATGGCAGTGGACATACCTCGACGGTAGCCCTCTTTACGAAACGGCACCGTCTCGTATCGCAAAGACCGGGCAAACTCGCGTCTCCCCGGGGTCCCCCTTTCGGTGTATGCGACCGCGTGTCAGCATGGAGGTGATCCGGGGACGCCGGCAGGGCGCCTCGAGACGACACAGACGAACAGGAGCGTTGCGATGACGCACGCCGTCAATGAGCGCGGGCAGTCCGCGCCGCAGGACGCGAAGCCGGCCGACAGCAGCAAGGCGCTCTACGGGGGCACGAGCTCCCGCCGTGTCACCGTCCGGGACATCGCCCGCGCCAAGGAGCGCGGCGAGAGGTGGCCCATGCTCACCGCGTACGACGCGATGACCGCCTCCGTCTTCGACGACGCCGGCATCCCGGTGATGCTGGTCGGGGACTCCATGGGCAACTGTCACCTCGGGTACGACTCGACCGTGCCCGTGACGATGGACGAGATGACGATCCTGACGGCCGCGGTGGTGCGCGGCACCAAGCGGGCGATGATCGTCGCCGACCTGCCCTTCGGGTCGTACCAGGAGGGCCCGGTGCAGGCGCTGCGCTCGGCGACCCGGCTGCTCAAGGAGGCCGGCGCGGGCGCCGTGAAGCTGGAGGGCGGCGAGCGTTCGGCGCACCAGATCGAGCTGCTCGTGCAGTCCGGCGTCCCGGTGATGGCGCATGTGGGCCTGACCCCGCAGTCGGTGCTGGCCTTCGGCGGGAACGTGGTGCAGGGCCGCGGTGACGAGGCCGCGCAGCAGCTGCTGCGGGACGTGAAGGCCGTGCAGGACGCCGGGGCGTTCGCCGTGGTCCTGGAGCTGATCCCGGCGGAGCTGGCCGCGGAGGTCACGCGGTCGCTGCACATCCCGACGGTGGGCATCGGCGCCGGTCCGGACTGCGACGCGCAGGTGCTGGTCTGGACGGACATGGCGGGCCTGACGAAGTGGCCCGGGCGCACCCCGAAGTTCCTCAAGCAGTACGCGGATCTGCGTACGGTGCTGGGCGACGCCGCCAAGGCGTTCGCCCAGGACGTGGTGGGCGGCGCGTACCCGGACGCGGAGCACAGCTTCCACTGACGTACCGGACCGGAGAGGGGCGGGGGCGAGTCCCCTGCCCCTCTCCGCTGCCTCGAGACCTGCCCCGACCTGCGGTGTCGGTGCCGTGTAGGTGGCTGTCGGTCCGCTGTCGGCGGTCTGTCGGACGCTCCTGGCATGGTCGTTGCCATGACGCGAACGACTACGAACGCCATCGAGGTCCGGGGCCTCGTCAAGCACTTCGGCGACACGAAGGCCCTGGACGGGGTCGACCTCGACGTGAAGGAGGGCACCGTCCTCGGTGTCCTCGGCCCGAACGGCGCCGGCAAGACGACGCTGGTGCGCTGTCTGTCCACGCTGCTGCGCCCTGACGCCGGCACGGCGACCGTCGCCGGGTACGACGTGGTGCGCCAGCCGCGCGCCCTGCGCCGCACCATCGGCCTGACCGGCCAGTACGCCTCGGTCGACGAGAAGCTGTCCGGCCGGGAGAACCTGTACATGATCGGGCGGCTGCTCGATCTGTCCCGTACGGAGGCCCGGCGCCGCGCGGACGAGCTGCTGGAGCGCTTCTCCCTCACCGACGCGGCGCGGAAGGCCGCCATGGACTACTCGGGGGGTATGCGCCGGCGGCTCGATCTGGCCGCCTCGATGATCGGCAGCCCGGCGGTGCTGTATCTGGACGAGCCGACGACGGGCCTGGACCCCCGGACCCGTAACGAGGTGTGGGCCGAGGTCCGGCGGATGGTCCGCGAGGAGCGGGTGACGGTGCTGCTCACCACCCAGTACATGGAGGAGGCCGAGCAGCTGGCCGGCGAGCTGGCCGTGATCGACAGCGGCCGGGTCGTGGCGGGCGGCCGGGTCGACGAGCTGAAGGCCCGGGTCGGCGGCCGCACCCTGCGCATCCGCCCGGTGGACCAGGCCGATCTGCAGAAGATCGCCGACGCGCTGGCCGCCGCGGGCCTGGACGGGGTCGCGGGGGCCCACGTCACCGACGGCGCCGTCACCGTACCGATCCTCACCGACATCCAGCTGACGGCCGTCGTCACCCTCCTCGGCCGCAGCGGCGTCACCCTCGCCGGCATCGACACCCAGCTCCCCAGCCTGGACGAGGTCTTCCTGGCCATCACCGGCCAGAAGGCGACCACCACGCAGGACACCGCCACCGCCCACGAGCTCGAGGAGGTCGCCGTATGAGCGCCGCCGTTCTGACCAAGCCCGCCCTGCCCGTGACCGACGAGGGACGCATCGGGCTGCGCGCCAATCTGCGGCACATCGGGGCGCTCGCGCGCCGCAACATGCTGCAGATCAAGAAGGACCCCGAGTCGATGTTCGACGTGCTGATCATGCCGATCATCTTCACGCTGCTGTTCGTGTACGTCTTCGGCGGCGCGATCTCCGGCAACGGCAACCAGGACGAGTACGTCAACTATCTGATCCCGGGCCTGATGGCGATGATGGGCATGAACATCGCGATGGCCGTGGGGACCGGGGTCAACGACGACTTCAAGAAGGGCGTGATGGACCGCTTCCGGTCCATGCCCATCGCGCGGTCCTCGGTGCTCATCGGGAAGATCGTGGTGGAGCTCGGCCGGATGGTCGTCGCGGTGACGATCCTGCTGGCGATGGGGTTCCTGGTGGGCTTCGAGGCGGACAGCGTGCCGGGGCTGCTGGCGAGCGTGGCGCTGTCGCTGGGCTTTGGTGTCTCGCTGATGTGGATCTTCATTCTGCTGGGGCTGTCGCTGAGCAGCCCGCAGGCCGTGCAGGGGATGGCGATGATCGTGCTGATGCCGCTGCAGTTCGGGTCGTCGATCTTCGCGCCGACCAGCACGATGCCGGGCTGGCTGCAGTCCTTCACCGACGTCAACCCGCTGTCGAATCTGGCGGACGCGGCCCGGGCCCTGACGCAGGGCGGTTCGGTGGGCAACTCGGTGTGGATCACGCTGGCCTGGGCGGTGGGCATCACGGTGGTGACGGCGCCGCTGGCGGTGGCGAAGTTCCGTAAGGCGGCGTAACACACCGCTCCTCGAAGACAGCCCCTTCCCGCTTGTCCAGCGGGGAGGGGCCAATGCGGTGATCTTATTAGCTGTCCGGGTGCCGTCGCGTGGTGCCTGCGCCTCCCCGGCTCCTCGCGGACCGACTGTATGACCGGCAGACGCGTCAGTCGGCCGGTGCTCGCCGCCGGACCGCGTGGAGAAGGAGGCCGCCCGTATGAACCGATGGCAACGAGTGTCCCTGGCGCTCGCCGCCCTGCCGCTGCTGCTGGCGGCGGCGCCCCCGGCACAGGACCCGCCGGACGACGGCGGCTCGTACGCGCAGGACGGGGACCCGAAGAACCCGGGCGGGGCCCCGGCCGGTGTCCCCGACTTCGGTACGTTCACGCCCCCGCCGCAGGGCGACTCCGACGACACCCCCGCGCTGGCCGCGGCGGCGCTGGCGGCGATGTCGATGGGCGCGGCGGCGTTCGTCCTGGGCTGGGGCCGCAAGCCGGGCGCGCGGCGGGAGGAGAAGCCGGGGGCGTCGTGACCCCCGGGCTCAGATCAGCTCCGCCGCCTCCGGCAGGGTGAGGGCGCGCCCGTCGTCGTACTCCCGCTCGTACGCGGCGTCGTCCCCGAGGGCCGCCCGGACCTCCCGTTCGGCGCGCTCGCGGTACTCCCGCTCCACCGGCAGCGGACGCGAGCCGACGCGCTGTTCGGCCAGGGCGTCGTACGCGCCGAGCAGCCGGGCCCCGGTCAGCGGGTCGCCGAGTCCCGCCTTGGTCCAGCCAGCGAAGACGAGCTGGATGATGGCCAGATGGGGCGCGATCAGCTCCGCCAGCCGGTCCTGGGTGCCGACGACGGCCGCCCGCAGCCGGGGCAGCGCGTCGGCGTACTTCCCCTCCAGCAGATCGATCCAGGCGAGGAACCCCTCCGCCATATGGACGAAGAACGCCGGTCCCCGGCCGCGCAGTTGTACGGCGACGGCCTCGAACAGCTCGCGGGCCTCGGCGGTCCGGCCCGTGCGCCCGTAGTGCGCGGCCAGATGGATCCGGCAGAAGTGGCGGGATTCCCCGCCCTGCCGGCCGGAGTCCGCCACCGCCACCAGCAGCAGCCGCTCCCCCTCGGCCGTGTCGCCGGTCTCCACCAGTACGGCCCCGAGCCGGGCCTTCATCATCGGCAGCTGCGAGAGGGCGCCCAGCCGTTCGGCGCGTTTCAGGGCCTCGCGGTAGTCGGCCGCCGCCGCGGCGAAGTCCAGCTGCCGCTCGTGGGCCTCGCCCCGGCTGGACAGCGCCTCGGCGCCGCCCCAGTCGTCACCGAGGCGTTCGAAGATCACCAGGCTCTCGTCGGAGTCCCGGGCGGCCTGCTCCTGCCCGCCGGGCCGTTCGGCGAACACCCGGGCCCGCAGCTGCAGGGCGAAGGCCAGCTCCCACTCCCAGCCCAGCCGGCGGCAGGTCACGACCGCCTCCTCGATGACGTCGGTCACCAGGCCGAAGTCCCCGGTCAGCATCGCCGCGTAGATCCAGCTCGAGCCCGGATGGCGGCACACCTGCGGCTGGCCCGGCCGGTACGTCGCCAGGACGCCCGCCATCTCGCGCCGGACCTCGGGGCTGCTCAGGGTCGTCATATCGCCGTCGGAGGTGTTCAGGACCATCATCCGGACCGCCCGCCGGGCCTCCAGCAGCACCTCGTCGTCGTACGGGGGCGGCAGGTCGCCGGCGCCGTGCTCCAGATCGGGCGCGGGGCCGGCCGGCGGGTCGAAGGGGTTCGGCGCCATCGCGGACACGGCCTGCGCCCAGATCCGGGCCTCCGGCTGCAGGTCGCGCATCAGCCAGAACCAGCTCAGCGAGATCGCCAGGCTCAGCGCCTCGTGCTCGTCCGGCAGGGCGACCGCGTGCCGCAGCGCGGCGCGCAGGTTGTCGTGTTCGCGCTCCAGGGTGTCCAGGGCCTCGAGCTGGCGCCGGCCGCGCAGCAGGGCGTCGTGGGCACGGGCCAGCTCGCGGTAGTACGTCAGATGGCGGCGGGCCGTCGCCGTACGGTCGGCCGGGTCGGCGGCGAGGCGTTCGCGGGCGTACTCCCGTACGGTCTCCAGCAGCCGGTAGCGCATCTCGCCGGCCACCGGCTCGGCCACCACCAGGGACTTGTCGACCAGCGCGCCGAGCAGCCCGGGGAGGTCGCCCGGGGCGGCGCACACGGCCTCGGCGGCGGTCAGGTCGCAGCCGCCGGCGAAGACCGACAGCCGGGCCAGCACGGCCCGTTCGGCGTCGTCGAGGAGGTCCCAGGACCAGTCGACGACCGCGCGCAGCGTCTGCTGGCGGGGCAGCAGGGTGCGGGCGCCGGAGGTCAGCAGCCGGAACCGGTCGTCGAGCCGGTCGACGAGCTGGCGCGGGGTGAGCAGCCGCAGCCGGGCGGCGGCGAGTTCGACGGCCAGCGGCAGCCCGTCCAGGCGGCGGCAGAGCTCGGCGCACGCCTCGGGGTCCTCGTCGGGGGTGAAGCCGGGGCGGGCGGCGGCGCCGCGTTCGGCGAGGAGGCGCAGGGCGGCCGGGTCGGGCAGCGGGGCGAGGGGGCGGACGGCCTCGCCGGGGACGGCGAGGGGTTCGCGGCTGGTGGCCAGGACGGTGACGCCGGGGCAGGCGGTGAGCAGCCGTTCGGCGAGGGCGGCGGCGGCCTCGACGAGGTGCTCGCAGTTGTCGAGGACGAGGAGCAGCCGCCGGGGGGCGCAGTGTTCGACGAGGCGTTCGAGGGGGTCGGTGGGGCGCAGGGCGTCGGCGGCGGTACCGCGCAGGACTGCCTCGCGGGCGCCGAGGGCGCTGAGCACGGCGGGGGCGACGGCGTCGGGGTCGTCGACGGGGGCGAGTTCGGCGAGCCAGACGCCGTCGGGGTGGCGGGCCCGGTCGGCGGCCTCCTGGGCGAGGCGGGTCTTGCCCGCGCCGCCGGGGCCGGTGAGGGTGACGAGGCGGCGGGCGCGCAGGTCGGCGGCCAGGGCGGTGAGTTCGGCCTCGCGGCCGATGAAGCTGGTGAGCCGGGCGCGCAGGTTGCCCTTCCCCGGGGCCGGGGTCTGCGGCCGGAGCAGTTCGGCGTGCAGGGCGCGCAGTTCGGCGCCGGGGTCGGTGCCCAGCCGGTCGGCGTACTCCGCGCGGAGCTCCTCGTACGCGGCGAGCGCCTCGGCCGGGCGGCCGGCGTCGCGCAGGGCGCGCAGGTGCAGGGCGCGCAGGGGTTCGTCCAGCGGGTGGGCGGCGGTGAGTTCGGCGAGCTCGGCCAGGACGGCGCCGGGGCGGCCGAGGGCGAGCGCGGCGGCGGCGCGGGTGCGGCGCGCGTCGAGGCGGCGGGCCTCGAGGCGGGCGGCCTCCGCGGTGCGGTCGGGGAGGTCGGCGAGGGCGGGGCCGCGCCAGAGGGCGAGGGCGTCGTCGGCGAGCTCGCCCGCCTTCCCGGCGTCCTGGGCGGCCAGGGCGTCGGCGGCCTGGGCGGTGAGGGCGTCGAAGCGGTGGACGTCGACGTCGTCCGGGACGGCGTTCAGGGTGTAGCCGCCGGCGGCGGAGGTGATCGCGTCCGCCCCCAGGACCCGGCGCAGGCGGCCGACCAGGGCCTGGAGCGCCGCGGGGGCGTCGGCGGGGGGATCGCCGGCCGCCCACACCGCGTCGATCAGCGCCTCGGCGGTGCGGGGGCGCCCCGGGCGCAGGGCCAGCGCGGTGAGCAGGGCGCGCAGCCGGGGTCCGCCGAGGGGCACGGGGTCGCCCGTGTCGGTGACGGCTCGCGCGGGGCCCAGGAGGTGATAGCGCACGGGACCATTGTCCCCGGGACACCGGTGCGCGTCCGGCCCGGGGCCGTACCGGCACCGGAACGGCGGGGTCCGGCGCCGGAACACCCCGGGCCCGAGCCTCGTTCCAGGGGTGAGCCCTCCGCGACGTGAAGGCAGGCACCGTATGACCCCCTCCGACAGCGCCCGGGCGATCAGCCGCCGCGACCGCCGGATCAGCCCCGTGTTCCTGGGGATCGTCGCCGTGATGGCCGTCGCGGGCTGGGCGGTGTACCGGGACAGGGGCCTGCCCACCGGGGTGGGGGTGTTCCTCTTCGTCACGGCGGCCTGGGTGGTGTCGCTGTGTCTGCACGAGTACGCGCACGCCCGGACCGCCCTGCACAGCGGCGACATCTCGATCGGGGCGAAGGGCTATCTCACCCTGAACCCGCTGAAGTACACGCACGCCATGCTGAGCATCGTGCTCCCGCTGCTCTTCGTGATCATGGGCGGGATCGGTCTCCCCGGCGGCGCGGTGTTCATCGAGCGGCAGCGGATCGAGGAGCGCTGGAAGCACAGCCTGATCTCCGCCGCCGGCCCGCTCACCAACGCGCTGCTGGCGGTCGCGCTCACCGCCCCCTTCTGGCTGGGCGCGGCGGACGACTGGCCGCTCGCCTTCCGCTGCGCGCTGGCGTTCCTGGCGCTGCTGCAGGTCACGGCCGCGATCCTGAACTTCCTCCCGGTCCCGGGCCTGGACGGCTACGGCGTGATCGAGCCGTGGCTGCGCCCGGAGACCCGCGCCAAGCTGAACCAGTACGCGGGCTTCGGCCTGCTGGCGGTGTTCGCGCTGCTGTGGATCCCGGAGCTGAACCGGGTCTTCTTCGACGCGGTCCACGCCGTCCTCGACGCCCTCGGGGTGACGGAGGCGGAGGTGCAGTGGGGTCTGGACTGGTTCCGGTTCTGGGACGGTCAGCCCGGGTCCTGAGGTTCTTTCCGTATCGGAAACTCGACTCTTGCCGTGTCGGAAACTCACCGGCTAGAGTTTCCGTCATGGAAACAGACGAGGGAACCTTCCCCCTGAGCCCGGAGCAGGCCCGCGCCGCTCTGGCCGACACCGACCACATCCGTACGTCCGTCTCGGCGATCTCCGCCACCCCGTGGCCGCTCTGGTTCGTCACGGCGATCACCGCGATGCTGTTCGTCACCCCGATAGCCCTCGGCGGCGTGATGGCCGAGCCCGGCGACTGGCTGATGCCCCAGTGGGTCTGGCTGACGGGGCTGCTCTCGGCCGAGGCGGTGTTCTACGCGCTCTTCGCCGTCGCCGCGAAACGCTGGCGGGAGACGACGGGCGTGGCCCTGCGCTTCGACGTGCTGCCGAAGGCCGCCACCCTGCCGCTGTGCGTGGTGCTGCCGGTGATCGTCGTGGGCTCCGGCTTCGTCTTCCGGGAGACCGGCGAGCCGCTGTGGCTGTACGCGGCCTCCGCGCTGGGCGCCGCCCTCTCGATCGGCTTCCACCTGTGGTTCGTACGGCTGCACGGGAAGACCGCGTGAGCGCGGGCACCGAGGACCCGATGGCCGGCTTCGACGCCACCATCCACGCGCCCAACCGGCTGCGGATCTGCGCCCTGCTGGACACGGCGGGCGAGGCGGAGTTCGGCGTCGTACAGGAACAGCTCGGGGTATCGCCGTCCGTCCTCAGCAAGCACGTCACCGTGCTGATGGACGCGGGCTACGTCGAGCAGCGCAAGGCGGTGCGCGACACCCGCCGGCGGGTGTGGCTGTCCCTCACCCGCGAGGGCCGCGAGGCCTACCGGGCGCACCTCGCCGCCCTGCGGGCGATCGTCGGGCCCTGATCAGCTCTTCGGCGCCGCCGCCGCGCGGGCCCGGCGGACGTAGTACCAGGCCATGTTCGACGACAGGCCCGCGAGCAGCAGCCACAGGGCGCCCAGCCACAGGCCGTTCACGAACGAGACGACCGCGGCGGCCACCGCCAGGACACACACGGCCGAGGCGAACAGGGCCAGGCGCTTCGCGTCAGTGGGCATGGTTGAGGACTCCTTCGTACCGATGTGCCGCGTCCATTGTCCCCTCGCCTCAGATGTCCGTGAGCCGGACCCCCGCGTGCGCCTTGTAGCGGCGGTTCACGGAGATCAGGTTCGCGACCAGCGACTCGACCTGGTGGGCATTGCGCAGCCGGCCCGCGAACACCCCGCGCATCCCGGGGATACGGTTCGCGAGGGCCTGGACCAGGTCCGTGTCCGCGCGGGACTCGCCCAGCACCATCACGTCCGTCGCGATCTCCGCGACCCCGGGGTCCTGGAGCAGCACGGCGGACAGATGGTGGAAGGCGGCCGTCACCCGGGAGCCCGGGAGCAGCGCCGCGGCCTGCTCGGCCGCGCTGCCCTCCTCGGGCTTCAGGGCGTAGGCGCCCTTCTTGTCGAAGCCCAGCGGGTTCACGCAGTCCACGACCAGCTTGCCCTCGAGGGCGTCGCGCAGGCCCTCGAGGGTCTTGGCGTGTCCGTCCCACGGCACGGCGACGATCACGATGTCGGACCGCCGGGCGCAGTCCTCGTTCGCGGCGCCCTCGACGCCGGACCCCAGCTCCGCGGCGGCGGCCCCGGCCCGCTCGGCGCTGCGGGATCCGATGATCACGCGCTGCCCGGCCTTCGCCAGCCGGTACGCCAGCCCCCGGCCCTGGTCGCCGGTGCCGCCGAGGACACCGACGGTGAGCCCGGAGACGTCGGGGAGGTCGAAGGGGTCCTTGGGGGCGGGCCTGGGGGCTTCGGTAGTCATGGGTGAATCGTACGAGGACGGGGGTCCGGGGCGGGTGGGCCCCCGGCGATCGGAGGTCTCCGGCCGCGGTCGCCTCCTCGTACGGGGGAACCCTCCGCGTATCGCCTGCGGGCGTGCTGCGGCCGGGGCAGGATGCGCGCCCATGGATGCCGTACGCGTGGCCCTGCTGCGGGAGGTACTGGCCGGATCCGAGTGGCTGCCGGCCACCCGGCGCTTCGCCGCGTCGCTGCGCGCGGCCGTGCAGACGCACGGCGGGGGGCTGCTGCTGGTGGGCACGCGGGAGTACGAGCCGTGGCATCTGGCCGCCCATCTGGACGACGAGGCCGCCTGGTCCGGCCGGCCGGAGCTGTCCCCCACGCTGGTCCGCCACCGCGTCCCGTACGCCGCCCCGGCCCATCTGGCGGTGGACCTCAGCCGGCTCGAGGCGGCCGGGCGCGGCCAGACGGTGCTGGTCGTGGCCCCGGGCGAGCCGGGCGGGGGGCTGCTGGAGCGGGTCAGCGACGCGCGGCGCGGCGGGGCGACGGTCCTGGCCATCGACGGCCCCCGGGAGCTGACGTCCCTGGCCCACGAGACGCTGGCCGCGGATCCGGCGGGCGGGGTGGATCTGGACACCGTCCAGCATCTGGTGAGCGCCGCCGCGGGAGAGACGGCGGACCCCGCGCCGCCGCCGCGCGCCAGGCGCCGCTTCACCGACCGGCTGGCCCGCCTCGCGGAGCAGCTGGCGGCTCCCCCGCCGCCGCGCTGGTGACTGCCTCTCCCTGTCGACGCCCCACGTCAGGCAGGGAAACCAGTTGCCCTCCCCGGCGGGCGCGCATCAGCATGACCCCTCGTGACCGAAGCCACCGACGCCCCCACGCGCCCGACCCGCGGGATCCGGGCGCTCCTGCCCGACCTCGCGCCCTGGCGGGCCTCCGCCGACTTCCGGCGGATCTGGGTGGCGGGGCTGATCACCGGCTTCGGCAGCTTCCTCACGTTCGTCGCCGTCCCGGTGCAGATCAAGGACCTCACCGGCTCCGCGGCGGCCGTCGGGGCGATCGGCGCGGCCGAGCTGATCCCGCTGATCGTCGTCGGGCTGTACGGCGGGGCGCTCGCCGACGCCTTCGACAAGCGCCGGCTCATCATCTGGACGGAGGTCGGCCACGGGGTGCTGGCGGCCCTGCTGCTGGCCAACGCGCTGGCGCCGGAGCCGGCGGTCTGGCCGCTGTACGTCGTCGCCGCGGGGGCGGCGTCCCTGACGGCGATCCAGCAGCCGGCGCTGGACGCGATCATGCCGCGGATCGTGGCCCACGAGCACATACCCGCGGCCACCGCGCTGAACTCCCTGCGCTGGCAGGTCGGCGGCGTCGCGGGCCCGGCGGTGGCGGGGTTCGTCGTCGCGTACGCGGGGGCGGAGTGGGCGTACGGGGCGGACGCGGTGACGTACGCGGTGTCCGCACTGCTGGGGCTGGGGATCGCGGCGTCGCCCGCCTCGCACGCCGCCGCGAAGCCGTCGCTGCGGGCGGTGCTGGAGGGGGCGCGGTACGCGTGGAGCCGTAAGGAGCTCCTCGGTACGTACGCGGTGGACATGTCGGCGATGTTCTTCGCCTTCTGCCTCGCGGTGTTCCCGTTCCTGGCGGACGACCTGAACGCGCCGTGGGCGCTGGGGCTGATGTACGCGGCGCTGCCGGCGGGGTCGATGCTGGTGTCGCTCACGAGCGGGTGGACGTCGCGGGTGCACCGGCACGGGCGGATGGTGGTCGTGGCCGCCGCCGGCTTCGGTCTGTGCACGGTGGTGGCGGGTCTGGTGCCGAACGTGTGGCTGGTGCTCCTCTTCCTCGTCCTGGGCGGGGCGTGCGACATGGTGTCCGGGATCTTCCGGGCGGCGATGTGGAACCAGACGATCCCGGACGAGCTCCGGGGCCGCCTCGCGGGGATCGAGCTCCTGTCGTACGCGGTGGGCCCCCAGCTGGGCCAGGTCCGCTCGGGCGGCATGGCGGCGCTCACAAACGTCCGGACGTCGGTCTGGTCCGGCGGCCTCCTCTGCGCGGCGTCGGTGGGACTCCTGGCCCTGTGCCTCCCGTCGCTGATGTCGTACGACGCCCGCACCAACGCCCACGCCCTGCGCGTCCGCGAACTCCGCTCCCCGGGGGAGGGCTAGGCCTCGGGGTCCTTCCACCTCTCGTCCGTGTCCCACTCCTCGTTCCGCGACTCCGCGATCTCGATCGCGTGCGCGGCCGCCTCCCGCGAGGGGTAGGGCCCGAGACGGTTCTTGGCCGGGCACTCCGGCCCCTCCTCGACCGTCCGGTGCTCCAGGCAGTAGTACCACTCACCCGCCTTGCCGACGGTCTTCTTCTTGAACAGCGCCACGTCACACCCACTCCCGTGTCAAGGCCGGCAGAGCCCATCTGCCCGCCATCGTGCCCGATACCGCCCCGATACACTCACCCGCATGTCGCTGCTCGCCCCGGGGACCCTCTCCCCCACCCGTCCCGTACCCCCGTCGATCCCGCGCCCCGAGTACGTGGGGAAGCCGGGGCCTGCCCCCTACACGGGGTCCGAGGTGCAGGACGAGGAGACCGTCGAGCGGATGCGGATCGCCGGAGGGATCGCGGCGCGGGCGATGGCCGAGGCCGCCGAGCACATCGCGCCCGGGGTGACGACCGACGAGCTGGACCGCGTGGCCCACGAGTACATGTGCGACCACGGCGCCTACCCGTCCACCCTGGGCTACCGGGGCTTCCCCAAATCCCTGTGCACCTCGGTGAACGAGGTGATCTGCCACGGCATTCCCGACTCCACGGTGCTGCGCGACGGCGACATCGTGAACCTGGACGTGACCGCGTTCATCGGCGGCGTGCACGGCGACAACAACGCCACGTACCTCTGCGGCGACGCCGACGAGGAGTCCCGGCTCCTCGTCGAACGCACGCGGGAGGCCCTGAACCGGGCGATCAAGGCCGTCAGGCCCGGCCGCGCGGTCAACGTCCTGGGGCGGGTCATCGAGTCGTACGCCAAGCGCTTCGGCTACGGCGTGGTGCGGGACTTCACCGGCCACGGCATCAACTCGTCGTTCCACAGCGGCCTGATCATCCCGCACTACGACAGCCCGCATCACACCACCGTGATGCGCCCCGGCATGACGTTCACGATCGAGCCGATGCTGACCCTCGGCACCCACGAGTACGACATGTGGGACGACGGCTGGACGGTCGTCACCAAGGACCGCCGGCGCACCGCCCAGTTCGAGCACACCCTCGTCGTCACGGAGTCGGGCGCCGACATCCTCACGCTGCCGTAATCACAGCCTGACCACCGTCCCCGACAGCCGCGCCTCCTCGGCCGCGAACACCACCCGGTGGGTGTCCGCGCTCTCCGCCGCCCCGGTGAGCAGCAGCTCCGGCCTGCCCTCCCGGTGGGCGGTGACGAACGCCTCGATCAGCCCGAGGTCGCCGCCGCCGTGCCCCTCGCCGGCCGAGGCGCCTCCGGCGAGGGTGTCGATCGCCGTCCGCGCCTCCGTCGCGAAGTCGAAGACCTCGATGTGCCGCCCGTCCCCCGTGAGCTGCCCCCGGGTGCCGAAGATCTTCGTGTGCCGGTGCTCCATCGGGGTGAAC
Source organism: Streptomyces smaragdinus (assembly GCF_009604385.1). GTDB lineage: Bacteria > Actinomycetota > Actinomycetes > Streptomycetales > Streptomycetaceae > Streptomyces > Streptomyces smaragdinus. The sequence goes on from NZ_WEGJ01000003.1 coordinate 112,583, forward strand.
GCGGTCAGGGTGAACGAGGCGGTGACCCCGCCCTCGTACTCGAGGTTCACCACCTGGTGGTCGACGACGTCGTTGTCCGAGGCGTACACGCAGCGCCCGTACGGCCCCTCCGCCAGCGCCCGTTCCACGGCGTCCGCGGTCAGCTCCCCCGCCGCCACCCACGCCACGTGTCCGCGGCCGGTCGTGGGGTCGCCCTCGCGCAGGCCGGCCTCGTACAGCCGCTTCGCGGAGAAGTCGCAGTCCGGCTCGACCGCGCACGACACGCACCGCTCCCCCGCGCCCTGCGGCGCCCGCTCGGGGCGGAAGTGGCGCAGGGAGCCGAAGGAGGACACGGCGGTGACGGGGCGGCCGATGATGTGGGCGAGCCAGTCGATGTCGTGGCACGACTTGGTGAGCAGCAGCGGGCCGGAGGTGTCGGAGCGGCGCCAGTTGCCGCGTACGTAGGAGTGCGAGAAGTGCCAGTAGCCGACCGGTTCCAGATGCTGGACGCTGACGATCTCGCCGAGGACGCCCGCGTCGAGGAGCTCCTTCACCTTGCGGGTGTACGGCATGTAGCGCATCACGTGGCAGACCGTCAGACTGACCCCTGCCGCGTCGGCGGCGGCGGCGATCCGGTCGCACTCCTCGGCGGTGGTGGCCATGGGTTTCTCGAGCAGGATGTCGTAGCCGCGGGCGGCGAACGCCTCGGCCGCCTCGGCGTGTTCGGCGTCCTGGACGGCGATGATCACGGCGTCCGCCAGCCGCGGGCCGGCGGCCAGGTCGTGCCAGTCGGCGAACCGCGCGGCCGCGGGCACGCCGTGGGCCCCGGCCAGCGCGGCGCGGTGGGACGCGCGGGGTTCGGCGACGGCGGTGATGCGCGCCGGGGAGCCGGGGCGGGCGGCGATCCGGGCGTAGCCGGTGCCGCGCGAGCCCGCGCCGACGATCGCGAGGTGCAGCGGGCGGTCGAGGGAACGGCCTTGATGCGTACGGAGGTTGCTGTGCTGGACGGTGTCGGTCACAGTCATATCCGGTTCGGCCTTTCGGGCGTCACATCCGGTGAATTTTGCTACCTTCTACAAGAAGTTGCGCCCCGTCAAGGCCGAGTCGAGAGAGCAGAGGGACGTACGTGACCACCGCAGGCGGCGACTCCTCCCTCCTTCGCCGGCTCAACACCACCGCCGTGCTGCGCACGTTGTACGGGGGTGGCCCGTTCACCCTGAGCGAGCTGGTCCGCGCCACGGCCGTCACCCGGGCCACCGTGGAGAACGCCCTGGCCGCGCTGGTCCGCCAGGGCTGGGCGGCGGAGGTCCCGCCGGCCGCCGACGGCCGCCGCCCGGTGGGGCGGCCCCCGCGCCGCTACCGCTTCCGCGCGGAGTCCGGCTGCGTGGTGGGGCTGGACATCGGGGCGCACAAGGTGCTGGCGGTCGTCGCCGACCTCGGCGGCGAGGTGCGGGCGGTACGGCAGACGGCGGTGGCGCGCGACGTGCTGCCGGAGGACCGGCTGGCGGCGGCGTGGAAGCTGGGGCACCGCGCGCGCCGGGCGGCGGGGTTCGAGGCGGATCAGGTGCGGGCGGTGGGTGTGGGCGCCACGGGGGTGGTGAACGCGGCGGGCACGGTGCTCGTCAGCGAACTGCTCCCCGGGTGGGCCGGCACGGAGCTCCCGGTGGAGCTGGGGAAGTCCTTCGGCGCCCCGGTGGCCGCCGGCAACGACACGAACGTGGCGCTGCTGGCCGAGCACTGGCGGGGCGTGGCAGCGGGCGCCCGGGACGTGCTGTTCCTGCACGCGGGGCACGAGATCTCCGCCGGTCTGCTGATCGGGGGCCGGGTGCACCAGGGGCGGCACGGGGCGGCCGGGGAGATCGGCATGCTGCCGGCGGCGGGCTGGTCGGACACCGCGCGGGCGATGTCGGAGGGCTGGGGGGAGGACATCGGCGCGCTGTTCGAGGCGGCGCGGTCGCGGGACGCGAAGGCCGTCGAGTCGCTGCGGAGGTTCTGCGAGGGGCTGACGCACGGGGCGGCGGCGATGGTGCTGGCGGTGGACCCGGAGCTGGTGGTGCTGGGCGGGGGGCTGTCGCGGGCGGGTGACCTGCTGGCGGATCCGCTGCGCCGGGGGCTGCGGGAGGCGTGTCTGTTCCCGGTGCCGGTGGCGGTCTCCGAGCTGGGGGTGGAGGCCGTGGCGCTGGGGGCCGTACGGCTGGCGCTGGACGAGGTGGAGCGGGAGCTGTTCGAGATGGCGGGAGTGACGTGAGGCGACCGCGGGCATTCTCTGTGCACGGGAGCGCACGCTGAGCGACAATGGGGTTGCCGACGCCCTGTCGGCATCCTGTCGCGCCCGGGACAGCCGGGGCGCGGGAGCCGGACCGTACCCGCCCGTCGCCGGAGGTCTCCGCCTTGGACGCCGTACCGTTCTCCACCCGTCTGCGCACCGAGTCCCGCGACCGGCACGAGGAGGCGGAGCAGTCGGCGTTCATGAGCGACCTGCTCGGCGGCCGGCTGGGCGTCGACGCGTACCGGCGCTACACGGGGCAGCTCTGGTTCGTGTACCGGGCGCTGGAGTCCGCCGGTGACCGGCTCGCGGACGACCCGGTGGCCGGCCCCTTCGTCCGGCCTTCCCTGGCCCGGCTGCCGGAGCTCGAGCGGGACCTCAACCATCTGTACGGGGACGGCTCCTGGCGCGCCACCCTGACGGCGCTGCCCGCCACGGCGGCGTACGCGGGCCGGATCCTTCAGTGCGCGGCGACCTGGCCCGCGGGGTATGTGGCCCACCACTACACGCGCTACCTGGGCGACCTCTCCGGCGGCCAGATCATCCGCGACCGCGCGGAGAAGACCTGGGGCTTCGCCCACAAGGGCGACGGCGTGCGGTTCTACGTCTTCGCCGGTGTCCCCAACCCGGCGGCGTACAAGCGGCGTTACCGCGAGCTGCTGGACGCGCTGCCGCTGGACGACCTGGAGCTCCGGCGCGTGATCGACGAGTGCCGGCGGGCCTTCGCGCTCAACACGGCGATGTTCCGCGCCCTGGAGCAGGCGGTGGCGCTCGGCGCCTGACGGCCAAGTGGCCCCGTATGCGCGGAATGCCGGATTGAGCACGTATTCCCGGGCGGGGTGGAGCTCCGGCGAAAAGAGAGGGGAATCACTGGACTGATCATGGCGGAAACAGGTTAGCCTCACTTAAGTTAGGTTCGCCTCAGTCAATCCGTCACCCTCCCTGTCCCTTCTGGAGAACCACATGAGACGCACTCGCATCACGGTCGCCGCCACCATCACGGCCGCCGCACTGGCCGCGGCCGGCTGCACCGCGAAGAGTGACGACTCGTCGAAGACCGACGACTCCGACGGCCTGGGCCCCATCGCGATCACCGCCTCCGACACCGCGTGCGAGGTGTCGGACAAGGAGTTCGCGGCCGGCCACATGCAGTTCAACGTCGAGAACAAGGGCTCCAAGGTCACCGAGGTCTACATCCTCTTCCCCGACGAGAAGATCCTCACCGAGCGCGAGAACATCGGCCCCGGCACCAAGGCCGCGATCCACACCGAGATCGAGCCCGGCACGTACGAGATCGCCTGCAAGCCCGGTATGAAGGGCGACGGCATCCGTCAGACGATCAAGGTCACCGGCAAGGCCAAGGCCAAGACCGAGGACCCGGTCCTCGTCGACGCCGCCGCTCTCTACCGCGACTACGTGCAGCAGCAGGCCGACATGACGCTGCCGCTCGCCGAGAAGTTCGCGAAGGCCGTCAAGGACGGGGACCTCGAGGGCGCGAAGAAGCTGTACGCGCCGTCCCGGATCGGCTGGGAGCGCACCGAGCCCGTCGCCGAGTCGTTCGGTGACATCGACCCGAAGGTCGACGTCCGGGAGGACGGCCTGGAGGACGGCCAGAAGTGGACCGGCTGGCACAAGCTGGAGAAGTCCCTCTGGCACGACAAGAAGATCACCGCCGAGGACAAGCAGCTCGCCGACCAGCTGGTCACCGACCTGAAGGACTGGCAGAAGCGCGTGGGCGGCGCCAAGATCACCGCCACCAGCATGGCCAACGGCGCCAAGGAGCTGCTGGACGAGGTCGCCACCGGCAAGGTCACCGGTGAGGAGGAGCGCTACAGCCACACCGACCTGGTGGACTTCCAGGCCAACGTGGAGGGTGCCTTCACCTCGTACGGGCTGCTGCAGAAGGTCGCCGCGAAGAACGACCCGGCGCTGACCGCCGAGCTGGACAAACAGTTCAAGAGCCTGTTCACGCTGCTGAAGAAGTACGGCGCCGGCGAGAAGTTCGTGTCGTACGAGAAGGTCGGCGACACCCAGCGCAAGGAGCTCTCCGACGCGGTGAACGCGCTGGCCGAGCCCCTGTCGAACCTCGCCGCAGCCGTCGTGGCGAAGTAAGCCCAGCCGCACCAGAAGACGTCACACCCCGAGAGGCAGGCCGCCACCCATGGCCGACGAGAGCACACCGGAGCCCACCCCCGCGTCCGGTTCCCCCAGCCGTCGTTCCCTGATCGGCTGGGGCGGCGCGGGCCTCGCGCTCGGCGCCGCCGTGGCCGGCGGGGGTGTGGCGGTCGCGACCCGGGGCGGGGACGGGCCGCGGACGGTCAACGCGGCCGAGACCGGTGCGGCCGTGGCGTTCCACGGCGCGCACCAGGCCGGTGTGGCCACGCCCGTCCAGGACCGGCTGCACTTCGCCGCGTTCGACGTGAAGACGACCGACCGTGCCGTGCTCGTCCAGCTCCTGAAGGACTGGACGCGCGCGGCCGAGCGGATGACCGCCGGCCTCGAGGTCGGCGAGGGCACGGACGGGAAGATCGCCGAGGCGCCGCCGGACGACACCGGTGAGGCGCTGGGGCTGCCGCCGTCGCGGCTGACGGTGACGATCGGCTTCGGGCCGTCGCTCTTCGAGCGCGCGGAGTTCGGGCTGACGGACGCCCGGCCCGAGGCGCTGGTGGAGCTGCCGAAGTTCCCCGGCGACAATCTGGACGCGGCCCGCTCCGGCGGCGACCTGTGTATCCAGGCGTGCGCCGACGACCCGCAGGTCGCCGTGCACGCGATCCGCAATCTGGCCCGGATCGGCTTCGGCAAGGTCAGCATCCGCTGGTCGCAGCTGGGCTTCGGCAAGACGTCCTCGACGACGCCCGAGGCGCACACCCCGCGCAACATGATGGGCTTCAAGGACGGCACCCGGAACATCGCCGGCACCGACACCGCCGGGCTGGCCGATCATGTGTGGGTCTCCGCCGAGGACGGCCCCGCGTGGCTGGCGGGCGGCTCGTACCTGGTGGCGCGGCGGATCCGGATGCACATCGAGACCTGGGACCGGGCCTCCCTGCGCGAGCAGGAGGACATCATGGGCCGGACCAAGGTCGAGGGCGCCCCGATCGGGCGGCAGAAGGAGCACGACGAGCCGCACCTGAAGTCGCTGCGCCCGGACTCCCACGTCCGCCTGGCGCACCCGGACTCCAACAACGGCGCGCGGATGCTGCGCCGCGGCTACTCCTTCACCGACGGGACGGACGGGCTGGGGCGGCTGGACGCGGGGCTGTTCTTCATCGCCTACCAGAAGGACGTACGGGACGCGTTCATTCCCGTACAGCGCAGGCTGGCGCGCCACGACGCGCTGATGGAGTACCTGCAGCACGTGGGTTCGGCGGTGTTCGTGGTGCCGCCCGGGGTGACCGGCCGGGACGACTGGTGGGGCCGGAGCCTGTTCGAAAGCACGAAGGAGGCGTAGGGGCGATGTTCGTCGGCAACTATCTGATCGGGCTGCGCGAGGGGCTGGAAGCCAGCCTCGTCGTGTGCATCCTGGTGGCGTACCTGGTGAAGACGGGGCGCCGCGAGGCGCTGCGGCCGGTGGCGCTGGGCATCGGGCTGGCGGTCGCGCTGTCGGTCGCGTTCCAGGCGGCGCTGCAGCTCACCGAGAACGAGCTGACCTTCAAGGCGACGGAGCTGCTGGGCGGCTCGCTGTCCATCGTCGCGGTGGGTCTGGTCACCTGGATGATCTTCTGGATGCGGCGCACCGCGCGGTTCCTGAAGTCCGAGCTGCACGGGCGGCTCGACTCGGCGCTGGAGCTGGGCAGCGGCGCGCTGGTGCTGGTGGCGTTCCTGGCCGTGGGCCGGGAGGGCATGGAGACGTCGCTGTTCATCTGGACGAGCGTGCGCACCAGCACCGACGGCTCCACGCAGCCGATGCTCGGCGCCCTGGCGGGCATCGCGACGGCGGTCGTGCTGGGCTGGCTGTTCTACCGCGGGGCGGTGCGGATCAACCTGGCGAAGTTCTTCACCTGGACCGGGGCCGCGCTGGTGGTCGTCGCGGCGGGCGTGCTGGCGTACGGCGTGCACGATCTGCAGGAGGCGGAGTTCCTGCCGGGTCTGACGTCGCAGGCGTTCGACATCTCCTCGTGGTACGACAGCGACAGCTGGTACGGGACGCTGCTGAAGGGCATCTTCAACTTCCAGCCGGACCCGACGTGGCTGCAGGTCGGCGTGTGGCTGCTGTACCTGATCCCGACGATGGCCGTGTTCCTGCGGGGCCCGAAGGCCCCGGCCCCGGCTCCCGCCCCCGCGGCGGCGGTGCCGACGGCGGCGAAGAGCGAGTAACGCGCCTGTACATACAGAAGCGGCGGCGGGCCGGTCAGTACCAGCCCGCCGCCGCTCGTGCGTCGTCCTCCGCGTCCTGCGTCCCGGCGTACGCGGCGCAGGCGTCCGTGAGGGACTCCAGCAGCGTCAGCGGATCCGGCAGCGCGAGCTCGTGTCCGCGCTGCCAGCTCACGGTGTCCCCGGACGGCAGCCGGGACGGGGGCAGCAGCACATAGCTGCCGCGGCAGTGCCAGCGCAGGCCCGGATGCTCGGCCATGGTCTCGGGGCGGCAGTCCAGCTCGCACGGCCACCACTCGTCCTCGTCCTCGGGGGTGCCGCGGGTGGTGGTGAAGAACAGCATCCTGGCCCCGTCGGCGGCCACCGGCCCCACCGCGACGCCGTTCGCCTCCAGCCGTACGAGCGCCTCGCGGCCGGCTCGCAGGGGTACGTCCAGCACGTCGGCGGTGATGCCCGTCGCGACGACGAAATTGGCCTCGGGGTAGCTCGCCAGCCACTTCTCGACGCGCTGCGCGTCGGCGCTGGCCTGGCTGTGCCAGGCGAAGGAGACGGGGTGGCGGGCGGGCGTCGGACAGCCGACGCGGTCGCACGAGCAGCCGTAGCCCTCGGGATGCGCGGCGGGGGCCAGCGGCAGCCCGGCGCGGGCGGCGGAGGCGATCATCTCGGCACGCGCTGCCGCCGCCGCGGCTCCGGCGCTCGCGGCGCTCTGCGCCCTGCCCCGGCGCTGCATCCACTGCGGGATTCTGCTCGTACGTGCCATAGAGGTCCTCGGCTCCCCTCGCGCGCACGCCACTTGACCGTCGGGTCATCGATCGGTAAGGCGCGCCTCATTCATGCTGCCACGGTTTACGGGCGTGCTCTGCCACTCTTCGCGGATCCGCCGGTACGGGGACGGGTCACCGACACCCGAATGTTGCGTGACGGAACCCTGGCCGTGATACGCGGCGGCCGGGACCGCGGACTCCGTACGGTCAGAGCCCGGGCGGCCAGGCGTCGCCCCACTGGACGTCACGGGCCGCCTTGTACAGCGGCCCGTGACGCTTGGACACGTTCTCGCCGGTCAGCCCGTCGTCCCCGGTGCACAGCCGCAGCATGACCAGACCCTTGCGCGTCTGCGGATGGCGGACGACGCGGGTGGGCGCCGGTGTCACGGGGAGGCGGACGGCGGCGACGTAGCTGTACTTCTCGTCCTCGTGTCCGAGCGCCCCGCCCTTGAGCTGGCGGTGCAGGGAGCTGCGCTGGACGCGGGCGGCGAAGTGGCACCAGTCGCCGGCGGGGACGGCCTCGCCCGCGTCGGCGATCATGGGGCAGGTGCGGCTGTGCGGGCAGGGGGCGGCGACGGTGAAGCCCGCGTCGATCAGCCGGTCGCGGGCCTCGATGACGCGGCGGTAGCCGTCGGGGGTGCCGGGCTCGACGATCACCACGGCCTGCGCGGCGTCGGCGGCGGCGTCCAGGACGGCGGCGCGGTCCTGTCCGGTGAGCTCGCCCAGTACGTACGAGACCGTGATCAGGTCCGACTCCGGGAGCTCCAGCCCGGTGCCGATGACGGTACGCCGCCACTCGACGCCCGCCAGCGGCGCCAGCCCCGAGGCGGCGGCGAGCTGCCGGCCGAGGTCGAGCGCCGGCTCCGCCCAGTCGAGCACTGTGGTGGCGCGCCCGGCGCCGGGCCAGACGTCGGCCGCCGCCCAGGTCGCGGCGCCGGTGCCGCCGCCGACGTCGGTGTGGGTGGCGGGCGTCCAGTCGCCGGCGGCGGCGTCGAGGGCGGTGAGGGCGGCCCGTACGGCCCCGAAGGTCGCGGGCATCCGGTACGCGGCGTAGGCGGCCACGTCGGCGGCGTCACGCAGGACGGGGGTGGCGGTGGGGGTGGTGCCCCGGTAGTTGTCGATCAGCCGGTCGACGGCCTGCGCGGTCCGCCGGGCGGGCAGCCCGGCCAGCGCGCCGGTCAGGGTCCGGCGGAGTGCGTCCTCGGTCTCGTTCACCGGGCGAGTTTATTCGGGTTTGCCGTGCGTTGCCCGCGCCGGTATCCCCGGCAGACCCGCTTGTCCGGCTGGGGGTCCGGGGGTCATCCCCCGGGATAAGCAGCAGGACCACGTACACAGAGGAGGACAAACGCCGCCCCGGCCAGCACCGAGCACGTCACCTGCGTCACCGCCATCGGCACCGCCGTGTGCTCCCCCGCGACGCCCACCAGCGGCGAGGCGATCGCGCCGGTGAGGAACGCCGACGTGCCCAGCAGCGCGGACGCGGATCCCGCCGCGTCCCTGGCGCGCATCAGGCCGAGGGCGTTGGCGTTCGGCAGGACCAGCGCCAGCGACGACATCAGCGCGAAGAAGCCCGCCGCCATGGGGGCGAGCCCCACCTCCCCGAAGACCCCCAGCGCCATCAGCAGCAGCGCCGTGGACGCCAGCGTGACCAGCACCAGCCCGGTCCCCAGCACCTTCTCCAGCGCGACCCGTCCGACGAGCAGCCGCCCGTTGATCTGCCCCACGGTGATCATCCCGAGCGCGTTGGCGCCGAAGAGCAGGCTGAACGTCTGCGGCGACGCCCCGTGGATCTCCTGCATCACGAACGACGACGCCGACACGTACGCGAACAGCGCCGCGAACCCGAAGCTCCCCGCCAGCAGATACCCGCTGAACGCCCGGTCCGCCAGCAGCCCCCGCAGCGCGGCCACGGTCGTCCCGAACCCCCCTGAGTGCCGCCGCCCCGGCGGCAGGGTCTCCGGCAGCTTCCGCGCCACGACCGCGGTGATCGCCGCCCCGACCACGGCCAGCACCACGAACACCCCCCGCCAGTCGGTGACCCGCAGCACCTGACCGCCGATGAGCGGCGCGGCGATCGGCGCGATCCCGGACACGAGCATCAGGGACGAGAAGAACCGGGCCATCGCCAGCCCGTCGTACATGTCCCGCACCACGGCCCGCGCGATGACCACCCCGGCCGCCCCCGCGAGCCCCTGGACCAGCCGGAACCCCATCAGCACCGGCACGTCCGGCGCCAGCGCGCACGCGACGGTGGCGACGACGAAGACGGCCATCCCGGCGAGCAGCGGGCGGCGCCGTCCCCAGCGGTCGGAGAGCGGGCCGACGATCAGCTGGCCGAGGGCGAGGCCGGCGAGGCAGGTGGTGAGCGTGAGCTGGATCCCGGCGGCCGAGGAGTGCAGTTCGGCGGCGGCGGCGGGGAGCGCCGGGAGGTACATGTCCATGGACAGCGCCGGCATGGCGGTGAGCCCGCCGAGCATGAGGACGACGAGAAGCCCGGCGCGTACCGCGGGCGCCGGGCTCCCGGTGGTGCCGGTGGTGGTCGGGGCGGGCGGGGTTATGCGGTCGGGACCGCGCATCGGGGCTCCTGCGAAGGTGACGGGCAGGCGCCCATTCTCGCAGGGCGGTCCGACCGCCTTGTCACCCCGGGACCAGCCCCGGGTGACCGGCCTCGGAGACATAGGAGGCGGCCACCGCGATGGGGGCGCCGGGGGTGGTGACCTGCGGCACCGTCAGATAGTCCGCGCGCAGGTGCGAGGGGTCGAGCGTCACCCGCAGATAGCCGCGCTGCCCGTTGTAGTACTTCAGATGCGCGTTGGACGCGAAGAGCCGGTCGTAGTTCGCGGGCCGCGCCGAGCCGTTGCCGCCGCTGGAGATGGACGTGCCGACGAGCTCGACGCCCAGCGTCCGGGAGGCGGGGTCGGTGAAGTCGCGCTTGATGTCGAACCCGTAGTGGACGTGGACGTCGCCGGTGAGGACGACGAGGTTGTCCACGCCGGCGGTCTCGGCACCGGCGAGGATCCGCTCGCGCGACGCCCGGTAGCCGTCCCACGAGTCGTGGCTGCACAGATAGTCCGGGGTGGGCTGGTCGCGCCGTTCGCTGAAGACCACCTGCTGGGGTACGACGTTCCAGCGGGCCGCCGAGCGCCGCCAGCCGTCGATCAGCCAGCGCTCCTGGGCGTCGCCGGTCATGGAGCGGGCGGGGTCGAAGGCGGCCGGGTGGGGCGGCTGCCAGTTCTCGCCGGGCGCCTGGACGCTGCGGTACTGGCGGGTGTCCAGGACGTCGAACTGGGCGAGGCGTCCGAAGTGCATCCGGCGGTAGAGCCGCATGTCGGGCCCGTCGGGCTGCTGCGGGGCGCGCAGCGGCATGTTCTCCCAGTACGCGCGGTACGCCGCGGCCCGCCGGACCAGGAACTCCTCGGGCGGGACGCCGCCCTCGCCGTGTTCGTCGGCGTAGTTGTTCTCCGTCTCGTGGTCGTCCCAGGTGACGACGAACGGGTGCGCCGCGTGGGCGGCGCGCAGATCGGGGTCGGACTTGTAGAGCGCGTAGTGCAGCCGGTAGCGGGCGAGGGTGTCGGCCTCGTGGTTCACCGCGTCGGGCAGCGTGCCGGCCGGGTAGGCGCGGATGCCGCCGGCGGAGTTCACGGGGCCCTCGTAGAGGTAGTCCCCGCAGTGGAAGACGGCCTGCACGTCGTCGTCGGCGAGGTGGCGGTAGGCGGTCCAGTAGCCCTGGATGTAGTACTGGCAGCTGACGACGGCGAAGCGCACCCGGCTGTTGTCGGCGCCGGTCGGCGGGGCGGTGCGGGTGCGTCCCGCCGGGCTGGTCCAGGGGCCGGTGCGGAAGCGGTAGAAGTACTCGCGGTCGGCGTCCAGGCCGCGGACGTCGACGTGCACGGTGTGGTTGAACTCGGGGTGGGCGAGCGTCGTCCCGCGCCGGACGACCCGGCCGAAGCGGTCGTCGCGGGCGATCTCCCAGGACACCGGGAAGGCGAGCGCGGGCAGGCCGTTGCCGGGTTCGAAGAGCACGGGGGCCAGCCGGGTCCACAGGACCACGCTGTCGGGCAGCGGGTCGCCGGAGGCGACGCCGAGGGTGAACGGGTCGGTGGTGATCGAGGCCGGATCGGCTTCGGCGGCGTGGGCGGCGGGCAGATTGGTGGCGAAGGCGAGCGCGGCCGCGGCCGAGGTGACTGTCAGGAAGCGTCGCCGGGTGAAGTGCCGTGCCGCGGCACGGAGTTCTGCGTCGTGCGGCGAATGCGTCATGGATCCAGTGGAGTGGCGGAAGAGAACGATCCTCTGTCATGTGCACAACATTCGGATAACATCCGGGCAACGAGCGCACCCCGTAGGGTGAGCCCATGCAGCAGCAGTCGAAGGTCGCGGTGGTCACCGGCGCCGGCTCCGGGATCGGCCGCGCGGTGGCCGTCACCCTGTCCGGCGCCGGCTGGGACGTCGTCCTCGCGGGCCGCCGCCCCGACCCTCTCGCGGAGACGGCCCGCCTCGCGGGAGGCGCCACCCCGGTGCCGGCGGACGTCACCGAGCCGGAGCAGGTGGACGCCCTGTTCGCCGCCGTGCGGGACCGGTACGGGCGCCTGGACCTGCTGTTCAACAACGCGGGCCGGTTCGGTCCCGCCGCAGGGCCGGACGAGCTGTCCGTCGCGGACTGGAGGGCGGTGGTGGACACCAACCTCACCGGCGCGTTCCTGTGCGCGCGGGCGGCGTTCCGGCTGATGAGGGAGCAGGACCCGCGGGGCGGGCGGATCATCAACAACGGCTCCGTGTCGGCCCACGCCCCACGCCCGCACTCCATCGCGTACACGGCGACCAAGCACGCGCTGACGGGCCTGACGAAGTCGCTGTCGCTGGACGGCCGCCCGTACGACATCGCCTGCGGCCAGATCGACATCGGCAACGCGGCGACCGAGATGACCGAGCGCATGCAGACGGGCATCCTGCAGGCGAACGGCACGACGGCCGTGGAGCCGGTGATGGACGCCGCCGACGTGGCCCGGACCGTGCTGCACATGGCGTCCCTGCCGCTCACCGCCAACATCCCGTTCGCGACGGTGATGGCGACCGCGATGCCGCTGATCGGCCGCGGCTGACGCCTCCCGGCAGGACACCGCCCGCGGGCGCGCCTACCGTTCCCCTATGGGGCCCACCGAACTGCCGCGGGTACGGCCCATGCTGGCCGTCCCCGGCGCGCTGCCCTCCGCCGCGGCCGACGCCGGCTTCGGGTACGAGCTGAAGTGGGACGGCATCCGGGCCGTCGCCTACGTCCCCGGCGACGGCTCACTGACCCTCCTGTCCCGCAACGACAACGACGTCACCGCCCAGTACCCCGACCTCGCCCCGCCCCCCGCCGGGCTCCCGCCCTGCGTCCTCGACGGCGAGATCGTCGCCCTCGGCCCCGACGGCCGCCCGTCGTTCGCCGCGCTGCAGCGCAGGATGAACCTGACGCGCGGGGAGCAGATCCGCCGCCTGGCCGCCGAGGTGCCCGTCACGTACATGGTCTTCGACGTCCTCCACCTCGACGGCCGCCCCACCCTCCGCGACACGTACCGCCGCCGCCGCGAACTGCTCGCGGAGCTGCCCGTGGACGGCCCCCGCTGGTCCGCGCCCCCGTACTGGGAGGGCCACGGGAAGGAGGCCCTGGACCTCACGCGGGAGCACGACCTCGAGGGCCTGCTCGCCAAACGGCTCGACTCGCGCTACTACCCGGGGCGCCGCAGCGACGCCTGGCTGAAGATCAAGAACATCCGCACCGAAGAGGTCCGGATCGGCGGCTGGACCCGGGGCGGCGGCAGCCGCCGCGGCGCGTTCGGGGCCCTGCTCCTCGGCCTGGAGACCGACGGGGGCCGCCTCACGTATGTGGGGAGCGTCGGCAGCGGCTTCTCCGCGCGGGCCCTGGCGGAGCTGCAGCCGCTGCTGGACTCCCTGGCCCGCGACACCAGCCCGTTCGACGGCCCGCTCGACGACCGGCACGTCCGCGGCCGGGACGTGCACTGGGTGGAGCCGGAGCTGCTGGCGGAGGTGCGGTACGGCGAGCGGACGCCCGCCGGCCGACTGCGGCATCCGGTGTGGCGGGGGCTGCGTACCGACAAACAGCCCCTGAGACGCGGACGGCGGGGGCGGGGGGCCGACTGAACGGCCCGCCCGCCCCCGCCGTCACCTCACCCGCGCCCCTATCCGCGGTCCCGCTGTGCGCGACGCTGACCCTGCGGGGTCGTCTTGCTGTGCGACTTCGCATCGAAGTGCGCGGACATCCCCGCCTGGCGCTGCGAGTCCTTCAGACGCTCGTTGCGCGCGTCCATGGCCTCCCGGAAGGCCTCGTTACCGCCGTGCTTGTGGCGGTCGGAGTCGTGTTTGTGGTGCTTCGCCATAATGAATTGCCTCCTCATGACGTTCATCCCACTGTGCCACGAATGGCCTACCCCGGCACCTCGTACCGCTCCTCGAACAGCGGCGCCAGCAGATCCCCGTACTCCTCGACCCGCTCCGCAACCTCGTCCGGCAGGAAGACGAGGTCCTCCGGCTTCGCGCACGCCCCGACCTCGTCCCAGTCCAGCGGGGTGGACACGGTGGGCCGCTCCCGGGCCCGGATCACATAGGGGGCGACGGTGGTCTTGGCGCGGTTGTTCTGGCTCCAGTCGACGAACACCTTGCCGCGCCGCAGCTCCTTGGCCATCCGGTGCAGGACGAGTTCGGGGCTGCGCTCCTCCAGCCGTACGGCCAGGGCCTTCGCGTACGCGCTGGTGTCGGCGGCGGGGGCGGGCTCGATGGGCACGTACAGATGCAGGCCCTTGGAGCCGGACGTCTTGGGCCAGGCGTCCAGCCCGTCCTCGGCCAGCGCCTCGCGCACCAGCAGCGCGGCGCGGCAGCACTCGACGACGGTCGCGGGCGGCCCGGGGTCGAGGTCGAACACGATCCGGTCGGACACGCCGGGCTCGGTCACCCGCCATTGCGGTACGTGGATCTCGACGGCCAGATTCGCCGCCCACAGCAGGGTGGACAGGTCCTGGACGAGCACGTGGTGGACGGTGGAGGACTTCGTCGGCACGTCGGCCGTGCGGACCCAGTCCGGGGCGCCCGGGGGGACGTTCTTGGCGAAGAAGCGCTCGCCGTCCACCCCTTCGGGGAAGCGCAGGAAGGACGCGGGGCGGTCGTGGAGGTGCGGCAGCAGCACCTCGGCGATCCGCGTGTAGTAGTGCAGGACCTCGCCCTTGGTGAAGCCCGGGACCGGGTAGAGCACCTTGTCGAGGTTGCTCAGCCTGACCTTGCGCCCGTCGATCTCCGCGATCTTCGTCATCGCCGGGAGCCTCAGGCGGCCTTGCGGGTGGACTTCTTGGCGGCGGTCTTCTTCGCGGTGGTCTTCTTCTTCGCGGCGGCCTTCTTGGCCGGGGCCTTCTTCTTCGCGGCGGGAGTCTCCTCCTCCCCGCGGGAGGTCTTCGCGGCCTTGACGCTGGCCTCCAGCGCGGCCATCAGATCGATGACCTTTCCGGGCTTCTCCTCCGCCTCCTCCCGTACGACCGGCGGGCCCTCGCCCTCCTTGGAGGCGACCAGCGCCTCGACGGCCTCGCGGTACTCGTCGGTGAACTCGTCCGGGTCGTAGCCGCCGAGCGCCTCCATGAAGGAGTCGACCATCTCCAGCTCCTGCTTGCGCACGGTCACCTTGTTGTCCGGCGCGATCCCCTTGGCCGGCCGGACCTCGTCCGGCCAGAGCATGGTGTGCAGCACGAGGACGCTCTCGCCGCCGCTGTCGTGCACCCGCAGCAGCGCGGGCGCCTCCCGGCTGCGCAGGGCCACCTTGACGACGGCGACCCGCCCGGAGCGCTCCAGCGCCTCGCGCATCAGCACGTACGGCTTGGCGGCGGAGGCGTCGGCGGCCTTGATGTAGTAGGCCCGGTTGAACTGGATCGGGTCGAACTCCTCCGACCGGACGAACCCCACCACGTCGATGATCTTCTTGGAGGGCAGCGGCAAATCCGCCAGCTCGTCGGGCGTCAGCATGACGAGCTCGCCGTCGCCGGTCTCGTACGCCTTGGTGATGTCGGCGTACGGGACCTCCTCGTCCTCCAGCTCGCAGACCCGGCGGTAGCGGATCCGGCCGCCGTCCTTCGCGTGCACCTGCTTGAAGGACACACCGCGCTCCTCGGTGGCCGAGAAGAGCTGGACGGGGATGCTCACCAGGCCGAAGGAGATCGCGCCCTTCCAGATGGATTTCACCGGATCTGTCCTCTCCGCGGGGATAGGCACGATCGTAGGGTCGGTCCGCGGACCCCGCCCGGCGACAACGCGAGACCCGCGCTGCGCGCGCGGGCCTCGCTCTCTGCTGGGACAGGACTCTGGGGGTCAGAACCAGCGCTTGTCCCGGCTCTTGCCGCCGCGGCCGGAGACGTCGTCGGCCGCCTCCCGCGCGGCCTTGCGCCCGGCCTCGGTGCCGGTCTGGGCCTGGCTGCGGCTCAGCCGGCTCTCGTGCCGGCCCAGCCGGGCCTGCTCGGCGTCCTGGCGCCCCTGCTGCATCGCGGGGTTCTGGCGGAGTTCGTCGCGCTCGCGCGTGCCCGCGCGGTCGCGCATCTCGTAGCCCTCCTCGACCTCACGGATCGTGATCGCGGAGGCCGCGCCCGCCTGCCGGGCGGCCGGGTTGTTCTCGACGATCTCCTCCTGGCGGAGGGTCGTCTCGAACGTCTGCGTCTCGGCCACGCGGTTCACCCCGAGGCTGCACTTGGCGTACGGCTCGGAGACCTTACGCACGACCACCTCGTTGCCCTCGCCGAAGAGCGGCAGCTCGATGCTGCGGTCGACGAACTCGTGGTGGCGTCCGGGCACCAGATCGCCCTGCACCTCGGCGCGGCTGATCACCGCCTCGTCGTGACCGCGGGTGATCTCGAACCGCTCGGGGTGCTCGGTCACCCGGATCGACACCGAGGCGCGGCCGATCTCCTGGTCGGACTTGGCGGCCTCCACCTCCAGGCGCTCGCGGTAGGCCCACACCTCCTGCTGTTGGCTGGACATGGCCCGGCCCGCCTGGAGCTGCTCGGCCTCGCTGAGGCCCGTGTGCTCCCTGCCGATCCCGGTCTCCGACATGCCGCCGCTCTCACCGCGCCCACGCAGGCCCGCGGACTTGCGTTCGGCGCCGAGCCCCTGGGCCGCGTCCGTCGCCTTGTCCATGGCGCCCTTGCCGAGGCCGCCGCTGCCACCCCTTGCTTCGTTCTTGTCGCTCTGCACAGTTCCTCCCGCTGGCTCGATGAGTCCAGGGTCACGTTCGCGGCTCCGTCGAGGATCGACAAAGACCGACATAACCCCATGAAACCCCTAGCCCGACCGGGTGTCGACCGGAAGAGGTAACTGCCCGCTCGACCTGCGTAAACGCTCCGTGAGGGTGGGTCCGGACGTGGCGTCCGGGCCCACCCCGCGCCATCAGCGCCCGGCCCCGTCCCCCCGGCCGCGCTGGACGCTCTCGGCGATCCGCTTGATACGCCGCAGCCGGGCGTCCCACGCCTCGCCCACCGAGGCGAGCTGGGCGACGGCGCGCGCGAGCCGCTCCTCGTCCACCCGGTAGCGCTTCTCGCGGCCGGCGGACGCGGCGTGCACCAGGCCGACGCGGTCGAGGACGCCGAGGTGCTTGGCGACCGCCTGGCGGGTCACGGGCAGCCGGTCGCTGAGCCCGGTCGCCGTGCCGGTGCCGTCCGCGAGCAGCAGGTCGAGCAGCCGGCGGCGGGTGGGGTCGCCGACCGCGGACCACAGGTCGTCGTCGACGACGGTCACGACGCCGCCGCCAGCCGCCCGGCGTACTCGCCGAGGCGGGGGACGAAGACGCTCCAGCCGGCGGAGTGGTCCTTGTGCTCGGCCGCGACCTTGGCCTCCTCCCAGCCCATCTCGCGGAACCCGGTCTCGGTGAGCTTCACCGTGGTGCCGCCGCCCTCGGGGACGAGCTCGATGGTGACGAGCAGCGAGTCGGCGAGCTCGTCCGCCGTGCCGTCGGGGTAGCACCAGCGGAAGGCGAACAGCCGGGGCGGCTCGACGGTCACCACGGTCATCGCCTGGACGATCTCCCGGTCGCCGAAGACGAGTTCACCGCCGCCGCCGGCGACGGGCTCGAAGGAGGCGTCGTCCGTCCACCACTCCCTGATGTGCTCGGGCCGGCTGACGACGTCGAAGACGACCTCGGGTGTGGCGTCCACGTGGATCTCGCGCTCGATGCTTCCGTACTCCATGGCCCTGCTCCTCCACTTATACGCAACTATCGGTTGCGCATGAGAGTAGCGCGGGAGGCGTTCCGGCGCAACCATTGGTTGCGTTGCAGGCCGCGAGAAAGGGGGTGGCCGGGGCGGCCACCCCCTCACCCACCGCTCAGAAGGTCAGCTTCCAGCTGTCGATGTAGCCGACGTCGCCCGAGGCGACGTCCTGCACCCGCAGCCGCCACAGCCCGTTCGCCGGCTCGGACGAGGCGTTGACGGTGTAGGTGGCTAGGACGTTGTCGGCCGAGTCGCTGCCGCTGGAGTTCTTCAGCCGGTACGCGGTGCCGTCCGCCGCCAGCAGGTCGATGACCAGGTCACCGCGCCAGGTGTGCTTGATGTCGACGCCCACCTTCAGCGTCGCGGGCGCGTTACCGGTGAGCCCGCTGACCGTGATCGGCGAGGTCACCGTGGTGTTGTCCGCGATGGTCACGTCGGTGGCGTTCTCGAACGTCGGCCCCGGCGGTACGGGGACGGCCGTGCCGAGGGTCCAGACCGCGTACGCGAGGGCGTCGCTGTTGCGGTCCAGGGCGGTGTCGTTGATGTTCGCGGACGTGTCGCAGGACGCGTGGTAGCAGCGGTCGAACGCCTGCCCGGCCGTACCGCCCCACTTGGTCGCCTGGGCGGAGGTCTTGGCGCGCTCGGCGCCCGTGAAGATGCCGCCGACCGGGATGCCGGCGTTCTTGAACGGCGCGTGGTCGGAGCGTCCGTCGCCCTCGGTCTCGATCTCCGTGGGCACGCCGATCGAGGCGAAGTAGTCCTTCAGCACGCCCTCCAGCGTCGGGTCGTCGTCGTAGACGAAGTAACCCGGGTTGGGCGAGGCGATCATGTCGAAGTTCAGATAGCCGCTGATCCTGGCGCGCTCGGTGGCGGGGAGGTTGTTCACGTAGTACTTCGACCCGATCATGCCGAGCTCCTCGGCGCCCCACCAGCCGAACCGCAGATGCTGCGTGGGCTGCAGCCCCGCGCGGGACACGGCGAGCGCGGTCTCCAGCACCCCGGCCGACCCCGACCCGTTGTCGTTGATCCCGGGGCCGGCGGTCACCGAGTCCAGATGGGCGCCGGACATCAGGACCTGGTTCGGGTCGCCGCCGGGCCAGTCGGCGATGAGGTTGTAGCCGGTGGCTCCGCTCGAGGTGAACGTCTGGAGGGTCGTGGTGAACCCGGCGGCGTCCAGCTTGCCGCGGATGTAGTTGACCGACGCCAGGTAGCCGGGGCGGCCGTGGGCCCGGTTGCCGCCGTTGGCGGTGGCGATGGACTGCAGCTGGGCGAGGTGCGCCTTGACGTTGGCGAGGGGGATGTCGGGCGCCGCGACGGTCGGGGCAGCGGTGGCTGCCGGTGCGCCGGCGGTGGGGGCAAGCACAACGACGGCCAGGGCTGTCAGGGCCCCGGCCGCGGTACGGAACTTGTGCGCACGACGTGGTGACATTCGGCACTCCCGGGATGGAGTCGGTTGACGTGAGCATGATGGTCCCGGGGGGCCGTGGGGGCGTCAAGACCGTAAAACGGACGGATGTGTTCGGATAACGGGCAGACGAGGGCCCCGGGTGCGCCTGGCGCTTCCCGGGGCCGGTGGTACGTGTCGTACGGGTACGGGTCAGCAGGTGTCGACGTCACCCGTCACCCGGATGAAGGCCGCGCTGGCCCATCCGGTGTCGACCCAGTACCACCACTGGTTGCCGTTGACGGACTGGCCTTCGGTGACGCAGAAGACCGGGCCCTCCTCGCCCGGCCGCAGCACGCCGGCCTTCGGGCTGTCGGACGTCGGGTCCCGGCGGATGTTGACCTGCGTGTGGGCGGTCACCCGGCCCCAGCCGACGTTGTGCTGCTGGGGTGCGGGAGCGGGCGCGGGGCCCGGCGGGGGCTGGGAGGCGGTGTTCCAGTTCCAGTCCCAGTCCCAGTTCCACTCCGTCCCGCAGCCGCTGTCCGAGCACGGGGCTCCGGCCGCCACCGCCGCCGGACGGGCCGCGGACGCGGCCGTCGCGCCCGGTGCGGTGGCGGCCACCAGACCGCCGGCCAGCGCGCCCGCCGTCACCAGCGACACCGCGGAGCGGCGCATCGAGATGTACACGATCGGCTCCCTCCACTTGCGCGTGCCCCTCCAGTAAGGCCCGCCCCCGCCCCGTCTGCCACCTCAGCCGCGTCCGCGCAGGTCACAGGCCCTCCGCCGGAAAATCCGGCGACCGGCCGTACCCCCCGGGGCTACGCTCCGCGCGTGACCTCCGCAGACCGGCTCCTCGCCTTCACCGCCATGTCCTTCCTGCTCATCGTCGTCCCCGGCCCGAGCGTCCTGTTCGTCATCGGCCGCGCGCTGTCCCAGGGCCGCCGCGCCGCGCTCACCACGGTCCTCGGGAACACCGCCGGGGCGCAGGTGCTGGTGTTCGCCGTGGCCCTCGGCGTGGGGACGGTCGTCGAGCGGTCGGTGCCGGTGTTCACGGCGCTGAAGCTGGCCGGAGCGGCGTATCTCGTCTACCTCGGGATCAGGGCGGTACGGCACCGGGGCGCGCTGCGCGAGTCGTTCGCCGGGACCGCGGCGGAGGAGCGCGGGACGGCCCGTACGCTGTGGGAGGGCTTCGCGGTGGGCGTGGCCAACCCCAAGACCATCGTCTTCTTCGCCGCCGTGCTGCCGCAGTTCGTCGACCGGGAGGCCGGTCACGTCACCGTGCAGATGCTGCTGCTGGGCCTGATCTTCAACGCCATCGCCGTCACCATGGACAGCCTCTGGGGCCTGACCGCGGCCACCGCCCGGGAGTGGTTCGCCCGTTCCCCGCGCCGGCTGTCCGCGGTCGGCGGGATCGGCGGGCTGACGATGATCGGCCTCGGGGTGACCGTCGCCGTGACCGGCCGCAAGGACTGAGGGCGCCGCGCGATACCGATACGCAACCGGTTGCTGGTAGGCCGTTCCCTGCACGTGCCACACCCACTGCACTCACCGGAGGCGGACTTGCCCCAGGACCTGCCCCAGTCAAGGCTCCAGTCCAGATCACGCCGGGCGCGGCTGACAGCGGCCGTGGCCGCGGCCGCGTTCACGCTGCCCCTGCTGCAGGCGGCCCAGCCCGCCGCGGCCGACGACGACGCCACCGCGCTGCAGCGGGCGTTCGCCGACGCCGCGGCCGACAGCGGCGTCCCCGAGGCGGTGCTGCTCGGCGTCTCGTACCTGCAGTCCCGCTGGGACGGACACGACGGCGCCCCCAGCGTCGTCGGCGGCTACGGGCCGATGCACCTCACCGACGCGGACGGCGCGCTCGCCGCCGCCGGGCAGCGGGGCGACCACCACACCGAGGGCACCGAGGACCCGCGCGGCGACACCGACGGCCCCGTCTCCCTCCCCGCCCCCACCCCCGCGGACACCCCGTCCGCCGGGGACTACGAGACCCTGGAGCGCGCGGCCGGCCTCACCGGCCTCGCCCCGGACCAGCTGCGCGCCGACGACGCGGCGAACGTCGCCGGCGGCGCCGCCCTCCTCGCCGACACCCAGCAGCGGCTCGGGCTGCCCGCGAGCGCCGACCCCGCCGACTGGTACGCGGCCGTGGCCTCCTACGCCGGCTCCGACTCCCGCGAGGCGGCGACGGTGTTCGCCGACGACGTGTACGCGGTGATCGCCGAGGGCGCCGCCCGTACCACCGACGAGGGCCAGCGCGTCGCGCTGCCGGCCACCGCCGTGGCGCCCCGTACCGAACAGGCGTCGCTGCTGGGCATGGAGTCGCAGGGCAGCGACCCGCGCGCCGAGTGCCCGCCGACCGTCGCCTGCGACTGGATCGACGCGGCGTACGCGCAGTACCCGCGGGCCGACGGATCCCTCACCTACGGCAACCACGACAAGGGCAGCCGGCCGGCCACGCAGAAGATCAAGTACATCGTCATCCATGACATGGAGGGCTACTACCAGGGCTCGATCAACCTGGTGAAGACTGCCACGTACACCGCCTCCTGGCAGTACAGCCTGCGCGCCTCGGACGGCGCGATCGCCCAGCACCTGCCGGCGAAGGACGTCGGCTGGCAGGCCGGCAACTGGTACATCAACGCCACGTCCATCGGTCTGGAGCACGAGGGCTTCCTGACCGCGCCGGACACCTGGTACACGGAGGCGATGTACCGCACGTCGTCGCGGCTGGTGCGCTATCTGGCGCAGCAGAACGACATCCCGCTGGACCGCCACCACATCCTCGGCCACTACAACGTGCCCGGCATCGGCACCGCGAACATCGCCGGCATGCACACCGACCCCGGCCCGTACTGGGACTGGGACCACTACTTCCAGCTGCTGGGCCGCCCCATCACCCCCAGCGCCGGCACGCACAGCAACCTGCTGACGATCCGCACCGACTACGACTCCAACAACCTCCCCTTCACCGGCTGCACCGGCGCCAACGTGCTGTGTCCCGCGCACGGCTCGGAGCCGGTGCGGCTGCACGTCTCGCCGTCGGACGACTCCGCGCTCGTCCCGGACTTCGGCACCCACCCGGGCAACGGGACGTCGACCATCGGCGTCAACGACATCGGCGCCCGCGCCTCCACCGGCCAGCAGTACGCGGTCGCGGACCGCTCCGGGGACTGGACGGCGATCTGGTACAACGGCCGCAAGGCCTGGTTCCACAACCCGGCCGACAGCCCGACCGCGGTGCCCAGCCGGGGCTTCGTCGCCACGCCGAAGGCCGGGCGGGCGAAGGTCGACGTCTACGGCGTCGCGTACCCGCTGGCCTCGGACTATCCGGCGGGCGTGGCGGTACGGGCGTTCGCGCCGCTGCCGTACGAGTTCCTGGCGGGCCAGAGCTACGCGGTGGGCGGTGACGGGGAGCCGTTCACGGGCGAGTTCTACTCGGCGGTGACCTTCGACCCGGCCAACCACCAGGTGGTGCGCGGCCAGTCGTACTACCAGATCCAGCTCGGCCACCGGATCGCGTTCGTCCGGGCCGACCAGGTGGACGTGGTTCCGTCGCGTCCCTGACCGCACGTGGCCCGGCCCCTTCCCGGGGGCCGGGCCTTTCATCCGGGCGTACGAGGAAGAGGGGGGCCGGGCGCATCCGCCCGGCCCCCCGCGTACAGCCCTCAGACCTCCGCGGTCTCCGCCTGGGCCCGGGTGCGCCGGGTGCGGTGCACCACCGCGGCGAACGCCAGCAGCGCCGCCGGATAGCACAGCACCCAGCCGAACCCGGCCAGCATCGCGAGCACCGGCAGCCCGGCGATCACGGCGAGGACCCGGTGCGCGGCGCTCCGGTACAGCTTGGCGTAGCTGAGCACGGAGATCGCGTACCCGATCACGAAGTTGACCGTGGACAGCTCCACGACCCGGGTCAGGCTGATCAGGTCCAGCGCATGGGCGAGCACCACCGCGCCGAACAGCACCACCGACAGCAGCACCGCCGGCCGCGGCGCCCCCGACTTGGCGTCGACACGCGTCAGCACCTCGGGCAGCAGCCCGTCCCGGGCCGTCGCGAAGACGATCCGCGAGGTGGCCCACGTACCGCCCATCAGCGTCGCGAAGATGATCGCGGCCCCCAGCGCCGCGGCCACCCGCCCGCTCGCGTCACCCAGCACCTCCTGGAGTACGGCGACCACCGGAGCCTCCGACAGCAGCGGGTCGCCGGGCGCGACGACCAGCTGCACGGCCAGCGAGATCCCGATGTACAGCGCCACGACGATCACGAACGTGATGCCGATGACCAGCGGGAAGTCCCGTTTGGGGTTGCGGTATTCCTCCGCCGTGGAGGAGACCAGCTCCCAGCCGGTGTACGCAAAGAACACCAGCCCCACCGCCGGCAGCGCCGACGTCCAGGAGCCGGGCCCGGCCACGTCCCCGTGCAGCGAGGCGGAGTCCACCATCGCCGGGGCGAACGCGACGAGCCCCAGGAGCAGCAGCAGCCCGATGGTCACCGCCGACTGGATCCCCCCGGCCAGCCGTGAACCGGCGGCCTGGAGCAGCCCGATGACCACGAGATAGCCGAGCGCCACCCAGCCGCCCGCGTCACTGTTGCCCAGCAGCGCGGCCACATAGTTGCCCCCGCTGATCGCCATCACGGCCCCGCCGAACGCGCAGGCGCCGATGAGGATCACCGCCGCGGCCGTGGACCCCGGGGCGCCGAACGCGGCCTGCGCGAAGCCCTGCACGCCGCCCGCCGTCGGGTAGCGGGCGCCGAGCCGGCCGAAGACGATCAGCAGCGGCAGCACCACGACGGCCGCGGCCACCCAGGCGTACACCGCGCTCGTACCGACCCGGACGTACGCCAGACCGGGCAGCACGAGCAGCCCGCTGCCGATGATCATGCCGGTGGCGACACCGATGCCCCGGGGCACGGTCAGCGTCTTGTGGAGTTCCGAGCTGGTCTTGTCCTCCCCTTCCGTGACCGTCATCCGCCCACCCGGCCCTCGTCGGCCCGGCCCACGAGCACCCGTACGTCGTCGTGGGCCGCCCAGAAGCGCAGGGGCACGCCCTTCTCCGTACGCCAGGGCGCGGCGAGGGTCTGCACGCCCTGCTTCCAGTGCGAGGTCTCGTCCGTGGGGCTGTTGGAGAGGGTCACGCCGTCCGCGACGTCGAGCTCGAACCACAGCGCGACGGCGTGCGCGATGCCGTTCTCCCGGGGGACGACCTCGACGGTGTGCGCCGCCGGGTACTGGTCCTCGGAGAAGTCGAACCGGAAGATCTCCACCGGCTCGGTCAGCGCGCGGTAGCGGTAGTTGGTGAGGATGGTGGAGAAGTACTCCATGGACGTCAGCGACGCGAAGGGGCTGAAGTCGAAGCCCTCCACCTCCCCGACGTGGTTGAGGCAGTGCAGCTGCGGGCTCTCCACCAGCTGGGCGAAGATCCGCCCGCCGCGCGGCAGGATCGTCGCGTCGGCGGTGAGCAGCTCGCGGCGCGCGTGCCGGAACGCGGGCAGCGCGAACTCCCCCAGCAGGGCACAGTCGAAGATCTCCGTGACCAGGACGTCCGCCCGGCGCGGCAGGTCGACCCCGACGCGCAGATCGGTGGAGAGGCTGGGGACGACGGTCACCCGGTCCGCGTAGCCGTTGCGCCCGATGATGTCCCGGGCGGCGGTGGCGACCACGTCGACGCCCTCGCAGGTGACGACCTGCTCCGCGCCCGCGCGGGCGGCGAGCAGCGCCAGCAGTCCGGCGCCGGTGCCGATGTCCAGGACGAGCTGTCCTTCCCCGACGACCTGCTGGATCGCCCGCGAGTACGCCTGGTTGCGCTCGCTGTCGTTCATCATCCAGAAGTGCCAGCGCGGCACGAGCGCCCGTACGGCCCGGTTGATCTGGCGCCGGAAGCGCCCGCCGCGCGCGTCGATGCGGGCGGCGGAGCTGAACAGGTCGTAGGCCCGCTCGTACTGGCGCTGGGCCATGGCCTCCTCCCCTAACGCGAGGAGGGTCTCGATGGGGTCGAGCGGGTCCACCGGCGCGGGGCCGGCGGCGGGGAGGAGCCCGACGGTGGTGCTTTCCGTGGCGGTGAGGTTCATGCCGCGTTCACTCCTGCTCGGACCATGGTGTGGACGGGGACGGGGGAATGGTCTGTCGCGGGCAGGTACACCGTGACGGCGTCCCCGACCCGTACCGAGGGGTGGGCGCGGTCGCACAGCCGGCCGACCGGGAAGAAGCTGCCGTGCCAGGGGCAGCGCAGCCGGTCGTCCTCGACCTCGCCGAGGTGCAGCGGGCCGCCGCGGTGGGGGCAGGCGCTGGTGATGACGTGGACGTCGGTGCCGCGCTCCATGACGAAGTACATGTCGTCGCCGGCGACGAGCGCGTTGTGCTCGCCGCGGTCGAACTCGGCGCGCACGCGTGGGGGGACGGGAGCCTTGCTCCTCGGGCGGGCGCTCACGCCTCGGGTCCGGCGGAGATCTCGGCGCGGCCCTCGGCCCGTACGCCGTACAGACAGCCGTCCGGTACGAGCACACTCCTGCCGTGCGGGACGCGCAGCGGGTCCCCGGTGGCCGAGTTGTACAGCAGCGCCTCGCCGCTGAGGACGCTCAGGCGGGTGTCGCCGGTCGCGAGGCGGGTGTCGAAGGGGCTGTCGCTGTCGAGCGCGGTGACGCCGGCCGCCGGGGTCTTCGCGGGGGCGTCGGAGAGCGCCGGGTCCCAGCTGAGCTGGGTGAGCAGGTCGGCGCCCGCGAGCCGGTCGAGGTACTGGATCTCCTCGACGCCCTGGAGCAGGCCCTTGACGGCGACGGGGCCGTGCTTGCGGGCCAGGGGGATGAGGAGGTCCTCGACGGCCATCCGGCCGTGGTGCTGGTCGATGTGCGCGTGCTCGTCGCAGTAGCGGGTGTCGACGGCGTCGCCGAACGCGTCGCGGAAGACCTTCGTGAGGTCCGCGAACCAGGCGGCGAAGGTGGCCTCGAGGAAGGCCATGGCGCCGATGTACCGGAAGAAGCCCGTACGGTTGCGGGTCGCCCAGTAGAAGTAGTTGTTCATGGCGATGGAGCTGGGGAGGTAGAAGAACCAGTAGTGGTGCGAGGTCGTCGCCATGCCGACGCTCGAGCACAGCTCCATGAACAGGGTGGAGTGCTTGGCGGGGAAGACCCCGTAGCCGAACTCGTCGACGAAGATCTTGAAGAGCTCGCTCTGCTCCGGGCCGAAGGCGCCGCCCAGGTTCTGCGACATCGCGGTGGCCTCGGTCAGCCCGTCGAGGGCCATCTGCACGATCTGGGTGCCGGCCGCGACCGAGGGGTTCTTCGCGGCCCGGATCGCCTCGAAGACGGGCCGGGAGCCGGGGCTGTTGGCGCTGTCGACGGCGTGCCGCAGATGGGTGCGGAGGGTCTCCTCGTCCCACTTCCCGGAGACGCCGACGGCGTCCTCCATGAAGCCGAACGCGAACCTCTCCAGCTCGGGTCGTATTCGTTCGCCGGAGAGCCGGCTGCCGGAGTCGTAGAAGGCGTGGAAGTCGTTCTCGAAGCGGCCGAGTCCGGCGGCGGGGAGGAAGAGGGCGTCGCTCTCGTACACGTTCATCAGGAGCCGGTGGGCCACCAGGCTGCGGTCCGAGGCGAAGGTCTCCTCGGTGACCGGCCGGCTCCAGTCGACGGCGGCGACCCGCTCGGGGTCGAGGGGGCGGTGGTACGGGTTGTCCGGGACGAACGGCTTGTTCGTGGCCCGGAACTGCGGCGCGTGGCTGTACCGGACGCTTTCGTCCGCTAAGACGCCGGGGCCGCTGGTCTGGATGGTCATGTGGGGGCCTTTCGTGGATCCGTACGCCGCCGCGCGGGATCGCCCGCGACGAGCGCACACTTGGGGGGGATATGTACAGGGTGCGGTGGGGTCGTTGGTGCTGGTCAGCTGGCGGGCGTGGCGGCGGTGGTCATCGATGGCCTCGTGCCGGTCTTCCGTTGTCGCAGCTGTCTCTCCCGAGGGTCCGCACCTGTGATCGCGCGCTAGCCTAGAGTCAACGCGCGTAGCCCAACAAGTGGATCCGGAAAGGGGAGTTGAGGGGTCCAGTTAGCGCTTACCACCCCTGCCGCCCCCTAGCCTCCGTCCGGCTGCCACCCGGTGGTCCGGCAGAGCAGCCCGTGCAGCAGATCCGCGTCCACGAGAGGCGCCTCCGGTACGGGCACGGAGCACCACGCCAGCGGCCAGGTCCGCCCCCGGAGGGCGGGAATCCCGACGTACTCGGCCCGCCCCCGCCCCCCGGCGAACGCCCTGCTCCCCGGCGGCCACCGCCGGCCTCCCGCGGACCGCACCCCGGCGAGGAAGGTGAACCGCCGCGCGGCGCAGTCGTACACGACCCCTCCGGCGGGCCCGCGGGCCTCCCGCACGAGGGCGTCGAGGACGAGGGCGCCGAGGACGCCGTCGACCCGCACGACGTCGAAGTAGACCCCGGCGAGCCGCAGCCGGTGCCCGGCCTCGGGGATCCACGCGGGGCGCCAGGGGTGTCCCCCACAGGGGGGAAGTTGGTTGGTCATGGCCCCCACGCTCCCGCCCCGTGCCTAGCGTGACCAGCACCGAACCGCACACAGCGCCCACCGTGCACACGCTCCCGCTCCCGTGCACGCCGGTGCACCTCCGAGGGGACCCCATGACCGAAACCGGCTCGCCCAGCCTCAAGATGTTCGGCGCCCTGGTCCGCAGCCTCCGCGAGGCCCAGGGCGTCTCCCGCGACGAACTCGGCGCGGAGGCGTCGTACTCGAAGTCCCAGATCGCCATGATCGAACGCGGCGAACGCATGCCGAGCCGCGGCTTCATCGACTGCGCGGAACTCCGCCTGGACGCCCGCGGAGCGATCCGCGCGGCGGCCCCGTTCCTGACACGGGAGCGGTATCCGGCGTGGTTCGGGGAGTACGTGGAGCTGGAGGCGCGGGCGTTGAGCGTGGTCAGTTACGACCCGCACGTCCTCAAGGGCCTGCTCCAGACGGAGGATTACGCCCGTGCCGTCCTGGCCGCGTACTGCCCGACCTTCGACGAGGACGAGGTCGAACGCCGCGTCCAGGCCCGGCTCGACCGCCGGACACTGCTCACCCGGCGCCCCGCTCCGACCATCGGAGTGGTCGTGGAGGAACCGGTCCTCCGCCGCCCGATCGGCGGCCGCGCCGTCATGCGACGGCAGTTGGAGCACCTGGCGGACATCGCCCGCATGCGCAACGTCTCCGTCCAGGTCATGCCGCTGGACCGCGAGGTGCACTGCGGCCTGGACGGCCCCATGACCTTGCTGGAGACGGAGGATCGGAGCAGTCTGGCGTACGTTGAGGGGCAGGGGGGCAGCATGATGCTCACCGACCCCCACGAGGTGTCGGCCATGGCCCAACGCTTCGGCGTCCTTCGGGCCCAGGCCCTGAGCACCTCACAGTCGTTGCCCCTGATCGAAAGACTCGCAGGAGAACTATGAACCCGTCCGCGCCCCGCCCCTCCTGGAAGAAGAGCACCCACAGCGGCAACCAGGGCGGCGACTGCGTCGAGGTCTCGGCCCACGCCGCCCACATCCACGTCCGCGACACCAAGAACCGCACGGGCCCGTCCCTCACCTTCACGCCAGCCGAGTGGGAGGCGTTCGTGGCTGGGGTGAAGAAGGGCTTCGCCCGCTGACCGGCGTCCCCTCATCCCAGCGCCGCACCGGGCCAGTTGCCTCCCTCCCCAGCCCCTACATGGAACACTGAGTGCGCAGTGACGGACACAGAGTAATGGGGACGAGTAATCAATGAGCGCGCGGTTCGAGCAGGTTCCCCTGGTAGGGACTGGCGCCGGCCCGGAGGACGACGTCGAAGCCTGGCTGGCCTCGCCGCCCGTACACGCCCTCGTGGGTGCGTTCGCCGACGGCCCCGACGACCGGGATCTGCTGGAGAGCCTGACCGCCGCCAAGGGCGAGACCCGCGACCGGCTCGCGGCACTCGACGCCTTCACGGACCGCTGGGACACCCGCCGGGGCCTGGAACGCAACCAGGCCAAGGAACTGCCCCTGACGCCGGAGCAGGAGGAACTGGTGCCGGCCGCAGCCACCGCCCTCGGCCTGCGGGGAGGCGCCCGGCTCCGATTCCGACGTTACGACCACGCACTGATCCTCGGCGGCATAATCCGCGCCTGCCTGGCCCGGCCGGCGTACGCCGCGCATCTGATCAGGACGAACCAGATCGAGGCGGGATCGATCACCGCTCTCGGCGGCCACCGGCCCTTCGCCGGGGACGAGTTCCAGCTGGCGTCAGCAGCAGAAGCCCCGGAGCTCAACGAGGAGTACGAGGCGCTGGACTTCGGTACCCGCCGGGCGTTCGACCTCACCGAGCCGGTACGAGTGGAGGGCGAGGAGTCCGATCTCCCCGGCGGCACCTGGGGCATCCGGCACTACCGAACGCACACGGGAATCCAGGTCCGCGTAGTCGCCGCCCCGTCCTCCGAGCCGGGCGTGCGCAGGGCCAACACCTCGGACTCATACGATTTCTTTGCCCACCGTCTGGCCGGTCTCCGCCCCGGACAGCGACTTCTGGTGATCACCACACCGATTTACGTACCCGCCCAACACGCGACCGCGGTCCGAACGCTGGCACTGCCGTTCCGAGTGGAGGTGGACACCGTAGGCAGCGAACCGGGAGCCGCCCCGAATACTTCGTCGTCGATCTTCAGCGCCACCAAGTATCTGCTCGAGATCCGCTCCACTGTCCGCGCAATGCGCCAGCTCATCGACGCCCTGTGACCCTCGCTCAGCCGACGTCCGACAACTCCCCGTCGGCCTCGCCGTCCCCCATGGACACCCGCATCAACTCGACCATGCACTCCCCCGCCCGGACAGCCGATCAACTACGGTAACGCGGCCATCCTGGCATGAGCCCTCTACGCTCCAGCACGGCGCCGAGTCCGAACCTGTTGCGCACGCCGGCCTGCTCCATGAGGGCCCGGATTCTGCGCTGGACCGTACGCTGACTCAACGACACCCGACCGGCAATGGCGGTGTCGGTGAGCCCGGCGCCCTCAAGAACCTTGCCGTTGAACGTCTTGATCAGGAACGGCCCGATCGAGTCGGACGCGGAGGTCGTCCGGAGGGTGGCCATGAGGGTGTCCACGGTCACCGGAGGCGGATCCTCGGCCGTCTGGTTGACGTTCCGCAGGGTGCGTGCGAGGTCCAACCACGGACTTCGGAAACCGGCAGGCGAACCAAAGTGTTCACGCCGTGGAGCGGCGCCCGCGACGGGGCCGTTCGGCGGGAGCGGCCCACTCCGTGGCCGCCTCGCAGGCGTCCGCGGCGGGGTTGCCCGTCGTCACGTGGGCGGCGAGGGTGCAGAGCATGGAGCGGAACGACTCCGCGTCCTTCTTCGGGAGGGCGTTCAGGAGGTGCTGTTCGACGCGGTCGACCCGGGCACGCAGCTCCTGCCAGCAGCGGTTGCCGTTCTCCGTGGCCACGATGATCCGGCCTCTGCGGTCCGCCGGGTCCGGGCGGCGTTCCACCAGGTCGGCCGCCTCCAGGTCGTCGAGGAGGTACGTCATCACCGTACGGTCGACCCCCAGGCGTTCGGCGAGGGAGCGTTGGCTGCCCGCCTCGCCGCGTACCGCCGCCGCGAGGATGAAGTAGCCGCGCGGGCCGCCGGGGACGTCGCCGACCGCGGACTCGACCGCCTTCGCGTAGGCGCGGAAGACCGTGCCGATGGCGAAGCCGAAGTCGTCGTCCAGGACGGCTCCGACTTCCTGGTTCGCTGCGTCAGCCTGCTGTGAGGTCACAGAACCAGCCTACTCGTCTGCGCGTCAGACGATCGGTCTACGGATCATCTATTCCTGAACCAGATCTTCGGTCTGGAATATAAGTGGTGATGCAGATGGTTGGCGACACGTTCCCGCCCGCGACGCTGGAACGGCTGCGGGAGATCAAACTCCGTTACGACCCGGACAACTTCTTCCGCGACGACTTCAACATCGATCCGCGTCCGGACGGACGTACCGTATCGATCAAGGTATCCGACAGCGAAGGACGTATATCCCATGACTGACTACGGACATGACCTGCTCTTCGGCTCCTTCGTCACACCGAGCGCGGCCGGCGCCCGGCAGGCCGTCGAACTGGCGGTGACCAGCGAGCGCGCCGGGCTCGACCTGGTCACCTTCCAGGACCACCCGTACCAGCCGGCGTTCCTGGACACCTACACCCTGCTCTCCTACGTGGCCGCCCGCACCGAGCGCGTCCGTCTCAGCGCCAACGTGACGAGCCTGCCGCTGCGTCCGCCGGCGGTCCTCGCCCGTGCGGCGGCCTCGCTGGACATCCTGTCGGGCGGCCGGTTCGAGCTGGGCATCGGCGCCGGTGCGTTCTGGGACGGCATCGAGGCCATGGGCGGCCGGCGCCTCACCGCCGGGCAGGGGGTGGAGGCCCTGCGCGAGGCGATCTCCGTCGTCCGCGAGCTCTGGGACACCGACACCCGGGGCGGGGTGCATCACCGGGGGACGTACTACACGGTCGACGGGGCCAAGCGGGGGCCGCGGCCGGCGCACGACATCGACGTGTGGGTCGGCTCGTACAAGCCGAAGATGCTGGCGCTGACCGGCGAGGTCGCGGACGGCTGGCTGCCGTCGATGGGGTATCTGCCGCGCGGGGTGGACTCGCTGCCGGAGATGAACGCGCGGATCGACGAGGCCGCCGCGTCGGCGGGCCGCTCGCCGTCGGACGTCCGGCGGCTGATGAACTTCATGCACGCCGAGTTCTCCCCCGCCGCGCGCGGCCTGCTCGACGGTCCCGCCGACGCCTGGGCGGAGCAGATCGCGGGGCTGGTCCTGGAGCACGGGCTGAGCGCGTTCGTGATCGGGGGCGACAACCCGGGGGTGATCGAGCGGTTCGGGGCCGAAGTGGCGCCTATGGCACGGGAGTTGGTGGCCAAGGAGCGGGGCAAGTGATCACCCTGGAACACCAAGATCCGATTGCGGGGAAAGTGTGAGGAGTGGATCACTGGGTCTAGCTGTTGTCGGTGGCACGTGCCAAGATCGGATCCGTAAGTAGTCGATCAGTCACTCAGAGTGTGGAGGATCTTCATGTTACGTTCCGCTCTTCGCGCCGGCGCCCTGACCGCGGCCGCCCTCGGGCTGTGCACCGCCGCGGCGCTCCCTGCGGCGGCAGCCCAGTCGGACGGCTTCACCGGCCTCAAACAGTCCACCTCCGTCTCCGCGTCCGCCGGCCCGATCTCGATCCAGGCCGCCACCTGGGACATCTACTACAACGGTTCCTACCGCGGCTACGTCCAGTGGCAGCAGGACCCGTCCGGCTCCATCCCCGGCGACTCCCTGCGCGTCTGCGACGACATCGCCGACGGCTACGGCGTGGAGGCCGACCTCATAGTCGGCGGCGTCATCAACCGCACGGCCACCAGCCAGGGTCACTCGTCGCCGTACTGCAGCCCGTGGAAGTCGGGCAACCTCACCGAGGGCAACTCGTACACGATCGACACGTGGGTGATGTCGAACAACGTGTACAGCTACATCGGCAGCGTCTCGGTCACCGCCTGACCCCGACCGCGTGACGCACGGCTCCGCCTGACGCGCGCCGTCGCCTCACCACACCGTCGAAGTCCGTGTACGCCCAGGGCCCGGGCGTGCATGGGCTTTTCGGCGTTCGGGGCCGGGCCCAGAAGAACGCCGACACAAACCGCCGGCCGCCAACCAAAGCCAGGGGACGTCCGACACGCCTGTGCGCGTACGGGAAATGCACCCAACCCAACCACGACGCGGCAGTACGCGCACAGGTGTGTCGGGCGGCCCCGACCCACACCGCGACGGCGGCGCACCACAGCCCACCCGCAGCCCGACAGCGGCGAAAACCCCCTATCCAGCCCGCCCGGCGTCTGAGGGCAAGGCGCGCAAGCGCCGACAAACCCGGCCGGAGGCCGAAAAGAACAACCCCCGCCTGTGTAAAACACAGGCGAGGCGGACGAGACCGGCCTGTACGCCGGGTTCTGTCTCCCCGAAGCCTCGCGGCGCCGGGGGAGGCGGCCATCCATCTACGACCGGCGTTGCCACCGGCCTCCAGCGGTCTACCCGCGAGCTCGGGCGGGCAGCCCTCGAACGCTCGCGCAGGGCCATCAGCCGATGGCCCCTCTTGACCTTGCTCCGGGTGGGGTTTACCGAGCCGCCCGAGTCACCTCGGGCGCTGGTGGTCTCTTACACCACCGTTTCACCCTTACCGGGAACCGAAGCCCCCGGCGGTCTGTTTTCTGTGGCACTGTCCCGCGGGTCACCCCGGGTGGGCGTTACCCACCACCCTGCCCTGTGGAGCCCGGACGTTCCTCGGCGACCCCGTGAAGGGGCCGACGCGACCGCCCGGCCGGCTCGTCCGCCGTGCCCCCATGCTACCGGCCGCCGGAGGCGCCCGGCGCACGTCACCGCAGGAAGGCCGCTGCCCCCACCCGCCAGGTCGTGTCGAGGTCGGCGCCCGGCGGGAAGCGGCCGGCGATCTCCAGGACGACCATCCCGTGGGCGAACGCCCACGCCGCGCGGGCCCGGATCTCGTCGCCGTCCAGGACGCGCACCAGCGGCCACGCGGCCCGCTCCTCCAGGCCGGGCGGCAGGGACTCGCGGGGCAGGGGGCGGTCGGTGGACAGGGTGTAGAGGTGGGGGTGGGCCATGGCGTACGCGCGGTAGGCGACGGCGAGGCCGGGGAAGTCGGGGGCCGCCTCGAGGGCCGCCGCGAGTTCGGTGAAGAAGAGGGTGATCAGCCGCGCCTCGAGGGCCGCCTTGTCGGCGAAGTGCTTGTACAGGGAGGGCGCCTTGATGCCGAGCCGGTCGGCGAGCCGCCGCATCGTCAGCGCGTCCGCGCCCTCCTCCTCGAGGAGCTCACGGGCCGCGCCGACGATCTGCAGGGCGCGCGGGCCCAGCTCCGCGGGTGCGTCGGGCACGACGGAGACCTTCCTTCGTACGCGGTCCGTGGCCGAGGGCGCCATCGTACGAGCCGGCCGACAACGACGTCAGCCGCCTCTTCCCCCGCGAGAGGCAGCTAACATCGTTAGCCCAAGGTTAACACCGTTAGCCCCGACAGTCACGCCACCACCGCCACCCCCTCCGCCGGCTCGAACCGCACCGGCGACACCCCCGGCTCCGCCGCCGTCACCCGCACGCGCAGGCGGTGGCCCAGGGGAAGCTCCGGGCCGTCGACGCGGCCGATCACCGCGGGCTCGTACAGCTGCACCGTCCCCCGCGTCGGCCGGTCCTCCTCGACGTCCACCACCTGGCCGTCGAAGACCTCCCCGATGTGTGTGCTGAGCAGGGCCGCCTCGACGAGGTCGACGCAGCCGCGCTCCAGCTTGTTCGCCCGGGCGCCGCCCTTCGCCATCTCCTCGGGGAGCGCCGGCAGGGCCTCGCGCACCCAGTCGGGGGGGTCCTGGCCGGCGCAGGCGGCGAGGGAGAGTTCGCCGGCGTAGCGGTCGACGAGGCGGCGCAGGGGGGCGGTGGCGTGGGTGTACTCGTCGGCGACGGCGGCGTGTTGGCGGTCGGCGGGGGGCGCGCCGTCGAAGACGGTGTAGCCGGCGCCGCGCAGGAGGGTGGTGCATTCCTGGAGGAACGCCGCGTGGTTGGCGTGCTGCGGGTTGAGGGAGCGGATGACGTCGGCGTAGTCGCGGCCCTTGGGCCAGTCGACGTCCAGGGCGTGGGCGATCCGGCGCAGGTACTCGATCGCGCGCGGGGCGGCGGCGGGAAGTGTACGGAGGATGCCGGTGCCGGCGCCGAGCATCAGGTCGGCGGCGACCATCCCGGTGAGCAGGGAGATCTGCGCGTTCCAGCCGTCGGCGGGGAGGGGGGCGCGGTACTCGAGGTCGTAGTGGCCGCCGTCGCGGCGGACGATCTCCTGCTCGGGGACGCCGAGGGAGATGCCGCCGCGGGTACGTTCCTGCTCCTCGCGCAGGAGGCCGACGTCGCGCAGCAGGGCGAGGGGTTCCTCGGCGGTGCCCTCGTCGATGTCCCGCTGCGCGCCGTCGTACGTCAGCCGGGCGCGGCTGCGGAC
This sequence comes from Streptomyces smaragdinus, assembly GCF_009604385.1. Lineage (GTDB taxonomy): Bacteria > Actinomycetota > Actinomycetes > Streptomycetales > Streptomycetaceae > Streptomyces > Streptomyces smaragdinus. The sequence goes on from NZ_WEGJ01000003.1 coordinate 147,506, forward strand.
CAGGGCGCGTTCGACGGCCGCCGTCTTGACCTCGCCGGTGGAGTCGAGGTCGATCCGCCACAGCAGGGCGGGCGCCGGCTGGTCGGGGAGCAGGCTGGCGGCGCCCTCGGAGAGCGACGGAGGGTGCAGGGGGACGCGGGCGTCGGGGAAGTAGAGGGTGGTGACGCGCCGGTGCGCCTCCGTGTCGAGGGCGCCGCCGGGGCGGACCCAGGCGGCGACGTCGGCGATGGCGTACTGGACGCGGTAGCCGCCGCCGGAGATGCGCGAGAGGTGCATCGCCTGGTCGAGGTCCATCGAGCCGGCGGGGTCGATGGTGAAGAACGGGATGTCGGTGGCGTCCCGCGCGGGCAGTGCCGGGGCGCGGGCGACGGCGTCCGCCTCGGCCAGCACCTCGGGCGGGAAGCCGGCCGGGACCTGGGCCTGTTTGCGCAGCTCGGCCAGGGCGTGGGCGAGCGGGTCGCCGGGCGGCGGTTCGGTGACGCGGATCAGACGGTGAGGCACGCATACCACCCTAAAGCGGACCAAGCCGCAAGGCCCCCGGGACATCGCGTCCGGCGGATACGGCAGACTCGCGGGGGACGACGTAAAGGAGAACCCACCGTGCTCGTGCTGCTCCCGCCCTCGGAGGGCAAGGCCGAGGGCCGCCGCGGCGCGCCGCTCGACCTCGGCTCCCTCGCCCTCCCCGAGCTGACCGCCGCCCGCGAGGCCGTCCTGGGCTCCCTGGTCGAGCTGTGCCGCGCGGACGAGGACAAGGCCCGCGAGACCCTCGGCCTCAGCGAGGGCCTGCGCGGCGAGGTCGCCCGCAACGCGGGGCTGCGCTCGGCGCCCACCCGCCCGGCGGGGCAGATCTACACCGGCGTGCTGTACGACGCCCTGGACCTGGCCTCCCTGGACGCGGCGGCCAAGCGCCGGGCGAGCTCGCGGCTGCTCATCTTCTCGGGCCTGTGGGGCGCCGTCCGGGTCAACGACCGCATCCCCGCGTACCGCTGCTCGATGGGCGTCTCCCTCCCCGGCCACGGCGCCCTCGGCTCGTACTGGCGCCCGGCGATGGCCGAGGCCCTCCCCCGCGCGGCCGGCGACGGCCTCGTCCTGGACCTGCGCTCCTCGGCGTACGCGGCGGCGTGGAAGCCGCAGGGCGAGCTGGCGGAGCGGACGGCGACGGTGCGGGTGCTGCACGCGCGGCTGGTGGACGGGGTGGAGAAGCGGTCGGTGGTCAGCCACTTCAACAAGGCGACGAAGGGCCGGATCGTACGGAGCCTCCTCACGGAGGGCATCCGCCCGCGCGGGCCGGCCCAGCTGGTGGAGGCGCTGCGGGACCTCGGGTACGTGGTGGAGGCGGCGGAGCCCGCACGGGCAGGGCGGCCGTGGCAGCTGGACGTGGTGGTCAGGGAACTGTAGGGATTGCGCCCCGCGCAACGAGCGTTGCACCGCACGCCCGGGCGGCGGCAGGATGGCCCGTATGAACGCCGTACCGTCGTCCGTCCTGGACATCGCCCCCGTCATCCCCGTCGTCGTCCTGGACGACGCCGAGCAGGCCGTCCCCCTCGCGCGGGCGCTGGTCGCCGGGGGGCTGCGGGCGGTGGAGATCACCCTGCGGACACCGGCCGCCGTCGACGCGATCCGGGCGGTGGCCGCCGAGGTGCCGGAGGCCGTGGTGGGCGCGGGGACGGTGCTGCGGGCGGCGGACGTCGAAAGGGCGGCCGAGGCAGGCGCGCGGTTCCTGGTCAGCCCGGGGTGGACGCCGGCGCTGGTCGACGCGATGCAGAAGTCAAACCTGCCGTTCCTCCCGGGGGTGTCCACAGCGTCGGAGGTCGTGGGGCTGCTCGAACGCGGGGTGACGGAGATGAAGTTCTTCCCCGCCGAGGCGGCGGGCGGGGTGCCGTATCTGAAGGCGCTCGTGTCGCCCTTCCCCCAGGTGCGGTTCTGTCCGACGGGCGGGATGACCGCCGCCGGGGCGCCGGCCTATCTGCGGCTGCCGAACGTGGCGTGCGTGGGCGGGTCGTGGATGCTGCCGGCGGACGCGGTCGGGGCGCGGGACTGGGGCCGGGTGGAGAAGCTGGCCGCCGAGGCGGCGGCGCTCAGCTCGTAGCGCGCAGATGGCCGGTGTCGTTCACCAGGCGCACCGACGCGTTGCCGTCCGCGTAGTAGGCCACCGCCGACAGGGACGCCGCCGAGAGCTCCATCCGGTACAGCGCCTCCGGCGGTGCCCCCAGCGCCAGCCGTACGAGCTGCTTGATCGGCGTCACATGGGTGACCACCAGCACCGTCCGCCCCGGGAACCGCTCCAGCAGCCGGTCCCGGGCAGCCGCCACCCGGCGGGCGACCGCCGCGAAGGACTCGCCGCCGCCCGTCGGCGCCACCTGCGGCGAGCCGAGCCACGCGGTCAGATCGTCGGGCCAGCGCTCCTGGACCTCCGCGAACGTCAGCCCCTCCCAGGCGCCGAAGTCCGTCTCCCGCAGCCCCTCGTCGGTCTCGACCGTCAGGCCCAGCCGCGAGGCGACCACCCGCGCCGTCTCCTGGCACCGCCCCAGCGGTGAGCTGACGACGGCCTGCACGGTCCCCCGCTCCGCCAGCATCGCGGCCGCGCCGGCGGCCTGGCGGCGGCCGACGTCGGACAGCGGCGGATCGATCACCCCGCTGAAGCGCTTCTGCGGGGTGAGAGCGGTCTCCCCGTGCCGCAGCAGGACCAGCGTGGTGGGGGCGCCGAGATCGGCGGAGCCCCAGCCGACGGCGGGCGTGCGCGCGGAGTCCTCGGCGGCCGACGCCTGCGGCGACCACCGCTCGCCGCGCCTGCCCGCGTCCATGGCCTCGTTGGCGAGCCGGTCCGCGTGCTTGTTCTTCTCCCGGGGGATCCACTCGTACGAGACCTGCCCGGGCGGGAAGACGCCCTTGGCCTCGGCGGCCAGGGGCTTCATGTCGGGGTGCTTGATCTTCCAGCGCCCCGACATCTGCTCCACGACGAGCTTGGAGTCCATCCGTACGAGCACGCCCGCCGTCGGGTCCAGCGCGTACGCGGCCCGCAGTCCGGCGACCAGGCCCCGGTACTCGGCGACGTTGTTCGTCGCCACCCCGATGTACTCGGCGGCCTCCGCCAGCACCCCGCCGGTCGCCGCGTCACGGACGAGGGCGCCGTAGCCGGCGGGGCCCGGGTTGCCCCGGGAGCCGCCGTCGGCCTCGATCACGAACCGTTCGGGCATGGACGCTCAGATACCGGATTCGGGCGTACGGACCAGAATGCGACGGCAGTTCTCGCACCGCAGGACGGTGTCGGGGGCCGCCGCGCGGATCTCGTTGAGCTCGGTGATCGCGAGCTCCTGGCGGCAGCCCTCGCAGCGCTTCTGGAAGAGCCGGGCCGCGCCCACGCCGCCCTGCTGGGTGCGCAGCTTGTCGTAGAGGGAGAGCAGGTCGGCCGGTACGGAGCCGGCGACGACCTCGCGCTCCTTGCCGACGGAGGCCACCTCGGCGTCGATCTCCGCCGTCGCGGCGTCGCGGCGGGAGACGGCCTCGGCGGTCTTGGTCTCGACGGACTCCACCCGGCCCGTGAGCTCGGCGACGCGCTCCTGGGCGGACTCGCGGCGCTCCATGACGTCCAGGACGACGTCCTCGAGGTCGCTCTGGCGGCGGGCCAGGGAGGCGATCTCGCGCTGCAGGTTCTCCAGGTCCTTCGGGGAGCTGACCGTGCCGGAGTCCAGCCGCTTCTGGTCGCGGGCGGCGCGGGTGCGGACCTGGTCGACGTCCTGCTCGGCCTTGGTCTGCTCGCGGGCGGTGTCGGACTCCTCGGTCTGCGCGGCGACGAGCAGGTCGCGCTGCTGCTTCAGGTCGGCTTCGAGGCCCGTGATCTCGGCGTGCTCGGGGAGGCTCTTGCGCTTGTGCGCGAGCTGGGTGAGCCGGACGTCGAGGGCCTGTACGTCGAGGAGGCGGATCTGGTCTGCGGACGCGGCGTTCAAGCTGATCGCTCCGTGGAGTGAGGAGGGGTGGATAGGGACGTCCAGGGATCGGTGACCAGGCCGGAGACATGCACGCGCAGGCCCCAGCCGTTCCGGTCGGAGATCTCCTCGAGCTGGGCGGCGGCCTGCTCGCACCAGGGGTGTTCGGTGGCCCAGTGGGCGGCGTCCACCAGCGCGGGCGGCGGGCCGGCGGCCCAGTCCCGCTGCTGCGCCTCGGACGCGGGGTGGTGGCGCAGGTCGGCCGTGACGTACACATCGGCGCCGGCCCGTCGTACGTCGGCGAAGAGGCTGTCGCCGGAGCCGCCGCAGACGGCGACGGTGCGCACCTCGCGGTCGAGGTCGCCGGCCACCCGGACGCCCTGCGCGGTGCGCGGCAGCCGGGCGGCGGCCAGGTCGGCGAAGGCGCGCAGGGTGAGCGGGGCGTCGAGCTCGCAGAGCCGGCCGAGGCCCCGGCGGCCGGCGGGGTCGGTCTCGTCGGGGACGAGGGGGCCGGTGACGCGCAGGCCGAGGGCGCCGGCGAGGGCGTCGGAGACGCCGGGGTCGGCGCGGTCGGCGTTGGTGTGGGCGACGTGCAGCGCGATGTCGTGCTTGATCAGGGTGTGCACGACGCGGCCCTTGAAGCCGGCCGCGGAGACGGTGGAGGTGCCGCGCAGATAGAGCGGATGGTGCGTGACCAGCAGATCGGCGCCCAGCTTCACCGCCTCGTCGACGACCTCCCGCACGGGGTCGACGGCGAACACGACCCGGCTCACGGACGCCTCGGGGTCGCCGCAGACCGTACCGACGGCGTCCCACGACTCCGCCCGGTCCGCGGGCCACAGTCCTTCGAGGGCGGCGATGACGTCATGGAGAGCAGGCACGGGGGCAAGGCTACCGCCACCTGCGCGGCTCACCTCGCCCCGGGCGACAGCACAGCCGCTCGAGGACGGTCGGGGAAACGCCCGATCCGCCACCCTTATGTGTGAAGGTCACCGACTCATGTTGTTCGTGTGGAAGTGCGATCCGTACGTTCGGACTCCGGGAGGTGGCACCGGACATGACGACGACCGCAGGGGTGGAGACGGCGGCGGGGGACGCGACGGCGGCCAGGCGGACGGGGTTCTCGGTCGCCGCGGACGGTTCGTACGCGGCCTGCCTGGCCACGGATCGCGCGGAGAACTGGTATCCGGAGCGCTGGACGCTGGACGGCCCGGAGCCGTACGCGGTGCCGCTGCCGTGCCGCCGGCCGGAGGAGCCGGGGAGCTCGGTGCTGCCGCTGCCGGACGGCCGGGTGCTGATCCGCAGGATGGCCGACGGGCGGCATGAGCTGACGCTGCTGTATCCGTCGGGCCCGGCCACCGGGGAGCAGGAGTGCGGGTCGGTGGAGGCCGGGGAGCTGCGGCTGGTCCCGCCGCCGCGCGGGCGGTGCGAGGTGTACGCGCTGGCGCCGGGCGCGGAGGCGACGGTGCTGTGGCTGGTGCGCCCCGGATCGGAGCCGTCGGCCGTCGCGGAGCTCCCCGGGCGGTGTACGGGCGGGCAGTGGCTGGACGCCGGGGGCGGGCTGCTGGCGGTGGACCGGGAGCTGGCCGGGCGGACGAAGACGGTCGCCGTGGACCTGGGGCGCGGCGGGGAGGTCAGCCCGCTGCTGCAGATCACGGAGGAGAGCAACGACCGGCTGCTGCTGGCGGATCCGGACAGCGGGCTGCTGCTCGTACGGTCCGACGCGCCGGAGCTCGGGGACCGGCTCGGCTGGGGGGTGCTGGGCGGGACGCGGCCGGTGCGGTTCACGCTGCGGATGCCGGGGGTGCGGGTCACGCCGATCGCGGTGCAGCCCGGTCAGGTGCTGACGCCGGAGCGGTGCGGGGTGGCGCTGCGGCTGGACGGGCCGGCGGGGAGCTGGCTGGGGGTGTGGCGGCCGGGGGACCGGGAGTTGCGGCATCTGCCGCCGCCGCTGGGGTGGGTCACGGGGGCGGGGCTGTGGTCGGCGGGCGGGGAGCTGCGGCTGCCGTACGCCACGGCCGACCAGCTCTGCGGGCTGGCCAGGATCACCCTGCCGGATCCCGGTCACCGGCCCGCGGCGACGCCGGACGCCCCGCCCGAGCGGCCGGCGTCCCCGGAGCCCGCGCCCGCCGAGGGGGCGGCGCGGGCCCCCGGTCCGTGGCAGCGGGTGCCGCGTCCGGTGCCGCTGCGGGAGGCGCCGCTGGGGACTACTGGTACGTGAGCGTGGTGCCGGTAAGGACGGGGGCGTCGTCGCGGTCCGCGGCGGTGGCGGTGAGCCTCAGCGTCTTCTCCGTGCGCCAGAGGCGGATGCGGAGGGTTTCGCCGGGGAAGACGACTCCGGTGAAGCGGGTGGCGTAGGAGCGGATCCGGGTGACGTCGCCGTCGAGTTCGGTGTCGGCGGCGGCCTTGAGGACGATGCCGTACGAGCAGAGGCCGTGCAGGATGGGGCGGTCGAAGCCGGCGCGGCGGGCGAACTCCGGGTCGGCGTGCAGGGGGTTGTAGTCCCCCGACAGGCGGTAGAGGAGGGCCTGGTCCTCGCGGGTGGGGCGTTCGAGGATCCGGTCCGGGGCGCCGTGCGGGGGTTCCGTACGGGCCGAGGGTCCGCGGTCGCCGCCGAAGCCGCCCTCGCCGCGGACGTGGATCCGGGAGTCGGTGGTCCACAGGGGGCCGTCGTCGCCGGTGACCTCGGAGCGGACGTCGAGGAGTGCTGCCGTGCCCTTGTCGTACACCCCGGTGACGCGGGTCGTACGGGTGGCGGTGCCCGACGGGGGGATCGGGCGGTGGAGGGTGACGCGCTGGCCGGCGTGCAGGACCCGGGTCAGGTCGACGTCGATGCCGGGCATGTCGACGCCGCCGCCGTCGCCGGCCATGCCGCCGCCGGCCACCGCGGCGAAGGAGGGGAGGACGTGGAGGCGGTCCTCCAGGACGTAGCGGAGCTCCGCCGGGTCGGTGGCGGGGCGGCCGGCGCCGATGCCCAGGTGGTAGAGCTGCACGTCCGCGGGGGTCCAGGCGAACCGGGTGACCTTGGGGTCGGCGGCGACGGCCCGGGCGGCGTCGATGGGCATACGGCTCCTCGCGGGTCGGGCGCCGGCGCGGCGCCGATCAGGCGACCCTACCGGCCCCGCCGGAATCGCCCTCAGCCGTGGTGCCGCCGAGGACGTGCTGGTCATGGGGCGCTGACCTGCCGGCGGGCCACCGGCAGCACCAGCCACATCAGCACCAGCGTCCCCACCAGCAGCCACGCGCTCGTCCGGAACGCCAGCGCGTACCCGTCGCTCAGCGCCGCGGCGCTCTCCGAGTCCCCGGAGCGCGCCGCGGCCGTCGTCGCCAGTACGGACAGGCCCACCGACCCGCCCATCAGCCGCGCCGTGTTGACCAGCCCGGACGCCAGCCCCGCGTCCTTCGCCGGCGCCCCCGAGGTGCCGGCGTTGACCAGCGGCGTGGTGAGCAGCCCGGCGCCGAACATCATCAGCAGCCCCGGCCCGAGCACGGACCCGGCGTAGCTGCCGTGCGCCGACAGCGCGAAGCTCATCCAGAAGTAGCCGCCGACCGACACCGCGCAGCCCACGAGCGCGGTGCGCTTGGTACCGAGGCGGGGCATCAGCCGGGGCGAGAGCTTCGACCCGACGATGATGATCAGCGACAGCGGCAGGAAGCAGAGTCCCGCCCGCAGCGGCGAGTAGTCGAGCACGTTCTGCATATAGAGGGTGAGGAAATACCACGACCCGAACATCCCCGCGCCGATCGCGAACATCGCCACGTTCGCGGTGGCGATGGACCGCAGCCGGAACAGCGTGAGCGGCATCAGCGGCGCGGCGGTCCGCGACTCGACCCACACGAACACGGCCAGCACCGCCAGCCCGCCCAGCATCGGCGCCAGCGCCCGCGCCGACCCCCAGCCCTCGCTCTCCGTCTGCACGATCCCGTACGCCAGCGCCCCCAGCCCGCCGGTGACGAGCGCCGCCCCCGGCAGGTCGAGGCGGCTGCGCGCCCCCCGGCTCTCCCCCAGCCACAGCACGGCCACCGCGAACACCAGCGCCCCGATGGGCACGTTGATGAGCAGCACCCACCGCCACGACAGCGCGTCGGTGAGCACACCCCCGATCAGCCCGCCGGACGCCCCGCCGCCCGCGCCCACCGCCGTCCACGTCCCGATGGCCCGCGACCGCGCGGCCCCCTCCGGGACGGCGGACGTGACCAGGGTCAGCGTCGACGGCGACAGCACGGCCGCCCCCACGCCCTGCACGGCGCGGGCGGCGATCAGCTGCCACGACTCCTGGGCGAGCCCCCCGGCGAGGCTGGCCAGGGTGAAGAGGGCGAGCCCGAAGAGGAAGACCCGCTTGCGTCCGAAGAGGTCGCCGGCGCGTCCGCCGAGGAGCTGCAGCCCGGCGAAGGTGATCGTGTACGCGTTCAGCACCCACTGCAGCCCCGCGCCGGAGAGCCCGAGGTCGGCGCGGATCGGGGGCAGCGCGACGTTCATCACGGACACGTCGAGGATGATCAGGAACTGGCCGGCGCAGGCCACCGCGGTCACCGCCCACAGCGGCGGGGTCCGCCGCTTTCCGGTGGCGGCGGATATGACGGGCGGAGCCTGGGATGAGTCGACCATACGGGCCATCCAATCAACCCCTGCGGCGTACACGCATCGGCTTATCGGCTGATCACGGGTCTGCCTCAGGACCTACGACCGGGTACGCATAAGGTGACGCGCATGGAGCCCCGTACGCCTGACAAGCAGATCCTCGCCGCCTTCGAGGCGGCCAAGGGCTTCATGCCCGCCGACGAGGGGCTGGCGCTGTACGCGGCGGCCGTCGAGGCGGGGCGGCTGGGGCTGCCGCTGCTCGAGGTCGGCACGTACTGCGGCCGCTCCACGGTGCTGCTCGCGGACGCGGCGCGGGCCGCCGGTGTGATCACTGTCACCGTCGACCACCACCGGGGCAGCGAGGAGCAGCAGCCCGGCTGGGAGTACCACGACCCGACGGTGGTGGACCCGGAGCTGGGCGTGATGGACACGCTGCCGACGTTCCGGCGCACGCTGCACCGGGCGGGGCTCGAGGAGTACGTGGTGGCGCTGGTCGGCCGCTCGCCGCGGGCCGCCGCGCTGTGGGGGACGCCGCTGGGCCTGGTGTTCGTGGACGGCGGGCACACCGACGAGCACGCCACGGCCGACTACGAGGGGTGGACGCCGCATCTGGCGCCGGGCGGGCTGCTGGTGATCCACGACGTGTTCCCGGACCCGGCGGACGGCGGTCAGGCGCCGTACCGGATCTACCGGCGGGCGCTGGAGTCCGGGGAGTTCGACGAGATCTCCGTCACGCGCTCGCTGCGGGTGCTGCGGCGCCGTAACGGTACGGCGGGCTGAGCGACCCCGCTACGATCGCACGCGTGTCTGCACAGAACAGCCGTAAGCGAGCCTGGTTCCTCCTGGCGCCGGCGGTCCCTGCCGTGTTCGCGGGCTGGCTGCTCTGGCAGTACACGGACGGGGAGGACGCCGGCCCGAAGGAGCCGCGCGCGGCGGCCTCGTCCCCGAGCGCGCGGCCGAGCCCGTCGAAGGCCGGCGTAGAGCCGCGGATCGACAAGAAGCCGCTGACCGGCAAGGTCGTCGTCCTCGACCCGGGACACAACCCGAACAACCGCCTCCACACCGCCGAAATCAACCGCAAGGTGAACATAGGCACCAACGCCAAGGAGTGCGACACCACGGGCGCGGCCACCGACAGCGGCTACGCCGAGGCGCGCTTCACCCTGGACGTCGCCCGCCGCGCCCGGACGCTGCTGCGGGCGCAGGGCGCGACGGTGAAGCTGACGCAGGACGGGCAGCGGGCGTGGGGGCCGTGCGTCGACGAGCGGGCGGCCATCGGCAACGAGGCGCACGCGGACGCGGTGGTGTCCATCCACGCGGACGGCGCGGGGCCGGGGCAGCGCGGGTTCCACGTGATCCTGCCGAAGGCGATATCCGCGGGGGGCGCGGACACCCGGAAGATCGCGGGTCCTTCGCGCGAACTCGGGCTCGCCGTACGAAAGGCGTTCGAGAAACGCACCGGGAGCGACGTCAGCAACTACCTGGGCGGGGGCAGCGGATTCACCGTTCGGAGCGATCTGGGCGGACTTAATCTCTCGACCGTGCCCAAAGTGTTCATCGAATGCGGCAATATGCGCGACAGCAAGGACGCCGCACAATTGACGGCCGGCGGGTGGCGGCAGCGGGCGGCGCACGGAATCGTGGACGGCATCACCGCCTACCTCAACGGGTAGTCGGCGACCGCACGGCCAGGGGGACAGACGGGGGGAGGGTGACCGCCGTGTCAGACGGGGCCCGTACGATGGGCGACCATTGCGGACCACCGGGTGCGGAAGCCGCGCCGGCAACAGAACCAGCATCAGCCACACGACCTGCAAAGGACATCTCGTGAACATCCGCTCACTAACTCGGGGCGACGGCGTAGTGATCGGAGCAGCGTTGCTGCTGTTCATCGCCTCGTTCCTCAAGTTCTATGTGGCCGACTGCCCCGAGGGTCTGTCCTCGGCGCAGTGCGACGGAATCAACGACAAGGCCCCGAACGGCTGGGCGGGCGACTACTACACGGTCGGTTTCGCGGTCTTCCTCGCGGGTGTCATCGCGGCGGCGCTCATCGTCGTCGGCCGGTCGATGCCGGAGGGCCGTAAGCCAGCCGGTCTCTCGCTGGACCAGCTGGGCATCGGCTTCGCGATCAGCTCGCTGCTCAGCATGCTGTTCGCGCTGGTGAACTCGCCGGAGGGCGCCAGCGCCGGCATCGGCGGGTGGCTCGCCCTGCTCGCGACGCTGGCCCTGGCCGGCGGCGCCGTCGCCGGCGGCGCGGTCCCCGCGCTGAAGGCCCCGCTCATGCCGGCCGGGGGTCCCCGGCCGCAGCAGCCGCAGCCGTACGGCGGCCCCGGCCAGCCGGGTTACGGCTACCCGGGCGCCCCGCAGCAGGGCCAGCAGCCGTACGGTCAGCAGCAGCCGCAGCAGCCGTCCTACGGTCAGCAGCCGCCGCAGCAGGACCAGCGGCCGGCGCCCGCCCCCATGCCGAACCAGGCGGGGCCCGGCGCGGGCGGCGCGGCGTTCTCGCCGTTCTGGTTCGCGGTCCCGGCCCAGCGCCCGCTGTACGCGGAGGACGGCTCCCCGTCCCGCATCGCCGACCTCACCCCGGGCACCTGGTATCTGGCGGTGGAGCAGCGCGGCAACGGCCTGATCGCCCAGACCCAGGACGGCCGCCGCGGCCTGCTCCAGGACACCAACGGGATTCAGCGGGGCTGACGTTCCGTACGATGTGATCGCCCCTCGGTCCGCCCGGACCGGGGGGCGTTTTCTCTGCCACACTGCCGGGATGATCGTCAGACTCGCGCAGGATCAGGACCTTCCCGGATTCCTCGGCCTCGCGGCCGAGGTCGAGCACTGGTTCGGTCCCATGGTCGACGAGCCCGGTTTCCACGAGGCCGTCGCCGGCCACATCCGCCGGTCCCTGGCGCTGGTGGCCGACTCCCCGGAGTCCGGGCGGCTGTTGGGCGGTCTGCTCTTCGGCGCCGAGCCGCCGGTATACCACGTGCACTGGCTGGTCGTCTCCGCGCGAGCGCGCGGCACGGGTGTCGGCGGGGCGCTGCTGGCGGAGGCGATCGGCCGGTTCGTCCGGGGGCCCGGCACCTTGGAGGTGGTGACCTTCGGCGCCGATCATCCGGGCGCGGTGGCGAGCGGGGCGCGGGTGTTCTACGAGCGGCTCGGCTTCGCCCCGGCCGAACTCACCGGCCCGGGCCCGGAGGGCGGTTCACGGCAGGTCTACCGGCGGGCTGTTCAGCCCCAGGACGCCCACGTCAGCCAGGAGTCCAGGAGCTCCGCGTCGCCCAGCACCTCCGCGCCGGACGGGGGCAGCCGACGGTAGAACACCCGCAGGACGTCCGTCAGCGGGCCGCGCAGCGCCACGGTGGCCTTCGTGTGCGAGTGGTTCCAGGTGAAGCCGTCCGGGGTCAGCTCGATCAGCCACTCCGCACCGGGGGCGTCCGTGGCGTGCAGGTGGAGGGACTTGCCCGCGTACTCCGGGGTGCGCAGGGGGGCGGCGTCCTCGTCCTCGCGGTGCAGGGTGAGGATCTCCAGCCACTCGTCGATCGCGTCCGCCGCCACCTCCGGTGCGGCGGGGTACGGGGTCCCGGTGGCGGACACGGCGTCCGCGCGGTGGATCAGGGTCTCGTGCGTCATCCGGCGGGCCCAGAAACCGGCGTTCCGCGCGGGGGCCCAGGTCCACACCGCCGTGTCGGGGCCGGCCTCCCGCAGGGCGGCGCGAGCAGGTCCGCCCCCTCGCCGAGCCAGGCGTCCAGCCCGGCGTCCGCCGCCGGGCCGAAGAAGCCCGGGACGTCCTCGTCCGCGACCTCCTGGTCCGCGCGGAGGCGGACGGTCTCCGCCGCCCAGCGGTGCGAACCGCCGACGTGCACCGCGAGGTCGCGGAGCGTCCAGTCGGGGCAGGTGGGGACTCGTACGGAGAGATCCGCGCCATGGACGGACTCCCGCAGCAGACGGGTCTGTTCGATGATCTCGGCGCAGTAGCGCTCGTGCTCAAGCGGCGGCATGGCGGCACCCTACGGGCACCGCCACGCCGCCTACCAGGGAGTTTCAGCCGCCGCTCAGCTGGCCGGTGGATGGGACCTTCGGGACCACGTCGACGCCGGCTTCCTTGCCCGCGGACTTGAAGCCGTTCAGGAGGTCCTCGACGCCGCCGATGCCGCTCTCGTCGACCTGCCCCCGGCGCAGCTTGCCGCCGAGGCTCCGCAGGGCCTCCACGCCACCGGTGATCGGGGCGAGGGCCTTCTCCAGGATCGGGTCGCCCTGGGCGTTCTTCTGCGCCGCCTTCAGCCGGTTGTACGCGAAGGCGCCGGCCAGACCCGCCTTGATGAGGGCGAAGGTACGGCCGTCCGCGCCCCGCTTGAACTTGCCCTCACGGAAGGGCTTGATGATCCACTGATAGGTGGCGCCCGCCGCGAGCCCCGCGTTGGCCGCGAACCTCGTCCGGTTGAGCCTCTCGCGGGTCGCCGTGGGCGAGGGCGACGGTGTCGTCTGGGCCGGTACGGCCGCCGCGGCGGCCGCCCGCTGGGAACTCTCGGGACGCTTGGCTTCGGTGCTGCTGCACGCGGTGACGCCGGCCACGAGGCTGCAGCTCAGCAGCACCGTGACGGCTATTCGACGCAACGGGGTGCGCACGACGTTCCTCCTCGGCGGATGGGATCCCCGATCTCTGTCGCAGGATCACCCGGCCGCCGGTGCCCCGCCACTCGGACGGGCCCGTACGAACGAGCGTTTACCGTCCGTCATGACGGACATCCGTCCGATATGGCGAAACGTTATGGAGGAAAGCCGGCGTCCGTCGCGATTCTCGTCGTCACCGACCTGGCCGCGCTCGTCATCGGCCTGTGGATCGTGCTGTACGCGCTGGACGCGAACCGGGCGAACGAGTTCGTGGACTTCGTCCGGGATCTGGCCGGCTGGCTCGCCGGCTGGTCCCACGACATGTTCCTCGTCGACCCGGGCTGGTGGCAGGTGCTGCTCAACTACGGCATCGCGGCCGTCGTGTACCTCGCCGCCGGGCACACCCTGGCCCGCGGCGTGGACAAGCTCAAGTAGAGAGGCAGCAGTCCGGTTCCAGTCCGGCGGGCAGCCGCTCGCCGCCGAACACCGCCGTGGTCGCCTCGTCCCCGCCGAGCGCGGCCACGGCCAGCAGGATCGACCCCGCCGTCCAGGAGGTGAGCTCCACCGGCCACACCGCGTCGTCCTCGAACACGTATCCGGTCCAGTACATTCCGCCGTGCTCCTCCGCGCGCAGATGCCGGATCGACCGCAGGATCTCGACCGAGCGCTCCGACTCCCCCATCACCCACAGCGCCAGCGCCAGTTCGGCGCTCTCGCCGCCGGTCACCCAGGGCCGGTCGGACACACAGCGCACGCCGAGGCCGGGGACGACGAAGCGGTCCCAGCCCTCCTCGATCCGCTCCTTGGCGGCCGGCCCGGTGAGGGCGCCGCCGAGGACGGGGTAGTACCAGTCCATCGAGAAGCGGGCCTTGTCCAGGAACCGGTCCGGATGGCACCGGATGGCGTGCCCCAGCTGCCCCAGCGCCAGCTCCCAGTCCGGCTGCGGCTCCCCGACGGCCTCCGCGACGGCCAGCGCGCACCGCAGCGCCTGGTGGATGGACGAGCTGCCGGTGAGCAGCGCGTCGGTGACGGCCGTGCCGTCCTCCTCGCGCTTCCAGCCGATCTGCCCGCCGGGCTGCTGGAGTTCGAGCACGAACCCGGTGGCCGCGCGCACGGTGGGCCACAGCCGCTCGAGGAACGCGTCGTCGCCGGTGGACAGGAAGTGGTGCCAGATCCCGACGGCTGGGTACGCGACGAAGTTCGTCTCCCGCCCCCGGTCGGTCGGGGCACCGGCGTCGCCGTCCGCGTAGGCCGCGTACCAGGACCCGTCCGGCAGCTGGTGCCGGCGCAGCCAGTCGTACGCCCGCTCGGCGCGGTCGTGCTCGCCGGCCGCGTCCAGCGCCATGGCCGCCTCGGTGTGGTCCCACGGGTCGAGATGGTGCCCGCGGAACCACGGGACGGCGCCGTCCGCGCGCTGTACGGCGACGATGCCGGCCACCGTGGCGGCGGCCTGCTCGGCGGTCAGCACGCCGGGCAGGACGAGCCGTTCGGTACGCCCGGGACTCGTCACGCGCGCCCCGTCTCGGCGACCGCGGCGCGCGGGAGGTGCGGCTTCGTGGCGTACGCGACGAAGCTCTTGCCGAGCACGGGGTTGAGCAGCCGCTCGGCCGCCCGGGTGGCCACCGGCTTCTTCATGATGTCCCAGACCAGCAGCTTGTGATACGCGCGCACGGGCAGCGCCTTGTCGTTGTCGACGCCGACCGCGCACTTGATCCACCAGTACGGGGCGTGCAGCGCGTGCGCGTGATGCGTCCCGTACGGCCGCAGCCCGGCCTCGCGCATCTTGCGCAGGAGTTCGTCGGCCCGGTAGATGCGGATGTGTCCGCCCTCGACCTCGTGGTACGCGTCGGACAGCGCCCAGCACACCTTCTCCGGCCCGTACCGGGGCACCGTCACGGCGATCCGTCCGCCGGGCTTGAGGACACGGACCATCTCGGCGAGGACGCCCTTGTCGTCGGGGATGTGCTCCATCACCTCGGAGATGATCACGACGTCGAAGCTGTCGTCCGGGAACGGCAGCGCGAGGGCGTCGCCCTCCATCGCGGTGGCGGTGGCGCCGGCCGGGGCCTCGCCGGCCTCCTTCATCGCCGCGAACCACTTGGCGACCTCGCGGATCTCGTCCGCGTTGCGGTCCAGGGCGACGACGCGGGCGCCGCGCCGGTAGCACTCGAACGCGTGCCGTCCGGCGCCGCAGCCGAGGTCCAGCACACGGTCGCCGGGGGCGAGCGGGAAGCGGGTGAAGTCGACGGTCAGCACGGGGACTCCTGCTGGGGGCGGGGGCGGGCGGCGGGACGCGCGGGGGCGGCGGCGATGGCCGCGCGGTAGTGCTCGGCGGTGCCCCGGGCCGCGGCGGCCCAGGTGAACCGGGCCAGGATCCGCTCCCGGCCGGCGGCACCGAGGCGGCGCCCCAGCCCGGGGTCGCCGAGCAGCCGGACCAGGGCGGCGGCCAGCGCGCCGGCGTCGCCCGGGGGGACGGCCAGACAGGTCTCGCCGTCGGGTCCGGAGACCTCGGGGATGGCGCCGCCGGTGGTGGCGACCAGCGGGGTGCCGGTGGCCATGGCCTCGGCGGCCGGCAGGGAGAAGCCCTCGTACAGCGACGGGACGCAGGCGATCTCGGCGCCGCGTACCAGGTCGACGAGCTCGGCGTCCGAGATGCCCTTGACGAACCGGATGGCGTCGCCGAGCCCGTACCGCTCGATCGCGGCGGCCACGGGGCCGTCGTCGGCGCGCTTGCCGACGACGACGAGATGGGCCTGCGGCTGCTCGGTACGGACCTTGGCCAGGGCCTCCACCAGGTGGATCAGGCCCTTGAGGGGGACGTCCGCGCTGGACGTGGTGACGATCCGGCCCGGGACCACGGGCACGGACGGGTCCGGGGAGAAGAGGCCGACGTCGGCGCCGATCGGGACGACGTGGATCCGGTCGGGGCGTACGCCCAGGTCGGCGGTGATCTCGTCGCGGGACGAGCCGGAGACCGTGATCACGGAGGGCAGGCGGCGGGCGACGCGTTTCTGCATCGTCGTGAAGCCGTACCAGCGGCGTACCGAGGCGCGGCGCTTCCAGTCGGCCGCGGCGGCGAGGTCGAGACGGCGGTCCACGGTGATGGGGTGGTGGATCGTGGTGACCAGGGGGGCGCCCAGCGCGCGGGGGCCGCCGAGGAGGCCGTAGCCCAGGGTCTGGTTGTCGTGGATCACGTCGAAGTCGCCGCGGCGGGCGGCGAGGAGCCGGCGGGCGCGCAGGCTGAACGTGACGGGCTCCGGGAAGCCGCCGGTCCACATGGTGCCGACCTCGAGCGCGTCCACCCAGTCGCGGATCTCCTCGCGCTTCGGGGTGCGGAACGGGTCGGGCTGGCGGTACAGGTCGAGGCTGGGGAGCTCGGTGAGGCGGACGCCGGGGATCTCGTCCAGCACCGGGTAGGGCTGGGCGCCGATGACCTCCACGTCGTGGCCGAGGCGGGCGAGTTCGCGCGACAGATGGCGTACGTAGACGCCCTGGCCGCCGCAGTAGGGGTTGCCCTTGTAGCTGAGCAATGCGATGCGCAGCGGCACCTCAGCGGTCACGCCTGGCCCCCTTCTCACTGCAGTTCTGCCGGAGCGTAACCGCTCACGCTAATCTAGAACAAGTTTCAGACTCCTCGATCAGGAGCACGAATCTACCGGCTGGTAGCCCCGGTCGAGGGGGCCGGTCGGGTGATTCACGCCACGGCTCACCGATGTCATCCTGTGGACCCCATGACCACGACCCCGAACAAGTCCCGGCAGATCGCCGCCCCGGCGGGCGCGCCGCTCACCGAGCGGCAGGAGGCCCGGCGGCGCCGCATCCTGCTCGCCAGCACGGAACTCGCGGGCTGCGGCGGCTTCGACGCGGTGCAGATGCGCGAGGTCGCCGAGCGGGCGGAGGTGGCGCTGGGCACGCTGTACCGGTACTTCCCGTCCAAGGTGCATCTCCTGGTCGCCACCATGGACGACCAGCTCCGGCTCCTCCACCACACCCTGCGCGACCGTCCCCCGACGGGGGCCACGGCGGGCGCCCGGGTGGCGGGCACCCTGCAGCGGGCGTTCCGGGCGATGCAGCGCGAGCCGCAGCTGGCGGACGCGATGATGCGGGCCCTGACCTTCGCGGACCGCTCGGCGAGTCCCGAGGTGGCCGCGGTCTCCCGGCTGACGACGACGATCGTCCTGGACGCGATGGCCCTCCCGGGCCGCCCCACCGCCGCCCAGCTGTCGGCGGTCCGGGTGATCGTGCACACCTGGCACTCGGTGCTGATCACCTGGCTGTCGGGGCGCGCGTCCACCGCGCAGGTCCGTACGGACCTCGAGACGGCCTGCCGGCTGCTGGACCTGTGAACGCCGTTCTCCCTGTGACCCACTCCTCTCCCACGCGTCACCCGGTCGGCGTAACACCCCGGTAAGGTGGCCCTGTCCTCGCGGGGGAAGCCGGTGCGAGACCGGCGCTGACCCGCAACCGTGAGCGCGCCCCCGGGCGCGTGAGCCGGAACACCCGTGACGGACGCGCAGGCTCTCCCGAGCCGTCCGGACCGCGGACGGCCCGCACCGTCGAGGAATACGGAGCTGAGCCCGGTGCCCGGAGCGCCCCCGTCACCGGGAATGCCTCGGACGGTGCCGTGCCCGGCCCAAGGAAGGCACCGGACACACCATGGCTCACCTCTACCGTCCCCGCCGCGCCCTCGCGGCCCTCGCCGCGACCGCTGCCCTGTGCACCGCCGCGGCCCCCGCCGCCGTCGCGCAGGACGCCGACGGTCTCTACGGCACCACCGACCCGCAGTACGACGGGGTCTGGCGCACCTCCCTCGCGATGCTCGCGCAGGACACCGCCGGGGTCACGCCCGCGAAGCAGGCGGTGGCCTGGCTGACCGGGCAGCAGTGCGCGGACGGCGGGTTCGCCGCGTACCGCGAGGACACCGCAAAGGCGTGCGACGCCAAGACCGAGGACACCAACGCCACCGCCCTGTCCGTGCAGGCCCTGGCCGCGCTCGGCGGGCAGGACGCGGTGGTCGGCAAGGCCGTGACCTGGCTGAAGGGGGTGCAGAACAAGGACGGCGGTTTCCCGTACAACCCGGGCGGCGCCAGCGACGCCAACTCCACGTCCGTGGTGAC
Organism: Streptomyces smaragdinus; assembly: GCF_009604385.1. Classification (GTDB taxonomy): domain Bacteria; phylum Actinomycetota; class Actinomycetes; order Streptomycetales; family Streptomycetaceae; genus Streptomyces; species Streptomyces smaragdinus. Next base: position 165,739 of record NZ_WEGJ01000003.1, read on the forward strand.
GGGGGCGCTCGTCGCCGCCGGGGAGAAGCCGGCGGAGGTCTTGAAGGACGGCAAGTCGCCCTTCGACGGGCTGGCCGCGCTGCGGATGCCGTGTTCCGCGAAGGCCGGTGAGCAGGGCTCGTACGCCTTCACCCCCGACAAGGGGAAGCTCTACTCCAACGAGTACGCCTCGGCCGCCGCCGCCCTCGCCGGGCGCGGTACGGGTCTGGTCGTCCCGCCCGGTGCGGACACCCCGGTCAAGGCGCCGGCGTGCGCCGCCGCGGCCTCCGCCGAGGACGCGGCGGAGGCCGCGGACGCGTTCCTGGCCGGGCGGATCGACGCCAACGGCGGGTTCCTGAAGGACCTCAGCGCCAAGGCGCCCGACCCGAACACCACCGCGTGGGCGACGCTCGCGCTGGCCGCGGGCGGGCACAAGGGTGCGGCGCTGAAGTCGTACGCGTGGCTGGAGGGGAACTCGGCCGCGTGGTCGAAGGGCAGCCCGGCGGCGCTGGGGACGCTGGTGCTGACGGCTCATGCCGTGGGGAAGGACCCGAAGTCGTTCGCCGGTACGGATCTGGTGGCCGCGCTGAACAAGACGGGGCCGGCGCCTTCGGCTGCCGCCAAGCCGCAGGCCAAGGCCGCCGAGAAGGACGACGACGGCGGCTCGGCCACCGTCGTCTGGGTGATCGTCGGTGTCGGGCTGGTCGCCGGGATCGGTGGCGGGCTGCTCGTCAGCATGCGCCGGAAGAACGCGTGAAGCGGCTCGTTCTCGTCCCCCTCGCCGCGCTGCTCGCGGTGCTGGGGGGCGCGGGGACGGCGCACGCGGGCACGTACCGGTACTGGTCGTTCTGGGAGCAGGACGGCTCGGCGTGGTCGTACGCCCGGCAGGGCGCCGGGACCGCGCGGCCCGGGGACGGGGATGTCGTCGGGTTCCGGTTCGCGGTGAGCGTGAACTCCGCCGACGCGACGAAGCCGCGGGGGGCGGCGGACTTCGCGGCGGTGTGCTCGGACACGGCGGCGGAGAAGGGGCGCAAGCGGGTGGCTTTCGTGCTGGACTTCGGGACGGCGCGGGACTCCGTGGACGGTTCGAAGCCGCCGGGGCAGCGGTCGGTGTGCGCGGTGGTGCCTCAGGACGCCACGGCGGCGGACGCGCTGGCCGAGGTGGCCGAGCCGCTGCGGTTCGGGCAGAGCGGGATGCTGTGCGCGATCGCGGGGTATCCGGCGGTGGGGTGCGGGGAGAGCGTGTCGTCTGCGGGTAAGAAGGCCGCCCCGGCCCCGGCTTCCGACTCCGGCCCCTCCGCCGGGCTGATCGCCGGTGGTGCCGCCGTCGTGCTGCTGGGCGCGGCCGGCGTGTGGCAGGCGCGGCGCCGCCGGGCATGAGTACCGTCCAGCGCCTCCGGGCGCCCGAGGCACACCGGGGGAACGCGGTTCACGCGGGCGCCTGGTGGCTCTGGGCGCTCGGCCTCGCCGTCGCCGCGTCCCGTACCGGCAACCCGCTGCTGCTGGGGCTGATCATCGCCGTCGCGGGATACGTCGTCGCGGTCCGGCGCACCGACGCGCCGTGGGCCCGGTCGTACGCCGTGTTCGTCAAGCTGGGGCTGGCGGTGCTGGTGATCCGGCTGGTGTTCGCGGTGCTGCTGGGCTCGCCCATCGGGGGTACGCACATCCTGTTCACGCTGCCCGAGGTCCCGCTGCCCGGCTGGGCGCAGGGCATCCGGCTGGGCGGGCGGGTGAGCGCCGAGTCGCTGCTGTTCGCGCTGTACGACGGGCTCACCCTGGCCACCCTGCTGATCTGTGTGGGGGCGGCGAACGCGCTGGCCAACCCGGCGCGGCTGCTGAAGTCGCTGCCGGGCGCGCTGTACGAGGCGGGGGTGGCCGTGGTGGTGGCGATGACGTTCGCCCCGCACTTCGTCGCCGACGTGTCCCGGCTGCGCGCCGCCCGCCGGCTGCGGGGGCGGGGGGACCGGGGGCTGCGGTCGCTGCTGCAGGTCGGACTGCCGGTGCTGGAGGGCGCGTTGGAGCGTTCCGTGGCGCTCGCCGCCGCGATGGACGCCCGGGGGTACGGGCGCAGCGCTTCGGTGCCGCGCGGTGTCCGCCGTACGACCAGCGCGCTCACCCTGGGCGGGCTGCTCGGGGTGTGCGCCGGCACGTACGGGCTGCTCGCCGCGGAGGGCGCACGGTACGGGATGCCGCTGCTGCTCCTGGGGCTCGCGGCGGCGCTGACGGGACTGCGGCTCGGCGGCCGGCGGGCGGTACGCACCCGCTACCGGCCGGATCGCTTCGGTGCCCGGTCGTGGCTGGTCGCGGCGTCGGGGGCCGCGGTCGCCGCGCTCACCGTCCGCGCGGCGGGGTACGCCCCGGAGGCGATGCGCCCCGGCGTCGTCCCGCTGACGGCGCCCGAACTCCCCCTGTGGCCGGCGCTGGGCCTGCTCGCCGGCCTGCTGCCCGCCTTCGTCGCACCCGTGCCCGTACGGGCGCCCGCCAAGGAGTCCTCTTGATCCGGTTCGACAACGTCTCCGTCGTGTACGACGGCGCCCCCGCCCCCGCGCTGTCGGGCGTGGACCTGGCTGTCCCCGAGGGGGAGCTGGCGCTGCTCGTCGGCCCCTCCGGGGTCGGCAAGTCGACCCTGCTGGGCGCCGTCAGCGGCCTCGTCCCGCACTTCACCGGCGGCACCCTGCGCGGCAGGGTCACCGTCGGGGGCCGCGACACCCGCGACCACCCCCCGCGCGAGCTGGCCGACCTGGTGGGGACGGTGGGCCAGGACCCGCTGTCGCACTTCGTCACGGACACCGTGGAGGACGAGCTGGCGTACGGCATGGAGTCCCTGGGCCTCCCCGCGGACACCATGCGCCGCCGCGTCGAGGAGACCCTGGACCTCCTGGGCCTGGCGGACCTCCGCGACCGCCCGATCGCGTCGCTCTCGGGCGGCCAGCAGCAGCGGGTGGCGATCGGCTCGGTCCTCACCCCGCACCCACGCGTCCTGGTCCTCGACGAACCCACGTCGGCCCTGGACCCGGCGGCGGCGGAGGAGGTCCTGGCGGTCCTGCAACGCCTGGTCCACGACCTGGGCACGACCATCCTCCTGGCGGAACACCGCCTGGAACGGGTGATCCAGTACGCGGACCAGGTGATCGTCCTCCCGACCCCCGCCGCAACCCCCCTGACCGGCACGCCCCCGGAGATGATGGCGATCTCCCCGGTCTACCCCCCGGTAGTCTCCCTGGGCCGCCTCGCAGGCTGGACGCCTCTCCCCCTGTCGGTCCGAGACGCCCGCCGCCAGGCATCCCCCCTGCGGGAACAACTCGCGGGGGTCACGCTCGACGAAACCCCCACAACGCTGTGGGCAGGCGTCCCGCATGGCGGGACGGGTGGGCACAGCGGACCGCAGCCATCGACGCCCGACGCACCACGCGCAAAGGCAGGCATACGCCACGCCCTGTTCCGCCGCAAGCAAACCCCACCCCCGGCCGGAGGCCACCCCGCGGAGCTGACGAACGTAACCGTCCGCCGCAACAGAACCGAGGCCCTCCGCAACCTAACCCTCAAAATCGCCCCCGGCGAAACAATCGCCCTCATGGGCCGAAACGGCGCAGGCAAAAGCACCCTCCTCCGCACCCTCACCGGCCTCCACACCCCCACCACAGGCACCGTCCGCGTCGGAGGCGAACCCCCCAAGGACACCCCGCCCAAAACCCTCCTCCGCCGCACCGGCCTCGTCCCCCAGGACCCCCGCGACCTCCTCTACGCCGACACGGTCGCCGCGGAATGCGCCGCGGCCGACAAGGACGCCGGCGCCCCCAGAGGCACCGCCCGAGCCCTGGTGACCACCCTCCTCCCGGACATCACGGACGACACCCACCCCCGCGACCTCTCCGAAGGCCAGCGCCTCGCCCTGGCCCTCGCGGTGATCCTCACGGCGAAACCGGCCCTGATCCTCCTCGACGAACCCACCCGCGGCCTCGACTACGCCGCCAAACACCGCCTGGCCACGGTCCTCAAGCAGCTCGCCGCCGAGGGCCACGCCATAGTCCTGGCCACCCACGACGTGGAACTGGCCGCCGAACTCGCCCACCGCGTGGTGATCCTCGCCGAGGGCGAGGTGGTGGCCGACGGCCCCATGGCCGAGGTGGTGGTCTCCTCCCCCGCCTTCGCCCCCCAGGTCACAAAGATCCTCGGCACCGGCCCCTGGCTGACGGTCCCCCAGATCCGCCGCGCCCTGGAGGCCGCCGCGTGACCACCCCCCGTAAAACGAACCCCATCCGCCTCGGCCCCCGAGCCACAGCCGCCCTGGCCCTGGTGACCCTGATCGGCGTCGGCGCCTTCGGCTGGCCCCTCCTGGCCGCCGGCGACTCCACCGTCCTGGACCATTCCGCCGAGGCGCCCTGGCTCTTCGCCCTGCTCCTCCCCCTCCTCATCGCGGTGATCGTCGCGTCGATCGCCGACGAGGGCCTGGACGCGAAGGCGATCGCGATGCTCGGCGTCCTGGCGGCGGTCGGCGCCGCCCTGCGCCCCCTCGGCGCGGGGACTGCGGGCCTGGAACCGATGTTCTTCCTCCTCATCCTGGCCTCCCGGGTCCTGGGCCCGGGCTTCGGCTTCGTCCTCGGCGCGACCACGATCTTCGCGTCCGCGCTGCTCACGGGCGGCGTGGGCCCGTGGATGCCGTTCCAGATGCTGTCGATGGGGTGGGTGTGCCTGGGTGCGGGCCTGCTGCCGGGCGCGGAGAGAGTGCGCGGACGGGCCGAGTTGTGGCTGCTCGCCCCGTATGGAGTAATCGCCTCGTTCGGTTATGGGATAGTCATGAATTTCCAGGGCTGGCCCCTGACGACCGCCGGCGGCGGCACGAACGTCGACTTCGTCCCCGGCGCCCCCCTGCCCGAGAACCTGGGCCGGTTCCTGGCGTACTGCCTGACCACATCGATGGGTTGGGACCTCGGCCGCGCGCTGACGACGGCCGTCTGCACACTCCTCCTCGGCACCCCCGTACTGAAGGCGCTCCGCCGCGCAACCCGGCGCGCCGCGTTCGGCACCCCCGTACAATTCGAACAAAGTGGAGGAATGAACTCCCTTTGACGGGCGTTCATCTCACATCTGATATACGTTCCGCGTATGGCAGACGACTACCTCGTACGCATCGGCAAGCTCATCCGTAACGCCCGGCAGCACCGCGGATGGACCCAGAACCACCTCGCCGAAGCCCTCGGTACCAGCCAGAGCGCGGTCAACCGGATCGAACGCGGCCACCAGAACATCTCCCTCGACATGATCGCCCGGATCGGCGAGGCCCTGGACAGCGAGATCGTCTCCCTCGGCACGGCGGGTCCTATGCATCTCAGGGTGTCGGGCGGTCGCCGGCTCTCCGGCGCCATCGACGTCAAGACGAGCAAGAACGCGTGTGTCGCACTGCTCTGCGCGTCTCTGCTGAACTCCGGTCGTACGGTGCTGCGCAAGGTGGCCCGGATCGAGGAGGTCTACCGGATCCTCGAGGTGCTGAACAGCATCGGGGTGAAGGCCCGCTGGATCAACGACGGCAGCGATCTGGAGATCACCCAGCCGGCCGAGCTGGACCTGACGGCCGTCGACGCCGACGCGGCGGTGCGTACGCGCAGCATCATCATGTTCCTCGGTCCGCTGCTGCACCGGATGGACCACTTCAAGCTGCCGTACGCGGGCGGCTGCGACCTCGGCACCCGTACCGTGCAGCCGCACATGAGCGCGCTGCGCCACTTCGGCCTGGACATCACGGCCACGGACGGCACGTACCACGCGGCGGTCGAGCCGGGCATCGCGCCGGGGCGGCCGATCGTGCTGACCGAGCGCGGCGACACGGTGACCGAGAACGCGCTGATGGCCGCCGCGCGGCACGAGGGCACCACGGTCATCCGCAACGCCAGCTCCAACTACATGGTCCAGGACCTGTGCTTCTTCCTGGAGCAGCTGGGCGTGGAGATCGACGGCATCGGCACCACGACGCTGACGGTCCGCGGTGTGCGCCACATCGACCGCGACGTCGACTACTCCCCCTCCGAGGACCCGGTCGAGGCGATGAGCTTGCTGGCCGCGGCGGTCGTCACGTCCTCGGAGCTGACGATCCGGCGGGTGCCGGCGGAGTTCATGGAGATCGAGCTGGCGGTGCTGGAGGAGATGGGCCTGGACCTGGACCGGGGCCCGGAGTACGCGGCGGACAACGCCCGTACCCGCCTCGTCGACCTCACGGTCCGCCCCTCGAAGCTCCAGGCCCCGATCGACAAGATCCACCCGATGCCGTTCCCGGGCCTGAACATCGACAACGTCCCGTTCTTCGCGGCGATCGCGGCCTCGGCCCAGGGCTCCACGCTGATCCACGACTGGGTCTACGACAACCGCGCGATCTACCTCACGGAACTCACCCGCCTCGGCGCCTCGGTGCAGCTCCTCGACCCGCACCGCGTCCTGGTCGAGGGCCCCACGCGCTGGCGCGAGACGGAGATGATGTGCCCCCCTGCCCTGCGCCCCGCGGTGGTGGTCCTGCTCGGCATGATGGCGGCGGAAGGCACCTCGGTGCTGCGCAACGTGTACGTGATCAACCGGGGTTACGAGTCCCTGGCGGACCGCCTCAACTCGGTGGGGGCGCGAATCGAGACGTTCCGGGACATCTGAGCGACACCCCGGCGTGCCCGTCCCGGCCGGGACGGGCACGCGGTGCGCGGTGTCAGAGCGGGATCAGCCGGTAACTCCGCATCGCCCACGAGAAGTTCCCCATGGCCAGCGTACCGGTCCGCCACCCGGACAGGCCGGGGACGCGGCTGGTGCAGTCGGTCCCGGTGAACAGCTCCAGGTGCGTGTTGCCCTCGACGACCACCATGTCGGAGAGGACCGGCGCGGCCAGCGTGTGGCAGGTGCCCGGGTCGGCGTGGATGTCGACCTCGGTCTCCGTGCCCGTGCCGTTGGTACCCGAGTAGAGGTACGCGCCTTCCTTGAACGCGGGCCAGTCCGCCGCGGGAACCACGCGGTAGCTCAACGCCCCCGGGATCTCCAGGTTGCGGCCGGTCGTCTCTCCGGCACGCCACACGCGACCGCTCTCGATGCCGCAGCCGGCCTCGGCGAACAGCTCCATGTCCGCGGAGTCGGCGCCGTTCTGGTACGACAGGGCCGGCGCGGCCAGCGTGTGGCAGGTGCCGACGTCGTCGAGGTCGACCTCGGTCGCCGGACCCTGGCCCTGCTCGGCGGGGTAGAGGACCGCGCCGTCCGTCGGCGGGGGGAAGTACGCCGGCAGCACCACGCGGTAGCTCCACATCGCGTACTGGAAGCTCATGTTCGTCGGCTTGCCGGCGGAGTTGAACATCTGGCTGCCGGTGCAGTCGGGCCCGTTCCAGATGTTCAGCATCTCGGGGTCGGAAACGATCTGGGACGAGAGGACCGGCGTGTCCAGCGTGTGGCAGGTGCCGACGTCGTCGAGGTCGACCTGGGTCACCGTGCCGGAGCCCATGACGCCCGTGTAGAGGTACGCGCCCGGCTGCACCGGAGGCCACTCCAGCGGCTTCGGTGCGGCGTTCGCCGTCCCGGCGCCGAGGCCGATCAGGGCCGCGGCCATGGTCGCGGCGGCTGCCCTGCGTAATCCCGTCCAGCGGTTGGACATACAACCCACCCTCTCCTGCGGATGACGGCGCCGGGGAGGCGCCGGCGGCTGATTGCCGGAGAAAATTGTTCCGTATTCAACTATGTGGCGGCAGTGCAAAACCGGTCACACCCTGCTCGCCCTCACCACCGGCACCTCGCCCACGGCCCGGAGTCGGTCTTGACGCCTACTACGGCGTGACGTTGACTCTGGGGCGCGGCACCGCCCCGCTCCCGACGCGGATCCTTCGCCGGGCCGCGGGGAGAGGGGGCCTTGACCGTGTCCGTCGAGCTGTACGACCGGCGTACGCTGCTGCGGGCGCGGATCGCGACCTCGCTGGTGTTCCTGCTGTTCGGGACCGCGCTCGGGACGTGGACCAGTCGCATTCCCGACGTGAAGAACGGGATCGGGCTCAGCGACGGGCGGCTGAGCGTGGCGCTGCTGGCGTTCTCCGCCGGGGCGATCGCCGGGATGATGGTCCTCGGGCGGCTCACGGACCGGTTCGGGAGCAAGCGGCTGCTGGTGCCGGCGGCCGTACTGGAGGGGCTGCTGCTGATGCCTCCGGCGTACGTGGGGTCGCTGGCGGCGCTGGTCGTGGCGCTGTTTCTGTTCGGGCTCACCCACGGGACGCTGAACATCGCGATGAACACCAGCGCGCTGCAGGTGGAGGGCGCGTGGGGGCGGCCGGTGATGTCGTCGTGCCACGCCGTGTACAGCATCGGGGGTTTCCTCGGCGCGGCGGCGGGGGGTGTGCTGGCCCGGCAGCAGGTGGGCGTCGGGGCTACATTCGTCGCGGTCGGCACCGGGGTGGTGCTGCTGGCGTGCTGGTCGGCGGCGTGGCTGCTGCCGTCGGCCCCCGCGCCCCGGACCGCGGCGGACGGGGCGGGGAAGTCCCGTACCGCCTCCCTCGGTCTGGTGTTCATGGGCGTCCTGGTGATGTGCACCCTGGTCGGCGAGGGCACGGCGGCCGACTGGAGCGCGGTGTACCTCCACGACAACCTGGGCAGCTCGACGGACGTGGCGGCCTTCGCGTACGCCGCGTTCGCCGCCGCGATGACGGCGGGCCGCCTGGCGGGCGACCGCCTCGCCGCCGCCCTGGGCCCCGTCCGCCTGGTCCGCGCCAGCAGCGTCCTGGCCTCGACGGGCCTGCTCACGGCCCTGGCCATCGGCCACCCCGCCGCCGGCATAGCGGGCTTCGCCTGCCTGGGCGCCGGCATGGCGTGCATAGCCCCTCAGGTGATCTCGGCCGCCGGCCGCCGCAACCCGTCCCAGGCGGGCGCGGCCCTGGCCCTGGTGGTGGGCCTCGGCTACACGGGCTTCCTGATCGGCCCGGTGGTGGTGGGCGCGGCGAGCACGGTCACGGGCCTCCCGACGGCGCTGGTCATCCCGGCGGTGCTGATCCTGCTGGTCGCCGCGGGGGCGTCGGCGCTGCGTCCGCGGCCCTCATCCGCCGGCTGAGCGGCGGACCGGGAGCCTCTGGTAGCCGCGCAGGACGAGCCGGTCGCGGCGCACGGGCGCCGTGGTGGGGTCCGGCGTCAGCGCGGGGAAGCGGGTCAGCAGGCGGGGGAAGGCCGTGACCGCCTCGAGCCGGGCCAGGTTGTTGCCGAGGCAGATGTGCGGGCCGGCGCCGAAGCTGAGGGGCCTGACGTCCGTACGGGTGGGGTCGAAGGTGTCGGCGTCCGGGTAGCGGGCCGGGTCGCGGTTCGCGGCGCCCAGGAGCAGGGCCACGCTGCTGCCCTCCGGCACGGGGACGCCCGCGACGGTGAGGCCGGCGGCGCGGGCGACCCGGGTGGTGAGCTGGACCGGGGAGTCGTACCGCAGCACCTCCTCGACGAAGCCCTCCGCCGCGATCCGCCCGGCGGCCGGCGCCGCCGCGAGGTCCGGGCGGTCGAGGAGGATCGCCAGGCCGTTGCCGAGCAGGTCCGTGGTGGTCTCGAAGCCGGCGACCAGCAGCAGGATGAGGTTGGCGAGCAGTTCCTCGTCGGACAGCCGGCCGTCGTCCGCGTCCCTGGCGGCCACCAGGGCGCTGACCAGGTCGTCCCCGCCGGGTTCCGCGCGGCGGCCGGCGATCAGCGGGGCGAAGTAGGCGGCGAGTTCGCGGGCGGCCTCGTCGGCGGGGCCGGCGGGGCGGGTGGCGTCGTCGGAGAGTTCCAGGGCCACGGTCAGGTCGGACGCCAGCCGGCGGAAGCGGTGGCGGTCGGCCGGGGGGACGCCGAGGAGTTCGCAGATGACGGTGACTGGCAGCTGGTAGGCGAAGGCGTCCATGAAGTCGACGGTCCGCCCGTCGGCCGTGGACTCGCCCAGCCGGTCGAGGAGGACGTCCACGGCGGCCTCGATCCGTGGCCGCAGCAGGGCGATCCGGCGCGGGGTGAACACCTGGGCGATCAGGGAACGCATCCGGCCGTGGTCGGGCGGGTTGGTCCGCAGGATGGAGCGGCTCAGTGAACGCAGCGCGTCGGGCTCGCCCGCCGGGCCGTCCGGCAGCCCGAATCCGGGATCGCGCAACACCTGGTTGACGGCCGCGTATCCGCCGATCAGGAACGTGCCGCCGCCGACGGCCGACACCGGGCCGGCCCGGTGGAGCGCCGCGTACAGCGGGTACGGGTCGGCACGGCCATCGGGCCCCAGCAGGGCCAGGGCGATCTCCGTCGCGTCCGGTACGGGCCGCCAGAGCGGCGTCAGCCGGGCGATGGTCTGCAGTCGGTGGGTGAACGCCTCCTGGATACGGGCCAGTTGCCGCGGGTCGGCGGCCTCGGCGCGCAGGACGAGGTGCTCGTCGTCGGCGGACAGGGTGCAGCGTCCGTCGCCGAAGTCGATGACGCCGTGCCCGACGCTCTTCGGTATCAGGTCGTGGCCGTGACCCGGGTCCGTCCGGCTCAGCTTGTCGGTGTGTGTGCACAGCTGCGCCAGATAGCGCTCGGCCCGGTCGGTGGGGATCCTGGCTTCGGAGGCGGGCATGGGCTCGGGTTCCTCTCTCGTACGGCGCGCTCAGGCGTCACGGCGGTCGACGACGGCGAATCCCGCGGCCAGGGCCGCGGCGGCGTACAGGCAGAACACGCCGAACCCCGTCCACGGGGCGAGGCTCGCGGCCTCCTGGTGGGCGGCGACGTAGATCTGGCCGCCCGACTGCATGGGTACGTACGGGCCGACGGTCGTCTTCCACGCCCCCGGCAGCAGGTTCAGCAGCAGGTTCGGTACGAACAGCACCCCGAGCAGCGTCGCGATGGCCCCGGCCGACGACCGCAGCAGCACCCCGAGCCCGAGCCCGAACAGCCCGAACACCGTCAGATACAGCCCGCCCCCGAACACCGCCCGGGCCACCCCCGGGTCCGACAGCGCGGTGCCGGTCAGGGTGTCCGGGGGAAGGGCCGCCCGGAAGGCGAGGTAGGCGGCGAACGTGGACACGGTGGACGTGACGAGTGCGACGCCGGCGAAGACGGCGGCCTTCGCCGTCAGGACGCTGCGGCGGCGGGGGACGGCGGCCAGCGTCGTACGGATCATCCCGGAGCTGTACTCGGCGGTGACGAACAGCGTGCCGAGGACCCCGAACGCGACCTGGGAGACGTGCAGTCCGGCGAGGGCTAGCTGGACGACGTCGACGTGGGCGAGGTCGGACTTGTCGAGCCGGGGCGCCAGGACCGCGGCGGCGAGGGCGGCGAAGGCGATGTTCGAGGCGCCGGCGACCAGCAGGGTCCAGTAGGTGGAGCGGACCGTGGTGAGCTTGTGGAACTCGGCGCGCAGTACGTTCGTGAAGTCGCCCCGGCGGCGTCCGGTCGCCGGGGGCGCGGTGACGGCGGTCATGAGACGGCCCCTCACTGTCGGGTGGCGGGTACGGAAGCGGTGTCGGCCCGGTATTCGGTGGCCTCGCGGGTCAGCTCCATGTAGCGCTGCTCCAGGGACATCCGCTGCTGCGACAGCTCCAGCAGCCCGAGGCCCCGAACCCGCGCCACCTCGCCGACCTCGTCCACGCTCGCGCCGGCGATCCGCAGCGCGCCGTCGGGCTCGGTGGTGACGGTGGCGCCGCGTTCGGCCAGTACGGCGGCGAGGGTGCCGGCGTCGGCGGAGCGGACCCGTACGGCATTGCCGGCGCCGGAGGCGAGGAGGGCGTCCACGGTGGTCTCGGCGATCAGCCGGCCGCCGCCGATGATGACCAGGCGGTCGGCGGTCAGCGCCATCTCGCTCATCAGATGGCTGGAGAGGAACACCGTGCGGCCCTCGGCGGCCAGGGACTTGAGCAGCGTACGGATCCAGGCGACGCCGTCCGGGTCCAGGCCGTTGACCGGCTCGTCGAACATCAGCACCGGCGGGTCCCCGAGCAGCGCGGCGGCGATGCCGAGGCGCTGCGCCATGCCGAGGGAGAAGCCGCCGACGTGCTGGCGCGCCGCGGTGGCCAGGCCGACCTGGCGCAGCACCTCGCCGACGCGTGCGCGGGGGATGCCATTGCTGAGGGCCAGCCAGCGCAGATGGCTGACGGCGGACCGGCCGCCGGCCACGGCCGTGGCGTCGAGCAGCGCTCCGACGGCGCGCAGGGGGCGCCGGTAGCCGGTGTACGGGCGGCCGCCGACGGTGACGGCGCCCGCGGTCGGCGCGTCCAGCCCCATGATCATCCGCATGGTCGTGGACTTCCCCGACCCGTTGGGGCCGAGGAACCCGGTCACGGCCCCGGGAGGCACGGTGAACGACAGGCCGTCGACGGCCGTGACGCTCCCGTACCGCTTGGTGAGCCCGGTGGCCTCGATCATCAGTGGCCCTCCCCGCCGCCGATGACGCCGCTCAGATGCAGGACGGCGACGAGCACCAGCACCGCGAGGAGCAGGGCGGCGACGGTCAGCTTGCGGGCGCGGGACCAGCCGGGGCGCACGGGGTCGTCGGCGGACGCGGTGTCGGGGTGGGAGGGCAGTCCGGGCATGGGGAACTCCGTAAGTCGGCACGTCTCGGTGACGCGAACGGTCCCCAGTTTTTTCGATACAGAGTGTCCGAGTCAAGTCAGACTGTTCTCACCTGGTCGAGGTGTACGGATCCACGTCGTACGATGACGGCATGCCGAAAATCTGGAGCGAGACGATCGCGGCGCACCGGGACGCCGTCCGCGACGCCACCCTGGACGCCACGGCGGCCCTGGTCGCCGAACACGGGCTCACGGGCGTGACGATGTCGCAGATCGCGAAGTCCACCGGCATCGGACGGGCGACGCTGTACCGCCACTTCCCGGACGTCGAGGCGATCCTCCGGGCGTGGCACGACCGGCAGATCGACGACCACCTCCGGCGCCTGCTGGAGATCCGCGACCGCACCCCGGGCCCGCTGAACCGCCTCGAGGCGGTCCTCACCGGCTACGCGACGGCGACCTCCCACCGCCGCGCCCACGACCCCCGCCTCAACGCGCTCCTCCACAGCGGCGAACACGTGGCGGCGGCCCACGAACACCTCAGGGAATTCGTCCGCGACCTGATCGCGGACGCGGCCGGGACGGGGGACGTCCGCCGGGACATCCCCCCGGACGAACTGGCGACGTACACCCTCCACGCCCTCTCGGCGGCGAGCACGCTGGACACACCGTCGGCGGTGGAGCGCCTGGTCACGCTCACGCTGAGCGGGCTCCGGGCACCCGCGTGAACGTACGGACCGTACCCGTGACCACCGCGGACAGACCCATCCTCGAGCGGCTGCTGCAGCTGCACCTGCACGACTTCTCGGAGTTCCAGCCGACGGAGCTGACCCCGGAGGGCGCATTCGACTACCCCTGGCTGGACGACTACTTCACATCCGCGAACCGCGAGGCGTACCTGATCACGGCGGACGGCCTCCTGGCGGGCTTCGCCCTGATCCGCTGCGACGTCCCCGGCGACGACGGCGCCTGGAACGTGAGCGAGTTCTTCGTCGCACGCGGCCACCGCCGCCGCGGAACGGCGTCAACGGCCGCCCGCCAACTGTTCCAACGCCACCCGGGCGTGTGGACGCTGGCCTTCCTGGAGCACAACGTCCCTGCTGCCCGCTTGTGGCCGACGCTGGCGGAGGCTGTGTCCGAGGGGCCGGTGGAACGGGTACGGAAGATCCCTCCGGAGGTTCCGGCCGCCAAGTCCCGCCTGCGTTTTCGCGTCGTGGAACAGGCGGGTTGAGCTCGCCCTTCGACAGCGCACCAGCCAGGGTTGACGGCTGAGGTTGCCTCGACAATGGGCGAGCGGATCCAACCTCAGCCGACGGCCTTGCCCTTCAACAGCCCTCAGCGACCTGCGCCGTCTGCCCCGAGCATCACCTGGATCGACTGGCCGACGAGGCCAGGACCCGCTGACGTAGACGGGACTTCCAATGGCTTCCCTTCTTCGACTCCAAGCCGCTCACCCCGCAGCACGGCGACATCCACAGCGTCTCGCAACGCATGGGCCAGCCACTTCACCGCCGTCCGGAGTTCCGCGAGCGACGTCTCCACCGCCCGGACCAGATCCTCCGCCCGCCCGGCATCCCGTAGCGCCCCGGCCAGGATCTCCAGCTCCATGGCGTCGGCGATGCGGTTCACCATCCCGTCGCCGACGGGTACGTAGGCGGGGCGTCCTTCGTCGGTCCACGGCAGCCGCCGCAGTGGCTGATGCATCACGGCATCACCTCCGAAAAGTCACCTTGAACCGGATCCGGATCCGGCACCGCCGCCATGAGGCTCCACACAGGTCGACTCCCATCAGTCGGCTCAGCCCCAGGCGCGCCCCTTGCCCGGCCGCCCTGGGACGCTGGATATATACCACGGTACGCCATGGTCGCCCGCGATGCGCCATGTGCCGACAATGCAGCCCTTGGCATACCGCGCGACGCTGGTGTCATGGCCGAGTACGAGTGGCAGCGAGTGGCCCGTGAGATCGAGCAGGAGATCCGTTCCGGCCGTATCCCGCCGGGCGGAGCGCTGATGGGTATTGTCCGGATGGCCGAGCACTACGGGGTCGCCGACCGCACCGTCCGGCGCGCGTTGCAGGACCTGCGGGAGCGGGGGCTGATCGAGACGCTGCCGCACAAGGGGTCGTTCGTCGCGGACCCGCTGCCGTAGCCCGCCGCCCCTACGCCGCAGCATCGAGCGTGACGCGTATGGAACTGGACCCGACAAGGCCCGCGTGGTCACAGATCGCCGCGGAGGTGGAACGTCGTATCAGGAGCGGCAGCTACCCGCCGCGGTCCCGTCTCCCCGGGGCCGTGCCCCTCAGCAACGAGTTCGGTGTCGTCCCTTCCACCGCGGCAAAGGCCATGTCCGACCTGAAGCGGCGAGGGCTGGTGACCGCGTCTCCTGGATGGGGGACATTCGTCGCCGACCCGCTGCCATCGCCACCGCCTCCCTGATCGAGAGTGGAACGGGATCCAACGCAGCCCCCGGAGGCTGGGCCCCGACCACGAGCTACGGGCGGCGAGCCAGTACGTGGGCGTCCAGGAAGCCCCGCTCCGTCGCGGGATCGTGGAGCAATCGGGCCACCGTGACGAGTCCGGCCCCGGCCAGCAGCGAAGCGAACTGATCCACCGGCCAGCTGTACGCGGGCGCCACCTTGTGGTCGAAGCGGGCCGGCTCCGGCCCCTCGGTCCCGAAGAGGGACACCAGGAGCAGGCCTCCCGGTGCCAGGACACGTGCCTGCTCGGCGAGTAGGGCGGGCAGTTCTTCGGGTGGGGTGTGGATCACCGAGTAGTGGGCCAGCACTCCGCCCAGCGCGCCGTCCTCGACCGGCAGGGCCTCCATTCGTCCTTCGTCGAACCTCAGCGCCGGCTCGGACCGCCGGGCGTGGGCGATCATGGCCGGGGAGAGGTCGATGCCGAAGGCGTCCAGCCCCAAGTCGTGCAGCATGGCCGTGAGATGACCCGGCCCGCACCCGACGTCGGCCACCCGCAGGTTCCCCGTGTCGCGCACGAGCTCGGCGAACGTGCCGATCATGTTTCGCGCGAACGGCCGCGTCTCCAGCCGACTGGTGAACATCGACGCATACAGTTCGACGACCCCGTCGTAGGCCGCCCTGGTCTCGTCCTGGTGTGCTGGCACGGGAAGGAAACTAACACCCATGCCGTTTGCGACCGTTTCCCAGGACTGATCGCCCGCAGCGGCGGCATGGGCCGACGACCGCGCCTCCCGGACGAGACGTTCGTCGCCGACCCCTGCCACAGCGCGTCACACCGGCGGATTGAACCGCGAGTACTCCACCTCCCCCCACCGCAGCGGCACCGCCCCCGTGATCTCGCTGACCTCCCGGACCTCCAGCTCCACCGACCGCTCCGTCCCCTCCCACACGACCTCCGCCGAGCCGCTGACCTGGAGCAGTGTGCCCGTGTCCCAGTCCGGGAAGACCAGGCCCGCCGACGGGTTCAGGGCCAGGTTGCCCAGGGTCAGGAACATGGCGTTGCCCCGGTAGTCCGGCCAGCGCAGGCGGGTTGGGGAGAGGACCGAGACGAAGCCGGGGTTGCCGCCCCGGTGGGAGGCGTCCGCGTCGCCGGCCGGGGAGGCGGTGGCGACGAAGAACGTGTCGGCCGTCGCGATCGCCAGTTGCTGGGCCGTCGTCAGCCGGTCGCCGCGGTGTGCGGCGCGGGGGCCGGGCGGCACCCGGGTGAATGATCGCTTCTGCACATACTTCGGGCAGTTCGAGATCACCTGGTCCAGCTGGACCCGCAGCCCCTCCCCCGCCGGCCGCGAGACCCCGTTCAGCCGCATCCGCCGCCGTGTGGCCGGCTCGATCGCGATCGACCCGAGCCTGGCGGCCGGCGCGGCCAGCGCCCCCGCGAGCGGGTCCTCCGGCAGGGGCCGGGCCCCGATCGTCAGCACCCCGGGGTCCGGGACCCCCAGGAAGCCCGGCTCCCCCGTGAGGACCGTGGCCCAGATCGCGCCGCCGGGGGCCGTCGCGCCGACGACCAGCATCGGCTGGGCGGCGAGGAAGTCGGCGGCCACCTGCGGTACGGCCGGCCGGATGCCGCGCAGGGCGTTGGCGGCGGGACCGCTCAGGCCGGCGCGGTGCTGTACGTCCCGTTCACCCGTGGTGTAGGTGGCCATCCCCGGCTCCCTAGAAGAAACCGCAGGTCGGAGCGCCCGCGGTGGGGGCCTCGCCGGAGTCGGCCGCGGCGCCGGACGGGGTGTAGATCTCCAGCCGGACGCCGTCGGGGTCGCCGAAGAAGATCCCGCCGGAGTCCGCGCCCTCGCCGTGCGGGACGACGCCCTCGTACGCGAACTCGGCGCCCAGATCCTTCAGGACCGCCTCCGCCGCCCGAACCTCCTCGACCGACTCGACCTGGAACGACAGATGATGCAGCCCCGCCCGGTCGGCGGCGAACCCCGCACTGCTCTGCTGCCACAGCGTCAGCAGCATCTGCCCGTCCCTGGTCAGGAGGGCGTACCTGCGTCCCTCCTCCTTGCCCTCGGTGCCGACCTCGAAGCCGAAGACGGCCCGGTAGAAGGCGATCGACCGGTCCAGGTCGGTGACGTTCAGTCCCACATGCCCGGTTTTCAGTGACGTCGGAGTGCTGCTCATGTCCCTGCCCTCGTACGGGGTCGGAGGCCTTTCCCCCTAACCGCTTAAAGCGACTTTAAAGGTTAGGTGCGAGCATCGTCAACCTGCTTCCGACCCTTGACCGGTTAGACTCGGTGTCATGAGCAGCACCCAGGACCCCCGCCCGCTGACCGGCGAGCCCGTCTCCATCGACCTGATGAACACCCGGTGGATGCTGGACGGCGAGGTCCAGGACCTGCTCACCTCCACCGACGGCCTCGCCGTCTGGCTCGCGTCCCCCGGGATCGCGGCCCGGCTGAACGGGGTACGGGCCGACGCCGCCACCCTCGACGCCCTCCTCGCGGCGCGCTCCGCGCTGTACCGGATCGCCGACCACCCCGACGACCCCGGCGGCCCTCCCGCCCTCAACGCGGTCCTCGCCCACGGCCGGGTCCGGCACGAACTCGGCCCCGACGGGCCGGAGCAGCGGATCGAGACCGACGCCCCGCACCAGCTGCCGGCCTGGGTCGCGGCCGAGGACTATCTGCGCCTGCTCGACGACCGGCCCGAGCGGATCAGGGCGTGCGCGGGACCGACGTGCATCCTGCACTTCTACGACGTGTCCAAGAACGGCACCCGCCGCTGGTGCTCGATGGCCGTCTGCGGCAACCGGGCCAAGGCCCGCGAGCACTACGCCCGTTCCCGCCGCGCGTGAACAGAGGTCAGGCCCCCCGCGCGTACACCCCCGGCGTGACCCCGTAACACCGTACGAACCACCGGTGGAAATGGCTCTGGTCCGCGAACCCCACCGCCCCCGCCACCTCCGCCGGCGCCACCCCCGCGGCGAGCAGCCGGCGCCCCTCCCGCAGCCGCAACTGGCGCCGGTACTCGCTCGGCGACAGCCCGAACTCCCGCCGAAAGGCCCGGTACAGGGCGAACCGGCTGCTCCCCACCGCCGCCGCCAGTTCCTCCCCGGAGAACCCGTCCGCGTACCCCTCCCGCAGCAGCGCCCGCGCCCGGCGTGCGGTCGCCGCCCCGTGTCCCGGCGCGGCGGGGAGCCCCGGGGAGCGGGTCGCGCGGCGGCGGATCATCGCCAGCACCACGGCCGTCAGCCGTTCGTCCCTGGTCAGCGCGTCCTCCCCGGCCGCGAGCGCCGCGTGCAGCCGCAGCAGCGCCCGCTGGAGCACCGCGTCGTGGTGCACGGGGTGCGGGAACAGCGGCATGGGCGCCGCGGGGCCGTGGGCGTCGGTGAGCACCTCCCGTACGACGTCGGGGGCGACGTGCACCATCCGGTACCGGTAGCCGACCGCCGCGGCGGCGTGGCCGTCGTGCGGATCGTCCGGGTTGAAGGTCATCACCAGGCCCGCCGCGCTGGTGTGCGCGCCGCCCCGGCAGCGGAAGCCCTGGGCGCCCTCCTCGGTGACGCCGAAGGAGTACGCGTCGTGGCTGTGCTTGTGGAACGCGTGCCGGACGTAGTGCGCGTGCATGGCCTCCACGGGCCGCGCCGGGTCCCGCCAGTAGCGCACCCAGTCCTGTCGTTCGCCGTCCGGGAAGCTCATGCGCCCATCCTCGCGCACGTCCACCGGCCCGCGAGCCGGTGCCGGTGTACGCGGCGGACGCCGCCGGACCGGCCCGTACCCACGGCCGGGCGCTGTCGCGCGGCCTGTACACCGGGGAGATGTTCTCCACGGGCAACGACGACGACAACCGGGTCGCGCACTGCACTCCCAGGCCGGGGTGCGGGCCCGTACCCAGGGGTGTTCACGTATCGCTTTGGTTACTTCTTCTGCTGGACCAGCTCCCAGAACCGCGGGACGAGACGGTCGAGATAGTTGCGGCCGGCGTCGCCGGAGGAGGCCGCCCCGCCGGCGCGGCTGAGGGTGCCGGTGATGAGGGTCTGGTACTCGGTGTGCATGGTGCGCAACGGGCCCTTCAGATCCCGTTTTTCCAGGCCGACAAGCGTCTCCACTTCCTTGATGTGGGCTTGCCAGCGGGTGGAGACCGCTTCGGTGAGGAGCTGTGCCAGCTGCTCTTCCTGCCCGGTCACGGCGAACAGCTCGGCCCCGGACAGGCCGAGCGCCCGGCCAAGGGCCTCGACCTGGAAGCGGTTGCCGGACCACCGGCCCGACTCCTCCATCCGGACGTAGTCGTGGACGTCGATCCCGACGGCGTGGGCGATGTCCTCGACCGGGATACCCCGGGCGATCCGGTGTTCGTGCAGGGTGCGGGGTTCCCCCATGAGGTCGCGGGGGGTACACCACAGGGCGCCGGCAAGGGCGACGAGTTCGTTCGAGTTGGGGGCGGCGACCTCGCGTTCCCAGGCCGCTATGTGGTCGGGGGTGATGTGCGTCATGCCGTACGAGGCGCGCATGCCGTAAGCGACATGGCCGGGGGTCAACCCAAGTCGTACCCGCAGTGTGCGTGCGGCGCGCGCGTTAAAGGGGAGGTTTGGGTGCACGGGTGGAGCGTAGACAGTCACGCGTCGTGGATCCAATGGTCACCGCTAGTTGTACGGAACATTTCAGAGGATCCGACGAGAGTCGTCACACAACTCTTCAACCATCCCTTGCCTCGCAGTCATTGTTCCTCGCCCCAAGATGCGTAATACTCCGCACGCAGGGCGACCGGAACTGTGTTCGCGTTAGCACGCATTGCGCACGCGGCGCCGCGGCCCTCCCCCCTCAACTGTCCACGCTGCAGGAGCGCAGTCATGCACACCGTCACACAAGGTCCACCCGCCCCTCCGCCCACCACAAGCGGAAGCGAGGGGCGTGGCATCGACCGGCTCTTCCGCATCAGCCAGCGCGGCTCGACGTACAGCCGGGAGATACGCGGCGGGTTCGCCACGTTCTTCACGATGGCGTACATCCTGGTACTGAACCCGATCATCCTGGGCAGCGCCAAGGACAAGTTCGGCGACACCCTGGACGCCGGCCAGCTGGCCACCGCGACGGCGCTCGTCGCCTGCGTGATGACCGTGATCATGGGTCTCGGCGGCAACCTGCCGCTCGCCCTGGCGGCCGGACTCGGCCTGAACGCGGTCGTCGCCTTCCAGATCGCGCCGCTCATGTCGTGGGAAGACGCGATGGGCCTGGTGGTCCTCGAGGGTCTGCTCATCTGCGTCCTGGTGCTGACCGGTCTGCGTGAGGCCGTCATGCACGCCATCCCGCAGCCGCTCAAGCAGGCGATCAGCGTCGGCATCGGCCTGTTCATCGCCTTCATCGGCTTCGTGGACTCCGGCTTCATCACCCGTATCCCGGACGTCGCCAACACCACCGTGCCGGTGCAGCTGGGCAACGGCACCCTGCAGGGCTGGCCGATCCTGGTCTTCTGCCTCGGTGTGCTGACGACCATCGTGCTGCTCGCCCGCAAGGTGAAGGGCGCGATCCTCATCAGCATCGTCGCCATGACGGTCGTCGCGATCGTCATCGACAAGGTCGCCGACATCAAGTCGTGGGGTCTGACCACGCCGTCGCTGCCGGACAAGCCGGTCGCCAGCCCCGACTTCGGGCTGCTCGGCAAGTTCGACCTGCTCGGCTCCTTCGACGAGGTCGGCATGCTGACCATCGTCCTGCTGATCTTCACCCTCATCCTGTCGGACTTCTTCGACACGATGGGCACGGTCGTCGGTGTCACCGCCGAGGCCGGACTCCTCGACGAGAACGGCCAGGTGCCGGGTCTGGGCCGCGTGCTGTTCATCGACGCCGCGGCCGCCGTCGCCGGTGGTGCCGCCTCGCAGTCGTCGGCCACGACGTACATCGAGTCCGCCGCGGGTGTCGGTGAGGGCGCGCGGACCGGTTTCGCGAACCTCGTCACCGGTGCTCTGTTCGGCCTGGCGCTGTTCCTGGCGCCGCTGCTGACCATCGTCCCGATGCAGGCCGCCGCGCCCGCCCTGGTCGCGGTGGGCTTCCTGATGATGACGCAGGTCCGGCACATCGAGTGGGACCGCTACGACATCGCCATCCCGGCGTTCCTCACCATCGCCGTCATGCCGTTCACGTACTCCATCACCAACGGCATCGGCGCCGGCTTCGTCTCCTACGTGGTCATCAAGACCGTCATGGGCAAGGCCCGCGAGGTGCACTGGCTGCTGTGGGGCTCCGCGCTGCTGTTCCTGGCGTACTTCGCGATCGACCCGCTGAAGCAGATCCTCGGGGTCTGATCCGCGGACAGCCGGACGGCGGCCCCGCCGCCGTCGCCCTGTCATTCGACGCCCCCGTTCCGGCACCGCGCCGGACGGGGGCGTCGCGCTGTCCGGGGGAAACGCGGCGGCCTTCCGGCGGGTGGATGTAGGAGACTGCTCGCAGCGAGTCGAGCGCGGGTGCCGGAGCCGGTTCCCGCCGGTGAAAGGTTTCGTGTGTCCAGCATCGTGAAGATCAATGTGCTGACCGTCCCCGCCGAGCAGCGTGAGGTGCTCGAGAAGCGGTTCGCGTCGCGGGCCGGGGCCGTGGAGGGCTCCGACGGCTTCGAGTGGTTCGAGCTGCTGCGGCCGGTGGAGGGCACCGACCGGTATCTGGTGTACACGCGGTGGCGGGACGAGGCCGCGTTCCGGGCCTGGATGGAGGGGCCGATGAAGAGCGCCCACCAGGGCGGCGGCGGTGGTACGGGAGCGCAGCGGCCCGCCGCCTCGGGGTCCGAGGTGTGGTCGTTCGAGGTGGTCCGGAGCGCCGGCCCCAAGGGGGCGTGAGATGGCGGACGTTGCCCTGGGGGCCATAGTCCTGGCCCCCGAACCGTACGAGAATCCGCAGGTCGCCGAGGCCGTCCGGGAGTACTTCGCGGAGACCGGCGAGCGGATCTTCGGCCGGCCCGCGACGGACGCCGAGCTCGATGAGGCCCTGGCCTGGGACGAGTCCGGCGACCTGGAGCCGCCCCGCGGCGTCTTCCTCGGCGCCCGCGACGCGGACGGCACACTGCTGGGCTTCGCCGGTGTACGGGTCCTGCCGGGCGCCCCGGGCTGCTGCGAGCTCAAGCGGCTGTACGTCCGCCCGGCCGCCCGCCGCGGGGGCCTGGGCCGGCGGCTGCTGCTGGCGGCCGAGGAGGAGGCCCGGCTGCTGGCCGGCACCCGGCTGGTCCTCAACACCCGCACGGTGCTCACGGAGGCCCGCGCGATGTACGAGGCGCACGGCTACGCCGA
Source organism: Streptomyces smaragdinus (assembly GCF_009604385.1). GTDB lineage: Bacteria > Actinomycetota > Actinomycetes > Streptomycetales > Streptomycetaceae > Streptomyces > Streptomyces smaragdinus. The sequence continues at coordinate 187,886 of NZ_WEGJ01000003.1, forward strand.
GATCCCGAAGTACATCGACGAGGACTGGGCGGAGCACTGCTACGCGAAGGACCTGACCGTCTGACGGACCTCATTCCCCGCCGCGGTAGTCGCCGTGGAACCGGTGCCGGCTGTGGTGGTTCAGGTCGTGGCCGCCGCCCGTGTCGGCGCCGGGGACCGGGGTGCGGCGGGGGTAATCGTCGTACGGGGCCTCCTCGTCGGAGCCGGAGAGCTCCGCGCACAGCTCGGTGACCAGGTTCGACAGATCCTTCGGGCGGTCCGGGGTCCACCAGTCGCCGAGGAGTTCGGACATGGCCTCCTCGCGGGCCCGCGCCAGCCTGACCGCCGGCCCGCGGCCCGCGTCGGTGAGGACCAGCGGATTGCCCTCCCGGGCGCCGTAGCCCCGCCCCTCGACCTCCCGGGCGGCCGTGGTCACGACCGCGATCGGCAGGTCCGCCCGGGCGGCGAGCAGCGCCGGGTCCGCCGATCCGTACCGCAGGAGCCGCAGCAGCAGCCAGCTCGACGCCGGATGGAGGTCGAGGCCGGCGCGGGCGGTGATGTCCCGGTACAGCTCGCGGCGGCCCTCGCGGGTGCTGAGGATGGTGAGGGCGCGGGTGAGTTCCTCGCGCGAGGAGCGTTCGACCGGGTTGGTGGCCAGGGTCTCGCTGGCGTCGGGCACGGTGACGGTGCCGCGCAGCGGGTCCTCCTTCAGGAACCACGACACGACGAAGGCCACGAGGGCGACGGGCATCGCGTACAGGAACACGTCGGTGATGGCGGTGGAGTACGCGGTGAGCACCGGCAGCCGCAGCGCCCCCGGGAGTTGCGCCAGCCCGCGCGGGTCGGCCATCAGGGACTCGACGCTCGCGCCGCCCGGCAGTTGCCGCCCGGCCAGGTTCTCCCGGAGATGGGTGCCCAGCCGGCTGGTGAAGATCGTGCCGAAGACCGCCACGCCGAACGCGGCGCCGATGGAGCGGAAGAACGTGGCCCCGGAGGTCGCGACGCCCAGGTCCTCGTAGCCGACGGCGTTCTGCACGGCGAGCACCAGCACCTGCATGACCAGGCCGAGTCCGAAGCCGAAGACGAAGAAGTACGTGCCCGTGGCGAAGTTCGAGGAGTCGACGCGCAGCTCGTGCAGGAGCAGCAGTCCGGCGGCGGTGATCGCGGTGCCGAGGACGGGGAAGATCTTCCAGCGCCCGGTGCGGCTGATGAGCTGGCCGGAGCCGGTGGAGGCGATGAGCAGACCGGCGACCATGGGCAGCATGTGCACACCGGACATGGTGGGCGTGACGCCCCGGACGACCTGCAGATACGTCGGGAGGTAGGTCATCGCGCCGAACATCGCGAAGCCGACGACGAAGCCGATCACCGAGCACAGGACGAAGGTGCGGATCCGGAACAGCTTCAGCGGGATGACCGGTTCGGCGGCCCGCCCCTCCACGTACACGAAGGCCACCAGCAGCACGGCGCCCAGCACGCCGAGGCCGATGATCTCCGGGGAGTCCCAGGCCCAGGTGTTGCCGCCGAGGGAGGTGAGGAGCACCAGCGAGGTGGCGAAGGACGCGATGAGCACCACGCCCAGGTAGTCGATCCGGTGCGGGGTGGCGTGGCGGGGGATGTGCAGGACGGAGGCGATGACGAAGAAGGCGGCCACGCCGATCGGGAGGTTGATGTAGAAGACCCAGCGCCAGCTCAGCTGCTCGGTGAAGACACCGCCGAGGAGGGGGCCGAGGACGCTGGTGGCGCCGAAGACGGCGCCGAAGAGGCCCTGGTAGCGGCCCCGGTCGCGGGGCGGGACGATGTCGCCGACGATCGCCATCGTCAGCACCATGAGGCCGCCGCCGCCCAGGCCCTGGATCGCGCGGAAGGCGATGAGCTGCGGCATGTTCTGCGCGATGCCGCACAGGACGGAGCCGACGAGGAAGATCAGGATCGCGGACTGGAAGAGCTTCTTGCGTCCGTACTGGTCACCGAGCTTGCCCCAGAGGGGGGTCGCGGCCGTCGAGGCCAGGATGTACGCGGTGACGACCCAGGAGAGGTGCTCCAGGCCGCCGAGTTCGCTGACGATGGTCGGCAGCGCGGTCGACACGATGGTCTGGTCGAGGGCGGCGAGCAGCATGCCGCTGAGGAGCGCGCCGATGGAGACGATGACGTTGCGGTGCGAGCGCTCCTGCGTGCCGTCCGGGGCGTACGACTCGGGGGCGGTCGTCTCACCTCGTGGATACGGTCCGTCCGGGCCGGGGGGCTCACTGCCGGGCTGATCCTGCGCCATGGCACCCATAGTCGCCCGTTTGATCCGTTATGGCCTCCCGGGGGGCCATCGGGCAGCGGGCCCGGCCTGGGCACCGTGAGCCGCTTTCTGCATAATCGCTAGGCATTCGATGGAGGGGAAAGAGCGGTGAACGACCAGAGCTGCCCGCAGTGCGGTGCGCGGTACAACGCGTACGGCACTCCGGAGTGCGGGTGCGCCATCCGGGCCGCGGGCGGTCCGCGGGCGCGGGACGCCGGGCCGCAGCTGATCCGTCCGTACGTGACGCAGACCGCCGAGCGGTCGGTGCGGACCGGGCATACGCCCGACCAGGAGGACCTGGAGCTCTTCGAGGGCGGCACCGGCGACGACACGACCGAGCTCCCGCCGCTCGTCGAGCCCGCGCGGCGCCCCGCGCCCCCGCGGCCCGCGCCGCGCGGACGGCGGACGCTGCTGATCGCGGGGGCCGCCGTCGCGGTGCTGGCCGTGGCGGGCGTCGCCGCCGTCCTGGCCACCTCGGCCCCGGAGGAGACCGACGCGGGCCCCGACCGCCCGGACGCCACCGCGACGGCGTCGGACGCGCCGTCCGAGACGCCCTCCGCCCCGCCGTCGCCCACCGCGTCCGAGTCCCCCTCCGCGTCCCCGTCCGCCTCACCGTCGGCGTCCCCGTCCGCGTCACCCTCCGCCTCGCCGTCGCCCACCCCCAGCCGGACGCCGACGCCGACCCCCCGGCCCACCACGCCGCCGCCCGCGCCGACGCTGAGCCGCGGTTCGTCGGGGGCGGAGGTCGTGGAGCTCCAGCGGCGGCTGCGGGATGCCGGCGTCTACTACGGGCCGGTCGACGGGGAGTACGGCTCGCGGGTGGAGAAGGCCGTCGGCACCTACCAGAGGTTCAACCGGGTCACCGGGGACCCGTACGGCGTCTACGGGCCGAACACCCGCAGGTCGCTGGAGAGCCGCACGTAGTCCGGCCGTCCGTGGTGGAAGGTGTGCCCGCAATTTTGTATCATGGGAGAACAAAACCCCGACGCCCCGGAGTGCCCGTATGCGCCTCACGGCCCGCGCCGTCCTGCTGGACATGGACGGCACCCTGATCAACTCCGACGCCTCCGTCGACCGCGCCTGGAGCCGCTGGGCCGCCGAGAACGGGGTGGACCCCGCCGCGGTCCTCCCCCATGTGCACGGCCGGCAGGCCCACGCCACCCTGGCGATGCTCTTCCCGGAGCGTCCGGTGGAGCGGAATCTGGCGGACAACGCCCGGATGCTGGTCTGGGAGACGGAGGACACCGAGGGGATCGTCCCCGTCGCCGGCGCCCCGGCGTTCCTGGCGGCCCTGCGGGACGGCGGCGTCCCGCACGCGCTCGTGACGTCCGCGGACCGCGCGCTGTCGAAGGCGCGGATGGACGCCGGCGGGCTGGCGATCCCGGCCGCCTGGATCACGGCGGAGTCGGTGAGCGCGAGCAAGCCGGACCCGGAGGGGTTCCTGCTGGCGGCGGCGGAGCTGGGCGTGGCGCCGGCGGACTGCGTGGTGTTCGAGGACGCCGACGCCGGGATCCGGGCGGCGAAGGCGGCCGGGATGCAGGTGGTCGGGGTCGGCCCGCGGGCGGCGGAGCTCGGGCCGACGGTGGCGGTGGAGACGCTGGAGCAGGTGCGGGTGGCTCCGGGGCCGGACGGTGGGGTCGAGCTGCGGATCGTGAGCTGAAGATCTCCTTGTTTCCGGGCGGCTGTTGTCCGACGGGGGCGACAACCGCCGTTTAATTTCACCTCTTCGTACATACAAAGCGCCTCCGTACACCCTTGCGCCTCTTGCATTGACATGCGCACGCCTTGAAGCTGGGTACGGCACCCCCGGAACGCCGCGGCGTTCCGGGTCAATCCCCCCAGTGCTCCCAAGGAGTTCGTATGTCACGCAAACCCCGCCCACGTCTCTACGCGCGTCGACTGACGCTCCTCGCCGTCCTCGCACCCCTGCTGCTCCTCCTCACCCCCTCCGGCGCCCAGGCGGCGCCCCCCACCCCGCCGAGCGCCGCCACCGCCCGGACGTACCTCGCCGCCCTGACGGTCAAGGCAGAGGGTTCGTCCACCGGTTACAGCCGGGACAAGTTCCCGCACTGGATCACCCAGACCGGCAGCTGCGACACCCGTGAGGTCGTCCTGGTCCGCGACGGCACCGGCGTGGTGACGAACTCGAGCTGCGCCGCCACCAGCGGCAGCTGGTACTCCCCGTACGACGGCGCCACCTGGACCGCGTCCGGCGACGTCGACATCGACCACGTCGTCCCGCTCGCCGAGGCCTGGCGCTCGGGGGCCTCGGGCTGGACCACGGCCCGCCGCCAGGCGTTCGCCAACGACCTCGAGTCGTCGCAGCTCATCGCGGTGACGGACAACGTCAACCAGTCCAAGGGCGACCGGGACCCCGACGCCTGGATGCCGCCGCGTACCGCGTACCACTGCATGTACGCGCGGATGTGGGTGTCCGTGAAGTACAAGTACGGCCTGAGCCTGGAGCAGGCGGAGAAGACGAAGCTGTCGTCGGTCCTGAGCGGCTGCTGACACACCGGGCGGGCCCGGGGACGACCCGGGTCCGCCCGAACCTGGATCTGCGGGGCGGTCCTTCTCTACGCTCGGGGGCCCACCGACTACCTGGAGGGCCGGATGGCCGAGCTGCGCCTTGGGCCGCTGCTGCGCTACGTCGACGCGGACGCGGACGCCGACGCGGGGGCGAACGCGACGATCTGGATCGAGGCCGACGGCCCCTGCGAGGCCACGGTACGCACGGCCACGGGCGCCGCGGGCAGCGCGCGCACCTGGCGGGTCGCCGGACACCACTACGCGCTGATCACCGTGACCGGCCTGGTCCCGGGCACCGACGACCCGTACGAGGTCGCCCTGGACGGCCGCCCGGTGTGGCCGCCGCCCGACAGCCCGTTCCCCCCGTCCGTCATCCGCGTCCGCGCCGCCGGCGGGCCGCCGCTGCGGCTGGCGTTCGGCTCGTGCCGCTGGGCCGCGAAGCCCGACGGCGACGACGATCCGGTGGGGCCGGACGCGCTGGACGCGCTCGCCCAGCGGCTGGCGGGGGCGCCGGCCGGTGAGCGGCCGGACGTGCTGCTGCTCCTCGGGGATCAGGTGTACGCGGACGAGACCTCCGCCGGGATCCGTGAACAGCTCGCCGGGCGGCGGGACATCGCCGATCCGGACGGTCCCGGCGGGCAGATAGCCGACTACGAGGAGTACACGCTCCTCTATTACGAGTCCTGGCTCGACCCCGAGGTGCGCTGGCTGCTGTCCACCGTGCCCAGCTGCATGATCTTCGACGATCACGACGTGATCGACGACTGGAACACCTCCGACGCCTGGCAGCGCGAGATCCGCGCCACGTCCTGGTGGCACGAGCGGATCACCGGCGGGCTGATGTCGTACTGGGTGCACCAGCACCTGGGCAATCTCGCCCCCGCCGAGCTGGCCGCGGACCCGCTGTTCAAGGCCGTGCGGGCGGCGGACGACGGGACGGCGCCGGTACGGGAGTTCGCCGAGCGCGCCGACGCCGACGTGACGTCCGTGCGCTGGAGCTTCCGCCGGGACTTCGGCCGGGTGCGGCTGCTGATGGCCGACTCGCGGTGCGCGCGGGTGCTGGCGGAGGACCGGCGGGCGATGCTCGACGCGGGCGAGTGGAAGTGGCTGCGGGAGCAGATGCTGGACGATCCGGGGTCGTACGACCATCTGCTGCTGGGGAGTTCGCTGCCGTGGCTGCTGCCGCCCGCCATCCATGACGCGGAGGCCTGGAACGCCGCGCTGTGCGGGGGCGCGAAGGGCGCGCGGTGGGCCCGGGCCGGGGAGCGGATACGGCAGGCGGCGGATCTGGAGCACTGGGCGGCGTTCCCCCGGTCGTTCACGGCGCTGACCGAGCTGATCGCCGAGGTGGGGCGGGGGCCGGAGGCGCCGGCGACGATCTGCGTGCTGTCGGGGGACGTGCACCACGCGTACATCGCGGAGCCCCGGTGGACGGAGCCGGTGGCCAGCCGGGTGCTGCAGCTGACGTGTTCGCCGATGCACAACAGCATCCCGGGGGTGATGCGCGCCGGGTTCCGCTTCGGCTGGTCCCGGGGCGGGCGGGCGCTGGGGCGGCTGCTGCGGCGTCACGGGCGGGCGGGGCGGCCGGCGGTGCGCTGGGACCTCACCGGGGGGCCGTGGTTCGGCAACCAGGTCATGACGCTCACGCTGGGCGGACGGGACGAGGCGCACGTACTCCTGGAGCAGGCGTCGGAAGGAGGGCTGCGGGAGGCCGCGAGTACAGGCTTTGTGTAGGCCCGCGTTGTGCACTGCCGCCATGACTCCCTCTCCGGCCCTTCCGGCTCAGGGCGAGGACGTGGCGATCAGCGTCCGGGGCCTCGTGAAACGTTTCGGCGGCGCTACTCCCGTCACCGCCCTGGACGGCGTCGATCTGACCGTCCGGCGCGGGACGGTGCTCGGTGTGCTCGGGCCCAACGGCGCGGGCAAGACGACGCTCGTCCGCATCCTGTCCACGCTGATCAGACCCGACGCCGGGACCGCCGTGGTAGGCGGGCTCGACGTGCTGCGCGACGCGCGCGACCTGCGGCGGCTGATCGGGCTGACGGGGCAGTACGCGGCGGTCGACGCCAAGCTGTCCGGGCTCGAGAACCTGTATCTGATCGCGCGGCTGCTGGACGTGCCGCGCAGGGCCGCCCGGGCGCGGGCCCGGGAGATGCTGGAGCGGTTCTCGCTGACCGAGGCGGGCAACCGGCCGGCCGGTACGTACTCCGGCGGTATGCGGCGGCGGCTGGACCTGGCGGCGAGCATCGTCGGTGAGCCGGCGGTGCTGTTCCTCGACGAGCCGACGACGGGCCTCGATCCCCGGACCCGCAACGAGGTGTGGGACGAGGTGCGCCGGATGACCGGCAACGGGACGACGGTGCTGCTCACCACCCAGTACATGGAGGAGGCCGAGCGGCTCGCGGACGCCCTGGCCGTCGTCGACCGCGGCAAGGTGATCGCGGACGGGCCGGTGGAGGAGCTGCGGGCCCGGGTCGGCGGGAGCGTCCTGCGGGTGCAGCCGGCCGATCCGGCGGACCTGCCCGCGATGCGGGCGGTGCTGTCCGGCGCGGTACGGGTGGCGCCGGACGAGGCCGGCGACGAGGGCATGCTGCGGATCCCCGTGCAGGGGGACGACGACCTGACGGCGGTCGTCCGGCTCCTCGGCACCCACGGCTTCGCCCTGGCCCGGGTCGACACCCGCGAGCCCACGCTGGACGAGGTGTTCCTGACGCTGACCGCCGGCGCGCCGGCCCCGGAGAGAGAGAAGGCGATGTCATGAGCAGCGCGGCGATCGGACTGACGGCCGGGGCGGGGCCCGTGCTGCGGCTGCGCCGGAGCACGGCGCATCTGCGGGCGCTTGTCCGGCGCGGGCTGCTGCAGATCAAGGCCGACCCCAACTCGCTCTTCGACGTGGTGCTGGCGCCGGTCATCTACACCGTGCTGTTCGTGTACGTCTTCGGCGGGGCGATCTCCTCGAGCCGGGCCGAGTACGTGCAGTACGTGATGCCGGGGCTGATGGCGATGGTGGCGATCAACGTCGCCATGACCGCCGGCGTCGGCGTCAACTCCGACTTCTCGACCGGCATGATGGACCGCTTCCGCACCCTGCCGATCAGCCGCTTCTCGGTGCTGGCCGCGCAGGTGCTGGTGGAGGCGGGCCGGATGGCCGTCACCATGGCGGTGCTGCTGGGCATGGGCTTCGCGCTGGGCCTTCGGGTGCCGGGCGGGGCGCTGGGGCTGGCGGGCGCGGCGGGGCTGACGATGCTGTTCGGGATGGCGCTGCTGTGGGTGTCGGTGCTGCTGGGGCTGACGCTGAACAGTCCGCAGGCGGTGCAGGGCATCGGGATGGTGGCGGTGCTGCCGCTGCAGTTCGGCAGCTCGATCTTCGCGCCGACCGGCACGATGCCGGGCTGGCTGCGGGCCTTCACCGACGTCAACCCGCTGTCGAACCTGGCCGACGCCTGCCGGGCGCTGGTCAACGGCGAGGGCGCGGTGGCCGCCCCGGCGCTGACGACGGTGGCGTGGGCCGCGGGGATCGCCCTGGTGGTCGCGCCGCTGGCCGCGGTGCGGTTCGGGCGCGGCGACCGCTGATTTCAAGAGGACGTTGGGACGTGCCGGCCGGGTCGCGGTGACCCGGCCGGTGCACGACCGTGAGCGAGGACAGTGTGAGCGCAGTGGATCCGGCCGCGGTGTCCGCGGCACTCGAGGAGTTCATCACCGAGGACGACTTCGTCTGTCTGGGGGCCCGGGCGGCGCTGCGGCGCCACCGGGTCCTCCAGCATCATTACGGGGAGCTGGGCGGCGCGGAGTCCGTCGTACGGCATCTCGACGACCTGTACGCGTTCCTGGAGACGTTCGAGCCGAGCGCGCAGAGCTTCACGTCGTTCGTCGCGACCTTCGACGGGCCGGAGCCGGGGTCGGAGGAGGAGTTCGAGGCGGCGCTGTGGCGTCATCTGCAGGCCCTGCACGACCGGGACCGGCTGGCGTACGACTGGTGCGAGGACTACGACAGCGACCCGGCGTCGGCGAACTTCGGCTTTTCCGTGGCCGGGCACCCGTTCTTCGTGGTGGGGCTGAATCCGCGGGCGTCGCGGCCGAGCCGGCGGTTCGCGTATCCGGCGCTGGTCTTCAACTCGCACCGGCAGTTCAACGCGCTGGGCATCAACTTCTTCAAGCTGCGCATGAAGATACGCAAGCGGGAGAAGGCTTTCCACGGGGCGATGAACCCGAGCTTCATCGCGTACAAGGACGAGGCCAGGCACTACGGCGGCCGGATGACGGAACGGGAGTGGGTCTGCCCGTTCTCCCCGAAGCCGGGGCCGGACGCGGCGACCTCGTCGGCCGAAACTCTTTCGCCTGACTCCGGCAGCACGAAACCGATCTGAAATCGCGCAAAATCCGTCCGACAAGGGTTCAAAACCCGCTCTGGCTAGCCTCGTTCACGAGAAACCAGGACAAACGGACGAGGTGCTGTCGCATGGAGTTCCGCCTGCTCGGCCCCATCGAGGTCACCCATGAGGGGACCCCGGTCCCGTTGGCCGGGACAAAGATTCACACTGTGCTCGCCGCGCTGCTGCTCTCCCACGGGCACGTCGTCCCGGACGGCCGGCTGAGCGAGTTCCTCTGGCGGTGGGACCCGCCGGCGACGATGAACGCGCAGCTGTACACGTACGTGTCACGGCTGCGGAAGAAGTTCGGCGACGTGGTCTCCATCGACCGCCGTCGCCCCGGCTACGTGCTGGACTCCGACGACGCGTGGATCGACACCGTCGAGTACCACCGCCTCGACCGGCTGGGGCGCGAGGCGCTGGAGGCCCGGCACTTCGAGAAGGCGGGGGCGCTGCTGAAGGCGGCCCTCGAGCTGTGGCGGGGGGCTCCGCTGGCCAACGCCACGGAGTTCCTCGCCGAGGCGGAGACGCCCCGCTGGGAGGAGGCCCGGGTCACCACGCTGGTGGGCCGGATCGAGGCCGACCTGGCGCTCGGCCGGCACGCGGAGCTGGTGCCCGAGCTGACCCGCCTGGTCGCCGACCACCCCCTCAACGAGGGGCTGCGGGCCCAGCTGATGACGGCCCTGTACCGCAGCTCCCGGTCCGCGGACGCCCTGGCCGTGTACCGCGAGGGCTTCGTCATCCTCCGCGACGAGCTGGGCATCGAGCCCGGCCCCGCGCTGCGCGAGGCACACCGGCTGACGCTGGACAACGAGCGGCCGGGACCCTCCCCGCAGCCCCGCGGACGGACGGTGATCGGCAGCGGGAGCCTGGTCGGCCAGGGTTCGGCGCCGGCCATGCTGCCGCCGGACGTGGAGGACTTCACCGGGCACCCCCAGCAGCTCGCGGAGGTGGTGTACCGGCTGCGTGGCGCGTCGGCCGGGCGGCCGGACCGGGTGGTGATCACCGGGATGCCCGGCACCGGCAAGTCGGCGCTGGCGCTGCGCGCGGCGCATCTGCTGCGGCACCACTTCCCGGAGGGTCAGCTGTACGCCGACCTGACGGAGGAGGACGGCTCGCCGCGTGATCCGTACGAGGTGCTGGGGACGTTCCTCGGCGTGCTGGGCATGTCCCGGCACACCCAGCCGGGGACCCTGTCCGGGCGGGCGCAGCTCTTCCGGGGGCTGGTCGCGGACCGGCGGATCCTGGTCCTGCTGGACAACGTGGCGGACGGCGCGCAGGCGGCGGCGCTGCTGCCGGCGGGCGACTCCTGCCGCACGCTGCTGACCGGGCGGACGGCGCCGGTCGTGGACGAGGGGACGCATCTTGTACGGCTGCACGTACTCTCCGCGCACGAGGCCCTGGCGCTCCTCGAGTCGGTCGCGGGCGCCGGCGCGGTCCGGCGGGACCCGGCCGGCGCCGCGGCGCTGGTGGAGCTCTGCGACCACGCGCCGCTCGCGGTACGGATCTGCGGACTGCGGCTGGCGGCGGGGGAGTCGGTGGCGGCGCTGCTGGCGCGGCTGACGCCCGAGGAGCGGCGGCTGGACGCGCTGCGGTACGGGGAGCTGGACGTGCGCGCCGGGTTGCGGCGCGGGCACGCGGGGCTGGCGTCCGGGGCGCGGCGTACGCTGCGGCGGCTGGCGGCCCTGCCGGTGCCGGAGTTCTCCGTGTCGCGGGCGGCGCCGCTGCTGGGGCTGGACGCGCGGGAGGCCGAGGACGCGCTGGAGGTGCTGGCGGACGCGCGGCTGATCGACGTGGCGGGGCTGGGCGGGGACGAGCTGGTGTACCGGTTCGCGCCGCTGGTGCGGCTGTTCGCCCGGGAGCTGGCCGAGGCCCGGGGGGTCGCCCCGGACGCGCTCAGCACATGACGAGGCGCCCCCGGGGCCGGCCGGGCTCGCGCGCCGTGGCGGCGGCGGCCACCCAGGGGCCGGGCAGCGGGACGTCGTGCACCGTCCACGGCTCCCGGCGCGGGCCGAACGCCAGGGTCACGGGCCCGTCCTCGTCGGGGCGGGTCTCCAGCCGGGCCAGGTCGGTGCAGAGCAGCCCCTGTCCGGCGCCCTTGACCACGGCCTCCTTGCGCGTCCAGCAGCGCAGGTAGCGCAGCGCCTGGCAGGGCCCGGGCGGCAGCTCCCGCACGTGGTCGTACTCGAACGGCGTGAGAACGACGTCCGCCAGCTCCACCACGTCGATCGGCCGCACCGTCTCCACATCGACGCCGACCCCGCCCCCCGCGCTCACCGCGAGCACGCCGATGCCGTCGGTACGGGCCAGGCTCAGGGACAGCGGCAGCGCGGGGCTCAGCAGCTCGGGCGGCCCCTGGCCGGGGGCGGCGGCGTCGGTGGCGCGCCGGCCGAGGAGGACGGTGCGTGGGTCCACGCCGAGGAGCCCGCCCACGGCCCGGCGGGTCCCGGCGCGGGTACGGGCCAGCGCGACGGCGTGCGACTCGTCGCGCAGACCCCGTACCCGGGCGAGGTCATCGTCCTGGAGCAGCAGGTCGTCGGGGCGGAGGGAGCCGCTGAGCGACCAGCTCCACACGTACACGTCGCCGCTGCGCCGCAGTTCGTCCACCGCGGCCGCTCCCGTGGCCGCCGGCTCACGCCGTACTGGTGTCACGCGTGCGCCTCCCGCCGGCCGCGTACCGGTGCCGCAGCGGTCCGGCGGCGAGCCAGATCACGGTCACCGCGGCCGTCTGCGCCGTCGTGTTCCACAGGGCCGCAGTCCGGGCGCCGCCGTCGGACAGCAGCTGCATGAGCAGGGTGAAGGCGACGGCGATCCCGCTCGCGCCGGCGCAGCGCCGCCACATCTGCCATTCGTGCCGCAGCCGTTCGGGCCCGCGCTCGGGCGGCCGGACCGGGGCAGGGCCGCCCGCGAACCGGTGGGCGAACCACACGTCCGCCCGGGCCACGAAGACCGGGCCGAAGGTAACGCTGACGCCCAGGTAGACGGCGGCCAGGCCGTGGGTGGCGCCCGCCGTGCCGCCGGAGGCGAGGTGCAGGGCGCAGAACGCGACCAGACCGGCGTCGGCGAGCGGCACCCCCAGCAGCAGGGCGCCGCCCAGCCGGCGGGCACGCAGCGCGTACCGGGCGAGCAGGCCCGTCACCAGGAAGCCCCAGAAGGCGACTTCGCAGGCGACGACGGCCGACAGCATCGCCGTGTCGCCGCCCTGCGCCGCGAGGCCCGTCACGCGGCCGCTCCGCGCGCGCCGCCCCCGGGCCGGTCGCCGATCGCGTGGGCGCCGCCGTCGACGTGGATGATCTCGCCGGTCGTCGCGGAGAACCAGTCGGACAGCAGGGCCACACAGGCCCGCGCGACGGGCTCGAACCGCTCGCCGTCCCAGCCGAGGGGGGCGATCTTGTTCCACTCGTCGCTCACGTCGACGCCGTCCTCGAAGGCGATGTTCGACGCGGCGGTGGTACGCAGCGGCCCGGCGGCCACCAGATTGACCCGTACACCCTGCGCGCCGAGGTAGGAGGCGAGATAGCGGGAGCAGGACTCCAGGCCGGCCTTGGCGACGCCCATCCAGTCGTACTCCGCCCACGCCACCGAGGCGTCGTAGTCGAGCCCGACGACGGAGCTGCGCTCGGCGAGGATCGGCAGCACGCTGCGGGTGAGGGCCTGCAGCGAGTACGCGGACACCTGGAAGGCGTGCGCCGCCTCCTCCCACGTCGTGTGCACGAAGTTGCCGCCCAGCGCGCCGGCGGGGGCGTTGGCCACGCTGTGCAGCACGCCGTCGAGACGGTCGGTGTGCTCGCGCAGCCGCTCGGCGAGGGAGGCCAGTTGGGCGGCGTCCGTGACGTCGAGCTCCACCACCGGGGGCGTCTCCGGCAGCCGCTTGGCCACCCGCTCGACCAGACTGAGCCGGCCGAACCCGGTGAGGATCACCCGGGCGCCCTGCTCCTGCGCCACCCGTGCGGTGTGGAACGCGATGGAGCTCGGGGTCAGCACCCCGGTGACGAGAATCGTCTTGCCCTTCAGCAGGTCCATTTTTTCTCCATTCGGATTCCATATTCGGCGGACCCGACCTTCCGCCGGCCGCCGGTCGCGCCCTAAGCTGCCGTAGAAACGCAAACAGCTATCGGAGGTCGGAAATGCTGCTGGTCGTCGAGATCGTCGCCGCTCTGTTCCTGGTCCAGGGAATCGCGCCGCTCATTCAGGAGGCGGCCGGGAAGGATCCCGAACAGAGTTTCTTCATCGTCAATTCCTTCGACGACCAGCAGCCTTTCGCGAGCATTGTGCTGATCCTGCTGGGGGCGTGCATGCTGTACGGGACGGTGCGCACCCGCAGGCAGCGGAGCTGACGCCCGCGGGCCCGTCCGGGCGGTCACCGCAGGGTCTTCGCGACCACTTCGGCGATCGTCCGGACCACCGCGTCCTCGTGGTCGAGCAGATAGAAGTGGCCGCCGTCGAACTCGTAGTGCTCGCAGCCGCCGGTGGTGAGTTCGCTCCAGGCCCCGACCTCCCTGGCCCGCTCGTCGTCCCGGCCGCGCAGTACGGCGACCGGGGCGGCGATCTGTCCGGGGTCGGCGGGCAGATACGTTTCGATCAGCCGGTAGTCCGCCCGGATCACGGGCAGCAGCAGCTCGCGGAGCTCCGGTTCGCGCAGCGCGGCCTCGCTGACGGGGCTGAACTCCAGGATGGAGTCGACCAGCTCGTCGTCCGGCCGGGTGTGCATGTGGCCGGGTCTCTGGCGGTGCGGGGCGCCGCGCCCGGACACCACCAGCAGCCGGGGCCGCAGCCCCCGGGCCTCGCAGCGCTTCGCCACCTCGAAGGCGACGGAGGCGCCCATGCTGTGGCCGAAGAGCACCACGTCCCGGTCGAACAGCGGCCGGATCGCCTCGGTGACCCGGTCCGCCATCTCCGCCATCGTGGCGACCGGCTCCTCCACGAGCCGGTCCGCGTGCCCCGGGTACTGCACCGGGTGGAACTCGACCTCCCGCGGCAGCAGCTCGTTCCAGCCGCGGTAGAAGCCCGCCGATCCGCCGGCGTGCGGCAGGCAGACGAGGTTGACGGCCGCACCGGGCCGGGCCTCCCCGCAGCGCGTCCAGCCGCCCGGCGCACCGCGCGGACCGGCGGGCGGCATCAGGCGTCAGCCCCGTTCATGGCCTCGACGAGGCTGCGCGGACGCAGGTCGGTCCACTCGCGCTCGATGTAGTCCAGGGCCTCCTGCCGGGGACCGGGACCGAACATCTTCTCCCAGCCGGCCGGCACCTCGGCGAAATCCGGCCACAGGGAGTGCTGTCCCTCGTCGTTCACCAGGACGAGGAAGGTGCCGTCGTTGTCGTCGAAAGGATTGGACATTCAGTTGATTCCCTTCAAGAGTCGATCAAGGTGAGCAAATTATCCGGCCCGGGAAATTTCCACAACCTTCTTCCCGATGTCCGCCATGACCTCCGGGAGCGATATCTCGTCGTGCCGTACGTCCAGCCGGTGCAGCTGGATTTCCCCGGTCACGTACGGGGTCCAGTGGGTGTGGTCGCGCCCGTGGCCGGCGGTCTTCTCCGCCCGGAAGAACACGAGGTCGCCGTCGAAGACGCGGGGCCGGAACGCCAGCATCGCCCGGGTGGTGAGCAGATGGGTGTCGAGCACCGCCTCCACCGGGGCCCCGCCCAGGTCGCCGAACTGCCCGAGCTCCTCGCGGACGAGCTCCAGGGCGCGCTCGCGGGCGTCGGGCGCGTGCGGGTCAAGGAACTCCCCGAACACCTCTGTGAACACCTCCTCGAGCGTCGGCTCCGTGCCTCGGCCGCCGCCCTCGGTTCCGGGCAGCGGATAGGAGTCCAGGATGACCAACTGATCTACGGTGAATCCATGTTCCTGGAGGCGGACGGCCACCTCGTGCGCCAGATGCCCGCCGGCGGACCAGCCGAGCAGCCGGTACGGGCCCTGCGGGCTGATGCCGCGGATGCGCTCCACGTACCCGGCGGCCAGCTCCCCGAGCGTGGTCGCCGCGTCGTCGCCGGCGAGGCTCGGCGCCTGGAGCCCGTACACCGGCTGCCGGGGGTCGAGTCCGCCGAGCAGTCCGGCGTAGCACCAGCTGAGCCCGGCGCCGGGCGGCAGGCAGAACAGCGGTGTCACGTCGCCGCGGGTGCGCAGCTCCAGCACCGGCTCGGCGTCCTCGGCGGTCGCGTCCCGGCCGGCCAGGGCCTCGGCCAGGGCGGCGGGAGTGGGGGCGGCGAACACGGCGCGGACGGTGGTGCGGGTGCCGGTGAGGGCGTGGACGCGGGAGACGAGGCGGGCGGCGGCCAGTGAGTGGCCGCCGAGGTCGAAGAAGCTGTCGTCGGCGGCGACCTGTTCGACGCCCAGTACCTCGGCGAACGCGGCGCACAGGAGGTGTTCGGCGGTGGTACGCGGCTTCAGCCCGCCGCCGCCGGTGCGTTCGGGCGCGGGCAGGGCGCGGCGGTCGAGCTTGCCGTTGGGGGTGAGGGGCAGTTCGTCGAGGGTGACGAACGCGGTCGGGACCATATAGGAGGGGAGCGCCGCACGGGCGGCCTCCTTCAGCCGGCCGGTCAGCCCGTCGTCCTCCGCCGCCGGTACGACGTACGCGACCAGCCGGGCGTCCCCCAGCACCACGACCCGGGCGTGGGCGACCCCCTCCACCCGGGCCAGCACCGTCTCGATCTCCCCGAGCTCGATGCGCAGCCCCCGGATCTTCACCTGGTCGTCGGCCCGCCCCAGATACTCCAGCGCCCCGTCGTCCCGCCACCGCACCACGTCCCCGGTGCGGTACATCCGCTCCCCCGCCCCGCCCAGCGGATCGGCGACGAACCGCTCCGCGGTCAGCGGCGCCCGCCCCACATACCCGCGCGCCAGCTGCGCGCCGGCCAGATACAGCTCCCCCGACACCCCGGCGGGTACCGGGCGCAGCGCCGCGTCCAGCACGTACAGCCGGGTGTTCCACACGGGCCGCCCGATCGGTACGGCGCCCTCGCCGGGCGTGCGGTCCCAGTGCGTGACGTCGACGGACGCCTCGGTGGGCCCGTACAGGTTGTGCACGTCCGCCCCGGTGACCTCGATGGCGCGGTCGGCGGTGGTGTCGGGCAGGGCCTCGCCGCTGCAGATGATGCGGCGCAGGGTGCCCGCGGTGCCGGCGGCGGCGGGGTCCTGGAGGAAGGCGTCGAGCATGGACGGGACGAAGTGGACGGTGGTGACGCCGTGGGTGACGATCTCGGCGGCCAGGTAGGCGGGTTCGCGGTGGCCGCCGGGCTTGGCCATGACGAGGCCGGCGCCGGTGAGCAGCGGCCAGAAGAACTCCCAGACGGACACGTCGAATCCGTAGGGCGTCTTCTGCAGGACGCGGTCGGCGGGGCCGAGGCCGTAGCGGTCCTGCATCCACAGCAGACGGTTGACGATGCCGTGGTGGGGGACGCCGACGCCCTTGGGGAGGCCGGTGGAGCCGGAGGTGTAGATGATGTACGCGAGGTCCTGCGGCCCCGCGGGCTCGGTGTCGGTGAGCGGGGCCGGGCTCTGGGCCGCCAGCTCGTCCGACGTCAGCGGGTCGTCGAGGACGAGGGGCTTGACCTCGGCCGTGTCGGGGAGTCCGGCGCTGTTCGTGACCAGGCACGCGGGTGCGGCGCCGGTCAGCATCGCCTCGACGCGCGCGGGCGGGAGTTCGGGGTCGACGGGGAGGTACGGGGAGCCCGCCTTGAGGGCCGCGAGGAGGGTGACCACCAGGTCCGTACCCCGGTGCAGGGCGACGGCGACCGGGCGGTCGGGGCCGGCGCCGCGGGCGATCAGGGCGCGGGCGAGGCGGTTGGCGCGGGCGTGCAGTTCGGCGTACGTGAGGCTTTCGTCGCCGCTGATCAGGGCGACGGCGTCGGGGGTGCGGGCGGCCTGCTCCTCCAGCAGCGCGGTCAGGGTGGTGTCGGGTACTTCGCGATCGGTGTCGTTCCATGCGGCGAGCCGGCGCCGCAGCTCCGCCGGGTCCGCCAGGGTCACGTCGGCCACGCGCTGCTCGGGGTCGGCGGCGACGGCCTCCAGGACGCGCCGCATCCAGGCGCCGATCCGGACCGCGGTGGCCTCGTCGACGGCGTCCGGGCGGTGGTCGATACGCAGCCGCAGCCGCTCCCCCGGCAGGCCGAGGACGGTGAGCGCGTAGTGGGTGCCGTCCTCGGCGTCCATGTCGGTGATCTCGACGCCGCCCTCGAGGGTGGGGGCGGTGTCGGCGTCGACCGGGTAGTTCTCGAAGATCGTGGTGGTGTCGAAGAGTTCGCCGTGTCCGGAGCGGGCCTGGATCTCGGCGAGCTGGACGTGCTGGTGCGGGGTGAGGGCGGTCTGCCGGGTCTGCAGGCTCGCGTACAGGTCGGCGAGCCGGTCGCCGGGCCGCCAGCTGACGCGGACCGGGAGGGTGTTGATCAGCAGCCCGATCATCGTCTCGATACCGGGCAGCTCCGGCGGCCGGCCCGAGACCGTACCGCCGAAGACCACGTCGTCGCGGCCGAGGAGCGAGCCCAGGACCAGGCCCCACGAGCCCTGGACCAGGGTGTTCAGCGTCCAGCCCCGGCTCTGGGCGGTGGCGGTGAGCCGGTCGGTCAGCTCACGCGACAGCTCCACCAGGTGCGTCCGCGGCGCCACCGGCTCCGCCTCCTGGGTCCCGGGCGGGCCGGTCAGGAGGGAGGGGCCGTCGAGGCCGCTCAGCTCGTCCGCCCAGACCTCCAGGGCGTCGTCCTTGTCCTGCCGGCCCAGCCAGGCGAGGTAGTCGCGGTACGGGGTGACCCGCCGCATCCCGGACGGGTCTCCGTCCCGCTCGTACAGCTCGAAGAGGTCGTCCAGCAGCAGCGGTACGGACCAGCCGTCGACCAGGATGTGGTGGAGGGTGACCAGCAGCCGGAACACGCCCTCGGACACCTCGGCCAGCACGAAGCGGATCAGCACGTCCGAGTCCAGCGCGAACCGCCGTCCGCGCTCCTCGGCGCACAGCTCCTCGAACGCCGTCCGGGCGTCGGGCGCCTCGGTGAGGTCCACCTCGCGCCAGGGCAGGTCGACCTGGCGGCGGACCACCTGGAGCGGCTGGTCCATGCCCTCGTGCATGAACACCACGCGCAGATTGGGGTGCCGGTGCAGGAGGGCGCCGGCGGCGGTGCGCAGCCGGTCCGGGTCGAGGGGGCCGCGCAGCTCCACGGAGAGGTGGACGGTGTAGACGTCGTGGCCGTCCGCGGCGCCGAGCGCGTGGAAGAGGAGCCCCTCCTGGAGGGAGGAGAGGGGCAGCACGTCCTCGATCTGACTCTGGGCCATGGTCACTTCCTCAGCTTTGCTTCGAGCAGGTCGATGTGGTGCTGCGACAGCGGTACGAGGGACAGGTCGGACGGGGTGAGACCGCCGGCGTCCGGGTTGTCGGCGTGGGTGGTGAGCGCGCCGAGGGCCTGGCGCCAGAGCTTGCCGAGGCGGTTCACCTGGGTCTCGCGCAGGAGGGCCTTCGGCCAGGACAGGGTGATGTGCAGGCTGGGGCCGCCGGCGCCGTCCATGGTGGCGGCGTTGATCTCCAGGACGTGCGCGAACGGCAGGTCCTCCTCGCCGACGCCGCCGGCGCCCTCGCCGACCGACACCCAGTGCTCGCCCCCGCCGTCGCCGTCGTCGGCGGAGAAGCGGCCCAGGTAGTTGAAGCCGATCAGCGGCGGTGCCTGGCCGGCGAGTTCGCCCCGGGTGTCCGGGTTGACCCAGCGCAGGAGGCCGTAGCCGAGGCCCTGGTCGGGGATCGCCCGCAGCTGCTCCTTGACCTGCTTGAGCGCCCCGCCGACCTGCGGTCCGGCCGCCCGGACCTCGGTCCACGGGACCCGGCCGGCGGAGACCCGTACCGGGTACTGGGAGGTGAACCAGCCGACCGTACGGGAGAGGTCGTGGCCGGCGGCCAGGACGTCCTCGTGGCGGCCGTGGCCCTCGAGGTCGAGCAGCATGCCGTCGGCCGCGTAGGCGGGGGCCCATTCGTCCATGGCCATGGCGAGGCCGGAGATCAGGACGTCGTTCACCCCGGCGCGGAACACCGACGGGACGGTGGTGAGGAGGGCTTCGGTCTCCTCGGGCGGCAGGACGACGGTCACGGTACGGGCCGTGCCGATGGTGTCGCGGGCCGGGTCGAGGGGCTTTGCGCCCAGGGGGCCGCGGCCGTGGGCGAGGGTGTCGCGCCAGAAGCCGAGCTGGTCGGTCCAGCGTTCCGTACCGGCCGCCGTCGCCAGGGCGGAGGCCCAGCCGCGCATCGAGGTGCCGACGGGCTCGAGTTCGACGGGGTTCTTCGTGGAGACCGCCTGCCAGGCGGCGGCGAGGTCGGGGAGGAGGATGCGCCAGGAGACGCCGTCGACGACGAGGTGGTGGATCATCACCAGCAGCCGGCCGTCGGCCTCCGCGCCGGCGTCGAACCAGACGAGCTGGGCCATCACGCCGTCCTGCGGGGCGAGTCGGGCCCGTGCGGCTTCGGCCTCGCGCTCGATGGCTGCCGCCTCGTCCTCGCCCCGGATGTCCACCCGGGTCACCAGGTCCAGCGGCGCACCCGGCTCGGGGACCTCCATCGTCCAGCCGTCGCCGGTGACCACGAGCCGCGCCCGCAGCCCGTCGTGATGGTCCACGACCGCCCGCACGGCCGCCGTGAGGTCGTCCAGCCGCAGCCCCGCGGGCACCGGCACCACGTACGACTGGTTGAACCCGTCGACCGAACCACCGCCGGCCCGCAGCCACTCCATCACCGGCGTCGCGGGCATCTCGCCCACACCGGCCCGGCCCGCGGCCTCCACGGACTCCTCCACCGCCACGGCGGCCAGCTCACCGACGGACTGCCGCTCGAAGACGTCCCGCGCGGTGAAGATCAGCCCGGCCTTGCGGGCCCGGCTGACCAGCTGGATCGACGCGATGCTGTCACCGCCGAGGTCGAAGAACCCGTCGTTCACGCCGACCCGGTCCACGCCGAGGATGTCGCGGAAGATGCCGGCGAGGATCTCCTCCCTGCGGTTGGTGGGCAGGCCGCCGTCCGGGGCCTTGCTGTCCACGGCGCGTTCGGGCACGGGCAGCGCCCGGACGTCGAGCTTGCCGTTCGGGGTCAGCGGCAGTTCGTCGAGCCGCACGAACGCCGAGGGCACCATGTAGGCGGGGAGCTGCGCGGACACGTGTTCCGGGAGGCCGTCGGTGTCGCCGACGACGTAGGCGACGAGCTGCTTGTCGCCGGGGCGGTCCTCGCGTACGACGACGGCCGCCGTGGAGACGCCGGGGCCGGCGAGGAGGGCGTTCTCGATCTCGCCGGGCTCGATGCGGAAGCCGCGGATCTTGACCTGGTCGTCGGTGCGTCCGACGTAGCCGATGTTCCCGTCCCGCGTCCACCGGACGATGTCGCCGGTACGGTACATCCGCTCCCCCGGCGCCCCGAACGGGCTTGCCACGAACCGCTCCGCCGTCAGCGCCGACCGCCCGCCGTAGCCCTGCGCCACACCGTGGCCGGTGAGGTACAGCTCGCCGGGTACGCCGACGGGGACCGGGCGCAGCGCCGCGTCGAGGACGTACCCCCGCATCCCCTGCAGGAGGCGGCCGATGGGCACGCCGTCGGCCGGGGTCCAGCCGCCGGGCACGGGCCAGCAGGTCGCGAAGGTCGTGGTCTCCGTCGGGCCGTAGCCGTTGACCAGCCGGATCCCCGGCCACGCCGCCCGCACCCGGCCGATGGCCTCCGCGGACGCCTTCTCGCCGCCGAACCAGACCTCGCGCAGGCCCGCGAAGGCGTCCACGCGCTCGGCGGCGATCGTGTTGAAGAGGGTCGTGGTGATCGCGACGCCCGTGACGCCGCGCCGCTCCACGGCGGCGTGCAGCTCGTCGGGGCCGAGGAGGCCCTGCGGGGCGACGACGATCGTGCCGCCGCGCAGGAGGGGGACCCACATCTCGTACGTGGAGGCGTCGAAGGCGTGGGAGGCGTGCATCAGCACGCGGTCGTGGCCGCCGCCGTCGAAGCACGGGTCGAGGGCCAGGTCGACGACGTTCCCGTGGGTGACGATCACGCCCTTGGGGACGCCGGTCGTGCCGGAGGTGTACATCACGTACGCCGGGAGGCCGGGGGTGACGGCCCGCCACTCCTCCTCCGCCAGCAGGCCGCCGATGCAGGCGGCGTCGGCGAGGGCGTCGAGGGTGAGCGTGTCCACGGCTCCGCGGAGCTCGCCGGGGACGTCGGCGCGGTCGGTGAGGAGGAGGACGGCCTCGCTGTCCCGGGCGATCCAGGCGAGGCGGTCGGCGGGGTGGGCGTCGTGGAGGGGGACGTAGGCGCCGCCGGCCCAGATGACGGCGAGTTCGGCGACGACCAGGTCCAGCGAGCGGTCCATCAGCAGGGCCACCCGCGAGCCCGCGCGGACGCCGCGCCCGCGCAGGACGTGGGCCCAGCGGCCGACGCGGTCGTGCAGCTCGGCGTAGGTGAGCTGCGTACCGTCGGCGCCGACGAGGGCGACGGCGGCCGGCGCCTCCAGCACCTGGAGGGCGAAGAACTCCGTCAGCGCCAGCTCCGGGGCGAGGCGCTCGCCGGCCGCGGCGGTCAGGGTCCGCTCCTCCGCGGGCAGCAGTACGTCCAGAGCGGACACCGCGCGCCCGGGGTCGGCCGTGACCTGCGCGAGCACCTGGGAGAGGCGGGCGCAGAGCGCGTCGACCGTCTCGCGGTCGAAGAGGTCCCGGGCGAACTCGATGTCGCCCGCCAGACCGGCCGGGAGGCCCTCTTCGTCGAAGAGCTCCTGGAGGTCGAAGGCGAGGTCGAACTTGGCCGGCGCCCCGGCCACCTCCACCACGGAGGGCGTCACGCCGGGGATGTTCAGCGCGGGCTCCGGGGCGTTCTGGATCATCAGCATGACCTGGAACAGGGGGTGACGGGCGAGGGAACGCTCGGGATTCAGTACCTCGACCAAACGGTCGAAGGGCACGTCCTGGTGGGCGAAGGCCGACAGGTCCGTGTCCCGTACGCGGTCCAGCAGTTCCGCGAAGGTCGGGTCGCCGGACACGTCCGTACGCAGGACGAGGGTGTTGACGAAGAACCCGACGACCTCGTCCAGCGCCACGTCCGTACGGCCGGCCACACCGCTGCCGAGGGGGATGTCGTCCCCGGCGCCGAGCCGGGAGAAGAGGGCGGCCAGCGCGGCCTGCAGCACCATGTAGACGCTGACGCCGGACTCGCGCGCGAGCCGGGCCACGCCCGCGTGGGCCGCGGCGTCCAGCTTCCACTCCGTGCGGCCGGCGCGGTACGTGGCGACGGCGGGGCGCGGACGGTCGGTCAGCGCCTCCAGCGTCTCGGGGACGTCGGCCAGCTGCTCCTTCCAGTACGCGAGCTGCCCGGCGATGACGCTGTCGGGGTCGTCCTCGGAGCCCAGCACCTCGCGCTGCCAGAGCGCGTAGTCGGCGTACTGGACGGGGAGTTCCGGCAGGTCACGGCCCAGGTACGCGGCCTCGAGGTCGCGCATGAGGGGGGTCAGGGACCAGCCGTCGCCGGCGATGTGGTGCAGGACGACGAGCAGGACGTACATCTGCGGGCCCGTACGGAACAGCTCGGCCCGCATCGGCAGCTCGGTCTCGAGGTCGAAGCGGTGGGCGATCGCGGGCGGCAGCACCTCGGCGAGGTCCGCCCCGGCGATCTCCCGGACGGTGAAGGGGACCTCCGCGTCCAGCACGATAACCTGCACCGGGCGGCCGTCCACCTCGGGGAACAGGGTGCGCAGGGCCTCGTGGCGCGCCATCACCGCGTTGAGCGCCCGGCGCAGCCGCTCGACGTCGACCGGGCCGTTCAGCCGGATGGCGGCGGGGATGTTGTACATGCCGCCGTTGCTGTCCAGCCGGTCCAGGAACCACAGCCGCTGCTGGGAGAGGGAGATCGGCAGAACGTCGGGACGCTCCATCACCCGCAGCGCGGGCCGGCCCGCACCGGCATCGGCGAGGGACTTGGCCAGCCCGGCGACGGTCGGCGACTCGAACACCGCCCGTACCGACAGCTCGACGTCGAGCGCGGCGCGGATCCGGCTGACGAGGCGGGTGGCGAGGAGGGAGTGGCCGCCGAGGTCGAAGAAGCTGTCGTCGACGCCGACGCGCTCGGCGCCCAGGAGCTCGGTGAAGATGCCGCAGAGGACTTCCTCGGCCGGTGTACGCGGCCCCCGGAACTCCGTGCCCTCGTACACCGGGGCGGGGAGGGCGCGGCGGTTCAGCTTGCCGGAGGCGGTGAGCGGGAGCTCGTCGAGGGCCATGAAGGCCGAGGGCACCATGTACGGCGGGAGGACGGCCGCCGCGCGCTCGCGGAGGCCGGCGGTGTCGGCGTCGCCGACTATGTAGGCGACGAGCTGCTTGTCGCCGGGGCGGTCCTCGCGGACCACGACGGCGGCCTTGGCCACGCCGGGGCATTCGGCCAGGACGACCTCGACCTCGCCGGGCTCGATGCGGAAGCCGCGGATCTTGACCTGGTCGTCGGCGCGGCCCAGGTACTCCAGGGTCCCGTCGCGGCGCCAGCGGACCACGTCGCCGGTGCGGTACATGCGCTCGCCCTCGTCCCCGTGGGGGTTGGCGACGAAGCGCTCGCCGGTCAGGACGGCGCGGCCGACGTAGCCGCGTCCGACGCCGGCGCCGGCGATGTAGAGCTCGCCCGGGACTCCGACGGGCACCTGGCGGAGGCCGGCGTCGAGGACGAACACCTCGGTGCCTGCCACGGGCCGGCCGATGCCGGGCACCACGCCGTCGGGGCCGTCCATGGCGCCGACGACCGAGTACACCGAGGTCTCCGTGGGCCCGTAGCCGTTGGTCACGCCGTGCGTGATCTCACGCAGACGGTCCGCCAGCCACGCGGAGACGGCCTCGCCGCCCAGCAGACCACGCAGACCGGTCAGCGCCTCGGGGACCTGCTGGACCAGGGTCTCCCAGTACGTGGGCGTGGCCTGAAGGAACGTAGCCCCGCACGTGACCGCCAGATCACCCAACTGGACCGGGTCCAGCACCACATCACGGGTCGCCAGCACCAGCCGGCCACCCGCCAGCAGCGGAACGAAGATCTCCACGTTCGAGATGTCGAACCCGAACGTCGTCACCGCCAGGAACACGTCCGACTCGTCCACGGAGAACCGAGCCCCCATGTCGGCCAGCACGTTCTCCAGACCACCGCGCGTGACCCCCACGCCCTTCGGCCGACCCGTCGACCCGGACGTGTACAGCACATACGCCAGACAGTCCCCGGACGCCTCCACACAGGAGACAGGCTTCACAGACTCCGGCAGATCATCCGTCAGCACCAGCTGGAGACCATCCACCGGCAGCCGGTCCCCCAGCTCACCGGTCGTCACCACGCAGGCCGGCGCCGCATCCCCGAGAATCATCGCGATGCGCTCCGCCGGCAGCGCCGGATCCACCGGCACATACGCCCCGCCGGCCTTGACCACGGCCCACAGCGCCACCACCAGATCCACCGACCGCGACAGCGCCACCCCGACCAGCCGATCGGGCCCCACACCGCAGCCCACGAGCACCCCGGCCAGCCGGTCCGCCCGCTCCTTCAGCTCCCCGTACGTCACCTGCTCGTCCCCGGAGACCACAGCCACCGCCGACGGACTCGCGGCCACCCGCGCCTCGAACCGGTCCACCATCCCCGGCTCCGAAACGACATCACCCAGTCCCCACGTCTCCAGCAGCCCGGCCTCGCCGTCCACCAGCACATCCAGCTCCGACACCCGCAGCCCGGGCTCGGCGACGGTCTGCCCCAGCAGCCCGGCCAGACGCTCACCGATCCCCCGGGCCGTCTCGGCGTCGAACAGATCCGTGGCGAACTCGATGTCACCGACCAGCCCGGCCGGACGGCCCTCGTCGTCGAAGTCCTCCTGAAGGTCGAAGATCATGTCGAACTTGGCGACCCCGGCCGCGACTTCCCGCACCGACGGGGTGATGCCGGGCAGATTGAGCTCGGGCTGCTGGTTGTTCTGCAGCAGCAGCATGACCTGGAACAACGGGTGCCGCGCGAGGGAACGCTCCGGGTTCAGCACCTCGACCAGACGGTCGAAGGGCACGTCCTGGTGGGCGAACGCCGACAGGTCCGTCTCCCGCACCCGCTC
The DNA here is from genome assembly GCF_009604385.1 of Streptomyces smaragdinus. GTDB lineage: Bacteria > Actinomycetota > Actinomycetes > Streptomycetales > Streptomycetaceae > Streptomyces > Streptomyces smaragdinus. The sequence continues at coordinate 213,112 of NZ_WEGJ01000003.1, forward strand.
CAGCAGCTCCGTGAAGGTCGGGTCGCCCGACACATCCGTACGCAGCACCAGCGTGTTGACGAAGAACCCGACCACGTCGTCGAGCGCCACATCCGTCCGCCCGGCCACAGCGGTCCCGAGCGGGATGTCCTCCCCCGCCCCGAGCCGCGAGAACAGCGACGCGACGGCGGCCTGCAGCACCATGAACACACTCACGCCACCCTGCCGCGCCAGCTCCGCCAGCCCAGCATGCGTACCGGCGTCCAGCCGCCACGCCACCCGATCCCCGCGATACGAGGCCACCGCGGGCCGAGGCCGATCCGCCGGCAGCTCCAGCACCTCCGGCACCCCGGCCAACTGATCCCGCCAGTAAGCCAGCTGACCCGAGATGACGCTCGCCGGATCATCCTCCGACCCCAGCACCTCCCGCTGCCACAGCGCGTAGTCCGCGTACTGCACCGGCAGCCCCGGGACCTCCCGCCCCAGATACGCCGCCTCCAGATCCCGCATGAACGGCGCCAGCGACCACCCGTCACCCGCGATGTGATGCAGCACGACCAGCAGCACACACGCCTCGGGCCCCGTACGGAACAGCTCCGCCCGCACCGGGATCTCGGCCGCCAGGTCGAACCGATACCCCGCCGCCTCCGACAACGCCCCGTCGAGCCCGGCCTCCGTAACCTCCCGCACGGCGAACGGCACCCCGGCCTCCGGCAGGATCACCTGCACCGGCTGACCGTCCACCTCGGGGAACAGCGTCCGCAGCGCCTCATGCCGCGCGACGACCGCGTCCAAAGCGCCCTGCAGCCGCGCCACATCGACCGGCCCCTCCAGCCGGACCGCCGCCGGAATGTTGTACATCCCGCCGTCCCGGTCCAGCCCGTCGAGGAACCACAGCCGCCGCTGGGCGAACGACAGCGGCACCACGTCCGGCCGCTCCCTCACCCGCAGCGCCGGCCGCCCGGCCTCGGCACCGAACAGCGCCTGCCCCAGCCCCGCGACCGTCGGGTGCTCGAACACCACCCGGATCGACAGCTCGGCCTCGAACTCCGCCCGGATCCGGCTGACCAGCCGCGTCGCGGACAGCGAGTGCCCGCCCAGATCGAAGAAACTGTCGTCGATCCCGACGGACGCGAGCCCCAGCACATCCCCGAAGACGGCACACAGCCGCTCCTCCGTGGAGTTCCGCGGCCCCCGCCCCCGCACGGATACGGCGGACGCGTCCTCCGGCGCCGGCAGCGCCCGCTTGTCGAGCTTCCCGTTCGCGGTGAGCGGCAGCACGTCCAGCGCGACGAAGGCGGACGGCACCATGTACTCGGGCAGCCGCCCGGCGGCGTACTCCTTCAGCCCCTCCGTCCCGGAGGCCACCACATAGGCGACGAGCCGCTTGTCGCCCTGCCCGTCCTCCCGTACCAGCACGACGGCCTGGCTGACGGACGGATGCTCGGCGACGACGGACTCGACCTCACCCAGCTCGATCCGATACCCCCGGATCTTCACCTGGTCGTCGACCCGCCCCGCGAACTCCAGCGTCCCGTCGTCGCACCACCGCACCATGTCGCCCGTGCGGTACATCCGCGCGCCCGACTCCCCGAAGGGGTTGGCCACGAACCGCCCCGCCGTCAGATCGGGACGGTCGGCGTACCCGCGGGCCAGACAGTCACCAGCCACGTACAGCTCGCCGACCATCCCCGGCGGCAGCGGCCGGAGCATCGAATCCAGCACGTACAGCTGGGCGTTCCACATCGCGGTACCCAGGGAGAGGATCTCCGCCGGGATCTCGTCGTCCGGCTCGATCGCCAGGGCCGTGCAGCCGACGGTCGTCTCCGTCGGCCCGTACTCGTTGATCACCCGCACCCCCGGGTGCTCCGCCCGCCACGCGTCGAGCTGCGCGCCCGGCAGCGGCTCGCCGCCGAGGACGAGCTCCGCCGTGGGGCTGTACTCGGCCGGGAGGGCCTGGAGCAGGGCGAGGTGGCTGGGCGTGCCCTTCAGGAACGCCACGCCCTCGGCCGGTACGGGGGCGTCCGGGTCGGGGAGGCCGTCGGTGAAGCGCGTCAGGTGCACGGTGCCGCCGGAAACCAGCGGGGCGTACAGACCCGTGACCGTGAGGTCGAAGGAGACCGGGGAGTGCAGGAGGGTGCTGCGGGCGGACGCGGGATAGATGTCGAGCGTCCACAGCAGGTAGTTGACGACGGCCCGGTGTTCGACCATGACGCCCTTGGGGCGGCCGGTGGAGCCGGAGGTGTAGATGACGTAAGCCGGGTGGCCGGGCAGCAGCGGGGAGCGGCGGTCGCTGTCCGAGAGGGGGGTCGGGGACAGCCCGTCGAGCTCGGCGGCCACGGCGGGATCGTCCAGCAGGACGGTGCCGAGACCCCCTTCCGGCAGCTGCCCGGCCAGTTCGGTGGTGGACACGAGGCAGACGGGCCGGGTCTCCTCGAACATGCCGGCGATCCGGGACGCGGGGTGCCCGGTGTCGAGCGGCAGATAGCCGGCGCCGCTCTTCAGCACCGCGAGCAGGGCCACGACCAGGTCCGTGCGCTGCGGCAGCGCCACGGCGACCATGGTCTCCGGCCCGGCGCCGCGGGCGGCGAGCAGGCGGGCGAGGCGGTTGGCGCGGGCGTGCAGCTCCGCGTAGTCGACGGTCGTGTCGCCGACGCCGACGGCGGGGGCCGTGGGGTGGGCGGCTGCCGCCTCCTCAAGGAGCGCCGTGAGGGTGGTGTCGGGGAGCGGGTGGCCGGTGTCGTTCCAGTCGACGAGCATGCGCCGGCGGTCGGCGTCCGTGAGCAGGCCGAGGGCGGCGACGGTCCGCTCGGGGTCGTCGGCGGCCGTACGGAGGATGTCGTGCAGCCAGCCGCCGATCCGGGTCGCGGCATCGTCGGTGACGGCGTCGGGGCGGTAGTCGATACGGAACGTCAGCTCGTCGCCGGGCATGCCGACCAGGCTGATCGCGAAGTGGGTGGCGTCGCGGGCGTCGACGCCGGTCATCTCGAGGCCGTCGGGCAGCGGGGGTGCCTGCTCGGCGCCGAGGGGGAAGTTCTCGAAGACGGTGGCCGTGTCGAAGAGCTCGCCCTGCCCGAACCGGCGCTGGATCTCGCCGAGCTGGACGTGCTGGTGGGCGGTGAGGGCGCTCTGGCGGGCCTGCAGTCCGGTGAACAGGTCGGCGAGCCGGTCGCCGGGCTGCCAGTGGACGCGGACGGGCAGGGTGTTGATGAGGATCCCGACCATGGTCTCGATGCCCGGCAGCTCCGGCGGCCGGCCGGAGACCGTACCGCCGAAGACCACGTCGTCCCGGCCGAGGAGGGAGCCGAGGACGAGGCCCCAGGCGCCCTGGATCAGGGTGTTGACCGTCCAGCCCCGCCGCCGCGCGGTCGCACCGAGGCGTTCCGTGAGCTCGCGCTCCAGCACCACGTGCACCGACCGCGGCACCGTCGGCGTGCCGCCAGCCTGCCCGGCGCCGAGGAGGGTCGGCGCGGCCAGTCCCGTGAGCTCGCGGTCCCAGGCGTCGAGCGCGCCGTCGGTGTCCTGGCGGGTCAGCCAGGCGAGGTAGTCGCGGTACGGGGTGACCCGCCGCATCCCGGACGGGTCGCCGTCGCGCTCGTACAGCTCGAAGAGGTCGTCCAGGACGACGGGCACCGACCAGCCGTCGATGAGGATGTGGTGGATGGTCACCAGCAGCCGCCACCGCTGCCCCGGCAGCTCGCCGAGGGTGAAACGGACCAGCGGGGGGCGGGCCATGTCAAAGCGGCGGGTGCGGTCCTCGTCGGCGTACGCGGCGAACGCCGCCTCCGCGCCGTCGCCGTCGGCGGTGAAGTCGAGGTCCGTCCAGGGGGTCCGTACCTGACGGCGGATCACCTGGACGGGCTTCTCCAGGCCCTTGTGCCGGAACGCGGCGCGCAGATTGGGGTGGCGGTGCAGGAGGGCGCCGGCGGCAGTGCGCAGGCGGGTCTTGTCGAGGGGGCCCCGCAGCTCCACGGAGAGCTGCACCGTGTAGACGTCCGGCGCCTTGTCGTCGTACAGCGCGTGGAAGAGGAGGCCTTCCTGGAGGGAGGAGAGGGGGAGAACGTCCTCGATCGCCGACTTCTTCATGACCAATGCCTTTCCGAGCTGAGGGGAGGAGGGGAGCGGTGCCGGCGCGTCGCCGTGGGTGTCAGTAGGCGTCGTCGTACTCGGCGTCCTCTTCCTCGAGCAGGTCGATGAGGTTCTGGGAGAGGGGGACCAGGGACAGGTCGGAGGGGGTGAGACCGCCGGCGTCCGGGTTCTGGGCGTGGGCCGTGACGGCGGCCAGGGCCTGGCGCCACAGCTCGCCCAGCCGGGTCACCTCGGCCTCCTCCAGGAGGGCCCGCGGCCAGGTGAGGTTGATGTGCAGGCTGGGGCCGGCGGGGCCGTCCAGGGTGGTGGCGTTGATCTCCAGCGCGTGGCCGAAGGGGAGGTCTTCCTCGCCGATGCCGCCGGCGCCCTCGTCGACGGAGACCCAGTGCTCGCCCTGGCCGTCGCCGTCGTCGGCGGCGAAGCGGCCCAGGTAGTTGAAGCCGACGAGCGGGGTGCCGTGGGCGGCGAGTTCGCGGCCGGTGGCGGGGTTCAGCCAGCGGAGGAGGCCGTAACCGAGGCCCTGGTCGGGGACGGCGCGCAGTTGCTCCTTCACCTGCTTGAGCACGCCGCCGATCTGAGGTCCGGCGGCGCGGACCTCGGGCCAGGGGATGCTGCCGGCAGAGACCCGTACCGGGTACATCGAGGTGAACCAGCCGACGGTACGGGAGAGATCGTGGCCGGCGGCCAGGACGTCCTCGTGACGGCCGTGGCCCTCGAGGTCCAGGAGCATGCCGTCGGCGGCGTAGTCCGGGGCCCACTCCTCCATGGCCATGGCCAGGGCGGAGATCAGCACGTCGTTCACCCCGGCGCGGAACACCGACGGGACGGTGGTGAGGAGGGCCTCGGTCTCCTCCGGGGCCAGCACGACCGTCACCGAGCGGGCGGTGCCGATGGTGTCGCGGGCCGGGTCGAGGGGCTTGACGCCCAGGGGGCCGCTGCCGCCGGCCAGGGTGTCCTGCCAGAAGGGCAGCTGGGCGGTCCAGCGTTCCGTACCGGACGCCTGGGCGAGGGCGGTCGCCCAGCCGCGGACGGAGGTGCCGACGGGCTCGAGTTCGACGGGGTTCTTCGTGGAGACCGCCTGCCAGGCGGCGGCGAGGTCCGGGAGCAGGATGCGCCAGGAGACGCCGTCCACGACGAGGTGGTGAATCATCACCAGCAGCCGGCCGTCGGCCTCCGCGCCGGCGTCGAACCAGACGAGCTGGATCATCACCCCGTCCTGCGGCGCCAGTCGGGCCCGCGCCTTCACGGCCTCGCGCTCGACGAGCTTCCGGACGGCGGCCTCCGTCTTGCCCGCCACGTTGATCCGGGTCACCGGCTCGAGCGGCGCCCCGGCCTCCGGGACCTCCAGCGACCAGCCGTCGTCGGTGGCGACGAGGCGGGCCCGCAGGGCGTCGTGATGGTCCACGACCGCCCGCACCGCCGCCGTGAGGTCGGCCTTGCGCAGCCCCGCCGGGACGGGCACGACGTACGACATGTTGAAGCCGTCCACCGAACCACCGCCGGCCCGCAGCCACTCCATCACCGGCGTCGCGGGCAGCGCGCCCACACCGTCGCGCCCGGCGGCCTCCACGGACTCCTCCACGGCCACGGCCGCCAGCTCGGCGACCGTCCGCAGCTCGAAGACGTCCCGCGCGGTGAACACCAGCCCCGCCTTACGGGCCCGGCTGACCAGCTGGATCGACGCGATGCTGTCGCCGCCGAGGTCGAAGAACCCGTCGTCCACCCCGACCCGGTCCAGGCCCAGCACCCCGGCGAACACCTCGCACAGGACGGCCTCGCGCTTGGTGCGCGGCATGACGGCCGTGCGCTCTTCCGCCGTCGAGATGCGCGGGTCGGGGGCGGGCAGGGCACGCCTGTCGAGCTTGCCGTTGGGGGTCATCGGGAGTTCGGTGAGGGGGACGAACGCCGACGGCACCATGTAGGCGGGGAGCCGCGCGGACGCGTGTTCCGGGAGGCCGTCGGTGTCCCCGACGACGTACGCAACGAGCTGGCGGTCGCCGGGACGGTCCTCGCGGACCACGACCACGGCGCGCGAGACGCCCTCGTACCGGGACAGCTCGGCGACGATCTCGTCGAGCTCGATCCGGAAGCCGCGGAGTTTGACCTGGTCGTCGGCCCGTCCGACGTAGTCGACGTCCCCGTCCCGGGTCCATCGGACGATGTCGCCGGTACGGTACATCCGCTCGCCGGCCGCCCCGTACGGGCAGGCGACGAACCGCTCCGCCGTCAGCCCGGGCCGGCGGCCGTAGCCCTGCGCGACGCCGTGGCCAGCCAGGTACAGCTCGCCGGGCACACCGACCGGGACCGGTCGCAGCCTCGCGTCGAGGACGTAGGCGCGCATGCCCCGGAGGGGGCGGCCGATGGGCACGCCGTCAGCGGGGGTCCAGTCGTCCGCCACCGGGCGGCAGGTGGCGAAGGTGGTCGTCTCGGTCGGGCCGTAGCCGTTGACCAGCCCGATCCCGGGCCACGCCGCCCGCACCCGGCCGAAGGCCTCCGCCGACACCTTCTCGCCGCCGGCCCACACCTCGCGCAGGCCCTCGAAGGCGTCCACGCGCTCGGCGGCTACGGCGTTGAACAGGGTGGTCGTCATGAAGAGCCCGGTCACGCCGTGCCGTTCGACGGCCGTGCGCAGCTCGTCGGGGCCGAGGAGGCCGGTCGGGGCGACGACGACGGTGCCGCCGCGCAGGAGGGGGACCCACAGCTCGTAGGTGGAGGCGTCGAAGGCGTGGGAGGCGTGCATCAGGACGCGGTCGTGGCCGCCGCCGTCGAAGCAGGGGTCGAGGGCGAGGTCCGCGACGTTGCCGTGGGTGACGACGACGCCCTTGGGGACGCCGGTCGTGCCGGAGGTGTACATCACGTACGCGGGGAGTCCGGTCGCCCCGGCGCGCCATTCCTCCTCCGGGAGCGGGGTGTCGGGGGCCGCGGTGAGGTCGGTGACGGTCAGGGTGGGCGCCGCGCCGGCCAGCTCTCCGGGGACCTCGGTACGGTCGGTGAGCAGCAGTACGGACTCGGAGTCCCGTACGATCCACGCCAGCCGCTCGGCCGGGTGGGCGTCGTGCAGCGGGACGTACGCGCCGCCGGCCCGGACGACGGCGAGCTCGGCGACGACCAGGTCCGGCGAGCGGTCCATGAGGAGGGCGACGCGCGAGCCCCCGCGGACACCGTTGCGGCGCAGGACGGCGGCCCAGCGGCCGACGCGGTCGTACAGCTCGGTGTACGTGAGCTCCGTACCGTCGGGGCCGACGAGGGCGACGGCGGCAGGCGTCTCGAGGACCTGCTGGGCGAAGAACTCCGTCAGCGACAGCTCCGGCGCGACCCGCGCCCCGGCCTCGGCGGCCACCGTCTCCGCCGGCAGCAGCACGTCCAGTTCGGACGTCCTGCGCCGCGGGTCCGCCGTGACCTGGCCGAGGACGAGGGACAGCCGGGCGCACAGCGCCTCGACGGTCTCCCGGTCGAAGAGGTCCCGGGCGAACTCGACGACGCCCTGGACGCCGCCGTCGGCCACTTCCCGCAGGTCGAAGAAGAGGTCGAACTTCGCGGGCGGGTCGAGGACCTGCTCGATGGAGGGGGTGACGCCGGGCAGGTTGAGGTCCGGCTCCGGGGTGTTCTGGAGCACCATCATGACCTGGAAGAGCGGGTGGCGGGCGAGGGAGCGCTCGGGGTTGAGGACCTCGACCAGGCGGTCGAAGGGCACGTCCTGGTGGGCGAAGGCGGACAGGTCCGTCTCCCGTACGCGGTCCAGCAGTTCCGCGAAGGTCGGGTCGCCCGAGACGTCCGTACGCAGGACCAGCGTGTTCACGAAGAACCCGACTACCTCGTCCAGCGCCACATCCGTACGGCCGGCCACACCCGTGCCGAGCGGGATGTCCTCCCCCGCCCCGAGCCGGGAGAACAGTGCCGCGACGGCCGCCTGCAGCACCATGAACACACTCGCGCCGGACGTCCGCGCCAGCGCGACCAGCCCCGCGCAGGTGTCCGCGTCCAGGCTCCAGTCCACCCGGCCACCGCGATACGAGGCGGCGGCGGGACGCGGGCGGTCGGTGGGCAGCTCGAGCGCGTCCGGGGAGCCGGCCAACTGCTCCTTCCAGTACGCGAGCTGCCCGGCGATCACGCTCGACGGGTCGTCCTCGGAGCCCAGCACCTCGCGCTGCCAGAGCGCGTAGTCGGCGTACTGCACGGGCAGTTCCGGGATCTCCTGCCCCAGGTACGCGGCCTCCAGATCCCGCATGAACGGCGCCAGCGACCAGCCGTCACCGGCGATGTGGTGCAGGACGACCAGCAGGACGTACACCTGCGGGCCCATACGGAACAGCTCGGCCCGCACCGGGATCTCGGCCGACAGATCGAACCGGTAGCCGGCCGCGGCCGTCAGCTCGCCCGCGAGATCCCGCTCGGTGGTGTCGTGCACGGCGAACGGGACGTCGGCGCCCGGCAGGATCACCTGCACCGGCGTGCCGTCCATCTCCGGGAACAGCGTCCGCAGCGCCTCGTGCCGCGCGACCACGGAGTTCAGCGCCGCCCGCAGCCGCTCGGTGTGGACGGGGCCCTGGAGGCGTACGGCGGCGGGGATGTTGTACATGCCGCCGTCCCGGTCCAGCCGGTCCAGGAACCACAGCCGCTGCTGCGCGAACGACAGCGGCACGACGTCCGGCCGCTCCCGTACACCCAGCGCCGTCCGCACGGCGGCCGAGCGGTCGAGCCGGGCCGCGAGGCCGGCGACGGTCGGGGACTCGAAGATGTCGCGGACGCCGACCTCGACGCTCATGGCCGAGCGGATGCGGCTGATGAGGCGGGTGGCGAGGAGGGAGTGGCCGCCGAGGTCGAAGAAGCTGTCGTCGACGCCGACGCGTTCGGCGCCCAGGAGTTCGGTGAAGATGCCGCAGAGGACTTCCTCGGCGGGTGTACGCGGGGCCCGGAACGCGGCGCTTTCGTACTCAGGGGCGGGGAGGGCGCGGCGGTTGAGCTTGCCGGAGGCGGTGAGGGGGAGTTCGTCGAGGGCGACGAACGCCGAGGGGACCATGTAGGCGGGGAGGCGGGAGGCGACGGCGCCCTTGAGGGTGCTGTGGTCGGCGTCGCCGACGATGTAGGCGACGAGTTGCTTGTCGCCGGGGCGGTCCTCGCGGACGACCACGGCGGCCTTGGCCACGCCGGGGCATTCCGCCAGGACGACCTCGACCTCGCCGGGCTCGATACGGAAGCCGCGGATCTTGACCTGGTCGTCGGCGCGGCCCAGGTACTCCAGCGTCGCGTCCCGGCGCCAGCGGACGACGTCGCCGGTGCGGTACATCCGGGAGCCGGAGTCGCCGTACGGGTTGGCGACGTAGCGCTCGCCCGTGAGGACGGCGCGGCCGACGTAGCCGCGTCCGACGCCGGCGCCGGCGATGTAGAGCTCGCCCGGAACGCCGACGGGAACGCGGCAGAGCTCGGAGTCGAGCACGAAGACGTCCGTGCCGGCGACCGGCCGGCCGATGCCGGGCACCACGCCCTCGGGGCCGTCCATGGCGCCGACGACCGAGTACACCGAGGTCTCCGTGGGCCCGTAGCCGTTGGTCACGCCGTGCGTGATCTCACGCAGACGGTCCGCCAGCCACGCCGAGACGGCCTCGCCGCCCAGCAGACCACGCAGGCCGCTCAGCGCCTCGGGGACCTGCTGGACCAGGGTCTCCCAGTACGTAGGGGTCGCCTGAAGGAACGTAGCCCCACACGCGACGGCCAGATCACCCAACTGGACCGGGTCCAGGACCACATCACGGGTCGCCAGCACCAGCCGGCCACCCGCCAGCAGCGGAACGAAGATCTCCACGTTCGAGATGTCGAACCCGAACGTCGTCACCGCCAGGAACACGTCCGACTCGTCCACGGAGAACCGAGCCCCCATGTCGGCCAGCACGTTCTCCAAGCCGCCCCGCGTAACGCCCACGCCCTTCGGCCGACCCGTCGACCCGGACGTGTAGAGCACGTACGCCAGGCAGTCCCCGGACGCCTCCACACAGGAGACAGGCGTCGTTTCCGGAAGGTCATCCGTCAGCACCAGCCGCAGCCCGTCGGAAGGCAGCCGGTCCACCAGATCGCCGGTGGTCACCACACACGTCGGCGCCGCGTCCCCGAGCACAAGCGCGATGCGCTCGGCCGGCAGATCCGGGTCCACCGGCACATACACACCGCCGGACTTGACCACGGCCCACAGCGCCACGACCAGGTCGATCGACCGCGACAGCGCCACCCCGACCAGCCGGTCCGGCCCCACACCGCAGCCCGCGAGCACCCCGGCCAGCCGGTCCGCCCGCTCCTTCAGCTCCCCGTACGTCACCTGCTCGTCACCGGAGACCACAGCCACCGCCGACGGAGCCGCCGCCACCCGCGCCTCGAACCGGTCCACCATCCCCGGCTCCGAGACGACATCGCCCAGGCCCCACGTCTCCAGCAGCCCGGCCTCGCCGTCCGCCAGCACGTCCAGCTCCGACACCCGCAGCCCGGCGTCCGCCGTCACCTGCGCGAGCACCTGGGCCAGCCGCGCACCGAGCTCCACGACCGTCTCCCGGTCGAAGAGATCCCACGCGAACTCGATGTCACCCACGACACCCGCCGGCCGGCCCGCGTCGTCGAAGGCCTCCTCGAGGTCGAAGGTCATGTCGAACTTGGCCGGCGCCCCGGGAATCTTCACCAGGGAGGGCGTCACGCCGGGCAGATTGAGCTCCGCCGGCTGATTGTTCTGCAGCAGCAGCATGACCTGGAACAACGGATGCCGCGCGAGGGAACGCTCCGGGTTCAGCACCTCGACCAGACGGTCGAACGGCACGTCCTGGTGCGCGAAGGCCGACAGGTCCGTCTCCCGTACGCGCTCCAGCAGCTCAGTGAAGCTCGGGTCGCCCGAGACGTCAGTCCGCAGCACCAGCGTGTTCACGAAGAACCCAACGACCTCGTCGAGCGCGACGTCCGTCCGACCGGCGACCCCGGTCCCGAGCGGGATGTCCTCCCCTGCCCCGAGCCGCGAGAACAGCGAGGCCACGGCCGCCTGCAGCACCATGAACACACTCACGCCGGCCTGCCGCGCCAGCGCCACCACACCCGCGTGCACCGACGCGTCCAGCGCCCACGCCACGCGATCGCCGCGATACGTGGCGACCGCCGGCCGCGCACGATCGGCCGGCAGCTCCAGCACCTCCGGCACCCCGGCCAACTGCTCCCGCCAGTAAGCCAGCTGACCGGAGATCACACTCGCCGGGTCGTCCTCCGACCCCAAGACCTCCCGCTGCCACAGCGCGTAGTCCACGTACTGCACGGGAAGCCCGGCAAGCTCCTCCCCCAGATACGCGGCCTCCAGCCCCTGCATGAACGGCGCCAGCGACCACCCGTCACCCGCGATGTGGTGCAGCACGACGACCAGCACCCACGCGTCGGCTCCCGTACGGAACAGCTCGGCCCGCACCGGCACCTCGGCCGCCAGGTCGAACCGGTACCGGGCCGCCTCGGAAAGCGCCCCGTCCAGCGACGCCTCCCCGATCTCCCGTACGGAGAACGGCACCTCGACCTCGGGCAGGATCACCTGCACCGGCTGCCCGTCGACCTCGGGGAACAGCGTCCGCAGCGCCTCGTGCCGCGCGACGACCGCGTTCAGCGCCGCCCGCAGCCGCGCCACATCGACCGGCCCCTCCAGCCGAATGGCCGCCGGAATGTTGTACATCCCGCCGTCCCGGTCCAGCCCGTCCAGGAACCACAGCCGCTGCTGCGCGAACGACAGCGGCACCACCCCCGGCCGCTCCCTCACCCGCAGCTCCGGCCGCCCGGCAACGGCGCCGTCCAGACAGGCCGCCAGCCCCGCGACCGTCGGGTGCTCAAAGACCTCCCGCACCGACAGCTCGCTGCCGAACGCCCGCCGGATCCGGCTGACCAGCCGCGTCGCCAGCAGCGAATGCCCGCCGAGGTCGAAGAAGCTGTCGTCGGTCCCGACCGACGCCACCCCCAGCACGTCCGCGAACAGCCCGCCGAGGATCTCCTCCCGCATCGTCCGCGGCGCCCGCCCCTCGTCGGCGCCGGCCTCGGGCGCGGGCAGCGCCTTGCGGTCGAGCTTGCCGTTGGGGGTGAGCGGCAGCGCGTCGAGGACGACGACCGCCGACGGCACCATGTACCCGGGCAGCAGCGTCGCCAGCCGCGCGCGCAGCGCCCCGGGCTCCTCGTCCGTGACGGCGTACCCGACGAGCTGCTTGTCGCCGGGGCGGTCCTCGCGTACGACGACGGCGGCCTGGGTGACCGACGGGTCGGCGGCCAGCGCGGCCTCGACCTCGCCGAGTTCGATGCGGTGGCCGCGGATCTTCACCTGGTGGTCGCGGCGCTCCAGGAAGACCAGCCGGCCCCGGGAGTCGTAGCGGACGTAGTCGCCGGTGCGGTACATGCGCGCGCCGGGTTCGGTGGCGTACGGGTCGGCGACGAACGCGGCGCAGGTGCGGCCGGGGTCGGCGAGGTAGCCGCGGCCGACGCCGGTGCCGGCGACGTACAGCTCCCCGGGGTGGCCGTCGGGGACGGGGTGGAGGCTGTCGTCCAGGACGTACAGCCGGGTGTTGCGGACGGCGGTGCCGATGGGGACCGCCGGGCCGTCGAGGTCGCCGGGCGTGGCGAGGACGGCGTGGGTGACGTCGTCGGAGCACTCGGTGGGGCCGAAGGCGTTGATCAGGGGGATGTCCGGGTACGCGGCGAGCCAGCGGGCGCCGACGTCGGGCGGCAGGGCCTCGCCGGTGACCATGAGGAGGCGCAGGTCCGGGAGGGCGGGCGGTCGGTCGCCGGTCCAGCCGTCGAGGGCGGCGCGCAGCAGGGACGGTACGACCTCGAGGACCGTGATCCGCTCGTCGGCTGCGGTGGTGAAGAGGGCCCAGGGGTCGGCGGCGGTGTCGCGGCCGACGACGCGGACGCGGCCGCCGGCGACGAGGGGGGCGAGCATCTGCCAGACGGAGATGTCGAAGGTGAGGGGCGCGTTCTGGACGACGCTGTCGGCGGCGGTGAGGGCGCAGTCCTCGACCTTGGCGAGGAGGTGGTTGTTCATGCCGCCGTGGTGGACCATGGCGCCCTTGGGCAGCCCGGTGGAGCCGGAGGTGAACAGGACGTACGCGAGGTCGTCGGCGCCGAGTTCGGGCAGGTCGCCGAGGGTGCGGGCGGTGACCTCCGCCGGGTCGGGCGCGACGACCACCGAGGCGCCGGCCTCCGCGGCGACACGTCCGGCGAGCTCCGTCAGGGCGGCGGGCGCGACGAGCACGGCGGCGGAGCAGCGGCCGAGGAGTGCGGCGGCGCGGGCGGCGGGGGCCTCGGCGTCGAGGGGGAGGTAGGCGGCGCCGAGGCCCAGGACGCCGAGCACCGACGCGACGAAGCCGGCGCCGGGCGCGGTGAGGAGGCCGACGACATCGCCGCGGCGGACTCCGGCGGCGCGCAGCCGGCGGGAGACCTCGTCGGCGGCGGCGGCGAGGGTCGCGTAGTCGGTGTCGCCGCGGTCGTCGGTCACGGCGACGGCGGCCGGCCGGGTGCGGGCGTGGTCGCGGACGCGGGCGGTGATGTGGCGCAGTCCGCCGTCGTCGGTGCGGGTGGTGTCGTTGCGGGCGGTGAGCAGGGCGTGCGCCTCGGCACCGGCCAGCAGGCCCGTACGGCCGAGGGGGTCGCCGGGGGCGGCGAGGAGGTGGTCCAGGAGGCGCAGGAAGCGGTCGCGGTGGGCGGCGAGGTCGGCCTCGGTGTAGAGGGCGTCGTTGCCGTCGAAGTTGAGCTGCAGGTCCTGGCCGTCGTTGCGGTCGAGGAAGCTGATCTCGATGTCCTCGATGACGCCGACGGACACGTTGTGGGCGGTCACGGCGTGGCCGGCGAAGGTGGCCGAGTAGTCGAACGGCATCACGTTGGTGACGACGCCGTACAGCCGGTCGGCGCCGCCGGCGGCCTTCAGGTCGCGGAGGATGTCCTCCTGCCGGTAGCGCTGGTGGCGCATGACGGTGCGGGCCTCGAGGGCGCACTGGCGCAGCAGCTCGGCGAAGGTCGTGCCGGGGGTGATGTCGAGGGTGAGGGGCGGGATGTTGGAGACGAGGCCGGGGGTGGCGCGCAGGACGGGGGTGGTGCGGGCGGCGAGGGGGAAGCCGATGGGGATGGTGCGGGCGCCGGTGACGCGGTGGAGGTAGGCGCCGACGGCGGCGATGACGGCGATGGGCCAGGTGGCGCGGGCGTCGCGGGAGACCTCCTTGAGGCGGTCCACGAGGTGCGGGGGCAGGGCGGTGGCGGCGCGGTTGAAGGTGGCGGAGGCGGGCGCGGCGGCGGAGGTGAGGCCGACCGGCTCGGGGCGGTCGGCCATCCGTCCGCGCCAGTACTCCTGGTCCTTTGCGAACCGGGGGGAGGCCCGGTAGTCGGTCTCCTGGGCGATGAACTCGTCGAGGGAGGCGAAGGTGCCGGGGGTGTACTCCGTACCTTCGACGAGGGCCGTGTAGACCTCGGCGAGGCGTTCGCTGTAGATCCGGCCGCCGGCGCCGTCGCCGATGATGTGGTGGTTGCGCTGGCACCACAGCCAGCGGTCGTCGGCGAGTTTGATGAGCAGGTCGTTGAAGTGCGGCCCGTTCTCCATGTCGACGGGGTCGTTGAGCTGGTCGTGGATCATGCGTACGGCGGTCTCGCGGCCGTCGGGGCGGTCGCTGAGGTCGACGTGGCGGACGTCCAGCCGGGGCGGGACGAGCGTCTGCCACAGGCCCTCGTCGTCCTCGGTGAAGCGCACCCGGGCGGTCTCGACCTCGTCCAGGGTGAGCAGCAGCGCCCGCTCAAAGAGCGGCACGTCGACGGGGCCGTGGATCTCCAGGTACTCGCTGACCATGAACATGTTGTCCTGGTTCAGCTGTTGCGCGTACCAGACACCCTGCTGCGCGACGGTGAGCGGACGGCGCTCGCCCATGGACGAAGACATAGACAGATCTCCCCGGATTGCTGGTGCGGCTGATCGGGACGGGCCGGGCGGTACGGGTTACGCGACCCAGCGGCGCAGGACCACGACGGCGTTGTGGCCGCCGAAGCCGAAGGAGTTGCTCATCACGACGTCGACGTCGTGGGCCTGGGCCTTGTGCGCGACGAAGTTGACCGACGGGTCGATGGGCTTGTGGCAGTTGATCGTCGGCGGCACCATGCCGGTGTTGATGGTGAGCCCGCCGATGATCGCCTCGACGGCGCCGGCGGCTCCGATCATGTGGCCGGTCATGGACTTGGTGGAGCTGACGGGGATCCGCTCGATGTGGTCGCCCAGCACGGCGCGCAGGGAGGCCAGTTCGGCGGAGTCGTTGAGCTGGGTGCCGGTGCCGTGGGCGTTGACGTAGTCGACGTCCTCGGGGGCGAGTCCGGCGTCCTTCAGCGCCTCGCGCAGGGCACGGCGCACGGAGACGCCCTCGGGGTGCGGGGCGGTCCAGTGGTACGCGTCGGAGGTGGCCGCGTATCCGGCGACCTCGGCGAGGATGTGGGCGCCGCGGGCCAGGGCGTGCTCCTCGGACTCCAGGACGAGGACCCCGGCGCCGGCGGCCATCACGAAGCCGGCGCGGTCCTCGTCGAACGGCCGGGACGCCTCGGTGGGGTCGCCCGGGCGGGCGGACAGGGCGCGGGCGTTGCCGCTGCCGGCGATGTCGACGCGGGTGATGATGTCGTCCGCGCCGCCGGCGATGACGACGTCGCTGGCGCCGCTGCGGATCCAGCGGGCGGCCTCGCCCACGGCGTCGGTGCCGGAGGCGCAGGCGCTGGAGGTGGCGCGGGACGGGCCGGTGGTGCCCAGGGCCATGCTGATCTCGCCGGGGGCGCTGTCGATGGCGCCGGCGACGGCGGCCATCGGGGGGACGCCGCGCGGGCCCTTGGCGTCGATGTCGCGGGTGTGGCCGGCGACGGTGTGCATGGCGCCGTAGCCGGAGCCGATGAGGACGCCGACGCGGGTGCGGTCGGTGTCGTCGAGGGACAGCTTGGCGTTCTCCACGGCCTCCATGGCGGCGACGACGGCGTACCGGGCGAACGGGTCGGTCCGGCGCACCACCTTGTACGCCAGGTGCTCGCGGGGGTCGAAGTCCTTCACCTCGCCGGCGATCTGTACGGGCAGGTCGTCGGCCTTGATCTGGGTGATGGGGCCGATGCCGCTGCGTCCTTCGAGCAGCGCCTCCCAGGTGGTCGCGGCGTCCAGGCCGAGGGGGGTGACCATGCCCCAGCCGGTGATGACGACTCTGGTGCGGTCGCGTCGCGGTGCTTTCTCGGTCGTCACGGGGTGCCTTCCGTCGTGTCTGGTGCGGGGGCGCCGGTCGGGGACAGGAGGGGGAAGTCACCGCCGGCGGGGGCCTTGCCGAAGAGGGAGTCCTCGAGGCGTACGGGGACGTCGAGGACCACGGGCTCGCCCTCCCGGCAGAGCTTCCAGGCCCGTTCGAGGTCCGCCCGCAGGGTGGTCTTGTCGTCGAGGGTGAGGTGCCGGACGCCGGGGGCCTCGCGCAGCGGGAGGGCCGCGCCGTCCGGGTCGGCGAAGCGGAAGCCCGGCAGGGGCTTCGCGCGGTCGTCGAGCTGGTGCTGCAGCCAGCCGTAGCCGTTGTTGCGCAGCACCACGTACAGCACGCCGAGGCCGTGTTCGGCGAGGGTGGGCAGGTCGGACGCGAAGAGGTTGAACGCCCCGTCGCCGACGAGCGCCACCACCGGCCGCCCGGGGGCGGCCGTCTGCACCCCGGCCGCGGCGGCGGCGCCGAAGCCGAGGCTGGTCTGCTCCGACGGGACGACGGAGCCGCCTGCGGCGGGGCAGAGGTGGACGGGGTAGGAGTACGACCACATGTCCTGGAGGCCGTTCTCCTGGACCAGGACCAGGTCCTCGGGGAGCACGTCGCGCAGGGCGGCGAGCACCTCGGGGATGTGCAGCGCGGGCCGGGCGGCCAGCTCGCGCAGGGTGTCCTCGTGGTCGCCGAGCACCTGGTCGTGGACGGCGGTGACGCTCTCGCTCCAGCCGGGATCGGCGTCGCGCGGCGGGGCGTGCCCGGCCAGTCCGGCGAGCAGGGCGCCGGCGTCGGCGAGGATCCGGGGGCCGGCGTAGTCGGTGTGGAACTCCCCGGCGTCGACGTTGACCTGGACGACCGGGACGTCGTGGCCGATGCGGCCCGGCCAGGTGTAGGTGGCGGTCTCCTCGAGCCGGCTGCCGAACGCGATCACGCAGTCGGTACGGTCCCACAGCTCCCGGGCGGCCTCGGGGAGGTACAGCCCGGACAGCCCGCAGAACCGGGGGTGGGTCTCGTCGAAGGCGCCGCGTCCGGTGGCCGTGGCGAAGACGGCGGCGCCGATGTGGTCCGCGTACCGCTCCAGCAGCCCGCGCCGGATGTGCCGGGTGCCGCCGCCGACGAGCAGGACCGGACGCCGGGCGGCGCCCAGGGTGCGCAGCGCGGCGCTGTCGTCGGGCAGCCGTACGGCGGCGGGCCGTACGGGGCCCTCCGCCGGTACGGCGCCCGGGGCGGGCAGCGGGATCTTCGCGGTGAGCAGCTGGTCCGGCACCTCGAGGTAGACGGGTCCGGGCACGCCGTCGGCGGCCGTCAGCAGGGCGCGCTCCAGCATGGGGGCCAGGCGCGCGGGGTCGTCGACGCGGGCCGCCCACTTGGTGAGCGGGCGGACCACGGCGAGCTGGTCGAGCTCCTGGAAGGCGGCGGCACCGCGCCGGTCCACCGCCGTCCCCGCGGAGATCAGCACCACGGGGGCGGCGGAGTACGCGGCCTCGAGCAGGCCGGTGACCGCGTTGGTCACCGCCGGCCCCTTGCCGGTGAAGGCGATGCCGGGGCGGCCGGACTGCAGGGCGTAACCGGTGGCCATGAACACGGCGTTGCGCTGGTCGCGGCCCAGGACGAGGCGGATCCGGCTGCCGTGCAGGGCCTCCAGCAGGTCGAGGTCGTCGGCGGGCAGCCCGAAGGCGTCCCGTACCCCGTGCTCCTCGAGCACCCGGACGACCGCCCGCCAGGCGCCGGTCACCGTCTCGTCGGCCGTCTTCTCCTCGGTCACGCGGCCCCTCCGAGGTGGTCGACGACCGCCTTGGAGATCAGCAGCGGCTGGGTGTGGCGCTTGCCGCCGTACGCCGCGTAGTTGGCGCGCACCCCGGTGCCGCCGAACGGGGCGTTGCCGTCCTCGATGTCGATCAGCGTCTGGTTGACGCTCACCGTGTGGCGGCGTCCGAGCATCTCGACGAGCTCGGGCTCCTCGCCGTAGACGGTCGCCGCCATCGCCCGCTCCTCGAAGAACTGGTGGCTGAGCATGGTGCGCAGCCACGCGGGATCGGTGTACGGGACGACGTCGAAGATCGGCGCGAACAGCTCCGGCGGCAGCACGTTCGCCTCCACCGGGCGGATCAGCAGGGTGGGGCTGAGGTGGCCCTCGGCGAGGTCGGCGTTGCCGCCGGCCGCGATGTAGGCGCGGTTCTGGATGAGATGGGCGAGCGCGTCCTCGAAGGCGTCCAGATAGAACATGGACCCGTAGTCGGCGGTCGGGTCCTTGTAGCGGCCGTGGCGCAGGGCGTTGACGCGGCGGCTGAGGAGGTTGCAGAACTGGGAGCTGACGGAGGTGTGGACGAAGAACACGTCGGGGCCGAAGCAGTCCTGGCCCGAGTTCATCAGCCGTACCTTCAGCGCGCCCTCGACGGCCCGTCCGATGTCGGCGTCGCGGCCGACGACGAACGGGTTGACGCCCTGCCCGAAGTACAGGAACAGCTGGTCCTTGCGCAGCTGCGCGCGGACCTTCTCGGCGTTGTCGAAGGTGCCGGTGAACACCAGTACCTCGGAGCGGTCCGCCTCGCCGTTGAGGAAGTCGCGCTGGCCGGTGAGGCACTGCTGGATGGGCAGGTCGTGCACGGTGCCGATGAGCTTGTGCAGCTTCTCCGTCTGGTCGGAGATCCGGCCCGAGGGGCGGAACACGACCCGCTCGCTGTAGAGGGTGGGGATGAGGAGATACAGGATGTAGCTGTAGAGCGGGATGTTCGACGGCATCAGCACGGCCATCTGCTCGACCCGCCGCGGCCGGTAGCGCTGGATCTCCTTGCGGGCGCCGTCGAGAGCGGTGAGCGCGGCGTGGATCTCGCCTACGGCGGTGGGATGGTTACAGGTCTCGAAGAGGATCTCGAGGAATTCCTCACGCCGCTCGTGGAGCAGCCCGACGACGGCGTCGAGTGCTTCGAGTCGCTCCTCGAAAGGAATGCGGTACGCGGGCGCGGGGGCGGAGCGGTGCTCCTCGCGCGTCATCGCCGTCACAGCCATCTTCTGCAGTTCCCTACGATCGATCTTCCCGTTCCCGTTGAGCGGGAATTCGGGGAGGACAACGACACGGTTGGGCCTTTCGTACTCGGCGAGAAATGCGGAGACTTCGCCCTTCCAGTGGTCGGCCGTCCGCTGCTGCGGGTCGACCACGAAGAAGACGAGATGGGTGCGGTCCCGCTCCCCGGGGACCGCGACGACCTTCACGGGGGCCCCGCAGGCGCCGGCGCGGGCGGCGATGCCGTCGGGGTAGACGGTGTGGCCGAGCCGGTGCACGGCTCCCTTGCGGCCCAGGACGGTGAGGTTGCCGTCCTCGTCCAGCCGGCCGATGTCGTCGGTCCGGTACACGGCCCGGTCGACCCGGCGCACGGTGCCGTTCTCGCCGAGCAGGCCGGTCATGTAGTCCGGGGAGTGGACGAGGATCTCGCCGATCTCACCGGCGGGGACGGGCCGGTCGGCGCTGTTGACGACCTCGACGCGCACCCCGTCCAGCGGCCGGCCGCAGCCCACCGGGTCCGGCTCCACCGCGAGCGCGATGTTGCCGGCCTCGCTGCTGCCGTAGCCGTCGAGGAGGTGGTGGCCGGTGGTGCGCAGGAACTGCTCGGCGAGTTCCCTGGGGAGGGGTTCGCCGCCCACGCACCACATCCGCACCGGCGCGAGGTGCGCGGCGTCGGCCCGGCCGCCGTCCAGCAGGTTGAGGAGCGTGCGGTAGGTGGCCGGGACCGTGTCGACGACCGTGACGCCGTGCTCGTGGATCGCCTTCACGGAGGTGTCGACCCGGCGGCTGCTGGTCTGCAGGACCAGGGAGCAGCCGGTCGTCCACCACAGGAGCAGGATGGACAGTCCGTACTGGTGGGTGAAGGGCAGCAGCGGCAGCAGCACGTCCTCGGCCCGGTAGGCCATGCGGACGGCGGTGCGTTCGGTGTTGCCGCGGACGGAGGCTCCCGAGCGGACGATCCCCTTGGGGTCGCCGGTGCTGCCGGAGCTCCACACGATCAGGGCGTCCTCGCGGGCGAACCACCGCTCGAAGGTCAGCGTGGCCCGCCCGTCCGTGCCCTCGGCACCGCCGTCCACCGGCCCGGCGGCGGTGCTCAGTTCGTTCAGCAGTATCCGGCGCGCCCGCGCGCCCTCGCCGTCGACCCGGCGGTCCGTGAGGATCCAGTCCGCGCCCGCCTCGGCGGCCAGCCGGAGCTTCTCGGCGTCGGGCACGCGGGGATCCACGAGTGCCACGGACACGCCGTACTCCATGAGCGCGAAGAGCGTATGGACGAACCGCTCGGTATTCGCGCCGGAAAGCAGCACCCGGTCGCCGGACTCCATTCCCTGCCGCCGCAATTCCGCGAGCACGGACCTGCAGGCGGCGGAAACGCTCGACGTCGATATATGCCGGCCGTTCTCATTGATGAGCATCGCCACAGAACTCCCGACCCGTCATTCTTTCACGTGAACAACGATGGTACGAGGGCGACTACGCGTGTTCTATATTGCTCGGGCGCATCGACTCGCGGGGTATTTCTGGTCTACGGTCGGGGGAAAACTGATCTCTGGAGGGAATCATGCCCACGCCCTCGAGCCCGGCGACCGACCCCGCTTCGGAGCTCGCCCTGCTGACGGAACTCGAACCCGTCGTCGCCGCGAACATCGACCGCCATCTGAAGGCGGCGAAGCCCTGGAACCCGCACGACTACGTGCCGTGGAGCCGGGGCCGCGACTTCGCGCTGCTCGGCGGCGAGGACTGGCGGCCGGAGGACTCCGTGCTGGATCCGGCGGTACGGGCCTCGCTCGTCGTCAATCTGCTCACCGAGGACAACCTCCCCGGCTACCACGGCGACTTCGCCGGCACCCTGGGCCGCGACGGCGCCTGGTTCGAGTGGACGAACCGGTGGACCGCCGAGGAGGCCCGGCACAGCATCGCGCTGCGGGACTATCTCGTGGTGACGCGGGCGATCGACCCCGTCGACCTCGAACAGCGGCGGATGGCCCATATGGTCGCCGGCAGCGGCGGCTCCCCCGGCAGCGTGATCCAGACGCTGGCGTACGTGACGTTCCAGGAGCTCGCCACCCGGGTCGCGCACCGCAACACCGGGGCGGCGACCGGGTGTCCGGTCGGCGAGCAGCTGCTCGCCCGGATCGCCCTGGACGAGAACCTGCACATGATCTTCTACCGCAATCTGATGGACGCCGCCCTGGACGTGGCCCCGGACGCCGCCGTGTGCGCGATCCGGGACATGGTCGTCGGGTTCACCATGCCCGGGCGGGACCAGCCGGACTTCGCCCGCTTCTCCAATCTGATAGCCAACGCCGGGATCTTCGACCTGAAGCTGCACCACGACAAGGTGCTCGCCCCCGTGCTGCGGCACTGGCGGCTGGCGGACCGCACGGACTTCGGCCCCGCGGGCGAGGCGGCGCTGGCGGAGCTGGACGCGTTCGTCACCGAACTCGACCGCAGGGCCACGCTCTTCACCGAGCGCCGCGCGCAGCGGCAGGCCCGCATGGCGGCCCGCGCCGCGTGAGGCAGGTGGGGAGGAAGTGGCCGCAGGGGCGGACGTAGGGGATATATAGCCGCCCCGCCGAAACTGGCCGCCGGTCGGCGTCCCGTGGATGGCGCGGCCACTCACCCCACCTCCTCAGCGAAGGCGGCTTCATGCCTCAGCCAGCAACGATGACCGCGGTGGGCACCACCGCGTGCAACCTCACCGTCGCCGAGCGGCGCCAGACCGGCGACGTCGCCCTGCGGCTCGCCGGCCAGCTGCCGGCCTCCACCGACGACGCCAAGTGGATCGAGGCGGTACGCGACGCCTCGTGCTCCCTGCCGCCCCGGCTCCTGGCCCAGCTGCGTGCGTTCCGGCACGACGCGGGACCCGACGGCGCCCTGCTGGTGCGCAACCTCCCCGTGGCCGCCCCGCACGGCCCGGGACTGCCCCGTACGCCCACGGTCGCCGGATCCGTGGAGCACACGCCGACCGTCGCGGCGGCGGTGGTCACCGCGGTGATGAGCCAGCTCGGTGAGGTCATCGCGTACCGCAACGAGAAGTCCGGGGCGCTGGTGCAGAACGTGGTGCCGGTGCCCGGGTCGGAGACGTCGCAGTCCAACGCCGGTTCGGTGCTGCTGGAGATGCACACCGAGAACGCCTTCCACGACAGCCGGCCGGACTACGTGGGGCTGCTGTGCCTGCGCGAGGACCCGACGGGCGACGCGCGGCTGACCGTCTCGTCGGTGCGCAAGGCGGTGCCGCTGCTGCGGCCGAAGACCCGGGCCGTGCTGTCGGAGAACCGTTTTCTCACGGTGGCGCCGCCCTCCTTCGGCGACCAGGAGGACGCCGCCCTGCCGCACGCCGTGCTGCGGGGGTCCGCGGAGGACCCCGACGTGCTGGTGGACTTCTCCGCGACCCATCCGCTGGACGACGGGGCCCGCGCGGCCCTGGCGGAGCTGCGGCAGGTGTTCTTCGACGTGCACCAGGCGTACGCCCTGCGCGTCGGCGATCTGGCGGTGGTGGACAACCGGCTGGCGGTGCACGGCCGTACGTCGTTCGCGCCGCGCTTCGACGGCACCGACCGGTGGCTGCACCGGGTCTACGCCTCGCTGGACAACCGCCGCTCCCGCCCGTACCGCGCGGAGGGCACCGCCGTCCTCGGCTGACGGTCCCCCGCACCCGTCGCGCGCCGCCGTGATCCCCCCACGGCGGCGCGCGAAGCGGTGTCCGGGGGCGGGTGCCCGCTGGCGCAAGATCACCCGGCGTGCGTAGCATGCCGCACGACCCGGCCGCCCAACCCGCCTGTCTCGGGCGGCAGTTGAGCGCGGTCGCAGACGAACGGGGAGCACGTATGGGGCTGTCGCCCACGCTGGCCGGCCGGACCTATCCGGCGGCCGGGAGCTACGACATCGACCGGGAGAAGATCAGGGAGTTCGCGAAGGCGGTCGGCGAGACCAGCCCCGCCCACCACGACCCCGCCGCCGCCCGCGCGCTCGGCCATCCGGATGTGATCGCCCCGGTGACCTTCCTCGCCGTCCTCACCCAGACGGCCACCGACCCGGTGATCTACGACCCGGTCGTGGGCCTGGACTACTCCCGGGTCGTCCACCGCGACCAGCGCTTCGTCCTGCACCGGCCCGTCGTGGCCGGGGACCGGCTGCGGTCGTTCGTACGCATCGACGCCGTGCGCTCGCTGGCGGGCAACGACGTCCTCGAGCTGGGCATCGACCTGCGGGATCCCGAGGAGAAGACGGTGGCGACGGTGTTCATGTCGCTGGTGGTACGCGCCCCGCGGGAGTGAGCGCCGCCTTCGTATAGAACGCGTGTAGCCCCTGTGGCGAGCCTCGGTATCGGGACGCCCCTGTACCCGCGCCCGAGTCGCCCGCCGGCCCCGCCGGCGCCGTCACAGGAGGAACAAAGCATGAGTCGACCGTCCTCGCCGGAGTCCCCCTCGATGAAGAGGGCGGCTGACATCGCGGCGGTGGCCGTACTGCTGCAGATCGGCGCGGAGCTCGGCGCCGACCAGGTGCTGGACGCCGGACAGGCGTTCGACGCGGCGGAGCTGGCCCGGGTGACGGGCCTGCCGCAGCACGGTATGGCCGAGTATCTGACCGCCCTGTCCGCGGCCGGCCTGGTCGCGGAGACCGGCGCCCCCGGCGAGTACCGCCCCGCCGACGACTACGCCCAGCGGCGCTACGAGGCCGGGTACGTGTCCTGGTCGATGAGCGCGAACTACCCGTTCGTCGAGCACGCCCGCGCCTTCCTCACCGACCCGGCCGCCGCCGCGAAGGCCCATCACCGCGACGGCCGCCGGGTCGCCGTCAGCTCCAAGTGGGTCGGCGAACGCGACTTCTACCCGGGCGTGTTCGAGCACGTCAACGCCTCCGGCGCGCGCAAGGTCACCGACCTGGGCGCCGGCGCCGGCGGGCTGCTGATCAAGCTGCTGCGCCAGGACCCCGAGCGCCACGGCGTCGCGCTGGACCTGAGCGGCGCGGCCTGCGCCGCGGCCCGCGAGGCGTCGGTGGCGGCCGGGGTGGAGGAGCGGCTGGAGGTCGTGGAGCGGCCGATCGAGTCGCTGATCGAGGACCGCTCCCCCGTGGAGGGCGCCGAGGCGATCCAGGCGTGCTTCGTGATGCACGACGTGGTCGAGGACGACGCGGTGTTCCAGGGCGTCCTGGGCGCCTGCCGCGACGGGCTGGCGCCGGGCGGCTTCATGGCCGTGTGCGACGCGGTCCGCTACGCGCCCGACGAGACGGAGCGCAGGTTCAGCGCCCTGTTCACCTACCTGCACGCGAACTTCATGGACATCCGGCTGCCCACCGAGGCCGCCTGGCTGGAGAAGTTCGAGACCGCGGGCTTCTCCTCCGTGAAGTGCCTGCCGCAGCCCATGCCCGGCGCCCGGCTGTTCATCGCGACCAAGTGACCGCGCTTCTCGTACGAAAGGAGGCCGGCGCATGACGCGGTCGGCCGCACCCTCCCTGCACCGTGCCCTCGCCGAGGAGCTGTGGGACTCCAACCTCAGCGGGAAGCCGGTCGAGCCCCTCACCGACCGGCACCCGGAGCTGACGCTGGCGGACGCGTACGACATCCAGCGGCAGCTGCGCGCCATGGACGTCGCCGACGGCGCGGTCCTCACCGGCTACAAGATCGGCGCGACGAGCGAGGCCATCCAGCGGGCGTTCGACATCGACCACCCGGACTTCGGCCATCTCACGGACCGGATGCTGCTGCCCGACGGCGCGGTGCTGGACGCGGGACGTTTCATCGCGCCGAAGGTCGAGGCGGAGATCGCGTTCCGGATCGGCCGCGACCTGCGGGGCCCGGACGTCACCGCGGACGACGTGCTGGCCGCGGCGACCGCCGTCCATCCGGTGCTGGAGGTGCTCGACAGCCGGATCGCCGAGTGGCGGATCCGGCTGGTGGACACCGTCGCCGACAACACCTCCTCCGCGTTCGTCGTCGTCGGCCCCGAGGTGCCGGCCGAGTCGATCGCCGGGCTCGATCTGGCGACGGAGCGGGTGGTGTTCTCGACGGGCGATCAGGTGCAGAGCGCCCACGGCTCCGCCGTCATGGGGCACCCGGCCAACTCCGTGGCCTTCCTGGTCCGCATCCTCGACACCTTCGGCGAGGGCATCGCGGCCGGCGACCTCGTCCTGGCCGGCTCCTGGGCCGCCGCCGTCGACCTCGTGCCCGGCATGGACGTCACGGCGTCGTTCGCCTCGCTCGGCTCGGTCTCGCTGACCGTCGAGGACTGACCCGGGTCCGCCCCTCCCCCTCAAGCGCTCCGACGGGAGCTCTCCCTCACGCACACGCACGCCACCACGGGAAGGCTGAACAGCCATGACTGCTTTTCCCCGGGGGATAACCCCCGGACCCCCAGCCGGACATACAGGCCGGACGGCGTGTCCGGGCCAACCTCGTGAGCCGGATCCGGACAGACGCGGGCGGCTGTCCGCGGCGGTGATCGGCGCCGGTCTGATCGGCGCCGATCTCGCGACCAAGATCACCCGCTCGGAGCACCTCGACCTGGGCCTGGTCGTCGGCCGTGACGTGAGCACCCCGGGCCTGCACCGCCTGGCCAAGGCCGGACTCCCCGTCACCTCCGACGGGGTACAGGCGCTGGTCGAGCGCGACGAGCCGTTCGACGTCGTCTTCGACGCGACCACGGCCACCGCCCACGCCGAACACGACCGGCTGCTGGCCCCGTACTCCTGCCTCGTCGTCGACCTGACGCCCAGTCAGGTCGGCCGGATGATCATCCCCACGGTGAACGGTCTGGACGCGCTGTCGTACCGGAACGTCAACATGGTCAGCTGCGGCGGGCAGGCGGCCATCCCCGTCCTCCACGCGGTCGCCGCCCGCCACCGCATCGACTACGCGGAGATCGTCACCACCGCCGCCAGCGCCAGCATCGGCCGCTCCACCCGGCTGAACCTCGACGAGTACATCGACACCACGCAGGACGCCGTACGCGAGTTCAGCTCCGTCGGCGAGGTCAAGGTGATGGTCAACCTCAGCCCCGCCAAGCCCCCGGTCCGCTTCCGCGTCGCCCTCACCCTCCTCGGCGCGGACCTCACCGAAGAGTCCGTGCGGGCGGCCGTCGGGCCGGTCGTCGAGCGGATGCGCGTCTTCGCCGCCGGCTACGACGTCGTCACCTGCTCCGTCGCCGACGGCCGGGCGTTCATCGCGGTCGAGGTCGCCGCCTCCGGCGACCGCATCCCCCGGTACGCGGGGAACCTCGACCTGATCAACTCCGCCGCGCTGCACGTCGCCGAGCAGTACGCGGCCGTCCATCTGTCCACCGTCGGCGCGGAGATGTCATGAACCCCGAACAGAGCAAGGTCCTCATCCACGACCCGACCCTGCGCGACGGCCACCACGCCGTCCGCCACCAGCTCTCCGCCGCCCAGCTCCGCGCCTACGCGACCGCCGCGAACGCGGCCAGGATCCCCGTGGTCGAGGTCGGCCACGGCAACGGCCTCGGCGCGTCCTCGCTCCAGGTCGGCCGGGCGAAGGTCAGCGACGAGGAGATGCTGACGGTCGTACGCGAGGCGCTGACGGACAGCAAAATGGCCGTCTTCATGCTCCCGGGCTGGGGCGCCTCCAAGGACCTCGACCGCGCGCTCGCCCTCGGCGCCGACCTGGTCCGCATCGGCACCCACTGCACCGAGAGCGATCTGGCCGAACGCCACATGGGCCATCTGCGCGACCGCGGCGCCGACGCGCACGGCGTGCTGCTCATGAGCCATATGGCCGAGCCCGGCGAGCTCGCCGAACACTGCGCCCAGCTGGTCTCGTACGGGGCCACCGGCGTCGGCATCATGGACTCCTCCGGCCACTACCTCCCCGCCGACGTCACCGCCCGCATCACGGCGATCCGCGAGGCCGTGGACGTACCGGTGATGTTCCACGGACACAACAACCTCGGCATGGCGGTCGCCAACTCCGTCGCCGCCGTCGAGGCCGGCGCCTCCATCGTGGACGCCTGCGCCCGGGGCTTCGGGGCCGGCGCCGGCAACACCCAGCTCGAGGTCGTCGTCCCGGTCCTGGAGCGGATGGGCTACGCCACGGGCATCGACCTCTACAAGCTCCTGGACGCCGCCGACCTGGCCGGCCGCGAGCTGATGCCCGCGCCGCCCACCATCGACTCCGTCGGCGTGGTCAGCGGGCTGTCGGGAGTGTTCTCCGGGTTCAAGACCCGGGTCCTCGACATCTCCGCCCGCGAGGGCGTCGACCCGCGCGACGTCTTCTTCGAACTGGGCCGGCGCCAGGCCGTCGCCGGACAGGAGGACCTGATCGTGGACGTGGCCGTCGCCCTCCGACAGGCATAGGAGCGCCCGTGTCCGTACCCGCATTCCGCCCCGTCCTCGACCAACTGCCCGGCTACCGGGCGACCGAGGGCGTCTACGACGGCGAGCCCGCGCGCCCGCTGTCGGCCAACGAGTCGCCCGACGAACCCCTCCCCGGCGTCCTCGCGGCCGTCACCGCGGCCGGCGCGCTCGCCCACCGCTACCCCGACCCCCTGTGCACCGCCCTGACCCGGGCGCTCGCCCGGCGCCACGGCGTACCGGAGGAGGCCGTCCTGGCCGGGGCGGGGTCGGTGGCGCTGCTCCAGGCGCTGATGACGGCGTGCGCGCGGCCCGGCGCCGAGGTGGTGTTCCCGTGGCGGTCGTTCGAGCTGTACCCGCCGCTCGCCCAGCTCGCCGGGCTGCGGCCCGTCCCCGTACCGCTGGCGGACCACCGCAACGACCTGGACGCCATGGCGGACCGCATCACGTCCGACACCCGCCTGGTGCTGGTCTGCAATCCGAACAACCCCACCGGCACGGTCGTCGGGGAGCGGGCTCTACGCGCGTTCCTCGACCGGGTGCCGCCGGACTGCCAGGTCGTGCTGGACGAGGCCTACTTCGAGTACGTCCGCACCCCGGACACCTGCAGCGGCCTCACCCTGCTCGGCGCTTACCCCAACCTGGCCGTCACCCGGACCTTCTCCAAGGCGTACGGGCTCGCCGCCCTGCGCGTCGGCTATCTGGTCGGCGCCCCGGACGTCGTCGAGGCACTGGCGAAGGTCCGGCTGGCGTACTCGGTCAGCGGCGTCGCCCAGGAGGCGGCCCTCGCCTCCCTCGCGCTGGAGGAGCGGCTCCGGGCCCGCGTCGACGACACGGTGGCCGAGCGCACCCGGATGCGTACGGCCCTGCTGGCGGCCGGATTCGGCGTACCGGAGAGCCACAGCAACTTCCTCTGGCTGCCGCTCGGCGACGACGCGGCGGCCTTCGGCCGGCACTGCACGGCCGAACGGATCGCCGTACGGACGTACGACGGCGAGGGCGTCCGGGTGTCCGTCGGCTCCCCCGGCGACAACGACGCCTTCCTGGCCTGCGCGGCGGCGTGGCCGTCCGCGGTCTACGAGCCGGTGTGAGGAGCACGGCATGGAAACCACAGTGACCGGACTCGGCGCGTATCTCCCCGCGCGCCGGGTCACCAACGAGGAACTGTCCGCCCTACTCGACACGAGCCCCGAGTGGATCGAGAGCCGCACCGGCATCCGCACCCGCCACTGGGCCGACCCCGGCACCGCGACCGGTGATCTGGCGCTGGAGGCGGGCGGACGCGCCATCAAGTCCGCCGGCCTCTCGCCCGGGGACATCGACCTGATGATCCTCGCCACCACGACCCCCGACCACCGCTGCCCCGCCACCGCCCCCGACGTCGCCGCCCGCCTGGGCCTGGGCCCGGTCGCCGCGTACGACGTCTCCGCCGTCTGCTCGGGCTTCCTGTACGCCCTGGCCACCGCCCACGCGCACATCACGGCCGGCCACGCCGCGCACGTGCTGGTGGTGGGCGCCGAGACCTACTCGACGATCCTCGACCCCGGCGACCGCACCACCCGCGTCATCTTCGGCGACGGCGCGGGCGCCCTGATCCTCTCCGCCCGCGACCCCGACGACGAGCCCGGCCCCGGCACCCTGCTGGCCACCGACCTGGGCTCCGACGGCAGCCGCCCCGGCCTCATCCGCATCCCCGGCGGGGGCTCGCGCGAACCGGCCGGGACGGACCGCTACTTCCGGATGGAGGGCCGCGCCGTCTTCAAGCAGGCCGTCCTGCGGATGGGGGAATCCGCCCGGCGCACCCTGGCCCGTACCGGCTGGGACACCGCCGACGTGGACCGCCTCGTCGGCCACCAGGCCAACGTCCGCATCCTCACCGCCCTCGCCGACCATCTCGGCATCCCCGCCGAACGGGCCGTCGTCGACGTCGACCGGGTCGGCAACACCTCCGCCGCCTCCATCCCCCTCGCCCTCGCCCACGCCGCCGAACACGGCCGTCTCACCCCCGGCGACCGCGTGCTGCTCACCGCCTTCGGCGGCGGCCTCACCTGGGCCTCAGCCGCCCTCACCTGGCCCGACGTCACACCGGGATGAACCCCGTCCAACCGAAGGAGCCCAACCGATGACCATGACCACCACCCAGCTCGAGCAGCAGATCCTCGATCATCTGAGAGAGCAGTACGCGGCTCCCCCGGAGTCGACGCCCGAGACCACCTTCGAAGCGCTCGAGTACGACTCCCTGGTCGTGGTCGAACTGAGCCTGTCCCTCGGCAAGATGTACGCGGTGGAGCTGGAGGACGCGGAGATCAAGGAGGCCGGCAGCGCCGCCGGGCTGGCCGCGCTCCTGCTCGCCAAGGGCGTCACGGGAGTGACCGGATAACGGGCGGCGGCGCCCCGGCCCCGACCCGGGGCGCCGCCGCGCACCCCGTCACGGCATGGCCAGCGCGAAGAGCAGGTCGGCGGCCGGCCGGTCGTCCTGTACGGCCGCGGCGAGCCGTCTGGCGACGGCCTCCCAGCGGTCCGCGCCGACCTCCGCGAACAGCCTCCCCGCCAGCGCCGCCCACTCCGCGGCCTCACCGCGCCACGTCAGCTGGGCCAGCACACAGCTGAGCGCCGTCGCCGCCCGCGCCTCCAGGAACCGGTCCGGCACCAGCCGCGCCGCGAACACCCCGTCCCGCAGCACGTCCTCCGCCTCCCGCGTGTTCCCCCGGCACCACAGCGCCGCCCCCAGCGCGCGCAGCGCGTGGGCCTCACCCCTGCGGTCCCGGTCGGCCCGGACCAGCCGTACCGCCTCCCGCGCCGCGTCCTCCGCCCGCGCCCCGTCGCCGAGCAGCACGTACGCCTCGGCGCGCCGCACGATGCCCTGCGCCTGGACCCGCGTCGCCCCCAGCGTCTGACTGCGCACGACGGCATCCGCCGACAGCTCGAGGCTGCGCTTGGGGTCACCGCGCTCCAGCTCGATCTGGGCCAGCAGCACCAGCACATGGGCCTCCGCGTACCGGTCCCCCGCCGCCCGGAACAGCTCCAGCGACCGCCGCCCGGCGACCGCGGCGGCGGCGTGGTCGCCGAGCTGGCGCTCGCACAGCGCGAGGTTGCGCAGCGCCAGCGCCCGGCCGGCGTTCTCGCCCCGCTCCTCGAAGAGCCGCAGCGCGGCGGTGAGCCGGTCGCGGGCGGTGTCCAGATGCCACTCGATGATGTCCAGGGTGGCCAGCGAGTGCAGCATGGCCGCCTCGCCCACGGCGTCACCCGCCCGTTGCGCGGTGCGCCAGGCGGCGTCGGCGCAGTGCCGCCAGTTCTCCGGGTACTCCCGGTTCTGGAAGAGGGTGACGGTGGTCAGCGTCAGATCCCAGGCGTACGCCGACTCGCCCTGCGCGCAGGCCTGCTCGATGAGCCCGGTGAGGGCGGTGCGCTCCCGCTCGAACCAGGCCATCGGGTCGTGCAGGATCTGGTCGGCGACATCCTCCGGCAGCGGATAGCGGGGCGCGGGGCCGTGGATGAGGGTGTAGTCGCCGCCGTACAGCCGGCGGTGCGCGGCGGAGGCCAGCCACAGCCAGACGCCGCAGGCGCGGCGGACGGCGGCGGCGCGCTCGGCCTCGGTGTCGTCGAGCAGGGCCCGCTCCCGTACGAACAGGCGCACGAGCTGCTGGAAGGAGTACCGCATCTGCCCCTCGGGCCCGGCGCCCGCCGGCTCCAGCATCTGCGCGTCGACGAGCTGCTCGAAGAGGTCCTCCGCCTCGATGACGTCCACCTCGAGCAGGGCCGCGCCGGCCCAGGCGGAGAAGGCGGGCACCTCGAGGGTGGCGAGCAGCCGCAGCAGCCGGGCGGCGTCCGCGTCCAGCGCCCGGTAGCTGAGCCGCAGACAGGCCCGCACCCCGCGCTCGTCGGGGCTGAGCTCGTCCAGCCGGCGCCGGTGGTCGGCGAGCCGGACCACGGCCGTGCGCACCGTCCAGTGCGGCTTCCCGGCCAGCCGCGCACCGGCGATGCGCAGGGCGAGCGGCAGCCCGTCGCAGAGCTCGACCAGCCGGGACGTGGCGGCGGGGTCGGCGTCCACCCGGCCGGCGCCGGCGACCCGGCCCAGCAGCGCGGCGGCGTCCCGGTGCGGGAGGGAGCCGAGGGGGACGGCGACGAAGGTGTACGCGCCGGCCGGCTCGCTCAGCACATCGCGGCCGGTGAGCAGCACGCAGCAGCGGCCGGAGCCCGGGAGCAGGGGGCGTATCTGCTCGAACGACCGGGCGTTGTCCAGCACGATCAGCACCCGGCGGTCCTTCAGCACGGTCCGCAGCAGCCGGGCCCGCTCCTCCTCCCCGGCGGGGATGTCCTGCGCGGGCAGGCCGAGGGCGCGCAGGAAGCCGTCGAGCACCTCGGTCGCGCGCCGGGGGGCCTCGTCCTCGTGGTAGCCGTACAGGTCGGCGAAGAGGACGCCGTCGGGGAAGCGGTCGGCGACCCGGTGCGCCCAGTGCACCGCGAGCGCGGTCTTGCCGACGCCGCCGATGCCGGTGACCGCGCCGACGGACGGGCCGCCCGCGTCCTGGTGGGCGAGGAGGCCGTCCAGGGCGGCGAGCTCGCGCTCGCGGCCGGTGAACGAGACGGTGGGGGCGGGGAGCTCGGCGGGGACCAGGTGGCGCGGCGGCGGGTCGGCGGGTTCCGGTTCCCGTACGGGAGTCAGGGCCAGCTCGGGGGCGTCACGCAGGATGGCCTGGTGGAGGTCGCGCAGCCGGGGGCCGGGCTCGATGCCGGCCGACTCGGTCAGCTCGCGGCGGCCCGCGCGATAGGTCTCCAGGGCGTCGGCGCGGCGGCCGGAGCGGTACTGGGCGAGCATGAGGTGGGCGTTGGCCTGCTCGTTCAGGGGGTGTTCGCGGACGAAGGCGGTCAGCTCGCCCAGCAGGTCCTCGTGCCGCCCCAGCTCCAGTCTGAGCGCCGTGTACTCGAGGTACGCCTCCACCCGGCTCTCGTTCAGCCGGGCCGCCCGGGACGCCACCCGGCTCGCCTCGATGCCGCCGAGGGCGTCGCCGCGCCAGAGCCCGAGCGCCGACTCGTACGCGGCGGCGGCCTGCTCGGGGGAGCCCTGCCGGGCGTCCTCCCGGCCGCGCGCCACCGCGGCCCGGAACTCCAGGGCGTCGATGCGGTGGCCGTCGGCGGCGAGGAGGTAGCCCGGGTGCCTGGTGACGATCACGTCGGCGGGGCCGAGGGCCGTCCGGAAGATCTTGCGCATCGCGGAGACGCAGATGGCGATCTGGTTGCGGGCGGTCGGCGGGGGCGCGCCGTCCCAGACGGCGTCGGCCAGCGTGTCGACGGACACCACCCGGTCCGGGGACAGCAGCAGCATCGACATGATCGTGCGCTGCCTGGCTCCGTTGAGGGGGACACTCACGCCGTCCGCCGTTATCTCCAGCGGCCCCAGGATGCGGAAGAACGTCGACACGGATTCACCCCGGTTTCAGCCGGGTAAGCGGCCCGGCCGATTGGTACGCAGCGCACACTTCCCAGGCTCTCGCGCACAACACCGCTATTCTGAGCGCACGTTGACCTTTCGCACGGCTGTTTATAACCCGCGCGCCGATGCCCCGTCAACAACTGGTTGAACGCTGCCCCCTCCCCCTCCGGCACCCGCGCGAAGCCCCAGTTCGGGGACGTGTACGGCCCCGGGTGAAACTCCCGCCGGACCGACTCGCGGGTAGCCGGTGTTCCCCGCGATAAAGCCCGGCAGGAGTTCTCCGTCATCGTTTCGAATAACCTGGCACACACCGGTTACTTCCGGTACGGCCCCGTAACCTCAGGTACGGACCTGTTACTTCAGCCGTACCGAGAAGCACGCCAGCCGGTCCCCCGCCGTCCCGGCGTGCCCGGGGTCGGTGGCCGTACCGTGCTCGTGGACGACGATCGAGCGGGCCCCGCCCCGGCGGAAGCGCCAGTCGTTCACCGAGCCGGCCGTGGCCTCGCCCCGGCTGTCGGTGGTGAAGTCCAGCCACACCTCGTTCTCCGGGTTGGCGTACGCGGGGTCGGTGGACGGCTGCACCGGGTCGACGTCGTTCTGGTAGTGCGGGCCGGACTCCTCGGGGGTGTAGCCGCACGGCTTGGTGTGGACGTGGGCGCCGTAGGCGCGGTCGGGCAGCAGGCCGTGCAGCCCGATCTCGGTGTGCGTCTCGCCGCCGGCGCCGATCTCGGCGACGCCGATGAAGGCGCCGGCGGGGACCAGCGTCGTGTCGTACGTGATGGCGTCGGACCGGACGAACGCGGTGGGCGGCGCGAAGCGCGCGGCCTTCAGCACGATGCCGACGGGGGGCTGGGCGGTGGGGGCGGCCGGGGCCGCGGCGGTGGAGGTCGTGGCGGGGAGGGTGGCGGCGGCCAGGGCGATGGCCGTGAGGGTGAGCGCCGTACGCATGGTCCGCTCCTTGTGGGGGGTTTCGGCTGCGCGTCGGCATCTACGGTCCCCGGCCCGGCGGGTCCGGGTGGGGGTGACGCGCCCGGCATCCGGGTGAAGGGGGCGGATGTTCCTCGCGTCACGCGTGATCCGTGCAATATCCGTTGCCCCAGGCGTTATCTCACGACACGCTGGGCGTACGCTGTATAAGACCATTCGAGCTGAACACCGACCGTAGTCACGAGGACCCGGCGGTGCACCTGGGGGGAACGTCGTGGAGATCTTGGTGTCGCTGGCCGACTCCGGATGGATCTACGCGATCATCACGCTCTCCGTGCTGCTCGACGTCTTCCTTCCCGTCCTGCCCTCCGGCGCGCTCGTCATCATGGCGGCGACAGCCGCCGCCGGCACCTCGGCCACGGCGACCGCGACGGCCGCCGTGCGCAAGGGCGCCGCCGTACTGGACGACACCGCGCATCTCCCCGAGCTGCTGGGCCTGGTCGCGTGCGCGGCCTCCGCCTCGCTGATCGGCGACCTCGTCGCGTACCGGCTCGCGTACCGGGGCGGAAAGCACTTCGAGGAGGCGGTGGCCCGCTCGCGCCGGCTGTCGGCCGCGCAGGAGAGGCTGGGCGGCGTGGTCAGCCGCGGCGGCGGCGCGCTGGTCGTCCTGGCCCGCTTCGCCCCGGCGGGCCGCTCGGTGGTGAGCCTCGGCGCCGGCGTCGCCCGGCGCAAGGCCCGCGACTTCCTCCCCTGGTCGGCCCTGGCCGGCCTGGTCTGGGCGGCGTACGGCGTGGGCCTGGGCTACCTGGGCAGCCAGTGGCTGGGCGCGAGCTGGATCGCCACCGGGGTCTCGGTCCTGGCCCTGTTCGTCGGCGGCCTGGCCGCGGCGTACGTCGTCCAGCACCCGAAGCGGCGGCGCGAGGCCACGGCGTAGATAACCGGAGGCGGTCGCCACCCCGTACGTGCCAGGATCGGTCCGTCCGGGACCGAACCGGTACGGGAGGACGCCTCGTGATCCGCTGGACCTACGCCTTCGTCGACCGCCCCGCCGGGCGGTGGGCCGAGGCGCGTGCGTTCTGGAGCGCCGTGACCGGTACCGGCGTCTCGGCCCTGCGCGGGGACGACGGGGAGTTCGCCACGCTGCTGCCGGCGGGCGCCGATCCCTGCGTCAAGCTGCAGGCCGTCCGGGAGGGCGGCGGCGCGCATCTGGACTTCTGCGTGGCGGATCCCGTCGCCTTCACCGCGCACGCCGTCGCCGCCGGGGCCCGTACCCTCGCCGTCCACGACGGGTGGGCGGTGCTGGCCTCGCCCGCCGGGATCGCGTTCTGCGCGGTGCCGTGGGGCGGGGAGGCGCGGCGGGCGGAGCCGCTGGACGGGATCAGCCGGCTCGACCAGGTCTGCCTCGACGTCCCCGCGGACGCGTTCGACGCGGAGGCCGCCTTCTGGCCCGCGCTCACCGGCTGGGCCACCGGCCCCGGCGCGCTGCCGGAGTTCCGCTGGGTCCGCCCGCCCGCCGGCCTCCCGGTGCGCGTCCTCCTGCAGCGCCTCGCGGACCCCGCCGCCGCGCCCGGCGCCCACGTCGACCTGGCCTGCGGCACGCACCGGGAGCAGGTGGCCGCGGCGCACGAGAAGCTCGGCGCGACGCGGGTGGCGGAGGGCGCCCACTGGACGGTCCTGCGCGACCCGGCGGGCGGCGTCTACTGCCTCACCGCCCGCGACCCGTACACCGGCACGCTCGGCTGACCCCGCACGGCCCCCGGCCCCGGCCAAGGAGCCTCACAGCTCCGCCAGCAGCTCCGCCTTCTTCGCCGAGAACTCCGCGTCCGTCAGGATCCCGTCCCGGTGCAGCGCCCCCAGATGCCGGATCCGGTCGGCGATGTCCGACGGATCCGTCCGCACCTGCTGCGCCCGCGCCCGGGCCGGCCCCGCGGCGCGTATGGCCGACAGGACCGCCGCCGCGAACGGCAGCGACTCCTGCACCGACCCGTACCCGAGCCCGAACACCACCGACGCCGGATCCTGGTCCGCCGCCCCCGGCGTCCGCCCGCCGCCCGCCGGCAGCAGCCGCAGATGCCCGGCGAGGCCCTCCGGGGAGCGCCACTCGACGCCCTCCAGCTCCGTCACCGCGAACGTCTGGTCGCCGGCCTTCCACTTCGCGGAGGAGGCACCCGTCCAGAACCAGCGGAAGGACACCGCCGTCCCGTCGAAGGACGCCTTCGCGTCGTACGCCTTGAAGTGCAGCGGGGGCTCCGGCGCGGCGACGAGCTGCTCGCACTCGCCCTCCCCGCCCAGCCCCGGCCGTATCTCGTCGGCGTAGTACTCGGCGAGCGTGGCGCGGCTCTCGGGCAGCACCAGCCGGTACGGGTCGCAGCTCTCCTTGAGCTGCCCCGCGGACACGTCGAAAACCGGATCAGCCCCCTGCCGCGGCACAAGCCGCAACACCACAGTCCCCCGCTTCCCCGGAGAGATACCCACGGATCGCAGCGCCTCGAGCGGGATCCTCCGCTCGGTCAGCGCGTGCAGCAGCCGAGGTGTGCGTATTCCTCGTTCGTAGCGGATGAGCACGGAGTCCGAATCGAACTCCCAGGATGCGTGGAGCCCGGACAGCACATCACCCATGCGGCTCATCGTAAGGGCCTGGACTCATTACGTCCCCCCTCCCTCGCGGATTACGTGCTACGCGCGTCACTCACGGCGGATCGGACGCCTCCCGCCGCGATGGCCGCAAACATGCGCAGACTCGCCGTCCCCGGCCGGAAATACTCCGTGTGCCCCCGCGCCGTACCGGCGTCGAACACCCGCGCCCCGAACCCGTCCGAGACGGGATCCGCCCCGTGCCCCAGCCCCGCGAGCTCAAAGTGCGGCACGTCCTCGATCCAGTCGCCGGCCGCCCGCGTCGCCCAGACCCGCGCCCCCGTACGCAGCGCCCCCACGTTCTCGGCACGCATCCCGGGGCTGCCGGCCACGGCGATGTCCGTCACCCGCGCGGGCAGCCCCGGGGCGGCGAGCCCGCAGACGACCGAGCCGTAGGAGTGGCAGATCAGCGCGGTGCGGGAGGCGCCGGGGAGGGCGGAGACGAGCCGGGTGAGCCGGCGGGCGCCCTCCTCGGCGGGTATGCCGGTCGCCGCCTCCACACCGATGCCGGCGGGCGCGGCGTAGTCGGCCCAGGCGATGACGGCCGTACGCCGCTCGGCACCGGTCGTCCGGAGCTGGGCGTAGAGGGAGTCCGCCATCCCGGCGGGGGCGATATAGCCGGGTTTGTCGTCGGAGGCGAACCGCCGGTAGTTGCTCAGCTTCGTGTCCACCCCGGGCACCACGATCGCGACCCGGGCGGCGTGCCCGAGGTCGCCGCGGACCTCGGCGACCTGGCCCCGGCCCGTCGGGTCGAAGGCCAGGACCTGCCGCTCCGGCCGGTGCAGGGCGGTCAGCACGGCGACGCGTTCGGCGATCTGGCGGCGGCCCGCCGGGGCCAGCGTCCCGGCCCGCAGCTGCGCCCGCTCCGCCGCCAGCTCGTCGCCGATCGCGCGCCGGTTGGCGCGGTAGCGCAGGGCGACGGGGGCGCCGTCGAGGTTGCCGACGACGAGCGGGTGCTGATCGGCGAGCCAGGTGGCCCGGACGACGCCGAGCCCGGCGAACCAGTGGGCCGTCGCCGCGGGGCTGCCCATGGGGTCCGGCAGCCCGGCGTGCTGCCACGCGGCGAGCGCCGCCTCACGCGGGCTCACGCCGTCGGGGTCCCCGCGCACGGCGGTCCAGCCGACGGTGGCGAAGACGCCGAAGACCACGGCCAGCACGAGGATCGCGCGGCGCACGGTGGCCGCGGGAGCGGGGGAACGGAAGTGAATGATCACGGGCGCCCGAGGGGGTGGGGGACGGGGCATTGGCCGCCCACCCTAGAGGACAACCGGAGCCCTCCGGGCACAGCTTGGTGAGACAAAGACCACGGCTAGGGGGTCTTGCGCGGCTGAGGGGTCCCGGCCGGCGCCGGTGGTACGGGCGGCTGCTCGGCCAGCCGGGCGGTGAGCTCGCCCAGGGCGGACCGCAGCGAGGCGACCTGGTCCGACAGGTCCCGGATCAGCTCCATCTGCCGCTGCTCGTGCTCGGACTCCGCCTCGAAGCGGGAGATGAACCAGGCCGCGATGTTCGCCGTGACCAGACCGATCAGCGCGATCCCGGAGATCATCAGCGCCACCGCGATGATTCGCCCCATCCCGGTCGTCGGGGCATGGTCGCCGTATCCGACGGTGGTCATGGTGGTGAACGCCCACCACGTCGCGTCACCGAACGTGTTGATGTTCGACCCCGGCCGTCCCTGCTCGACCTCCAGCACCGCGAGCGACCCGAAGATCAGCAGCCCGATCAGCGACCCGCCGACGTACGTGGTGAGCCGCACCTGCGCCGCCGCCTGCACCCGCCGCCCGGTGAGCAGCACCGCGGAGACCAGCCGCAGCAGCCGCAGCGGCTGGATCAGCGGCAGCAGCACGACGACCAGGTCGAGCCAGTGACCGCGGAGGAATGCGAGCCGGTCCCCGGTGAGGTACAGCCGGACCCCGTAGTCGAGGGCGAAGGCCCCCCACACCAGCCACTCGACCGCCTGGCACAGCTCCCGCACCCCCGGCGAGGGATGGGAGACGATCGGCACGGCGTACGCGGCGGCGAAGACGACCGCGAGGACGATCAGCGGCCGGTAGGCCGCCCGCTCCCACCGCTCCTCGCGCGGGGACGGCCGGCCGCCCTTCGACGTGCTGATGGCCGAGGTCATGACTCCCCCACTCAAGGAACGGTGCGTGCTCCCCGATGCTAAGCCGTGCCTTTACGCACGAAGAGACCCGGTCCGTACGAAACGAACCGGGCCTCCCGTCTTGTCTCCGTTACGCGTCCCCGCTGGCCGGACCGGGGTCCGCGGCCGTGACGTCCAGCAGCTGGTACCGGTCGATGGCCATCTTCAGCACCGCCCGGTCGATCCGCCCCTCGCGGGCGAGCTCGGTGAGTACGGCGACCACGATCGACTCGGCGTCGATGTGGAAGAACCGCCGCGCCGCGCCCCGGGTGTCCGCGAAGCCGAAGCCGTCCGCGCCCAGCGACTGGTACGTGCCCGGCACCCAGCGCGCGATCTGGTCCGGCACGGACCGCATCCAGTCCGACACGGCGACCTTCGGCCCCTCGGCGCCCGCCAGCTTGCGCGTGACCCACGGCACCCGCTGCTCCTCGTCCGGGTGCAGCAGGTTGTGCCGCTCGGCCTCGACGGCCTCGCGCCGCAGCTCGTTCCACGACGTCGCCGACCACACGTCGGCCCGTACGCCCCACTCCTCGGCGAGCATCCGCTGCGCCCGCACCGCCCACGGCACGGCGACACCGGAGGCGAGGATCTGCGCGGGCACCTGGCCGTTCGTACCGGCGGAGATGCGGTGCAGACCGTGCAGGATGCCCTCGACGTCGACGTCCGCCGGCTCGGCAGGGTGGACGATCGGCTCGTTGTAGACGGTGAGGTAGTAGAAGACGTCCTCGCCGTGCGGGTGCTCCGGGGAGGAGCCGTACATCCGGCGCAGACCGTCCTGCACGATGTGCGCGATCTCGTACCCGTACGCCGGGTCGTACGCCACACAGGCCGGGTTGGTCGACGCCAGCAGCTGCGAGTGGCCGTCGGCGTGCTGCAGGCCCTCGCCGGTCAGCGTGGTGCGCCCGGCGGTGGCGCCGATGACGAAGCCGCGCGCGAGCTGGTCGCCCATCGCCCAGAAGGAGTCGCCGGTGCGCTGGAAGCCGAACATCGAGTAGAAGACGTACACCGGGATCATGTGCTCGCCGTGCGTGGCGTACGCGGAGCCCGCCGCGATGAGCGACGACGTGCAGCCGGCCTCGGTGATGCCGTCGTGCAGCATCTGGCCCGTCGGCGACTCCTTGTACGACAGCAGGAGTTCACGGTCCACGGACTCGTACGTCTGCCCGAGCGGGTTGTAGATCTTGGCGCTCGGGAAGAAGGAGTCCATCCCGAACGTCCGGTACTCGTCGGGGGCGATGGGCACGAAGCGCTGCCCGATCCCCTTGTCCCGCATCAGGTCCTTCAGCAGCCGGACGAACGCCATGGTGGTGGCGATCTCCTGCTGCCCGGAGCCCTTCTTGACGGCGGCGTAGGTCTTGTCCTCCGGGAGGTCCAGCGGCTTGGCCCGCACCACGCGCGTCGGCACGTAGCCGTCGAGCGACAGCCGCCGGTCGTGCATGTACTGGATCTCCTCCGAGTCGCGCCCGGGGTGGTAGTACGGCGGCGCGCCGGACTCCAGGTCCTTGTCGGCGATCGGCAGGTGGAGGCGGTCGCGGAAGCGCTTGAGGTCCTCGACCGTGAGCTTCTTCATCTGGTGCGTGGCGTTGCGGCCCTCGAAGTTGGGCCCCAGCGTCCAGCCCTTGATGGTCTGCGCGAGGACGACGGTGGGCTGGCCCTTGTGCTCCTGCGCCGCCTTGAACGCCGCGTACACCTTGCGGTGGTCGTGGCCGCCGCGGCCGAGGTGCAGCAGCTGGTCGTCGGTCATGCCCTCGACCATGGCGCGCAGCCGCTGGTCGTCGCCGAAGAACTTCTCCCGGATGTACGCGCCGGACTCGGTGGCGTACGTCTGGAACTGGCCGTCGGGGGTGGTGTTCAGCTTGTTCACCAGCACGCCGTCACGGTCCTGGGCGAGCAGCGGGTCCCAGGTGCGGTCCCAGATGAGCTTGATCACGTTCCAGCCGGCACCGCGGAAGACCGACTCCAGCTCCTGGATGATCTTGCCGTTGCCGCGCACCGGGCCGTCCAGGCGCTGCAGGTTGCAGTTGACGACGAAGGTCAGATTGTCCAGGCCCTCGCGGGCGGCGATGGACAGCTGGCCCAGCGACTCCGGCTCGTCCATCTCGCCGTCGCCGAGGAACGCCCACACCTGCGAGCGCGAGGTGTCGGCAATGCCCCGAGCCTGCAGGTAGCGGTTCATCCGGGCCTGGTAGATCGCGCCCATCGGGCCCAGACCCATGGACACCGTCGGGAACTCCCAGAAGTCCGGCATGGAGCGCGGGTGCGGGTAGCTGGACAGCGCGTGCGGGGCCCGGGACTTCTCCTGGC
The DNA here is from genome assembly GCF_009604385.1 of Streptomyces smaragdinus. Classification (GTDB taxonomy): domain Bacteria; phylum Actinomycetota; class Actinomycetes; order Streptomycetales; family Streptomycetaceae; genus Streptomyces; species Streptomyces smaragdinus. The sequence goes on from NZ_WEGJ01000003.1 coordinate 254,163, forward strand.
GGAAGCCGTCGAGGTGGGCCTCGCTCAGCCGGTCCAGCAGGAAGGCGCGGGCGTAGATGCCCGGGGAGGCGTGGCCCTGGATGAAGACCTGGTCACCGCCGTCGCCGCCCTCCTTGCCGCGGAAGAAGTGGTTGTAGCCCACGTCGTAGAGGGACGCGGAGGAGGCGAAGGTGGCGATGTGGCCGCCGACGCCGATGCCGGGGCGCTGGGCGCGCGAGACCATCACGGCCGCGTTCCAGCGGGTGGCGTTGAGGATCCGGCGCTCGATCTCCTCGTTGCCGGGGAAGAACGGCTCGTCCTTGGTGGCGATGGTGTTGACGTAGTCCGTGCTGCGCATCTCCGGCACGGCCACGCGCTTCTCGCGGGCCCGCTCGATGAGGCGCAGCATCAGATAGCGGGCCCGCTCCCGGCCGCGCTGGTCCACGGCCGCGTCGAGGGAGTCGAGCCACTCCTGGGTCTCTTCGGGGTCGAAGTCGGGGACCTGGCTGGGAAGGCCGCCAATGATGATCGGGTTGCGATCCGATGCGGAAGCCACGCTGTTCCTTCGCTGTTCGGTTCGGGCACTGCCTGCCGTTGGTTCTGCGCGCCTTCCATCGTGTACCGGCGCGGCTCGTACGTCATCTCTACTGCGGGGTAACCGCTGGTGGGCCCCGGAATTCAGGGGGCGGGTAGTGGGTGCGGTCGCCCGATTCGAACCCTACCTCCGCTTCGCCCCGCGGCCGTGGTACACCTGTTTGCCCCACGGCGGTCTCCGCGCGCCGACACCCCATACACGGACATGCCCGGCGACACTTCGTTTGGGCGGGATCCGCCTCGGGGTACTTGCGCGATCCGTCCCACACGTGTGGACTACGCCCATCGCCTCGCGCGTACGCGAGGTGCGGGGCAGTCTTGAGGAGCGGACAGACCGCGACCAGACTGCACACACCAGACGAAACAGAAGCAGGAGGCAATCCGTGAGCGCGACCGCGGGCCACGCGGAGACGAACCTGGCCGTCAGGCTGGGTTTCCAGGCCGGACAGGTGGTCCAGGAGATCGGCTACGACGAGGACACCGACCAGGAGCTCCGCGATCTGATCGAGGAGACCATCGGTTCGTCGCTGGTCGACGAGGACTACGACGATGTGGCGGACGCCGTGGTGCTCTGGTTCCGCGACGACGACGGCGACCTGACGGATGCGCTGGTGGACGCCACCACGTACATCGACGAGGGGGGCTCCGTCCTGCTGCTCACGCCCAAGACGGGGCGGGACGGCTACGTCGAGCCGAGCGACATCAACGAGGCCGCCACCACGGCCGGCCTGTCGCAGACCAAGAGCATCAACGCGGGCAAGGACTGGAGCGGCAGCAGACTGCTGACCCCGAAGGCCGCCGCCCGCTCGGGCAAGCGGTAGGCCGACTCCCGACGCGACCCGGGGCGAGGGTGACGACCACCCTCGCCCCAGTGGCGTGCCCGCGAAGGGCCTGGGCCTAGGCTGGCGCCCATGAGCGCTCCGACCCCCGGCACCCCGGCCCCCGGCTTCACCCTGCGCACCCAGCACGGCGAGACGGTGGCCCTGTCCGACCTGCGGGGCGACGCCGTCCTGCTGGTCTTCTACCCGTTCGCCTTCACCGGCGTGTGCACCGCCGAGCTGCGCGCGCTGCAGGGCGCCGGCACCAGGCTGGCCGAGGCGGCGGGCGGCACGGTCCACACGCTCGCCGTGTCCTGCGACTCCATGCACAGCCTGCGGATCTTCGCCGACCAGGAGGGGCTGGACTTCCCCCTGCTGAGTGATTTCTGGCCGCACGGCAACGTCTCGCGCGAGTACGGCGTCTTCGACGAGGACAAGGGATGCGCCCAGCGCGGCACCTTCGTCATCGACCCGGCCGGAATCGTGCGGTGGACGGTGCACAACGGACTGCCGGACGCCCGGGACACGGACGACTACGTCAAGGCCCTGGCCGGCCTCTGACCCCGCGGGAACCGGTTGTCCGCCGACTCAGGGACGCGGACCGGCCGGGACCGGTACGTTTGGGGCCAGCCGAGGGATCAAGTCAGAAAGAAACACCAGGAGGGGAACTGTGGGAGTCAGTCTCAGCAAGGGCGGGAATGTCTCGCTGAGCAAGGAGGCGCCGGGCCTCACCGCCGTGATCGTCGGTCTGGGCTGGGACGCCCGGACGACCACCGGAGCGGACTTCGACCTGGACGCCAGCGCACTGCTCGTCAGCCCGGCGGGCAAGGTCGTCTCGGACGGTCACTTCGTGTTCTTCAACAACCTGAAGAGCCCCGACGGTTCCGTCGAGCACACCGGTGACAACCTCACGGGCACCGGCGACGGCGACGACGAGGTCATCAAGGTCAACCTGGCCGGCGTCCCGGGCGACGTCGACAAGATCGTCTTCCCCGTCTCGATCTACGAGGCGGAGTCGCGCCAGCAGTCCTTCGGCCAGGTCCGCAACGCGTACATCCGCGTCGTGAACCAGGCCGACAACAACGAGCTCGCCCGTTACGACCTCTCCGAGGACGCCTCCACCGAGACGGCGATGGTCTTCGGCGAGCTCTACCGGCACGGCGCGGAGTGGAAGTTCCGCGCCATCGGCCAGGGCTACGCCTCGGGCCTGCGCGGCATCGCCCAGGACTTCGGCGTCAACGTCTGACCGACGCCCGTCGTCCCCGGTCCGGAAGGACCGGTTCAGATCACGCAGCACACGGCGCCGCACATTGCCCGGTCCGGGCAGTGTGCGGCGCGCGCCACAACCGCAACACTAGGGTCACAACCGCTCTACGGGGAGGAATGCACAACATGGGCGTCACGCTGGCTAAGGGCGGCAACGTCTCTCTGTCGAAGGCCGCACCCAATCTCACCAAGGTCATGATCGGACTCGGGTGGGACGCCCGGTCGACCACCGGCGCCGACTTCGACCTGGACGCCAGCGCACTGCTCTGCGGTGGCAACGGCCGGGTGCTGGGCGACCAGTGGTTCGTCTTCTACAACAATCTGAAGAGCCCCGAGGGCTCGGTCGAGCACACCGGTGACAACCTCACCGGTGAGGGCGAGGGCGACGACGAGTCCCTCTACATCGACCTCGGCCTGGTCCCGCCGGCCTGCGAGAAGATCGTCTTCCCCGTCTCCATCCACGAGGCGGACATCCGGGGGCAGAGTTTCGGCCAGGTCAGCAACGCCTTCATCCGCGTCGTGAACCAGGCCGACGGCCAGGAGCTCGCCCGCTACGACCTCTCCGAGGACGCCTCCACCGAGACCGCGATGATCTTCGGCGAGGTCTACCGGTACCAGGGCGAGTGGAAGTTCCGGGCGGTCGGTCAGGGGTACGCGTCGGGCCTGCGGGGAATCGCCCTAGACTTCGGAGTCAACGTTGGCTGATTCACGCCCGACCCACACGATTGGATTGGACAGATTGTGATCTTCAAAACCTTCGGCTGGTCCTTCGCCGTCACCGCGGCGGGGCTGGTGGTGGCTTTCCTCTACGGAAGCTGGGAAGCCTTCGGACTGGTCGCGATCCTGTCCATCCTCGAGATCTCCCTCTCCTTCGACAACGCGGTGGTCAACGCCGGCGTGCTGAAGAAGATGAACGAGTTCTGGCAGAAGATCTTCCTCACCGTCGGTGTCCTCATCGCCGTCTTCGGCATGCGGCTGATCTTCCCCGTCGTCATCGTCTCCATCACGGCGAGCCTCAGCCCGTGGGACGCGGTCGATCTCGCGCTGAACAACCACGACAAGTACGAGCAGCTGGTCACGGACGCCCACCCGGCCATCGCGGCCTTCGGCGGCATGTTCCTGATGATGATCTTCCTGGAGTTCATCTTCGACGAGCGTGAGGACAAGTGGCTCGGCTTCATCGAGCGTCCGCTGTCGCGCTTCGGCCGGATCGACGCCATCTCGGTCTGCGTCGCGCTCATCGCCCTGCTGGGCAGCTCCTTCCTCTTCGCCGAGCACGCCCACCAGTACGGCGGCGAGCACGCGGACAAGGTGTCGACGGTGCTGCTGGCCGGCATCGCCGGTCTGATCACGTATCTCGTGGTCGGCGGCTTGTCGGGGCACTTCGAGGACAAACTCGAGGAGGAAGAGGAGCACGAGCACGAGCTCGAGGAGGAGGCGGCCCGCTCGGGCAAGAAGTTCGAGACGGTCAAGCTGGCCGGCAAGGCCGCGTTCTTCATGTTCCTCTACCTCGAGGTGCTCGACGCGTCGTTCTCCTTCGACGGCGTGATCGGCGCGTTCGCGGTGAGCAACGACCCGATCGTCATCGCGCTGGGCCTGGGCATCGGCGCCATGTACGTCCGGTCCCTCACCGTCTACCTGGTCCGCCAGGGCACCCTGGACGACTACGTCTATCTGGAGCACGGCGCCCACTACGCGATCGGCGCGCTGTCCGTCCTGCTCCTGGTGACCATCCGGTACGAGATCCCGGAGGTCGTCACGGGCCTGATCGGTGTGGCTCTGATCGCCCTGTCCTTCTGGTCCTCGATCCGGCGCAACAAGCGCCTGGCCGCCGAGGGCGAGGGGGACGACGCCGAGGAGTCCAGGTCCGAGGTTCCTTCCGGGGTCTGACGAGGGAAGAATTGCCCCCGGGGGCGGTGTTCCGCACCGCTCCCGGGGCTTTTTGTTGTCCGGGTACGGGCGGGCTGGGGAGGACGGACGCGATGGGTTTCTGGGACGGGCTGTGGGGCACCTGGCGCCGGGAGGGGGTGCCGCGGTTCGACAGCGGCGGCGCCTCGTACGCGGTGCAGCTGACCCGGCGCAATCCGGTGATCTCGCTGACCAAACAGGGCGCGGACCGGGGCAACATGCGGGTCAACCTCTCCTGGCGGATGCGCTCCGCCGACGTCGGCAACCAGGGCCTGACCACCCGCGCCCTACTGCGCCACCCGGGCCGGCTGTTCAAGCCGGACATGCCCTCCCCGCAGGGCCTGGCGATGGTCAACGTCGACCTGGACCTGGCGTGCCTGTACGAGATGGCGGACGGCAGCCGGGGCGTGGTGCAGCCGCTGGGCGACTTCTTCGGCGACGCGAACAAGGCGCCGTACATCAAGCTCTCCGGCGACGACCGGTTCGGCTCCGGCACCGGCGAGACGATCTACATCAACTTCGATCACGCCGAGGAGTTCAAACGGCTGCTGATCTTCGTCTACATCTACGACGGGACGCCGGCCTTCGACCGTACGCACGCGATCGTCACGCTCTATCCGAGCAACGGGCCGCGGGTGGAGATCGCCCTGGACGAACGGGCACCGGACGCGCGGTCGTGCGCGGTGGTGCTGATCGAGAACGTCAAGGGCGAGCTGAAGGTACGCCGCGAGGTGAAGTACGTGTACGGCTTCCAGTCGGAACTGGACCGGATGTACGGCTGGGGCCTGCAGTGGGGGCGGGGGTACAAGACGCCGACGCGGTAGCGGGCACCGTTCCAGCCCGGCCGGCGTTTGAGGCCGAGGCGCGCAGCGCCGATCTGCCCAACCGCAGCCCGCCCTCACCGACCGATGAACTGCGGCCCCTGCGGCGGCAGGGTAAAGGTATGCGGATACCCGTACGCGGCACTCGGCGGCGGCCCCGCCGGCACGGACACAGGCTGCGGAGGCTGCGCCTGCTGAGGCACCGCCGGCGCCGGCGCCGGCTCCTCGTCCACCGAGATCCCGTAGTCCGTCGCCAGCCCGACCAGCCCCGACTCGTACCCCTGCCCCAGCGCCCGGAAGCGCCACTCGCCGGAGCGCCGGTAGAGCTCGCCGCAGATCAGCGCCGTCTCCTTGCCCGTCTCCGGCACGATGTCGAAGTACGCGAACGGCTCCCCGTTCGCCCCCGCGTCGTACAGCAGCACCCGCAGGTCCTCCACCTGCGCGAACGTCCCGCTGTCGCAGGACGCGGAGAGGATCAGCCGGTCCACCGACGGCTCCTGGCGGTCCAGCCGCGCCTCGACGGCGTCCGTGAGCCCGTCGGCGCCGCTCTGCTTGGGCAGCTTGCGCACCGTGCCGGAGGGGTGGCGGGGCTGGTTGTAGAAGATGAAGTCGGCGTCCGACCGCACCCGCCCGTCCGTCCCGACCAGCAGCATCGCCGCGTCGACGTCCGGCGACCCGGGGCCGGGATGCCAGCGCAGCACCGCCCGGACGGCCGTGACCTGCAGGGTGAGATTGGCCCCCTTGGCCATGGCGTGCGTCATACGGCTATCCTGCCCCCTCCCCCGGCCCCGGTACAACGCGGCCCCCGCGGGCCCGCCGCCACCGGCATGCGACGGCTGTGTCGCGGTTGTGCGACGGTTACCCGGAATTCACGTACCGGCGGAACGTTTCAGCCAAGGCGGAACGTAGTCTTACCGATCTGCCTACCTGCACCCAGTACCAGCGATAGGGGGATCGCATGCGGCACTTCGGACACCTTGACCAGGATTTGAGAAGCAGACTCTTCCACCGCGAGCCGGCATCGTTCGACGCCGCCTCGCCCGCCCGCACGCTCTCCAGCGCGCTGGGCGCCACCCTCTACACCCCGGCGACCCGGCCCGACCTGGCCGCCTCGGTCGTCAAGCAGGCCGCGCGCGGCGTGGTCTCGATGGTCCTGTGCCTCGAGGACGCCATCGCCGACGGCGACGTCCCCGCGGCCGAGGCCAACGTCGTACGGCAGCTGCGCGAGCTCCACGAGCGCGGCGAGACGGCGCTGCCGCTGCTGTTCGTACGCACCCGCGAGGCCGCCCAGATACCCGACCTGGTGACCCGGCTCGGCCCCGCCGCCCGGCTGCTGTCCGGATTCGTGCTGCCGAAGTTCACCGAGGAGCGCGGCATCCCGTTCCTGGAGGCCATCGCCGAGGCCGAGGCGGGGGCCGACGGCCCGCTCACGCTGTACGCGATGCCCGTCCTGGAGTCCCCGGAGCTGCTGCATCTGGAGACCCGCCGCGAGACCCTGGCCGGCATCCAGCGGGTGACCGACAAGTACCGCGAGCGGATCCTGGCGCTGCGCCTGGGCGTCACCGACTTCTGCTCCGTCTACGGGCTGCGCCGCGCGCCCGAGATCACGGCGTACGACCTGCAGATCGTCGCCTCGGCCATCGGCGACGTGGTCAACACCTTCGGCCGCGCCGACGGCACCGGCTTCACGGTCACCGGCCCGGTGTGGGAGTACTTCCGCCCGCACGAGCGGATCTTCAAGCCGCAGCTCCGCAACAGCCCCTTCACCGGCGTCAACGAAGCGCTGCGTGACCGGCTGATCGCGCACGACATGGACGGCCTCCTCCGCGAGATCGAGCTCGACCGCGCCAACGGACTGCAGGGCAAGAGCTGCATACACCCCAGCCACGTCACCCTGGTGCACGCCCTGTCGGTGGTCAGTCTGGAGGAGTACTCCGACGCCCATGACATCCTCGAGAGGGAACGGGACGGGGGCGGCGTGCTGCGCTCGGCCTACACGAACAAGATGAACGAGGCCAAGCCCCACCGGGCCTGGGCGGAGCGGACCCTGCTGCGCGCCGAGGTGTTCGGCGTGGCGCGGGAGGACGTGACGTTCGTCGAGCTGCTGGACGCGGGTCTGCTGCATTTTCCCGGGGGATGACCCCCGGACCCCCAGCCGGAAAAGCAGGTCGGTCGGGGTGGTCGGAGGAAGATGGCGAGGCGAATCGAGTGAAAGGTAACGGCTGAGCTGTGGCGGTATGGAACGGGGAGTGGGTCACCGACCGGCTGGGCGTCGCGCTGACGGGCCCGGACACCCTGCGTGACCTGCTGGGACTCGCGCTGCGCCGCAATCCGCGGCGCGCCCATCTGCTGGTCTCGTCGGTGCTGGGCAAGCACATACCCGCCCCGCCCGCCGACGTCTACGGCGCGGGCTTCGAGCTCGGCCGCCGGGTACGGGAGCTGCTGGGCCCCTCGGAGGCGGACCGGGCCGTGGTGCTCGGGTACGCCGAGACGGCCACCGGCCTCGGGCACTGCGCGGCCGACGGGCTGGGCGCGGCGGCGTACCTGCACTCCACGCGGCGCCCGGTGGCGGGCGTGGCGCGGGCGGGCGGCTTCGAGGAGGAGCACAGCCACGCCACCAGGCATCTGCTGCTGCCCGCCGACCCCGCGCTGCTCGCCGGGGACGGGCCGCTGGTGCTGGTGGACGACGAGTGCTCCACCGGGCGGACCATACGGAACACCGTCGCCGCGCTGCACGCCGTGTCCGCGCGGGAGCGGTACGTGGTGGCGGCCCTGGTCGACATGCGGTCGGCGGACGACCGGCGGGAGCTGGACAAGCTCGCCGCCGACCTCGGGACCCGGGTGGACGTCGTGGCGCTGGCCTCGGGCGCGGTGACGCTGCCGGAGGGGGTGCTGGAGCGGGGGCAGGAGCTGGTGGAGTCGCTGTCGTCGCCGGCGGCTCCGTCCCCGGGTGCCGCGCCGGACGTCACGCGCGTCGACGTCGGCTGGCCTGCGGGGCTGCCCGACGGCGGACGGCACGGGTTCATGTCCCGGGACCGGGAGCGGCTGGAGGCGGCGCTGCCCGCGATGGGGGAGCGGCTGGCCTCCGCGCTGGGGTCCGGTGCCTCCCGGGTGCTGGTCCTCGGCAACGAGGAGCTGATGTACGCGCCGCTGCGGCTGGCGGGGGCGCTGCAGGACGCGGCGCCGTCGGCCGAGGTGCGGTTCTCGACGACCACGCGCTCCCCCGTGCTGGCGGTGGACGATCCGGGGTACGCGATACGGACCCGGCTCGCCTTCCCGGCCCACGACGATCCGGCCGACGGGCCCGGCACGCGGTACGCGTACAACGTGGCCCCGGCCGCCGGGGACGCCCCGTTCGACGCGGTGGTCGCCGTCGTGGACTCCGCGGGGGACACCCCGGAGCTGGACGCCCTGCTCGCGGAGGTCGGGGCGCACACGGGGCGGGTGCTGCTCGCGGTGCTCCCCTCGTACGTACCGCTGCCGTCGCCGCTGCGGGGCACCCCTTTGCCTCGGCCGCTCCGCGGCCCGGCCTTTGGCTCGTACACCCCCGACGAGGTCGGCTGGCTGCTCAAGGACCTCTCCGGCGTCGAGCTGGAGGCGCCCACCGAGGAGCGCGAGGAGGCCATCCAGAGCGGCGGCGCGCATTACGCCGAGTCGCTGCCGGTGGAGTACCAGCCGAGCCCCGCCTACCAGGCCCTCTTCCAGCAGGCCCTCGCCGGCTCCGCCCGCCGGATGGCCGAGGCCGTCGCCGTCGTCACCGAGACCGTGCTGGCCGAGCGCTCCCCGCGCCCCGTGCTGGTGTCCCTGGCCCGCGCCGGCACCCCCGTCGGCGTGCTGATGAAGCGCTGGGCGGCGCACGCCCACGGCCTCGACCTGCCGCATTACGCGGTGTCCATCGTCCGCGGCCGGGGCATCGACCGCACCGCGATGCGCTGGCTGGCCGCCCACCACGACCCGGCGGACGTGGTGTTCGTCGACGGCTGGACGGGCAAGGGCGCCATCACCCGCGAACTCGCGGAGGCGCTGGAGGAGTTCGAGGGCTTCGACCCGCGGATCGCCGTCCTCGCCGACCCCGGCTACTGCGTCGACACGTTCGGCACCCGCGACGACTTCCTCATCCCGTCCGCCTGCCTCAACTCCACCGTCTCCGGGCTGATCTCCCGCACGGTGCTGCGCGAGGGCCTGATCGGTCCCGGCGACTTCCACGGCGCGAAGTTCTACCGCGAGCTGGCGGACGCCGACGTCTCGCGCGCGTTCCTCGACACCGTCTCCGCCGAGTTCGCCGCCCTCGGTACGGTCGCCCCGATGCCGGCCTCCCCCGGCCGGGCGCCGAGCTGGTCGGGGTGGCGGGCCGTGGAGCGGATCAGCGAGTCGTACGGCATCCACAACGTCAACCTCGTCAAACCCGGCGTCGGCGAGACGACCCGGGTGCTGCTGCGCCGCGTCCCCTGGCGCGTGCTCGTACGGCGCGGCGTCGGCAGCGACCTCGACCACGTCCGGCTCCTGGCCGAGCAGCGCGGCGTCCCCGTCGAGGAGGTCGACGGGACGGACCTGCCGTACAGCAGTGTGGGCCTCATCCATCCGCACTACACGCGCGGCGCCACGGGCGCCGACGGGAAGGCGATTGTTTCGTGAGCCATACCGGGCCTTCGGGCTTCTCATCCGCCGGTGACGTCTCCGCCGTACCGGTCACCGACGATCCGCCCACCGCGGCGGGCAGCAGCGTCCTGGTCGCCAGCGACCTCGACCGGACGCTCATCTACTCCTCGGCCGCCCTGCTGCTGGGCATGCCGGACGCGCGGGCGCCGCGTCTGATGTGCGTCGAGGTCAACGACGGCAGGCCGCTGTCGTACATGACGGAGGACGCCGCCGTCCTCCTCCCCGATCTGATGGCCCGTACGGTCTTCGTCCCGACGACCACCCGGACCCGCAAGCAGTACCGCCGCATCCGCCTCCCCGGCCCCCGCCCGCCGTACGCGATCTGCGCCAACGGCGGCCATCTCCTCGTCGACGGCGACACCGACCACGACTGGAACGCCGCCGTGCGCGAGCGCCTGGCCGCCGACTGCGCGCCGCTGGCCGAGGTCAGCGAGCACCTCCAGCGCACCGCCCACCCCGACTGGACACGCAAGATCCGCATCGCGGAGGACCTCTTCACGTATCTCGTGGTCGCCCGCGACCTGGTGCCCGAGCTGTGGGTGAAGGAGCTCACCGGCTGGGCCGGGGAGCGCGGCTGGTCCGTGTCCGCGCAGGGCTCGAAGATCTACCTCGTGCCGCGCCCGCTCACCAAGAGCGCCGCCGTCGCCGAGGTCGCCCGCCGCGCCGGTACGACGCTCACGCTCACCGCCGGTGACTCGCTGCTGGACACCGACCTGCTGCTGGCCGGCGACCAGAGCTGGCGCCCGGGCCACGGCGAGCTCGCCGACCAGGGGTGGACGTCCGCCCGGGTGACCGCGCTGGACGAGCTGGGCGTGGCGGCAGGCGAGCGAATCCTGCGGGAGATGCTGCTCAGGATCTGACGCGGGACGGGCGGCTTGCGCGAGGATTGCGTTCATGAGGATCCCGCCGCAGGACAAACGGCCGCCGCAGAGCGCCGAGCTCTATCAGTACGTGCTCGACCACAACCCCCCGCTGGACGCGGTCCAACGGGGGGTCGTCGAGCTGACGCATGCCCGTTTCCCCAGCTCGGCCGGTATGCAGTCGGCGCGGGAGCAGGGCCCGCTGCTGGCGTTCCTGGTCCGGCTGACGGAGGCCAGGCATGTGGTGGAGATCGGCGTGTTCACCGGCTTCTCGTCCCTCTCCATGGCCCAGGCGCTGCCCAAGGACGGCCGGCTGATCGCCCTGGACGTCTCCGAGGAGTGGACCGCGCACGCCCGCGACGCCTGGGAGCAGGCGGGGGTCGCGGACCGGGTGGAGCTGCGGCTGGGCCCGGCGCTGGACTCGCTGCGGGCGATGCCCGCCGAGCCGCACATCGACCTCGCCTATCTGGACGCCGACAAGGAGGGCTACCCGGCGTACTGGGAGGAGCTGGTGCCGCGGATGCGGCCCGGCGGGCTGATCGTCGTGGACAACGTGCTCTACCACGGCACGGTCGCGGACCCCGAGGAGACGGGGTCCGCGGTGACGGCGATCCGGGCGTTCAACGACCTGGTGGCCGGGGACACCCGGACCGAGTCGGTGCTGCTGACGGTGGCCGACGGGCTGACGCTGGCGCGGCGGGTCGGCTAGACCGTTCGCAGTCCGTGGCGTCGGGTGTCTTCCGTGTGACGGGTGCGCCAGTAGGGGTTGTCGTGGGGCAACTTGCTGCTGACGCGCCCGTACATGCCGCACATCAGCAGGAAAAGGCCGACGCAGAAGCTGAAGATGACGTTCGACATCTTGAACGCGAGGAAGTTCGCCTCCGTGTTCAGCAGGGCCAGGTTGACGAAGCCGCTGAGCAGGAAGAGGCCGCCCATCACCATGTTCAGCATGGAGGCGAAGTTGCCGCCCTTGATCACGCCGAGCAGCAGGATGGCGCCGGCGACCACGGAGATGAGGCCGAGGAGACCGTTCGTGCTGAGGCCCATCATCTCGTCGCCGTGCTTGCTCGCGAAGCCGACCTCGCCGGTGAGGCCGAGGATGCCGAAGGCGATGAGCCAGAGGCCGGCCAGCCCGGCGCCGATGCGGTAGACGAGGCTCAGCTTGTGGTCGACGGGGAGGGCCTCGTCGAGGAGGGTGTGCTTGCGGAGCCCGAGGTTCACCCCGCGCTCGCGCAGGGCGCCGCGGGGGCCTTCCTGCTCGAAGTGCGGGGGCTCCGCGAGGGGGTGCGGGAGCGAGTCGGCGGGGTAGTCCTGGGTGGGCATGGGGGTCGGCCTCCTTCGCCTGTACGTGGGACAGCTCCGCGGGGCATCTCCGTGGGGGCACGGGTACGCCCACGTATGTCCAGCATCCGCCCGGTGCCCGGCGGGCGCCAGTCTTCCGATTACGGAGGGTGACGGCTAGTCTGGGTCGTATGCCTCGCTACGAGTACCGCTGCCGCTCCTGCGGCACCACGTTCGAACTGTCCCGCCCGATGTCGGAGTCCTCGTCCCCGGCCTCGTGCCCCTCGGGGCACGGGGACACGGTGAAGCTGCTGTCGACGGTGTCGGTGGCCTCGGGCGGCTCGTCCGCGCCGTCGCCGTCGCCTTCGGCGGGCGGAGGCGGCGGGTGCTGTGGTGGGGGGTGCTGCGGGTAGGGCGGCGCCGTCGCCTGCGGCGGGCGGGGGCGTGAGTAATGCGGGGGGCGGCTGCGCCGGGCCGCCGGTTCCGGCGCCGGAACGTGGGTACTTTCGGGGTGTCCAGTCCCGAGAGGTTCCGGTATGCCCGACTCCACGTACAGCAGCCAACGCGTCGGCCAACGGGTCCGTGACGCCCGCAAGGCCCGTGGCCTGACCCAGCGGCAGCTCGCCCAGCGGATGAGCTGCTCGCTCTCCCTCCTCACCAAGGTCGAGTCCGGCCACGCCCCCGCCAGCCCCTCGTTCACGGCTGCCGCGGCCCGTGCGCTCAAGGTGCGCCTGGCCCAGCTCACGGGGCAGCCGTACGAGGACCCGCAGCGCGGTCGCGTACACGCCACGATTCCGGACGTCCAGACGTCCATGCTGTCGTGGGACCTGCCGGACGACACCCTCCCCGTCCGCCCGTACGAGGAGCTGGCCGCCGACGTGGCGACGGCCTCCGGCCTCGGCCGCAAGGCCCGGTACGCGAAGCTCGGCGTGATGCTGCCGCCGCTGCTGGACGAGTTGTCGGCCGCCTGCCACGCCGCCGAACGCGGCGCCGAACGGGAGCGCCTGTTCGGCCTGCTCGCCGAGGCATACTCCGGCGTCACCGCCATCGCGTACGCCCTGGGGCTGTTCGACCTGCGCTCGCAGGCGATGGACCGGGTGCGGTGGGCGGCCCGCGAGTCCGGCGACCCGCTGCGGGTGGGACGCACCCAGTGGCAGCGCAGCACGCTGTTCTTCCAGGCCGCCGCCTACGACCGGGGCCTCCGGCTCCTGGAGCGGGTCCACCACGACCTCGGCGAGGACATCACGCACATGGCACCCCCGGCCCTGTCGGTGCACGGCGCGGTCCATCTCCGTTCCGCGATGTTCGCCGCCCGCGCCGGGAACCGGCCCACCGCCACGGCCCACCTCGACGCCGCCGCCGAGACCGCCGCCCGCCTCGGACGCGACGCCAACCACTACGGCGTCGAGTTCGGCCCCGCCAACGTCCTCATGCACCGCCTCGGCGTGGCCGTCGAACTGGGCGACGGACCGGGCGTCGTCCACTGGACCGGGCAGCGGCTCCCGGCCGACGTCGCCCCCGTACGCGCGGGCCGGTGGTGGATCGACGCCGCGAAGGGCTGGCTGGACTACGGCAACCAGGAGAAGTCCCTCGCCGCCCTCCAGACCGCCCGCCGCGTCTCCCCCGAGCAGACCCGCAACCACCCGCAGGTCCGGGAGACCACGGCAACGCTCATCCACCTCGAGCGGTACGGCAAGGAATCCCTCACGGGGCTGGCGTCCTGGCTGGGCATCACCTGACGGGCTTTCAAAAGCCTTGAAACTCACCCCCGTTGCGCGGCGCCACGCTGGTAATCGACACCGATCACCGACTCCGGCGGGAGCCGCATGCCGCATCGCACCCATCTGACGCCACCGGTACACCTCGGCTACCCGCTCCCCGACCCGCCCCCCGCGCAGGGCTGCGCCGCCTGCGAGGCCCTGGCCGCGTACCGCGCGGAGGCGCGGGGGGCCGGCGACCTCGCCGCCGTGTCGGACTGCAACGTCGGGATCCGGCGGCACCCCCACGAGGATCACCTCGGGGACCGGCCGCACCCCCACGAGGATCACCTCGGGGACCGGCCGCACCCCCACGGGGAGCGGTGACCGTGACCGACCACCGCCGCTGCTGGCGCTGCGACTCGCCGGACGGCCCCTTCGCCCCGTACGGGTACGCGGTCGTCGCGTCGACGACGGGTCCCGGCTACGACCTCCCCCTGTGGCGCTGCCGCGACGGCTGCCCGGCCGGGGACGGCCCCGAATGGATCGCACGGCGAACGGAAACCGACCCGGTGTGATGAAATCACCGCATCCAGCCCTTTCAGGCTGAAACCCCCACAATATCCCCGAGGTCAGAATGCTTCAAAAGCAAACAACCCTCCTACGCCGAACCACCGCCCCCCTGCTGGCCGCAGCCCTCCTCACGGCAGCCGCCTCCACCGCCCAGGCGGCCGGCGACCCCCCGGACACCCCCAAGGAAACCTGCCCCCGCAGCACACACCCCTGCCCCGGACCCCCTGGACCTCCCGGACCTCCCGGACCAGCTGGCCCGACCCTCCCCACCCAGATCATCGAGGAGCCGTACGACCTGGTCTCCGGACTCAACACCGGAACCGCCACCTGCCCCGCAGACACCACCATCACGGGCGGCGGCCTGAAGACACCCCTCGGCGGCAACAGCCTCACCGTCCAGGTGTACGAGTCCTACCCGTCCCCCGACAACATCTGGACGGTGTCCTTCAACAACCCGGCCAGCACCATGGGCTCCTACTCGGTCTACGCCATTTGCCTCCCCGTCACGCCGGAGGCCTGACCCCCCTCACGCCGGGCCCCGCCCATCCCCCCGGGCCGGGGCCCGGCCCCTCACTGGAGCGGAAGCTCCACCCCGTACTCCTCCTCCGGCCGAGGCCCGTGAATCCGCCGATCGGCCTCGGCGATGGCGACGTCATTGATGCTGGCCTCGCGCCGCCGCATGAGCCCCCGCCCATCGAACTCCCACAGCTCGTTGCCGTAACTCCGCCACCACCGCCCGTCCGCGTCATGCCACTCGTACTGGAACCGCACGGCGATCCGGTCCTCGCGAAACCCCCACAGGCTCTTGCGCAGCGCGTAATCCTGCTCGCGCTCCCACTTCTTGGTCAGAAACGCGACGATCTCCTCCCGCCCGCTGACGAACGTGTCCCGGTTCCGCCACCGGGAGTCCGGCGTATAGGCGAGGGCCACCCGCTGCGGATCCCGCGTGTTCCACGCGTCCTCGGCGGCCTGGACCTTCTGGCGCGCGGTCTCCGGGGTGAACGGCGGATAGGGCGGTCGGCTTTCGGACACAGCGACTCCTCACGTCGAGAACGTGCGTTCTCCACCTCTGGAGCTAAGGTAGGGAACGACCGTTCTCGACGTCAAGGGAGCCCCGCGATGCCCGCCCCGATCACGGAGGAGCAAAGCCGCCTCGACCGCGAGACGCTGCTGGACGCGGCGGAGAAGCTGTTCTACGAAAAGGGCATCCGCGCGGTGGGCATGGACGAGGTCCGAGCGACGTCGGGCCTCCCCCTGAAACGGATCTACCGCTTCTACGCGACGAAGGAAGACCTGGTGGTAGCCATGCTCAGACGCCGCGACCTCCGCTGGCGCGGCAACCTGGCGTCATACGTGGAACAGCACACGGACCCCCGCGCCCGCGTCCTGGCGGTCTTCGACTGGCTGGCGGAATGGTTCGCGGAGCCCACGTACCGGGGCTGCGCCTGGATCAACGCGTACGGCGAATTCGGCGAGACATCGGACCCGATCCTGACGGAGGTCCGAGCCCACAAAAAAGCGTTCCACGCCCAACTCGCAACCTGGACCGCAGCCACCGACCTCCCCCTGACCGACCCCCTCTACCTCCTGGCGGAGGGCGCCATGGTCACAGCAGCGATCACCGCGGACCCCACCCCGGCCCACCACGCCCGCGCTGCGGCGGCAGCGCTGCTGGGGACGCCCTGAGACGTCGGCCCACGATGCCGATGACAGGCCGGGTCGTCGTAGGGGCCGTGCCTCTGGAGGGCTGGTCAGCGCCCCGCCGCCGCCAGTGCCTCCGCCAGCGTTACCGGCGCGCGGCCGATGAGCCGGCGCAGATCGCCGGAGGCCGTGTGCATCTCGCCGCGGGCCATGCCGAGGTCCGCGTCGGCCAGGACCTCCGCCAGCTCGGGCGGCAGGCCCGCGGCGGTCAGCGCTCCGGCGAACTCGGCGACCGGGAGGTCGGCGTAGGCGATTTGCTCGCCGGTCGCCGTGGAGATCGCCGCGGCGAGTTCCGTGAGCGTGAAGGACTCGTCGCCGCCCAGTTCGTAGACGGCGCCCTCGTGGCCCTCGGTGGTGAGCACGGTGGCCGCCGCCTCCGCGTAGTCCGCGCGGGACGCGGCGCTGATCCGGCCGTCGGACGCCGCGCCGACCACGGCGCCGTGGGCCAGGATGTGCGGCAGCTGGTCGGTGTAGTTCTCCAGGTACCAGCCGTTGCGCAGCAGCACGTGGGCGATGCCGTGGTCCCGCAGGTACGCCTCCGTCTCGCCGTGCGTGGCGCCGATGACCGTGGCCGCCGTGTCCGCGTGCGTCGTGCTCGTGTACGCCACCAGCGAGACGCCCGCCGCCGCCGCGGCGTCGATCGCGCGGCGGTGGTTGGCCACGCGGCCGTCCACCGGGACCGAGGCCGAGACCAGCAGCAGCCTGTACGCCCCCGCGAAGGCCTCCGCCAGGCTGTCGGGGTCCGCGAAGTCCGCGCGGCGCACCGTGACGCCCCGGTCGGCCAGGTCCTTGATCCCCGTGATGTCCCGGCCGGTCGCGACGATGTCCGCGGCCGGGGTGCCGCGCCGCAGCAGCGCCTCGACGGTGAGCCGGCCCAGGCGGCCGGTGGCTCCGGTGACGACGATCGACATGGTGGTCCCTCTTTCGGTGAGCGCCCGGCGCGATCCGTCCGCGGCGGGATGAAATACAGGGTGACCTGCACACTCTCCAACGGGAAGTAGCCACTTCCTGGTAGGGTACTTACCCAGGCGAAAGCATTGAGGTGAGTCGGATGGCGGCTGTTCGGAAGGTGACGGGGCCCACGTTCGATCCGTACGAGCGCGGCTGCCCCTCCCGGGACCTGCTCGACCAGATCGGCAGCAAGTGGGCGGTCCTCGTCCTCGGCGAGCTCGGCCGCCACGGCGCCTCCCGGTTCAGCCGGCTCCGCCAGGCGCTGGCGGGCGTGAGCGAGAAGATGCTCACGCAGACGCTGCGCACCCTCGAGCGCGACGGGCTGGTCAGCCGGACCGTCTATCCGGAGGTGCCGCCGCACGTGGAGTACGAGCTGACCGCGCTCGGCCAGACCCTGCGGGAGCCGCTGAAGGCGCTCACCGAGTGGTCGGTGCGGCACGTCGGGGACGTCGTCACCGCCCGCGAGGAGTACGACGCCCGGTAGTCAGGACACCGGGGCGCAGTGGGCCCGGCGGTAGGCCAGCGGCGACAGCCCCACGTACGTGTGGAAGTGCTTGCGCAGGGCCACCGGGTCGCCGAAGCCGCAGGTCGTGGCGATCCGCGCGACGGTCAGATCGGTGGACTCCAGCAGCAGCCGCGCGTGCGCCAGCCGCCGCTGCGCCAGCCACTTCAGCGGGCTGCTCCCCACCTCGCCGCGGAACCGCCGGGTGAAGGTCCGTACGCTCATGTGCGCGTGCCGCGCCATGTCCTCCAGCGTGATCGGCTCCGCCAGCCGGTCCAGCGCCCACTGCCGGGTCGCCGAGGTGGACCGGTCGGTGTCCTGCGGCACCGGGTGCTCGATGAACTGCGCCTGCCCGCCCTCGCGCCACGGCGCCACCACGCAGCGCCGCGCGGCGGCCGAGGCCACCGCCGCCCCGTGGTCCAGCCGGACCAGATGCAGGCACAGGTCGATCCCGGCCGCCCCGCCGGCGGACGTCAGGATGCGGCCGTTGTCGACGAACAGCACGTCGGGATCGACCTCGACGCCGGGGAACAGCCGCGCCAGCGCGTCGCACAGCGCCCAGTGCGTGGTGGCCCGCCCGCCATCCAGCAGACCGGCCGCCGCGAGCAGGAAGGCCGAGGTGCACAGGCTGACGATGCGGGTCCGCGGGCCTATCCGGGCCAGGGCCGCGGCGAGTTCGCCGGGGAGCTCGCCGGTCGCGAGCAGCCGGTCGCCGGGCTCCTGGGTGGCGATCACCACGGTGTCCGCGGTGTCCAGCGCCGACTCGTCGTGGTCGACGACGATCCGGTAGTCCTCGTGCGTACGCACGGGCCGGCCGCCGAGGGAGCAGGTGCTGACGGAGTACAGACGGGTCCCGTCGGGTTCGCAGGCCTCGTTGAACACGCGGGCGGGGATGCCCAGGTCCAGGGGGAGGACTCCGTCGAGGGCGAGGACGACGACACGATGCGGCATGGCCGGAATGGTACGACAGGTGGCTCCCCGGCCACTCACTCGCCTCCCCCGGCACACGGCACTCTTTCTTTCGGCGGAGATCGCCGTCTCGAAGAACCACACATGAACGAGGACGACATGAGCGAGCACACCATGCGGGCAGTGACCATCAGCGAGTTCGGCGGCCCCGAGGTGCTGACCGTCGGGGAGGTCGCGCGCCCCGAGCCGCTGCCGACCGAGGTGCTGGTGCGGGTGCGGGCCGCCGGCGTCAACCCGGTGGACTGGAAGACCCGCGAGGGCCAGGGCATGGCGGGGCTGCAGACGTTCCCGCTGATCCTGGGCTGGGACGTCTCCGGTGTGGTCGAGGCGGTCGGCTTTGGCGTCACCACCCTGAAGCCCGGCGACGAGGTGTACGGGATGCCGTGGTTCCCGCGCGCGGCGGGCGGTTACGCGGAGTACGTGACCGCCCCGGCGCGTCAGTGGGCCCGTAAGCCCGCCACCCTGGACCACGCACACGCCGCCGCCGTGCCGCTGGCGGCGCTGACCGCCTGGCAGAGCCTGGTCGACACCGCCGGGGTGCGGGCGGGGCAGCGGGTGCTGATCACGGCCGCGGCCGGCGGGGTGGGGCACTTCGCGGTGCAGTTCGCGCGGCATCTGGGCGCCCATGTGATCGCGACGGCCAGCGCCGCGCGGCACGCGTGGCTGAAGGAGCTCGGGGCCGACGAGGTCGTCGACTACACCACGACCCGCTTCGAGGACGTCGTCCGGGACGTCGACGTCGTCATCGACCTGGTGGGCGACGCCCACGACCTGACCAGCACCCGCGCGCTGACGGTCCTGCGCCCGGGCGGTCTGCTGGTCGCGGTGCCGTCCGGCGTCTCCCCGGACCTGGCGAAGGCGGGTGAGGCGGTCGGCGTGCGGGTCACGCCGTATCTGGTCGAGCCGGACGGTACGGCGCTCGCCACGATCGCCGGGCTGATCGACGCCGGTGAGGTCGCCGTCGAGGTGGAGGAGACCTTTCCGCTGGAGCAGGCGGCCCAGGCCCACACCCGCGTGGAGGCGGGGCGTACGCGGGGCAAGGTCGTCCTCACGGTCGGCTGATCACGTTGTCCGTGAGCGGTCCGGGGTATGGACCCGGACCGCTCACGTGGGCCGACGGCCCCTTCCGGGGTCCTCGCGGGGCCTCCCTTCGCTGGACGGGACCCGCCTACGATGTTCGATATGAGCGACGTAAACCGTCCCAATCCGCTCGGCGACTACCTCCGTGCCCGGCGGGCGCTGGTCACCCCGGAGCAGGCCGGACTCCCCGGGGGGACCGGCCGCCGCGTCCCGGGGCTGCGGCGGGAGGAAGTCGCGATGCTGGCGGGCATCAGCGCCGACTACTACCTGCGGCTCGAACGCGGCCGGGACAAGAACCCCTCCCGGCAGGTCCTCGAATCCCTCGCCCGGGTCCTGCGCCTCGACGACCTCGAGCAGGACTACCTCCTCGGCCTGGCGACCCCGCGCCCCCGGTCACGCCGCCGCGCCAAGCCGGAACGCGTGCCGGCCCGGCTGCACCAGCTGCTGGCGACCCTCGGGGTGCCCGCGTTCGTCGAGGGCCGCGCCTTCGACGTACTCGCCTCCAACCCCCTCGCCGTAGCGCTCAACCCGCGTCTGCGGCCCGGGTTCAACCGCCTCCGCTCGCTGCTCCTCGACCCCGAGGAGCAGGCCTTCCAGCAGGACTGGCCCCGCGCGGCGGAAACGGCCGTCGCCGCGTTCCGCAAGTCCGTCGGCGACGACACCGACAACCCGCGCTACGTGGAGCTGGTGGGCGAACTCGCCCTCGCGAGCGAACGCTTCCGCACCCTCTGGGCCCGCCACGACGTGCGCGCCCTCGACGGCGGCACCACCACCGTGAACCATCCCGTGGTCGGCGAACTGCGCCTGCACCGCGACAAGCTGCCGGTGGACGGGCTGCTCCTGGTCCTCTACTACCCGGACCAGGACAGCGAGAGCGCCGAGAAGCTCCGCCTCCTGGCGTCCCTGGCGGAGTCCGGGTCGCCTCTCACCGCCGGGTGAGCTCGCGTCATCCCTCGCTGGAGAGCAGGCGCAGGATCTGCGGCCAGCTGTCCTCGCGGGCCTTCGCGTTCGCGGCCGCGGTACCGCCCAGGTTCTGATACTGGCCGTACACCGGGTGCTTGATGGTCACGGCCGTCGCCGTGTACGGGAAGTCGCCGACGGCGTGGCCGGCCTCGGGGTAGAGCAGTGCGCGGTGCTTCTGGCCGGCGGCCCCGTGTTGCCGGCCGATGTCCTTGGCCGCCGGGAACGAGGGCCAGACGCGGTCTCTCATCCCCGCGACGGCCAGTACGGTGCCGCGTGCCCGGTCCAGCGGGATGGGTGAATAGGACAGGGGCTTGCCGTGATCGGTCCAGGCGGGGCCGCCGTCGGGGAGGCCGTCGGCGGTGTCGCGGGTGGGGGAGTTGAGCACCACGTCGCCGACCAGGCTCGGATAGCGGTGGACGAGGAGCTGGGCGGCCTCGGTGCCGCGGGAGATGCCGATGACGGCCACCGGTTTGTCGCCGGTACCCGCGCGGCGGCCGAGCAGCTTGATCCCCTCGGTGAAGTACTCCAGGTCGATACGGCTCAGGGTGTCGGGGCGGCCCTTGCAGCCGAAGTAGCACAGGGCCAGTGCGGGGTGGCCGCGTGAGGCGAGCAGGGCGGCGTCGAAAATGCCCCAGTTGCCGCCCTCCGAGCCGCCGAGCACGAGGACCGGCGTACGGCGTGGGGCATCGGCGGGCGGGAGGTAGAGCTTGCCGTTGACGCTGTCCTCGGCCACGGTGAGGGAGTCGTCGGCGACACCGCCGGCCAGCCAGGTGCGGGTCAGGGTGCGGGTCGCGATCCGCCGGTCGCCGGCGAGGATGTCCAGGCGTACGCGGAAGGACGGCTTGTCCTCGGGCCTCCCGCTGAAGTAGGAGGACTCGTCGGTCGGCCCGCGCTGCGGTCGCATCGACCAGAACAGGCCCATGCCGTCGACGGTCCTGTACGTACCGTCGCTCGGCCGGGCGCGGGTGAGATCGACGGTCCCGTTCGCGTCCGCCTCGACGGTGGCCCGCCCCGTCCACCACATCCCGGCGTAGTCCACGGCCTTGGCGGTGGCGGTCACCTCCTCGCCGGCCTTCAGCCCGGTGACCCGTATCCGCACCGGCTGATCCGCGAGGGCCTCCGCCTTGTCCACCTCGATCGCCGCCCGGGTACTGTGCCCGTCCCCACCGGTACACCCGGCGGCAAGCAGTAACGCCACCGCCGCGGCGGCTCCCCATACGGCTGAACGCCTCATCCCCCGTACCCCCTTGACCGGACCGCACGACGGTCCGTCATCAGGGTGCACCCGGGCCGTTCCCGGATCCATGCCCCGGTCCCGGCAACGGTCCGCGTGCTTCGCTTCCGGGAAGCGGCATCCGGGGCCTCGGGTGGTGCGGGGCCGGGGCGTGGATGCCCCGATTCCCCCCGTGACTCCCATGTGTCCGGTATCGCGCCTCGGGAGTAACCATGACGCCGAAAACCCCTCCGTCGTCTCGCCGGAGGGGTCTGGTGGACGCGGACGGTTTCGAACCGCCGACATCCGCCTTGTAAGGGCGGCGCTCTACCGCTGAGCTACGCGTCCGGGTGAGCCGTACCATACCTTGCCCGGTGGGGGCGGCGGCAAATCCGATCCCGGTCGCGAACCATCCGGGCCCTTGGTTCGTCTTCTCCTGGTGGGACAATGTCCGGAGGTGGTCGGGGTCGAGCGCGGGAGTGGATTGTGACGTCACACGGCACCAGGCGCTGGGGCTGGGGTGCGGGGCGTGGTGACGGTGGGCGGGCCGAGGCGCAGGCGGCGAAGGACGCGGCGGCCACGGCGTTCTACGAGCTGGACACCGCCCAGCGTGACCTGCGGATCTCCATAGAGACGATCTCCGCCGTCGACGACTCCCCCGCCGCCCGCAAGGTCGTCTCCGACTTCACGGCGCTCGGCCGGCGCATCGACGAGGTGTCCGCCGAGTACATCACCGCCGTCGACGCCCACGACCTCGACCGCGTCGACCTCGACCCCGGTACGGCCGCCCGCGCCCGTACCGAGCTGCAGCAGGCGACCAACAGGCTGGAGAAGGTCCGCGCCGACCTCAACCACTTCGCCCACAACCTCGGCCCCCTGCTGGAGAAGGCCGAGACCCAGCTGGCCCGCCTCGCCCCCTCCGTGGAGCGGGCCCGCCAGGCGCTGCTGGCCGCCAGCAACGCCCTGGACGCCGTACGGGACAAGGGCTACCGCGCGGACGAGCTCGCCGCCCGGCTGGCCAGGCTGGCGCCCGAGCTGACGAAGCTCAACCAGGGCGCCGGGGTGCACGGCGTGCAGGAGACCATCCGCCGGGCCATGGACATGCAGCGCGAGGCGGAGACCCTGCGCGCCGAGGCCGAGCAGCTGCCGCGGCGGGCGGAGGACCTCGACAAGCGGCTGGGCAGTCTGCGCACCCGCGCCCAGGCGCTCGCCACCCGCGCCGAGCGGGTGCCGCCGGTGCTCAGCGAGCTGCGCCGGCGGTTCGCCTCGCCGTCCTGGCAGGACCTGCAGCCGGTGCCGGAGCAGGCGCAGCGGGCCGTACGGGAGGCCGAGGGCAAGATCGGCGAGGCGGCGCGGGCGCGGGCGGAGCAGCGCTGGGCGGACGCGACGGCGCTGCTGGGGACGGCGCGGGCGCTGCTCAACAACACCGACGAGGCCGTCACCGCCGCCCAGGACCGGCTGCGCCGGCTCAACGAGGTGCAGGCGAACCACCAGGCGGACGTCGACCGCACCCGGTTCGCGATCCGCGACGCCCAGCGCCTGGCGATGGCCGGGCGGGACCGGCCCGACCCCCGGCACGCGGCGCCGCTGGACGCGGCCGTGGAGCGGCTGGACCGGGCGGTCGAGGGGCTGGTGGGCCGGCATCCGGACTACTGGCACTTCCTGATGGAGCTGGACGCCGTACGGGACACCGCGGCCCACGTCGTCCAGGAGATCCGCTCGGAGCGGGGCTCCGGGGCGCGGTAACTCCGGGCGAACCCCTGTATCGTGCAGCGGGTTTACGCGTGGTCATATGTCAGGGATCGGACAGGAAACGGGGGCGGCTGTGCGCGACGAGCTTCTCGGGGGCCGGTACCGGCTGATACGGCAGCTCGGCGAGGGCGGGATGGGCCAGGTCTGGGAGGCCCGGGACGAATCGCTCGACCGGCCCGTGGCCGTCAAGGTGATCTCGCTGCTCGCCGGCAACGGCCCCGAGAGCGCCGAGGCACGGGCCCGCTTCCTGCGCGAGGCGCGGCTGACGGCCGCGCTCCAGCACCCCGGCATCGTGACCATCCACGACCTCGGCGAGACCGAGCGCGCGGGCGCCACGGTCCCGTTCCTGGTCATGGAGCTGGTCCGGGGCGAGGGCCTGGACGTGCTGCTGCGCCGGGGTGAGGTCACCCTGCGGGACGCGGCGCACTGGGGCGCCCAGGTCGCCGACGCGCTGGGAGCCGCGCACGAGGCCGGGGTGATGCACCGGGACATCAAGCCGTCCAACATCCTCGTCACCCCGTCCGGCCTGGTGAAGGTCCTCGACTTCGGCATCGCGCGGGCGGTGGACGAGGGCACGGGCACGGCGGCCACCCGGATCACCCGGACCGGCTACATCGTGGGCTCGCCCCCGTACATGGCGCCCGAGCAGGCGCGCGGGAATCCGGAACCGCGCAGCGATCTGTACGCCCTGGGCTGTGTGCTCTACGAGCTGATCACCGGGGAGCTGCCGTTCGAGGCCGCGGACGCGGTGGGGTACATCACGGCGCATCTCGACGAGATGGAGCCGCGCCCCGGTTCGGTGAAGTACGGCATCCCGACCGAATGGGACATGGTCGTCCTGAAGCTGATGCGCAAGGATCCCGCGCGGCGGTACGCGGACGCCGCCGCGGTCGCCCGGGCGCTGCGGGAGCTGGACCGGTCGCCCGAGGATGCCCCGGTGCGGCGGGCGCCGCGGGGCGCCCTGGCGGCGAAGGTGGTGCGGCCACTGTCGGCGCTGTGCAGTGTCGGGCTCGTGGTCATGTTCGTCTCGGCCATGGGATTCCTCGACGAGGACGGGGCGCCGACCGGGCTGATCGCGGCGAACATGGCGCTGCTGATCGCGCTCATGCTCGCGCTCAACGCCGGCACCATGCTGCTGTCGCTGAGGAAGTCCGCCGGGCGCACGGTGCTCGCGGTGGCCGGTACCGTGGTGGCACTGCAGGGGGCGAGCTTCAGCCTGCAGGCGATGATGACGGGCGCGGACGTGACGTCGGCGGACGGTACTGCCTCAACGCTCGTCTTCGTCATCGCCCCGGTCACCGCCGTGGCGGCCGTCGCCATGGTAATCACGGCACTGCACCCGTCGACCCGCGCCCGGCTGCTGGGGGAGACCTGACACCCGGACGGCGTACGACCACGGGCGTACCCCCGTCTCCCGGACCGATCCTGGGCCTACCCCCGCCCGCCCGCGATCCGGGAGCACGATGTCCAAGCCCCTCCCCCTCGTCGCGCTCCTGTGCGCCCTGACCCTCGCGGCCCCCGCACCCGCCGCCGCTGCCACGAACGACCTCCAGCACCGCCTGAACGCCCTGGTGAACGCCGACGGCGGCCCGCCCGGCGTGATCGTCGTGCTGCGCTCCGGCGACCACACCCGCGTCCTCCGCGCAGGCACGGCGGATCTGGCCCACCACCGCCCCATCGACCCCGCCGACCACACCCGCGTCGCCAGCACCGCGAAGGCCTTCAGCGGTGCGGTAGCCCTCTCCCTCGTACGCAGGGGCCGCCTCGGCCTCGACGACACCATCGGCGACCGTCTCCCCCGGCTGCCGGCCGCCTGGCACGCCGTGACCCTCCGCCGGCTGCTGCAGCACACCAGCGGCCTGCCCGACTACTCGGAGGACGAGGCCTTCCGCGACCTCCTGCGCGCCGACCCGCACCACGTCTTCGACCCCCGCCGCCTGCTGGACTTCGTCGCGGACAAGCCGCTGAACTTCGCCCCCGGCTCCACGTACCGCTACTCCAACTCCGACAACATCGCCGTCGCCCTGATGGCGGAACAGGCCACCGGCCGGACGTACGACGCACTCCTGCGCCGCGAGGTGTACGGCCCCCTGCGGCTGCACGAAACGAGCCTCCCCCTGGGGTACGAGATGCCGGAGCCGTACATGCGCGGCTACGCCATGGATCCGCCGAATCCGCCGGAGGACGTCAGCGAGCTGTTCGGCGCCTCGGGCCTGTGGGCGTCGGGCGGCATCGTGTCCACGCCGCGCGACCTGACGCGCTTCATCCGCGGCTACGCGTCCGGGGCCCTGACCTCGAAGGACGCGCTGAGCCAACAACGCCACTGGATCAGGGGCTCGTCCGAGCCCGCGGGCCCGGGCGAGAACCGGGTGGGCCTGGCGATCTTCCGGTACCGGACCCGCTGCGGGACGGTCCTCGGCCACACGGGCAACACGGCGGGCTACACCCAGCTGATGGCCGCGACCCCCGACGGCAGCCGCTCGCTGACCTTCACGATCACCACCCAG
The DNA here is from genome assembly GCF_009604385.1 of Streptomyces smaragdinus. GTDB lineage: Bacteria > Actinomycetota > Actinomycetes > Streptomycetales > Streptomycetaceae > Streptomyces > Streptomyces smaragdinus. Next base: position 280,257 of record NZ_WEGJ01000003.1, read on the forward strand.
GTCAACCGCGACACGCCCCCCGGCCTGCTGAAGCAGCTCCGCGCGGCCGAGGAGGACGCGGTCTGCGCCCTCCTCGCCAAGGGGAAGCACTGACCCCTACGACGACCGGATCCGCGCGTACGCCAGCTCCGCCAGCTTCCCCTGCCCCGACCTGTTGGGGTGGAAGTAGTCCCACTTGCTCAGATGCGACGAGCTGAACCGGAACTTGTACGACGCGCCCCCGTCGTACCGGCACAGCGGATGCTTGGCGCACTCGGTGCGCAGCACCTCGTTGTAGTCCCGCACCCGGTCGGTCACCCGCGCCCGGCGGTCGACGGTGCGCGGATCGAAGTCGACCGGGGACTCCAGCATCGACGGGCAGATGCCCAGCGACCAGATCTGCCGCGTCATCTCGTTGTTGTGCCCGACCTCCCACAGACGTTCGAGGTCCGGAACGCTGGACACGTACACCTGGGTGTGCGGCAGCTCGCGCCTGAGCCGGGTCAGGGCGTCGGCGAACAGCTGCCGGTACGAGCCGACGGCCGTCATGCGCGTGGTCGTCGGCCGGCAGGCGTCGTTGGCGCCCATCAGGATCGTCACCAGCTGCGGCCTGCGCGCGATCGCCTTGTCCAGCTGGCCGGAGAGGTCCTGCATCCGCGCACCCGTCCGGGCGAGGTTCCAGGTCTTCGACGGCGACGTCTTCAGCCGCGCCGCCAGGCTGTTGACGTCCGAGGAGTCGCCCGTCGACCAGGACACCTCCGGGCAGTCCGACAGCGCGCCGCAGGCGTCGAACCCGCGCGTGATGGAGTCGCCGAGGGCGGCGATCGAGCGGGGCGAGGTGTCCCACACCGGCCCCGTGGGCCTGGGGGACGGCCGGGCCTCCCCGGCCGGTGAACCGCCCGCGCGTGCCCGGGCGTCGGAGGAGTCCCCGTCGCCGGTGCAGCCCGCGGCCGTCAGCAGGGCGGCCGCCGCCAGCGCCGCGGCAGCGGCCCGTAATCCTCGTCGCATCCCAGAGCCCCTTCGCGCCCACGGGGCCACGCCCGAACGGACGTCGGCCCCTTCCCGTACCGACGGTACGACACCCGGTGGCGCGTCCGGCACGATAGTTTTTCCCCAGCGACCGGGAAGTGTGCCCCAGCGACATGACACGCAGTCATATCCTGTCCCCTTTGCGGGGAATCCGATCGCGAGGGTGTTTACTCTAGGCAACCCGGGGGAGCCGCGGCCGTCTCGAAATCGGAGGTCCAGGTGACGACACGTGGAGTGCTCTACGTCCACTCGGCGCCGCGAGCGCTGTGCCCGCATGTGGAATGGGCCGTCGCCGGTGTCCTCGGCGGCCGGGTGAGCCTCGACTGGATCCGCCAGCCCGCCTCGCCCGGGACGTGGCGGGCGGAGTTCTCCTGGCAGGCCGAGCCCGGGACGGCGTCCCGGCTGGCGTCCGCGCTGCGGGGCTGGCATCTGCTGCGGTTCGAGGTGACGGCGGAGCCGTGTGCCACGGCTGAGGGCGAACGTTTCTCCTCCACCCCGGAGCTCGGCATCTTCCACGCCGTGACGGGGATGCACGGGGACATCCTGATCCCCGAGGACCGGCTGCGCGCGGCGCTGGCGCGGTCGGTGCGGGGCGAGTCGGACCTGGAGGCGGAGATCGCCAAGCTGCTGGGCAAGCCCTGGGACGACGAGCTGGAGCCGTTCCGCTACGCCGGCGAGGGCGCCCCGGTGCGCTGGCTGCACCAGGTCGTCTGAGCGCGCCCCCGTAAGCCCGTACACCACGCGAAGGGCGCCCGGGAGACCCCGGGCGCCCTTTCACGTCGTACGGGAGATCAGACCGACCGCAGCGCCAGCACCACGTTGTGACCGCCGAAGCCGAACGAGTTGTTCAGCGCGACGATCCGGCCCTCCGGCAGCGGCCGGGCCTCGCCGGAGACGAGGTCGGGCTCGATCTCGTCGTCGAGGTTCTCCAGGTTGATCGTCGGCGGCGCCACCCGGTTCTTCAGCGCCAGCACGGTCGCCACCGTCTCGATGCCGCCGGCGCCGCCCAGCAGATGACCGGTCATCGACTTGGTGCCGGACACCATGATGTGGCCGAGGTCGTCGCCCAGGACCCTGCGCAGGGCCTTGACCTCCGCGACGTCGCCCTGCGGGGTGGACGTGGCGTGCGCGTTGACGTGCACGACCTCCGCGGGCTTCACGTCGTTCTCGGCGAACAGGTGCTCGAGCGCGGCGGCGACGCCGCGGCCGGTGGGCTCCGGCTGGGCGATGTGGTGGGCGTCGGCCGACAGGCCCTGGCCCACGGCCTCGCAGTAGATCTGCGCGCCCCGCCTGGCGGCGTGCTCGGCGGACTCCAGGATCACGATGCCGGCGCCCTCGCTGAGGACGAAGCCGTCGCGGGCCTTGTCGTAGGGGCGCGAGGCCCGGGTGGGCTCGTCGTTGTTCTTCGACATCGCCATCATGTTGGCGAAGGCGACCATCGGCAGCGGGTGGATCGCCGCCTCCGTACCGCCGGCGACGACGACGTCGGCGCGGCCGCTGCGGATCATCTCGACGGCGTAGCCGATGGCCTCGGCGCCCGAGGCGCAGGCGGAGACCGGGGTGTGCACGCCCGCGCGGGCGTTGACCTCGAGGCCGACGTTCGCGGAGGGCGAGTTGGGCATCAGCATGGGCACGGTGTGCGGCGAGACCCGGCGTACGCCCTGTTCCTTGAGCACGTCGTACTGGCCGAGGAGCGTCGTGACACCGCCGATGCCGGAGGCGACGACGGCGCCGACGCGCTCGGGCTCGACGGCGGGGTCCTCGCCCGCCTTGCCGGTGTACCCGGCGTCGGCCCAGGCCTCACGGGCGGCGATCAGGGCGAACTGCGCCGACCGGTCGAGCTTGCGGGCCAGCGGCCGGGCGAGCACCTCGGTGGGCTCGACGGCGATGGTGCCCGCGATGCGCACGGGCAGCTCGGCCGCCCAGTCCTGCTCCAGCTTGGTGATGCCCGAGCGCCCTTGGACCAGGCCCTCCCAGGTGGACGCGCTGTCGCCACCCAGCGGTGTGGTGGCGCCGATACCGGTGACGACCACGGTGCGATTGGTCGTGTTCACGGGATGTTCTCTCCAGAGTTCGAGGAATACGGCGCCGCCGCGCGGATGGCGACAGCGGTCAGCACGTCTGACCGTACGTGCTTCAGTCCTGGTGCTTGAGGATGTAGTCGGTGGCGTCGCCGACCGTCTTGAGGTTCTTGACGTCGTCGTCGGGGATCTTGACGTCAAAGCGCTCCTCGGCGGCGACGACGACCTCGACCATGGAGAGCGAGTCGACGTCGAGATCATCGGTGAAGGACTTGTCGGTGGCGACGTCCTCGACCGGGATCCCGGCGATCTCGTTCACGATCTCCGCGAGACCGGCGACGATCTCTTCCTGCGTGGCGGCCATGTGGCGCTCCTTCTTGTTCTCTTCGGTGAGCCCGGGATCGGGACTCAAGGGAGGGTAACGACAGTCGCGGCGTAGACGAGTCCCGCCCCGAAGCCGATCACGAGAGCGAGGTCCCCGCTCTTCGCCTGTCCGGTCGCCAGGAGCCGCTCCATGGCGAGCGGGATCGAGGCGGCCGAGGTGTTGCCTGTGGTCTCGATGTCACGGGCGACCGTGACATGCTCGGGCAGTTTCAGCGTCTTCACCATCGAGTCGATGATCCGCATGTTGGCCTGGTGCGGGATGAAGACGTCCAGATCCTGGGGGCTGATCCCGGCGGCGTCGAGGGCCTGCTGGGCCACCTTCGCCATCTCGAAGACCGCCCAGCGGAAGACCGTCTGGCCCTCCTGGGTGATCGCGGGGAACTTCACCACGCCGTCGGCGTCCACCGGCAGGTCGTCGCGCTCGGGGCCGCGGAAGTCGTCCCACGGCACGGTCTGGGTGATGACGTCGGCCTTGTCGCCCTCGGAGCCCCAGACGCTCGGGCCGATGCCGGGCTCGGTGGCCGGGCCGACGACGACCGCGCCGGCGCCGTCACCGAAGAGGAACGCGGTGGCGCGGTCGGACTTGTCGGTGAGGTCGGACAGCCGCTCGACGCCGATGACCAGGACGTGGCTCGCGCTGCCCTCGACGATCAGGCCCTTGGCCAGGGTGAGGCCGTAGCCGAAGCCCGCGCAGGCGGCGGAGATGTCGAACGCGGCCGGGTTGCCGGCGCCGAGCCGGTGGCCGATCTCGGTGGCGATCGAGGGGGTCTGCTTGAAGTGCGAGACGGTGGAGACGATCACCGCGTCGATGTCGTCGGGGGAGATCCCGGCGTCGGCGATGGCCTTGCCGGCCGCGGCGACGGACATCTCGGCGACGGTCTCGTCCGGGCCGGCCCAGTGGCGGGTGGAGATGCCGGAGCGGGAGCGGATCCACTCGTCGGAGGAGTCGATGTACTTCAGGATCTCCTCGTTCGGCACCACCCGGGTGGGTCGGTAGCCGCCGACTCCGAGGATCCGGGCGTACGGGGAACCCTTGGCGGGCTTGATCCTGGCGGTCACTGGCGGGCCTCCTCGATGGCGTCCCGGGCGGCCTGGAGGTCGTCCGGGGTCTTCAGCGCTACGGTCTTCGTGCCCTTCATGGCGCGTTTGGCGAGACCCGTCAGGGTGCCGCCGGGAAGCAGCTCCACCAGCGCGGTGGCGCCGCGGCCGGCGAAGGTCTCCATGCACAGGTCCCAGCGCACCGGGTTGGCGACCTGTCCGACGAGGCGGTCGACGACCTCCTGGCCGGACGTGACGACGCCGCCGTCCTTGTTCGAGACGTACGGGAGCCGCGGGTCGGCGGGCGCGAGCGCCTTGACCTCGGCGGCCAGGACGTCGACGGCGGGCTCCATGTGCGCGGTGTGGAACGCGCCGGCCACCTTGAGCGGCATGACGCGGGTCTTCTCCGGCTTGTCCGCGGCGAGGGCCGCGAGCTGGGCGGCGGTGCCTGCGGCGACGATCTGGCCGGCGCCGTTGATGTTCGCCGGGGTCAGGCCGAGGTCCGCCAGGTGGGCGAGGACGGTGTCCGGGTCGCCGCCGAGGACGGCGGACATGCCCGTCTCGGTGACGGCGGCGGCCTGCGCCATGGCCACGCCGCGGGCGCGGACCAGGGCCAGGGCCTCCTCGGCGGTGAGCACGCCCGCCAGCACGGCGGCGGTGAGCTCACCGACGCTGTGGCCGGCGACGGCGCCCGCCCGGTCCCGTACGGCCTCGGCCGGGTCGTCCCCGAAGAGGGCGTACGCGGCGACCAGGCCGGCGGCCACCAGCAGCGGCTGGGCGACGGCGGTGTCGCGGATCTCGTCGGCGTCGGCCGTCGTCCCGTACCGGACGAGGTCGATGCCTGCGGGGCCCGACCAGGTCTCCAGTCGTCCGTGGACGCCGGGCAGGTCGAGCCAGGGGGTCAGGAATCCGGGCGTCTGGGCGCCTTGGCCGGGGGCAGCGAGTACGAGCACCCTCACACCATCTCTTGTCCGGCCCCTCTCGCGCCCGTGGGGACCGGGACGAAGAACACGAAGGCACTTTGTTGGGTTCCCACAAGCACCTAGGAGCGGGGCTCCGCTTCGGTCAGGCGGCCGAGGATCAGGGCGATACGCAGGGTGAACGCCGATCGCACATCCGAGGGCGACCAACCCGTGACGTCGGTCACACGTCGCAGCCGGTAGCGGACGGTGTTGGGGTGCACGAACAGCATCCGCGCGGCGCCCTCGAGGCTGCTCGCCTGCTCCAGATAGACGCTCAGCGTCTCCAGGAGGGCGGAGCCCGCCTCCTCCAGCGGTCTGTAGATCTCCTCCACCAGCTGCTCGCGGGCGGCGGGGTCTCCGGCGATGGCCCGCTCGGGCAGGAGGTCGTCCGCGAGCACCGGGCGCGGCGCGTCCTGCCAGGCGCCGCACGCCTTCAGGCCCGCCACGGCGGCCTGCGCGGAGCTGTTGGCGGCCAGCAGGTCGCCGACGACGGGGCCGGCCACGACCGGGCCGCGGGCGAACGGTCCGATCAGGGACTTCGCGGCCTTCAGCGGGTCGGGGCTGCCGCCGGCGACGACGATCAGCCGGTCGCCGAGCACCCCGGTGAGGACCTGGAGCTTGGCGTGCCGGGCGGCGCGGCGGATGGCCTCGACGGTCAGCTCGCTGTCGCCGTCGGGGGCGGTGCCCAGGATCACGCACACGTGGTCGGGGCTGGACCAGCCCAGGGCGGCGGCGCGGGACAGGGCGCCCTCGTCGGCCTCGCCGGAGAGCACGGCGTTGACCACCAGGGACTCCAGCCGGGCGTCCCAGGCGCCGCGGGCCTCGGCGGCCTGCGCGTACACCTGGGCGGTGGCGAAGGCGATCTCCCGGGCGTACACGAGGAGCGCCTCGCGCAGCACGCGCTCCTCGCCGGGGGCGGCGACGTCGTCGATCGCGGTCTCCATGACCTCGATGGTCGTACGGACCATCTCGACCGTCTGGCGCAGCGTGATCGCCCGGGTCAGCTCGCGCGGCGCGGTGCCGAACACGTCGGTGCTGATCGCCTGCGGGGTCCCGGGGTGGCGGAACCACTCGGTGAACGCGGCGATGCCGGCCTGGGCGACGAGCCCGATCCACGACCGGTGCTCGGGCGGCATCGCCCGGTACCAGGGCAGCTGCTCGTCCATCCGGGCGATGGCGGCGGCGGCGAGCTCTCCGGAGGCTTTCTCCAGGCGCTTCAGCGTCGCCGCGTGGGTGTGGTCGCTGCGCGGGGTCACGGGTTCTGGCACGGGTCCAGGGTAGGCCGAATGTCCGCCGCGTCCGGCACGGGAGCCGCACCGGTGCAGGACCGGGACACAGCGGCAACGCAACTCGGCCGGTGAGGGACGCGGTTGCGCGGGCGGGGGTGGGGGGCGGCGTACCGTGAGGGGGTGATTCAGGTGCGGCGGGGCGAGGGACGGTATCGGGGCGGGGACGCGGGGGCGGGGATCGAGTCGCTGCACGCGTTCTCCTTCTCCGGGTTCTACGACCCGGAGAACGTGCGCTTCGGGGCGCTGGTGGCGTGCAACGAGGAGCGGCTGAAGGCCGGGGCCGGGTTCGGTGAGCACCAGCACCGGGACATGGAGATCGTCACGTGGGTGGTCGAGGGCGAGCTCATCCACCGGGACTCCGAGGGCAACGAGCGGTACGTCCGGCCCGGTGACGTGCAGCATCTGAGCGCCGGGAGCGGTGTCACGCACGTCGAGCGCAACGACGGGGACGGCCCGCTGCGGTTCGTGCAGATGTGGCTGATGCCCCGCGGACCGGGCGGGAAGCCCGCGTACGAGCTGGTCCGGGGCATCGCCGACGGCACCCCGCTGGCCGTGGAGGCGGCGGGCGCGCTGCTGCACGTGCGCCGTCTCGCGCCGGGTGAGCGCACCGCGCTCCCGGACGCCCCGTGGGTGTACGCGCACGTGGTGCGCGGCACGGTGGGCCTGGGCGGCGAGGAGGTCCGCGAGGGCGACGCCGCGCGGATCGCCGGGGCGGAGGGGCTGGAGATCACGGCGGCCGGGGGGCCGGCGGAGGTGCTGGTGTGGGAGATGAACGCCGCCGGCCCGGAGTACGGCTAGGGCCTGTACGGAGTTCCCCGTCGTTCGCGCGGAGCGCGGCGTCGCGGCGTTCGGTGCGTGCTCTCGGCGTGCGGTGGACCAGGTCATGTGGCGGAGCCACCTGTCCTGGTCCACCGTGCGGCGAGAGTGCGTGCCGGGCGTCGGGGCGCAGACGGGGAACTCCGTACAGGCCCTAGGGCCTGCGGAGCTCCGCCAGCACGGCGTCCGTGAAGACGGGCCACACCTCGGCGGCCCATTCGCCGAACGCGCGGTCCGTCAGCGCGACGCAGGCCGCGCCCGCGTCGGGGTCGACCCACAGGAACGTACCGGACTGCCCGAAGTGTCCGAAGGCGCGGGGCGAGGACGTCGCTCCCGTCCAGTGCGGCGACTTCCCGTCGCGGATCTCCAGGCCCAGGCCCCAGTCGTTCGGGTTCTGGTGCCCGTAGCCGGGCAGCACGCCCTTGAGTCCCGGGCGTACGACGGACGTCGCCTCGGCGTGCAGCCCGGCGGAGATCAGCCGGGGGCGCTGCAGCTCGGCGGCGAAGCGCGTGAGGTCGGCGGCCGTGGAGCGGCCGTCCTTGGCCGCGGAGCCGTCCAGGGTGGTGGACGTCATGCCGAGCGGGACCAGCACCGCCTCGTGGAGGTACTCGGCGAACGGGATGTCCGTGGCCTTCGCCAGATGGTCGGCCAGGGCCTCGAAGCCGGCGTTGGAGTACAGCCGCCGGTTGCCGGGCGCCGCGAAGACCCGCGCCTCGTCGAAGCCGAGGCCGGAGGTGTGCGCGAGCAGGTCCCGTACCGTGGCGCCGGGCGGGCCGGCCGGCTCATCGAGCTCGACGGCGCCCTCCTCGACGGCGACGAGCACGGCGTACGCGGCGAGCGGTTTCGTCACGGACGCGAGATGGAAGCGGTGGTCCTGCGGACCGTGGGTGCCGGCGAGGGTGCCGTCCGCGCGGACGACGGCGGCAGCCGCCGTGGTCACCGGCCAGGTATCGATCATCCGCAGACTGTCCATACCGCCGAGCGTAACGCCCTCCCCCGATAGGCCCTCATGCCGCCCGCTGTGCTTGCCTGGAGTGCACTCCAAGTCTCTAGCGTGGAGGTCATGACGGTGACCGAGACGGCGGCCGACACCAAGGTCGGCCTGTGTGTGTCCGAGACCGCGTTCCGCCCCCGCCCCGACGGCGAGGACAACTACACCATCAGCGAGGTGGCGTCCCACACGGGGCTGAGCGCCTACACGCTGCGCTGGTACGAGCGGATCGGGCTGATGTCCCGGGTGGACCGCTCGCACACCGGGCAGCGCCGGTACGACAACCAGGACCTCGGCTGGCTGGAGTTCGTCGGCAAGCTGCGGCTGACCGGGATGCCGGTGGCCGACATGGTGCGCTACGCGGAGCTGGTACGCGAGGGCGACCACACCTTCGCCGCCCGCCAGGAGCTGCTGGTCCGCCATCGCGAGGACGTCCGCCGGCACATCGCGGATCTGCAGGGGACGCTGGCGGTCCTCGACTTCAAGATCGAGGTCTACGGAGGCGGGTCCCAGTGACGCTGGACAAGGTGCGTCTCGGCCACGACGGGCCCGAGGTCGGGGTCCAGGGGCTGGGCTGTATGGGCATGAGCTTCGGTTACGGGCCGACCGACGCCGGTGAGGCGCTGGGCACCCTGAAGCGGGCGCTGGAGCTGGGCGTCACGCTCTACGACACGGCGGACATGTACGGGATCGGGGAGAACGAGAGGTTCCTCTCGCCGTTCGTCACCGCCCACCGGGACGAGATCACGATCGCCTCGAAGTTCGGCATCGAGCTCGACCCCGCGCGCCCGGAGTACCGCGGGACCCGCAACGACCGGGCGTACATCCGCCGGGCGATCGAGGGCAGTCTGTCGCGGCTGGGCGTCGAGACGATCGACCTGTACTACATGCACCGCCGCGACCCGGACGTCCCCATCGAGGAGACGGTGAGCTCCATGGCGGAGCTGGTCCGCGAGGGCAAGGTCCGCCGGCTGGGCCTGAGCGAGGTCACCGGGCCGGAGCTGCGGGCCGCGTACCAGGTGCATCCGATCGCCGCGATCCAGTCGGAGTGGTCGGTGTTCAGCCGGGACGTGGAGCGCACGGCGGTGCCGGCGGCGGCGGAGCTGGGGGTGACGTTCGTGCCGTACTCCCCGCTGGGCCGGGGCTTCCTGACCGGGGCGGTCACCTCCACGCAGGGGCTGGCGGAGGGCGACTTCCGGCACTCCCAGCCGCGTTTCACCGGGGACAACGCGGCGAAGAACGCGGAGCTGCTGGCACCGCTGCGGCGGATCGCGGAGGTCCGCGGGCTGACGCCGGGGCAGGTGGCCCTGGCGTGGGTGCACCAGCGGGCGTCGGTGCACGGGCTGACCGTGGTGCCGATCCCGGGGACGCGGCGGCGCAGCCGGGTGGAGGAGAACACGGCGGCGGCGGCAGTGACGCTGACGGCGGACGAGCTGGCGCTGCTGGAGCCGATCGCGGGGCAGGTGTCCGGGGAGCGGTACGCGGACATGGGGCCGACGTCGGCGGGGCGGGAGTAGCCGCTCACACACCGGTCGCGGCGGCGCGGGTCAGGCCCTGGTCGCGGGTGTCCACGCGGGTCAGCCTACGGACGGATCACCGCGCGCCCGGCGTCGAGGTCCACCGTGCTGTGCCGGGGCGGGGCGCCGTCGCCCTCGTCGTCGCGCAGCTGCGACTGGCGTTCGCGCTGCTCCTGGACCTGGCGGCCGGAAGGGTGGAACACCTCGTCCAGGACCTGGAGATACGCGGCCCCCGCGCCGCGCGCGGTGCGGCGCCGGCGGGCGACGAGGAGGAAGAGCAGCACCCACAGGGCGCCGACGACGGTCGCTGAGGCCAGCAGCACGGTGCTCCTTCGGGTCGCGGATCCATCCGGTTCAACGGTCGGCGGGGGTCCGGGGTTCCGGGCGTAAAACCAGGTGAGGGGCGCTGCCCGGCGCCAGTACGCTCGGCGTCTGACCCCCGTACCGGAGAGGCCTCGATGACCCCCGCCGTGACCGCCGTCAGCAGCAACGCCGTGTACTCCTTCGCCAAGCCCAACCGGCCGTCCGTCACCCTCCTCGAAGGGCTCGGCGTCGAAGGGGACATCCACGCCGGGGTGACCGTCAAGCACCGTTCGCGGGTGGCCCGCGATCCCTCGCAGCCGAATCTGCGCCAGGTGCATCTGATCCCCGAGGAGCTCTTCGCCGAGCTCGGCGGACGCGGCTATCAGGTCGAGCCCGGGAACCTCGGGGAGAACGTGACCACCCGCGGGATCGACCTGTACGCGCTGCCCACCGGCACGCTGCTGCGCCTCGGCGCGGAGGCGGTCGTCGAGGTCACGGGGCTGCGCAACCCGTGCGCGCAGATCAACGGGCTCGGGGACGGGCTGATGAAGCAGCTCGTCGAACGGGCCGCCGACGGCACGGTCGTCCGCAGGGGCGGGATCATGGGCGTCGTACGGACCGGCGGCGTCGTCCGCCCCGGGGACACGATCGGCGTGGAGCTGCCGGAGGGACCCCACGTGCCGCTCGCGCCGGTGTAGGCCCTGGTCGCCGAGATTGGTCTGAACCTCATAGAGTGACCTCCATGATCTCCTCCGCCCCCTTCGGCGCGCTCGACGACGGTACGTCCATCGAGCGCTGGACCCTGGAAGCCGGGGGCACCCGGGTCGACGTGCTCACCTACGGGGGCGTCGTCCACCGCGTGCACACCCCGGACCGGGACGGACGCGAGGCGAACATCGCGCTGGGGTGGGCGGACCTGGCCGGGTATCTCGCCAACCCCGGGCCCTACTTCGGCGCCGTCATCGGCCGGTACGCCAACCGCATCGCCGGCGCGTCCTTCACCCTCGACGGGCGGACGTACAAGGTGCCCGCGAACGACGGGACCAACTGTCTGCACGGCGGCGACGGCGGCTTCGACAAGCGCGTCTGGGCCGCGGAGCCGGCCGGCGAGGCCGCGGTCACCCTGCGCCGGACGAGCCCCGACGGCGAGGAGGGCTTCCCCGGGACGCTCGACGTCGCCGTCACGTACACCGTCGGCGACGACGGGGCGCTGCGCATCGACTACACGGCGACGACCGACGCCCCCACCGTCGTCAGCCTCACCAACCACAGCTACTTCAACCTCGACGGCGAGGGCACGGGCAGCGCCGAGCAGCACACCCTGCGGGTGGCCGCCGACCGCTACACGCCGAACCTCCCGACCGGCTCCCCCACCGGCGAGCTCGCCCCGGTGGCGGACACCCCGTTCGACTTCCGCGAGGCGAAGCCCCTGGCCCGCGACCTGCGCTCGGGCCACCCGCAGCTGCTCACCGGCCACGGCTACGACCACAACCTGGTCCTCGACAAGGGCGTCACCGAGACCCCCGTCGCGGTCGCGGAGCTGCGCTCCCCCGCCTCGGGCCGCACGCTGACGGTGTCGACGACGTCCCCGGGCCTGCAGCTCTACACCGGCAACTCCTTCGACGGCGCCCTGCGCGGCACCTCGGGCCGCACGTACCGGCCCACGGACGGCGTCGCGCTGGAGACACAGCACTTCGCGGACTCCCCGAACCAGCCGCGGTTCCCGTCCACGGTCCTGCGGCCGGGCGAGGTCCACCGGGCGACGACGGTGTACGGGTTCGGGATCCGCTAGCCGTCGAGCCTCACGATCATCTTCCCGGTGTTGTCCCCGCGCAGGACGCCCAGGAAGGCCTCCAGGGTGTTCTCGATCCCCTCGACGACCGTCTCGCGGTGGATCAGCTCCCCGGACCGCAGCCAGCCGCCGACCTCCCGCAGGAATTGCGGCCGCAGCGCCGTGTGGTCGCCCACCAGCATCCCCTGGACGCGCAGCCGCTTGCCGATCAGCAGCGCGAGGTTGCGCGGGGCGGCCGGGGCCTCGGTGGCGTTGTACTGGGCGATCATGCCGCAGACGGTGACGCGGCCGTGCACCTTGAGGGAGCTGATCGCGGCCTCGAGGTGGTCGCCGCCGACGTTGTCGAAGTAGACGTCGATGCCGTCGGGCGCGGCGGCCTTGAGCTGGGCGCCCACGGGACCGTCCTTGTAGTTGAACGCCGCGTCGAACCCGTACTCCCCCGTCAGCGCCTCGACCTTCGCCGCGGACCCCGCGCTGCCGATGACCCGCGAGGCGCCCTTGAGCCGCGCGATCTGGCCGACCAGGCTGCCGACCGCGCCCGCCGCACCGGACACGAAGACGGCGTCCCCCTCCTGGAACGACGCCACCTCCACCAGCCCGGCGTAGGCGGTGAGCCCCGGCATGCCGAGGACGCCGAGGTACGCCGGGAGCGGCGCCGCGTCCGGGTCCACCCGGGAGGCGTGGCGGGCGGGGACGGTGGCGTACTCGCGCCAGCCGAGGCCGTGCAGCACCTGGTCGCCGACCGTGAACGCCGGGTCGGCGGAGGCGACGACCTCGCCGACGGCGCCGCCGTCCATGGGCGCGTCCAGCCGGTACGGGGGGACGTAGGACTTCACGTCGTTCATCCGGCCGCGCATGTACGGGTCGACGGACAGATACCGGTTGCGGACCAGGATCTCGCCCTCGGCGGGCTGCCGTACGGGCGACGCGACCAGCGCGAAGCCGTCGGGGGTGGGCACGCCGTGGGGGCGGGCGGTGAGGTGCCAGGCGCGGGATGTCTCGGGGATCGTCATGGCGTCAATCTTTCACGGCCCGACGGCCTCTGAGCTGCGCGGGTGGGAGTCAGGGGCGACAGTGGACGGGTGAGTGACGTGTCTCCCGCCGCCGTGCCGGAGCTGCCCGGCGGCTGGGCAGACCCCGAGCTGCGGCGTGCGCTGGCGCTGAATCGCATGGGGTCGTTTGTCTGGGAGCTGGCGTCCGGGCAGATGCGCATGGACGCCGAGGGACTGGACGTCTTCGATCTCACGCCGGAGGAGTTCGACGGCCGCCCGGAGGGGCTGGCGCCGCGGGTGCCGGCGTCGGAGGGTGCCCGGATGGACGCCGTGGTGTCCCGGGCGCTGAAGGACGGCTCCACGTCGTACGGGGGGTACTTCCGGGTGCGGCTGCGCGACGGCACGCTGCGCTGGACGCACACCCAGGGCGCCATCCAGCGCGACGACGACGGCCGGCCGCAGCGGATCGTGGGCATCGTCCGCGACGCGACGCTGGAGCTCACGTACTCCGCCGCCCAGCTGCGGCTGGACCAGGAGCGGGCCCGGCAGACGTCGGTCGTGGAGTCCACGACGGCGGCGCTGGCGAGCGCCCGGACCGTGGGCGAGGTGATCGACGTGCTGGACGGGCCGGAGGGCCTGCAGCGGCTGGGCGCCAGCAACGTGATCATGGGGCGGGTGGAGTCCGGGCACATCAAGCTGGTCGCGGAGGGACAGGCGGGCAGTTACGCGGACGGCACCGAGTTCAGCCGGGTCACGGACCCGTTCCCGATGAGCGAGGTCGTACGGACCCTGCGCCCGCTGTTCGTCCTGTCGCGGGCGGAGTTCCGGCGCCGCTACCCGCGGCTGTGGCCGTACATCGAGCCGCTGGACATCGACTCCGGCGCGTACCTCCCGCTCATCGCGCAGGGGCAGGCGATCGGGGCGCTCGGGCTGTTCTACCGGGGCAAGTCCGTCTTCACGCCGGAGGACCGCAATCTGCTGATCGCGCTGAGCGGCACCATCGCGCAGAGCCTGCAGCGGGCCATGCTCTTCGACCAGGAGCACGATCTGGCGGAGGACCTGCAGCGGGCGATGCTCCCGCGGCGGATCCCGTCGCTGCCGGGCGCGGAGATCGCGGTGCGCTACCGGTCGGCGGGCAACGGGCGGGACATCGGGGGCGACTGGTACGACGTGATCCCGCTGCCGAACGGGCGGGTCGCGGCGGTGATCGGCGACGTGCAGGGGCACGACACGCACGCCGCGTCCGTGATGGGGCAGCTGCGGATCGTGCTGCGGGCGTACGCGGCGGAGGGGCACTCGCCGGGGACGGTGATCGCGCGGGCGTCGGTGTTCCTGCACGAGCTGGACACCGAACGGTTCGCCACCTGCTGCTACGTGGAGGCCGATCTGGAGTCGGGGGCGCTGCGGATCGTCCGGGCGGGGCACGTCGACCCGCTGGTCCGGGGCGCGGACGGCGTCGCGCGCTGGCTGTCCGTACCGGGCGGGCTGCCGCTGGGGCTGTCGGCGGACTTCGACCGGCTGGAGTATCCGGTGACCCGGATCGACCTGGCGGCCGGGGACGCGATGCTGCTGTGCACGGACGGGATGCTGGAGCGGTCGGAGGTCGGGCTGGACGAGGGGATGCGGGTCTTCGCGGAACTCGTCGCCGCCGGCCCGGACGACCTCGCGGGGCTGGCCGACCGGCTGCTGGACGAGCTGGCCGCGTGCGGGGCGGAGGACGACATGGCGGTCCTGGCGCTGCGCCGCTCGGGCCGGCCCCCGGCGGCCGACACCGGCGGGCGGCTCACCCAGCACATCGGCCCCGCCGACCCGGAGGGCCTGTCGGCGGGGCGGCACATGATCCGGGCGGCGGTACGGGCGTGGGGCGCCGGGGAGCGGTCGGACGAGGTCGAGCTGGTCGCCGACGAGCTGGTCACGAACGGTCTGCTGCACACCGACGGCCCGGTGGTCGTCACGGCGCGGATGCTCACCGCGCCGCGCTCCCGTATCCGGATCGAGGTGGCGGACGAGTCCAGCACGATGCCCCGCCGCCGCGACCCCGGCGAGGCGGGCGTCTCGGGCCGCGGTCTGCTGCTCGTCGACCGGCTGACGGACGCGTGGGGGGTGGAGGCCCGGGGGTCGGGGAAGGTGGTGTGGTCCGAGTTCGACCTCGGGTGAGCGCTCAGGGCCTGATCCCTCTCGTCCGCAGCCACGGCTCCGGGTCGATGCCCGAGCCGAACTCCGGGGTCGCCCGGACCTCGAAGTGCAGGTGCGGGCCCGTGGAGTTGCCCGTGGTGCCGGCGAGGCCGATGTGCTGGCCGGGGAAGACGCGTTCGCCGGGGTAGGCCTCGATGCGGGAGAGGTGGGCGTAGAAGGTGAAGTAGCCGTCGTCGTGCCGGATCGTCACGGAGTTGCCGAAGGCGCCGTCGCAGCCCAGCTCGTAGACCGTGCCGAAGCCCACGCTGCGGACCGGGCGGCCCTCCGGGACCGCGAAGTCCAGGCCGGAGTGCAGACTCCCCCAGTGTTCGCCCGTCTGTCCGAAGCGCGAGGTGATCTCGTACTTGTTGACCGGCACCCGCCATTTGCGGGCGACGAACGGCTTGCCGTCCGCCGTGTCCTCGCCGCCGTTCATGGCGAACGGGACGGCGGAGCGGAACTCCGTGCAGCCGGCGCCCCGGACGCGGTGCTGCGACTCCTGCAGCTTCTCCAGCTGCGCCTGGGCCCGGACGAGCTTGGCCTCGAGGGCCTTCTTCGCCCGACCCTGGAGGTACAGCTCGTGGTCGAGCTCGAGCTTGGCCTGCGCGGCGCGCGCCTGCTCCGCCTCCAGCCGGTCCTGGGCCCGCTGGGTCTGGTGCATCAGCAGCCCGGCGGCGTGCTCGCCCTTGTCGGCGAGGTAGACGCGGTCGAGGAACTCGGCGGGGTTGGAGGAGAGCATGAACTGGGCGGTGGGGGTCAGGGAGGCGTCGCCGCCGCTGCGGTACTGCATGGCGGCGATCCGGCCGAGCCGCGCCCGCAGCTCGGTGACCTTGCGCTGCTGGTCGCGGACCTGCCGGCCGAGGCGCTCGATCCTGCGCTGCTGGCGGCCGACGGCCTTCTTCGCGGCCTCGTACCGCTGGGTGGTGCGGCCGGCGTCGGCGAAGAGCGCGTCGACCTCGCGGCGGGCGGTCCGCAGGCTGTTCTTGTCGTCGCCGCCGGGCGCGGCGGTGGGCACCGGCTGGGCGGTCGCGGCCTGGACCGACACCGCCAGACACAGGGCGGTCGCGGTTCCGGTTCGTGTGACAATTCGTCGCATTGGCTGATCGTTTCGCGACACGTGGGCGATACGCCGCCAACACACCGTGACACGGTGTATGTCCGCCCGTCCGGCGGACCGTCGATCGCCGACTACGCGCAGGTCAGCGTATCGCTACGGGGCGTGGGCAGCCGTCACCCCATTGGCCCTCCCGGACCGGTGCACGGGACCGTACGGCCCTTAACTGGTCTGTACCGGCTCGCGGAGAGTGTGCCAGCGACCATGCAATGCCACCGATGACGGAGGACCCATGGCGGGAATCGACGGCACAGCGAGCGAGCTGCTGCTGCGTACCGGCCGCTTCTTCACGCGCGGCGACATTTCCCCCGATCTTCGCAGCGTGACCAAGACCGGGGGCCGGGACGGGGACGTCTTCTACCGGGACCGCTGGAGCCACGACAAGGTCGTCAACTCGACCCACGGGGTGAACTGCACCGGCTCCTGCCGCTGGAAGGTGTACGTCAAGGACGGGATCATCACCTGGGAGACCCAGCAGACGGACTATCCGTCGGTGGGCCCCGACAGCCCGGAGTACGAGCCGCGCGGCTGTCCGCGCGGCGCCGCGTTCTCCTGGTACACGTACTCGCCGACGCGGGTGCGTTATCCCTATGTCCGCGGCGTGCTGCTCGACCTGTACCGCGAGGCGAAGCAGCGCCTCGGCGACCCGGTGCGGGCCTGGGCGGACATCCAGGGCGATCCGGAGCGGCGGCGCGCCTACCAGCGGGCGCGCGGCAAGGGCGGGCTGGTGCGCGCCTCCTGGGACGAGGCCGTGGAGATGGTGGCCGCCGCGCATGTGCACACGATCCGGGTGTGGGGCCCGGACCGGGTGGCGGGGTTCTCGCCGATCCCGGCGATGTCGATGGTGTCGCACGCGGCCGGGGCCCGGTTCATGTCGCTGATCGGCGCGCCGATGCTGTCGTTCTACGACTGGTACGCGGACCTCCCGGTCGCCTCGCCGCAGGTCTTCGGCGACCAGACGGACGTACCGGAGTCGGGCGACTGGTGGGACGCCGCGTATCTGATGATGTGGGGCTCCAACGTCCCCGTGACCCGTACGCCCGACGCGCACTGGATGGCCGAGGCCCGCTACCGGGGGCAGAAGGTCGTCGTGGTGTCCCCCGACTACGCGGACAACACGAAGTTCGCCGACGAGTGGATGCACCCGCACCCGGGGACGGACGGGGCGCTCGCGCTGGCGATGGGGCACGTGATCCTGCGCGAGTGCTTCGTGGAGCGGCAGGTGCCGTTCTTCGTGGACTACGTACGGAAGTTCACCGACCTGCCGTTCCTGGTGACGCTGACGGAGCGGGACGGCGCGTACGTACCGGCGAAGTTCCTGCGGGCCTCCGACCTGGGGGACGGCGGGGAGGGCGCCGAGTGGAAGACGGTCGTCCTCGACGGGAACACCGGGCGGCCGGTGGTGCCGAACGGCTCGCTGGGGTTCCGCTGGACGGACTCCGGCAAGGGCAGGTGGAATCTGGACCTCGGCGACACCGTGCCGCGCCTGTCCCTGTACGGGGCGGACGAGGCGTCCGGCGTTCCGGTGCTGCTCCCCCGTTTCGACACCGAGGGCGGTGAGCACGGCCAGGGCCGCGGCGACACCGTGACCCGGGGCGTGCCGGCGATGCGGACGGCGGACGGGCGGCTGGTGGCCACGGTGTTCGACCTGATGCTCGCCCAGTACGGGGTGGGGCGCGAGGGGCTGCCCGGTCAGTGGCCGGCGGGGTACGAGGACGCGTCGACGCCGGGGACGCCGGCGTGGCAGGAGGAGCACACCTCGGTGCCGGCGGCGCAGGCGGTGCGCATCGCGCGCGAGTTCGCCCGTACGGCGGAGAAGTCCGAGGGGCGGTGCATGATCCTGATGGGGGCGGGGACGAACCACTGGTTCCACTCCGAGACCATCTACCGCGCTTTTCTGGCCCTGCTCACCCTCACCGGCTGCCAGGGCCGCAACGGCGGCGGCTGGGCGCACTACGTGGGCCAGGAGAAATGCCGTCCGGCGACCGGCTGGGCGACGCTGGCCGCGGCGAACGACTGGTCGCGGCCGCCGCGGCAGATGATCGGCACCGCGTACTGGTTCACCAACACCGACCAGTGGCGCTACGACACCTTCCACGCCGACGTGCTGTCCTCCCCCCTGGGCGAGGGCCGCTTCACCGGCATGACGGGCGCCGACTGCCTGGCCCAGTCGGCCCGCGCCGGGTGGATGCCGTCGTACCCGACGTTCAACCGCAACCCCCTGGACCTGGGCGCGGTGGACGACCCGGTGGCGTTCGCCGTCGAGGAGCTGAAGGCCGGGCGCCTGGGCTTCGCCTGCGAGGACCCGGACGCGGAGGAGAACTGGCCGCGCGTGCTCACGCTGTGGCGGGCCAATCTGCTGGGGTCCTCCGCGAAGGGCGCCGAGTACTTCCAGAAGCACCTCCTGGGCACCCAGTCCTCGGTGACCGCCCGCGAGTCGTCGCCCGAGACCCGCCCGCGGGACGTGAAGTGGCGCGACGAGGCGCCCGAGGGCAAGCTCGACCTGCTGCTGTCGATGGACTTCCGCATGACGTCCTCGACGCTGCTGTCGGACGTGGTGCTCCCGGCCGCCACCTGGTACGAGAAGCACGACCTGTCGTCCACCGACATGCACCCGTACGTGCACTCCTTCACCCCCGCGGTGAACCCGCCGTGGCAGGCCCGTACGGACTTCGACGCGTTCAACGCCATCGCCGCCTGCTTCTCGGATCTGGCCGGGGAGCACCTCGGCGTCCGCCGCGACCTGGTCGCCACCGCCCTCCAGCACGACACCCCGGGGGAAACCGCCCAGCCCGGCGGCGTGGCGCTGGACTGGCGGGCGGGCGAGTGCGAGCCCATCCCCGGCAGGACGATGCCGCAGCTCACGGTGGTGGAGCGGGACTACACGGCGATCGCCGACAAGATGACCACCCTCGGCCCGCTCGCCGAACGCCTCGGCCTCCCGGCGAAGGGCATCGCCCTGCACCCCGACGAGGAGATCGGCAAGCTCGCCCACCTCAACGGCACCAAGACCGGCGGCCCCGCCGACGGACGGCCGCTGCTGGACACCGCGGTCAAGGCCTGCAACACCATCCTGGCCCTGTCCGGCACCACCAACGGCCGGCTGGCGACCCAGGGCTTCCGCACCCTGGAGGAGCGCGTCGGCACCGAGATGGCGCATCTGTCCGCCGAGCACGAGGGCAAGCGCGTCACGTACGCCGACACCCAGGCGGCCCCCGTCCCGGTGATCACCTCGCCGGAGTGGTCGGGCAGCGAGTCGGGCGGCCGGCGCTACACGGCGTTCGTCCTCAACACCGAGCACCAGAAACCCTGGCACACCCTTACCGGCCGCCAGCACTTCTTCCTCGACCACGACTGGATGCACGAACTCGGCGAGGCCCTGCCCGTCTACCGGCCACCGCTGGACATGAACCGCCTGTTCGGCGAGCCGCGTCTGGGCCCCGACGGACAGGCGCAGGTGACGGTCCGGTACCTCACCCCGCACAACAAGTGGTCCATCCACTCCGAGTACCAGGACAACCTGTTCATGCTGTCCCTCTCCCGCGGCGGCCAGGTCATCTGGATGTCCCCGCAGGACGCCGACGCGATCGGTGTACGCGACAACGACTGGATCGAGGCGGTCAACCGCAACGGCGTCGTCTCCGCCCGCGCCGTCGTCTCGCACCGGATGCCCGTCGGCACGGTCTACATGCACCACGCCCAGGACCGCACGGTGGGCGTCCCCAAGTCGCAGACCACCGGCAAACGCGGCGGCATCCACAACTCCCTGACCAGGCTCATCCTCAAACCCAGCCATCTGATCGGCGGTTACGCCCAGCTCTCCTGGGCGTTCAACTATCTCGGCCCCACGGGCAACCAGCGCGACGAGGTCACCGTCATCCGGCGCCGCACCGAGGAGGTGACGTACTGACATGAAGGTCATGGCCCAGATCGCGATGGTAATGAACCTCGACAAGTGCATCGGCTGCCACACCTGCTCCGTCACGTGCAAGCAGACGTGGACCAACCGCGGCGGCGTCGAGTACGTGTGGTTCAACAACGTGGAGACCCGGCCCGGCCAGGGCTATCCGCGCCGCTACGAGGACCAGGAGAAGTGGCGCGGCGGCTGGGAGCTCAACAAGCGCCGGAACCTGAAGCTGAAGGGCGGCGGCAAGTTCAAGAAGCTCGCCACCATCTTCTCCAACCCGATCCTGCCGGAGATAAAGGACTACTACGAGCCCTGGACGTACGACTACACCAACCTCACGGACGCCCCGCTCGGCGACGACTTCCCGGTGGCCCGGCCCCGGTCCCTCGTCTCCGGCAAGCCCATGAAGATCGAGTGGAGCGCCAACTGGGACGACAACCTCGGCGGCATCGGCGACCCCGGCGCCGAGGACCCGATGGTGGCGAAGGTACGGGAACAGGCCGCGGAGAAGGTGAGGTTCGCCTTCGAGCAGACCTTCATGTTCTATCTGCCGCGGATCTGCGAGCACTGCCTCAACCCGTCGTGCGTGGCGAGCTGCCCCTCGGGCGCCATGTACAAGCGGTCCGAGGACGGCATCGTGCTCGTCGACCAGGACCGCTGCAAGGGCTGGCGGATGTGCGTGTCGGGCTGCCCGTACAAGAAGGTGTACTTCAACCACCGCACCGGCAAGGCCGAGAAGTGCACCCTGTGCTACCCGCGGCTGGAGGTCGGCCTGCCCACCGTCTGCTCCGAGACCTGCGTCGGCCGGCTGCGCTATCTGGGCGTCCTGCTGTACGACCAGGACAAGGTGCTCGAGGCGGCGTCCGTCCCCGACGACCGTGATCTGTACGAGGCGCAGCTCGGGGTGTTCCTCGACCCGAACGACCCCGAGGTGCACCGCGAGGCGGAGCGCGCCGGGATCCCGCACGACTGGATCGAGGCCGCGCGCCGCTCCCCCGTACACGCGCTGATCAGCACGTACAAGGTGGCGCTGCCGCTGCACCCGGAGTACCGCACCATGCCGATGGTCTGGTACATCCCGCCGCTGTCGCCGGTCGTCGACGCCCTGGCGGAGACGGGCTTCGACGGGGAGGACGCGGACAATCTGTTCGGCGCCATCGACTCCCTGCGCATCCCCCTGGAGTATCTGGCGGCGCTCTTCACCGCCGGCGACACCAGCCCCGTACGCGCCTCCCTCGAACGCCTCGCGGCGATGCGCAGCCATATGCGCGCCGTCCAGCTCGGCGACACCCCGAGCGAGTCGGCGGCGGAGGCCGTCGGGATGAACGCCCGGGAGATCCAGGAGATGTACCGGCTGCTGGCCCTGGCCAAGTACGACGACCGGTACGTCATCCCCACCGCCGCCGTCGGTGACGCGAAGGCGCTGGAGGAGTCGGTGTGCTCCCTGGACTACGAGGGCGGCCCCGGCGCCGGCGGTTCCGGCCCGTTCGGCGGGGACTCGGGGCGCCCCGGGACCGCGTTCGTGTCCATCGAGTCCTTCCACGGGGCGCGCCGCCGGCAGACCGCCGACTCCCCCGACGAGCTGCGTACGCCCACCATCGACGATGCGGAGAAGCCGTGAGCGCCGTCATCCACCAGGCCGCCGCCCGCTGCCTGGTCCACCCCGACCCGCCGTTCACGGACGAGCTGCCGCTGCTGCGCCGGGCCCTGGCCGGGCGCGGCGCCCCGGCCGCCGGGCTGCTGGCGTTCCTCGACCACGCCGACGCCACGCCCCGCGGGGAGCTCGCCCGGCACTACGTCGAGGTGTTCGACTTCAAGAGCCGCCGCTGCCTCTATCTGACCTGGTGGTCGGACGGCGACACCCGCCGCCGGGGCATGTCGCTCGTACGCCTGAAGGAGACGTACCGGGCGCACGGTCTGGAGTTCAGCGACGAGGAGCTGCCCGACTACCTCCCCGCCGTGCTGGAGTTCTCCGCCCGCGCCGGCACCGACGTCCTGCTGCGCGAGCACCGCCCGGCGCTGGAGCTGCTGCGGCTGTCCCTAACCGAGCACGGCACGCCCTACGCCCGGGTGCTCGACGCGGTCTGCGCGACGCTGCCCGGGCCGTCCCCCAGGGACAGGGCCGCCGCGATGGCGTTGGCTCGCACCGGGCCGCCCCGCGAGGACGTGGGGCTCGAACCGTACGGGCTGCTGCCCGTCCTGACCGACGCGCGAGGACAGTCATGAGCATCCTGTGGAACGCGCTGCCGTACGTCGTGATCGCGCTGTTCGTGCTCGGCACGGCGTGGCGCTACCGCTACGACAAGTTCGGCTGGACGACCCGCTCCTCGCAGCTGTACGAGTCGAAGCTGCTGCGCGTGGCCTCGCCGATGTTCCACTACGGCATCCTGTTCGTGCTGGCGGGACATCTGGTCGGGCTGTTCATCCCCGACTCGTGGACGTCGGGGATCGGCGTCGGCGAGAGCGCGTACCACCAGGTCTCCCTGTGGACCGGCACCGCCGCCGGGCTGCTCACCGTCGGCGGCATCGGGCTGCTGATCTACCGGCGGCGCACCAACCGGCCCGTGTTCCGGGCGACCACCGTCAACGACAAGCTGATGTACGTGGTGCTGCTCGCCGCGATCGTCATGGGCATGGTCGCCAAGCTGAGCCATGCGGGCGGCCACGGCTACAACTACCGCGAGACGATCTCCCCCTGGACGCGCAGCATCTTCACCCTGCAGCCCAAGGGCGAGCTGATGGCGGACGTGCCGGTCCTCTACCAGATCCACATCGTGATCGGGCTGGCGCTCATCGCGCTGGTGCCCTTCACCCGGCTGGTGCACATGCTCAGCGCACCGGTGCAGTACCTGTTCCGTCCCTACATCGTCTACCGCGGCCGTGACGCGCGGCAGCTCGGCGCCCGCTCGCCGCGGCGGGGCTGGGAGGGTGTCCAGTGAGTACGAAAGCAGCCGCCGTCGCCGCCTCGGACGGGGAGAAGCCGTCCGCCACGGCGTACGTGGATCTGATCGTCGCGACCGTCGGCTTCGGTCTGACCTTCTGGGCGTGGAACCTGATCGCCCCGCTGGCCGGCGATCTGGACAAGAAGCTCGACATGAGCCCGTTCGCGCAGTCGCTGATGGTGGCCGTGCCGGTGCTGGTCGGCTCGCTCGGCCGGATCCCGGTGGGCGCGATGACGGACAAGTTCGGCGCGCGGAAGATGTTCCCGCTGTTCGCGGCGCTCACCATCGTCCCGGTGCTGCTGCTGATCCCGGCGAAGGAGTCGTACGGGCTGCTGCTGGTCGTCGGGTTCCTGCTGGGCATCGGCGGTACGACGTTCGCCATCGGCATCCCGCTGGTCAACTCCTGGTTCCCGCCGTCCAGGCGGGGGTTCGCGCTGGGCGTGTTCGGCATGGGCATGGGCGGTGTGGCGCTGTCCGGGTACTTCACTCCGCGGATGTACGACAAGGGTCACAACCTGCCGTTCGTCGTGATGGCGATCGCGCTGGCGGTCTACGCGGTGGTGTCGTGGCTCCTGCTGCGCGACCGCCCCGACCGGGTGGTTCCGACGACACCGCTGGCGCACCGGCTGGGTGAGGCGGCGAAGCTGCGGGTGACGTGGGAGCTGTCGGCGCTGTACGCCATCGGCTTCGGCGGCATCGTGGCGTTCGGCGTCTATCTGCCGACGTACCTGAAGACCTGGTACGAGCTCGGCCCCACCGACGCCGGCACCAAGGCCGCGGGCTTCGCCCTGGTCACGGTGATCTTCCGGCCGCTCGGCGGCTGGCTGTCGGACCGGGTTCACCCGGCGGTGGTGGCCGCCTGGTCGCTGGCCGTCGTCGCCCTGTTCGCCGTGCTGCAGGCCTTCGACCCGGACCTCGACCCGCTGGGCACGATCTGCTTCCTGGCCATGGCGGCGGGACTCGGCGCGGCGAGCGGCGCGGTGTTCGCGCTGGTGGCACGGGTCACCCCGCAGCAGCAGGTGGGCTCCGTCACCGGCATCGTGGGCGCGATGGGCGGCCTCGGCGGCTTCGTGCCGCCGCTGGTGATGGGGGCGATCTACAGCGCGAAGGACTCGTACTCCATCGGCTTCATGCTGCTGTCGGACCTGGCGCTGGCGGGGTGCGTGTACGCGATCGGACGGATGCGGACGGCGGGGGCGACTCCGGCGGAGCGGACGCATCCGGCGCGGGCGAGCTCGTCGGAGGGGTAGGCGGGCGCCCGGGGACGGTCCCGGTTGGTCCCCCACGCGATTCGCCGCGGGAACCAGCCGGATCGTCCGCGGCCGGCATTGGCATCACCTGGTCTCCAGCCGCTGGAGCAGCCCCCAGGCGAACTCCGCGGTGACGCCGTGGGGTTCCCCGTCCCGGTCGGGGGCCTCGAAGGCGAGGCGGAAGCGGTTGTCGGTGTCGCCCTCCCTCGGGGTGGCCGGCGGGAAGGCGTGGGCGACCTCGTCGACGGTGGCCGACCAGGGCGTCAGGTCCTCGAGCGTGCGCGGCCCGGGCCCCTTCGCGTCCGCCGCCCGCACCAGCCAGGCGTTGACGGCCGTCCCGCCCGGGAGCACCACCGCCTCGAACCGCAGATCCGGCCACAGGGGCACGGGCCAGCGGTACGCCTCGGCCCGTACGTCCCCGAACGGCCGGTCCTCGCGGGCCTCGGGCGCCCCCAGCAGCGCGCCGTAGTCCTTCACCCCGGCCGGCAG
The DNA here is from genome assembly GCF_009604385.1 of Streptomyces smaragdinus. Lineage (GTDB taxonomy): Bacteria > Actinomycetota > Actinomycetes > Streptomycetales > Streptomycetaceae > Streptomyces > Streptomyces smaragdinus. The sequence continues at coordinate 305,247 of NZ_WEGJ01000003.1, forward strand.
CTGCCGCCGCCCCGCCCGCAGCCGCCCCTGCCACGCGCGATTGGCCTCGCGCATCACGTCCTTGCCCACGCCGAGCTCGCGCAGGGCGTCCTCCACCAGCGCCGGATTGTGGTCGGCCATGCGGCGCAGGAGTACGAGCTGGAAGCGGAGGGGGCCGGGGATGTCGTCCATACGTCACATTCTGGCGTCCGCCACCGAGCTGTGCCTCCGCTGGGAGACGCGGCAGGCGGAGGCGGCGCTGGGCCTGCTGGGACGGTGAGGTCCGGGGCAGGCCCAGGGCCGGCGGTCAGTAGCGCTCGCCGGTCACCTCCGCTGCGACGGCGTCGAGGCGGGCCAGGTCCTCCGGGGTGAGCTCGACGTCCACCGCGGCGGCGTTCTGCTCCAGGTACGTGATGCGTCGGGTGCCGGGGATCGGGACGACGTCGTCGCCCTGGGCGTGCACCCAGGCCAGGGCTATCTGGCCGGGGAGGACGCCCTTGTCCTCGGCGATCTCGCGGACGATCGCCACGAGGCGGGCGTTGGCGTCGAGGGCGTCGGGCTGGAATCGCGGCATGTTACGGCGTACGTCGGTCGGGGCCATCGTGTCCTGCGTGGTGACGGCACCGGTGAGGAAGCCGCGGCCCAGCGGGGAGAACGGCACGACGCCGACGCCCAGCCGCCGTGCGGCGGGCAGCACCTCGGCCTCGAGCCCCCGGGTCCACAGCGACCACTCGCTCTGCAGGGCGCTGATCGGATGCACGGCGTTGGCCCGCTCGAGCTCGTCGGCGGTGACCTCGGAGACCCCGAGGTAGCGCACCTTGCCGGCGGTCACCAGGTCCGCCATCGCGCCGATGGAGTCCTCGATGGGGGTGTCGGGGTCGACGCGGTGCAGGTAGTAGAGGTCGATGCGATCGGTGCCCAGCCGCTGCAGGGAAGCGTCGGCGGCTTCCCGGATGTGCCCCGGCGACGCGCCGAGGCTCATCCCCACGCCCGGCTCGATGCCGACGATGCCGACCTTGGTGGCCAGGGTGACCTCGTCGCGCCGCTCCCGGAGGGCGTAGCCGACGAGCTTCTCGTTGGCCCCGGGCCCGTACAGCCCGGTCGCGCCGTAGATGTTCGCCGTGTCCAGGAAGGTCACGCCGATGTCGAGGGCGCGGTGGATGGTGGCGATGGAGTCCAGGTCGTTGGCCGGTCCGTAGGACTGGCTCATGCCCATCAGTCCCAGGCCCTGCGCGGAGACGGTCAGTCCTTGCGTGCCCAGAGGGCGCTGCTGCATACGAATCCTTTGTCAGTGGCGACTCTTATGATCAGGGCGAACACACCGGCTCCGGCGGTTGTTCCGCAACGCGCGGAATCCGTACGGGATTTCCAGGAGGACAGAATGACCGATCAGCCGAAGGGCCCGGCGAGCTACTTCCCGTCGATCGAGAAGAAGTACGGGCGGCCCGTCCAGGAGTGGCTCGACCTGATCGCCGCCTCGGACCTGACGAAGCACATGGAGCTGGTCAGCTGGCTGAAGACGGACCACGCCCTGGGCCACGGCCACGCGAACGCCCTGGTGGCGCATGTCCTCGCGGGGCGGAAGTCCGCGTGCTGAATTCTCCCGGGGGATGACCCCCGGACCCCCAGCCGGACAAGCAGGTCGGTCGGGCGCCGGGCGTAATATCGCGAGGCCGATCCGAGTAAAACCGAGTGCAGCCCTCAGGGCCCACGTGATATCTCTCCCTGCCATGGGGGATCTTGCGACAAAACGACTGGTACTTCATCCGCTGACGCGCGCGGAGGCGGAGGAAATCCTGACGGGCAGCCCCGGGGCCCACTGGGCGCCCGACTACCCCACGCCCGGCGACACGATCGCCGCGAACCGCTATCTGTCGGCGACCGCCGACCCCTTCCCGTTCGGCAACTTCGAGATCCGCCTCCGCGCCGACGGCCGGGCGATAGGCGGCCTGGGCTTCCACGGCCCGATGGACACCACGGGCACGGTGACGATCGGCTACGGCCTGATCCCGTCGGCCAGGGGCAAGGGCTACGCCTCGGAGGCCCTGCGGGCGCTGCTGGAGTTCGCACGGTCGCAGGGGGCGGTCCGGGTGAAGGGGGATGCGGATCACGCCAACGTGGCTTCGCACCGGGTGATGCTGGCGGCGGGGATGCGGGCGGTGGGGGAGGACGAGAGGGTGCGGTACTTCGAGGTCAGCTGGGCTGACGAATAGGGCACAAAGAAGCCTTGTTCCAGCTCCCCGACCGCCGGCCTACAGCGCGCACCCGACCCAAATCCAGCCTGCCCGGCCGCCGGCCGACAGCGCGAACATGGCCCACTTCCCCCCAACAAGGTTGCCGATAACCCCCGTTGACCGGCATTAACGGAGTTCCGGATTCATGATCCACCCCGCACAATGATCGACGACGGCTCCCCCTCGCCGTCACCGATCACCCACGGACACAGAAGGAGCTCCACTTGCGCACCACCACCCGCGCACTCGGCACCACCATCGCCACAGCCCTAGGCTCCCTGCTCCTGACCATCCCGGCCACCGCCCCGGCCCACGCCGCGACCGGCGTGCAGCTGCCGATCACCTACCTCGGCGACATGGCGGTAGACGGCACCCACCACAAGGTCTTCGTCAGCGACCCGGTCGACCAGTCCGGCCGCATCGCGGTGGCGGACTACGAGGGGAACACCACCTGGCTGAACGGCCCGTACGGCGCCGCCGAGCTCGTACTCTCCCCCGACGACCAGACCCTGTACGTAGCCGCGCGCCACCTCGACAGCATCATCGCGTACGACACGACGACCCTGGCGGAGACCGGACGCTACTACCTGGGCGCGGACACCTCCCCCTGGGGCCTGGCCCTCGCGGGCGGGAAGCTCTGGTTCAGCTACGGCGACTTCACCGGGGACCTCGGATCGCTCGACCTCTCCGCCCCCGAGCCGGTGGTCACGCTCGGCCTGGACGAGTCCCTGGACCCCACCGCCCAGCTCGCCACCTCGCCGACCGACCCCGACGTCCTGGTGGCCGGTACGAACCAGCCCAACCGCAACACCCTCACGGTGTACGACGTGGGCGGCGGCACCCCCACGACAACCGCCCGCCGGACGCTGGCCCCGGCCGAGATGAACGGCCTGCGGGACCTCGACGTCAGCCCGGACGGCCGCACCGTCGTCACCGCCGCCCTGATATCCACCGGCTACCAGGCGTTCCGCCTCGACGACCTCACGGACGCCACGACGCACACGACCCCGTCGGCCTCCCCCCTCGCCGTCGCCGTCGGCCCCGACGGCACGGTGGCGGGCGCCGCGCAGAACAGCAGCGCCGACATCCCGGACGTCTCCTTCTACGCCCCCGGCGCGACGACCCCGCTGACCACGCTCGAGCTGGGCAGCGCCACCCAGAGCCCGGAGCCCGGCGGCCTCGCCTGGGCGCCGGACGGGAGCCGGGTCTTCACGGTGACGCGGGAGCCCGGGGTCATCGGCCTCTACCTCCACTCCAGCACGGTCACGACCACGGTCGAGTCCACGCTCACGCTCTCGGCCCCCGCGACCAGCCGCAAGGGCCGCGCCCTCACGGTCACCGGCACCCTGACGGCGCCGGGCCTCGCCCCGGGGGCGACGGTCGAGGTGACGCGGTACGACGCGACCTCGAGCGTCCCGCTCGGCACGATCACGGTCCCGGCGGACGGCACCTTCACGGTGACCGACGCTCCGGCGAAGGCCGGGACGGTCCGGTACGGGGTGACGTACGCCGGCGACCACTGGCACACCCCGGCCTCGGCCGAGATGACGGTGGAGATCACCCGGCACTGAGGTGCCGCCGTGGCCCGGGACGGCGTCCCGGGCCACGGCTCCTCCCGACTCGCGGCGCCCACGGCGATGAGTTCTGATGCCAGGGCGGGTCTGAACCTGTACGGAGCGAGAGGAGAGGCGCGATGGGCACACCCGAGGTCCTCATGAAAGGCGTCGTGTTCGGCGAGTCGCCGCGCTGGCACGACGGACGGCTGTGGTTCTCCGACTGGGGCGCGAACCAGGTGATCGCCCTGGACCCCGACGGCGGCCACGAAGTGGTGGCGACCGTCCCCTCGTTCCCGATGTGCGTCGACTTCCTCCCCGACAGCCGGCTGCTGATCGTGGACTCCGCCCACCACCGGCTGCTGCGCCGCGAACCGGACGGATCCCTCGTCCCGCACGCCGACCTCTCCGGGATCTCGCTCAAGCCGTGGAACGACATCGTGGTCGACGCCGAGGGCAACGCCTACGTCAACACGATCGGCTTCGACTTCCCCGGCGGCGAGTTCGCCCCGGGCTCGATCGCGCTGGTCACGCCGTCGGGCCAGGTCACCCTCGTCGCCGACGGCCTCGCGTTCCCCAACGGCATGGCGATCACCCCGGACGGCGCGACGCTGATCGTCGCGGAGTCGTACGCGAACGGCCTCACCGCGTACGACATCACCGCCGACGGCACCCTGACCGGCCGCCGCGTCTGGGCGGCGACCCCCGACGACCACCCCGACGGGATCTGCCTCGACGCCGAGGGCGCCCTCTGGTACGCGGACGTGGGCAACCGGCGCTGCGTCCGCGTCCGCGAGGGCGGCGCGGTCCTGGCCACGGTGGACCTGGACCGCGGCGCCTTCGCCTGCGCGCTGAGCCGGGGCGAGGCGGTCCCGCGCCTGTTCGTCGTCGCGCAGACCTGGGGCGGGCCCTCGCCGTCGTCAAAGGAGCCCACCGGCCAGGTGCTGGCGTTCCCGGCGCCGGTGGGGGGCGCCGGGAGGCCGTGATCAGCGCAGGACGTCGCGCAGCAGCCGGGCGTTCTTCACGGTGACGGTGGACCCCTTGCGCGAGGCCACCGCGTCGACCTCCGGGATGCTGCCCTTGGCCCCGCACCGGGAGGCACACTCGACGCCGAGCACGAGGAACGCCCCCGCCTCCTGCGGGGGCTTCTCCCCCATCAGCCAGGGCAGGGCCCCCTCGATCACGGCCCACACCGTCCCGTACGCCCCCGACTCGGCAGCCGAACGCAGCCCGTTCACCACGTTCTTCAGCCCGTGCACCACCCCCAGCCGCCTCCCCAGCATCCGGCAGTCCAGCGCCCCCTGCGCGGCCAGCACGAGCAGGGCCTCCACCGCCGCGTCGGTCTCCGTCCTGAGCCGCTCGGCGAGCTGCGCGTGCATCGCGTACCCGGCGGGGCCGCCGGACTCCGCGAGATACGGGAACAGCCCGGCCTCCCTCGTGGATATCCGCGCCGCGACCTCGTCCCGGTGATGCGGCAGTTGGGCCACCCAGAAAGGCGCGCGGTAGACGGGCACCGTGTAATCCGCGTAATCCCGTCCGCGCGTGGTGTACGCACCGACGAGGGCCGCGGCAGCCGGCGGAAACGCCGGGACGGGCTCCAGCGCGGGCTGCGCGGGACCGACGGACCTCGACCGTCGGTTCACCCGGTCCGCGCTCTCCCACCCCTCCGGCGTGGAATCCCGGTGCGGCAGCCCCCCGTCCCGCAGCCACTCCGCCAGCCACCGCCCGGCGTCGGACCGCAGCTCTCCCGCCTTCCGTACGGTCTCCCCCTCGGCCGGGCCGACCCGCAGCAGGGCCTGCGCGAAGTCGACCGGCGCCGGCGTCACGCCCAGACGCTCCAGCTCGGCGACCCGCTCCACCAGCACCGCCGCGTCGATCGCGCCGGTGGCCAGCGTGGGCAGGGCCAGCAGGAACGGCTGCGCGGCACCGGACTCGAGCAGATCCATGACCTCCATGAGCCGCGCCATGAGCATCCGCCACGGCGGCAGCAGCTCGTCGTTGGTGTCCGTCCTCGGCCCTCCCCGCACCACGGTCACCACATCGAACAGATCGTGCAGATAGTGATGCCCGCAGCAGGGGAGGTTCGGCCTCGTCCGCTTGACCGCCGCGAGCGCCTCGGCCAGCGCGGCCCGATCGAGGACGGCGTACCGGACCAGCCCGTCCAGCGCCCGCTCGAACGCGACCACGTCCCCCCGGTTCGCGAGGGCCACCGCGACCTCCTGCACCGCCTCGGCGAGGGACCCGACCGGCCCCGGCACGCCCACGGGCTCGGGCACGGGGGGCAGCACCTCCTCGTACGGCTCGGGCTCGGCGCTCTCCACCGGCCCGCCGAACAACGCCGCGGCCTGAGCCGTCAGCCCCGGGCTCAGCACCTCGGCGGCCGTCCGCAGCTCCTCGACCACCGCGCTTCCACCGGACTTGAGATGCCGGGCAACGATCTTGAGGGCGCTCTCCTGAATCCCCATGTCGGGGTGCTGGAAGGCGATCGCGACACCGGCCAGGATCACGTCCGCCCGGGCGGGATCCCGCCGGATCACCCGGCTGAGCCAGGAAAGCTGGTCCCGTACCAGCTTCTTCTGGGAACGAAGCAGCAGACGCTCGCACATCTCGGCGAGCACGGAGTCGCTCAGCAGCCCGGCCTCCTCCAGCCCGACCAGGACCTCCCGGCCGTACGAGGCGACCGGCAACGACAGGTCGAGCATGGCCACGTGATACCGCAGCAGCGCGGCGTACTCGTCCGGAGTCGGCTCGATGGCCGCCAGAAAATCTATGCGCTCCGTGATCCGCCTGCGCAGGCCTTCCTTGAGAAGACCGGAGAGGACCGTCTCGACGACGGCGACCCGCCGCGGTGCCATCCAGGCACGTTCGTCGGCGGTGAGCACGAGGGCCTTCAGGGCCTCGGTGTAGTACGGGCTGGAGTCGGCCATGTTGCCGAAGAGGCCGCGGAGAACCACGTCCCGGTCGATCAGCCCCTCGGCGATGAGATCCATCAGCAGCGGCACCGAGGGCAGGTAAGTCCCGGGCCGCTCCAGGATCAACGGCAGCAGGGTCGGCGTGTGGACGTCCTCACGCAGGCCTTCCAGGGGCTTCCCGCTCCCGATGTGCCGGCCCATCCAGGCGTTGATGTAGTAGTCGGTCGTCGGCACAGGACAACCGGTGGTACGGACGATGTGCTCGCAGAGCGGATAGTGCAGCGAACTGGTCCCCGCCGGGAACTGCTCGGAGACCTCGCTGACGAACTCGACCCGCCACTCGACCGGAAACAGATCCAGCACGGGCAACAGCCCGCACGCCTCATCCCCCATCTCCACCCGCGGAACCCATCTGACCCGGAGCATCTCGGCAACCGCGGCCTTCGGACTCTCCTGACACGCGAGCCGGGCCCTCATCAGGGCAACCTTCTGCCCGAGGGTCTGCTCCTTCCACCGGTCGTACTCGACTACGGCCTCAGTCCGGGGAACCAGGTCAGCGGCATAGGCGGCACGCTGCTCGAGCGTCAGCAGGCCCAGCTCCCGGAGCACACCGTCGGCGTCCCCGGCATCAACGAGTTCCATCAGATCCACCGGGTTGGCTCCTTCGCCGTATGGGTCGTACGAGTTGTCACGTGAGGAGACCATAGGCCAGGGGGCTGACATCGCTGTCGGGGTACGGCCGACGTGGCCGGCGCCCGACCCGCCACACAGAAGTTCGGCAACCGCGAGAATCCACGCATGGACTCCTACGCCCTCACCGAAGCCCAGAGCCGGCTCGGCACCCTCGCACGCCTCGTCGCCACAGAGCGGAAGCAGATCGCGCTCACGGACCAAGGCCAGGTCACGGCCATCCTCATCAGCCCTGCGGAGCTGGAGGACCTGGAGGACTACCGCATCGCTGCGGAGTACCAGGCCCGAAAGGAGCGCGGCGAAACCGGCCCCGGCATCCCCATGGCCGAGGCCCGCCGCCGGCTCTTCGGGGACGACGAGTGAGCGGCCACGTTTGAGTCCGGATGGCCATGTGCCTCAGCCATGACAGTCGGCAAGGATCGCGATCACTGGTCATCCAGACGGAACGCTGGTGGTCATTCAGCCGCTATACGCTCCGGAGACCGGCCTGGACCCACAGCCAGGACAAGCCACGTCCTCAGGTCAGTTCTCGCAGAAGCCGGAGGCCTTCAGGACCTCGTTGATCGCCTTGCCCTGCTCCTCGGTGACGGCGGTGTCGCCCTGGGCGAAGTTCGCGGCGGCGGCCCTGTCGAGGTTCGGGGCGCCGCTGTTGATCGCGGCGCACTGAGTGTGGGCGGCGGCGATGGTCTTGTTCTCGTCCGCGCCGACCACGGCGGGGCTGATGGCGATCAGGGCGGCGAGGAGTTCCTCGCGGGTGGCGTTCTTCGGGACGGACTTGGGCTCGGGGGAGGCGGCGGGGGCCTCGGTCGGGTCGGCCGTGGGGGCGGGTTCGCTCGCGTCGGGGGTCGGGGCGGCGGACTTCGTGGGCTCGGCCTTGGTGTCGTCGCCGTTGTCGCCGGAGCAGCCGGTGAGGGCGAGGAGGAGGGCGATCGCGGCGCCGGCGACGGCTGTGGTGGTGCGCATGGGTCCTTCTGGGGTGGGTGGGGTCGCAGGATTGCATCCTCGCTGGTCGGGGGCGGGAATTGCATCCGTTGTCGCGGATTTGTGACGCGATCCGGCTCCGCCCCGGTCAGGGCTCGGGGACGAGGCCGGGCTGGTGGTCCTGGATGCCGCCGCAGTAGGCCTCGTATTCGGTGTCGGTCAGCCAGATCTTCTGGTCAGTGTTGATGGAGTGACGCAGGACCCATCCGCCCTCGAGCCGCGCGACCTCGAGGCAGTCACCCGGGCCGCCGGCGCCGGAGCGCTTCGACTTCGTCCAGGTCGCTGTGGAGAGGTCCTGGTCCATGAGGGCGCTGAGTATCTCGGACTTAGTCACGTGTCATCTCTTTTCTGACGGTGCGGATCAGTTCCACTGATTCGAGGTGGGTGAGCGACAGCTTCTTCGCGGACCTCAGGAGGCTCTGGATGCCAAGGAGTTCCTTGCTCCTCCTCTGGAAGGACATCCCCGTCATCGCGTCGAACACCGCGATCGGATGCTCGTCGGGGCCACGAAACTCCAGCAGATGGGAGACGTAGGTGAGCGTTGCGGGTGCACTGAACGGGATGACGCGGATCAACACGCCTCGTTGCTCCGCGTCGACCAACAGCGAATCGATCTGGGCGCGCATGGCATCGGCGCCCCCGACCTGCTGCCGCAGCGCACCTTCCCCGAAGATCACCTCAACCTTGGGCGGCTCGGGCTTGTCGAGGATACGGCGGCGCATGCCCCTCAGTTCGACGGAGCGTTCCACTGTGTGCGGGGCGAGCATCTCCCGCGAAAGCACGCCGGTGATGGCCCGCCCGTAAGCAGGAATCTGCAACAGCCCCGGAATGATGCTGCCGCCGCATGTGGTGATGCGCTCGGCAGCGTCTTCGTAGGCGATGAACTTGATGAGGGAATCGGGGAATTCGTCCTCGTACTCCGACCACCAGGCATCGGAGATCGCCCGCCCCTCCTGCAGCATGGTCTCCAAGCGGACCTTCTGCTCAAGCCCCGACTCGTACAACTGCAGGAGCTTGGCCAATTCCCAGGGCTCAGGCCATGATTCGCCCCGCTCGAACCGGGAGACGCGATCAACCGTCCGCCGCGCAATCGCGCGAGCCGCGTCTATCTGCTTGACGGTGCCGCCGACAGCCGGGCGGGCGGCAAGGCGCTCCTGCTTGATCGCCTCGCCGAAGCGTCGTCGCGCGACCGTGGTCGCGGCGCTCACCGACATCGTGTCTCCCTCGTGCGTTGTTCAACAGGCATTGGAAGCGTAACGCGTTGGCTTCAACACGGGGAGTTACAGGGTGGGTTCAGCCGAAAGGGTGATTGCGATCGCAGTGACGAGAGCGCCAAGCTTTGCGTTACGCAGTGCGGTCACATCACTGCGGAGAGTTGTCCCAGCGGCTGCCTTCAGTCGCGTAGCTGGAGGTCGCAATGCGTACGAAGCAGCCCAACTGGCCGGAGCTCGCTGCCACGTTCCTTCGACATCCCGGCTCTGTCCCGCACGCACGCAAGTGGGCTCGCGGGGTCCTCGACGAGGCGGGGGCCTCGGGAGACGTCCTGGACGTGGCGGAGCTCCTTGTCAGCGAGGTCGTCACGAACGCCGTCGTGCACGGCGGCGGCGAGGTGGTGACGGTCACGGTGCACGACGACCTGTCGCTCGCGGTGTGGGACAACTCCCCCTGCCTGCCACGCCCTCGCGACGCCGCCCTCACCGACGAGGGTGGCCGGGGCCTGGCCATGCTGGGGATGTTCGCGCCGGGGTACTCGGTGCGGGCGTGCGCTTCGGGCGGGAAGACGGTGCGTTTCACGCCGCGGACGTATGCGGATGGGTGGGCGTGAGGTGCCTTCGCTGGGCAGGATAAATGGGGAGCGGAGGGGGATTACGCGTGATGGAGAAGATGAAGACGCTCAAGGCCTTGCTGGCGGCGGACCTGTCCGGGGCGGTGTGGACCAAGTCTGCCTTCTCCGGGAGTACGGGTCACGACTGCTTGGAGGTCACTCGCGTTGAAGGGCTCGGGTACGTACTACGCCACTCCGTCCTGACGGATCACCGGATCCCACTGACCGAGTCGGAGTACGTCGCATATTGCGAGGGCGTGCGGGCGGGGCAGACGGGACTCGTTCCGGGGGCCTGACGGGCGTCCGTCGACTCATGGGTGCCGTTGCGCCGGCCGCCGACTCCCCGCGCCTGCGGCGCGGGGCGGGGCCCACCCACATGCCGCCCGTTTCGGGGTGACGGGGCTGGCGTAGCCGGCGGCGGGGTGGGCGAGGGCAGTGTGCGCCGCTGGGGAGCTGAGGGTGGGCCGGCGGCGCAGGTTTTGGATGCGGAGTGTTTCTGCGGCGCTGCGCGCCTTGGGGCAGGGAGCGGGGGGCGGGGCGCTGCGCGCCTCGCAGTGAGGGAAGCCGCTGGCGCGGCTTCGGATGCGGAGTGAGGCGTCGGCGCTTCGCGCCGCCGGGCCAGCGTGTGCGGGGGCAACCGTACGAGTGCCTGTGCCCCGGGGGGAGTTCCCCACGGTTGGCGGGCTAGAGGGGGCGGTGACCAGGGACAATCCGGTAGCCGCCGACGCAAAGAAGGGGACGTTCGACACGCCTGCGCGCGTACGGGAAACGCTCCCAACCCGACCACGACGCGGCAGTACGCGCGTAGGTGTGTCGGGCGGCCCCGACCCACTTCACGCCCGCGCGCACCCCGCCAGACCAGACACCGCCCCCGAGGCCAAGACACCCACCCTCAGCACGGCTGGCGCTTGAAGCCTCCGGCCGAAGGCCGGATGCGCGTCAGCCGACGCAACCGCCAGCCGCTGGCCACTGCACAACGCCGCACCTACCCCCCGACCCCGTTCACGCAGAACAACGCCCCGCGGACCTCATCGACGGACGGCACCCCACACCCCCGTACGTCGATACGGACCTCCTCCCCCGGCAGCAGCGTGACCCGCCCCTCGGAGGCGACGGCGTCAGGGCCGAGACGATCCGCCTGCAGCAGCAGATCCCGTACGAGCGAACGTGCCGTGACCAGCACCGAACAGCCGGAGGCGGAAGGCGACACCGACACGTCGTACCGCGCCGGCGGATACGCGAAGTCCCGGTCCCGGGCGGCGAAGAAGAACGTCCGCTCCTCGTCGGCGGACACCACCAGGAACTCCTTCGCGGACCCCGCCGAAAGCACCAGCCCCGCCGGGACGTCGACCTCGGCGACCGACCGCCCGGCCACGGTCACCGGCACGGAGGCAGAGGCCAGTACAGTCCCGTCGACGGACATCCGGCGCAGAGAGAGATCCGCAGCCCAGGGGCCCGCCCCCTGGTTGCAGACGGCAACCGATGACCCCGCGGGACGGACCACCAGCAGCCGGTCCGCGTACAGCCTCCGCAGCTCGAACCACAGCGGCTTCCGCCGCCCGTCCCCGTCCACCGCCGACCAGCTCGTCACCGGCCAGCAGTCGTTGAGCTGCCACACCACCGTCCCCGCACACACCGGCCAGTGCGAACGCCAGTGCGAGATTCCCGTGTCGATGGCCCGCGCCTGGTTCAGCTGCATGAGGTAGTGCCAGCGGTCGAAGTCCGCCGGGACGGCGAAGTGCCGGGACAGGCCCCGCGACAGCTTGTCGTTGCCGCCCTCCGCCTTCTGGTGATGCAGCATCTCCGGCGACGAGGGCGCGAGCGACGACGCGCCGACCGCCCGCCGCATCGTCGCCCACGTCGCAGGGGCCTGCCAGCCGAACTCCGCGACGAAGCGGGGGACGTCGAGGGTGTAGTCGGTGTAGTCCGACCGGTTCCAGACGTCCCAGGAGTGATGCGTACCGTGCGACGGATCGTTCGGGTGGTGGTCCCACGAGCCGGACCACGGGCTGCCCGCCCAGTACGGGCGCGTCGGGTCGAGTTCGGCGACGATGCGCGGGAGAAGGCCCAGGTAGTAGCCCTCGCCCCAGGACTCGGCGCCCAGCTCCGGCTCCCAGTCCCAGTCGCGGAAGCCCCAGAGGTTCTCGTTGTTGCCGTTCCACAGGACGAGGCTCGGATGCGGCATCAGCCGTACGACGTTGTCGCGCGCCTCCGCGTCGATCTCGCCGCGCAGCGGCTGGTCCTCGGGGTAGGCGGCGCAGGCGAAGGGGAAGTCCTGCCAGACCATCAGGCCCAGCTCGTCGCAGAGCGCGTAGAAGTCGTCCGACTCGTAGATCCCGCCGCCCCAGACCCTGACCAGATCGACGTTCGCCTCGACGGCCTGCGTGAGGCGCTCGCGGTAGCGGGCGGCGGTGACGCGGGACGGGAAGGCGTCGTCGGGGATCCAGTTCACGCCGCGGGCGAAGACGGGGACGCCGTTGACCACCAGCGTGAAGGCGGAGTCCGCGGTGTCGAGCGTCACCGTACGGAAGCCCAGGCGGCGGGTCCACGTATCGAGCGGCGCGTCCCCGTCGTACAGCGTCACCTCGCAGTCGTACAGCGGCTGCTCGCCGTATCCCCGGGGCCACCACAGCGCGACGTCCGGCACCTCGACGGCGAGGACTGCCTCCGCTCCGTCGAACGACACCCGCCCCGTCACCCCGCCCACCGACACCGACGCGGCGAGCGGACGCCCCTCGCCGCCCGCCGTGCGCTCGACCGTCAGCCGGAGCTCGACCCGCCCGGTCCCGCCGGAAACCGTGACCAGCGGGCGGACGGACGCCAGACGTGCCGTCGACCAGTGCTCCAGCCGCACCGGACGCCAGATCCCGGCGGTGACGAGCGTCGGCCCCCAGTCCCAGCCGAAGTTGCACGCCATCTTCCGGACGTACTGGAACGGCTCCGGATACGGCCCCGGCCGCGCCCCCAGCCGCTCCCGCAGCTCCTCCGCCTCGGTGTACGCCGAGGTGAAGCGGACCTCGAGCGGTCCGGAGCCGCCGGTGACGTCGAAGCGGTACGCGCGGTGCATGTTGCGGGTACGGCCGGTCTCCCGGCCGCCGAGGCTTACGGCGGCGACCGTGTCGAGGCCGTCGAAGACGAGGTCGGTGCGCTCGTGGCCACCGTCGTACGGGGCGACGTCGGCGGTGTACGTCCAGTCCCGGCGGCCGATCCAGGCGACGTCGTTCTCGTTCGTCCCGAGGTACGGGTCCTCGATCGCGCCGGCCGCCAGCAGATCCGTGTGGACGCAGCCCGGTATCGCGGCCGGGAGCTCGGCGCCGTCGTGGCGCAGGGTCCAGCCGTCGGTGAGCGGGGTGACGTCCTTCATGCGGGGGCTCCAATCGGGGTGGGACCGGGAGGGCGTTCAACGTAAGTCCGCGTTCGGGCCGATGTCCATGAACCGGTCCAGCGGGTGATTGTCGGACCCCCCTGCCATCATCGGCGGCATGCTCTACGAATCGCTGGTTGCGCAGGCTCGCAGGAACGACGAATTCGACGTCGTGCGACTCGGCGCGCTCGAACAGGTGCGGTGGCTGGTCGAGTTGCTGGAGCGGCAGCGGAAGGAGAACGCGCAGCGTTCGTGGGTGCCTGACGAGGAATCGAACGGGAGGCAGGAGGCGGTGCGGGAGGCCACCCGGGCCGAGCTCACCGCGCGGCTTGCCGCCTGTTCGGACGACGAGGGCCGGGCGGCGGTGATCTGCCTGATGCTCGCCGCCTACCGAGACGCGATCAGCATCTGGCAGTTCGATCAGGACGTCAGACCCCTGCTCCCGCGTCTGCGCGGCTGGACGTCCGCCGAGATCAGCGTCCTGCTCCTCGACATCCTGCGGCACGATTCGGGCTATTGGGTCGCCCATGCCATGCGGTGGGCACTGCGTGCTGCCGAGCACCTCGACGCCGACGGCCTGCGCGCAACAGCGCCGTGGCTGCGGCACACCCACACCGAGGTCATGGCCCGGGATGTCGGGGTGCCTGAGCGCCGCGCACTCGCGTCACATCTGCGCGCCCTTCTCGCCGGGGTGGACGCGGCGTTGATCCCCGAGGGCCTGATCCCCGCCCACACCCCCTGGGCCGCCCCCCTGCGCAAGCAGGCGGAGACCTCCCCCACCCGGGAGCTGGCCGACTGCCTCCGGCACCTCTCGAGCCTGTCGAGCCCCCGCCCCACGCAGAAGTGGCGCCGCGCCTGCCTCGACCTGACCGACGCCGCCTCGATCCGTGAGCTGCTGCCCGACGTCCTCCGGGAGCTGGCCGTCGGGGAGCCCACCCGGATCGAGGGCACCTACGGGCGCTACTCGGTCGTCGTCGACGAGAGCGACAGCGATCTCGCCCGCGGCCTCATCTGGGCCTGCACCCTCACCGGGGGAGGCGGCCCCGACACCGCCCCGCATCTCGCCGCGCTCGCGCTGCGGACCGGGGACTACCGCAGCGGCAGCCGGCAGAACCTGGTGGTTGCCGGAGCCGCGATCAACGCCCTCGCGGAGACCGACGGTCCGGCCGCCCTGGAGTCCCTGTGGAAGCTCCGCACCGCGATACGGGACCGCGCCCTGCGCAAGCAGATCGACACCGCCCTGCGGACGGCCGCCGCGCGTCAGGGCATCACGCCCGAGCAACTCGTCGAACGGAGCGTGCCGGATCACGGCCTGAATCCGGACGGCTCCCTCGAGCGCACGCTCGGCGAGCACCGGGTGCGGATCGCGATCGAGGGCCCCGTGACCGTGCGGCTCACCTTCACCGGACCCAACAAGCGCACGTCGCGGACCGCGCCGGCGGCGGTGAAGAACGGCCACGAGGACGGGCTGCGGGAGCTGAAGGCGGTGGCGAAGGAGATACGGGCCACGCTGTCCGGTGAGCGGGCGCGGCTCGAGGGGCTGATGTCGCAGGACGGCCGCGTCTGGCCGTACGACGAGTGGCGCCGCCACTACCGGGACCATCCCGTCACCGGCACGCTGACCCGTGCCCTGATCTGGGAGTTCGAGGGCGGGGACGGTACGTGGCGCGCGGCGCTCCCTGGGGACGCCGACGACGAGGCCCGCCGGGTGCGGCTCTGGCATCCCGTACGGGCATCGGTGGAGGACATCACCGCCTGGCGGGAGCGAGTCGTCGCCGAGGAGCTGCGGCAGCCGTTCAAGCAGGCGTTCCGGGAGATATATCTGCTTACCCCGGCCGAGGAGGAGACGCGCGAATACTCCAACCGGTTCGCCGCGCACATCGTGCACTACCAGCAGCTGTACGCCCTGCTGAAGGAGCGGGGCTGGCAGGCGGAGTATCTGGGGCACTACATAGAGGGCGCCGCCCGCGGGGAGTTCGGCGGGGGTGAGTGGCGGGCGTGGTTCGATCATGTCGCCATGGAGAACCGGACGTCGTACGAGGTCGCGTACGCCTCGACGGACCGGGTCCGGTTCGAGCGGCGGGCCGGGAAGGGCTGGCGGGACACGCCGCTGGCCGAGGTGCCGGCGATGGTGTTCAGCGAGGTGATGCGGGACGTCGATCTGTTCGTGGGCGTGACGTCGATCGCCGCCGACCCGGAGTGGACGGACCAGGGCGACGATCCCTACGGGCGGTACTGGCGTACGGCGGTCTTCGGGGAGCTGACGGCGAGCGCGGAGATACGCCGGGAGGCCCTGGGGCGGATCCTGCCGCGGCTGCGGATCGCGGGGCGGTGCGAGCTGCGGGGGCGGTATCTGCGGGTGGTGGGCGAGTTGGGGACGTACCGGATCCATCTGGGGTCGGGGAACGTGCTGATGGAGCCGGACGACGCCTATCTGTGCATCGTCCCGGCGTCGGGGAGGCGTGCCACGGGGGTGTTCCTGCCGTTCGAGGACGACCGGCTGTCGCTGATCCTCAGCAAGGCGATGCTGCTGGCCGGGGACGACCGCATCACGGACATGTCGATCCTGCGTCAGATACGGCGGGCGGCGCCGGCCGGGTAAATCCGGAGGCGTCGCGGCGGTCCGATGGCGCAGACTGCGGTCGTGTTCCTCTTCCAGCCGGTCGTCGAAGTGCAGCCCTGGGACGACTTCACCCTGTGGCCGGTGGCCGAGGCCGCCCCGTGGAGTTTCCTGGCCCTGGACGGGGCGTTGTCCGACGCGGAGATCGGGAGCGTCGTCCACTCCGTGGTCTCGTACAACGACAGGAGCGGGGGCGAGGAGACACCCGGCGGTGATCCGGTCGGGGTGTTCCTGCGGGAGGTGACCGGCGCGGAGATGGTCGTCGTGCCCGGGGGCCTGCGGGTGACCGATCTGGAGTCCAGGGTCGCGCTGCGGCCCGGGTGCTGCTGCGGGCTGGAGGGGTGGCGGGAGTGGTACGACGTGCTGGACGGCGGGCATCCGCTGTGGCTCGGGCACGGGCCGTCGGCGCAGGCGGAGCGCGTCGGTGACACGGTGCGGCTGACACTCGACACGGAGCTGGCCGGGAGTCCGGTGATCGAGCTGCCCGCCGGGCGGCTGCCCGGTCTGCTGGCCGGCGCCGAGCGCGATCTCACGGGGTTCCTGCGCGCGGCCTCCGACTGGGCCGCCCGCCGGGTCCCGGACCACGCCCCGGCGCTCACGGCCGCGCTGGCCGGCGCGTTGTCGGTACCGGCCGCCGCCTGACCCGACCCCGCCCGCTCAGTCCTGCGGTGTGGACGTCAGCAGCGCCCGCAGCCCGTTGCGCAGGACGTCGCTCGTGACGTTGCCGAACAGCGCCTGCTGCGCCAGCAGCCCCTGGCACATCGCCATCAGCACCCGGGCGATGTCGTCCGCCGGCACGTCGGAGCGCAGCACGCCCCCCTTCTGGTACGCGGTGATGAGGTCCCGCCACGCGGTGCGCATCCCCTCGTAGCCCCGGTCCAGGACCTCGGACAGCGGCTCGTTGCGCAGCGCCTCGCTCCACACCTGGATGATCAGCTGGGGGAAGGCCTGGGCGCCGTCCCGGGGCCCGTCCGTGCCGTTCGCCACCAGGGTCGCCCCCAGCACCCCGGCGACCACGTCCTCCAGCGGACGCAGGGGCGCCTCGTGCAGCGCGGTGGAGAAGGCTTCCCGCAGCGCGGCGAACGTCTCCTCGGCGACCGCCGAGATGATCTCGTCCTTGCTCCGGAAGTAGCGGTACACGGCGCCGGCGGACAGCCCGGTCTCCCGGAGGATGTCCTGCATCGACGTGGCGTGGAAACCACCCCGGGTGAAGCTCCGGCGGGCGCCGTCGACGATCTGCCGGCGGCGGGCGTCCAGGTGTTCCTGCGATACGCGGGCCATACGCCTCAGATTAAAACGAACATTCATTCTTGACAAGGGAGGCACTCCGGAGAGACAGTGACTCAAGCTTAAAACGAACGATCCTTCTCTATAGCGTCCGACCGGCCCGGAGGCCCTCATGCATCCCCACAACCGCAAGATGATCGCGGTGATCCTCCTTCTCCCGATCGTCGTCGCGCTCGCCGTCTGGGCCTTCGCCTGGCCCGCCGCCCACCAGGCCCCGCGCCACCTGCCGGTCGGCGTCGCCGGACCGGCCGCCGCGCAGCTCGAGCAGCGGTTCGCCGGGCAGGAGGGGGCCTTCGAGGTCACCCGGTACGCGGACGAGGCCGCCGCCCGCGACGCCATAGAGGCCCGCGACATCTACGGCGCCGTCGTCACCGGCCCCGACGGCCCGACGGTCCTCACCGCCACCGCCGCGAGCCCCGCCGTCGCCCAGCTCCTGACCACCGCGGCCGGCGAGGGGGCCGCCGTCGAGGACGTCGTCGCCGCTCCCGCCGCCGACCCGCGCGGCGCGGCCCTCGCCGCCAGCGCGCTGCCGCTCGCCCTGGCCGGCGTGGTGTCCGGCGCCCTGGTCACGCTGCTGGGCCTGCACGGCCGGCGCACCGCCGGCGCCCTGGTCGGCGGCGCCGCCCTGCTGGGGCTGGTGGCCGCGGCGCTGGCACACAGCTGGCTGCACATCCTCACCGGCAACTGGTGGGCGGAGGCCGGGGTCTTCGGCCTGATCGCGCTGGCCGGCGGGTCCGTCGTCGCCGGGATCGCCGCCCATGTGGGCCCGCGCGGCATCGCGCTGGGCGCGGTGCTCGTGATCCTGCTCGGCAACGGGTTCTCCGGTCTGACCTCCGCGCCCGAGATGCTCCCGCGGCCCGTCGGGGCGATCGGCCAGTGGCTGCCCCCGGGCGCCGGCGGCACGCTGCTGCGCTCGGTGGCCTTCTTCGACGGCAACGCCGTGGCCGCCCCGCTCCTCGCCCTCGGCCTGTGGGTCGTGGCGGGAATGGCACTCGTCGCGCTGCGCGCGAAGCAGCTCCCGGGACCGATGAGTTCCGTCGTCCCCTCGAGTCTGAACAGGCAGGAAACCCCGAGGGCAGCGGCCCTTGCGGACAGTAACTGACCTAATTTCGACCTACTTTGGATCAACGGCCGCGACAGTCGCCGCAGCACTCCACGAAGCCGGGAAGGACCCGCCATGTACGCAGCACTTCTTCTGGCTCTCGCCTCAGCTGTCGCGTACGCGGGCGGGGCCGTCCTGCAGGAGCGGATCGCCTGTCGCGCCTCCGCCGCGAAGGCCGTACGCCAGGGCGGCTGGTGGGTGGCCGTCGGGCTGAACATCACCGGGGCGCTGCTGCACATCGTGGCCCTGCGGTACGGACCGCTGACCGTGATCCAGCCGCTGGGCGCCCTGACCCTCGTCCTGGCCCTCCCGCTGCAGTCCGCCGTCACCGGCAGGCGCGCCGGGGCCGTCCAGTGGCGGGGCGCGGCGCTGACCATGGCGGGGCTGGCCGGCCTGGTGGCCCTCACGCAGTCCGGCGGCCGGCTCCAGGTGCTGGGCACCGCCCAGATAGCCGGGGTGGTCGCCGCCACCGCCGTCGCCCTCGCGGCGCTCACCGCCGGGGCGCGCGCCGCCCGTTCGGCCACCGCCCGCAGCCTCGCCCTGGCCACGGCCTCCGGCCTCGCGTTCGGCGTCGCCTCGGTGCTCACGCAGACCGTTGCCGTCCACCCGGAGTTCACCCCCGGCCCCGCCCTGGCCGCGGCGGCCGTCGCCGTCCTCTCCCCCGCGGGCCTGATGCTGGCGCAGGCGGGCTACGGCAACGGCCTGGGCGCCCCGCTCGCCACGTCGAATCTGGTGAACCCGGCGGTGTCCGCGGCGATCGGCATCGCGCTGCTGGGCGAGCACTTCGCCCTCGGCACCCCGGGCGCGGCGATCGCGGCGCTCACGGGCCTGGTCGCGGCGTACGGCGTGCTCCTGCTGACCCGTCAGACCCCGGCCCCGACCTGGACCGAGACCCCGGTCCCGGCCCGGATCCGCCCGGCGGAGGCATACGCCCTCACCCGCTGACGACGGCGTCCGTACAGTGGATCACCCGATCCCGAGGAGGCCGACGGCATGCTGGACGGACTGACGACGAGCGCCCCGGACGTGCTCGCGAAGCACGGTTGCCCCTCGGCGTCCGTGGCCGTGGCCGTAGACGGGGACATCGTCTTCGCGCAGGCGTACGGCCTGGCGGACACCGGCAGCGGAACAGCCGCCACCCCCGACACCGTCTACGCCGTGGCCTCCGTCACCAAGCCCCTCACCGCGACCGCGATATGCCTGGCCGCCGACGAGGGCCTGCTGGACCTGGACGCCCCGATCCCGGACACCCGGGCGACCGTCCGCCAGATGCTGGGCCACCGGGCCGGATACGGCGCGTTCTACGACTTCCACTACGGCAGCCCCCACCCCCTGATCGACGCCGACCGCCACGAACACCCCGTCCACACCCCGGGCACGGTCTTCGAGTACGCGAACCTCGGCTACCGCGCCGCGACCCGGGCCCTGCAGCCGGACTTCCTCCCCGACCGCGTCTTTCGCCCCCTCGGCCTGACGACCGCGCACCTCGGCCCCGCGTACCCCGGACCCCACGCCGTGCGCTACACCGCCGACGGCCGCCCGTACCCGAAGACCGTCGGCAACAGCACCCCCGGCGCCACCCAGGCCTGGCTCAGCGCCCCCGACCTGGCCCGCTTCGGCGCCCGGTACGAGAGCCTGCTGACGCCGGACACGGCAGCCGCCATGCGTACGGCCGAGCCGCTCAACCCCTCCGTGGGCTACGGCCTCGGCTGGATCGTCTCGCACGCCCCCGGCCCCACCGTCCTCAGCCACGGCGGCGGCATGGGCGGCGTCGCGGCGATGCTGGTCGTCGTCCCGGAGCAACGGCTGTCGGTGGCCGTCCTGACCAACTCCACGGACAAGGCCGCCCGCGACGCCCTCACCACCCGGGTCATGAGCGAGCTGACCCCCCAATGGTCCCCCGCCCTCATCACCCCGGCCGTCGCGGACCCGCGAGAGCCGGTCACGCTCCCCCCGAGCACCTGGACCGGCCACATCCACACCCCCGACGGCGACATCCCCCTCGCCCTGCGCCTGCGCGCCGACGGAAAGGCGGAGGTCACCGTCCGCGGCGAAACCGCCGTCACGGAGGCCGCGGCCACCCGCGCGCTCACCCTCCGCCTCACCCCGACCCTCCAGCTCCCCACCCCCGACGCCCGGATCGACAGCCCCGAACTGGGCCTGGAGCTGCACCGCGACGGCGACGGACTGACGGGCCTGGCCCGCGCGTACAAGAACGGCGAGGGCGACGGGCTCCTGGGCAACTTCCTCACGCACCGGTGCGGCCTTCGCCCGGCCTGAGGGGCAGCCGCAGCTCCCGCCCGGCCGTGCTGTGCACATGCGCGGGGATGTCGCCCTCGTGCCGGTCGCCGGTGGTGCTCGTGCCGGACGGCTCGAACATGAGGATGGAGCCGCCCGCCGACGACGGCTTGTGCTCCGTGCCGCGCGGTACGACGAAGGTGTCGCCCGCCCGCAGCGCGACCGTCGACTCGGTGCCGTCGGCGGCGCGCAGGGCGACGGCGAAGTCGCCGCGCAGGACGAGGAAGAACTCGTCCGTGTCCTCGTGCACGTGCCACACGTGCTCCCCGCCGACATGCGCGATCCGTACGTCGTAGTCGTTCGTGCGGGCCACGATCCGCGGGCTGTAGATCTCGTCGAAGGAGGCCAGCGCCTCGTCCAGGTTCACGGGTTCCAGGGATGTCATGCCCCCAGCGTCCCCGCGCTCACCCCGCCGCGTCTTGTACGGATGTGCGCGTCGTCGTCAGCCGGCTCACCGTGACCGCCGCCGCCAGGACCAGCCCCGCGACCAGCACCGGCTGCCCCGTCCAAGTCGCCGCCAGGATCAGCGCCGCCGCCGCGGGGAACAGCGCGGCATGCCGGTGCCCGGCGTGGTGCGGGCGCAGGTGCAGCGCCCAGACGGCGAGCACGAACACCGCGACCGGGACCGTGAGCATCGCGGCGGCCGTCGTGTCGCTGACCTCCGAGCCGCCGCCCGCCTGGTCGACGGCGAGCGCCAGCCCGGCGCCGACGGCCGCCGCCGAGGCGAAGATCGCGTAGTGGCCGTAGCCCCAGCTCAGGGAGGCGCGCAGCGAGGTCAGCAGGCCGTGCGAGTCGGCGGAGAAGTACAGCCACCACATCGAGAACACGATGAGCAGCCCGCCGCCCGCGGTGGTCGCCAGGTCCCTGATGTGAACCTCGTCGTCCAGCGCCCCCTGGACGGCGAACGCCGCGGCGAGGATGGACTCGCCGAGGACGATGATGGTGAACAGCCCGTACCGCTCGGCGATGTGGTGCGGGTGCCAGGTGGTGAGGGTGCCGCGCTCGGCGTACCAGGGCACCATCAGCTCGGCCACGATCAGCACCAGGAAGCCGTACGTCCCGGCCGTGTCCGGCAGGGCGAGCCGGGCCACCCAGCCGACCTGGAGGACGGCGATCCCGACCGCGTAGCGCAGACAGGTCGTACGCCGCTCCGGATCCCCGGCGGCGGCGCGCAGCCACTGCGGTACGGCGGCCAGCCGCATGATCACGTACCCGAGGGTGACGATCCCGAAGTCCTGCCCGTCCATCGCCCGCGGCACCCCGGCGGCGATCACGAGCGCGCCCGTCATCTGGACGAAGACGGCCAGCCGGTACGGGACGTCGTCGGTGTCGTAGGCGGAGGCGAACCAGGTGAAGTTCATCCACGCCCACCAGATGGCGAAGAACGCCATCACGAAGCCGAGGATCCCGTCGCCGGTGTGGTGACCGGCGACGGCGTGGTGCAGCCCCTCGGCGGCCTGGGCGACCGCCACCACGAACACCAGGTCAAAGAGCAGTTCGAGCGGAGTGGCGACCCGGTGGGGCTCATCGGGTCGGCGGGCGGCCATCTGCGTCATGCCACGACCGTAACCGCTCGCTGATCCGCACCCGGAGGCGCCTGGTCGGGAGGTGTCGGGCAGAGTTTCCCGCCCCATACCGAACCGGTGTCAATACCGATATCCTGCACTCACCCCATCGGGTGAATTCCCTTCATTACGGAAGGGCTAAGTCTTGCCAGCGCTCGGGGATGCCCCATTACGGTGATCCGTGATCGCGCGGCAGCCCCTGACCCAGGTAGTCACGGCGGTCGTCCGTCATATCATTCGCACGCCACATCACCGCACGCCGCGAGGGGGACCGTCGTGCAAGCTGAGGCCCCGCAGACACCGGCCGGGGAGCCGGCCCCCGGACCGAACCGGTATGCCCGCAGCTATCGCTTACAGGGCTACACCGTGTTCGAGCTCCGCGGTGAGATAGATCTGGCCGCGCTGCCCGAGACGGAGCCGCAGCTCGACGCCCTGACGTCGCTGCCCCGTCCGCGGCTGGTGATCGATCTGCGGCGGACGGAGTTCTTCGACTGCTCGGGGCTGCGGCTGCTGTGCCGCGCGTACCGGCGCGTCGACGAACGGGCGGGGACGCTGCGGGTGGTGTGCGACCGGCAGCTCACGCTGCGGATCCTGCGGGCCGCGCAGCTCACGACGGTGTTCCGGCCGGTGGGGACGCTGGAGGAGGCGCTCACGGACTGACAACGACCGTGGCGCGGCCGGGGTAGTGGGGCCGTTCGGGCACGGCCCGGGCCCTGTCGGCCGCTTGACGGCTGCCGGAAGCGGGCAGGTACGGGCGGATGTGATTTCCGTCTGATCGCCTACCGGCCGCGACCGGCCGGGTGGCAGAGTCCGGGACATGAGCGACGTCACCTTCCGGACCCCGGCGGTACAGCTCCGGCGGCTCTTCGCCGGGGCCGGGACGGCCGCCGTGATCGTGGCCGTGATCCCCGTCTTCGCGGGGTCTCCCGCCCGCTGGGCTCCCGCGGCCCTGGTCCCGTGGCTGAGCATCGCCGGGACCATCGTGCTCGCGGTCGCCATGGGCGTGAACTATCTCGCCGCCCAAGTCCAGGGCGACGCGCACGGGATCGCCTCGCGGACCCTGGTGCGCCGCTGGAGCGCCCCGTGGCACGAGATCACCGAGCTGCGCGTCCGCGAGATCAAGGGCAAGTACTCGACCGCCCGCCGCATCTCCGTGGTGACCGGGAAGCGCGTCCGGTCCCTCCCCCTGCCGGTCACGAACAAGGACGTCGACCCGGCCTTCGACGCGGACGTGACGGCGCTGCGCGCCCTGCACGCGCGGTACGGGAAGCCCCGTACCGTCCATCTCCCGGTGGTGACCGCCCGGACCGCGGGCGCCCGCGGGGCGTGGGTGGGGTGGTCGCTGGTCTCCCTGTTCTTCCTCGCCTTCGCGGTTCTGACGGCCCTGTGGGTGCCGGCCGCCGCGTCGGGCCGGGACGACTGGCGGGCCGTCGCCGCGTGTACGAAGGACACTCCCCCGGCCGGGATCCGCGACTGTCTGTACACGACGCCGGCGGTGATCGAGCGGGCCACGGACCCGCGTACCGGGAGGAAGCGGTGGCTGTACTTCACCGACGACCGTCCCGTGGACCGGGTTCAGGTGCCGAAGGAGGGCACCGGGGAGTTCGGCGCCGGGGACAGGGTCGAGCTGACCTACTGGCACGGCGGGCTGCGCCGGATCACCGGGGACGGGCACACCTGGAGTGAGCATGTACCCGCCGCGAAGGACGTCGCCGTGGGGTCGGCGCTGTTCGCGCTCCTCGGGTGTTATCCCCTGACCGTCCTGGCGATCCGGCTGCGCGGGCGGCGGCTCCCGGCCGACGACGTGCTCCCCTCGGCGCTGCCCTTCGCCGGGGTGCTGGCCGCCACGGCGGTGTGGCTGGTGCCGCTGGTGTACCGGCATCCGACGACCCTGCTGACGTCCCCGCAGGCCCGGTGGTGGGGGGCGGCGGGGCTGGCGGTGTCGGCGGGGCTGTTCCTGTGGGCGTGGCGGGCGACGCGGATCCGGCGGCCCGGGGAGGGCGGCGGCGGGAGGGCCGAACCGGCCGCCGAGGGGGAGGCGTTCGTACGGGCCGTGTTCCTGGACGCCACCGACTTCAACCCGCTCCGCTTCGGCACGCACATCCTCCTCGGCGACGGCACCCCGGCGGTGACACCCGGCCGCGACCGGTTCGCGGCCAGGCGGATCCCGGTGGAGCGGCTCACCCTCCGGACGGTGCGGCGCCCGCGCGGCGGGGACAAGGCGGCCGTACGCGCGGGGTGGCACATCGCGGAGTTCGAGGACCCGAACACGGCCACCCCCGTCCGCCTCGCCGCCGCCCCCGCGGACCTGACACGGATCCTCCGCGAGTTCGAGGCGGCACAGGGCCGATCGGACGTACGGACGAGTTAGGCACGGGGTAGTGAACGGGTAGGGCTGTTCGGACCCCCCGCCGAGGCCGTCCGGCCCCCTCTCGGGCGGGGTTCGCGCGTCCGACCTTGGGGGTGCGGGCGCCGGGCACGGGGTCCGCCGGCCGATTCCGACTCGTACCACCGGAGCCCCGTATGCGCCTGCTCGCTTCCCGCCGGCGGTTAGTGGCCGCCGCCCTCGCTCTCGCCCTGCCCCTGGTCCTGGCCCCGTCCGCCGCGGCGGAGCCCTCGACGTCCACCGCCTACCGGGCCGGCGCGGCGTCCACCCGGATGACCGGCCGGGCGTTCGACGCCTGTACGGCGCCGTCCCTCGCCGCGATGCGGGCGTGGACGGCGTCCCCGTACCGGGCGGTCGCGGTCTATCTCAGCGGTGCCAGCCGCACCTGTGCCCAGCCCGAGCTGACCGCCTCCTGGGTGACCGAGGTGAGCCGGCTGAAGTGGCGGCTGATCCCGATCCACAAGGGGCTGCAGCCCCCGTGCGGCGCCCGCGCCACGGACCCGAAGATCTCCCTCACGCCCGCCACGGCCACCACTCAGGGCACGGCGGCGGCGAACGAGGCGATCGCGGCGGCCAAGGCGCTGGGGATGCTGCCGGGCAGCGTGTTCTACAACGACATCGAGTTCTACGACCCGGCGAACACCGCCTGCCGCACCGCCGTCCTCACGTACCTCTCCGCCTGGACGAAGCGGCTGCACGCGACGGGATACGTCTCCGGCGTCTACATGAACCTGGCCAAGGGCGCCGAGAACCTCGCCGACACCTACACCTCCGCCTCCTACGCCCGCCCCGACGCCCTGTGGATCGCCCGCTACGACGGGGTGGCCTCGCTGACGGGCTGGGCGGGCGTCCCGGACAGCCGGTGGGCCGTGCACCAGCGGGGCAAGCAGTACCTCGGCGATCACGACGAGACGTACGGCGGTGTCACGATCAACATCGACAGCGACCAGTGGGACGGCCCCGTCGCCACCGTCGCGTACACCCACCGGGCGACGAGCACGACGCCGCTCGCCGCCCGCAGCGGTCCGTCGACGTCGTACGGCACGGTGAAGACGTACGCGCCGGGCGCCGCGCTGCGGGTGGTCTGCCAGACACCCGGGCCGACGGTCGGCACGAGCCCCGTGTGGGACAAGCTCTCCGACGGGACGTACGTCACCGATTACTACGTCGACACCGCCTCGCAGACCACCTACACCAGCCCGCTCCCCCGCTGCGCCTACCCCTGGCAGGTGAACTCCGCGACCGGCCTGACGATGCGCACCGGCCCGGGCACCTCGTACGCCACGGCCGGCTCGATCGCGGACGGCGGGCTGGCCTGGGTGGTGTGCCAGCGGACCGGGACGAAGGTCGGCACCAGCCCCATCTGGAACAAACTGGACAACAACCGCTGGGTCTCGGACTACTACGTCAAGAACCCGTCGGGCACCACGTACAGCACACCGGCGCCGCGCTGCTGATCCGCCGGACATGCCCGCGCCCTCGTGGGGTACGCGCCACCGGAGCAGGTCCGGGACCGCCGGACACCCCGACGAGGCGAGGGGAATCGCCATGACCGACGACTTCACCGTCCACGACCCGGACGGCTCCGCCGCGGACGTGCAGCGGGCGCTGCACTCCGTGGCGACCGACAACGCGGACGAGGCGGCGCTGGACACGCTGGCCGCCGGGCAGGTGCTGCTGCCCGTACCGGTCGGCTCCGCGCCCACCCAGCAGGTGACGCTGCCGGTGGTGGAGCAGCACGACGGCACCCAGCTGGTGCCGGTGTTCACCAGCCAGTCGCGGCTGGTCAGCGCCTTCCCGCAGATCGAGCAGTACCGCACGGTCCCGCTCGGCGACCTCGCGCGCCGCTGGCCGTCCGACGAGCTGTCGCTCGTCATCGACGCCGGCGGCCCCGACGAGGTCTCGCTGAACGCCCGGCGCGTGCGCGACCTGCTCGTCCGCGGGGCGGCCTGAATCGCGAGGAGGCCGGCGTCACCGCACGGTGACACCGGCCCCTCGTTCACCCCTGGCAGGGTCAGTGGGCGCCCGCGCCCGTCAGGGAGCGGACCTCGAGCTCGGCGAACTTCTTGCCGTCCTCGTCCTCCGGCTTGGAGAGGATCGAGCCCAGCCAGCCGAAGAGGAAGCCGGCCGGGATGGAGATGAGGCCGGGGTTCTTCAGCGGGAACCAGTGGAAGTCGACGTCCGGGAACATCGCCGCCGGGTCGCCGGAGACGACCTTGGAGAAGAGCACCAGGACGACCGACACGGTCAGACCGCCGTAGATCGACCACAGCGCGCCGGTGGTGTTGAAGCGCTTCCAGAACAGGCTGTACAGGATGGTCGGCAGGTTCGCCGACGCCGCGACCGCGAACGCCAGGGCGACCAGACCGGCCACGTTCAGCTTGCCGGCGAAGACACCCAGCAGGATCGCGACGGCGCCGATGGCGATGGCGGACATCCGCGCCGCGTTGACCTCCTCGCGCTCGGTGGCCTTCCCCTTGCGGATGACGTTGGCGTAGATGTCGTGCGCGAACGACGACGAGGAGGCCAGCGTCAGCCCGGCGACGACCGCGAGGATCGTGGCGAAGGCGACCGCGGAGATCACGGCGAGCAGGATGGCGCCGCCCGAGGAGCCGTCGCCGCCGCCGATCTCGTAGGCGAGGAGTGGCGCCGCCGTGTTGCCGGCCGCGTTGGAGCTGATGATGTCGGCCCGGTCGATGAGCGCCGCGGCGCCGAAGCCCAGGGCGATGGTCATCAGGTAGAAGCCGCCGATGATGCCGATGGCCCACAGGACGGACTTACGGGCGGTCTTGGCGGTGGGCACGGTGTAGAAGCGGATCAGGATGTGCGGCAGACCCGCCGTACCGAGCACCAGGGCGATGCCCAGGGAGACGAAGTCGAGCTTCGTGGTGGAGTTCAGGCCGTACTGCAGACCGCCGGAGAGGAACTGTCCGGCGTCCACGCCGTCCTTGCCCTCGGAGGCGTTCGCGGCGGCGGCGCCGAGCAGGTCGGAGATGTTGAAGTGGAACTTCGCCAGGACGAGGATCGTGATCAGGATCGTGCCGCCGATGAGCAGCAGGGCCTTGACGATCTGCACCCAGGTGGTGCCCTTCATACCGCCGATCGTCACGTAGAGGATCATGATGACGCCGACGAAGACGACGATCAGGTTCTTGCCCGTGTCACCGGAGATGCCCAGCAGCAGCGCGACGAGCGCGCCGGCGCCGACCATCTGGGCCAGCAGGTAGAAGATCGACACGACGATGGTGGAGACACCGGCGGCGGTCCGGACCGGACGCTGGCGCATGCGGTACGCCAGCACGTCGCCCATGGTGAACCGGCCGGCGTTGCGCAGCGGCTCGGCGACCAGCAGCAGCGCCACCAGCCAGGCGACGAGGAAGCCGATCGAGTACAGGAAGCCGTCGTAGCCGAAGAGGGCGATGGCGCCGGCGATGCCCAGGAAGGACGCGGCGGACATGTAGTCGCCGGAGACGGCCAGACCGTTCTGGAAGGCGGTGAAGGAGCGGCCGCCCGCGTAGTAGTCCGTGGCGTCCTTGGTGCGGCGGCCGGCCAGCACGGTGATCACCAGGGTGATCGCGACGAAGACGGAGAAGAGGCTGACGATCAGCGTGCGGTGGTCCGTGGTGTCCACGGCGGCGAGCTGGAATGCGGCGTTCATCGGGCGTCCTCCGAGGCGTGCTCGACGTCGGCCTCGACGACCGCGCGGAGGCGGTCGGCCTCGGGGTCGAACTTGGCGTTGGCGTGCCGGGCGTACCACCAGGCGATCAGGAAGGTGGTGAGGAACTGGGCGAGGCCCAGGACGAAGGCCACGTTTATGTTGCCGAAGAGCTTCTTCGCCATGAAGTCGCCGGCGTAGTTCGACAGCAGCACGTACAGCAGGTACCAGGCGGTGAAGCCGATGGTCACCGGGAACGCGAAGGTGCGGAACCGGCGGCGCAGCTCGGCGAAGTCCTCGCTCTCCTGCATACGGACGTAGCTGCCGTTGCCCGGAGGGCTCGGCGTGGGCGGGGCGGTGCTCATACGAGGGCCTCCAGCGGCTCCGACGAAGGTGACGGCCCGGGATGCGGTACGACGGTGGGGACACCCTGACAGTCACCGGGCACCGCACCCACGGGGCGACGCTCAAGATAGGTACCCAAGAAGAGCGGGGGGAGACGTCCGTCACACCGTGTGCCGTGAGCGGGCGGGTGCCGCGCCAGGCGGTCCGGCGGTCGCGACGAACGGTCGGTCGAGCGCGGCGAACGGTCGTACGGTTCAGCGCCGGGGCAGCTGGACCGACTCGGGGGTGTGCAGCCGCAGCAGTGACTGGGCGGTGCCCGGGGGGACATGGCGCCGGGTGAGCAGCGAGACGCCGATCATGACGGCGAAGGCGAGGGGGACGCTCCACGCCGCCGGGCGGGTCAGCAGGACCTGCGCCCAGCCGTCCTTCGGCGGTCCGATCATCGTCACGGCGACCGTGCACAGGGTGGCGCCGCCGCCGGCGAGCAGTCCGGCCGCGGCGCCGTGCGGGGTGAGGCCGCGCCACCAGATGCCGAGCAGGAGCAGGGGGCAGAACGACGAGGCGGCGACCGCGAACGCCAGGCCCACCACGTCCGCCACCGGCCGCTCGACGACCACCAGCGACAGCAGGCAGGGCACGCAGGCGGCGGCGACGCCGGCCATCCTGAGGCGGCGGACCTCGCCGCGGGCCTCGTCGCTGGTGCGGCGGCCGGTGCGGGCGGCGCGGTAGCGCTCGAGCTCCTGGCCGAGGACGCCGGCCACGGACATGGTCAGGCCGGAGGCCGTGGAGAGGAACGCGGCGAAGGCTCCGGCGGTCAGGAGCATGCCCAGGAGGGTGCCGCCGGGGCCGCCGAGGAGGCGGTCGGGGAGGAGGAGGACGGTGGCGTCGGTGCGGCCGGTCATCAGGAGCTCGGGGGTGTAGAGGCGGCCGAGGGCGCCGTAGACCGGGGGGAGAAGGTAGAAGGCGGCAAGCAGCCAGAGGACCGTCCACGTGGTGCGGCGGGCGGCGCCGCCGTCGGGGTTGGTGTAGAAGCGGACGATCACGTGCGGGAGGCCCATCGTGCCCAGGAGGGTGGCGATGAGCAGGGCGTACGTGGCGTACACG
Organism: Streptomyces smaragdinus; assembly: GCF_009604385.1. Classification (GTDB taxonomy): domain Bacteria; phylum Actinomycetota; class Actinomycetes; order Streptomycetales; family Streptomycetaceae; genus Streptomyces; species Streptomyces smaragdinus. The sequence continues at coordinate 335,147 of NZ_WEGJ01000003.1, forward strand.
GGGTGGTCGGTGCCGCTCAGGGGGCGGGTCCAGTCGCTGCCGTGCGGGGGTGGTTCGCCGACGGGGTGGGGGACGTGGGCGCCGGCGGGGAAGCGGACGCGGGTCTCGTCGCCGATGCGGTGTTCGCCGGCGGTGAGGAGCACGGGGTCGTCGTGCAGGCGCGCGGTGTCCAGGGTGCCGTCGATGGTCACCCGGACGGGGTCGCGGACCTCGACGTTGATCGCCTGGTGGACGGTGACCGTGGTCGCGGCGCGGAAGCTGGGGGGTGCGGCGGCGTCGGGCCAGGGGGCGCCGTCGGCACGCCAGGCGAGGAGGAGGAACAGGACGGGGACGGCGAGGGCGGTGAGCTTGAGCCAGTACTGGAAGGCCTGGACGAGGGTCACCGAGCGCATGCCGCCGGAGGCGACGGTGATGATGACGACGGCGGTGACGACGAGGGGGCCGGCCCACAGGGGGGCGCCGGTGACCGTGCGGAGGGTGAGGCCGGCGCCCTGGAGCTGCGGGAGGAGGTAGAGCCAGCCGATGAGGACGACCAGGACGGCGGCGATCCGTCTGACCTTGCGGGACTGCAGGCGGGCCTCGGCGAAGTCCGGCACGGTGTACGCGCCGGAGCGGCGCAGGGGGGCGGCGACGAAGGCGAGGAGGACGAGGTAGCCGGCGGTGTAGCCGACGCCGTACCAGAGCATGTCGGCGCCGAAGGCGAGGATGAGGCCGGCGATGCCGAGGTAGGAGGCGGCGCTGAGGTACTCGCCGCCGATGGCGTAGGCGTTGCGGGTCGGGGAGACGGCGCGGGAGGCCACGTAGAAGTCGGAGGTCGCCTTGCCGGGGCGCAGGCCGTAGACGCTGAAGAGGGCGGTGGCCAGGCAGACGAGGGCGACGGCGGCGGCGCTCACGCCGGCCTCACGGGCGCTCCACCGCCTCCGCGAAGTCGCGCTCGTTCTTGCGCGACTGGCGGTGGTAGACCCAGCCCAGCACGAGGATCACGGGATGGACCGCGACCCCCGTGAGGATCCACGGCACCGGTATCCCCGCCGCGGTCGCGTCCCGCAGCGCCGGGAAGGCCTGGAACGTCAGCGGCAGGACGCCGAGGGCGAGCGACAGCGTGCCGACCACGGCGAGCGCGAGCCGGAACTGGCTGCGCATCAGGGACCGCAGGTAGACGTCGCCCAGCGGCGTCTGACGCCCCAGGTCCTCGACGATGCGCCCGGCGGACGGCGGCAGCGGCTGCGCGTTGCGGGCGGCGAGCGTCCGGGGGTGGACGACCGTGGTGCGGACGGGGCGGGGCACGTCAGACCGCCGCGGGGCCGGAGGCCGGGGTCTGGCGCAGGAGGACGTCCCGGACCTGGCGGGTGTGGCGCCGGGACACCAGCAGCAGGGTCTCCCCGAGGCGGACGTACGTACGCCCGGATTCCTGGCGGAGCTCCCGTACGTGCTTGAGGGCGACGAGATGCGAGCGGTGGATGCGGACGAACCCCGCCCCCGCCCACCGCTCCTCCAGCGTGGCGAGGGGGATCCGTACGAGATGCGACGCACCGGCGGTGAACAGCCGCGCGTAGTCCCCCTGGGCCTCCGCGTACAGCACGTCCGCCCGCCGGACGAAGCGGGTCACACCGCCCAGCTCCACCGATATCCGCTCGTCGTCCGACGCCGGTGCGGGAGCGGCGGAGGACGCCGGCGCGATGCGGCGCACCGCCTCCGCGAGCCGCGCGTCGTCGACCGGCTTCAGCACGTAGTCCGCCGCCCGCAGCGCGAACGCCTCCACGGCGTGGTCCTCGTGCGCGGTGACGAACACGACCTGCGGCGGCTGCGCGAACCGCGACAGCAGCCGGGCCAGCGACAGACCGTCCAGACCCGGCATCCCGATGTCCAGGAAGACCGCGTCCACGGCCCGTCCCGCCTGCAGCGCCCGGTCCAGCACGAGCAGCGCGGACTGCCCGTCGCCCGCCGTCTGCACCTCGCCCACCCGGGCGTCCCGGCGGAGCAGATAGGCCAGCTCCTCCAGGGCCGGGAGCTCGTCGTCCACGGCGAGTATGTGCAGCATGGCGCGCAGACTAACCCGGGGGTACGGCCCCCGGGAACCCCCGCCGTCAAGGCCCGCCAGGTGCGTTCTGCACGGCGTGCGGATGGAACTTCGGCACCCGTACGTGCACCTTCGTCCCGGCGCCCGGGGCGGTGTCGATCACCAGTCCGTACGCGTCGCCGTACGTCTGGCGCAGCCGTTCGTCGACGTTGCGCAGCCCGATGCCGGCCGCCTCCACCGGCAGGTCCCCGGCGAGCATCAGCGCCAGGTCGGAGGGGTCCATGCCGGCGCCGTCGTCCTCGACCGTGATGAACGCCTCACTGCCGCCGTCCTCCGCGACGATCGTGAGGTGCCCGGGACCCGTGCGTTTCTCCAGCCCGTGCCGTACGGCGTTCTCCACCAGCGGCTGCAGGCACAGGAACGGCACGACCACCGACAGCACCTCGGGGGCCACCCGCAGGGAGACCTCCAGCCGGCCGCCGAAGCGGGCCCGCTCCAGCAGCAGATAGCGGTCGATGCAGCGCAGCTCCTCCGCGAGGGACGTGAAGTCGCCGTGCCGGCGGAAGGAGTAGCGGGTGAACTCGGCGAACTCCACGATCAGCTCGCGGGCCCGGGCCGGGTCGGTGCGGACGAAGGAGGCGACGGTGGAGAGCGAGTTGTAGATGAAGTGCGGGGAGATCTGCGCCCGCAGCGCCCGCAGCTCCGCCTCCGCGGCGGCGGCCCGTGAGCGGTCCAGCTCGGCGAGCTCCAGCTGGGTGGACACCCAGCCGGCCACCTCGTCGGCGGCGCGGACGGTGCCGGCGGAGGACTGCGCGGCGTAGACGGCGAGGGCGCCCTCCATCCGGCCGGCCACGGCCAGCGGGACGACCACGGCGTGGCGCAGCTGGCAGTCGAGGCGCTCGCAGGCGTCGATGCGGGCGGCGACGGTACGGCCGCTGTGCAGCGCCTGGCGGGCCAGCTCCGGTACCCCGGCGGCGTGCTGGTCGGCCTCGCGGCCGTCCCAGACGAGGACCTCGCCGGCGGCGTCGGTCAGCGCGAGGGCGGGGGTGCCGAGGAGGGCGCGGAGGTGTTTGACGGAGCGCCGGGCGCTGTCGGTGCCCAGCCCGGCACGCAGCGGGGGCGCGGCGAGGGAGGCGGTGTGCAGGGTCTCGTAGGCGGCGCGCTCCTGGGCGGTCCCGTACTGGCGGTGGCGGGCGCCGCGCAGCGCCACCAGGGCCGCGGCCGGCAGCAGCACCAGCAGCAGTCCGGCGAGCAGGGCGGTCGTCGCGGTGGAGAACCCGAGCATGTGGGGGACGGTAACCCGTGTCCGACCTGCGCCGGAAGTGCGGACGGGGTACGAGACCCCCGCCCGCACCCGGGCGTCAGCCGTTCAGCACGACCGGGAAGGCCGCCAGCTCGTTCTGCGTCATCACCGGCAAGTTCCCGATCTCCTCCGCCGCCACCCCCAGCTTCATCCGCGGGAAGCGGGCGAACAGCGCCGGCAGGGCGGTCGCCGCCTCGAGCCGCGACAGCGCCGCGCCGGGGCAGATGTGCGGGCCGTGGCCGAAGGTGATGTGGCGGGCCGGGGCTTTGCGGGTGACGTCGAAGGAGTCGGGGTCGGCGCCGTGCGCCTCGCGGTCGCGGCCGATCGCCCGGTACGAGATCACCACGCCCTCCCCCTCGGCGATGGTGAAGCCGTCCACCTCGATGTCCTCGGTCGCGAACCGCATCAGCAGATGCGTGACCGGCGGGTCCCAGCGCAGCGCCTCCTCGATCACCGCCTCCCACGACACCTTGCCGTCCAGCACCAGGGCGAGCTGGTCGGGGTGGGTGAGCAGGCCCCGTACCGCGCAGAGGATCAGACCGATTGTCGTCTCGTGCCCGGCGGCGATCATCGACTTGAGGTTGCCGACGACCTCCTCCTCGGTGAGCGGCTCGCCGCCGTCGTCGGCGAGGATCAGGCCGGTGGTCAGATCGTCGGCGGGGTGCGCGGTCTTCTCGCGGACCAGGTCGGTGAAGATCGAGTCGAGCTCGGCGATCACCGCGATCCGCTCCTCCTGCGGGGTGAGCAGCGAGAAGAACGCCTTCCACAGCTTCAGCTGGCGCGGGATCTCGGACTCGGGCACGCCCATCAGCTGGCAGACCACGCCCATCGGCAGCGGCCCTGCGAAGAGCGTCTTGAGATCGACGACCTCGCCGCCGGCACCCGCCTCCCCCAGGTCGTCCAGCAGCTCGCCGGTCAGCCGCTCGATGACCGGGCGCAGCGCCTCCAGCCGGCGCGGGGTGATGGCCTGGGCGATCTTCGCCCGCAGCCGGCGGTGCTCGGCGCCGTCCACGGTGAACAGCGAACGCCCCGGGTCGATCATGGGGATCAGCGGCCAGTCACGGGTGACGGCGCCGCTGGTGTACTGGCCCCAGTGGTTGATGTCCTTGACCAGCCGGGTGTCGGTCAGCAGCTTGCGGGCCGTGGCCTGCGCGGTCACGGTCTTGACCTGAACGCCCAGCAGCTCGATCGTGGCGATCGCGTCCGCCGCGACGAGCCGGGCGGTCTCTCCGGCCAGGTCCCCGACCATGGGGTCGATGACGATGGCGTCGGGCTGGTTCACGACAAACCTCCAGTCGTACGTACGGGGGTGAACCGCACGGGGATCTCCTGCATGCCGCGCAGGAAGGCGGACTCGCGCCGGACCAGGGACTCCACGGGCACGGACAGCTCCAGGTCGGGCAGCCGGTCCAGGAGCACCTCGATGCCCGTACGGGCGATGATCTCGGCGATCTCCTGCGCCGGGAAGGGACAGCGGTAGTCGCCGTAACTGAAGGCGAAGTGCGCGCTGTTGCCACCTTGCGCGGGCGTGAGGTGCTGCTGGATCTGCGGGTCGGCGTTGGCGCCGGCCAGGCCCAGGAGCACGAGGTCGCCGGAGCGGATGGAGCGCCCGGCCAGATGGGTGTCGCGCGAGGCCCAGCGGCCGGAGAGGATCTGCGTCGGCGAGTCCTCCCACAGCACCTCGTTCATGGCCTGCGCGACGCTGAAGCGGCCGCCGCCGAGGGCGGAGGCGAAGCGGTCGTCGGTGAGCATCAGCCGGATGGAGTTGCCGATCCAGTCGGCGGTCGGCAGGAAGCCGGCGGCGGTGATGTCCTTGGCGTCGAGCATCACCTCCTCGTCGGTGAAGCCGTCGCCGTGCCGGTACATCCAGGACGTGACGTCGCCGCCGGGGTTGGCGCGCTTCTCCTTGGCGAGCTTCTGGATCAGCCCAAAGAACGTCATGTACGCCTGCTGCGCGCCCGGTCCGCCGTCGGCGAGCTCGTTCATCACGTCGGCGAGCTGCGTGCCCTCCTCGTCGGGGAAGCCGACGATGCGGGCCAGCGCCAGGATGGGCAGCGGTTTGGCGAAGGCGGCGAGCAGTTCGGCCTCGCCGCGGCCGCAGAAGGAGTCGATCAGCCGGTCCGCCAGCTCCTCGCAGGCGCGCCGCAGTTCGAAGGCGTCGACGGCCTCGAGGGCCGGTTCGACGAGGTTCGCGTGGCGGCGGTGGTCGGCACCGGAGGTGAAGTAGATGGAGGGCATGGGGCGGCTGATCATCGGCAGCAGCGGCCAGTCCTCGGGGATGTGCTCCCACTGGTTCCACAGGCTGGAGTCGCGCGGGAACAGCTCGGGGTCGGAGGTCACCTGGTGCAGTTCGCGGTAGCCGATCACCAGCCACGCCGGGAACCCGCCCAGCAGCTCGACGGGGACCACCGGGCCGTGCTCGCGCCGCACTTCGCGGTAGAGCTGCTGCGGTTCGGTGTGGAAGCGTGCCCCGCTCAGCGGCACCGCCCCTGGCTGGACGACCGGGCAGGCGGCGGGCTTCGGTGGGGGATTGCTCATGGGACCGGCTCCAAGACGTGGGGTCTGGTGTTTGCCGCTGCGATGCGTGGGGGGACGGCCTTCGCGGCGGACGGGACCGGTCCGAGCGTACGGAACGGTCCCGTTCACCGTTCAGTCGCGCAGCACGACCGGGAAGACGACCGTGTCGTTCTGGGTGATGATGGGGAGTTTGCGCAGCTCCTCGGAGGGAACGGCGAGCTTCAGGTCCGGGTAGCGCTCGAAGAGCGCCGGGAGGGCGACGGACGCCTCCAGCCGGGACAGCGCGGCGCCCGGGCAGACGTGCGGGCCGTGGCCGAACGACAGATGCCGGTTGTCCTTGCGGGTGATGTCGTACGAGTCGGCGTCGTCGCCGTGCTGCGTACGGTCGCGGCCGATCGCCCGGTACGAGGTGACCACGCCGTCGCCCTTGCGGATGACCAGGCCGTCCGAGTCGGGGACCTCGATGTCCTCGGTGGCGAACCGCATCAGCACATGGCTGGTGGGCGAGTCCCAGCGCAGGGTCTCCTCGATCACCGCGTCCCAGCCGATCTCGCCGGCCAGCACCATGCGCAGCTGGTCGGGGTGCGTCAGCAGGGCCCGTACCGAGTTGACGATCAGGGAGATCGTCGTCTCGTGCCCGGCGGCGACCATGGCGTGCAGATTGCCGGCCACCTCCTGGATCGACATGGGCTCGCCGCCCTCGTCGGCGAGGACCAGCGCGCTGGTGAGGTCGTCCCCGGGGTCGGCCTTCTTCTGCTTGGCCTGGTCCAGGAAGTACGCCTCGAGGGCCTCGATCACCGCGAGGCGCTCGTCCTGCGGGGTGAGCATCGAGAAGAACGTCTTGAACTGCTGTGTCAGCACCGGGATCTCGGCCTCGGGGACGCCCATCAGATGGCAGACGACCAGCATCGGCAGCGGCTGCGCGTACAGCGCCTTGAGGTCGACGCTGCCGTCCGCGGCGCGCGCGTCCTCGGCCCCCAGGTCGTCCAGGAGCTTGGCGACCAGGTCCTCGATGACCGGGCGCACCGATTCGACGCGGCGTACGGACAGGGCCTGCGCGATCTTCGCGCGCAGCCGGCGGTGGTCGGGGCCGTCGGCGGTGAACATCGACGGCGGTACGTCGATCATGCCGACCAGCGGCCACTCCTGGCCCACCGTGCCGTCCTGCCACAGCCGCCACTGGTTGATGTCCTTCACCAGCCGCGAGTCCGTGTGCAGCCGGCGGGCCACGGCGTGCGAGGTGACCGCCCAGGCCGGCGCGCCGAGCAGGTCGATCCGTGCCAGCGGGCCGGCCGCGCGCAGCCGATTCGTCTCGCCGTCGAGGTCGCCGAGCATGGGGTCGATGGCGATGACGTCGTCGGCGTGCGCGGTGGACAGCGGCTGGTTCAACGGGTGCCTCCGGAGGCGGGTACGGGTGTGAAGCGGACGGGGAGTTCGGTCATGCCCCGCATGAAGGCGGACGGTCTGCGCACCAGTTCGCTCGCGGGGACGGCGAGCTGCAGGTCGGGCAGCCGGTCGAGGAGCACCTCGATGCCGGCGCGGGCGATGATCTCGGCGATCTCCTGGGCCGGGAACGGGCAGCGGTACTCGCCGTACCCGTAGCTGAAGTGCGCGGCGTTGCCGCCGTGCGCCGGGGTGAGGTGCTGCTGGATCAGCGGGTCGTTGTTGGCGGCGCCCAGTCCGAGCAGGATCATGTCGCCGGCGAGGATGTTGTGTCCGCCGAGCAGGGTGTCGCGGGCGGCCCAGCGGCCGGCGATGATCTGGCTCGGGGTCTCCTCCCACAACACCTCGTTCAGCGCGTGGCCGATGCTGTAGCGGCCGCCGCCCAGCGCGTCCGCGAAGCGGTCGTCGGTGAGCATCAGCCGGATGGTGCCGGCCAGCCAGTCGGCGGTGGGCAGGAAACCGGCGCCGATGGTGTCCCGTACGTTCAGGAACACCTCCTCGTCGGTGAAGCCCTCGGCGTTGGCCAGCAGCCAGGACACGATGTCGGAGCCGGGCTGGAGGCGTTTGTCGGCGACCAGGTCGGAGATGGCCGTCATCCACTCCCCGTGCGCCTTCTGCGCGCCGGGGCCGCCGTCGACCAGCTCGTTGAGCTGCTGGGCGAGCACCGGGCCCTCGTCCTCGGGGAAGCCGAAGAGGCGCAGCAGCGTCAGCTGGGTGAGCTGTACGGAGTAGCCGGCGACCAGTTCGGCGTCGCCGCGGCCGCAGAACTCGTCGATGAGCCGGTCGGCGAGGTCCTCGCACAGCCTGCGGCAGGCGAGGGCGTCGACGGTCTCCAGGGCGGCGCTCATCCACTCCGCGTACCGGCGGTGCGGCTTGTCGGCGCTGAAGTACACCGAGGGCGTGTTGGGCTGCCCGATGACCGGGAGCAGCGGCCAGTCCGCGGGGACGTTCGGCCACTGGTTCCACAGTCCGCGGTCGCGGGAGAACAGGTCGGGGTCGGAGGTGATCTGGTGCAGTTCGCGGTAGCCGATCACCAGCCAGGCCGGGAACCCGCCGTACATCTCGACGGGGACGACGGAGCCGTGCTCGCGGCGGATCTCGCGGTAGAGCTGCTGCGGTTCGGTGTGGAAGCGCGGCCCGGACAGCGGTACGGCGTCGGGGTGCACGGCCGGGCAGCCGCCGGCCGTGCTCCCGCCGCCGTCCGCGGGCCCGGTCATCGGGTGGGCTCCGGTGCCTTGGTGAGGGACTGGAGGTGCTTCACCAGCTCGATCAGCACCTCCTTGCTGGACGCGCGCGAGCGGGCGTCGCAGTCGATGAGGGGCACGTGCGGATCGAGGTCCAGGGCCTCGCGTACGTCCGTACCCGAGTGCGGCGGGCCGCCGAAGTCGTTGCGGGCCACGATGAACGGCGTGCCGTGGTGCTCCAGCCGGTCGATGGCGTACCACGAGTCGGACAGCCGCCGGTCGTCGACCAGCACGATCGCGCCCAGGGTGCCGGCGAAGAGCCGGTCCCACAGGAACCAGAAACGTTCCTGCCCGGGGGCCCCGAAGAGATAGAGCACCGTCTCCTCGTCCAGGCTGATCCGCCCGAAGTCGAAGGCGACGGTGGTGGACGTCTTCTGCGGTACGGCCTTCAGGTCGTCCGTGCCCAGAGACGCCTGGGTCATGGTCTCCTCGGTGTTCAGCGGACGGATGTCGCTGACGGAGCGGACCATGGTCGTCTTGCCCACGCCGAAGCCGCCGACGACGACGATCTTCAGGCCGTTGTCGGCGCTGGCGCTGAGCGGGGTGTGCGCGGCGTCGCGGACCGCGCGGGGGGCGGTCTTCACGGCCGCCTCAGAGGCGTCGGCGGAGTCCAACGAGCAACCTCTCCAGGGTGTCGGGATCGGGCAGGGCGGACCGCACGGACGCGGACCGCGGATGACGGGCGGTGACCTTGCCGGCGTCCATCAGGTCGGCCAGCAGGATCTTGGTGATGCTCACGGGGAGCTTGAGCTGTGCGGCGATCTCCACCACGGCGGTCGGGAAGCGGCACATCGTCAGGATCGCGACGTGCTCCTTCTGCATGCCCGGCACCGGATCGCACTCGCTCACCACGAGGGTGACGAGGTCGAAGTCGTCGCTGCTGGGCCTGCTCCGGCCGCCCGTGACGGTGTAGAGGCGATCCGGGTCCTCGTCCCGGTGCGAGCGTTTCGACCCCCGCGATCCGCTCATCTCGCCCCCTCGGGTCCGGTCACGTCGTCCCCCCGGGGTCGGCACATCTCATTCCCCCTGCTCCAGTCACTCAGCCGGTTCCGCGAGCCCGTCGAGCCGGTCGGTGGGCAGGCGCGGTGCGGCGCTCAGGTGCTCGCCGAGCTGTTCGACGAGTTCCAGCATGTTGTGGCCGACGAGCCCGGCGTCGCAGTCCTGGTCGGCGACCACGGCGACATGGGAGCCCTCGCCGGCCTCCACGATGAACAGGATCCCGCCGTAGAACTCGGTCATCGACTGCCGTACGCCGCCGCTGCCGTCGCCGAACTCCATCGACGCGCCGTGCGCGAGGCTCTGGATGCCGGCGGAGATCGCGGCGAGCTGGTCGGCCCGGTCCACGGAGAGCTCGGGGGTGTGACAGAGCTTGAGTCCGTCACGGGAGAGTACGAGGGCGTGCCGGGCCGCTGGGGTGCGCTCCAGCAGCCCTTCGAGCAGCCAGCCCAGCTCTGCCGCGGCGGTGGCCGATCCGGTGGTCATGCGTCGTCCTTCTGGGAACTCGTGGGGTGGGTCTCGTTCTTGTCACCGGCGGGGGCCGGTGGGGCCTCCTCGCCCCGTACGGCCTGCATGAACGCGCCGAACTTGGCGGCGTTCCCGGCTTCACGGCGCTCCGGCGCGGGCGCGGGGCGCTCGCCGGGGAGACCCTCGGGGTGCGCCGAGGCCATGGTGCGGCCGCGGCGGCGCTTGGGGAGGGAGAGGTCGGTGTGGGTGGCCTCGTCGGGGGTGGTGGCGTGGTCGGCGGCGGGCTCGCGGTCCCGGGCGGGGGCGGTGTCCGCCGCGTCCGCCGTGGTGGACACCGTGTCCGCCGTTGTCGCCGGGGCGGGGGCCTCGGTGATCGCGGGGACTCCGGTCAGGGGGGCGAAGCGGTCGCGGTCCGAGTCCTGTGCGGGGGGCGGGGACGCGGGGCGGCGTACGACCAGGTCCTGGGGGATCATCACGACCACCCCGGTGCCGCCGACGGCGGAGGGGCGGAAGGAGACCGTGAGGCCGTGCTTGCGGGCCAGGATGCCGACGACGGCCAGGCCCAGGCGGGTGCCGGTGAGCATCGACAGGTCGGCGACCTCGCCGGAGGTGACGCGCTCGGCGCGGCGCAGGGCGGTCGCGCTCATCACCAGGCCGGCGTCCTCGATGGTGACGGCGACGCCCGCGGGGACCTCGGCCACGTACACCTGGACCTCGGTGGTGGGCGGGGAGAAGTTGCAGGCGTTGTCGAGCAGTTCGGCCAGGACGTGCATGATGCCCTCGGCCGCGTGGCCGGCGACCGCGAGGTCCGCCACGGCCCGCAGGCGGACGCGCTGGTAGCCGGCGATCCGGCCCATGGCGCCGCGCAGGACGGACTCCATGCCGATCGGCTTGGCCCAGCGGCGGCCCGAGCGGGCGCCGCTGAGCACGGCGATGCTGTCGGCGACGCGGCCGGCCTGGCTGGTGCGGTGGTCGAGGTGGAGCAGGTCGGCCAGCACCCGGGTGTCGGCGTGGCGGTGCTCCATGTCGCGCAGGTCGGCGAGCATCGAGGTGGCCAGGGCCTGCATCCGGCCGGCCGCGTTGGCGCAGGCGGCCATGGCGGCGGCGCGCTGGTTCTCGCTCTGCGAGGCGGCCTCGGCGATCTTGCGGATGACGCGGACGTACGCGGGGTTGGCGGGCATCCGCACCCCGTCCACGGCGGTGGAGGCGGAGGCGCCCTTGCCGAGCTTGACGAGGACCGCGGGGACCGTCTCGTCGGCGAAGCGGGTGGACTCGGCGGCCGCGGCGGAGGCCCGGGAGGCCGCGGCGGCGGATTCGGCGGACAGTGCCCGCCTGGCCTTGCGCGCCTGTTCCCGGAAGTGGGCCGCGGTCACGACGGCGGCGGTGACGATCAGGCCGGCGACGGAGAGGCCGTAGGCCAGCGGGTCACGGGCGGCGTCCGAGGCCGCCGCGACGACCACGGTGACGACGAGCGCCGAGATCACCAGCGATATCAGCAGGGCGAGCAGGGTGGGGCTAAGACGCCGGGCTGCTGGGCGCGCGGCGTCCTGGTGCGAGGTCATCGGAGGGGCTCCTCAGGGCAGGCGGCCTGACCCGGGTGGTGGGTGATGGTGCGCGTGATGGAAGAGACCGTTCAAGTCGATGACCTTATAAGGAACTTCACGGACGCACCAGCAGAAGCATCCGTCATCTTCGGTCACTTGAGCAGGGGAAGTGTGCATGAAGAGGTGATTTCCGCCGAAGCGTGCGGGTGTCGGGGGTCCTGGTTCGGGGTAAGCCGTGGTGCTTGTCACTGCGCCCGGCGTCCAGCCCGCGAGACGACGGGAGCCCGGCCGCTTCCCCGACCGGGCTCCCGTCAATCGTCCGAGGTCAGACGCCCGGGATGCCCCGGGCGGCGAAGGCCGCGCGGACGGCGTCGGCGGCCTGCTGCCCGTACATCTCGCGGGCCGCGGCGACCGTGGCCGCGGCGGCGGCGGAGAACGTGGTGTCGGGGGCGAAGTCGAACTGCGCGTTGACGATGATCCGGTCGGCGGTGCGCGCGCCGAGGGCGCCGCGGATGTCGAACAGGGCCCGCGACCAGATCTCCCCGTCGGCGTGCACCTCGCCGACCCGGTCGGCGTAGGTCTTGTCCGTGTCGGTGCGGCGCAGGCAGTGCGGGTCACCGGCGGTGTACTCCACCGAGTCCCAGTCGGCGACGCAGGCCAGGTCCGCGTGTACGGGCCAGCCGTAGCGGTCGGCGGCGAACGCGCCCACGGAGACGGCGAGATAGTCACCGAAGGCCTCGCCGATCGAGCCGGCCTCGAGCGAGGTGCCGAAGCCGGGGACCTGGGCGTTGTGCACGGCGTGGCCGTACTCGTGCACGATCACCTCGGCGTCCTCGGCGTCGTCCACCCCGCCCTTGCCGAAGCGGATCTCGGCCTTCTTGTCGGTGAAGTACGAGTTGTCCGCGCCCCACTGGTTGATCCGGACCGGCTGCTGCCGGGCGTTGGCGCCGGGGAACTCGCTGCCGAAGCCGAGGTGCTGCAGGTACTCCTGCGCCTCGTTGACCCAGAAGTACGCCATGACCTGCTCGAACTGGTCGGCGTGCCGGGTGTAGTCGAAGGCGCCGCCGGTCGCGGCTGCCGACTTGCCGGTGTCGGAGCGCACGGTCGCCCAGCGGCCGGTGAGGGAGCCGCTGCCGTCGAGGTTGCGCAGGGCGACCTCGGCGTAGTCGGACGCGCTGACGGCGGCGTCGGAGTCCTTGGCGTCGGTGAGCGTCTGGACGCCCGAGGACTGGACCGGGTTCACCATGAACACCCGCCCGGTCGGGGCGGTGTCGGCGGCGGCCGTGGGGGCGAGGGTGACCAGGGCCACGGTGCCGATGCAGGCGGCGAGGAGACGACGGGACATGAGTCCTCCGGACGATCGTGCCGGCCGGGGGCAGAGGTCGTCGCCGGGCCGGACGGGTTGTGGTGGTGGCCGTGGGGGGCCCGCACAGGATTCCGCACGGGGGTCGGCTTGACCAGAGGTGGCGGGGCACCCGGCCCGGCGCCGGAGGTGGGGTAGCTTGCCTGTTCGGGGACCGGCGTTCGCCGGCGGGGGAGGACGGTATGTCTGTCGAGCGCGAGCACGTGCGAGTGGTGGCCACGGCCGGGGATCACCGGGTCACACCGGCCGAGCTGTTCTTCGATCTGGTCTTCGTGTACGCGATCACGCAGGTCACGGCGCTGATGGCGGCCCATCCGACGGTGCCGCGGCTGCTCGGGTCGCTGGTGGTGCTGGCGCTGCTGTGGTGGTGCTGGTGCTGCTTCGCCTGGCTGGGCAACGTCGTCCGGGCGGACACCGGGACGCTGTTCGCCGTACTGGTCACGGTGATGGCCGTGGTGCTCACCGTGTCGCTGGCCGTGCCCGAGGTGTTCACGGACCGGGCCGGCGGACTGCCCGCGCCGCTGGTCTTCGCCCTGTGTTACGGCGCGGTACGGCTGCTCCACCTCGTCACGTACCGGATCGCGCATCCGGACGACCGCGCGCTGCACGCCACCCTGCGCAAGACGGCGCTGGTGTCGGTGGCGCCGCCGCTGGTGCTGCTGCTGGCCGGCAGCGTGTTCACCGGGCGGACCCAGATGCTGTGCTGGCTGGGCGCGGTGCTGATCGACTACACGGCGATCTACGTCACCGGGGGCTCCGGCTGGCGGATAGCGTCGCCGGGGCACTTCGCGGAGCGGCACGGGCTGATCGTGATCATCGCGCTGGGCGAGTCGATCGTGGCGATCGGCGTCGGGATGCAGGGGTACGCGCTCAACGCGCCGGTGGTGGCCGCGGGCGTCGCGGGGCTGCTGGCCGTCGCGGGCCTGTGGCGGCTGTACTTCCGCCGGCTGAGCGAGGCGGCCGAGCACGTCATGGCCGCCGCCGACGGGGACGCGCGGACCCGGATCGGGCGGGACGTGTACACGTTCCTCCATCTGCCGCTGATCGGCGGCGTGGTGCTGTGCGCGCTGGGCATGAAGACGGCGCTGCACCAGATCGCCGACACCGGCCACTACGCCCTCTCGGAGCCCCTGCACGGCGCCCCGGCCTGGGCCCTGACGGGCGGGGTCGGGGTGTTCCTGCTGGGGGCGGCGGCGATCACGGCCCGAATAGGCGCCCGCGGGGCCCCGGTCCTGCTGGCCGGCGGGACGGTATGCCTGGCGGGCGGCGCGGTGGTGCGGCTACTCCCGGCACTGGCGTCGGTGGGGTTGCTGGCGGTGCTGATCACGGGGCTGGTGGTGCTGTACGGGCGCCTGGCGGAGGCGTCCCCCACCAGCGCCTCCAGCCCTGCCACCCCTTCCACCCCCTCCAGCCTGGCCGGCGATTGAGGCCTCCGGCCGAAGGCCGGATGCGCGTCAGCCGACGCGACGCAACGGACATACCCCCATTGCGGTCACGCAAAAGATCATCACGGCGAGCCGAAGCCAATCCGGACGTGAACCCGTCACACAATCCCCTCACCGACACAGGGTGAAGGAGCTCCACATGTCCCCCCGGGGAAGAAGAACCGTCATCACGGCCGCCCTCTCACTAGCGGCCGTCATGCTCTGGCCGTCCGCCGCCGGCGCCGCCGAAGAGGCCTGCTTCGACCGCGCGACCCAGCCGTACACCTCGGTCGTCGACGGACACCTGCACTTCCGCCCCTTCGGCGGCCAGGCCGTCCCGTTCGAGGAGATGGTCGGCTATCTGGAGCAGAGCGGGGTCAAGCACGCGAGCGTCTTCGGGATCGGCCAGCGGCTCCCGGTGGACTCCCCCTGCACGTACTACCTGGACTGCCCCGGCACCCCGGTGCTGCCGAGCCTGAAGAACGACGTGGTCAACGCCGAGAACGTGGTGGACTACAAACCGCAGGACGTCGATCTGGCCCTGTCCATGACGTTCCCGGACCTGGCCCACCCGAAGACGGTGCCCCCGGGAATGCGGCTGCTGGACAAGGAATTCCCGGGCATGTTCCGGTGGATGGGCGAGGTCAACCTCGTCAAGCAGGCCATCCTGCCCAACCTCGCGGAGCCGGCCGACCTGGACGACATCCGCCGGTGGGCCCCGTTCATGAAGCAGCTGCGCGAGCGCGGTATGCCGCTCACCATCCACTCCGACCTGGGCAACAACGACAACCCCACGGAGTTCCTGTACCTGATGCGGGAGGTGCTCGAGCGCTACCCCGACAACAAGATCGTATGGGCGCACATGGGGCTGTCGAAGGAACTGACCACGATGGACCCCGACCGGCACATCGCGATCATGAAGGGGCTCCTGGACAGGTACCCCCTGCTCACCCTGGACCTCAGCTGGCGGGTGCTGGAGGACACGTACTTCAGCAAGCCCGGGATCCGGGAGAAGTACGCCGCGTTCTTCGACGACTACCCCACCCGGGCCATCCCCGGCACCGACTTCGTGGCCTCGCGCGACAAGAGCTACGAGGTCTACGCCCAGGAGCTCGAGGTGACCAGCCGGATCAACAAGGCCATGGGTGACGAGGCGTTCCGCGACATCGCCCTCGGCGAGAACTACTTCCGGCTGCTGGGGATCGACGACACCGCTCCCCCGATCTGCACGGCCTGACCCGCCACCGGCCCCCGCACGGTGGGCGCGAGCACCGCGCCCACCGTGCAGACCGCGCCCACCAGCGCGAGCAGCGCGAAGCCGTACCGCGCGTCGGTGTGATCGGTGACCGTCGCCACCAGCAGCATCACCCCGATCGTCGCCGCCAGCCCCAGCCCGTTCGCCAGCCCGAACGCCCGCCCCGCCGCCTCCTCGGAGGCCGACGCCAGCACCAGCCCCCGCGCCGCGATCCGCGCCTGCCCGAAGACGAACGCCCCCACCGGGACCAGCGCGAACAGCCCGGGCACCCCGAGCTGTCCCTGGAGCACCAGCAGCACGTCGGTGACCAGGAACCCGGCGACCGCGATCCGCAGATCGGAGTTCCGCCGCGCCACCACCCGGTACACCACCGTGGCCCCCAGGAAGGCGAGGCTGGCCAGCCCGTCCACCGCCCCGAACACCCCCGGCCCCCGGTTCAGGTCCCCCAGCACGAACACCGGCAGCAGCGCGTTGAACACCGTGACCACGACGCTCCCCGTCGCATACAGCAGAATCACCCGCACCATCGGCACCCCGGCCCCGCCCCCCGCGGCCCCGGCGACGGCCCCGGACGACGGCGCCCCCGTCCGCCGCCCCACCGCCGCCACGCACACCGCCGACACCACGAAGGTCCCCGCGTTGAACACCAGCAGCGGCACCGCCCCGAACGCCTGCAGCGCCAGCCCGCCCACCGTGGCGGAGAGCAGCATCCCCGCCTGAGTGGCCATCTCGTACGAGGCGTTGAACCGCCGCAGCCGCCCCGCCGGCACCCGCTCCTTGATCAGCGCCCCGCTCGCCGGGAAGAACAGCGACGCGACGACGGCGAGCGCGAAGTTCGCCCCGTACACCCCCACCGCCGTCGCTCCCCCGGCCGCCAGCCACAGCGGCAGCGCGAGCGCCAGCCCCGCGCTCACCGCGTCGCAGCCCACCCACAGCGCCCGCCGGTCGAACCGGTCGGCGAGCCGCCCGCACAGCGGCGACAGCAGCGCCTGCGGTGCGGCCACGGCGATGAACAGCCAGCCCACGGCCAGCATCGTCCGCTCCTCCCGGACCATCAGAAGGGCGCCGGCGATGATCTGGACGTTGTTCCCGAGGGCGGTGGCGAAGGCGGCCGGGACGAGCAGTCGCTCGGCCCGCCGGGCGTGATCGGCGTTCATAGGGGCCAGTTTCCGGAGCATTCCTGACACCTTCTGTCAGTGGATTGCCACCCGGCCGGAGACTTCCCCCCTCACGCTCCGTGCGGGACGCTCCAGTTGACGGCAGACTGGGAGGTCCTGCCCGTGAACGAGGAGGCAACCAAGTGGTCGACGCACACCAGACGTTCGTCATCGTCGGAGGAGGGCTGGCCGGGGCGAAGGCGGCGGAGACCCTGCGGTCGGAGGGTTTCACCGGCAGGGTCATACTGATCTGCGACGAACGCGACCACCCGTACGAGCGGCCACCGCTGTCGAAGGGCTATCTGCTCGGCAAGGAGGAGCGCGACAGCGTCTTCGTCCACGAGCCGTCCTGGTACGCCCAGGCGGACGTCGAACTCCACCTCGGCCAGACCGTCACCGCCCTGGACCGCGCCGCCAAGGCGCTCACGCTCGGCGACGGCACGCGGGTGCAGTACGACAAGCTGCTGCTGGCCACCGGCGCCGAGCCCCGCCGCCTCGACATCCCCGGCACCGGACTGGCGGGCGTGCACCATCTGCGCCGCCTGGCCCACGCGGAGCTGCTGCGCGGCGTGCTGGCGTCCCTGGGCCGGGACAACGGCCGGCTGGTGATCGCCGGCGCCGGCTGGATCGGTCTCGAGGTCGCCGCCGCCGCGCGGACGTACGGGGCGGAGGTCACGATCGTCGAGCCGATGGCGTCGCCGCTGCACGCCGTGATCGGCCCGGAGCTGGGCGAGGTCTTCACCGACCTGCACCGCGAGCACGGCGTCGTGTTCCACTTCGGCGCGAAGCTCACCGAGATCACCGGCCAGGACGGCATGGTCCTCGCCGCGCTCACCGACGACGGCGAGGAGCACCCGGCGCACGACGTGCTGGCGGCCATCGGCGCCGCGCCGCGCACGGCGCTCGCGGAGAACGCGGGCCTGGACGTCGTGCCCCGCAAGGAGGGCGGCGGTATCGCGGTGGACGCGGGGCTGCGCACCTCGGACCCGGACATCTGGGCCTGCGGCGACGCGGCGGCCGCCGAGAACCCGCTGTTCGGGGTGCGGCTGCGGGTGGAGCACTGGGCGAACGCGCTGAACGGCGGCCCGGCGGCGGCGCGTTCGATGCTGGGCCAGGACGTGACGTACGACCGGGTCCCGTACTTCTTCTCCGACCAGTACGACCTGGGGCTGGAGTACTCGGGGTACGCCCCGCCCGGCTCGTACGACCAGGTGGTGGTCCGCGGTGATCTGGGCCGCCGGGAGTTCATCGCGTTCTGGCTGAAGGACGGCCGGGTGCTGGCCGGGATGAACGTCAACGTGTGGGACGTGACGGACCCGATCCAGAAGCTGATCCGCTCGAAGAAGGCGGTGGACACCACGGCCCTCGCCGACCCGAACACGGAGCTCGCGTCGCTCGTGGAGTGACCCCGCGGGGTGACCCCCGGGCTCGCCGACGCCCCGGGGGTACCCTCGGCCCCATGCCGATCCGTACCGCCGAAGTGCCCGCCGCCGACGTCGTCCCCCTGCGCTGGGCGGTGCTGCGCCCGGGGATGCCCCGGGAGACGGCGCTGTTCGCCGAGGACGCCGCGCCCGGGGCGTTCCACCTGGCCGCGTACACCGACGAGGGCACGGTCGGCGCGGTGATCTCGTTCTGCGCCGAGCAGCTCCCGGGCGAGGACGCGAAGGCGTACCGCTTCCGCGGGATGGCCAGCGCCCCGGAGCTGCGCGGGCAGGGGTACGGGGACGCGGTCCTCGAAGCGGGGCTGGCCGCGGCCCGGGACCGGGGCGCGGAGCTCGTGTGGTGCAACGCGCGCAGTGAGGCGCGCGGCTTCTACGAGCGGCACGGCTTCACGGTCCGCGGCGAGGAGTTCGTCATCCCCACCGTCGGCCCGCACTGGGTGATGGCCGTCACCGTCGGGGATGTCGGCGCGCGGCCGTAGAATTCCCCCGTGGCAGGACGGATCAACGACGACGACATCAAGGCGGTACGGAACGCGGTTCCGATCGACGCCGTCGTCTCCGACTACCTGCAGCTGAGGTCCGCCGGCGGCGGCCAGCTGAAGGGCCTGTGCCCGTTCCACGACGAGAAGTCCCCCTCCTTCCACGTGAGCCCGGCCAAGGGGTTCTACCACTGCTTCGGCTGCCAGGAGGGCGGTGACACGGTCGACTTTGTGATGAAGATGGAGCATCTGTCCTTCGCGGAGACGATCGAGCGGCTCGCCGCCCAGGCGGGGATCACGCTGCGGTACGAGGAGGGTGGGTACACCCCCGGCCGCCAGCAGGGCGAGCGCACCCGGCTGGTCGAGGCGCACCGGGTCGCGGCGCAGTTCTACACCGAGCAGCTGGGCGGCCCGGAGGCCGGGATCGGCCGCCGGTTCCTGGCCGAGCGGGGCTTCGACCAGGCGGCGGCGGAGCACTTCGGGGTGGGGTACAGCCCGGCGGGCTGGGACCATCTGACGCGGTTCCTGCGCGGCAAGGGCTTCAGCGACAAGGAGCTGGTCCTCTCCGGCCTCTCCCAGGAGGGCCGGCGCGGCCCCATCGACCGCTTCCGGGGCCGGCTGATGTGGCCGATCCGGGACATCACGGGCGAGGTCGTCGGCTTCGGGGCGCGCAAGCTCCGCGACGACGACAACGGACCGAAATACCTGAATACGCCGGAAACGCCCCTGTATCGCAAGTCACAGGTGCTGTACGGCATCGACCTGGCGAAGAAGGACATCGGCAAGCAGTCCCGCGCGGTGGTCGTCGAGGGGTACACGGACGTGATGGCCTGCCATCTCTCCGGCGTGACGACGGCCATCGCCACCTGCGGCACGGCCTTCGGCGGGGACCACGTGAAGATCCTGCGCCGGGTGCTGATGGACAACTCCCGCTCGGAGGTCGTCTTCACCTTCGACGGCGACGCGGCCGGGCAGAAGGCGGCGCTGCGGGCGTTCGAGGACGACCAGAAGTTCGCGGCGCGTACGTCGATCGCGGTCAGCCCCGGCGGGATGGACCCGTGCGAGCTGCGGCTGGCCGAGGGCGACGAGGCGGTGCTGAAGCTGGTCGAGGAGCGGTCGCCGCTGTTTGAGTTCGCGATCCGCTCGTTCGTCCGGCAGCACAATCTGGATACGGCGGAGGGCCGTTCCGCGGCGCTGGAGGAGTCCGCGCCGGTCGTGGCGCGGATCAAGGACCCGTCGATCCGGCACGACTACGCGGTGCAGCTCGCCGGGATGCTCGGCATCCTCGACGAGATGTTCGTGGTCCGCCGCGTCGGCCAGCTCGCCCGCTTCGCCCGCGAGCGCGCCGACGGCCGGCAGCCACAGCCCCCCGGCCGCGGCGCCCCCCTCCCCCCGGAGCCGCAGCCGCCGCGCGGCCCCGCGGTCAATCTGCGCAACCCGGCGCTCCAGGTCGAACGCGAGCTGCTCAAGCTCGCCCTCCAGCACCCCCATCTGGTCGCCCCCACCTTCGACGCCTACCGGGAGGACGAGTTCACCGCCCCGCCGTACGCGGCCGTCCGCGACGCGATCGAGCGGGCCGGCGGCGTCACGGGCGCCGACGACGCCTTCCTCGTCCGCGTCCGCGACCAGGCACCGGACGACACCGTCCGCTCGACGATCACGGAGCTGGCCGTCGAGCCCCTGCGCACCCGCCGCGAGGCCGACGAGCTGTACGCGGGCGAACACCTGGTCGCCGTACGCCTGAAGGCCGTGGAGCGGGCCATCGCGGACGTCCGCGGCCGCCTGCAGCGCCTGGGCCCCCACGCCCCGCCGGACCAGCTGACGGCCGCGCAGAACGAGCTGTGGGTCCTCCAGCAGTACGACCGCTCCCTGCGCGAGGGCGGCGCGGGCGCCCTGTAGCCCCCGCCTGCGGTTCGGCGTACCGCGGGCACCGGACGGCACCCCGCGTAACCGTAAAGTCACGGCGCGGCCACAAATAGTGCCCGCACGACCCTACTGCGAGCCCTGTGGCATACAGCACACTGGGTGGCGGTGCCTGAGTCCTCGGAGCGCGGCGGCGCAACCCTGCACAGGGGCAAACCCGCCGGGGATGCGCTCACGACATACGGGGCGGAGCGCGGCGGCGCCGCCGCGACCGTTCCCCTGCCGCACGCCCTCGAACCGGCAGTGACGATCACCCTGGAGGTCGCCCCCGTGCAGACCCAGACCCTTCCCGCCTCCGGCACGCACCCCGTGCCCCGGCAGACCCGCGTCCGCCATCGCCCCGAGGCGGCGGACCCGCCCGAGGCGCTCCTGACCCCCCGGCCCGAGCCCCGGCCGCCCTCGCGCACCGAATCGAGCGGCCCCTCGTCCGACCTGTTCCGCCAGTACCTGCGCGAGATCGGCCGGATCGCGCTGCTCAGCGCCGTCGAGGAGGTCGAGCTGGCCCGCAGGGTCGAGGCCGGCCTGTTCGCGGAGGAGAAGCTGGCGGGCGCCCCCGACCTCGACTCCCGGCTGGCGCTGGACCTCGACCGGCTGGTGGTGCTGGGCCGGATGGCCAAACGCCGCCTCATCGAGGCGAACCTGCGGCTGGTGGTGTCCGTCGCCAAACGGTACGTCGGCCGCGGCCTGACCATGCTGGACCTCGTCCAGGAGGGCAACCTGGGCCTGATCCGCGCGGTGGAGAAGTTCGACTACGCCCGCGGCTACAAGTTCTCCACGTACGCCACCTGGTGGATCCGCCAGGCCATGTCCCGCGCCCTCGCGGACCAGGCCCGCACGATCCGCGTCCCGGTGCACGTCGTCGAGCTGATCAACCGCGTGGTGCGGGTCCAGCGCCGGATGCTCCAGGAGCGGGGGTACGAGCCCACGCCGGAGGAGGTCGCCGTCCATCTGGACCTGCCCGAGGAGCGCGTCAGCGAGGTGCTGCGCCTCGCGCAGGAGCCGGTGTCGCTGCACGCCCCCGTGGGCGAGGAGGACGACGTCGCGCTCGGCGACCTGATCGAGGACGGCGACGCCGCCTCACCGGTCGAGTCGGCCGCGTTCCTGCTGCTGCGCGAACACCTCGAGGCCGTCCTGTCGACCCTCGGCGAACGCGAGCGCAAGGTCGTACAGCTGCGGTACGGGCTGGCCGACGGCCGGCCGCGCACGCTGGAGGAGATCGGCCGGATCTTCGGCGTCACGCGCGAACGCATCCGCCAGATCGAGTCGAAGACCCTCAACAAGCTCCGCGACCACGCGTTCGCGGACCAGCTCCGGGGCTATCTCGACTAGCCGGCGTCCACGGGCAGCGCCCCCGGGAACTGCTGCTCGCGCACCGCGGTGTACTGCTGGCGCACCGCCTGCCCCACCGGAAGCTCGTCCCCGGGCTCGAAGACCTGGTGCGCTGCGCCGGGCCACGGCGGCGGGGCGTCCGGCGAGAACCTGCCCTCGCCGACGCCCCACGCCCAGGCTGCCTGCCGCGCGGCGCCCAGCGCCGTGTAGTCCGCGGCCTCGGGTACGACGACCTGGGCGCCGAGCAGCGCCGGTGCCAGGGCCTGTACGGCGGGCAGCTCGGCGGCCGCCCCGAGCAGGAACACCCGGTCGACGGTCACGCCCCGCCCGCGCAGCACCCCGATCGCGTCGGCGAGGGAGCAGAGCATGCCCTCGAACGCCGCCCGCGCCATGTGCTCCGGCTTCATCGACTCCCGCCGCAGCCCGTGCAGCGACCCGGCGGTGTGCGGCAGGTCGGGGGTGCGCTCGCCCTCCAGATACGGCAGCAGGACGAGTCCGTGCGAGCCCGGGGTGGACCGCAGCGCCAGCTCCGACAGCCCCGCCAGGTCCTTGGGGTCCAGCCCCAGCAGCTCGGCGGTGCCGCGCAGCGCCCGTACGGCGTTCGCGGTGTGCACCACCGGCAGATGCATCCCGGTGGCGTCGGCGAGCGACGTGATGATCCCGGAGGGGTCGGGCAGCGCCCGGTCGTGCACGGCGAAGACGGCGCCGGAAGCGCCCAGCGTCACGACCGCGTCACCCACCCCGACGCCGAGGCCGAAGGCGGCGGCCATGGTCTCGCCCGTACCGGCGGAGATCACCAGCCCCTCCGGGGTGCGCCCGGCGCTCTCCGCGGGCCCGAGCACCTCGGGCAGCCCGGCCTCGTGCCCCAGCGCCGCGGCGACCAGATCGCCGCGCCAGGTCTCGCCGGCGGTGGAGTAGTACCCCGTCGCGGAGGCGGCGCCCCGGTCGGTGGTGCGGCGCTGGGGGCGGCCGAGGAGCTGCCACACCAGCCAGTCCTGCGGCAGCAGCACCTGCGCCGCACGCTGCGCGGCCTCGGGCTCCTCGCGCCGCAGCCACGCCAGCTTCGTCACGGGCAGCTGCGCCTGCGGAACGTTCCCCACGGCCTCGGCCCACGCCCCGCGCCCGCCGAGCGAGTCCGTCAGATCGGCGGCGGCGCCCTGCATCCGCTGGTCGCTGCCGACGAGCGCGGGTCGTACGGGCGTGCCCATGGCGTCCAGCGCGAGCACCGCGTCCTGCCGGGCGGCCACACCGATGGCCCGCACACCCTCGAGCAGCCCGCCGCCGCAGGCCTCGCCGAGGGACAGCAGCCAGGACTGCGGATCGATCTCGTACGCCTTGGCCTCGTCGGGCTGCCCCGCCACCGGATGCGGGGCGTACCCCTGCTTCAGCACGGCGCCGGTCTCGGCGTCGCAGACGATGATGTGCGTGCTCTCGGACGAGCTGTCCAGACCGGCGACTATCCCCATGCGGAAATCATGCACCATCGGCCCGCCGCCCCGTACGGCCGTCAGGTGTTGCTGGTGCCCCAGTCGTCGGCGGCGGCCTCGTCGGAGCGGCTCACGAGATGCAGCCGGGCGCTCAGCCCGTCGGGCAGCCGGGCGGACATCTCCCCGAACGCCTTGGCCGCGGCGTCGCGGCCACCGAGCGCGGCGGCCTCGGCGGCGTTGCGCACGGCGGGGTTCTGGCTGAAGTCGCGGGCGGCCTTCTTGATCTCCTCGTACCGCTCCCGTCCGGCCCGCGCGCCCAGCACGTACCCCACGGCCATCCCTGCGACGAATGCGATCCGGTACGCCATGGCTGCTGCCTCCTAGAGCTCGCCGGTCCGGTCGGGCAGCTGCTGCCCGGACGAGGGCGGGTACCCGCGACAATCGATTTCAGAGCACGCCCTGCCATGCGCTAATGTATTGCTCGCAGCGAGGGAACGCCCCCCGGGAGACCGGAGCCGACCCCCGCGGAGCATTCCTCCGTAGCTCAATTGGCAGAGCAGCCGGCTGTTAACCGGCAGGTTACTGGTTCGAGTCCAGTCGGGGGAGCAGACGAGAGGTCCCTCCGGGGGCCTCTTTCGTCGTTCCGGCACGATTGGGCCGCAGGGGGTACCCCCGCACACAGACTCGACGGAACCGGATCTTCCGCAGCCGGCGTCCTTGGGGGCATGCGACACCGCCCGGCCCCTTGGTCATCTGGACAGGGGGGACCCCGGGCGACAGATCGTATGAGCGGCTATGCTGCGGCAGACGGCGCGCACATCTGTACGCGGCACGCCGTGACGGGGCGGTAGCTCAGCCGGTTAGAGCAACGGACTCATAATCCGTCGGCCGTGGGTTCGAGTCCCACCCGCCCCACCGAGCGGTGCCTGGGAAGAGCTATCTGACCAGGCACTTTGGCGTTCAGGGGCGAATCGGGAAGATCTTGACGGCCCTCAGTGATCACGTTTTCACGCGTGTGAGGACACTGTGAGGACGCAGGTCGTGCGACGAGACTCAGCCACTCGTCTGGCCCACAGGCACTGGCTCCGGGCTCCGGCTGGAGCTTTTCTTCGCTCGCTTCCTCGCCCTCGGTTCCCCCTGCGCCGGGATCTTCTTCGCTCCCCGGGGCACGACCGCGCTCGTGGACTCGGCCTCGGCCGTCAGGAGCTGCGGTAGGACGCTGGTGTACGTGTCCGAAGTGATCTGGCGGGAGCTATGCCCGAGCCGCTCCTGGACGACCTTGATGTCGGCCTTGCCGAGCAGAGCCAGCGTGGCCGACAGGTGCCGCGTGTCGTGCAGCCGGATCGGCGGGAGCCCGGACAGTTCCACGAGCCGGTGGAACCGCCGGCTGATCCAGTCCGGGTGCAATGCCTCACCGTTCTCCATGGTCCAGACCCGCCCGCTGTCCACCCACGCGTTCTCCCCGGACCACTGCTCACGCTCGCGGTCCTGGACGGCCTTCCACTCCCGCCAGATCTCCCGGGTCTGGGCATCGAGGGTGACGGTACGGACGCTGTCCTGCTTGGGGTCCTCGTCGTACTGCCGGTAGGCGATCTCGACGGTCTGGGCAGAGATGCGGAAGAACGAGCCCGTCAGGCTCACCTCGGCCCACGGCAGTGCGCACATCTCGCCGCGCCTGGGGCCCCGGAAGATAAAGCCCTGCCACATTCCCCGGAGTCGGTCGGCGCCGATGTAATCCAGGAACTCGCCGGTCTGCTCCGGAGTCCAGACCATGACCGGACTGGGCTTCTTCCCCGTCCGTTTCCACGCCTCGACCCGCTCCGGGGTCCAGACCAGCGCCTTGGGGCGCTTCACGGCCGGCAGCTCGACCATCGCCGCCCAGTTGGTGGTGTACTCACCGCGCTTGATGCCCGCGCCCAGAAACGAACGCAGGGTGGCGTTGATGCGGTGCATCGTGGCGGCGCTGGTGATCTTCCGCTTGCCTTTGCGGCCCTCGCGGAGTGCGGCATTGGCGTCGAGGTAAGCCCGGCGCGCGGCCCGACGCTCCTCCACCTTCCCCGCTGCCTGGACCCATGCGGTGTGGGCGGCGTCGCGCGCCGCCTCCAGCTCGACCACCTTGGCGTGGTGCAGCAGCCGCTCGGCGTTCTCCCGCTCGATCGCGTCGTACAGCGCCTCGATGTGGCGGAGCCTGAGGTCGCGGCGCTTGATGTGCCCGAGGTGCGGTTCGAGGTAGAGGTCGATGTGCTCCGCATAGCCGTGCTTGGTGGTGCGGGCCAGACCTTTCTTCCTCTCGATCCAGGCATGCAGGTCCTCGCCGACGGTGGCATCGGTGAGAACGTCCGCGCCTCCGAGGACGTCCCGATAGACCTCTTCCGCCTTCTTCTTCGCGTCGTTCTTCGTGGCGAATCCCCCACGTCGCACGCGCTGGCGACGGCCGCCCTTCCCCGCTTCGAGTTCGAAGTAGAAGTACCAGGTACCGTGTCCCTTCTGCGAGAGCTTGGGACAGTTCGCCGCAAGCATTCGCAGCTTCGGCTTGCCGTCGTCCAGGAGTATCGGGGTGCCGTCGCCGTCCACGGCGGGCACTCTGCACGCACAGCGGCGGTAGTAGCTCGGGTCAAACACGAACATCCCCTTCGTGTTTCCTCTTGTGGATCTTCTGTGTCGGTCCTTGTCGAACCGATGTTCCATCTTGCCCCAACACTCCAGTGTGGGCGTATCCTTTAATGACGTTGGCGCGGGGGAGATCGCGACAACGGGAATGACAACGAAAGACACCTCAGTAGCCGCAGCCTCCGGGGCCGGTCCGATGACCCTGGAGGAGCTGCTCGCGCTGCCGCCGACCGTGAACGTCACGACGGCTGCGCGGGCCCTGGGAATCGGCGTGCACAAGGCTTACAACTTGATCAAGGACGGGACTTTCCCCGTGCAGCCCCTCTCACTGGGCGGCACGGTGAGAGTCCCTACAGCTGCACTCTGGCGAGTTCTCGGGGTGACACCGCCCCGTAGCGATCATGCGTAGCTTTGGCATAACGATTCGTAGGCCATGGCCTAGCCCGTAGGACCGTGACCTAGGATCTGGCGACTGCAGGGGGTGTCAGAGAAGAACGGACGACCGCATGCCACGGCTCTACGGCTTCGACGACGCGTCGCGACGTCGCCTTCGCGACGATGAGGTGGGCCCGCTTCGCCAGATGGTGAGCCGGGCACTGCAAGGTCAGTCCAACTCGGACATCGCCACGTGGGCGAACGGTGAGGGGTACCGGGGAACCCTGGGCGGGGAATGGAAGGACGCCTCGGTCGGACGCCTCTTCCGAAACCCCTCCATCGCCGGACTGCGCTACGACGACGGCGAACTCGTTGACGCCGGCCACCCCGGTGCCATCACCCCCGAGGAGTTCACGGCCCTCGCCGAGCGAGAGACGAGCCGCAAGATGGCCCACGCGGCACCGGCCTACGACTATCTCCTGGCGGACGGCGCGTGCACGTGCGGCAAGTGCGGCTCGGCGCTCCAAGGGGCGCGGACCAACGCCGGAACGCCCGGCTACCGGTGCCGCCCCAAGGACAAGAACGGCCGCGGTGGCTGCGGCGAGGTCCGTATGGACGCCGAACTGCTGGAGAACCACGTCGGTGAGTACGTCGTGGCGGAACTCCTCAAGCCCGGAATACGTGACCAGATCCTGAAGGCTCAAGAGGCCGTCCGCGCCCAGGCCGAAGAGCTGAAGGCGACCATCGCGAGCCTGGAAGGCCGCCGGAGCGAGGCGGCGGCCCTCTACGGAAGCCGCAGCATCAGCAGCGATGCGTTCGTCGGCGCGGACCGCGAGATCACGGCCAACATCAAGAACGCCCGATCAAGGCTCCGGTACGCGGAGCAGATGGCGAACTTCGCCCTTGGTGACGCCGAAGATCTCGTGCGCTGGTGGAACACCGCCCCGTCCGCCGCCAAGAAGGCACTCACGAGGCTCTTCCTGGAGAAGGTCGAGGTCTTCCCGGCAAGCGCACGCGGGATCCGCACCATTGAACCGGGCCGGGTCGTCCTGCACTGGAGCAAGCTGTCCGGCCGTTCAGACGGCTCCGGGGGCTCCTAAGTTCTGTTCGCCGTATGTCGTCAGCCGCTTGCCCACCATGGCCAGAGTCAGCCCCGCGATCAGAGCGACAACGGCGAGCCCGGCCAGGAGGGGAGAGACGATCTCCTCGGTACGCAGAGGCCATGGATGACCGAGGTAGTGGGTCACCAGGTACGAGCCCTTGCTGATCGCGTACGCGACTCCGAACAGGGCGGCTACCGCGGAGACCCCCAGACCCCTCACTGTCCAGACATGACCCGTCTGCTTCACGGACCGGGCCATGCCGGAGCAGAGGAACGCGATCTCGCCGCAGGTGATCGCCACATACGTCAGGTAGATCATGAGGTAGACGGTGACGCCTGGGACCGCCGCGTACTCGGTGGTGAACTCGATACTTTCGTCCGTGGTCGCGATGAACAACGGCAGCATCGCACCGAGGACGAATGCCGCGAAGACTGCTCGCGCGATCAGGCTGGCCTTCAGCACGTCGTGGTTGTAGGACCAGTCAACGAGCATGAGTTGAAGGCTGGCGCACCACAGGACGGCGCAGAGGTGCGCCCCGAGCTTCGCCGCGTTGCTCATGCCAGTCGCGGAACCGACGAACTCTTCGACGGCGGGCACAGCGAGAACGACACCGACCGTGCAGAGTCCGAACGCTACGGCGCGAGCGTATCGGGCGATGCGGTACTCGTCCCGGCTGCGCAGCCGCCAGGCTTCACGCGCTGAGAGCACGGTGCCCGCGAAACCGAACAGGGCACAGATGCCGAAGACGATGCCAGCCATGTCGTTTCTCAGGTTCCTTCCAGGTCAGAGATGGCCCGCTCGGCCGCCTCCGTGAAGCTGAGCCTTCTCCGCCGGCCCGGCCGCGGCGGTTCGGCGGCAGGCGGGATCGCCTCGGGGACTTCGGGGACCGTGAGATCTGTACGTCCGTGTCGGGCACGGATCTCACGAGCGGCCTCCAGGAGTTCGGTGACGCCAGCCTGGCCCAGATCGTGGACCAGACGGAGCGCCTCGCGAGCGTCCTGCTGCTCCTCGTAGACCGACAACGAGGTCAAACCGTTGTAGCCGGGCAGGAAGAAAGCTACCGGACAATCGAATGCGCGTGCGAGCCCTTGGAGCTGCGAAGTTGACGGATTGACCTTCACCCCGTTCAGGAGGTCGTTCACCACCTGATGAGTCATCGCCGGTCTGCCCCCAGGCACCTCGGCCGTGGCGGCGGCGATGGCGCGCGTACTCGGGATCTTCCCGTCCGCTCCACGCTTCCTGTCGAGCAGTATGGCGAGCTTGCTGGCGAGAGGTATCTCCGGGCCGGACGGCATGGACTGGCGACTCCTTGGGCGCACGCCGGACTCTCCAGGGAGCGAAACGGCAGGTTCGGTGCATGTTCAACTGTGGGCACAGGATGGGCGATTCTCACAGGGGAGCCTAATGTCTATGTTGGTTGACAATGCGTGCTCACCCGACGCAAGATCTGTGATGGCATCAGCCGATCACACGTTCAGCCTGCGGGTCACGCACCCTCCTCCACCCTCAGACCGAAGTTCGCAAGCGGCACCGCCCCCGCGAGAGTTCAATGTGTGCCGGAATATCGCCTGTGCGGGGATCTAAATGATCACTGCCACCGGAGGGCGGAACCGCAGCACGGGGAGGACAAGGGTGGGGATCGAACTGGGACGCGTATTGGCCCGGTTGAAGGAATCCAACGGCGCGGCGTACGCCGCCCTTGACGAGAGATCAATTCGCGGAACACTGGGCACCCTTTCGCTTGTCGAGCCGCAGCGAGTCGAGGTCGAGACGGAGCAGCCCGCGACTCCCACCGAAGGCCGGTAGACCAGGGGCGTGGTGACGGCGCGACCCCGAGAGCCGCGCCCCCATCACGCCTCTGACCTGCGAAAATCTCTCAAAAATTGTGGACCCCTACCCTTAAAGCATATAGAATAGAACTAGATGGAAGGGGGAAGGAAGAAACCCCCACCGACCTCTTGGAGCCCACCATGTCGCAGAAGTTCGCCACCCTGAAGATGCGCCAGATCCGCCGCAACCCGAACCAGCCGCGCGAGCACTTCAACGAAGAGGCGCTCGCCGAGCTGGCTGGCTCGATCAAGGAGCATGGCCTCCTCCAGCCGATCGTCGTACGCAAGCTCGCCGAGGGCGGCTACGAGCTGGTTGCCGGGGAGCGCCGTTTCCGCGCCAACGAGCTGGCGGGCAACATCACCATCGAGACGAAGATCCTCCTGCCCGAGGGTGACTCCGAGATCAGCGACATGGAGTCCTTCAAGAAGGCGATGGCCGAGAACCTGACCCGCGAGGACATGCTCCCGCTGGAGGAGGCACGCGGCTTCAAGAAGGTCCTGGACGCAGACGGTGACGCCGATGTCGCTGGCGTCGCGAAGACCTTCTCCAAGTCGGTCCAGTACGTCAACCAGCGCCTGGCCCTGCTCAACCTGCGCCCCGAGATCCAGGCAGCCGTCGACCTCGGACACATCGGCACCCAGGCCGCCGTCCAGATCGCCGCCCTCTCCCGGGACAACCAGCGGGCCGTCTTCGAGGACTGGAAGAAGGGCGACAAGAGCGACAACCAGCTCGTGCACATCGCCTACGCCATGCGCAAGCAGGAGAAGGAGGCCCAGCAGGACTCCATGGTCGAGATCAAGGAGATGGCCCCCGAGGAGAAGGCCGAACTCGCCCGCGCCCAGGCCAAGACGAAGAGCGACCTCGACGAGATCGAGCGCATGTGCGAGCTGCTGGACACCATCAGCAAGGCCGACCCCATGGAGCTGGCCCGCGCCCTCGACGGGCAGGTGGGCAAGCGGCTGGAGCAGATGGACCGGGTCGCCGGGTTCCTCCAGAAGGCCCGCTTCCAGCTCCGCCAGGCCAAGGCTCACGCCGACGCCAGCGAGCTCATGGTGAGCCCGGACGCGATCGCCCCCGACCTGGCCGCCGAGGCAGAGGCCGCGCTCACGAGTCTGGAGCCCACGGCCGACGTTTCCCCGGAGACGGGCGGCGAGACGGATGACGGGAACGCCACCACCTCGGCCGAAGGCGCTACCGACGACGCCGAGCCGACGAGCACAGCGGTGACGGAGGCAGAGGACAACGAGCCTGCCACCGTCACCGTCGCCGCCTGAACCCCTCAGCCGGGGGCGGCCCGCCAACCGGGCCGCCCCCTCATCCCATCGGGAGTCTCCCAGTGATGAACGACATCCACGCCATGCGCAACATCAACCACAACCTGTTCCTGGGCATACCGGCGACCGCCAACGCCCTGGAGGAGTACGACCCCGAGGCCGCCGCGTTCGTACGCGAGGCGGCGCAGAACCTAGTCAGGGCGCGCCGCGACGATGACCCCCAGGCTATGGAGGCGGCCAGCGCCGCAACCTTCCACGCTGCGGCGGAACTCCTCAAGCAGGCCGGCCGCTCGGTAAGCATCCGCTTCCCCATCATGGTCGCGGCGCGCATGGTCGAGCTCGAGGCGGCGCTCATCATCGCCAAGGCGGAGCGGCACTCGCCCGCACAGGAACCTCGGTCGCAGAAATAGATCCCATCGCTCAACCGCCCGTGCATCCGGACCCGTTCATCACAGACGGATCAACCGCTTCCCGCCCACCGGACGAGTACGGCATGGAGCGCCGTGCGATGGGCGCATCCACATCAACCTAAATAGATCCCGACACTAAAGAGTGATACGGTCCATCTTGTTGGGGGAACGGCCACAGCCGCGGAACCGGCCCACCAACGCGCCGTGGCATGCGGCATCCCTAACGGTGTCTGGCGGGTGGCTAATCCCCCGCGCCCTGCCCGCCGGGCACCGGCCCGCACCCGAAGCGGAGCCATCGGGATCTCATGCCACGCACGCGACTGGACCCGCCCTCGCTCACGCCAGGGCGGGTCCCGTGCACTCCGGAGCGACATGAGCGCAGACGACTTCACAGGCAACCCGGAAGACCTCGAGCTGTACCTACGCCTGCTGATCGAACGTGACGGCCCGCCGGACAGGGCCGCCGACGAACGAGACCCAGGACGCCGAAAGCGCCGAGACCGCACCACGAAGAACGCGGAACAGCGCATCGCGGAACTCGAAGCATCCATCTCGACCAGACGGCATCCCAGGAGAACGAGGACATGACCGACAGCCCCACGCCCAAGCACAGCGAGCACGGCGAACCCCCCGTCCCCGGCGCCGAGTGGTGCAACTCCTGCAGCGGCTGGTGCGTCCCGCCGGGCATCTGCCGCTGCAACAACCGATGACCACGCAGCGGTAGCGTCGAACGCATGAACTCGTCGCACCAGTACGCCGGTGAGCGGATCGACGTCGCCCCGCTCACCGCGAGCACCATCACCGACGATCAACTCGACGCCATCCGGGCCGAGCTGCAGCAGTACCGGTCCAGAGACACGGCAGGCGAACTTCCGCCGACAGCAGCATGCGATGACGGCCGTCAGCCGATCGAGCCAGATCGCCGCTGCTCCTGATCGTCTAATGTTGGCGTGCGTAGGGCGCGGGGACCGGCCTACACGAGGGACGCCCGTGACCACGCACGCCAACATCCCCGAAGAACTCCTGCCGCTCGCCGTCCCCATCGGCGACCTCATCCCGTACCACCGCAACCCCCGCACCGGCGATCTACCCGCCATCGCGGAGTCGCTGACGGTCAACGGCCAGTACCGGCCCATCGTGGTCAACAAGGGCAACCACACCGGCCGCCCCAACGAGATCCTGGCGGGAAATCACACAGTCGCCGCCGCCCAACAGCTCGGCTGGGAACACATCGCGGCCACCTGGGTCGATGTCGATGACAACGCAGCAGCCCGAATCGTCATCGTCGACAACCGGACCAACGACCTCGCCGGCTACGACACTGCCCTGCTGGCCGAGGTTCTCTCCGAGATCCCCGACCTCGCCGGCACGGGGTACGACCGCGAGAGCGTCGACCAGCTCCTGGACGATGCCTCGCTACCCGAGTCGCTGGAGCTGACCTCCGACGGCGCGGGTACTGGAGCCGTCGCTGCCGTGGACTACCTCCAGTGGGGCTACCTCCAGTGGGAGTCCAAGCGGGTCCGGATCACGTCCGAAGAGGTCGAAGCCCTCAACGCCATCTACACGAAGTTCGTCGACGACACCAACAGCGATCTCGGCTTCGGCTGGCACGTCCTCCAGGAGGCCCACCAGGAAGGCGATGCAGCATGAGCAAAGCGCCCACCACGACGTTCCACGAGGCATACCCGCTCGACCAGCTGCGCCCCGCCGACTACAACCCGCGCCGCCTCAGCGACACGGCCTTCGCCCGGCTTCAGGCATCGCTTCGGTGCCACGGAGTCGTCAAGCCGGTAATCCTGAACGCGGACGGCACCCTGGTCGCCGGCCACCAGAGGACCAAGGGCCTCAAGGCCCTCGGCATGACCCACACCCCCGCGGTGATGCTCGGCACGAAGGTCCGCCTCCAAGACGAGATCCAGTTCAACCTCCTCCACAACCGCGTGGAAACCGAAGCGAGCGTGGTCTACGCCGAGCCGGGCGAGATCGGCGCCTGGTCCTGGATCCCGTGGCAGTCCATCCGCGTCGCCGAGCGCAAGAACCTCTCGTTCGTCAACGCCATCGGCCACATGACGGCCGGCCACGGCCCCTGGGGCAGCGTGGTGATCGACGACCAGGGCCGGATCGTCCTCAACGCCGAGTACGCCGTCGTCGCCTCCATCTCGCGCTTCGACCTCCTCGCCTGGACGGTGCCCTCGTCGGAGGCCGCCAAGCTCCACGCCGATCTCACAGGTGAGTACGGCGTGTACGACTGGACCGCGATCGAGGGCAAGGCGCCCGTCTGGAACCAGCACATCGTCCAGCCCAAGCGACTCCGCCAGTTCTCCTCCAAGGCGAAGGCTGGCAAGCTCGCATACGGCTCCGAGACCTGGGACCAACTCGTCATGCCCTGGCTGAAACCCAGCCACCGCGTGATCGACTTCGGCGCCGGCTACGGCGACTACGCCAAGCACCTGCGCGCCAAGGGCTTCAACATCCACGACTACGAGCCCTACCGGTGCCGAGACGGCTCGTATGCCGTCGACATCCGGGCCGTCGTCAGAATGATCCGCGACATCGACAAGGACATCCAGGCCAACGGCTTGTACGACGTGGTCGTGCTGGACTCCGTCATCAACGCCACCACGTCACTCAACTACCAGCACTGGGTGATGACCACCGTGAACGCCCTGTGCGCCGCCGACGGCGTAGTGTGCCTCGGCACCCGAAGTCTCGCCCGCGAACTGCGCGACGAGCAAGCCAAGCGCGTCACGTCCCAGACGGCAACCACGAAGATGAGCTTCCTCGACGAGGACAACGTGGAGATGAACTTCGTCAAGGGAAAGTGGCAGAAGCTCCGCTTCCACACCCCCGAGACGCTGGAGCCTATGCTCCGGCTCTACTTCGAAGACGTGAAGCTCACCGACCTCAGCGGATCCAACATCAAGGCAACATGCCGACGCCCCGCCTCGCTCCCGAGAGAGGAATACGAGAAGGCATTCGAAGAGGAATTCAACATGCCCTACCCGAACAATTTTCGACACGGCAGACATCTGGAATTGGCAGGAAATTTGATAAAATTGACAAGAGAGAGAAACAATTCTCTCGCCACCTGAGAACACATTTGGGGAGCGCATGCCGCAAGGAATTCAGATCGAGATCGAGTCGCGAAACCGATACCAGATCATGTGGCTGGCCGGCATACGGCACGTCGCCCTCGACCAGCACTGTCTCCGCGCCTTCGGCCAACCCGATCGACCCCGCGTGGACGTTCGCCGTCGACTTCAGACCCTCCAACTCCCGCTAAAGAATCCGCCGCTGGCCTGGTATCTGTGCGCCCTCCCCACCCCATGGGACTGGAACCAGAATGCCCACTTGGCCTTCGAAGACGCTCCAGGAGAACAGTGGAACGGCCCCGCACTTGTGTCAGGTATCTACGTTCATCTCAGCAATGCACGCCCGATCACCGGATGGGGAGAACACACGATCCCTTCCGATGAGCCCCTCCGGAATTCTGTCCGCTACCGCACTTGCCGCAACTACCAATTCGCCTGGTGGCTGCGTATGTACCGCGACGCCCCAGATGCTCCACCTGCACTCCCAGAGACGCAGTCGGCCAACCTGGGCCAGCTCACCTTGATGTGATCGTGTCGGGGGTGGGGCGGCGCGGTACGCCCCACCCCCGACACGGGCGAGACGGCAACCGGCGAAGGGGAGAGTCTGGTTGTGAGGCCGCAGCACCAACCACCGGGAAGAGACTCCGGTAGGCTGCGACACTCCGCGATCGGGCCCCGTCCGCGTGCCATACTCGATCCTCAACCGGCAGGCCTCAGACCGGTGTTGACCAAGTGTGTGAAGGAGCTGGGGATGGCGCTGGAGTCAACCACATGGCGTGTGATCGTCGCATCGGAGTCACGCGCACCGCAGGACGTCCACGGAGAACTGAGCCATGGCGAAGCCTGGGGTGCCGGGATCTCGATCGAACTAGAAGCATTGAGATCGCGGTTCCGGACCGCCGAACCCGCGATGCTTGTGGCCACGATTGCCGCCGTGAGTTCCGCCCTGACCGCCTTGGTCACTGGCATCCTGGCGCGCGGCGCGGCCAAGGACGGACAGCACATTGTGATCGAGCTCGCATCGGGGGCCAGGCTTGAGGTTCCAGCCAGTATCGACCCCGCCGAACTGGACCGAATGCTCGGCATGATCCGCGAGGACCCCGAGCGCATCATCCTCCCCTGACACCGGAGGGCGGCCAAGGTGAACACCTTAGACGAAGCGAGCGCGCACGCAGCAGCGGGCAACTCGGCCTTGGACAGCTTCGAGCGAACCCACTCCCCCGCCGAGCTGAACAGGGCGATCTCCTCGTTCCGCGCAGCCGTCGCGAAAGTGCCGCCCGATGACCGTGGGCGCATACCTCATCTCCGCAGCCTCCTCGCTGCGTTGTATCGGCGCTTCACGGAAGCCGATAAAGTGGAGGACTTGGATGCCGCGATCGACGCAGGGCGTGAGGCCATTTCCCTGAACCGGTCAGACGCCAGCTGCCTCGCGGCCCTCTCTACAGTGTTTCACGAGCGATTTAGTGTCGCGGAACAGGAGTCGGACCTCAACGAGGCCATCGATCTTGCCCGAACCGCGACGGCCCTACCAACCCGTCGCTCTCGTGACGGGGCTGCCGCCCTGGCAATTTTGGGTGATGCACTCAGCACACGGTTCCAATACCACGGATCGGTAGAGGACTTAGAGGAGTCCATCGATCTGGCACGAACGTCGCTCGCGCTGAGTAATCCTGGTATCACACGCAAATACGCCCTCTACAATCTGGCCCAGTACCTGCGTCGACTCGCCGAAGAAACCGGCAGCCCGGCAGCTCTGGACGAGGCTGTCG
The DNA here is from genome assembly GCF_009604385.1 of Streptomyces smaragdinus. GTDB lineage: Bacteria > Actinomycetota > Actinomycetes > Streptomycetales > Streptomycetaceae > Streptomyces > Streptomyces smaragdinus. The sequence continues at coordinate 370,944 of NZ_WEGJ01000003.1, forward strand.
CCGTTATCCGGCGAGGAATTAACGCACGCCCCCGTGAGGGTGTCGTCCACGCAATGAGCCTGGCCGGGCTTGGTAGCGTGCTGGCAGTCCGCTGCGAGTTAACCCAGTCGGCAGAAGGGCTGGACGAGGCCCTTAGCTGCAGTCGAGCGGCGTACGACATGACACCCGAAGGTCATCCACAGCGGGGGACGCTCCTGGCTCGCCTGGTGGCCCAGCTACACCAAGAGGCCACCTTCTCGGGGGAGATTTCATTCCTGGATGAGGCGGTTTACCTCGTTCGCGCGTCCGAGGATGTACGCGCCGAAGACTCCTTCACTGGGACGCCTTTCGAGATTATCCTCATATCGGCCTTGCGGAATCGACATAGCGCGACTGGCATGGTTGCGGACCTAGACGAGGCCATTGCCCTTGCCCGTTCAGGTCTGACTCGGGCCCTAGGCCACAGGCTCGGCTTGGCACATTTTGCTGCCCCCCTGTCCGCACTGCTTTTCACACGCCACCATCAGGCCGGGGCACTTGCAGATCTGGACGAGGCGATTCGGCATCAGCAGACAATGCTGCAGACTTCGACCCTCGGCCGCAGACGGCACACAATCGCGCTGAACACCCTGGGTCTGCTGCAATGGTCCAGGTTCTGCAGGACGCGAGACCCTGACGACATCGAAGCGGCGATCGCCCACGGCCGCGCGGCAGTGGAAAACGGTAGGCACCGGTCCGAACAGGCCATGTACCTGTCGAACCTCGGCATCGCTCTGGGGGCGAAGTACGACCACCGTGGCGGGATCGAAGATCTGGACGAAAGCATCAACATGGCCCGCCAAGCCGTGGCGGCGTCGACCCGGCTGGAGTCCGTAGAACTGGCCCGCTATCTTGCGAACCTGACCCATTCCCTGACACGTCGGTACGAACAAACCGCCCAGATTGAGGACTTGGATGAAGCAGTGGACGCGGGTCGCAGAAGTGTGTCGTTGCTCTCCAGTGACCACCCCGAACGCTCGTGGTTCCTCGCCGAACTGAGTGCCGCGCTGCACGCCCGTTCCACGCACCTGAACGACTCGAACGACCAGCAAGCTGCGACTGAGGCCAGCATCGAGGCATGGAGCGTGGAGACGGCTCCCGTCGGGCAGCGCCTTAGCTCAGCGAAGGTGGCAGCCGCTGGCCTGGTCGCCGCTTCCGAAGTACTCCGGGCGACGGACTTACTCCAAGACGCGGTGCGTCTCCTGCCGGAGGTCAGCCCTCGCCGGCTGTCCCGCAGCGACCAGGAGCACGCACTGGGCAGCCTGGCGGGACTGGCCAGCGAGGCGGCCTCGCTCGTCCTGGCTGATCCGCGTCTGTCCGAGGATGAACGGCCCCGGCGAGCCCTCAGCCTGTTGGAGGCCGGACGCGCGATCCTCATCAGCCAGGCGCTCGACGGTCGCGACGACCTAGCCGAGCTACACCGCAGCCATCCAGATGTCGCCGCACGCTTCGTCGAACTCCGCGATCTACTTGACCAGCCGTGGGAGCCCGGATCGGTATCGAACCCTGAGGGGGATGAGATTCACACGGCTACAGCCAGTCTCGGCATCGGACGAGAGAGACACGAACTCGCCGCACAGTTCACCGCCACTCTCGCCAGGATCAGGACGCTACCCGGCTTTGGCTCGTTCGGCCTTCCACCGGACGCAGACGAACTGGTCGATGCTGCAGCCTCGGGGCCCGTAGTCGTACTCAACGTCAGCGCCTATGGAAGCCATGCCCTTCTGGTCACGAAGGATGGGGTCAGCACACTGCCACTCACGGACCTCGACGCGGGCGATGCGGCCATCCGAGCCTCGGCGTTCCACGCAGCCCGGCGTTCGATCCTGTTGTGGGGGGACCCTGCCCTTGAAGAGCGGGCCGGTGTCAAGATGGAGGTCGTGCTGGCATGGCTGTGGGACGCCGTGGCAGCGCCCGTGCTGGAGGCCCTCGGCTGCCACAGCCGCCCTTCCGACGAGACAGGAACTTGGACGCGAATCTGGTGGGTTCCGTGCGGGCTGCTCAGTCTGCTCCCAATCCACGCCGCGGGCCACCACTCCACTGCTTCCGACGGGAACTGCCCACGCACGGTGATTGATCGCGTGGTTTCCTCCTACGCGCCGTCGCTGCGCACACTCATCCACACGAGGCAGGCAGCCGACGCCGCCCCCTCGTGCGCCCCGTTCGACTCGCCGCCTGCTGCCCTCGTGGTTGCGATGCCCACCACACCGGGACTGTCCGGCGCGGGCTACCTGCCTCACGTCAGGGAAGAGGTCAGGGTGTTGCGCGGGCACCTTCCGGTCCTGACTGTGCTCGCCGAGCAGGAGGCGGCATTGGACGCCGCCGGAGAGCCGACCAAGAACTCCGTGCTGACTCAACTGGCGCACCACCCGATCGCTCACTTCAGCTGCCATGGCGTCAGCGACGAGCACCAGCCCTCCCGCAGCCGACTGCTGTTACGAGACCATGAGAGCAATCCGCTGACTGCGGCAAGCCTGGCCCCGATCGCCCTCGACCACGCGCAACTCGCCTACCTGTCTGCGTGCAGTACGGCATCGACGAAGCCGGCGCATCTACTTGACGAATCAATCCATCTCGCCTCGGCATTCCTGATCGCTGGCTTCCCACACGTCATCAGCACACTGTGGGAGATCGATGATCAACTCTCCGTAGATGTGGCTGACGACTTCTACACGCGGCTCCGCACCGCCGAGGGCAAATTCGACGTTAGCCGCGCAGGGTATGCCCTCCATGATGCCGTTCAGAGAGCCCGCAGGGGAAAGGGAACGGGACAGCCCGACGGCATGCGGAATCCGTTCCGGTGGGCAGCGTATGTCCACATCGGTACCTGAGAGAGCGTCACACAGCAGTGAATTCCGATCTATATGAGCAACGCAGCAACAACCCAGGCGGACAGCTGTGTAGCAGCACGCACCCGCACGCAGGCACCGTGTCCGAATGCTCTGACACCCGTAAAGAAGGTTCAGTCCTCTTCCGGCTGCGTCAACTGCTCGTCGAACCAAGCCCGCCGTTCCTCGGGGCAGGCTGTGCGGAGTTTACTGATCGCCTGGTGAACCTGGTTCGTGCTATAGCCTGACGGCGCCAGGTCGCGCGACAGCAAAACGTTAAGTATGAACGTAATATAGAAGTCGTCCAGCCCCCAGAAGACCCGTACCGCCTCTTCCTTGACATGTGATTCAGCCGTTGCAGAGGCAAGCAGATCGGCGAGCGACGCCATTTCCTCGCTTCCCTCAGGCGGAGCACTCCGCAAGCATCCCAGGTTCACATCGGGATTGGGGTGATGAAGGAAGACGTTAATCCAACTAGACCTCAGAAGCATCTTGAGGTAACTCTCGCCGAGGCGCGACAAGTAGTCAATATGTGACATATAGTCGCCGTCTTGCGGCCACATATACGGTAACGGATCCTGCTCGAAGAAGCGTGCCACGTCGATATTCCAGGGGACCCGCAACGGCGCCCGGCCCCACATCTCGTCTCCCAAGGGGTCGGCCGGGAGCGTAACCATCTGATCCGCGTCGGGCCTCGACGGTGCCGTCGAGCGTCCGGCTAGGCCGAGCTTTGAATGGAGTTCCAGGCGTGCGCCACACGCCCGACAAAGGGGAATGATATTCGCTCCAGGATCCGAAAAAGGAATGCGTACCTTTCGAGCGGCATATTTAGCAAGGCCGCTACACACGGCGCACTGCAATAGTGCGCATTTCGGACATCGCAATCCGGCGCCATTGTGGATCATTTCCGCGGCATCGGTGTCGTCCGGATGCCAGTGGACCTCTGCCATATACCTTTCAGTGATCGGAATAGAGAAAGGGGCGACGAAGAAGCTGCACCACGCACACCGCGTGCTAGACGGCGAAGGGCATTCCGCCTGAGGCCGCTTTCCGAGCTCGATCAGTGCTCCGTCAGATTCGCGGAACAGATAGACGAGGTCACGCCCGAAGTTTCCTTCCGGGGTCTCCACAATGGTATAGACGTACCCGTCCCGGACCGGTGTCCGACGGAGATATTCGAGCGCGGCTTGTCTGCTGGGTCCTCCGTAGATGTGGTAGGTCCACGTGTCTTTGTGCTCGGTCCGCTTGAAGTAGACGGCATCCGAACCCTCACCGCTTCCCCTGCGTCCAACCAACGACATACATTCCCCCGATGCGGAGAGTCCATCCAACACCTCATGCTCCAGCAGCAGATGATGCGCAGTCAACAACCGGCCTCGAACCACGCAATCGCATCCTTACAGACCATGGGACACCTTTCGCTGTCAGTGCGTCGGCCGAGTAGCCGAAGCTGACGTGCGGTGGGAAGTTTCCAAGGCCCAGGCTCCTCACGGGAGCGCCTCCGTAGGGGAACATGAAGGGGCGTGGGGGCGCACTTGGAAGGACCGCTGCCCCGTGGGACGCCCCGACAAGGCCGTCCGTGCCGCTATCGCCCAGCGGCGCGCTGACGCGATCGAGCTGCGCCTTGCTGGCGTGGACTGGCTCACCGTTGCCCGCAAGCTCGCCGCTGATCCCGCCATCAACAGCGACCACATTGCCTACCCTCAGGGGTACGGCATCGAACGGTTCCGCAACGGCCAGGAACCGCCGGACGACAAGCAGCTGGTCAACACGGCCTGCCGGGATGTCCGCTTCGCCCTGAGGGAGCGCAGCAGCGAACAGGAGGAGAAGGCCGAGGAGCTGCGGGCCCTGGAGAACCAGCGTCTCGACAAGCTGTTCTTCGTCGCCTACCGCCAAGCCGTCAAGGACGGAAACCTTCCGGCGATCGATCGTGCGCTGCGCATCATGGAGCGTCGTGCTCGTCTACTCGGCCTCGACCAGCCCGCCCGTACGGAGGTGACCGGCGCCGGCGGCGCCGCCATCGAGATCACCAATGCGGCACTGGATGAACTCGAAGCTCTCATCAGCATCACCGAAGAGGCCGCCCGTGGCTCCAACTGACCGCGAACAGCAACTGATTGCCGCCTACCAGGCCCAGCCGCCGGCCATACGCCGCACTATGGCCACCCGGGCATCCCTGCGACTGCGAGGCTTCCTCGCCACAGTCGAGCGCAAGATAGCCATGGACGCCTCGCCCGGTGCCCTTGCCGCCGTCCTCACCGACCGGCGCGAGATGCAGGCCCGACACCTGCACCTCATCGACCAAGCATGGCTCGACATGGCCGAAGGCCGCGCCGACCGCGTCATGCTCACCATGCCACCCCGACACGGCAAGTCCCGCCGCGCGTCACGCTGGGCGCCCTTGTGGTACCTGCGGAAGTACCCCGACCGGCGCGTCATGATCGCGTCCTACACGGCATCCCTCGCCGACGAACACGGCCGCTGGATCCGCGATGCTATCGAGACCTGGGGCGACCAGCTCGGCATCCGCCTGCGACCCGGTTCGAAAGCCGCCAACCGGTTCGACCTTGCCGGACACGACGGCGGCCTGGCTGCTGCGGGCATCGGCGGCAGCCTCACCGGCAAGGGCGCCACCATCGCGCTCGTGGACGACCCCGTCAAGGACATGGCGGACGCCGACTCCCCGACGATGCGCCGGAAGACCTGGGAGTGGTGGCAGTCCGTCCTCCAGACCCGTATGGAGCCCGACGGTGCGATCTGCGTGATCCAGACCCGCTGGAACGAAGACGACTTGGCCGGCCGCATCATCGCCGACGCCGAAGCCAACGAATGGCGGGTCCTGAACCTCCCCGCCCTCGCCGACTCACCGAACGACCCCCTCGGCCGCGCCTCCGGCGAGGCGCTGTGGCCCGATCGCTTCGACGTAGACCACCACGCCCGCACCCGCCGACGCGTCGGCGAACGCGTCTGGGCGGCCCTCTACCAGCAGCAACCCCGCCCGCCCGAGGGCGGCGTCTGGCAGCGCGCCTGGATCAAGGACAACCGCTGTTCCGTCGTCGAGTTCGGCGGCCTGGACATGGCCCGGATCGTCGTCGCCGTCGACCCCGCCGGCGGCGAGTCGGCCGTCGGGGACGAGACCGGCATCATCGGCGCCGCCCGCTCGTACGACGGGCACCTGTACGTCCTCGAAGACCGCTCCGGCGCCATGGGAGCGAACGACTGGGGCCTCGCCGCCTGCCGCCTCGCCCTGGCCCTCAAGGCCGATGCCATCGTCGTGGAGAAGAACTATGGCGGTGACATGGCCCGCCTCGTCGTCACCCAAGCCTGGGAACAACTGCGCCGCGAAGGCACAACCGCCGGCCTCCTCATGCCCATGGTCCTCGAGGTCACCGCGAAGCACGGCAAGCGACTCCGCGCCGAGCCGATCGCCCAGCTCTACGAACAGGGCCTGATCCACCACGTCGGCCAGTTCCCCCAGCTGGAAGAGCAGATGGTCACCTGGATCACCGGCATGGACTCCCCGGACCGCATGGACGCCGCCGTGCACGCCCTCACCGAACTCGCCGACCCCAACCAGCTCGCGGCGGCCCAGAGCCCTCTCTCCGACAACCGACTTGAAGGGCGTCGCTGACCACCGAATACGGCCCCAATACGGAAACCGCCCCAGCCATCCGCCCGCTGCTTCGCTCAGGGGTCCTATTCTTATGTTGGGCGCGGGGCCGGTCTTCCTGGAGGGCAGTGTGGGCCTACGCTCGCTGATCATTGACGCCTGGTCGTGGCTGAACTACAAACCAGTCATGGCCGACCCACACCGACCCGGGGGTCTGGTCTTCCCAGAGATCACCGGATCGTGGGTTCCCGAGGCAGACATGCGGCGCCTGGCCGCCTACAAGCTCCTCGCCTCCTACGACAACAACCAGGCCGGCCAGGTCGCCGCAGTCGCCGGCGACGTAGCGGCCACCGAACGCCGGGAACTCGGCGACCCGACTAAGCTCATCGACACCGCCCTGGGCTACCTGCTGGGCTCCGAGCAGGCGATCGTCGTACCGGGCGCCGAGCATGCCGAGGAAGAGGACCCGCCCGCCGAAGCCCTCGCTGCAGCCGAGGTGCAGGGGCGGCTGCGCGAGTGGGCCCGCAAGGAGCTGCTGCCGCTACGCATCCAGCAGGCCGAGCGGTGCGCCGTGCGCTGCGGTGATGGCGTGTACGTGCTCGCCTGGGACCCAGCCAAGGGGCGGGTGTTGCTGCGCACCTACGATCCCGGCTTCTACTTCCCCGAGTGGGACGAAGGCGAGCTGGACTGGGCCGAGTACCCGACACGCGTGCACTTCGCGTGGGAGCTGCCCGAGGACCCCCGCAAGGGCATCAAGGCCCGGCTCCGACGCATCACCTACGAACTCGCCCCGATCGGATCCGTGACGGTCTCGCCCCAGAGCCACGACGCCCACCCCACGCGCGAGACCCTCAACAACAGCAATGGCGCCGCAGTCCTCACCGCCGGGGACACGCTCGACGCCAACACAGGCAGGGTGACGCGCACCTACCCCTGGTCACCGGGGCGACCGTCAACCATCACTTGCTACCTCACCGACGCCGAATGGCTGCTGGACGACCTCAAGGGCAGCCACGATATCTACGACCTCCCGGCGGCCAAGGCGGCGTACCGAGTCCGCTCGGACGGCGAGGTCTTGGACTGCCTTGACCTGATGTGCGACTTCATCCCCGTCGTCCACATCCCCAACACAATTCCCGACGGCGGCGAACACTGGGGCAAATCCACCCTCGGCACGGTTCTCCAGCTGCTCGATGAGCTGGCCGCCACCGACACCGACTCCGCCTCCGCGTCCGCCACCACCGGCACCCCAATCATCGGTCTGGCAGGCGCACGGCTCCCCATCGACCGCTCCACCGGGCAGCCCCTGCCCGTACGCGTCGAAGCTGGCACCGTGTGGCAGCTGTCGGAGTCCGGCCGCATGGACACCCTCAACACCGCCCCGCAGCTCGCCGAGCTCCGTGCCCGCACCGACCACCTCCTGGACCGCATCGCCAGCAACTCCCGCCTGACGACAGCGGGCCTCGGCACCCTCGACCCGGCCGCCGTCCCCTCGGGCTACGCACTGCAACTCGCGCTCAGCCCGCTGGACTCCCTCGTCGCCTCGATGCGCCTGGCACGCGCCAACAAGTACGAGATCCTGCTGCGGATGGTGCAGCGACTGCACCAGGCCGGGCAGGTGTGGCCCGCGGGCGAATCTCTGCCAGCCTCCCTGGCATGGGGACCACACACCCCCACCGACCGGACCGCAGTCCTCGCCGACGTAGTGTCCGGGGTGGCGAACGGCGTAATGAGTCTCGAGACCGGGGTACGGATGTTGCAAGATGCTGGCTATCCAATCGAGGACATCGCCAAGGAGATCAAGCGGATCCAGCAGAGGGCATTCGACGCTGCGGCCCACCTCGCAGATGCCACCGGCGACAACATGGCGGTGCGCGAGTACCTCGGCTTGCCAAAGGCCGACGCTGGCATAACGCCCGTACCACTATTCCCAGGGGATCCTGCCTCGGAGTGAATGCGACGGAGGTTATCTGGAGATGCCACCGCGAACCGTTCTGCAATCTTTCATCAGTCTCACTTCAACGACAGGGCCACGGATACAACTTATTCAAGTCTAAAACCAAACAATCATCGAAGCGACAACAAAAGACGTCAGCGGCGCAGCAGCCGAGAGGGTGCGCTGTTGCGAATTGAAATTCCAAGCCTCATTGGTATATACTCTGACCTGATCCACTTCGCGTGAAGCATTCCTATGGTGCCCGAGGTTGAAAATGACAGATTCCAGCGCAATCGCGCCGCCGCTTCGGAGCGGCACCGCCGAGGTTCACGAGGGTGATGCATACGACCTCATGGAGAAAATCCCGGCAGAATCTGTTGACTTGATCATCACTTCCCCTCCCTATTGGGGACTCCGCACTTATGGCCTCGACCACAACGAGGAAATTTTGCGCGAATGGGAGTCTCAAGGCGGGAGTAAGGAGGAGGCTCCGTCGTACGACTGGTACCGACTCCATGGCGGCTGCCTGGGATTGGAACCACTCCCGGAGTGGTACGTGAGCCACCTGGTTGAAATCTTTCAGCGCAGCGCCCCGGCACTGAAGTCGGGCGGTAGCCTGTGGATCAACATTGGAGATACCTACTTTGCTCGCTGGTCAAGCATCCGAATGGATGGCCGGCAGGGACTCGGCGATAACCCACGGATGCGCCGGAAGACTCCCATGGGAGGCTTCCGGCAAGAAAAGCAGATGCTGCTGATTCCCGCACGGTTCGCTATCGCCATGCAAGACAAGCGGTGGATTCTCCGCAATGATGTTATCTGGGAGAAGCAAAATATTCCGCCACGGCCGGAGAAGGATCGGCTGCGACTGGCACACGAACACTTCTTCCACTTCGTGAAGCGGCCGAAGGAGGGGCGAGCCAAGTACTACTACGACATGGCTGCCGTGGAAGAAGGGGCTCGGGACGTCGTTCGCGTGAACGCTGCAGCAGGCTCGGACGGCCATTCGGCGACTTTCCCTGTGAAGCTGATTGAGCCCAGAATCTTGAGTTCATGCCCCCCCGACGGTCTCGTGTTGGACCCGTTCTGCGGCACGGGTAGGTCTCTCGCAGTAGCCGTCAAAAATGGTCGCCGCGGCATGGGCTTTGAGATCACATCCAAGTTCTTCGCGGCCGCACGAGCGAACGCGACTGACGCAGATTTCGCTACCGCAGACACCAATGATGCAGAACTTCCAGCACAAAGAGATATCAACCAGAGTTCGCAGCTATTCTAGACAAAATCGCTCGCCGGGCGATAAATGGCCGCGCACAATTGAAGTCTCTGAGCTGAATTTCAATCGAGTGATTCAGTCGATGCCTGCGACTGAAACATTCAGATGGCGAACAGGTTCTGCTGACCATCTGGCAATTTCTTCTTCTTTCTAACCCTAGCAACGAAGTCGGATCGAAGGGCGGCGCCCTCTCGACTTGACGTCATAGCTTCCAAATAGTTCGGCAGCGTGGTTCGAACGGATTCAACAAGGCCGATATCAAGTTTACCGCCCAAGTCCACGTTGCCGTCGTACTCGAATCCAGCGAAGGTGATGTTCCACGGCACGTCATCGCCGACCGGCGTGAAATTAATCCGGGACCGAAGTTGTTCCAGAATGCTATGCTGCATGACAACGTACAAGGGTATGTCGATTTGTGCGAGATATTCTCCTTTTACGGCCACCTGAGTTCCAAGGCGTTTGTACACATTTCCAGTATTCACGCCATAGTCAACGGTGTCACGACGCCCTTTGCGTTCAGCTTCCGCGGTAAAATACGCGCGCCAGTTCGCAACGTCATCTGCTTCCCACGCTTCCCACGCTGGGCCAACCCCACCACCCCGCAGATCGATCGCCTGCGTTTCGATAGCAATGAGGCGAGTCCCGTCCGGGGCGGAAGGGTCATCAGAGAAGGCGACATAATCAATATTAAGTCTTGGCTTACTCGTTGCCATGACTTCGGAAACTAGCGTCGCTTGATCACTACCGAAATAATCGGCGACTGCCCATTCGACTGGAGGGCCGTCCAGGCGGTGATCACAGACCGCATACGTCTTCTGTTGACCTTTGTCCCAATTGGCGGCATAGGTAACCGAGCAGTAGCCAAAATGGTACTGCCGGTACTTCTCGCATGGTCCGCCAGCGAAGGGGCATGCCTTCTCGCTCCGCACCTTGACGGCTTCGGGTGTCACGCTGTCGTGAGGGTATCCAAACGCTTCAACGATGGGGAACACAGTGCCCCGCCCGTTCTGACCTCTCCTCTGCACCATCCAGACATGCTATCTGGGCACATCCCATCTCACTGATGTATAGAGCTGGTTCAGGACACATGACCGCACGGTCCGTGCCGTCGGCGGACACTCGAGCCTCCCTCAAGCGAGCGCCGGCAGAGGCTGCCTTGGGCAATGGCGATTGACGTGACGGTCGATCCCGCTGCTTTGGCTACACTCGTGTGCAGCGCGGGGGCGCTGTAGTTGGAGGACTCTCCTATGCTCCGCGTGCTACCCGATCCGCGCGCCCCGCTCGGCTATCGGCACGACGGCCGACCCATCTTCCCGATCCTGGGTGCCGCGCCGAACGATCTCTCGGCCCAGCCCGGTAACCCTGGCACGGGCACCAGCCCCGATACGGGCACGAGAACCGTGGTCGACCAGGACACTCTGTCGCGGCTTCTGGCCCGTGAGAAGGATCAGGGTGGTCGGACTGCGGTAAAGCGGCTCCTCGACCAGCTCGGGTTCGACAAGCCCGACGACCTCACTGCATTCGTCACCGCGCAACGTGAGATGCAGCAGGCACAGCTCACCGAGGTGGAGCGGCGTGAGCGAGCCGCTGAAACAGCAGCCGAAGCCGCGAAGCAGCGTGAGGCCGCGGCCGCCGCCAAGGAGTGCGCCTTCGTCCGCCGCTCCGCGCTGGTCACCCTCGGAGCCTCCGGCGACAACCTTGCTGATGCTGAACGTCTCCTCGCCGTCGACGACGATGCCGATGAACCGGCAGTGGTGAACGCCGCCACCGCGCTGAAGGCCCGCCGCCCCGAACTGTTCGGCACCCATCCCGCGCCTCCGCCGCCAGCGCCAGGTGGATCCCCCGCAGGCGGTCCCCCGCCGCGCGGCAGCGGCCAACCGAAGGCACGTAGCGCCGGCCTGGCGATGGCCAAGCGGCGCGGCTACCTGGCCGACTGACCTCCTACCGGCGGGACAACGCCGGACGCAGGGGACCACGCCCTCCCTTCTCGTGGACGGCACCACCGCAGGTGAGTGCGCGGACCCTGACCGCTCCCGTCCACGGAAGGACTGGCTGTGAGCATTCAGCCAATCTCCACGTCGGCGTCGTACACCGCGAACACCGAATGGCTCGCGTCGCTGCACGGCACCGACCACACCGACACCGTCACCCTCGACATGTCCACCTTCACGGCAGGCACGCACTTCTTCGCATCAACCGACCCCGCCCAGCCGTACTCCCGGCTGCTGTCCGGCCTGCCCATCGGCAAGATCACAGTGTCCGGGCTGTACGGCCTGTACGCCACCGGCGCGACCGACGGCCGCCAGAACCTCGCCGGGTTCGTGTACGCAGAGACACTGTTCGCGCCGGGTGCGACGAAGATCCCCGCGGCGCTGCTGTGGCACGGCGTGGTGCGCACCTCCAAGTTGCCCGTCGTCGTCGCGCCCGTCGCACCGTCCGCCATCCAGCAGATCCGATTCGTGTAAGGGAGGAGGCTCACCATGACCATCCAGGACCTCATCGCCGATGTGACGGCCCGCGACCTCACCGCGTTCGCCCGAGCCATCCCCACCCCGGCCGACTTCCTCCTCACCGGTGGCGTCACCGCGGTGTTCCCGACGCTGGAACTCGGCGACGTGAAGTGGCGGGTCCGGGACAACGGCCGGTACGTCAACACCGCGAAGTTCCGCGCCTACGACGCGAGCGTGCCGTTCGCAACCCGCGAGGCATGGCAGAACAGTCGCGAAGGCATGCTGCCGCCGCTGGGCCAGAAGCTGCGCGTCGGCGAGCAGGAGCAGATCCTGCTGGAGGCCGCGCACGGCGCCGACCAGGACCGGCTCATCGAGCTGCTGTACGACGACGTCGAGCGGCACGTAGAGGCGATCCGCGCCCGCCTGGAGCTCGCCGCCGGCGATGTCCTGATCGACGGCAAGTTCACCCTCACCAACGAGAACGGGCTGACCATCGAGGTCGACTGGGGTGTGCCGGCCGGGAACATGCCCACCGCCCCCGTGCTGTGGTCCGACCCGACCTCGGACCCGGTCCGTGACGAGCTGGCGTGGCTGCAGTACCTCGAGGACAAGGGCGTGCCCGCGCCCGAGTTCGTCCTCACCAGCAAGCGGGCCTTCTCCTACCTCGCGGCGAACAACGCCTACCGCGCCGCCTACTACGGGTCGGTGTCCCCGTCGTCGACACCGACGGCCTCTCTGAACCCGCAGCAGATCAACGTGGTGCGCGGCAACTACGACCTGCCGCCGATCCAGTTTTATAAGGCGCAGGTCCGAGTCGATGGCGCCTCGGTGAAGGTGCTGCCCGACGACCGGTGGATCCTTGTCCCGCCGGACCGTACGCGGTGGGCACAGACCCAGTACGGCACCACGGCGGAGTCCCTGGTCCTCACCCGCGGCTCCAATCCAGAGATCAGCCGCGAGGACGCCCCGGGGATCATCATCACGCGCGGTGTGCAGGACGACCCGCCGCAGATCTGGACCAAGGGCGCCGCCGTGGCGATGCCGGTCATGCATACCCCGGACGCCCATCTAGTCGCGAAGGTCCTTTGATGGGACGCCGCCTCGCCGCCGCGGTGCACTTGGACCACCCGGTCACCCGTGAACGGATCCTGCTGGAGCCCGGCGACGCGCCGGAAGACTGCGTAGCCGAGCTGATCACCAACCCGAGCGCCTGGACAGACGAATCGAAGGCGGTCACGGCCCACGCCCCGTCGCTGATCGGCGAACATCCGCAGACACCGCCGCTCGACGACCCAGCACCCGAGCCCGAGGCTCCACAGCCAGGGCCGGAGAAGCTGACCCGCAGCCGCACCCGTAAGCCCGCCGCGAAGTAGCCGCACCCGGCCCGGTACCCGATCAGGTACCGGGCCGATACACCAGCAGAAGGAGCGGCAACCGTGACCCCCGACGTCCTCGCCTGGCTCCATGCCCAGCTCGGTCCTACGATCGACCCCACCGACCTGGAGGCTCGCTACACTCGTCTTGGCTCCGCCCGCGACGTCGCCCTGGAAGTCCTCACCGAGCGGCGCGCCCGACTCCTGGCCGATCCACTGCGCCTCACCGTCGATGGCGTCGTCACCATCGACAACACCAACAACCTCACGGGCCTGGAACGCCAGATCGCCGCCGTCGAACAGGCCACACCACCCGACGGCCCCGCGGGATCCGACGGCATCCCGGATCTCGTCGTCGCGCCGCTTCTGCCCACCCGTCCGCGTACGCGGTGAACCGCCAGGAGCGCACGTGCCCTACGACTGGCCACCCCTGACGCCCGGCAACACCGAAGAGGTCGCGCGCCGTGTCGCACGCGTCCTCGAAGACGCCTGGCAGCGCCTGGCGGACAGGCAACGGTTCCTCCTCGACGCCGTCGCGTTCAGCCCTCAAGCGCCGCAGGTCGCCGCCCAGCTGGAGGACTTCAAGGCCGCCATCGCCGACTTCGCGCTGCGGGCCGGCAGCGAGATCCGGGGGTTTGTCCAGCAACAGCTGCCCTGGCTGTACCAGGCTGGCGCGACCCAAGCCGCAGCCGCCCTCGGTCAGCGGTTCACATGGAGCCTCCTCCACGTGGAGGCCCTGCAGTCCCTCGCGGCCGACACCTACGCCGACTTCTTGCGCTGCTCCCAGGAACAGCAGCGCATTGCTAATGCCCTCTACCGCGCTGTGCGGGAAGCCGCCCGCCGTGAGGTTCCGCAGCTGGGTGCCGGGTACACCACCGGCCGCCAAGCAGCGAAGGCGCTCGCCGACCGGCTTGCCACCGACCACCAGCTGACCCACGTGGTGTACCGCAACGGTGCCCGTGTCCCCGTACGGGCGTGGGCGGAGGCGGCAACGCTCACGAAGAGCGCGGTGGCATACAACGCTGGCACCCTGAACCGCAGCCGAGAAGCCGGCGTCACGGTAGTCGAGGTGTTCGACTCGGCTGACTGCGGCTGGACATCGCACCAGGACCCGGACAAGGCCAACCGGACCCTGAGAGGCGTTGAGGAGGCCGCAGAATGGCCGATCAGTCACCCTCGGTGTCGTCGCGGATTCGGACCGCGTCCGGATGTGACTGAAATATAGGCCGCCGGATGCGAATATGACGTTGTCGCCGCGCTCAGTCCGGCGCGTGCCGCTGGCCCTCCTCTCATCGCCAGAGGAGGGCCAGCGTCTTGCGCTCTACCAGGCTCGTACGTCGTCAGACCGCGCCGAAGTCGACTTCGCCGGAACGCACCAGTGCGACGAACGATGCCCACCCGGCCGGACTGATCTGGAGGGCCGGGCCGCTCGGGTCCTTGGAGTCTCGGACACCGACCACTCCACGGCCGGCAGTCAGGTCCGCGATCTCGACGCAACTGTTGCCCGAGCCGCCGCTGTACGACGACTTGTACCAGGCATCTTCGGGGGCCAGCTCCAGGGCTGGGATGTGAGTGTTGATGGTTCTACAACTCTCGTGCTAGTCGTTGCATGAATTCGGGGGTCTCCTCGGACGGAAGCGCCGAGGAGATCATCTGGTTGAACCCGCGGGTGAACCGAGCTACCTCCTTCGGCTTGTCCGATGTCGACACCGCACCCCAAGCGTTGTCCACCTGGGCCATGAGGGGCAACCCGTCGCCCAGGTCGAGGATCGCCAGGTCGCTGCTGGCGCGATACCCCCGGCCGTTGACGGGGAGCACCTGGATTGTGACATGGTCAAGTTTTGCCAGCCTCGTGATTTCTTCGTACTGCTCGCGCATCACGTCCGGGCCTCCGATGGCGTACCTCAGACCCGCCTCGCCGAGGATGACCCAGAGTTTCACCGGATCCGGCTCTCGCTCCAGCACACGCTGCTTGCGCTCCATGCGCAGCGCCACGTTCACGCGGACGAACTCGCTGGTCGTCTCCTCGATGGGCTTCTCGATCTCGTAGATCGCCTCCGCGTACGCCTTCGTCTGCAGGAGTCCGTGCACGACCTGCGGATGGTAGGCCCTGATCTCCTGGGCCTCGGCTTCGATCCCCACGAAGCCTTGCATGGCCGGAAGCAACTGCCCCCGGTAGCGGGTTACCCAGTCCTGGCTGGTGGCATCGCGATTCATCTCCACGAAGAGTTCGATGGTCTCCTCGTCGTCCACCCCGTACTTGGCCAGGAGCTTCCGCAGGTCGCCGACGTTCCGAAAACCAAGGCTCCCCGTCTCGATGCGTTGGAGGGCGGCTTCGGAGATCTTGGTGCCCTGCACGGCATGCTTGCGGGTCATCGGCCTTCCGTTGACCACGATGCTCTCGCGAATGCCCCTCAGCTGAAGACCCAGTTCGAGGCGCCTGCCGGTCGCCCCCCGCTTCGCTGCCATCTGTGCGCCCTCCCTGTGTCCGTGTGCCGGCGCCGAGGTGCCGTGTGCAGAGTGTGGCACCGCGTGTTCGGGGCTGGCAGCCCCTTGTGCAGGTTCACGCATAGTCCAATTTCGTCTTCGCCGAATATTCAACGCAGATGTGGTTGCACATGAACCTGGCTCCACGCCACCGTAGTTGAGCCAGCGAGAACGTGGGCGATGAAGCCGCGAATCCGATCTCTGAGCTCCATGGGTTCCAGCTGTGTTGCCTTCCTGACCTGCGGAGGTGTGAGGCGTGGCTGTTGCTGTACTGACCCCGGAGATCCTTGACGCGCTGCGCGCCGGGAATGCCTCCACCAGTGCCATACCCGCAGTTCTCGATGACCTCTCGCTGACCGTCGAACGCGAGTGCCCGCAGTCTCCTGGGGAGGTGCCGGAGGCCACCGCTGCTTGGGTTGGACGGCTTCGCCGCATCGGCGGGAGGAAGCTGCGGTCCTGGGGCTTGGACGCCCTGATCGATGACGCACAGCTACTGATCAGCGAGCTGGTCACGAACGGCTTCCGGTACGGCACCGAACAGCAGATCACCTTTCGCCTGGTGATCGGAACCGAGGTGCTGGTGCTCCAGGTGGACGACGGTTCGCCCGAGCTTCCGCAGATCCGTGACGCGGATCCTCACGCGGTCTCGGGCCGCGGGCTCCTTCTCGTGGACGCCGTCGCGACCGCATGGGGTGTAAGCGGCGACGGCCGGCAGACCTGGTGCACCCTCAGGTTCCCCGCGAAGCGGAGGGCCCAGTGAGCAGCAGCTTCCTCGCCCCGAGAACGGCCGACCGTCTCCCCATCTTCCGAAACGATGGCCGGACCGTCGCCTTGGTGCTCGTAGGGCTCAGGGAGCAGCTTCTCCTTGACTCCCCGGAGTTCCCGGCCCTCGACGCCGTCTTCGACGACCTCGAGGTGGTTCTTGGCGAGCACGCCGTGTTGGCGATCGGCGAGGTCGAGAATCTGACGCCCCGGCTCCACGCGGCTCTCCGCCGGATCATTCACGTGGCTCCACAGAACGGCAGCGGCGTGCGGCCCGAGACGGCCGCAGCTTCCCGCGGCCTTCTCACGGAGCGATTCCCTGATCAGCCGTTACCAGCACTCGCCCATCTTCGGCGGCTTGCCATGACCGTGTCGAATCTGCTCGATGAACTGCTGGAGGAGCCAGCGTGACCCTTCGGACTGCCGTGCCCGAGCAGCACAGCCGCACTGAAATGCCGCTGTCGATTGAGTTACTGACCGCCCGCGACGCCTACGACTACGAGTTCGTGGCCGCACGGCTCCACGACCCGGACCTGCTCCTGAGCAGCGTGGCCATACGGATCTTCCGGGCGCCCCTCCTTGCTGTTCCGGTCGGTGGATGCCGACGCGGCGGACGTATCGACGTGGGACCGGTGTCCGCCGCGCTGGCCGTACGGGATGTTCTCCTCGGCCACCCCGTTTTCCCGTTGCTCCGGGTCAACCTGACCAGGACCACGTCCGGTGAGTCGTGGCTGGTCGAGTGGGGGGAGCGAGCACCGGGTCATCCCGTCGGCGCCCCGGAACGCCTCCGCTTCTACGGCTACACCACAGGCCGCCCCAAGATGCCCTGCCCTCTGGAGCAGCCGCTCAGCGCACCCTACGCGGCGCTCGCCGACAGCAATGACCTACCTGAACACCAGCGCGTCCAGGATCCACAGGACCCGCCGCCCCCATGGCCGGCCGCGCGCCAGGACTGTCCCCCGACTCCCGGTGCGCGGCCTTCCAGACCGGCCTGCCGCCCGACGACCGTTTCCGTAAGGGTTCTCCCACCCGCGGGCGGCAGGCCGCTGAAGTCTTCCCCGACGACCCCCTGAGTGCGGAGCAGAGCATGCCCTCCCAAGCACCTGCCTTGCCGAAGGTCATCCCGTTCATCACGCCCCGCCGGGGCGAGGCGATGGACCCGGCCATCAGAATCCGGGCAGTGCCCTGCAGGCACCCCATGCCGAAGCTGGGATACACCCTCGAAGAGCCCGAGGACCGGGATCCAGAAGGAGTGTTGTGGGCACGCACGTTGGAAAACCCGGTGGTGAACGGGGAGCGGGAGGGCGCGCCTCGGTGGAGTGATGTCCATCCGCTGCGGCAGCGGCGGACGATGATGCTCCTGCGGTGCCAGGTCGGTGACTGCCCGGCTACCCGGCCGGACGGGTCGCGGCTGTTTCTGTTTGCCGAGTCCACGGGCATGCCGGACGGAGAGCCGATGCTCACGGCCAAGCCGCCGGTGTGCGAGCGGCACGCGCTGGTGGCCGCGCGGCTGTGTCCCATGCTGGGCCCGGACCCTTACGCCGTCGTGGTGAAGAGGGCACGCCTGTTCGGGGTCTCCGGCGTCCGCTACGAGTACACCCTCCGGGGGCCGCGGGTCGTTGAGGAGAGCCACGACGATCCGGTCCCGTACGGAACGTTCCCCCACCAGAACTGGATCCTCGCCACCCAGATGTGGCGGCAGCTCCACGACTACCGGACCTGCCGGCTCTCCGATCTCGGGCTCGCATCATGACCGCCCGCTCCGAGGACAGTCGCCCCCGCACCTCCCGCTCATCGACAGGAGTACGAGTGAAGTCGAGCAGCACCACACTGACGGTCGCTTGTTGGAACATCGAGAAGAACGGCCGCGGAGCCGCCGGGCGAGCGGACGGGCCAGCGAACGGCGCATCAGATTCTCGCGGCGCAAGGTGCCCACTTGGTGTTCCGCCAGGAACTTACCGGCGCGTGGGACACCGGAAAACGCGACCTGTACGAGGAGGCCGCCGCGCTCGGCGGGCTGACCCCGTTCATGGCGGCGCCGAGGGAAGGCCGCAGCACTAACCCGGTCGGCTTGATGATCGACCCTGATCTCTTCGAGGTCGTCCGTGTGACCGACCACGACCTGCCCTGGAAGCCGATCCACCATGTCGAGGTCCGGCTCCGCGGCTGCCCTCGTCCTCTCCATCTGGCTTCGGCACATTTATGTCATTTCGATCCCGACCTGCGGGCCACCGAGGCCCGCCGCCTCACATGCCTTGCCGATTACCGCCGCACCGCGCTCATCGGCATGGACGCCAACAGCTACGCACACCGCACAACGGACGAGATCGCCAGCCCGATCGACTGGAACCAGGTTGAGGACGCCGTCCACTACCAGCACCGCACCATCGAGCGACATGGCTGGCGGGTCAACGGCACCCGTCCGAGCGAGATTCTGACCGGCGGGAAAGGGATCTTCACCGACCTCGCCCACTACGCCGCCACAGTTCTCGACCAGACGGAAGCCCTGTCCCCCACCGCCAGCCTCCGGCGCACGGACCAGGGCCCTCCCCAGCGCATCGACGTGATGATGGGCACCCCAGATCTCGCGTCGGCTCTGATCGGTTTCGAAGTCGTCTCCGACGCGGAAGTCCGTGCCGTGACTGACCATGCCCTTCTGATCGCCAGGTTCGACCTCGCTGAACTGCGCCGCATCCTGGCCTCCGCCCACTGATCGGCCCGGCTCCCAACGCCCCGTGGCCCAGCAGATACGAGTCCGGATGCGACCCAAGACTCCGGTCCGGGATAGGCGGCCCCGCACCTTCCGCGTGCGGAGCACGGCACCTCGGGCCGGTGGCCGGGAATCACCTTCGCGGCGGAGCGTCCTTCGTACGCTCCGAGTGCGGGTGTCCGGCAGCGCAACATCCGCATTTTCACCCGAAGAGACGGGAGTTTCCCATGAGTCCCCAGATCACGCATACCACGCAGGCGGCAGCGCCTGCGGCTGCGCCGTCGGACGGCTTCGACCTGGACGTCACCCTCGTTGAGGTGTCGGACACCGCCGGCCTGATCAACCTGACGGACGACAACTGCGGCTCCACCTGCGGTGCCTGCACCACCAACGTGGCCTGACCCAAGGCACGCGTTGCCCCAGGCCGGGACCTCGTCGCTCTCCGAGCGGGGCCCCGGCCGCCCACCCGGACCAAGGAGGCTGAGATGGCCAGGAGCACCATGTACCGTGCCGGGAAGACCGCTCTCCTCCGTGCGGTCACTCAGCCCGATCTTCCCCTGCCGCCGTGTCCTGATCTCGATGATCTGTCCCCGCAATGTGCGGCTGCCCGCCTCGCGTGGCTACGCCAGGTGTGGTCTGAGGAAGTCGTTGTCGAAGCCCTGACGTTCGCCAGCCCCGTCCTCGCCTCGCAGGTGCATGCTCTGTGTTCGTCCAGCACGCCGACAGAACGCCACGTGCGGCGTGCGGTGGTCTCCGTCGTCCGCTATCTGCTCCGCGCGGAACACCGGGCCACCCCGTTCGGGCTGTTCGCCGGTGTGGCGTCGGCCTCGGTCGGTCCACGGGCACGGGCGAAGTGGGGATCGGAACACTCGGTCGTGGGCCGGGCAAGCGCCGAGTGGCTGGCCGCGGTCGTCGGGCGCCTTGAGGCGTGCCCGGAGCTGCTCGAGCATCTGGCCGTGGTGGTCAACAACACCTCGATGACGCGGAGCGATCGGCTGATCGTGCCGTACAAGTCCGACGGCCAGGGCGCCCAGGGACGGGCGGTCGAGGTGTCCTTGTCCCTCACCGACCCAGTGAGGTCGGTGCTGCGGGAAGCCCGCGCACCGATTCCTGCCGGTCTCCTCGCCGACAGCCTGGTTGCCGAGTTCCCGGCTGCCGGGAGGGACAAGGCTCAGCACCTCGTAAGAGAGTTACTGCGGAACGAGGCGCTGATCACCAGCCTGCGTGCGCCCAGCACCGAGACCGACGCACTGGAGTTCCTGCTGCGGCAGCTTGACGCCGTCGGGGCAGACGACGTGGCCCCCATCGCCAGCATGGTCCGTGAGCTCCGCCACTTGCACGAGGGATTACGGGACTGCTCGACGCGGGACGGGAGGTCCCGGTCCGCAGCACGGATGCGGAGCTTGGTGCCTGGGCTTCGCCGTCACCCCCTGGCTCTCGACGTATGTCTGGACGCGGACGTCGAGCTGCCGGATGAGGTCGGCCACGAAATCGCGCATGCCGCCGAGGTCCTGACCCGGGTGAGCCGGCTTCCGTACGGGACGGCTTCGTGGAAGGCGTACCAGCGTCGTTTCTACGAGAAGTACGGCATCGGCACGATGGTCC
Organism: Streptomyces smaragdinus; assembly: GCF_009604385.1. GTDB lineage: Bacteria > Actinomycetota > Actinomycetes > Streptomycetales > Streptomycetaceae > Streptomyces > Streptomyces smaragdinus. The sequence continues at coordinate 391,996 of NZ_WEGJ01000003.1, forward strand.
CGCTCAGCGAGGTCATCGCCGACAGCGGAACAGGCTTTCCCGACGGCTATCCGGGCACCCCGTCCGATGCGCGGCGCTCTCGCCTCTCCGCACGAGACGACACCCTGGTACAGCTGGCACAGGCCGCCGCTCTCGACGGCCGGGACGAGGTGGTACTCACCGACGAGCTGGTGGCCGCCATGAACCTGGGTCCTGACTCTCCGAGAGTGCCGCCGCACCTTGACGTGGGTGTGCGGGTGCACGCCGCCTGCATTGAGGACCTCCGCCAGGGACGCTTCAGGCTGGAGGTGACGAGCGTGTCGCGCGGTGCCGGTGTCACCATGGGCAGGTTCCTGAGCGTGCTCCCTCCCGAAGACCGCAAGGAACTCTCGGCAGAGTTGGCCGACCTTCCGGCCGCCGACGCCGACACCATCCCCGCTCAGGTGTCCTTCTCCCCGCTGCTGCCGACGACCGCCCATGTCACCCGGGCCCCGCAGCTTCTGCCCACCCTGGTCAGCATCGGCGAGCACCGAGCCGGCAGCGAAGGGATGCTCACGCCCGACGACCTGGCGGTGGCGTGTGACGGTCGCCGGATGTATCTGGCTGCTCCGGAGTCCGGACAGCGGATCGAGGTCGTGGGGATGCACGCGCTGAACCTCCGGGAGCACACTCCGCCGGTGGTTCGCTTCCTGACAGAGCTGTCCCGGGCCCAGTGCGCGCAGGTCACGCTGTTCGACTGGGGTGCGGCGGAGAAGATGCCGTTCCTCCCGCGGCTGCGGTACGGCCGTACGGTGCTCGCCCCGGCTCGGTGGCGTCTGGTCGCGAGTGACTTACCCGGCACCGACCGTCCGCAGGCGGAATGGAACACCGCCGTCGAAGATCTGCGGTCCCGATGGCGGATGCCACAGTGGGTCGAACTGGCCGAGGGCGACCGACGTCTTCGTCTGGACCTCGGCGAAGCCGGGCATCGGAACCTGCTCCGCCGTCATCTGGGGCGCGCCGGAACTGCCGTCCTGTTCGAGGCCCCGGACGCCGACGCGTACGGCTGGTGTGGCGGGCGAGCCCACGAGGTCGTGGTACCTCTCAAGGCGACGCGTCCGCCCGCATGGCCGGCCTTGCCGACTCCCTCCCCAGCGCGCATCTTGTCCCCGGAGCAGGTGCAGACGCCGGGCGTCTCATCCGTTCTGCTGACGACCCTGTACGGCGATCTACGCCGCCAGGATGCCCTGCTTGCCCAGCACCTTCCGGAGCTGCTGCATGAGCTGGGCGATCCGGCGTGGTGGTTCATCCGATTCCGCGACCCTGATCACCACCTGCGGATACGCATCGCGCTACCCCGCCCCGAAGCATTCGGCGAGACGGCCCGCGCCATCGGCACCTGGGCAAGGACACTGCGCACCACCGGCCTGCTGTCCGACATCCGATTCCCCACCTCGTACCGGGAGATGGGCCGTTGGGGCTCGGGCTCGGCCTGGGACGCCGCCGAAGAGGTCTTCCGCGCGGACTCGCGGGCTGTCCTCGCCCAGTTATGCCTGCGTCAGCGTCCGCCCCGGCAAGTACTGGTGGCCGCGCACACCATCGCCGTCGCCACTGCGTTTCTCGGCAGCACCGTGGCCGCGATGCGTTGGCTGGTCGACCGAATCCCCCCGACCGCGCCCGCCTCCGTACCGCGACCGCAGTTCGCCGAGGTCGTACGCCTGTCCGACCCGTCAGGTGACTGGGCGGCACTGCGTGACGTGCCTGGTGGAGACACCATCGTGAAGGCGTGGGCTGACCGGGACGCGGCACTGGCCGCCTACCGGCGGCACCATCCCGGCCCGGACACCAAAGGCATCCATCCGGACGACGTCCTCTCCTCCCTGCTGCACGTCCACTTCGTACGACACGTCGCGGTCGATTTTCCCGAAGAGGACATCTGCCTCTATCTCGCACGCGCCACCGCCATGGCTTGGCTGTCACGGAGGACCCCGTGATCCACCCTCTCGCCGCCCGGACGGCCGAGTCCGTCGCCGAGCTGCTCGCCGACCCGGCGCCGGCTACTGCGGACTCACACCGCCAGCACCTCGCGTACGGGCCCACCGGGATCGCCCTCCTGCACATCGAGCGGGCCGCCCTCGAGGAAGGCTCGTGGCAGCGAGCTCACTCCTGGCTCACCGCCGCCACGCACGAGCCCTTCACCAGCGGTCCCGGCAGCCACCCCTTCTACGGCGCGCCCGCCCTCGCCCACGCCCTGGCCTGTGTCGCCGAGCATCTGCCGGATGCGTACCGAGGCGCCCGGAAGGCCCTACACCGGCAACTATCAGCTGACGTGCGCCGCCGCTTGGAGTCTGCGCATCGCCGCGCCGACGCGAAGCACCTGCCGGAGCTTGCCGAGTTCGACACCATCCGGGGCCTGGTGGGCTACGGGAGTTACCTTCTCCGGCATCACCCGTCGGGTTCCGAGATCCGTTCCGTCCTCGATTACTGCGTTCGTCTCACCGAGCCGATCGTTCACGAGGGCGAGACTCTGCCGGGCTGGTGGACGCTGACCGGCCCCTCCGGCCGGCCGGACGACCGCTTTCCGGGCGGCCACGCCAACACCGGTATGGCCCACGGCATCGGCGGCGTCCTCGCTCTGCTGGCCCTCGCCGTGCGACGCGGAGTCACCGTGGAAGGACACCGCGAAGCCATCAGCGTGATCCTGGGCTGGCTGGACCAGCACCAAGGGGCGACCGGATCCGGTGTCGCCTGGCCGTATTGGGTCACCCGGGACGAGTTGCGCGCCAACCACTCGACTCCAGCACCACCACGGCGTCCCTCTTGGTGCTACGGCACGGTCGGCATCGCACGAGCCCAGCAACTTGCAGCCCTCGCTCTCGGACAGGCCGGCCGCCAGATCGCGGTGGAGACCGCCGCGGTGGCCGCCCTTGCAGACCCCGCTCAGCTGAAGGTAACGACGGACACCGGCCTGTGCCACGGTGTCGCCGGTCTGTGTCACGTCGCGGCCCGGATCGCCGGTGACGCCCACGCTTCAACCGCAGGCCAGCTCCGTGCAGCGATCCCTCCGCTCCTGGACTCGGTCTGTCCACCGGGTTCCCCTCCGGAGGAGCTGGCCAAGGAGTTGTTGCGGAACGAGGAAGCCGGTAACGGATTACTCAACGGCACCGCCGGTACGGCCCTGGCACTGCTCGCCCCGGCGACGACCGGCCTGACCAGGTCCTCCTGGGATTCCTGCCTGCTCATCGCCTGATCTACCAAGGGAAGGACCTCCGCCATGCCGCCGGACCGCTGGCACCAGCACAACATCGTCTTCGCCGACCGTACGACCCGAAACCACGCGATCGCCGAGCGCGTCGGTCCTGCCCTCCACACGGCTGCGGAGGCCGGTCAGCTCGCCGGCTGGTGGTTCATGCACAAGCAGCCACTACCGCTGAGGTACCGCGCAGCCCAGCCATCTCCGCTGGTCGAGTCCGTGCTGGACAAGCTCGTTGACGACGGTGCGGCCCAGTCGTGGACACGCGGCGTCTATGAACCGGAGACCACTGCCTTCGGCGGCCCAGAGGCGATGACGGCCGCGCACGACCTGTTTCACGTGGACTGCCGCTATCTGCTCGCCCACCAGCCGGGCCCCGCGCGGTTAGGGCTGCGGGAGACCACCGTGCTGCTCGTCAGCGCCATGATGCGCGCCGCCGGTCTGGACTGGTTCGAACAAGGTGACGTCTGGGCGAAGGCCGCCGCGTTCCGGCCGGCGGCCGGGACCCTGGCCCCTGAACGCGCCGCCGTCCTGGTCCCGGCCATGCAGAAGTTGATGACTGCTGACGCCCAAAGCCTGAGCCGTCCGACCGGACCACTCCGTGAGCAGGCCGAGTGGGTGACCGCCTTCGAGACAACCGGCGCGGCACTCGCTCGGCTCGCAACCGTGGGTGGGCTGACGCGCGGCCTCCGCGCCGTGATCGCCCACCACGTGATCTTTCACGCCAACCGCGCTGGTCTTCCGTTCGACGACCAAAGCACCCTGTTTCACATCGCACGAGAGGTAGTCATGGGATCGAGTGACAACACCGCGTCGTCCGCCGAGGGCGCATCCGCGACCACTAGCTTCGGGGAGGTGAACACCGACACGATCACCACCCCCGAGGCTGACGCGACGCGGCTCCGTAACGCCCTGGTCGACGAAATCCGCGCTTCCGGAGGCGCCCGTACTCCCCGGGTCGAGGCAGCTCTGCGCACCGTCCCCCGGCACCTGTTCGTGCCGGACGCCGCCCTCGAAGACGCGTACGCCAACGCACCGGTCAACATCAAGTACGACACCGACGGCACATCGATCTCCTGTGCCTCTCAGCCCGGGGTCGTCGCACTCATGCTGGACCAGCTGGACGCACAGCCCGGCGAACGCATCCTCGAGCTCGGCGCCGGCACTGGCTACAACGCCGCCCTGATCGGCCACCTGGTCGGCAAGGCCGGCCACGTCACGACCATCGACGTCGACGACGACCTGGTGGAAGGGGCTCGTCAGCACCTCGCCGCAGCGGGATCCGCCAACGTGGAGGCGCTGACCCGCGACGGTGCCGTCGGCCACGCCGCGGGCGCTCCGTACGACCGCGTCATCGCGACCGTCGGAGCGCACGGCGTCCCGCACGCCTGGATGCAGCAGCTCGCCCCCGGCGGACGGCTCGTCGTCCCCCAGCGCCTCAAGGGCAGCGTGTCCCGCTCGATCGCCTACGAGAAGCACAACGGGCGATGGACCAGCGTCACCAGTGCGATGAACACCTTCATGCCGCTCCGGCGCGGCATCGCGGACGATGACCGGCGTGTCATCCCGTTGAGCACGGACGGGGCCGTACGACTCCAGGCGCCGACCGGGCAGGCGATCGACGCCGAGGTTTTGGCCGGGGTGCTGGAGCAGCCTCGCTGCGAGGAGTGGACCGGGATGATGGTCCGCGCCATGGAGTCGCCGGAGTGGATGGAGCTGTTCGTATCCTGCTCGCTGCCCAGTGGCCTGATCCGAATGCTGTTCCCGAAGGATGCCAGGGGAACCGTCCTCACCGAGGACCCGTACCCGTCGTCAACCGCAGCCGTGGACAAGGGCGCGGTCACGTATCTCACCCGCCGACTGTCGGATCAGAAGACCCCTGAGGGAGGCAGGCTCTGGGAGTTCGGCGTCATCGGGCACGGTCCCGGCAGCGACGAACTGGCCGCGCGCGTCGCCGACGCCATCCGCACCTGGGACCGCGAGTACCACGGGCGTGAAGCGACCTTCGAAATCCAGCCCCTGGACGCACCGCCGATCGATCAGGCCCCCGGTCTGTTCGCTCTCGACACCCCGCTGAACCGCATTGTTGTCGACTGGCGGTAACGACAGTTCCGAGGTGTGAGTGGCGGTTCCTGCTGCCCTTGGCAGCAGGAACCGCCACCCTCCTCACCTGAATTCGCAGTCATTGCCCTGGAGGCCCCATGGATCCGAAAGGACCGATAGCAAGGCGTTTTCCGCTCGTTGCCCGCTTCCGGCCCGCCTGCCTGCCGTTGCCCGCCCGGGTAGGTTCTCTGTCGGAGTTCGCCGACAGAGCAGTCGAACAGGCTGATCAAGGGCTGGCCTCAACTGTCTTCAACCAGGCCGCACTCCTCGCATCCGATCTCGGCCTTCCGGAGCTGGCCAGGTCGATGTGCTACCGCCACGCCGCCGCTTATCTCGGCACCTGCCCTCTGCCTGCCATGAGCGCCATCCGTGGGCTGGAGCCGCTGGTCAACCTCGCCCGCCTGCAGATCCGCGCCGGTGCGAACGACGACGGCCGCAAACGGCTCCTGGACCTGTACGAAGCCGTCGGCGCCGGGAACTCCGCCGTGTTCGAGGGCATCACCGTGCCGGCCGAGCTGACCGCCACGGCCGATGACCGACGCGAGGTCCGTGCCTGGCTATGGCGCGTGGTGATCGCCGACGGCACACGCACCCTCACGGCCACCGGTCGCTGGGCCGAAGCTCTCGCCCACCTCGAACAGCACAAAGGCGTCGGCCTGAGAATGCTCGACGGACGTCAAGTCGCTGTTATGACGGCGCTCACGCAGGGCGACCGGGATAAGGCGGTGGCACTGCTGGCGGGCACAACTCCCGGCGAACCCTGGGAACAAGAGGTCACCGACTGCCTGGGTTTGTTGGCGCACCCTGATGCGGGGCGATGTAACGACACGGGTGCGACCGAATTGGTGAAGAGGTACGTCAGCCGTGAACCCGGCCCCGGGCTGACTGTCTTCGACACGCGACTCGGTCTCACCATCTTGGATACGGTCGGACCCCAGTCCTCCGACGCACGAAAGCTCGTCGACGAGCTAACCCGACGAGTCTTGGATGCCAAGCACGGCTACTCTGCCCGCGACTTGCTGTCGCACACGCTGTTCAGCACGCTGGCCACCCCGACCGAGTCCCGTACGTGCAGTGATCTAGTCTGGTTGTGCGGCCTGCAGACAGGGGTTCTCCCCGGCGAACTCGCCGATTCCCTTTCATCAGCCCTTGATCGCAGCGAGGTCGTACTCATCCGCTCCAACACACCTGAAAGATCACAATCCCCGCTTCCCCGCCCCTGATCCCCGGACAGACGAATATCGGGCCAGGTCGACAAGGACAGTTAAGGGCAGAAACAAACACGGCAATCGGCCGCTCTGCGCGCCTATTCACCTGCTCATACTGGTGATTGTGACAACGTCGACCGACAGATTCGCGGCCATCCGCCATCTGGCTGAGACACGCGTCCTCACCGACACGGTGAAGATCTACATCCCGGGGACCCTCGATCCCGACACATGGGAAACCCTGCCCGACATCGTGTTGTGGGAGGGGCCCGGGATGGTCCTGCCGGACCGGTCCCCCGACATGACAGTGACCGTCCAGGACGGGCAGAGCACACCCGTTACGGAGACGGGCCGGTATCGGATGTTCACCCCCGTTGCGGCTCCGCTGGCCACGCTCGAGCACACGGTGACGCTCACCGCTTCCGCTGACCCGGCCGCCGTGGGCAGGAAGTGGCTGGTCGACTCGGTGGAGCGGTCCAGTGTGCCGGTGCTGCGGCTGACGTGGCTGACGTACGACACGACCTTGAACGACGGGAGCTGACGTTGGTCGATCTCGCACAGGTCCGGACGGACCTGGAGGCCCTGATGACGGACACGGTGCGGGTGCGTCGACTCATCGGAACCGATATCACCGGCGCTCCTGCCTGGACGACGATCTACGAGGGGGTGGGGGCGCTGCTGTCCACGCATGGTCAGATCGTGGTGTCCCAGCTCTCTGGCGTGGATTGGTTGGGTGAGGCGTCCGCCTGGTACCAGCTGATGACGCCGCTGAGCGCGCCCGTGGCCGATCCTGGCGATCAGGTCCAGGTGGTCACGGCAGCAGCGGAGACGGCGGCTTTCGAGGGCAGGACATGGTTCGTGGAGGCCCGCACCCAAGCGGCTACCGTCGAGGTGGTGCGGGTGACCCGGCTGGACGAGCAGAACGGCACGCTGGCGGTGGGTGTATGAACGACCCGCCGGAGGACCTGAAGCGAGTGCGGATCGCCCCGGCCGGAGGGCGAGCCGTCGTAGCGGTCGACGGCCACGACGTGTCCAGTCTCGTGCGGGCCTATACGGTCCACCAGGAGGCAGGGGAACCATCGACGGTGGTGCTTCAGTTCACCGAGCACGTCCCTACCGAGGTGGAAGGGCTGGCCCGTGTGGTCGTGGGTGTCCCGCCCGACCCGGGGCCGGCCGCCGCGGCGTTCCTTGAGGCGATCGACGCGAGACAGCTCGAGGAAGCGGCGCTGTCGCGTCCTGATCTACTCGACGGACGGCCACACGAGCTGACTCGGGCGATGCTGCGGTTGCTGACGGATTGGGCGCGTGGGGGATGGACTGGATGGGAGCCGGCCGACGATGATGCCGAACCAGATCCCGCACCCTGACTCGGGGGTCTACACCAACGGGACGCAGATCGCGGCGGCTCTGGACCGACGGGCGGTGCTGACTCTGCCGCAGGCAGTGTCGGCGGTCCGACACTTCACGATGCTGCTGGAAACCCGGATCAAGGCCAACGCCAGTGGTAGGCCGGGACCGAACGCACCGACCGGTGACTACCGTCGTTCCTGGACCCACGCGGTGTACGTGTCCGGGACGGACGTGATCGGTGTGGTCGGGACGAACAAGCCTCAGGGCAGGCGGCTGGAGTACGGGTTCGTGGGCACCGATACTCAGGGCCGCACATACAACCAGCGCCCGTATCCACACGTCGGACCGGCCGTTGAGGTGGTTCGCCCCTTGTTCCTCGAGGCAATGCGGCAGCTCACTGAAGGAGGCGGGGCGTGAGCATTCCCGGCCGGCAGATCGCCCAGGCGATCATCCAGACGGTCATCACGGCATCGGGCCGATCCTGCGGCTACAGCACGGTGCCGACCAGTCTGTCGCAGCCGACCGGAAACCAGTTGCCGTATCACGTGCTGTACGAGCTGGGGCAGACGGTCAGCGGGCCGCCGTTCGGTGACGCCGCCGGTGACGCGCGGCTTCTGGTGCAGGTCACCACAGTCGGCAACAGCCCAGAGGCCGCCTCGTCGGGAGCCGACCGGGTCCGGACGGGCCTCCTGGGCCGTTCACCGGACGGCAGCGACTGGCTGTTCTCGATCGTCGCACCTGCTGGGTACGCGGTCGTGGGTCGTGAGCTGGACCGGGAGGACGGGATGAGTGTCGCGGGTTCGACGTACAGTTATGTGCAGAGGTTCGCCGTGCACGTCACCACTACGGGGTGACGGAGCTCGGCTGACTGATCCTCACCGCGGAGGCAATCGCGGACGCTCGCACGACGTGACGGGCCGGATCCCTTGGACGGGGACGGCCCGGCGTGCTCCGGCCCGGTCCCGGAGAGCGAGCATCGATGCCCGAAATCACCACGCAGAAGCGGTTCATGCGCCGCGGCGTGACGAAGTTCTTCTTCCTCACCACCCTCGCCGGCCTGACGTCGGGACCGACACGCGTCGAGCTGACTGCGGGTACCGATCTGTCCGCGAAAATCAGCGATGTCGAGGGCTTCGCGCTGGAGAACTCCCCGATCGAGACACCGGACATGGCGACGGACTACACCGGCTCCATCCCCGGCGAGGACAAGGCCGAGAACAGTGCCTTGACCTTCTACGAGGACCAGGTCGACGACTCGGTCGAGACCCTGCTTCCGAAGGGGGCGGAGGGCTACATCGTGATCCTTCGGAAGGGCGACGTGCCGCAGTCGAAGAGCATGGACGCCTTCCCGGTCCGGGTCGGCTCCCGCTCGGCAACGTACACGGTCGCGGCCGAGCCCGCGAAGTTCAAGGTCAGCTTCAACATCACGGCCAAGCCGGCGCTCGACCTCCCGGTCCCGGCTACGGCATGAGCGGGATGACAACGAGCCCCGAGCCGCCGCCCGAGGCCGTGACCCGTGATCCGCACTGGGCGGCGAAGATGGCCCGGCTGCGGGCACGGCGACTGCCGGAGCGCACCGTGGCGTGGGTGGACGACCAGGCGCTCAAGCGTGAGGTCGGGGACGCCGCGATGGTGTTGGCGAAGGCCCGCGCGGAGGCCGAACGGCTGGCCGGTGAACACGGCGTGGGCGCTGAGCGGCGGGAAGCGTGGATCGCTGGTCAGCCGGAAGTGCTGGCGGCCGATGCGCGGCTCGCGAAGGCGAACGCGGCGCTGGAGGAGGGCACTCTCACGCTGACGTTCCGCGCGCTGCCCCGTCCGGTGTGGGAGGCGCTGCTGCGGGAGCATCCGCCGACGGAGGACGGCGCGGATCAGGGTCACGAGTACAACGTGGAGACGTTCCCGGCGGCGCTGATCTCCGCCTCCAGCGTGGACGGCATGAGCGTGGAGGAGGCGCAGGAACTTCTCGACAGCTGGGCGGACGCGGATGCGAAGTCGATGTTCACGGCCGCCTTGATCGTCAACCAGACCGGCAGGGCCGACCTGGGAAAAGGCTGACCGAGGACGCCAGCTTCCGGGCCGAGATGGCGGTCTGCGCGTCCTACGGGATTCCGCACAGCGTCTTTCTCGGTGCGGACACCGGCGGCCGGTGGACGGCGCTCGACCGGGCGAAGGCGCTGGCGTGGGAGGCGTACCGGCACAGCGTGTGCGACGGCTGCGGCACCCGTCGCGCCGAGTGGGTGCCCGATCTCGGGGGCGACCGGTTCGCGTATGTGCCGGAGCCGGTGCGCTGCCCGGGGTGTGAGCTGATCGAGATGGAGCGGGAGCAGGTTCCCTCGGGAGCTGAGGGGCGCGGGGTGAAGATCGGGCTGCGGCCCAGGAAGGCGTGACGCGTGGCGTCCGGCTACAACCTTTACGTCAACCTGATGGCGTCCACGGGCGGTCTTACGGCTGGTCTGCGTCAGGGTGCCGCTCAGTTGCGGGCGTTCGACGGCCAGTTGGCTTCGACGCAGCGGGGTCTGAACCAGGTGCGGATCGCCCAGCATAACCTCGCGCGTGCTCAGGCGGCGGCATCGGCGCAGATGCTGGCCGCGCAGTCGCGAGTCAGTACGGCGGCGCAGCGTGCGAGTCAAGTGCAGCAGCGGGCGGCGCGGGCACAGTCGGTCGCGGCAAGTACGGCGGCGCGGGCCGAGCGGGCACGGGCCAGCGTGCTGCAGGCTGGGGAGCGGGCGGCGCGTGCGCGGGTGGTAGCGCAGACGATGGCCGACCGGGCCGCGCGTGCCAGTGGCCGCGATGCCGAGCGTGCTGCTCGTACGGCTGCGGCAGCACAGCGGGCCGCGACCCGGGCGGCGGACGATCACGCGCAGGCGGTGCGGCGGGCGCAGGCAGCGCGGTCAACGGCGCAGCGGGCAGCGGCGCTGGCGGCGCAGTCCGAGGAGCGGGCCACGCAGGCTGCCCGGCAGAGGGATGAGGTTGATCAGCGAGCGGCCCGCACGCGGCAGGCCGCTGCCGTACGGACGCGGGAGGCGGAGGCCGCCGTGGTACGGGCGCGGGACGATGCGGCCCGGCGGTCGGCACAGCACGCTCTGGTCCTCGGCGCGGCGCTGGGCGTGGGGGTGGCGCAGGCGATCGCGCTGGAGCGCGCGATGGCAAACGTGATGACGATCAGCCAGCAGATCACCGGCGACAACATCGGCGCCTTCACCGACCAGATCGTAGAGCTGTCGACCAGGCTGCCGCAGACGGCGCGGCAGCTCGCCGAGGGCCTGTACCAGGTGGTGTCGACCGGGTTCGATGGTGAGGAGGCGCTGCGGATCCTTGAGGTCGCCGCTCGGGGCGCGGCGGCCGGTCTAACGGATTCGGAGACGTCGGCGCGGGCGCTGCTCGGTGTCCTGAAGGCGTACGGGATGCCTGCCTCGCAGGCGTCGGACGTCATGGACGTCATGTTCCAGACGGTCAATCTGGGTGTTGTCTCCTTCGAGGAGCTGGCTCAGCAGCTCGGTGATGTGGTGCCGATGGCGGCAGCAGCCGGAGTCGAGTTCGACGAGCTGGGTGCGGCGTTCGCGGCGGTCACTCTGTCCGGTATTCCGGCCGCCGAGGCTGCGACCGCGCTGAACATGCTGCTGACGCGGATGATGGCGCCGACCTCCGACCTGCGGAACGCGATCCGGGACCTGGGATACGAGTCGGCGGCCTCCGCGCTGCGGCAGGATGGTCTGTACGTCGTCGTCAACAAGCTGAACCAGGCCGCAGGCGGCACCGCCGAGGGGCTGCAGCACATGTGGCGGGACATCCGTGCCACGCGTGCGGCTCTGGCATTGGCTGCCGCGGACGGTCGGAACTACCAGGACACCTATGCCGGGATCGCCAGCGAGGTGGCGCGCGCGGACGCCACGCAGCGGGCGTACGCAATCCAGACGGACACTGTGGCCGGGCAGTGGCAGCTGTTCGCCAACCAGGCACGTGCCCTGGGGATCGACCTGGGGCGGGCGCTGCTGCCCGCACTGCAGGCGGTCGGAACCGCCCTCCACACGGTGGTCGGCGCGGTGGAGGACCTGCCAGGTCCGGTGAAGTCCACGATGGCGGTGATGGCGGCCTCCGCCGCCGTGGTCCTGCTGTTGCGTGCCGCATACCAGAAGGTGGCGGTGCAGATCGCGGCGTTCCGGATGGCTCAGGCCGCAGCTGTGGCCTCGGGCACGCGAATGCCGGTCGTTCTGGCCGGCGCGGGTCTGGCCGTGTCCGGGCTGCTGACGGTCCTCACCCTCGGCGTTGCTGGGTATGCGGCGTACACGGCCTCGAAACAGAAGGCGAAGGACGCCACCGAGGATCTGGTCAAGGCCCTCCAGTCGGAGCGAGAACAGGGTGGTTCCGGTGTGGGCATGCGGGAGCTGGTGGAGCAGCTCACCAACGACGGCGCGCTGGAAGAGCTCAAGAAGGTCGGCATCGAAACGACCGAGGCGATCGACGCGATCACCGCTGGCGGCGGGAAGCTCGCCGCCCTGAAGTCGCGCCTGGACCAAGCAGCGATGAAGCACGCGAAGGCGGTGCGAAGGGGTGATAGCGACACCACCGCCGAGGAGCTGACGCAGTGGTCCGACGCGAAGAGGCTTCTGGAACAGCGGCACAAGGTGTGGTCCGACGCCGTGAAGAAGGAAGCCGAACTCGCCGATCAGCAGGCCATCGTGGCTGCCCGGATCAAGGAGCAGGCCGCGAACTCCGGTGGACTGTTCGATCTGATGTCGCTGGCGGACGTCGACAAGACCGGTGCGGTACAGGTCACCGACGAGATGAAGGCCCTCGCCGACGCGGTCGGCTCGGCCGTCGAACCGAGCGACGCGTTCCATGCCGCGCAGCAGCGGGTGGCTGAGTCGATGCAGAAGGCAGGGCAGGACGCTGACCAGGCGCGCGTCAAGCTCAAGGACTACGTGCAGGAGCTTCGGTCCCAGCTGCAGGCGCAGCGCGACTTCCAGGGCAACCTCAGCGAACTGGCTGTCCAGGGCTACGCGGATCTCGCCGACCACTTCGCTGACCTCGGCATCGACGCCGCGCCAATGCTGGATGAGCTGGCCAGCCAGCTGAAGAAGGGCAACCGGAAGGTCGCCGACGAGCTGCGCGACATCGTCCTGGAGGATATGGAACGGTCCAACGAGGGCTACCGTCTCGGCCTGGCGGAGACCGCCCGTATCGCCGACGAGTACGGCGACAAGGTCGCCCGAGCATGGGCGAAGGCGTCCGAGCGCAACGACCCGGTGGCGTTCCAAAAGGTCTTGGGCGACATGGCAATGCTCGACCTGGGCCGCGCCGTCGAGAAGTCGGTCGGCAAGGCGCGCGACGAGTTCGACAAGGGCCTCAGTCTCCTCGCACAGATCGCCCGGAAGAAGGGCACGGACGCGGCCGGTGCATTCGAAGACGCTCTGCTGTCGGGAGATGTCGAGCGTGCCATGGACGGCCTGAAGAGCGTGTGGGGCGCGGACCTGCCGGTACCGGAGGCCCAGCTCAGGAAGATCGTTGGTGCGTTCGCCGGTGCGGGGCGCGATGCCTACGCGCAGTGGTCCGGTGCCCTGGACCTGATCGCCACAGTGGCACGAGAGAAGGGCAGCCAGGCCGCCGCGTCCCTGACAAGCGCCCTGCTGTCCGGCGACATGGCCGCGGTGAGGTCGAGCCTGGATGCCATCGGCCTGTCGGTAACGAACATCCCCGGCTCGAAAGACATCCGGATCACGGTCACGTCCTCTCCTCCGCCCCCGGTCGTCGTACCGATCCTCTACAAACGGCAGGCGACCTCCTGGGACAAGGACGCCAACGGCGTCCCCGACATGATTCAGGCCCCGCAGGCCGACGGCAGCGTCCTGGAGTTCTACGCGGCCGGCGGCGTACGACGGCGCGAGGAGCACGTGGCGCAGATCGCTCGAGCCGGTGCGTGGCGCGTCTGGGCGGAGGACGAAACCGGTGGCGAGAGCTACATCCCCCTCCACCCCGCCAAGCGGCACCGATCGCGGGCGATCGCCGAGGAGACCGTGCGGCGCCTGGGCGGCGACCCGTCCACCATCCGCTGGCTGGCGGACGGCGGCCTGTCGGGCTGGGACTACAGCCCCACCGAACATGCCGGACTGCGGTCGGTATCGGACGTGCGGTCCTCCTCGACGAGGACCGTCAGGGGAAGGGAGGTGTTCGACCTCGGCAAGTTCGAGGCGAGCCTGAAGAAGGCCGCCTCCGCCGCATCGTCGTGGCGGTCGAACCTGGCGAAGGTCGCCAAGCGTGCTGGGCAAGACGTCGCCGACGCCCTGGAGGATATGGGCGAAGACGGTGTGGAGCTCACCCGCAAGATGGCCACGGGCAGCACCAAATACGTCCAGCAGATGACGGACGCCCTCACCAAGATGGGCCTGGTCGCCAAGGCGACGCTGTCCGACTACACCGCTCAGCTGAAGAAGGCAACCAGCGGGCAGACCGCGTTCGAGAAGAACCTCGCCACCCTCGCCTCCTGGGGATACGGGGCCCTCGCCGCCCAGCTCGCCGAGCAGGGCGACGCCGACGCCATGACGATCGCCGCAGAGGCCGCGAAGTCGAAGTCCAAGGCGGGGACGGCGAACTCGGCCGCGAAGGCGGCAGACGCCACCGTGCCGGCCGGGGACCTGGCGGACCTGGTGCGCATCATCGGGGCGATCAAGTCGTCCACGACAGGACTCCACACCGTCGCCGACGTCCTGGAAATGGACGAGGACGAGATCATCCGGATCGCGACCACAGGACAGGCCCGAATCAAGACAGCCCTCGGTTCCCGGGCCGCGAGGTTCCTGGATGACCTGGCCAAGGCGAACAAGGGACTGGCCTACAGCGGCGGCGGCATCCTCACCCCCGGCCTGTATGCCACGTCCAACGGCATCATCCGTTTTGCGGAGCCGATCACCGAGGCCGAGGCGTACATACCACTCGGCGCTTCCTCGAGGTCCGCCGCCGCCCGGGTCCTGGAGGATGTCGCGACCCGGTTCGGCTACCGGCTCACGAAGTCCGGCGTGAGCGGTCCAACCCGCCTCGTGGACGCGCGTCCCCAGGGTGGGGTTCAGGTCGTCGTGGTGAGGGAGCAGCCCTCCGCGCTCGTCGGCTCGATGCCCGTGACAGTGACCGCAGGCGCCGACCGAAAGACCGGCGTACAGGTCGGAGAGGCCGTGATGCGTCGGCTCCGTGCCGCACAGCGGGGAGGCCGCATCTGATGGCCGCCCTCGACGAGGATATGCAGCTCGAGGTCGCCGGCGTGCTGATGGGGCCGGGCACCTGCTACCCGATCGCTGACATCACCGGCTTGGGCGTGCCCGACATGCGCACGCAGGACGTGGACCTGCCCACTGACGACGGCGCGTTCGCCGGCGCTGACTACCTGATGCCGCGGCAGGTACAGATGGAGGTCGGCATCAGGACACCGGGTGATCCGGCCGCCGCGACCGACGCGCTCGCCGCACTGAACGAGGCCGCCTCCGACACCGGCGTACGGCTCGCGGCCGGGCAGTCAGCCGTGCTGCGCGCACTGTGGCCGGGGCGCGGGCAGGCCCGGCGCCTGTACGGGCGGTTCCGTGTGGTGGAGGTCATCACGATGCAGCACGTGCGGTACGGGTGGATCCCACTGCGGCTGGAGTTCGTGGCCACCGACCCCTCGTGGCACGACGACGTGGAGCAGTCCCTCAGCCTGCCGCTGGCCATCGCGACCACCCAGCTCGGCTTCCGTGCGCCCATCACTCCTCCGATCACGACCGGCGTGGTGGACCCGGAGGCCCGATCCCGGTGGGCCACGAACCGCGGGAACCTCCCCGCGTGGCCGTCGCTGACGCTGCTCGGGCCGGTGGTGAACCCGCGGATCATGTGCCCGCAGATCGGCCAGACCATCGCCCTGAATTACACCCTGCCGGCCGGGCAGCGCCTCCAGATCGACACCCGGCCCGGGACCCGCTGGGTGCTGCGCAACGGGGCCTCAGCGGCGTACGCCCTGACCAGCTCCAGCCGCCTGGACCTGTTCCGGCTACCCATCGGCTCGTTCGAGATGACGTGGATGGGCTCCGAGTACACCAACGCAACCCGTCTGACCGTCGCCTGGCGCGACGCCTACACCGCTCTGTGAGGAACCCCCGACATGGCACTGATCCAGCCTCCCCTCATGGTCAACGGCGCCGTGCACTCCGCGCGGATCATGCGGATGATGGCCCGCAACCTCGCCTCCGCGAACCAGGGCATCGTGGAGGGCAACGACCTCAAGGCCCGACAGATGCCCACTCCGGGTGCGGGGGTGGCCATCGGGGACGGGGCCGCGATCGTCACCGGCGCGACGTCGGCGAGCCAGGGCTCGTACACGCTGTTCAACGTCGGGGCCGCGAACGTCCCGATCGCGGCTACCGGTGCCTCCGCCCGAAGCGACCTGGTGATCCTGCGCGTCCAGGATCCGGAGTATGAGGGCACCCGTGATCCGGCAGCCGACGACATCGGCTTCTTCGAAGTGATCCCTGGGGTGTCCTCCACGACGACGAAGCCGCCGGCCGGGTACACCGCCATCCCGCTGGCCAGAGTCGCCATCCCGGCGAACACGGCCACGATCACCGACAGTATGATCACGGATCTGCGGGTGATCGCGAACCCGCGTCGTGAGCGCCGCCTGCACACCGCGTTCCCGGCGACCTTGTCCTCGTACACCTACTCGGACAACCTGTACCGGAACTGGCCGTCGCAGGCGGCCTGGCAGATCCCCATCCCGGTGTGGGCCACATACGCCAAGGCCGTCGTGACCATCGCCGGTCTGCGGGAGAGCAACGGCGACACCTTCGGGTACATGCAGACCGTCCTCGGCACGGACAAGGGTGAAGACACCTGCATCGACGACGACCAGGGCAACTACATTCGGCGTCGGACCGTCGTCATCGCCGACAACATCCCCGTCAGCGCCGCCCAGCGCGGCACCACACAGACCCTGCGTATACAGACTCGGCTGCGATCCGAGACAGGCGACATCCATGTCGATGGCGGGACGTCCCTGATCTGCGACATCGAGTTCACCGAGGGCCTGATCTGAGATGGCCCAGTACCGGTACATCGTGGCGGACGCCCTCACCCGGCAGGTCCACTCCTGGGACCTGCCGGTCACGAGCGTCTCCTTCGGGCCCGCCCGCAACGCCGGCGGCTCGTTCAGCGGCGTAATCTCACCTCGCCTGGCGGCAGTGGTGTCGACGTACGTGGATGCGGGGAACACGCTGCTGCTGGTCGAGCGTGACCGGCGGCTGATGTGGGGCGGTCTGCTGTGGCGGGCCGTCGCACAAGGCCCCGATCTGGTCCTCGAGGCAGCCGGAGTCGGCTCGTACCCACACCGCCGACACGACCTGCACGGCAACCTCAACGCCCGCGGCCCGTACGTCAACGCCGACCCGTGCAACGTCATCCGCGACGTATGGGCGTACCTCCAGGAACAGCCGGACGGCGACCTCGGTGTGACCGTCGACCCCACCGCGTCCAAGGTGACCGTGGGCACGCCCGCCGAGCCGTACAGGGTGGACTGGTGGGAAGCCCCTGTCCTCGGCGAGGTCATAGACGACATGGCCTCGATCGAAGGCGGCCCGGAATGGACAGAGACCGTCGAGTGGGCGGGCGAGACCCCGCACCTCGGCCTCCGGATCGGGTGGCCGCGACTGGGCACACGACGGACCGACCTCATCTTCGAGACCGGCATGAACATCATCGACGACAACGTGCCGGTCGAGTACGACGCCGACGCCCATGCCCAAGTGGTGATCGCGCTCGGCGCCGGGGAGGGCCGCAACCGCCGCCGAGCGGTCGACGCGGTCCGCAACAGCCGCCTGCGGTTGGAGTACGTCCTCGAGGTGCCCGGGGAGAAGGGCACGGACCGGCTGGCATCCCGTGCCCGACGGGAACGAGTCGCCCGGATGGTCAACGGCGAGGTCACCGAGATCGTGGTTCGCGATCACCCGTCCGCGCCCATCGGCTCCTGGCAGGTCGGCGACGAAGCTCGCATCCGGGTCCACGACGCGTGGACCGAGTACGACATGTGGTCGCGGATCGTGGCCTACCAGATCCAGCCGGGCGGCGCTGACGAGAGCGAACGCGCGGTACTGCAGGTGCAACGCGCGGACCGGTTCACGTACGGAGGTAGCTGATGGCGAACGCCGAGCGGGCAGAGATCACTCGCCTGGCAAGGCGGATTGCGGATCTGGAGAGACTGGTTGCACGCGGCGGCCGCACCGCCCGGCTGGCGTACTCGTCCATGGAGAGCGGGGCGATCGAGGTCTACCAGGACGACTCCCTGCGGGCGATCATCGGTGAGCAGGCCGACGGCTCGACCGGCATCACCGCGGTGAACGGCACTGCGCCACCGACGCCGAACACCCCGGTCGTCACGCCGGTCATCGGCGGTCTGCAGATCGAATGGGACGGGACCTTCACTGACGCCCTGGTGGCACCGCTGGACCTGGCCCGCATCCAGGTCCACGTGCTGAACAGCGCCGGTACCGATCCGGACGTCCGCACGCCGGCCGCGACGATCGAGGCCCCCTCGGGCGCGTCGGTGACCGTGCCGGTGCCCGACGCGTACGACGAGCGGTACGTGAAGCTCATCGCGGTGAACACCTCCGGCATCCCCGGCCCCGCATCGGCCGCAGTGGTGGGAGTCGCGAAGAAGGTCACCGACACCGACCTGCACGACGGCTCGATCACCACAGACGCCCTCGCCCTGGGCGCGGTCACCGGGGACCGGCTCGCGGTCAGCACAGACGGGGAGAACCTCATCCTCGACCCGTCCTTCGAGGGCATGCCGACTGTGCAGCGTCTGGCCCGCCTGGCACTGCCGAACTGGACCTTGCTCGACGGCGGGAACGGCACGGCCAAGGCGCTGCGCGTGGACGCTGGCACTGCCCACGAGTTCACCCTCCTCGACCCGATCACCGCGGTCCCCGGCCAGCGGATGTTCCTGGCGGCCGACTACTGCGCCTCCACAGACTGGGCAGGTGATCGCCTGTCGCTGTACGCCGAGTGGCGCGACGCGGCCGGCACGCCGCTGGCGTGGGGAGCTGTGAACACCGGCACGAGCGCCACCACGGTGCGCGGGGCGTGGACCCGGCTGGCGGGCGTCACGTCCGTGGCCGCGCCGACCGGCACCGCGCAGGTCGTGGTGCGGATCAAAAACACCGGTGGCACGGCCGGCACGGTGCTGTGGGATAACGCGGTCGCCCGGTACGTCTCCGCTTCCGCCGCCTCCGGGGCCAGGGCGGAACTCAGCCCGATGGGGCTGCAGCTCTTCGACAGCGACGGTGACGAGGCCGTAGCCCTGGTCACGGGCCGCCCGAACTACCTGACGCTCAGCGCCGACGGCGTGGCCGTCGCGACGATCGACCAGGAAGGCAAAGCCGGTCTGCAGGCGCTGTACGTCGCCGAGACGCTCTCCCTCGGCGGCGAGGACCTGGAGTCGATCCTCGACGAGCGTCCCCGTGGTGTCATCGCCTACGGGCGGCCGACGAACACGGTCACTTCCACTGGCACGGAGATCGGCTACTACGAGCTGCCCGCGCGGATCCAGGCCGGCCGTATGTACCGCATCGCGTTCCTGAGCACCGCGGACTTCGACACGGCCAACAACGGCGAAGCGCGCGTCTACCTGCGCGACGGCGGCGCCTCCACGCCGACCATCAGCTCACCGATCCGGCAGATGGTGATCCTCACCGCGTCGCATACCGGGAACTACTGGACCGCCCACTTGGAGCACGTCACCTCCGGCACCACCCTGGGCACGGGCTTGCACCGCTTCTTGCTGACGTTCCAGTGCTCGGGCGGCAGCACCGGGCAGACCATGGAGCTCGGCCTCGTCGCCTCGGGTCGCTCCCCGTTCTTCGTCGTGGAGGACATCGGCCCCGAGACATCGGCGACAGGCGTCTACAACACTGGCGGCGGGACCTCCGAGCCGCCGGTCCAGCAGTACACGAAGACGTACTCCGCGTCCTGGTCCGGCAGCTATGCGGGGCGCAGCTCCTACAACTCGTACTACGGCAACACCTGCATGCAGGGCTACTACTCGGCGACCAACGGAATGCAGGCCAGCCTGATCGGCTTCCCCGCGGCACTGAGCACGGACCTTTCAGGCGCGACGATCAAGAAGGTGGAGATCTACCTCTACTTCGACCACTGGTACTACAACGCCGGCGGCACCGCCGTGATCAAGGCCCACCGGCACGCCTCCCGCCCGTCGACCTTCTCCTGCGACTCCGAGGCCAAGTCCATCTCGTGGGCGAAGAACCAAGGCAAGTGGGTGGACATCACCTCGGTCTTCGACAGCACCACCTGGCGCGGCATCGCCCTGGACCCCAACAACAGCTCGTACACCTACTACGGCCGCGCCCGCGGCCTCGGCCAAACCAACGCACCTAAGCTCCGAGTGACTTACGTGAAGTAACGACGTAACCGCCCCTGCCTGAATCCCGTCGCATGGAACGAATCGACAGGCAAATCACGGCCTCGGGCACACCTTCACCGTCTTCCGGTCCCCCGCGACAACACAGAGGAGCCTCGCCCTCTCGCCGAGAGCGAGGCTCGTGCGCCTCGCCAAGAGACGCACATCTCTATGTGGGCAAAGCCTTACCGCAGTCCTGAATCTCCCTCAAGATCCGCTTAGCACTGTTCCTAGTCGTTAGAGGCAAACTATCTATTTGATCCATGGACTAGCGTCGCCGCCGACGCCGGCGGGACCGCACCCACAGACCCGCCCCCAAGATCGGCAAACATAGCCCACATAGCACAAGACCAGCCCCAGCCCACCAAGGCATCATAAGCCCGGTCAGCTCAAAAGCTTTCGCCACGCCAAGAGCCCCGGATGGGCCAGCAATGATGCCCAATCCCACGATGACGGCCTCAAGCAGGGAGCCAGTCTCCCTGCCAGGGACCGATGCCGCGACTTCTCCATGTTTGACCAGCTTGATCGTCAGCGACGCCTTGTCGCTCGGGGTAGGAAGTTCCGGCGGATTCGAAGATGACATTCGTTTCTCCTAGGCCCGTCGATGCCCAGGTAGTTCCTGGGCGGGGATCGACGGCCCCCAGGCCCTCGACGCCCGCCGCGGCGCACCTGCCGGCAAGAACAAGAGCTGCCCATCACCTGCGTTCACCTCCTCTGCGCTCGAGACCTCGAGGCGACTCGAGACCTTCAACCTGAAAGCGTCTACACGATACCACACCTTCTTCACCCAGACGCCGCATGCATGCACCTGATCCGATGATTTATGCACCACTTATTCGTAACGAACGCACCCAGAGGTTGCGTCGCTCGCGCCATGTGATGCATACTTGCGACGTAGATCGCTTCCGGGTGCCCGCGTCGAAGCACATGTCCACCATCTGGACCTTGCCATCCGCCTGTGATGACGAGGGGAGGAAGGCAATGTCACCAAAACCCAAGATCACGCCCCTCCCGGCTGCCGAACGCTATTCGGTCACTCTGGTACCTCCAGCGGTTGCAGCTGTGAATAAGCTCACCCAGTCCACGGGGCTGAGCAAGACGGACGTGATCAATCGAGCCGTCCAGCTGTATGCGTTCGTGGATGAGCAGCTTCAGAACGGCAGCATCGTGTTGATCCGTCATCCAGACGGCGAAACCGAACGAGTCGTTCTGGTTTGATACCGAATCGAACAGAAATCCGCGATATCGCCGACTAAGCGTGACGGTGTGCGCCTCTCGCCAAGGGGCACACACCGTCACGGCTTGATGTTCAGAAACGACACGGTCGTTCCCCTGTAAGATCAGGAAACGGCACGGGGCACGCCACCACCAAGGAGTGCGCGGTGAGCCAACCTCCAAGTGCCGAGCCCACGCTTTGGGAACTGCACCGTACGCTGCAACAACTCCGAGAAGATCAGGGAGATGGCCTGCGGCAACTCCGCGACGACCTCCGTAACGACATCATAGTCCTCGCCGACCGGCTGGAGGAGGTCGTCACGAAAGATGTGTATCAGGCCGACCAGAGGTTAGTGAACCAGCGTCTGAAGGCACTTGAAGAGGAGCAGAGGACTCGAGCAAACAACCGGAAGTGGCTGGTCTCGGCATTCGTCGCTCCGCTGCTCCTGGTTATCGTTCAACTGTGGCTGGCCAGTCGTGTCTGAACAGGCCGATAGGCTCGTACCAGCTCGTTCATCAGGCGCGGGGGAGAAGCAGGACGCGTCCGATGGCAACACCCCTCAAGGCTGACCGCGTTCTCGCCGTGTTCAGGTCTGCCGGCCTGACCGTGCGCGAGGTGCGGTCCTGGAAGATCCACAACCGCAATCACATGGGACCCTGGGGCCCCGCGCACGGCGTGATGATCCACCACACCGGCCCGTACTCGACCGAGTCCGGCATGGTCGGCCTGTGCTACAACGGCCGCTCCGACCTTCCCGGCCCGCTGTGCCACTCGGTGATCGGCAAGACCGGCACCGTCCACATGGTCGGCTGGGGCCGCGCCAACCACGCTGGCCGCGGCGACGGCGACGTACTCGCCGCCGTCATCGCCGAACGCGCACTGCCCACCGACAACGAGGCCGACACCGACGGCAACACCCACTTCTACGGCGCTGAGCTCATCAACGCCGGTGACGGCCGCGATCCGTGGCCGGAAAAGCAGCTCGACGCCGCCGCGCGCTGGGCCGCCGCGCTGTGCCGCGCACACGGCTGGACCGAGCGGTCGGTGATCGGGCACCTGGAGTGGCAGCCGGGCAAACCCGACCCCCGCGGGTTCTCGATGAACGACTTCCGCGCCCGCGTCGCCCGCCACCTGAAGTCGCCGCAAACCAAGCCGGCCGCCCCGAAGCCACCGACGCCGACATACGCCCCGCCAGTGTTCCCCGCAGGGCTCGCCCCCGGCAAGGAGCGGCCGTCCGCGAAGGCGCTGCAGAAGGCGCTGCGCGCGGCCGGGTTCCTGACGATTACTGACAGGGACCTGGCCGACAACTACGGGCCGCGTACACAGGCGGCCGTGGTCAAGTTCCACAACCGGTACCCGCAGTTCCGGACGCAGGGTGTGGCCAAGGACCCAGCGATCGGCCCGACGGGCTGGAAGTACCTGTTCACCCTCGCCTACGGCAAGAAGTGACCAGCCTGCTGACCGTCGGCCCGCTTCGCCCACCACCCGCCACACACCGGCCTCGGCGGAGACGCGGTCAGAGCACACGACGACGTCCGCGCGGCGTGCCGCGCGCTGACCGTGGCCCTCAACGAGTGGCTGCCGGGGAGTCGTGAGAAGGAGCTCGCGCTGACGCTGTGCGAGCAGTCGACGTTCTGGGCGAACGCCACCGTCGCCCGCAGAATCAAGGAGGCTGACAACTGATGCTCTACAACTATCTGCTGTCCCTGGCCCGGACGGCCGCGCCGGTCGGCGCTGGGTGGCTGATCACCCAGGCACTCCGCGTGGGCGTCGACATCGACAGCGCGCCTGTCGAGTCCGCGCTGACGGCGGCGTTCTCCACGGTCTACTACGCCCTGTTCAGGTTCGCGGAGCTGCACCTGTCCCAGCGGTTCGGCTGGCTGCTGGGCTGGGCACGCCCGCCGAAGTACGAGGCCGCATAGGTCACGCTGCCGAGAGCCGCCCCGAAGGGCCAGGCCGCTCAGCACCGAAATGGAAGAAGGTCCCCGTCGCGTGCGACGGGGACCTTCGACCTCTTGGAAAGGCCCACACTACCGGGTTTCCGAGGCAGTGCCGGCTCCCACTGCGCGGCTGGTTACAATCTATATGCGCATGCATTGTGACCGGGAGGCACTGGAGTGACAGAGGATCAGAGGCCGGCCGCACGGAAGCCGTACCTGGTCGGCGGGGCTGAGTTCGCCGCGCTGTATGACGTGAAGCGTCTCCAGGTAAGCCAGTGGATCAGTCGTGACCACACCCTCGACTACCGCTACGCCAAGATCATCAGCGGGTCGCCGTACTGGCTCCTCCAGTTCGCGAAGGGTTTCGGGCAGACGACCCCACGCACCAAGCATGTCAACGAGGCCGAGCTGGCTCGGCTGATCAAGGAACAGGCGCCAGGGTACTGGGTCGGGGAGGTCAGCCAGCTTCCGCCGCTGGTGGGTCAGGCCGAGCTGGTGGCGCTGTTCCACCTGCCGTCCGGCGCCCTGTTGCGCAAGGCGGTAAGCACGGGACGCTTCCGCCCCGCCGACTACACGCTCTCGGGATCACCGATCTGGCTCCTGGAGCCGGTAGTCGATGACGCGCCCGTCCTCCAGGCCGGCGCGCGCGCCGTCGATTGGACCGTGGACGAGCAAATCTTGGCCGCGCTTCGCAACGGCACCTACGACGGTCCCGGCGCCCGGATCATGCCCCGCGGCAAGGCTGCGGCTAAGCCCAACTAGCGTGAGTACAGGGTGACTTGATATTGATCCAACCCCTGTTTGCATATAGAATAGGAGTGCATCCATCGGGATGCATTCCGAACCGCCGGAGGACGAGATGGCGCCCGCCAGGGGCCCGCCGCGCAGGGGGCCGACTTCATTGCCGATCGACAACACCCCTTGATAGAGATAGATTCCAACACTTCAAAGTGTGCGTCTCACTTCTCAGAGGGGGGAAGCCTTGCCGATCGAACAGCCACCGTTGTTCGGCACTGTCCAACCCGTCCGCCACCCCACCGACATCGGCAACCTGACCATCCAGCAGCGGTTCGAGGCGTTCCACGCGCTGAACCCCTGGGTGCTCCGGGCGCTGGCCCGGATGACCGCCGACTGTGCGGAGAAGGGGTTCGGCCGCATCGGGATCGGCATGCTCTTCGAACTCCTGCGCTACCAGTACGGCGCGGCGACCCGAGGCGACGAGTTCGCGCTGAACAACGACTTCCGCTCCCGGTACGTCCGGCTCCTCCTGGCCGAGCACCCGGAGTGGTCACCGCTTTTCGAAGTCCGCGCCCTGCGCGCGGACTGACACGACTTCTTGGAGCCAGATCGTGAACGCACCACCGGGTACCGCCAGGCCGCCCGTCATCAAGCTCAAGACCCGGAGACCGACCGGCGTCGTCCCGTGGCCCCTCCTCCTCATCGAAGGCGAGGAGGGGGCCGGCAAGACCTACTCGGCAGCCCAGTTCTCCGGCAGCGACCGCATCGGTCAGATGTACTGGATCGATCTCGACGAGGGATCGGCCGACGAGTACGCGGCCATCGACGGTGCGAACTACCTGATCATCGAGCACGACGGGACCTACCGCGACATCCTCGAACAGGTCGAGGCCATCCACACGGAAGCACGTCGCGCGGCGGCAGCCGGGGAACCCCCGGTCGTCCTGACCATCGACTCAGGCTCGGCCCTGTGGCGCATGCTCACCAACTGGACGTACGAGCGGGGCCGCCGGACGAAGAAGAACCGCGCGCTGCTCCTCCAGGACCCGGACGCCGCGTTTGACATCGGCCGGAACCTCTGGAACGACGCGCTGGAACGGTGGAGCCGGATCATCTACCTGCTTCGCACCCTTCCCGGCATCTCCATCGTCCTGGCCCGCGGGAAGCAGGTCAGCGCGACCGACGACAACGGTCAGCCGGTGCACAACAGGAGCGAATGGAAGGTCTCAGCCCAGAAAGACCTGGGCTTCGACTCCACCTGCTGGGTGCGGATGAAGCGCAACACCGACCCGCAGGTCATCAAGGTCCGCTCCCTGCGCATGCGCGTGGACCAGAGAAAACCCCTGACCCTGCGGGACTTCAGCATTGAGGACCTGGTCTTCAACAAACTCGGCTGCTCCGTCGAGTCCCAGCCGCGCATCATGCCCGCGCTCTCCGGCGATCTGGTGCAGCCGTGGCTGACCCGCGTCGCCGAACTCAAGGCCAAGGACGCTCTCGCCGCGCTGTGGCGCTCAGTCCCGGACCCGAGCAACCGGCTCAGCCGGGAAGAGATCGCCACCATCCGTGCCGCCGCCGAACAACGGGCGGCTGAACTGGACAATCCCCACTCGGAGATGGGTGGAGGTCCCTTGACGGACGCGGACAAGCTTCGCGCCGCCGCCGACCGGAAGGCCGCCGAGCAGGACGCGGACGCCGAACAGTGACCGCCACTCATTCACCTCTTGGAGCACTCTGATGTCCGTAGCGACACTCACCGGCGGCGGCGCACCTTCTATCTGGGGTGCCGCCCATGATGTCGACGCCCGCCGTCCCCGGTCACTTCAGACCCAGCTCGGGGCATCCGACACCGTGTGCGGCCGACGAGCGGCCTACATCGTCCATGGCTGGACGCCGACCGATCACGCCGACAAGCGCGCCGCCATCCTGGGCACGTTCGTCCACCACGGGCTGCTGGAGTCGGCCCGGACGGAGTATCGGTGGCTCGTGGAGCGCAGCGTCCAGGATGACCTGATCCGGGGGCACGTCGACGTCGTGCAGCTTGACGAGGCAACCGCTGGTCGGCTGCCCGCACGGCACAGGCCGGCGGTTCCTGCGGACGTGCTGACGGTGGAGGACGTGAAGACGAAGTCCACCTACCTGTGGGACCGAGTCCTCCGCTACGGCGCGACCGCCGCCGAGCTGCGTCAGGTCCTCCTGTACGCCGGTGCGCTGTACGAGGTCGGGTTTGAGGACGTACCGGGGCAGCGGTATCTCTCCCGGTTGGGTCCCCTGGACATCGGTCGCGTCCGTTTTCGTTTCATCAACCGTGACAACGGTGCGGAGCACGTTCAGGAGATCGACTTCGACCCACGGCGTGCCGCCGAGGCACGGTGGTGGGTCGAGCGCGTACGCGAGACCGGCAACCCCGAGGAGATGCCACGCGACTTCGACGGACCGGGCCTCGACGCCATCTGCGACTACTGCCCGTTTCGCACCCGGTGCTGGCCCGGAGCGGCTCCAGGTGTTCCTGAGCAGACGGCGCTCATCCACAACGACGCGGACCGGGAACAGGCACTCGCCGACTACGTGAAGGGACATGAACTCAGCAGCGAGGGCAACCGGATCAAGGCATTCGCGCGCAAGAAACTGGACCAGTCCCCCGCAGGTATCTACGGCCCCAACAAGCTGTCGTGGCGCGGAGGGAATGACGAGGAGAAGGACGACGTGGAGGCGATGGTCGATCTTCACGAGATCGCCGACATCCCGGTGCCGATGAGACCGGACGCGGATCGCATGGTCAAGAACCTCCGAGCGGCTGGGCTTCCCGTTCCCCGGCGGAAGACGGGAAAGAAGACACCCCGGGTCATCAACATCGGGCCGGCCTGATCCTGCATGCCTGACTCTCCAGCCCCGCCCGTACATGACGGGCGGGGCGCCCCTCACGCCGCCATGCTCGTATCGCCCCAAGGGGAACCGTGTCCATCCAACTGATGATCGCTGCGGCGTATCTGCCGCCCGACGCGCTGAGCCAGAGCCAGAAGCTTGCCCTGATGAAGATCGCGGATAGCGCCGACGACGAGACCCGCCTCGCCCGCCCCGGCTTGATCCGTCTCGCAGCCTGGGTGGGGGTGACTGACAAACGGGCCATCACCATTGTCACCGAGCTGATCGAGAAAGGCCTTGTGGAACGTGTGGAAATCGGCCGGGTGGGTCGATCTGCCGCCTACCGGATCTTCCCCCTCGGGGTTCCCTCAACACCCACCACGGCTGACCTCAGGGAGGCCGCCGCTGCACGTAAAGCCGCGCCGAAGAACCCCCGCAAGGCACGTTCCGGGGTGAAGCGTTCGGCTCCCGCCAAGCCCGCGATGACGCATGCAGACGTCGAGGCCCGCAAGGCCGATCGTCGGCAGCAGACCCAAGACGGGTTCCACACGGGGAACCCATCGAGCGGCCCCGAAGAAACAGGGTTCCACGAGGGGAACCCTGAAGCTGTACAGGGTCGGGTTCCACAGGTGGAACCCGACGAGTTTCACGCGGGGAACCCAATCGGTTCCACCGGTGAAACCCCTTCCTTTCCTGGTCCTTCCTCTGCCCTTCCTTTCCCCCCTACCCCCACGGCTGCCGCCGCGGGGGAGCCCGCATCCGCTCCGAATGACCTACCGCCCCCGGCGGCAGACGATGTACCGGCGAAGGGCTGTACGCGCCACCGTGAGCACCCTGCTGCCTCATGCCGTGGATGCGGCACCAACCCGCGTGCTGGGCGCGAGAAGCAGCGCAGAGAGGAAAACGCGGCCGAGCATCAGGCAAACGGACGCTTCTGGGACGAGTGGCACGACGAAGCGGCCAGCCGTCGCCGACAGGCTGAGGAACGATCGGAGGCGGTAGAGGCGGCACGAAGAGCCGCGCGTGATGCCGTGCGGACCGACAAGCGCCAAGGGCCGCAAAATACTTGGTCGCCGAAGTGAATATTTCACCGAAAATCTAGACACCCCAGGCAAAGCATATAGAATAGAACCACAGGAAAGGAGATGGCCGCCTCGAAGGGGCCGCCAAGGCCGCTCGCCCACCCAGCCTCGCGCAATCACCACCTCCGCGCACGAGGCATTGACCACCCCACAACTCGCACGACCAAGCACCCCTCCCGCTCAATAAATAGATCCCAACTCTGAATAGTTGGGCGTCGCGTGACCTCTTGGAGTGATACTCATGAACAACAACCTCGGTTTCCTGGCGCCGCCGCCCGAGCACGGCAAGATCGAAGACCCGCTCTGGCTCAAGCTGTGGGACACCTACGAGCCGGTGATAACCGCGCTGCGACGTATCCCGCTCACCACCAACGTCGAGATCTCCGGCGGCGAGTTCGGCATCACCGCGACGCTCATCGACGGATCCCACTTGTGGATCTCCTCCCTGGCAGACCTGCCGCTGAACCCCTCGCAGCTGGAGGGCTGGCACGTCAGGCGTGCCCACGAGGACACCCCAACCGTCGACGAGCTGGTCTACGACTCCACCGAGGACGGTGAGCAGTCACAGCACGGCAACAACATCGCCGCCCTCATCCAGGCGATCGCCACATTCGTCACCGAACGGCATCTCGCCCCGCGGCTGATCGATCTCACATCCGTCCGGATCGACGGCGTGACCAAGCGCCATCGCCCCATCAGCCAGCTCATCGAAGGCCCCTTCCCCGACCGCCGTCAGGCGATCTCGGAGTACCACTGCGCGGTCCACGACCTCATGGAGCGCGACTGGCGATGCGTCCACAAGCAGGGCGGAGCGGAGTGGCCGCTCACCATCTGGGAACTGGACGGTGAGGTCATCACCGTCTACGTCGCCCATGTCGGCCAGGCGATCGTCTGATGCCGAACACGGAACCAGGTCTGCCGGGCCCAGCCCGCAACGAACGGGTGACGCAATGACCGCCCTGTGCGCACTGCTCGCCATCTCCATCTGCGCCTTCGTCATTCTCGCCGTGATCATCGTCACCGATCTGCGCGAGGAAGCCCGCGACCGGCTGACGAAGTGCAGCACCTGCGGCGCGCATCACCCCCGACACGCTCCTCACCGCTGAACACGTCCGGCCCGTTCACCGCGGGCCGGACGGCACGGACCTCCCGGAGATTCCGCATGGGACACCAGATGTACATCCAGACCGCTGACGGCCAAGTCGCCAGCGGCACGGGCAACACCTTCTACTTCACCCACTGGGCAACCCTGGCCCTCACCGTCGAGACCATGGCCAGGTTCGGGATGGTCACGGAGCTTCCCTGCCCCTCCGTACCGGAGATGTCCAGCTACGGCCTCACCGTTCAGGATCTCGAGTTTCCCTCACGCACCCTTCCCGACCCGGAAATCGTGAGGCGCCTCACCGAATTCCAGTCCGCGTACCAGACAGTCCTGGACACCGCAGAGGCGACGCCGGACGGCATCCCGTCCTACAAGCTCGTGAACGAGGTCGGCTTCCTCGTCACAACCGCCGAGATCAGCGCCGCGCTGGCCTCCTACGAGGGGCACCCCGACGCGAACAACGCCGAGCGGCCCGGGAGCGACCCGACGTGGCGGATCTGGGTGGCATTCCTCCGCCACGCCCGAACGCAGGGCGGCTTCCGCGCCTACTGAATCCTCGCCGCCCGGCGCCGCGCAGACACGGCGCCGGGCGGCCACAGACCTCCTGGAGAGCAACCACCCACCATGGCCACAGTCATCGACCTTCTGTGCGGCGCAGGAGGCAGCAGCACCGGACTCGTCGAAGCCGGGTACGAACTGGTCCTCGGGATCAACCACTGGCAGCTCGCTCTTGACACGCATGCCGCCAACCACCGAAACGCCGACCACGCATGCATCGACATCTCCGGCTTCCCGATGCGCTACCTACCCAACGCCGATGTTCTCTGGGCATCGGTCATCTGCACGGAGATCAGCCCCGCCGGCGGGCGGCGGCGTGAGACCCCTCAGATGGACCTGCTCGACCTCATCGAGGAGGGCGATGACTGGGAGTCCCTGACGAAGGACGCCTTCGAGCGGACCAGAGCCACCGCCTGGTGTGTCGTTCGGGCCGCCGAGGCCAAGCGATTCAAGGCCATCGTCGTGGAGAACGTCATCGAGTTCGGCCTCGACTGGATCCTGTTCCCCAAGTGGCTCGAGGCGATGGAGCTGCTCGGCTACCAGTACCAGATCATCTGCGTCAGCAGCGCCCACATCGGCGACGACACCAACCTGCGGGCCCCGCAGTGGCGCGACCGGATGTATGTCGTCTTCACTCTGAAGACCATGCGCAAGCCGGACCTGGAGCCCCGGCCGCTCGCGCCGTGTGTCGATTGCAGCGAAGACGTGCCCGGCATCCAGTCGTGGAACGTCGAGGGCGTACGGATCGGAAAGTACCGGCGCGACTACATCTACCGCTGCCCCAACACCCGCTGCCGTCACGCCATGGTCGAGCCGTACGTCCGGCCGGCCAGCGACATCATCAACTGGAACGACCTCGGCACGCGCATCGGCGACCGCAAGAAGCCGCTCGTGGAGACCACGATGGAGCGCATCCGCGCGGGCCTCCGAAAGTATCCGTACCGCCCCAGCTCGGTCACTCTCACTCACGGCAAGGACGGAGGCGACCGCGCGTACGCCGTCGAGGACCGGCCCCTCCCGACGCGCACGGCCAAGCAGGGCGACGCGCTCCTGGTGCCGACAGGCGGCTCGTGGAACACCGACGCCGTCCCCGTCGACGTACCACTGCGCACGCGAACCACCCGCGAAAGCGAGGCCCTGCTGACGGTGGACCCATTCATCGTCGAGTTCCGCAACCATGCCACCACCAGGCCCGCCCACTCCCCGCTCAGCGGACTGACCGCCCAAGGCAACCACCACGGCTTGGTCACCCACGCCGGCCACGTGCCCGCACAAGCGCGCAACACCCTTGTCGTGCCGTACCGCAAGAGCGCGGTGAAGACGGCCGCCGAGCCGGTCCACACCCTCTCCACCCGGGACTCGGCCGCTCTCGTCCGCTCCGCCCCGGACGTCAACGACTGCTACTTCCGCATGCTCAAGCCCCGCGAACAACTCGAAGGGCAGCGATTCCCCGCGAAGTACGTCGTCTACGGCAACCAGGCGGAGCAGACGATGCAGGCGGGCAATGCGGTCTCGGTCAATGTCGCGCGGTGGATCGGCCAGCGGCTGGAGGCGGTCCTGTGACCGGCTCCCGAACCCAGCCCGGCACGCACGTCGCCGAGCACGCCCCGTGCTGGGGTGAGCTCGACTTCGCCGTGGCGGACGACCGGTGGAAGACGGAGAAGGACCTCGTCGCGATCTGCGCACCGAACCTCTACGTCTGCGGCGGATGCCCGTACCGCGCCGAGTGTATCCAGCAGGTACTGCCGGCCAAGAGCAACTTCGACGGCATCTGCGGAGGCCGGATCTGGCTCAACGGCACGATCATCCACGCCCTGCCGGAAGCCCAGTCGTCCGAGCTGCTGGCGCCGGTCATCCGGAAGTCGTGCGGCACCGCCGCCGGGTCGCGCGCCCACCGCCGCGCCGTCGAGCAGCAGTGCCCGCGGTGTGAACTCTTCGCCCGCTTCATGCCCGATCCAGCGGACGAGGCGGAACAACTCGAACTACCCGACATCAGCTGATCAACCACCCGCTCGACTCACAGTGAGGAAGCCCCATGAACAAGATGCTGCTCATCGAGGAAGTCGCCGCCAAGCTCGGCTCCCGGACCATCGCCACGGAAGCGGTGGAAGCGGTGTTCGACTCCATCGTGCGCGCCGTTGCCGGGGGCGAGCGCGTCAGCGTGACGGGGTTCGGTTCGCTTGAGCCGATCGCGCATCCCGCACGGTTCGCCCGCAATCCGCAGACCGGCGAGCGCGTACGCGTCGATGCCAGACGCGGGGTCCGGTTCCGCGCCGGAACGTCCTTCAAGGCCCTGGTCGACGGCACCAAGCCGCTTCCGGAAGAGGGCAGCGCCATCAAGAAGGCCCCGAAGACGCCTCGCGCCTGACCAGTCCGCCAGGCCGTCCCGGAACCACCGGGACGGCCCCGAACCCGGAGCACACAATGACTGCGCACGTCGTTCAGTTCAGCGGCGGCATCGGCAGCTTCGCAACGGCCGTCCGCGTCGCCGAGAAGTACGGAACGGACCACCTCACCCTTCTGATCGCCGACACCCAGGTCGAAGACCCGGACATATGGAGGTTCGCCGAGGACACCAGTCGGCTCCTGGGCGTGCCGTTGACCAAGGTCGCCGACGGACGCACCCCCTGGCAGGTCTTCCGCGACAAGAGGTTCCTCGGCAACGACCGGCTTGCCCCCTGCAGCCGGACGTTGAAACAGATCCCGTGTCGGGCGTGGATGGAGAAGCACCGGGACCCGAAGTACACGCTGGTGTACATAGGGATCGAATCCACGGTCCGCGATCGTGCCCGCATACCCGCCATCGCTCGCGCGTGGAAGCCCTGGCATTCCCGCTTTCCCTTGTGCTCGAGGTGGGAACGTCCCCGGACCAAGGCAGAGCTTCTCCAGGAAGCCCGCGCCTTGGGCGTCGCTCCACCGCGCCTGTATGAACTGGGCTTCTCTCACAACAACTGCGGGGGAACATGCGTCCGGGCCAGGGTACGCCAGTGGAAACACCTCCTGGACGTCATGCCCGACCGGTACGCCTACGCCGAACAGCAGGAGGAGGATCTTCGGCGGCTCCTGGGTCCTGTCACGATCCTCCGCCGACGTCGCAAGGGTGTCGCCACGCCTCTGTCCCTGGCCGATCTTCGGCACGAGCACCAGGCCGCGCCGATGCTGCCGGCCCCGATGACGGCAGCGAGAACCATGACCGCGGTCACCTTGGAGGCGAGCCGGTGAACAGCAGCGCCACGTACTCGGACGATGGGCTGCGCCATGATGTCGCGGACCCGTCGACCTGGACTGTTCGGATGTGCGGACGCCGCTGCTCCACGTGCATCTTCCGACCGGGCAATCTCATGAGCCTGCAACCCGGCCGTGTCGCGGAGATGATCAAGGCAGCCGAGGCGAGCGAGGGACACGTCGTGTGCCACAAGACCCTCGGCACAAACGCACCCGCCATCTGCGCGGGGTTCGCCGCGCACCCGGCAGGGCGAGTCCGTTCCCTGGCCCTCCGCCTCGCAGACAGCGGTGTGCTAAGGGCCGTCTTCGTTGCCCCGGACAAAGAAGGCGGCGCGGCTCCGGAGGGCGTCAACGCCCCGGCAACATCCGGGAACTGACCAGCCTAGACGCCCAAGCCCAGCCACGAAGGTAACGCTCCTCCGCAATGAGAAATGTTGCCCTCGATTCCATCAAACACCCCTAAAGCATACAGAATAGAACCAACAGGAAGGTCCGCGCGGTGATCGATCTACGCGCGGACCTACACCACAACCAGGGTTCACCATCTCTCGATTGCACATACATAAGAAGCAAATCGAGGCGCGATCGGCCCTCCGAACGGAGCTTCATGTCCCCTCGTCACCCCATCCCAGTCATCCACGTACCAGAACACCATCTCGGCGCCATGTCCCTCGTGATCCTCACTCGGGCACCCGACGATGCCGCCCTTCGAGCCGCCGCGCGGCTCGCGGACAGCGCGGCAACCGCGGCCTGGTCCCTGCGCTCCGACGACCTCCGGTCACTGAGCCGGGTCGAGTACCGGCAGCTCCTCGACTACACCGCCGCCCCTCAAGTGCTCGACCTGGCCTTCTACCTACGGGGCGACAGGACGCAAATCCGCACGCTCATGGACCACATCACCCGCGAGATCGCCGGCTTCCTCGCTCACTACGCCCCGCCGTCGCAGCCCTGAAGCAAACCGACACATCGCGCGATCGAAGGACACGGCCATGACCAACCCCATTCCTACCTGGTGGGTCATCTACCAGGAACCCAACCCCGCGTCGATGGAAGTCGTCGCCGTTGAGCCTGCGCCCGACAACGCCGACGCCGAAGACGAACGGTGTGCCGGACTCAGCGCCGCCGGCCAGCACGCGTACGTCATCACCGCTTCCGATCCCGCCAGCGCACACAACATCGCGCTGGAGGTCTGGGCGCGAGAACTCGCCATCTCCCCGAGCCGCCTCGCCGCAGCAACCGCGTACATCGACAGCATCCGTGCCTGCCAACGCCCAAACGGTCACGACCAGCATCGACGACCGTCGACGACCCAGGAGTGACAGCATGAACCAGCTCGACCTGTTCTCCGATACCGCGGCCCCCGACACCCCACACACTCCCGCACCAGCGCCGCGTAGGTACCGCATCGATGTCCCGCCGTCACCCAGTCCCGCCGCGGCCCCCACCCGGCCTCACCCGACTCAAGGCAAGATCACCTCCGCCCTGAGGCACTACCGCCCAGCACAGAGGAACCCGCATCGGGCCGCGTTCGATATCGCCGAAGCCGTCAGCCACGCCTGGCACCACGCCCAGGGAGGCGCGGGCATTGAGATCCCCGTGGGCGTGGTGGCCACACTCGCCCTTTGGCCCCTCCGCGGCCCCGACGCCTACCTCGCCGCAGACTGGTGGCTCAGCCTCAACGACACCCAGCTCCTCGCCGCCTTCCGGGAATGCTGGGCTCGCTGGTGGATCACGCGCCCCGACCTGATCGACCGGGCCACACCGCTGCACAAGTGGGTCGACGACGATGCTCCCAGCCCCAAGCGCGCTCCCGCCGTACAGGCGGTGGTCAGGGCGGCTCTCACCAACGGCCTACTGCACCTGACCAGCAGCAACGACCCCGGCCTCAGGTCCTCTGCGGACATACTGGGCCTTCTGCTTGCCATCATGCGCTCACAGGGTGCTCACGATGCGCTCGCAGAGATCCATACGCCGCCGGACATTGCCGAAATTATGGCCCGGGTAACGCTGGACGGCATGACGCTTGAGCCCGGAATGATGTTCGACGAGCCCGCCGGCGGGACCGGCGGCATGTACCGCGCAGCCGTGCAGGCCATGCGGGACAGGGGTATAGATCCGCACGACTTCGGATGGTCGCTGACGGATATCGACGAACTTGCCGCGGCCGGCGCTGCCGTCAACGCGATCATCTGGGACCTCGGCCCGCACGTCCTGATCGCCTGCGGCGACACGCTCCACGAGTACGACCTCTACACGAAGGCGGCCCACGAGGCTCGCGAATCCCTGGAACGGCGCGACAGGCTGCACGCCCAAGCCACCTTGCTGGCAACACTCCAGAGGGCCGAAGCCCTTGTGACGCAGGCATCTGACCAGGAAGAACGCCAGCAAGCCTCGCGTAAAGGATCTTGACCATAGCCAGATTGCATATAAAATAGAACTAGCAGCCGTTCCCCGCGACCCCCGCCAACTGGAGGGCAAATGACCTACAAGAAGGACGACCGGATCGCCCTGGTCCACACCACCGATCCGCATACGGCGCTCGCACCCAGAGACACGGGGACCGTGCGCCGCTTCGATGCCCGCCTCTCCATCCTCCACGTGAACTGGGACAGCGGCTCCACCCTCTCGATGCTTCTCGAAGACGGCGACGAGGTGCGCCCCCTCTAACACTACCGGGCCCGTCCAACCGGGGCGGGCCCGGCGCTCCACCAGCAGACCTCTTGGAGAACCCCGCATGCTCATCACCAACACCGCTGTCCGGGAAACGGCAGTCGCCGTCGCCCAGGCCCTCGGTGGGGACTGGACCCTCGACCTTGAGGTGCCGGCCGACCGCACGGCCCACCTGCTCCACAGCGACGGACGTTCCATCAGCTTCACGCCCAGATTCAACGGAACCACCGTCCAGCTATGGATCACCGGCAACGCAGATCCCACACTCGCCAACGACACGACCGACGAAGAACGAGAAGCTCACAAGGCATACGTCGCCGTACGACTCCCCGAAGGGCACCGGTACCACATGGCGGCTACTCTCATCACCGAGGAAGACGAGGAGCCCGCAGTTATCATCTTGCGCACCCTCGAAGATCTGCTTCCCGCCTTCGACCACAAGCCACGCTACGTCGGCCATCGGCCGTGGATCGACCTCTTCGACAATGTCCTCGCTGCCGTCTCCACCGAAAGAGGCACCACCCCTGCTGGCACCGCTGCGGAACAGCCGGACGCCGGACAGGAGAGCGAAGGCCGCCCCGTAGGGCCCCGGCCCGAGGACGAGCAACACGTGACCGGGGTGTCCGTGCCCTAGAGCCGACGCGGGAACTAGATGCAGTCCGCGGCAGAGTTCCAGAGCGCATAGCCACGGCTAGCTGAACAGACGTGGGCCCACCGCTTGGGTGGGGCCCACGTCTGTTCAGTCCTTTTCGGCGGCCTCCGACTCCAGATCGAACCGGTACGTGCCGGGAACCTGGAACCGCCGCCCGCCGTTCTCGACGGTCTCGAACCGCAGCCCGTGCGTTACTCCGCCGCTAAGCCGACCGTCCTTGTTGCGCGCGTTCAGCCCGCACGCCTCGAAGAACTCGTGCTCATCAAGGTTCGGGTCGTTGTAGGCCAAGACCTGGGCCGCAACCCAAGCCACGTTCATGGTGAGCATCCTGGTCTGCTGCGGATCCAGCTGCGTGGGCGTCGCATTGCGGCCGTCCATCTGCCGGTTATGCCCGGCTTTGTCCGCCCGATACGGGGCGTCCGACCAGTCATGCTGCTTGATCTCCGCCGCGAGCTGCGCGGCAAAACGGCTCAACACGATCCCTACACTCCCTAAGAGTTGCGGTGGACTCGTGCCCCCCTATGGGGCGTCCACCGGTCCAACTAGGGTACCACCACGCCAGGATGGGGTTCCGTCAACATCTAGCCAGGGAGCTGGCCCCACGGTCTGGAGTGCGGCAGCAGGTGCACATTCGCGTGCACCTTGCGGTGCACCCGGACAGAAACACCGACACGCTGGAAGGTAAATCCGCTGCGGCAGAGTTTGGACCCCCTCACCGAGCTGGGGCGATCATCTACCCACACGCCGCTCCATGCCCGCGGGGACCTGGTGAGGACGCGTTGAGGACACAAAGACAGGAACAGACCGGCAAGGGTTCCAGTCCACGAGCATGCGACAGGTCATCTGACCTGGGAAAACTCCCAGAATCAGCACGAACGATCAAGGGCCGTCAAGATCCTCTAAGGACTCATAATCCGTCGGCCGTGGGTTCGAGTCCCACCCGCCCCACCAGCGAGTTACCGGGCAGAATCGTTCTGGCCAGGGGATACGCGAAGCAGCGAGGGCACGTCGAGGGCTCGGGAGACACAACTCCCGGGCCCTCGTGGCCTTTCCGGGGCGGCCTCGTCGTGGACACCGCCGAGTGCGGGGCCGCCGCCCCCGAGAGCAGCAGACCATCACCCTGTGCGGCCACGCAGATACTGAGTCACGATTCAGTGAAACGTACTTCAGCATTTACGAAGCGGGAAACATGATGGACAAGCCTGCACACGTGTTCGACCGGATGCAGGAGTGGGCCGGGCTCTCCGCCTTCGTGGTACGCGAGCAGCCGAGAGCCGCTCTGGGAGTAGTCAGCGGGCGGCGGCGGCAGGGGAAGAGTTTCCTGCTCGAGGCGCTGGCCAGGGAGTCCGGCGGGCT
This sequence comes from Streptomyces smaragdinus, assembly GCF_009604385.1. Lineage (GTDB taxonomy): Bacteria > Actinomycetota > Actinomycetes > Streptomycetales > Streptomycetaceae > Streptomyces > Streptomyces smaragdinus. The sequence continues at coordinate 429,699 of NZ_WEGJ01000003.1, forward strand.
GTACTTCGGAGCGACCGAGGCGACGGAGGCGGAGTCGCTTCGCCTGTTCTCGGACGCACTGGTCCGGCATACGAAGGCCGTGCCCGAGCATCCCTTCCGCGACTGGAACGACGCGATCTCCTACGTGTTCCGGCAGTACCGTGACCGTCCGACCGCCGTGGTGATCGACGAGTTCCCCTTCCTCGCCCGGGCCTCGCCGGCATTGCCGTCGATCGTCCAGCGCGAGTTGGGACCTGGAGGGAGCGGGCAGGGGAGCCTGGCCAGGCTGCTGCTCTGCGGGTCGACGATGTCAGTGATGGGCTCATTGCTCTCCGGGCAGGCGCCACTGCGCGGGCGCGCCGGGCTCGAGATGATCGTTCAGCCCTTCTCCTATCGGGAGGCCGCACAGTTCTGGGGCATCACGGACCCGCGGCTTGCCCTGCTCGTACACATGGTGGTCGGCGGAACTCCGGCCTATCGCGAGGAGTTCGTGGCGGGCGACGCCCCGGACGGTCTCGCGGACTTCGACGCCTGGGTGCTGCGTACGGTGCTGAACCGCCAGAGCCCGCTGTTCCGCGAAGCCCGCTACCTGCTGGCGGAGGAGTCCGCCATCAGGGACCCGGCGATCTACCACTCGGTCCTCGCCGCGATCGCCACCGGCAACACCGTCAACGGTGCGATCGCCAACTACACCGGCCGTAAGCCGGATCAGATCGTGCACCCGCTCAACGTGCTCGAAGACTGCGCACTCATCGCCAAGGAGCCCGACCTGTTCCGATCCGGCCGCGCCCGCTACCGGATCACGGAACCGCTGGTCACCTTCTACGAAGCGATCATGCGGCGTCATTGGGCGGAACTGGAGCGCGGCAGGAACCACACCGTCTGGGAAGCCACCAGGCCGACCTTCGACAAGCAGGTGGCGGGACCGCACTTCGAAGCGATCTGCCGCGAGTTCGCGGCCTCCGCGGAAGCGGATGTCTACGGTGACGTCCCAGCCGAGGTCGGTTCCGGCGTGGTCAGCGACCCGGCCGGACGCAGCCAGATCGAGATCGATGTGGTCGTGCTCGCCGCCCAAGAATCGAACGCACCGCGCAGGATCCTGTCGCTGGGAGAAGCGAAGTGGGGCGAGGTAATGGGGCACGGCCATGTACGAAAACTCGAACGCGCCCGCGACCTCCTCACGGCCAAGGGGTACGACACGACCGCCACCGTGTTCGCCTGCTACTCCAGCGCGGGATTCACCGTCGAACTGCGAGCCGAAGAGCGCGGCGATCTCGTTCTGGTCGGGCTCGACCAGCTGTACTCCGGTGGGGAACGGGCGGGTGACTCAGCCGGGTAGAGCCGCTGCGACGCCAGGCATTGACGTCATCGGGGGATGCCTTCGTCCACGCACCGGCCGAGCACGAAGAAGTCGCTGTGCCGACGGGCGGCCCGGGTGCCCCCGCCCGGGCGGAGTCAACGAGCGCTTCTCCGCGGGTCTTTATGCTGTCCTGCGTGATCGCATCGCGTCAGGCGGCCTCATCCGATGCCGGGCGAACGGCTGTTGTCCGTCCGACGCCCGTCCACGAACCATCGGCGTCAGTGTCCGCATGCCCTGACCTGGGCCGACGCTGCAGGGATACGGCTCTACGGTCGAACGCGGTGTTCAGTGCCATCAGTTCGGCGACGAATACGATACCCAGATCGCCGAGATGGCGGACGGTCTGAAAGACAACAAGAAGTTCCAGGCCATGCTGGACAAGCGCGGCTGGACCATTGACTACGATCTGCTGAAATATGCTGGGAGAGACATGGATCTGATTATCGATCCCCCGCGCGGTGTCGAGCCTGTTCGCATCGGCATGACACTCGATGAAGTCCTGGAGGCGCTCCGTCCCTTCGGCGAGCTCCGGAAGCGCGGCCCGCTCCCCTTCTTTCCCGCCGTCACGGTGTCGGTGAACATCAATGGGCTGGACTTCCAGGCGCTCCTGGAGGACGGTCGGCAGGTCACAGCCATCGAGCTGTGGCGGCCGGGCATCGGCAGGGGTGGGACCGTCCGTGTCCTGGTCGATGGAGAGGACGTGTTTGCCACACCTGCCGACGAGCTGCTCGAGCACGCGCGAAATCGTGGCTGGGGGTTGGATGAATCGGACCCGGAACACCCGAAGATTCCAGGTGTCACCCTCCGCTTCACCCGGACCACGACACAGGAGGAATACCCGCGCAGAGCGGATGGTGTTCCGGTGTATTTCACGGCAGTGCTGGTTGCAGACGAGAAATACTAGCGCCCTGAATCTGGGTGCCGTACCGGCGACGACCGGAGAATGGTTCCGGATCGCGCTCGAAGGCTGATTCAGGTCAGTCCTCGACCGGCCCGAGAGGTTCGAGGATCAAGGGATCCCAGAAATTTCCACAATTCGGACAGGTCTTGTGGTACGCATGTTCCGCCCGTCGCTCCCTTTCGTCATCGAAGATCGGGAAAGGGCTCATTTCCCGAATCACGTACTGACTTTTCTTGCACGACATGCACTTGGTTCGCATGAACTCTCCGGCGAGAGCCGCTTTATCTCGGGTGATAACACCAGCACTTCCCGTCGCGATAATCTCGTCGTCCGCGTCGCGAAGATCGCGACCGTCACTCCAGTGCAGAAAGAAGCAAGCCATCGGAATTTGTGGGCGAAACCTCACGACGATCCGCCGAAGTCGCGTATGCCGAATCGTCAGATCCTGCATTCCGGCTCGGAGATTCCCGATCTCCGGCACGAGTTCCACAATCTCAACCCCGGCAGGGTAGTAGACAATGGTCCGCTCCCGAACCGTCAGTCGTCTTCCTTCCATTCCTCCACCTTGATCATATGCGGGACCAGCACTTCCTTCTCGGACGACCCCTCAAGGGTCTGCATCACAACGTCACTCACCCGAACCTGTGCCGTATACACCGGACCACCATCCGCAAAATCCCGAGCCACATTCGGGTCAGTCGTGAAAGACATCATACTGCGTGGCCCGGAAACGTCCTTAAGTTCTGTCCCAAATTCCGCATGCGCATGGATCAGGTTCTCGATTCCACCCCATTCCGCAAGCGCGTTGGAGTGGGCCCTTTCAGAAGCAACCAGAGCATCCGTCAGAGATCCCGATTCCTGGAAACCTACGTAGGCCGCATCGCTCATCAGCATGCCTTCGGCCTGGTAGGTGTCCGTGTCCTGATACCGCCCGCTTCCGCGATATACAGTTATCGTGCAGCCCGCGGTCGGGGCGTGCTGTCGTGAATGAGTGACCCGGAGAAGGAACTGGCCGAAGTGGAGGCGGCGTTGACGGGTGCCACGACGGGCGGTTCAGGGCGCGACGGCCCGGACGATCAGGGTGCCGATGTGGCCGTCGGCCGGGGCGGCGAGCACCTCGGCGTGCGTATCGGTGAAGCCCGCTCGCCGGAGGAGGCCGCACCATTTCCGTGGCGTGTAGCTGTAGCGGTACGTGAACATCGCCCGCCCCGCGAAGCCGCCCTTGTACATGCCCTGCGGGCCGTACGCCCCGGGGATCGCCGGTGGCTGGGAGAAGACGAGCCGTCCGCCTGGGACGAGCCGCTTCCGCACGAGGGGAAACAGCTTGGCCGGGTCGGTGAACCAGACGGCGCCGAAGATCGAGTACACGGCGTCGTAGGACCGTTGATCCTCCGCGAGATACCCCAGCACCTCGCCCCGCTCGATCCCCACCCCGAGCCGCCCCCACCGCGCGGCGGCCTTCTCCACCATCACCGGGGACAGATCCACGCCCCGCCCCTCGACCCCCGTCCCGGCGAGGAACGCGAGCGCGCGGCCGGTGCCACAACCGATCTCCAGCACGCTGGACGGCGCCCCGAGCAGCTCCGGTCCGGGACCGTGTCCGGCGTACTGGGTCCAGCAGAACGACGGCTCCATGTCGTCCTTGAACGCCGACGCGGCGAACGCGTCCCACAGTTCGGTCTCGTGGGCGATGTTGTGGCGGGCAGGCATGTCGTGACGGCTCCTTCGCCGAGGGACGGGAGGACCCCGCCGGCCCTGCCGGGGGCACAGGGCGGGCGGGGCCCAGACTATGGGCGGATCAGTGGCTGTCGGGGACCTTGTCGTCGCACGGCGAGCAGTCGGATCCGTCGATGGCCCACAGTTCCTCGTCGGCCGGGAAGCCGTTCGCACGGATGACCTCGGCGGTACGGGTGACCGTGCCGTCTCCGCGGCGGCGGATCAGCGGGGCATGGTGCTTGTACGCGCCGGCGTTGTAGACCTCGCAGAACGCGAAGTACACGGGCGTGTCCAGGATCATCTGGTGCACCCCGATGTCGACGAGCTTGCCGACGCCGATGCGAGCGTCCGGGTGCTCCATGGCCGTGACCAGGTACATGATCGCGTTGTCCAGAATGCGTTCGGCCATGGAGCGGACCATGGTGTGGTCCCGCAGGAGCAGCAGAATCTCCCGCTCGTACAGGTCGACGTCGGCCGAGTCCGGGGAGTCCAGCACGTTGTACGTCAGCTCACGGATACGCGGCCGCACATCGTTGAGCAGTTCACGCGGATCCCGGGTACGGGTCGCCCGTGCGTGGTGCTCGATGGCGAGGGTCATGACTTCTCCTTTGGTTGTCGGGGCGGTGTACGGACCCGCCCTCGGCGATCTCCCTTGCGCGCCGAGGGCGGGAACCTGGGGGTGAAGCGCTGCTCTACCGGGCCTGGTTGCGCTGCACGAGGGTGAGGGCGTCGCGCAGGGTCAGGGGGCAGGTGTGCAGCCCGTTCTCGCCGGGGGTGCGGCGCCAGTGGATGCCTGGCCGCGACAGTCGATACTCGGCAGGTACGGCCACGAATGTGGCAGTGCTCAACACCTCGGCCCCTGGGAGCTGCAACTCCTCAGCCGCCTCCGGCCGGATGAGCCAGTAGAGGTGCCGACCGTCGTCGATGACAGCTCCGCTCTTATCAGCGAGGTGGTCCAGCACGGCTTCGCCGAGGCTGGTCGCAACCTTGATCGCGTCCCAGTGCACTCCGGCTTGCACCAGATCGACGGCGACTTCCGCGCGGGCAGCGTCCTCCCCGGGTCGCAGCGGCCCGGTCATTGAGCCACCCGGAACAGGCCGAGTGCGGCCTCTACAAGCCACGCAAGAGGTTCCGTCACGTCAAACGCTCCTAGCAACGTTGGCCACTCCCCGGGCTACTCGCGCAGCCGGTGGATCTGATGTGGCCAAGTGTCAGGAGTCGACGACTCGCTGCCTTCCCCGTCCCGGGCATCCCCACCATGGGTACGCTGAGTACCCGGATGGTCGACATGCTGTGATCAGCAAGAACGACAGGGCACCGTATGACCAGACACCAACCGCCAACCGCGCTCCCCCGCGCGGTACTCGACCGGGCTGACGTCCGGGCCGCGCTGGCAGCCCACGACTTCGGCACCGTGTTCCGCCTCGCCAGAAGCGAAGCCGGAATCAGCTACTCGAAGATCGCAGCCGAGTGCGACATCAAGCCCGATCGGGTCGGCACCCTCGCCCGAGGAACAGGCAACATCACCAGCTACCAGAAGATTGCCCAGATCGCGGACGCACTTCGCATCCCCGGCCGCCTGATCGGTCTCACCCCACGCGATTGGGAACCGTCAGCCCATTCACGCACGATGCCCCCAAGAACAGCCCATCCCGAGAACGGAGACGATGTGCGGCGCAGAGACTTCAGCCTCTTCACGGCCGCGGCAGGCCTCGCGACGCAGTTGCCTGCTCTCGCCCGTCCTCGAACCGGACGCCGCGTGGGAAGCGAGACCCCGGACCGCCTCAGAGAACGCACTGCTCGCCTGCGCCGCTTGGACGACGTCCTCGGCGGAGGCGACACCTACCCCGTCTACCTGGGTGAATATCTGAGGACGAAGGCCCTGCTCCGCGACACCACGTACAGCGAGGCAACCGGAAAAGCTCTGCTCTCGGTCCTTGCAGAGCAGGCGCAGCAGGCGGGCTGGGCCGCGTTCGACGGAGGCAAGCACACCGACGCTGCCGGGCTCTACGAGGTCAGCCACGAGGCAGCGGTGGAGGCGGGAGATACCGCTCTCGCAGGCAACGCCCTGGCCTTCCTGGCCTATCAAAAGCTCACCAGAGACCGGCATGCGGGAGTCGAGACAGCCTCCCGCTCGTGTGCTGCCCTCGGGCCGAACGCGGCCGCCTGCGTACGCGCGCTGCTCTTCGAGCGGTTGGCCTGGGCCCACGCTGTTGCCGGCAACGCAACCGAGGCAGAGCGCGCCCTCCACACGGCCCAAACCGCACTGACCGAAACGGGCGACGAGCAGCAACCCGACTGGGTCGCATGGATGGACGAGACCGAACTGCAAATCATGACCGGTCGGTGCTGGACGGAACTTCGGCGTCCGCTTCGAGCAGTACCGGTCCTGGAAGCAGCTCTGGCAAGCTACGACGATGTGCACGCACGGGACAAGAGCCTGTACCTGTCCTGGCTCGCCGAGGCCTACGCGACAGCCGGCGAGTTTGAGCAGGCCGCCATGCACACGGGACGGGCGCTGGACCTCTGCACCGGCGTAGCCTCGGTCCGTCCGCGTCAGCGCCTTACCCCGGTTCTGAAGCTACTGGCCGATCACCCGGATGCCACCGCAGTAGCGGAGGTACTGGAGAAGGCACAGGCAGCCTGACGGATCACTGGTCGTCGGTGGATGTGAGGGTGCTGTCAATCCACCCGAGATACGTTCTTGCCCCGGCCAGAATCGGCACGGCGACGACTTCGGGGTTCTGCCAGGGGTGAGCCGCCTGCAGATGTCTCTCCAGGTCGGCGTACCGTTCGATCCGAGTCTTGAGCAGCAGCTGCCATTCCTCACCGGTTCCGAACTCCCCGTTGTGCCAAAAGACGGAGGCAACCGGGCCGATGATCTGAGCCCCTGCGGCAAGGCGCTCCGCGACCGCAGTTCGTGCCAGCTCGACCGCCTGCTCGCGGGTCTGCGTCGCTGTCTGCACCTGCACGTAGTCAGCCATGCGGTCGAGCCTAGCCGTGCAGCAACCCTCTGGCAGGCACGACAACCAGCGCTGCCCTGCCGGTGCTCGACACCGCCTTCCGCGCATCGACGACTCGGCCCTGGCCCCCCGGCCGGAGGCCAGTCCTACCCCTGCGGCAGCTTCGACAGCGTCAGGATTTCCGCCCCCTCCTCCGTGATCGCGACCGTGTGTTCGCTGTGTGCCGTGCGGCAGCCCGTCGCGCTGCGGAGGGTCCAGCCGTCCGGGTCGATGGCCAGGGTTGACGTGTCCGCCATGATCCAGGGCTCCAGGGCCAGGAGGAGGCCGGGGCGGAGTTTGTAGCCCCGGTTCGGGCGGCCCGTGTTGGGGATGTGGGGGTCCTGGTGCATCGTCGAGCCGATTCCGTGGCCGCCGAATTCCGTGTTGACGGTGTAGCCCGCCTCCGTGAGGGTCGTCCCGATCGCGTGCGAGATGTCGCCCGTGCGGGCGCCGGGGAGCGCGGCGGCGATGCCTGCCGCCAGGGCCTTCTCCGTCGCCGTGATCAGCGCGACGCTCTCCGGGGGATGCGTTTCGCCCACGATGAAGCTGATCGCCGCGTCCGCCGCCACTCCGCGCAGGGAGACCGCCAGGTCGAGGGTGAGGAGGTCGCCGTCGGTGAGGGTGTAGTCGTGGGGGCGGGCGTGAAGGACCGCGTCGTTGACGCCCGTGCAGATGTAGTGGGCGAACGGGCCGCGGCCGAAGGAGGGTTCGTAGTCGACGTAGCAGGACACCGCCCCCGCCTCGGTGATCAGCGACTTGGTCCAGCGGTCGATGTCCAGCAGGTTCACGCCCACCGCGCTGCGGGCCTTCAGGGTCTGCAGGATGTCCGCGACCAGGGCGCCGGTGTCCCTTGCTCGGGCCAGCAGGGCGGGGTTCAGGATCTCGATCATGGGCTGCTCTCGTCGCGGGGCCAATTATTATACCGGCCATACTATACCGGTATTTTAATTGGCATCCATGCCGCGAAACGTGCACACGGCGACGAAATCCGTCGGCCGGCGTCCGGAACCCCCGCCACCAGCGTCCAATTCGGCCAGTTCCAGGCGGTCTTGTGCAACCCGCGTAGACCCCTCATCATCAGTTGCACGGGCCAACCGTCAAAGTTTCAATTGACACGGGCATGCCATTTGACGCTTGGCCCGGGACGCAGTCACAGACAACTCGAGAGCGGAAGGACTCCGATGTCATCGATCCGTGCGAATCGCCGTAGATGGGCCAAGCTGGGCACAACCGCCGCCATCGTGCTCGCCGTAGGCACCATCTCCCCCACCGCGTTCGCCGCGCCGACCGAGAAGCCCCAGGGAACCATCGGTCACGAGCACTCCAAGCACGCCATCAAGGACAGCTACCTGGTCACCCTCAAGGCCGGTGAGGCCAAGGGGTTCTCGGCGGCCGGCAAGGAAATCGCCACCAAGCACGGGGCCAAGGTCAAGCGTACGTTCAAGAGCGTGCTCAATGGCTACGAGGTCCAGGCCACCCCCGCCCAGGCGAAGAAGCTCGCCGCCGATGACGCGGTGGCCTCCGTCGAGGCCAACCAGACGGTCCACGCGACCGCCACCCAGACCAACCCGCCCTCCTGGGGCCTGGACCGCATCGACCAGGCAAACCTGCCCCTCAACCAGACGTACACCTACCCCGACAAGGCGGGCCAGGGCGTCACGGCGTACGTCATCGACACCGGTGTACGCATCTCGCACTCCACCTTCGGCGGGCGGGCCGCCAACGGCTACGACGCCGTGGACGGCGACAACGTCGCCCAGGACGGCAACGGCCACGGCACGCACGTCGCGGGCACGATCGCCGGTTCGCAGTACGGCGTCGCGAAGAAGGCCAACATCGTCGCGGTGCGGGTGCTGGACAACTCCGGTTCGGGCTCGACGGCCGGCGTGATCGAGGGCATCGACTGGGTGGCGGACCACCACTCCGGGCCCTCGGTGGCCAACATGTCGCTCGGTGGCGGCGCCAGCTCCACCCTCGACTCGGCGGTGACCGCCGCGATCAACTCGGGCGTGACCTTCGCGGTCGCGGCCGGCAACGAGAGCAGGGACGCCTCCCTCGGCTCGCCGGCCCGCGTGGCCGCCGCGATCACCGTGGGCGCGACCGACAGCGGTGACAACCGGGCCTCGTACTCCAACTACGGCACGGTGGTCGACCTGTTCGCCCCGGGTTCCTCGATCACCTCGTCGTGGAACACCAGCGACAGCGCCACCAACTCCATCTCCGGCACCTCGATGGCGACCCCGCACGTCGCGGGCGCGGCGGCCCTGTACCTGGCCGACCACCCCGGCGCCACCCCGGCCGCCATCCAGACGGCGCTGAAGGACGCGGCGACCTCCGGCGTCGTCAAGAACCCGGGCAGCGGCTCGCCGAACCGGCTGCTGAACGTCGGCGGCGACGGCGGTGGCGGCGAGGAGCCGCCGCCCACCGGTGACACGTACACCAACAACACCAACTACACGATCAGCGACGGCTACACCACGACGTCGTCGATCTCGGTCCCCCTGTCCGGCAACGGCCCGGCGGACCTGCAGGTGTCGGTCAACATCGTGCACACCTACGTCGGTGACCTGACCGTCCGGCTGGTCGCCCCGAACGGCGCCTACGCGATCCTGTGGGACGAGGAGGGCGGCTCCGCCGACAACATCAACGCCTCCTGGAGCGTGGACGCCTCCACGGTCCCGGCCGGCGGCACCTGGCGGCTGCAGGTGACGGACAGCTACTACGGTGACACCGGGTACATCGACTCCTGGTCGATGACGTTCTGATCCCGGCGAGTTGATCAACGCCCCCGTACCGGACCGGGTCCGGTACGGGGGCCGCGCCGTCACCCGGGGTCCGGGCGCGCCCCGGGCAGCGCGGGCGTCGCCTCGTCCAGCAGCAGGTACAGGACGCCCACCAGCGTGCCGCTGGAGACGATCTCCCTGCGGTCGATCATGCCGCGGAGGGCGGTGAGGGGGATCCACTCGATCCGGTCGGACTCGTTCCGCTCCGTCGGGGGGCCGGTCCAGGTGGCCGTGTCGGCGCGGAAGACGTGGTGTTCGGAGTCGGTGATGCCGTTCGCCGGCTGGGCGTAGACCAGGGGTCTCACCGCGGGGACGCGCCAGCCGGTCTCCTCCTCGACCTCGCGGACCGCCGTCTGGGCCGGGGTCTCGCCGGGTTCGATCAGGCCCATCGGGAGCTCCCAGGCCCAGGTGTCGGTGATGAAGCGGTGGCGCCACATCATCAGGACCTGGCGGTGGTCGTTCACCACGGCGGCGACCGACAGGTGCCGTATGCGGACCACGTGGTGTTCCAGGCGGTGGCCGTCGGGTTGCTGGACGTCGGCCAGCCAGAGATTGACCCAGGAGTTCTCGTAGATCTGCCGCTCGCCGTGGACCGTCCAGCGCATGGAGTCCCTTCCCCTTCGTCGTCTGCGGGCTCCAGCGTGTCAGCGCGGGGGAGAATCCGGAGTAAATCGGGGAATTGCATATAATCTGCGCCGGGTGTCACGGACAGCGTTGTCAGCTCTGTCATACGTTACGGACACAAGGAAAGAAGACACGACGGAAGTTGGATTCCATGGCTGCAATCCCGTCCGGCTCACCGGTGATGGACGTCGACCTCGCGGTGGTCGGCTTCGGCAAGGGCGGCAAGACGCTCATCGGTGCGATGGCCGCGCGCGGGAAGCGGGTCGCGCTGATCGAGCAGTCCGACCAGATGTACGGCGGGACCTGCATCAACATCGGGTGCGTCCCCACCAAGGCGCTCATCCACCGGGCCGAGCACCCCGATTCGCGGCTGGACGGGGAGGCGTGGTTCGCGCGGGCCGCCGAGCAGACGGCCACGCTCACCGCCGCGATGCGGGCGGCGAACTTCACCCTGTTCGACAGCCCCGAGACGTCAACCGTCGTCACCGGGCGGGCCCGGTTCGAGGATCCGCACACCCTGGTGGTGACGGCGGGGACGGACGTGCTGCGGGTGCGGGCGGAGACGATCGTCGTCAACACCGGGGCGGAGCCCGCCATGCCGCCGATCCCCGGGCTGGCGGAGAGCAAGCGGGTGGTCACCAGCACCGGGATGCTCGCACTCACCGAGCGGCCCGGGGAGCTGATCGTCCTCGGGGGCGGTTACGTGGGTGTCGAGTTCGCCGCCATGCACGCGGCGTACGGCACCCGGGTCACCCTGCTGCAGCGCGGTCCGCGGCTGCTGCCGAAGGAGGACCCGGAGATCTCCGCCGAGATGGAGACGCTGCTCACCGACGCGGGGGTACGGGTGGTCACGGGCGCCGCCATGCACGCGGTCACCGACAGCGGTGACCGGGTCCGGGTCGGCTTCGGGGACGGGGACGGCGTGGAGGCGGACCTGGTGCTGGCGGCCCTCGGGCGGCGGCCGGTCACGGAGGGGCTGGGGCTCGAGGAGGTCGGGATCGCGGTCGGGAAGCGGGGGGAGGTGGTGGTCGACGAGTATCTGCGTACGTCCCTGCCCCACGTCTACGCCGTCGGTGACGTCAACGGCGGGCCGCAGTTCACGTACATCTCCCTCGACGACTTCCGGATCGTCCTCGACCAGCTCACCGGCGAGGGCCGGCGCGCGACCACCGACCGGGTCGCGGTGCCGCACACCGTGTTCACCACGCCGCCCCTGGCCCGCGTCGGGCTGACGTCGGCCGAGGCGCGGGCGACCGGGCGGCCGCTGAAGACCGCGGTGCGGAGGGTGGCCGAGATGCCGGCCGTTCCTCGGGCGAAGATCGTGGGGGATGCCCGGGGGGTGATGACGGCTGTCGTGGACGCTGAGACGGATGAGGTGCTGGGGGTTACGGTGCTGGCGCACGACGCGCATGAGGTGATCAATACGGTCGCCGTGGGGATGCGGTGCGGGGCTACCGCCTCGAGTCTGCGGGACGGGATCTACACCCATCCGTCCATGACGGAGGCGCTCAATGATCTGCTGGGGCACTTGGGCTGAGGTCCCCCGAAGGGTTCGCCTCCGGCGCCGGCCGCCCGCGCCTTCGGCACGGGATGATTCCCACCCGCAGCCGCCCGTTACCGGCCCTGGGGGTCGCCCTCGGCCGGCTTGGGGTGCCGCGGTGACGTCAGCCGCTCCTTCGCGGCCGGCCACTCGTCGGCGAGGAGGGAGAAGTAGACGCTGTCGCGCCAGGTGCCGTCCGGGCGGCGGCGGTGGCGGCGCAGCACGCCCTCGCGGCGGGCGCCGAGGCGGGCGATCGCGGCCTGGGAGCGTTCGTTGCGGTGGTCGGTCTTCAGCTGGACGCGGCCCATGCCCAGGTCCTCGAAGGCGTGGGTGAGCAGCAGGACCTTGGTCTCGGTGTTCACGGCGGAGCGCCAGTACGCCCGGCCGTACCAGGTCCAGCCGATCTCCAGCCGCTCGTCGCCGGGCGCGATGTCCAGGTACGTCGTCCAGCCGACCGCCCGCCCGCTCGCGAGATGGATCACGGCGAACGGCACGTAGCCGGGGTCGGCCAGCACGGCGTCCAGCTTCTCCCGGAGCTCGCCGGGGGTACGCGGCGCCGGGCCGCCCTGCCAGCGCCACACCTCCTCGTCCCCGCCGCCCGCGGCGAAGAGGTCGTCGAGATGGGCCGGGGTCAGCGGCTCGAGGCGGACGTGGCGGCCGGTGAGCGTGACGGGGTGCGGGGTCTTCGCAGGCATGGTCGTGACCGTAACCGCACTTTGAACTAGATGCAAGAGATTTTTGCACTAGTGCGTTCTGCCGAGCGGTACGAGACGGCTGTGCAGCGCCAGCGCCGCCGCGTCCGTGAGGGCGGCGATCTGGTCGACGACCGCCCGCAGCCGGGCCCCGTCGTCCGGCGCCTCGGTGTACAGCGTGCGGAACTGCGGGTCCAGGCCGTCGGGGGCGCGGGCGGTGAGGGTGTGGGCCAGCTCCGTGAGGACCGCGCGCTGGTCGGCGCGGATACGGGACTGGTCGGGGCGCTGGATGACGTACCGGTCGGCGACGGACTTGAGGACCGCGCACTCCAGGCGCTGGTCGCGCGGGACGATCAGCTCCGCGCCGTAGCGGGTGAGGCGGCCCGAGCCGTACGCGGCGCGGGTGGCGCCCTCGGCGGCGAGGCAGAAGCGGCCGATGAGCTGGCTGGTGGCGTCCTTGAGGCGGGCCTGGGCGCGGGCGGTGCCGTCGTAGCCGTGCGGCCACCACTCCTGGTCCAGCAGGCGGTCCAGGGCCTCGGCCAGCTCGGCCTCCTCGGCGCCGGGGGCGTAGCGGCGGGCGGCGAGGGCGAAGACCTCGTGGCGTTCGGCGTCGGAGAGCAGGACGTTCGGGTCGAGATAGCCGGCGTGCAGGCCGTCCTCGACGTCGTGCACGGAGTACGCCACGTCGTCCGACCAGTCCATCACCTGGGCCTCGAAGCACTGCCGCCCGGTCGGGGCGCCCTCGCGCAGCCAGTGGAAGACGGGCAGGTCGTCGGCGTACACCCCGAACTTGCGGGCGCCGGGGTCCGCGAGCCGGCCGCCGCGCGGCCACGGGTACTTGGTGGCCGCGTCCAGGGCCGCGCGGGTGAGGTTGAGGCCGACGGGGCGGCCGTCGGGGGCGAAGCCCTTGGGCTCGAGGCGGGAGAGCAGGCGCAGGGACTGGGCGTTGCCCTCGAAGCCGCCGCAGGAGGCCGCGACCTCGTCCAGGGCCCGCTCGCCGTTGTGGCCGAACGGCGGGTGGCCCAGGTCGTGGGCCAGGCAGGCGGTCTCCACCAGGTCCGCGTCGCAGCCGAGCGCCGCGCCCAGCTCCCGGCCGACCTGGGCGCACTCCAGGGAGTGCGTGAGCCGGGTGCGGGGTGTGGCGTCCCAGGCGTGGGCGTACGAACCGGGGGTGACGACCTGCGTCTTGCCGGCCAGCCGGCGCAGGGCGGCGGAGTGCAGGACGCGGGCGCGGTCGCGCTGGAAGGCGGTGCGGCCGGGGCGTTTGTCGGGCTCCACGACATAGCGGTGGAGGTCCGCGGGGGTGTAGCCGGGGATGCCCGGTGCGCGTGGGGCCATGGTTCGACGGTAAGTCCTCACGCCGGCACGAGGGCTGCCCGCGACGCCTCCTCGTACCGCCGTACGACCAGCCGCGCCAGCGCCGGATGGGCCCCCAGCGGACGCCCCACCACCCCCGGCGCCGCGTCCCGCGTCCGGTCCGCGAACAGCCCCGGCGCCGCGAAGCACGACGCCACCGCGATCCGCCGGCACCCCCGGGCGCGCAGCAGCTCCACCGCCTCGGACACCGTCGGCGCCGCGGCGGAGGCGTACGCGGGCTGCACCGGCGTCCCGCCCAGCCGCGCGCCGAGCAGCGCCGCCGTCCGGGCGGTGTCCGCGGCGGATTCCGGCGCGCGGGACCCCGCCGCGGCGAGTACGACGCCGGTGAGCCGGCCGCCGCGGTAGCCCGCCTCCGTCAGCCGGGCGTGCAGGGCGGACGCCAGGAGGGGGTGCGGGCCGAGGGGGGCGGCGATGCGGGCGTCGAGGTGGGGCGCGGCGGCGACGGCGGCGGGGAGGTCGTGGGTGACGTGGTGGCCCCGGGTGAACAGCAGCGGGACGAGCACCACGCGGCCGCGCAGGGCGGCGAGGGTGTCGGCGAGGAGGGGCTCGCCGAGCTCGAGGTGGCCGAGGTGTACGGGGAGCTCCGGGCGCAGGGCCCGTACGGCGTCCAGCAGCTCCCGTACCGCCCGGGCGGCCGCCGGATGCCGGCTGCCGTGCGCGACGGCGACCAGGGTGGGGGCGCCGGCGCGGCGGAGGCGGGCGTTCGCCCGGACGCCGATCTGGCCGAGGAGCTGGGCGGCAGTGGCGTCCATGGAGGTCATGAGCCGATCGTCACGGGCGTCCGTTGCCGGGCGATTGCCGCGAGGTGTCCGTCTGTTTGCCGTCCCTCACAGCCCGGGGAGCGGCGCCGTGCGGCACGGGCACCACGGCCGTCATCCGGGCCGCGGCCTGCCGTAACACGCCCGTCGCAGGCTGGAGGGCATGAGCGACGTCACCGAGACCCACTGCCCGTACTGCTCCCTCCAGTGCGGCATGGGCCTGGCCCCCGGCGCGGACGGGCCCCGGATCGTGCCGCGCGAGGACTTCCCCGTCAACCGCGGGGCGCTGTGCGGCAAGGGGCAGTCGGCGACCGCGCTGCTGGCCGGCGGGCGGCTCACGGGGCCGCTGGTGCGCGACGGGCGGGGCGAGCTGGTGGCGGCGTCCTGGGACGAGGCGCTGGACCGGGTCGCGCGCGGGCTGCGGGGCGCCCGGGAGGGGTACGGGGCGGACGCGGTGGGGGTGTTCGGCGGGGGTGGGCTGACGAACGAGAAGGCGTACGCGCTGGGCAAGTTCGCCCGTATCGTGCTGGGCACCTCGCAGATCGACTACAACGGCCGCTTCTGCATGTCGTCCGCCGCCGCGGCCGGCAACCGCGCGTTCGGCCTCGACCGCGGGCTGCCGTTTCCCCTCGCGGACATCCCGAAGACGGGCTGCGTGATCCTCGTCGGCTCCAACCCGGCGGAGACCATGCCGCCGGCTCTGCGCTACTTCACGGAGCTGCGGGAGAACGGCGGCAAGCTCGTCGTGATCGACCCGCGCCGCACCCGCACCGCCGAGCAGGCCGACCTGCACCTCGCCCCGCGCCCCGGCACCGATCTGGCGCTGGCGCTCGGGCTGCTGCACCTCGTCGTCGCGCAGGGGCGGACGGACGAGGCGTACATCGCGGAGCGCACCAGCGGCTGGGCCGAGACCCGGGCGGCGGTCATGTCGCACTGGCCGGAGTACGTGGAGCGGATCACCGGCGTGCCCGTACCGCAGCTGCGCCGGACCGTGGAGCTGTTCTGCGACGCCCCCGCGTCCATGGTCCTCACCGCGCGCGGGCCCGAGCAGCAGGCGAAGGGCACGGACACGGTCGGCGCCTGGATCAACCTGTGCCTGGCCACCGGGCGGATGGGCCGCCCGTACTCCGGCTACGGCTGTCTGACCGGCCAGGGCAACGGGCAGGGCGGACGCGAGCACGGGCAGAAGGCCGACCAGTTGCCGGGCTACCGGATGCTCACCGACCCCGACGCGCGGCGGCATGTCGCGGGGGTGTGGGGCGTGGACCCGGACGAGCTGCCGGGGCCGGGACGCAGCGCGTACGAACTGCTCGACGCACTCGGCACCGACGTCCGGGCGCTGCTGCTCATGGGCTCCAACCCGGTCGTCTCCGCGCCGGCCGCCGCGCACGTCGAGGGGCGGCTGCGGTCGCTGGACTTCCTCGCGGTCGCGGACGTGGTGCTGTCCGAGACGGCCGCGCTGGCGGACGTGGTGCTGCCGGTGACGCAGTGGGCGGAGGAGACGGGCACGCTGACGAACCTCGAGGGGCGGGTGGTGCTGCGCCGCCGGGCGGTCGATCCGCCGGCGGGAGTACGGAGCGACCTGGCCGTGCTGCGCGGTCTGGCGGAGCGGCTGGCGCCGGGGCGGGCGGCGGGGTTCCCGGCGGAAGCGGAGGAGGTGTTCGAGGAGTTGCGGCGGGCGTCGGCGGGCGGGAAGGCGGACTACTCGGGGATCTCGTACGGGCGGATCGCCGCGGAGGACGGCGTCTTCTGGCCCTGCCCGGAGGGCTCGCCCGGGACGCCGCGGCTGTTCCTCGACCGGTTCGCCACCCCCGACGGGCGGGCGCGGTTCGCGCCGGTGACGCACCGGCCGGCGGCGGAGGAAACGGATGCGGAATATCCCGTGTCATTCACGACGGGACGGGTAGCCGCGCAGTACCAGTCCGGTGCCCAGACCCGGCGGATCGCCGGGCTCAACGAGGCCTCACCCGGCCCCTACGTGCAGCTCCACCCCGAGCTCGCCGCCCGCGTGGGGGTCGCTGAGGGCGACCCGGTCGCGGTTCTCTCCCGACGCGGCCGGGTCGTCGCCCCGGCGCGGGTCTCGTACGACATCCGGCCGGACACGGTGTTCATGCCGTTCCACTGGGCGGGCGAGGGACGGGCCAACACGGTGACCAATCCGGCGCTGGATCCGGTTTCGGGGATGCCGGAGTTCAAGGTGTGTGCGGTGCGGGTGGAGGCAGCGGGGTAATTCGCTGGTCAGGCCCCTCGCCGCGGGACCTCCCGATCGGATACGGTTCGGCTCCGAGCCGGGCGTCACCGGCTCCGGAGCGGGGGGGAACCGGGGTGCGGATCAGGGGTTTCGGCGTGCTCGTGTTCGCGGTGCTGGTGGTCGACGCGGTACTCGCGCTGTGGCTGCTGGGATGGCAGGTGCGGCTGCACGGGCTGCTCTCCGACGGCGCGGCGGCGGACGCCGTGGCGGGGCCGGAGGAGTGGGTCGGCGATCTGCTGGTCTGGGTGCGGGGTTTCTACTTCCCGGCCGTCGCCTTCTTCCTGCTGTGGCTCCGGGACGTCCGAGACGGGACGGAGAAGCAACTGCCGGGGCGCCGGGAGGCCGGTGGACGCAGCTGGCGGATGTGGTGGTGGATTGTCCCGGTCGCGAACATCTGGATGGGCTTTCGCATCACGGCGGACCTGTGGGCGGCAAACACTCGGCGATCCGGGGGTATCGGTGCCTGGCTGCCAGTCGCGGTGTGGTGGGTGCTGACGCTCGCTGGTGTGACGCAGCTGATCGGTCACGCCCAGGAGTTCACCTCGCACTCCCCCGACGACACCCTCACAGCCGATCTGCTGCGCAACGGGATCGCCGCCACCGCCTGGTACCTGGCGGCGCTCGCCGCCACCGCCGTCCTCGTGGTCCGGCTCACCCGCGCGCACGCCTCAGCCGGACCCCTCGGCGAAGAACCGCAGGCGCCGGGCGCCGCTCACAGCCACTGATCCCAGGCCAGCTTCGCCACCAGCCCCAGCACGACGACGACCAGCACCCCGCGGACGAACCCCGCGCCCTTCTTCAGCGCCATCCGCGCCCCCAGCAGCCCCCCGCCCAGGTTGAACACGGCGAGCACGGCGGCCAGCCGCCACAGTACGGCCCCCTGCGCGGAGAACATCACCAGCGCGCCCAGGTTCGTACAGGTGTTGACGATCTTCGCGGTGGCCGACGCGTTGACCAGGTCCAGCCGCAGGATCGCCGTCAGCGCGATCACGAGGAAGGTCCCGGTCCCCGGCCCGATCAGCCCGTCGTAGAAACCGATGCCCAGCCCCCCGACCCCGATCGCCGCCCAGATTCGCGCGCGCCCGGCGGGGGCGCCGGCCGGGGCCGTACCGAAGGCGGGGCGCAGCATCACGAACGCCAGCACCCCGACGAGCACGACCATGATCAGCGGACGCAGGAGGTCGCTGTTGATCCCGGCCGCGAGCAGCGCCCCGCAGGAGGAGCCGATCAGGGCCGTACCCCCGATCCTCACCGCGAGGCGGACGTCGACCGGCGCGCGGCGGGCGTAGGTGACGGCCGCCGCCGAGGTGCCGACGATCGCGACCGCCTTGTTGGTGCCGAGGAGCTGCGCGGGCCGGTGGTCCGGGAGGCCGACGAGGAGCGCGGGGAGCAGGATCAGGCCACCGCCGCCGACCACCGCGTCGATCCAGCCGGCTGCCGCCGCGGCGAGGCAGAGAGTGAGCAGGGTGACCAGGGATATGTCGTGCATGATGGGGCAGAGCTTAGACGTACTAATGATTTCGCCGTACATCTGTCCAGGGCGCGATATCCGCCACCTGCGGTACCGCACCAGCCACCGATCGCCGGAAAAACCCCGCCCACCCCTTGACCTGGCCAGGATTGTTCAACTCTGACGCGGAAGCGAGCGTTTGATCAGTAGGATCTGCCCAACCGCTCAGTCCGCGAGGTTTGCGAGGCGATCTCCCTATGGATCAAGCCATAGTCACCGCCGCTTCCGCCGTCGCCGTCGCCGTGGCGAGCCTGCTC
This sequence comes from Streptomyces smaragdinus, assembly GCF_009604385.1. GTDB lineage: Bacteria > Actinomycetota > Actinomycetes > Streptomycetales > Streptomycetaceae > Streptomyces > Streptomyces smaragdinus. The sequence goes on from NZ_WEGJ01000003.1 coordinate 448,449, forward strand.
TGGGTACGCCGGCTCCGCCGTCAGCTGCGCGCCGCCCGGATCGACGCCGCCCGCTGCCGCTCGGTGGCCGAGGAGCACGCCGTGCGGACCCGGGCCGCGGAGGAGCGGGCCGCGGCGGCGCGGGAGGACACCGCGTACGAACGCGAGCAGCGCGACGCGGTGCTCGCCGCCTTCGAGACCGTCGCGGGCAACGTCCACGCGATGGCCACCGTCCAGCTCCAGACGCTGGACGGCATCGAGCAGCAGCTCACCGACCCGGAGCTGATGGGCGAGGTGATGCGCGCGGACCACGCCGCCGCGCAGATGATCCGCAAGGCCCAGACCCTGCTGGTGATGTGCGGCATCTGGCCCGCGCGCCGGGAGTCCCAGCCGGTGTCCCTCTTCGACATCGTGCGCGGCGCCCAGTCGCGGATCCTGGAGTACGGCCGGATCGAGGTGCACGGCGGCCAGCAGCTGCATGTGGCGGCGCCGGCCGCCGAGGGCCTGATGCACGCGGTCGCGGAGCTGCTGGAGAACGCCACGGACTTCTCCCCCTCCAGCGCCCCGGTGGCCGTCTCGATCCGCGAGGTCGGCGCCGGCGCGGTCGTGCAGATCGACGACGCCGGGCTCGGTATGCCGTCGGACGTGCTGGAGCAGGCCCTGGCCCGGCTGCGCGGCCGGCAGCGGCTGGTGGACCTGGGCGCCATGCCGAAGCTGGGGCTGGCGTCCGTCGGCCGCTGGTCGCGGGAGCTGGGCTTCAGCGTGGAGCTGTCCGACGGCTCCGCCCACGGCGGCACCCGCGCCACCCTGTTCGTCCCCCACGGGCTGCTGACGGAGGGGGCCGGGGCCGAGCCCGACGACGTGGTGGAGGAGGAGCCGGCCGAGGTCATCTCCGCCCCCGCCCGCGCCGACGGCGAGACCTCGCTCCCCCGCCGGCGCAGCAGACGCCGCCCCGGCGAGGAGACCGGCGAGCACCGCAGGCCGGTGGTCCCCGCCCCGGCCGCCGCCACCGCCGACTGGTCCCCGCAGGCCGCCCGCGCCTCCGTGGCCGGGGTGCTGGCGGGCACCGAACGCGGCAGGGCCCGGGTCAGACAGGCCCGCGACCAGGCCGACCGGACCGCCCACGAGTTCCCGCCCGAGCGGCCTCGTGGGCACACAGAGGAAGGACCCCGGTGATGCCCGCAGGCATTTCCCGCCTCCCCGACGTGGGGTGGATGCTGCGCCCCCTGACCGGTATTCCCGGGGTACGCCACGCCGTCGTCCTCACCGACGACGGACTGCGCCTGGGCCATGCCTCCGCCGACCGGCTGCACGGCGTCGTACCGGAGCTGGAACGCTCGGAGGCCGAGTCGCTGTCCGCGGCGTGCGCGGCGCTCACCATCACCAGCCGCTCCGCGGTCGGGCTGTTCCTCGGCCCGCGCGCCGGGGTACGGCAGCTGATGGTGGAGTCCGACCACGGCTTCGTTCTGTTCACGTCAACGGGCCTGGGCGCGCAACTCGCCGTCGCCACCGATCCGGGCGCCGACGTCGGTGAGGTCGCCGAGCAGATGCAGATCATGGTGGCGCACATAGCGGCCGAGCTCACCACCCATCTGCGCCCACCGGAGGTCCCACCGGTATGAGCAGCCAGGGATCCCGCGCCGGCGGCCCCCGCGCGGTACGGCCGTACGTCATCACGGGCGGCCGCTCCGGCACCCCGGACGCCGAGCCCCTGCCGCTGGAGACGCTGGTCGTCGCGTCCGGGCTGCAGTTGCCCGGCGAGCTGCAGCCGGAGTACCGGCGCATCGTCGAACTGTGCCAGGGGATGCTCTCGGTCGCCGAAGTGGGCGCCCATCTGGGGCAGCCGCCCACGATCGTGCGGGTGCTGCTCTGCGATCTCATCGAATCCGGTCACATCCGCTTCCGTCCCCCCGTGGGTCTCGGCTACATTCCGCCCCGCCCCCACCACACACCGCCCCAAGGCCCCGTCGCCGCGCACCCGCCGTCCCCGCAGCGGACGTACGACGAACAGGACCTGCTGAGAAAGGTGCTGCATGGCCTCGAAGACCGCATCTGACGGCGTGTACGTCTCCTCGGGGGTGACCGGCGCCGCCAAGATCCTCGTGGTCGGACCGATGGGCGTGGGCAAGACCACCCTCATCGGCACCGTCTCGGAGATCAAACCGCTGTCGACGGAGGCCGTGATGACCCGGGCCGGCGCCCTCGCCGACACCCCGGTCTCCCCCGGCAAGACCACCACCACCGTCGCGCTCGACTTCGGCCGGATCACCCTGGACGGCGACCTCGTCCTGTACCTCTTCGGTACGCCCGGCCAGCAGCGGTTCCTGCCCGCGTGGCGGGAGCTGGCGCGTGGCTCGCTGGGTGCGCTCGCCCTGGTCGACACCCGTGACCTGGAGGCGTCGTTCGACTCGATCGGCCATCTGGAGGACCTGGACATGCCGTTCACGGTGGCCGTCAACTCGTTCCCGGACAGCCCCGACCACGGCGAGGCCGAACTCCGCGAGGCGCTGGACCTGCTGCCCCGCACCCCGCTGGTCCACTGCGATGCCCGGGAGCACCGCTCGTCGGTGAAGGCGCTGATCTCGCTGATCACGCACCTCATCGACACCGCCTCGGAACGGACAAGGTGACGACCGCCCATCCTCCCGCCCGACCCCCGCGCCCCGCCGGAACTCCCCTGTACGGCCCCGGCCTCGACGGCTCCGCCATGCCCGCGCTGTACGAGCGGCTGCGCGCCGAACACGGCCCCGTCGCCCCGGTGCTCATCGCGCCGGGCATCCCGGCCTGGCTGGTGCTGGGCTTCACGGAGCTGCTGCGGGTGGCCCGCGACGAGCGGTCCTTCAGCCACGACCCGCGCAACTGGCGGCTGCTGCGCGAGGGCCGGGTGGCCGCCGACTCCCCGATCATGCCGACGGTGGACTGGCGGCCGGCCCTGCTGTACACCGACGGCCGCCAGCACCGGCGGATGCGCTCGGCCGTCTCCGCCGCCCTGGAGCGGATCAACGGGCACGCCCTGCGCCGTACCGTCCGGGCCACCGCCGAGCGGCTGATCTCCGAGTTCGCCGAGCAGGGGCGGGCCGATCTCGTCCCGCACTACGCGCGCAAGCTGCCGCTGCAGGTCGTGACGCAGCTGCTGGGCCTGGACGAGCGTTCCGGTCAGCAGCTGGTGCAGGCCACGCTGGGCACGGCGGCGGCGAACGCCGACTCGGCGAACGCCAGCGGCCGGATGACCGGGATCCTCACGAAGCTCATCGAGGCCCAGCGGTCCGGCACCGCGGGCGACGGCTTCATCGCCACGCTGGCCCGGCATCCGGCGGGGCTGACGGACGACGAGATCCTGCACAACCTGGTGGTCGTGTTCGTCGCCGCCAACCAGCCCACCGTCGACTGGATCGCCACCACGCTGCGCATCCTGCTCACCGACCCGGCGCTGGGCACGTCGGTGGCCGGCGGGCGGCTCACCATCGACGACGCCCTGGACCAGGCGCTGTGGCGGCATCCGCCGGTGCAGAACTACCCGGCCCGCTACGCGCTGCGGGCGGTGGAGTTCGGCGGTCAGCCCATCCGCGCCGGGGACATGCTGGTTCTGGGCCTGGCCGGTGCCAACGCGGACCCGTCGGTGCGCCCGCCGGACGGCTGCCCGGTCACGGGCAACCGGTCCCATCTGGCGTTCGGCGCGGGCCCGCACGCGTGTCCGTCGCAGGACCTGGCGCGGCTGATCACCCGTACGGCGGTGGACACGCTGCTGCACCGGCTGCCCGACCTCGAGCTGGCGGTGCCGGAGAAGGACCTGGCGTGGACGACGTCCCCGTGGGCGCCGAGCCTGGCGGCGCTGCCGGTGCGGCTGTGAGTCTTTATTGAACGCCTCGGTCGGGGGCCGCCATGTCCCCTGTCGCGGGGGTGCCTTCGGCCAGCCCGTACCGCAGGAACACCGTGCCGCTGGGGGCGGCGACCGGGGGCTCGAGGAGGGTGAGGCCGGCGGGCACGGTGCCGTTGCCGAAGACCTGCTTGCCGACGCCGAGGACGATGGGGTGGACCCACAGGTGGAGCCGGTCGAAGAGCCGCTCGCGCAGGAGCGTCTGCACGAGGTTCAGACTCCCGACGACCTTCACGCTCTCGTGCCGCTCGCGGATCCCGCGCACCTCGGCGGCCAGATCGTCCCCGATCCGCGTCGACCCCTTCCACGACAGGTCGGGGGTCCCGCGCGAGGCCACGTACTTCGGGACGCGGTTGAACAGCTCGGCGATCTCGTTGTCCTGCCCGCCCTCCTGATGCGGCCAGTACCCGGCGAAGATGTCGTACGTCCGCCGGCCGAGGAGCAGGGCGTCGGTCCCCTCGTAGGACCCCATGATCTGCGCCCCCGTCGTCTCGTCGATCAGCGGCGCCTGCCAGCCGCCGAAGGGGAACCCGACGGGATCCTCGTCGGGGCCGCCGGGCGACTGGCCGACCATGTCGAGGGTGGCGAACATTTCGATCTGGATGAGGCCCATGACGCGTGCTCCGCTTCGTCTTCGTTGTGGTCCGTTGTGAAGGCAGACCGGCGAACACCGCGAAACTCATCGCCGGGTCCGTATCCGTCGTATCAGCCGAACCCCGCCGGGCCGTCCGTGACACGGCGCCTCACGCCCACGGGTCCGTGATCTCCCGCAGGAGGGTCAGGGCCTCGCGGAGCTGCTTCATCCGGCGCTTCCCCAGATGGGCCTCCCACTCGCGCTCCGCCCCGGCCACCACCGCGTCCGCCGTCTCCTTCGCCGCCCAGGCCTTCGCCGTACCGCGGACCAGGCGGGCGCGTCTGTCGGTGGGGTCCGGTACGCGGGTGACGTAGCCCGTCTTCTCCAGCTGGTCGACCAGGAAGCCCGCCGTCTGCTTCGTGACCTGGGCCTGCTGGGCCAGGTCCGTGAGCCGCGTGCCGTCCGGGCCGATGCGCTGCAGGACGCGGGCCTGGGCGGGGGTGAAGTCGTCGTAGCCGGCGTCGGCGAGGGCGGCGAAGACGCGGTCCTCCAGCCAGCGGTAGGGCAGGAACAGCAGGAGTCCCGTGCTGAGCTCGCTCTCCTCCGGCATGGTACTCCCCTGCTTGACTTCGGTCAGTCTCTCTGACTACTTTAGTAAGAGAAGCTTACCACTTGAGTGGGTGATTCCCGTGGGCGTCGTACTCGGCGAGGACGCGTGCTGGCAGGCGATCGACCGGGAGCGGATCGGGCTGGCGGATCTGCTGGAGGGGCTGACCGACGCGGAGTGGCAGACCCCGACCCAGTGCGGGGACTGGGTGGTACGGGACGTCGCGGCGCATCTGACGGTGGCCGCGCGCTACGGCCGCGGGGACGTGCTGCGGGAGATGGTCCGGGCCCGGGGGCGGTGGAACCGGATGATCCACGACTCGGCCGTCCGGGAGGGGGCGCGCTCCCCGGAGGAGATCGTCGCCCTGCTGCGGTCCATCGTCGGCTCCCGCCGTCTCGCACCGCTGACCACGCGGCGCGAGCCCCTGCTGGACCTCCTCGTACACGGCCAGGACATCGCGCTCGCCCTCGGCCGCGACCGCCCGATGCCCCCGGAGGCCGCGCGGGACGCCGCGGACCGGGTATGGACGATGCGTCTGCCGCCGCGCCCGTGGCCCCTGCCCCGCGCGCGCCTCGTCGCCACGGACGTGGAGTGGACCCGGGGGTCCGGGGAGGAGATCCGGGGTCCGGTGTCCGCGCTGCTCCTGCTGCTCACCGGGCGGGAGGAGGCTGCTCGGGCCCGGCTGGTGTACGGGGGGTCGTCCGGGGCCGGCGGGTGAGGACTCGCGGTCCGCGCCAAGGCGGGGGAGGGGGTCGAAGTAGAGGGTCATACGGGGGCAGTGTCGGCGGGCGCACGGGAGGAAGGCGTGCGTCCGCCGACGGAATGGGGTGCCTTACTCGTCCGTGAAGACCTCGGCCGCCGACGAGGCGGTGTAGGTGCGGCGGCTCCAGACGAGAAGCGTGTCGTAGTCGGTGCAGGTGGTCACTCGTCGACGGTCTTCATCGGTGAGTTCGATCCCGCGCTCGTCGAGGGCTTCCAGGATGACGGCGATCCTGTCCTCCACCCTGCCCTCCGCCCTCAGCCGCTGAGCGGTCTCTCCCTGGTACATAGAGATGTCCATGGCCATCAGCTTCCTCCAGATCTCCACCGCGGCGGGGACCGACCCCAGACCCGACTCGATGAATTCGATGTACGGGAGCGCGTCCTCGTCCGGCTGCTTGTGCAACGCCGAGGCCAGCGCCTGCAGTATCGCATCGACCTTCACGCTCCGGGCATGCACGATCGCCGACAGTGTCGCCAGCGGAATGTCCGCCGTCGCCTCCGCCGCGTCGGTCACGACGGGGACGTTGTGCGGGCCCAGGACCAGCGTGCGCAGCGTCAGGGCCTTCAGTTGGCGGGGGCCGATGATGAACGGGGTCTCCGCCCAGCGGGCCGTGCGGATGTCGTTGCAGACGACCAGCAGCACCGGCGGGACGTCGTACTTCGCGTACAGATGCGCCAGGTAGTACGCCCAGCTCGACGGCTTTGCCGCATCGGGCTTCCCCTGCGCCTCCACCGCGAGCAGATAGCTCGAGCCGTCCGGGTTGTCGAACCGCAGGAGCGTGTCCACCCGGCGTTCGAGCGGCTTGAGCTCCGTGAGGTCCGTGGGGAGCACCGTCACCGACGACGGGTCGTCGAAATCCAGACCCAGCCGTCGGAAGGTGCGGGCGAAGACCCCGGGGTCCTCCCGGAAGAGCTGGTGCATCGCCTCATGGGATGAGCTGACCATGCGGTGGACGCTAAGACCGCCCTGACCTGCATATTCGTTTCTGCAGCGGTTGGTTCACCCGTACGAAGTAAGCCCTCACCATCACCCCCCGTACGAGCTGAGGGCAGCGTTTCCCCACGGAAACACGTGCGATGCGGCCGGGTAACCGCCGCGAAGCACCCTCTGGGTCATGGAACCGCGAGAGCGCATCGTCGTAGTCGGCGCCGGCCTGGCCGGCAACCGGCTGGCCCAGCACCTCGGGGCCGTCCACGACGTGACCCTGATCGCCGAGGAGCCCCACCCGGCGTACAACCGCGTCCTCCTCGCCGAGGTGCTCGCCGGCCACTACCCGGCCGACGTCATCCGCCTCCCCCGGCCCCCGCACGCAACCCGCCGCGAAGCCCGCGCCGTCCGCGTCGACCGCGCCGCCCGCACCGTCCAGTGCGACGACGGCGCCGGCCTCCCCTACGACCGCCTCGTCCTGGCCACCGGCTCGAATCCCGTGCTGCCGCCCCTGCGCGGCCTGTTCGCGCCCGGCGGACACGAACTCCCCGCCGGGGTGCACGCCTTCCGCACCCTCGACGACTGCCTGGCGCTCGCGGCGGCGACGCGAGCGGACACCCGCGTCGTGGTGATCGGCGGCGGCCTCCTCGGCTCCTCCGCCGCCCGCGCCCTCGCCCGCCGGGGGGCCCAGGTCGTCCTGGCCCACCAGGGTGAGCACCTGATGGAGCGCCAGCTCGACGCCCAGGCCTCCCGCATGCTCCGCACCCACCTCGAGGGCCTCGGCGTCGAGGTGCACACCGAATGCCGGGTCCGCGGCCTGCGGTGCGCCCCCGACGGCGTGCGGGCCGTGGAGCTCGCCGACGGCTACCGGCTCACCGCCGAACTCGTCGTCCTGGCCTGCGGCGTCCGCCCCCGCACCGGCCTCGCCCGCGCCGCCGGCCTGGAGACGGCCCGCGGCATCGTGGTGGACGACGAACTGCGTACCTCCGACCCGTACATCCACGCCCTCGGCGACTGCGCCGAACACCGCGGCACCGTGTACGGGCTGGCGGGCCCGGCGCTGGACCAGGCCGACACCCTCGCCCGGGTGCTCACCGGGGGCAAGGCCACGTACGAGGGCTCCCGCGTCCTCACCCGCCTCACCCTTGTGCCCGACTCCCGCACCCCGCTCGACCTCGCCGCCTTCGGCGACCCCGTGCCAGGCCCTGACGACGACGTCATCCAGCTGGCCGACGCCACCCGCCGCGCCTACCGCAAGGTCGTCGTGCGCGACGGGCGGCTCGTCGGCGGCATCCTGCTCGGCGACCTCGCGGCCGTGGGCGCCCTCGCCCGCGCCTGGGAGGCCGACGAGCCGCTGCCCGACGACGTACCGCTGCTCCACCTGCTCACCCACCCAGGAGGACCCTGAGATGCAGACGATCGTGCTGATCGGCCACGGAATGGTCGGCCAGCGGTTTCTCGAGGCCCTCGCGGACCGCGGCGTCACCGAGTCCGCCCGGGTCGTCGTGCTCTGCGAGGAGCCGCGCCCCGCCTACGACCGCGTGCACCTCACCTCGTACTTCGACGGCACCTCCCCCGAGGAGCTGTCCATGGTCGAGGACGGCTTCATGGAGCGTCACGGCATCGAGCTGTACGTCGGCGACCCCGCGACCGGCGTCGACCGCGAGACGCGGACGGTCACCGCCCGCTCCGGGCGGACCTTCGCGTACGACACCCTCGTCCTCGCCACCGGCTCCTACCCCTTCGTCCCGCCCTGCCCCGGCAAGGACGCCGAGGGCGTCTTCGTCTACCGCACCATCGACGACCTGCTGGCCATCGAGGAGTACGCGAGGAACGCCACGACCGGCGTCGTCGTCGGCGGCGGACTCCTCGGCCTGGAGGCGGCCGGCGCCCTCAAGGGCCTCGGACTGGACACCCACATCGTCGAGTTCGCCCCCCGGCTGATGGCCGTCCAGGTCGACGAGGGCGGCGGCAGCGCCCTGCGCCGCACCATCGCCGGCATGGGCCTGGGCGTCCACACCGGGCGCGGCGGCAAGGAGATCCGTACGGACGAGGGCGGCGCCGTCAGCGGCATGCTGCTCACGGACGACTCCGAACTCCCCGCCGACCTGGTCGTCTTCGCCGCCGGCATCCGCCCCCGCGACGACCTCGCCCGTGCCACGGGCCTGACCGTCGGCGAGCGCGGCGGCATCGTCGTGGACACCGCGTGCCGTACGAGCGACCCCGCCGTCTACGCGATCGGCGAGTGCGCGCAGGCGGCCGACGGGCGGGTGTACGGGCTGGTCGCGCCCGGGTACGAGATGGCGCAGACGGCGGCCGACGCGATCGCCGGGGAGGCCGCGCGGGAGTTCACCGGCGCCGACATGTCCACCAAGCTGAAGCTCCTCGGCGTGGACGTCGCGTCCTTCGGCGACGCCCACGGCACGGCGGACGGCTGCCTCGACGTGGTGTACGCCGACTCCCGCGCCGGCGTCTACAAGAAGCTGGTCGTCGCCCCCTCCGGAGAGCTCCTCGGCGGCGTCCTGGTCGGCGACGCCGACGCGTACAGCATGCTCCGCCCCCTGACCGGCACCGTCCCGCCGCTCGCCCCCGAACAGCTCGTTCTCCCGGCCGGCCTCGGCGCCCCGGCGGCCCTGGGGCCGGACGCGCTGCCCGCCGAGGCCGTCGTCTGCAGCTGCCACAACGTCACCAAGGGCCGGATCCTCGACGCCGTCGCCGAACACGAGTGCACGACGCTCCCGGAGATCAAGAAGTGCACCAAGGCCGGCACCGGCTGCGGCAGCTGCGTCAAGCTCATCGGCCAACTGCTCCCGGCCACCGGCGACCAGGGCCTGTGCGGCTGCTTCCCGGTGACCCGGGCCGAGCTGTACGAGATCATCCGGGTCCGCCGGATCACCTCGTACACCCGGGTCCTCGACGAGCACGGCCGCCCCGAGGCGCGCGGCGGCGAGGGCTGCGAGGTCTGCAAGCCGGCGGTCGCCTCGATCATCGCCTCCCTCGCGCCCGCGATCGGCGCGGACGGCTACGTGCTGGGCGGCGAGCAGGCGGCGCTGCAGGACACCAACGACCACTTCCTCGCGAACATGCAGCGCAACGGCTCCTACTCGGTCGTCCCCCGGATCCCCGGCGGCGAGGTCACCCCGGAGAAGCTGATCGTCATCGGCGAGGTGGCCCGGGACTTCGGCCTCTACACGAAGATCACCGGCGGTCAGCGCATCGACCTCTTCGGCGCCCGCGTGGACCAGCTGCCGGCGATCTGGGCACGGCTGGTCGACGCCGGGTTCGAGTCGGGGCACGCGTACGGCAAGGCGCTGCGGACGGTGAAGTCGTGCGTGGGGCGGACCTGGTGCCGGTACGGCGTGCAGGACTCCGTGCGGATGGCCATCGACCTGGAGCTGCGCTACCGGGGGCTGCGCGCGCCGCACAAGCTGAAGTCGGCGGTGTCGGGCTGCGCGCGGGAGTGCGCGGAGGCGCAGTCGAAGGACTTCGGCGTCATCGCCACGGCGAACGGCTGGAACCTGTACGTCGGCGGCAACGGCGGCATGACGCCCCGGCACGCGGATCTGCTCGCGCAGGATCTGTCGGACGCGGAACTCGTCCGGCTCATCGACCGGTTCCTGATGTTCTACATCCGCACCGCCGACCGGCTGGAGCGCACCTCGGTGTGGCTGGAGCGGATCGAGGGCGGGCTCGACCACGTCCGGGACGTCGTCGTGCACGACTCGCTCGGGCTGTGCGACGAACTCGAGGCGCTGATGCGGGCGCACGTCGCCGGCTATCGCGACGAGTGGGCCGAGACCCTCACCGACCCCGACCGGCTGCGCCGCTTCGTCTCCTTCGTCAACGCGCCCGGAACGCCCGACCCGACGGTGCGGTTCGTGTCCGAGCGCGAGCAGATCAAGCCCGATCTGGCCCTGCTGCAGATCACCTCCCCGGAAGGAACCGCCGTCCGATGACCCTGGCCCCCGAGCGCACCGACCTGCGCGTCCAGCTCCGCCTGCCCGGCGGCTGGTTCCCGGTCTGCGACCTCGCCCTCCTCACCCCCGGCCGCGGGGTGGCCGCGCTGCTCCCGGACGGCACCCAGGTCGCGGTCTTCCTGGACCGCGCGGGCACGGTGCACGCCGTCGCCAACCGCGACCCCTTCACCGGCGCGTACGTCCTCTCCCGGGGCCTGGTCGGCTCGGCGGACGGCCGCCCGTTCGTCGCCTCGCCGCTGCTCAAACAACGGTTCGAGCTGGAGACGGGGCGGTGTCTGGACGACGCGGAGGTGACGATTCCGGTGTACGCGGCGCGGGTCGGATAGGGGGTGTCTGCCTCGCCGGTGGTACCCGGGCGTTCTACGCTGCGGCCAGGCAGCTGCCACGTCCGAGACCGAGGAGCGCAGGCGCCATGGGCTGGAACGCGAGCGACATCCCCGACCAGAGCGGCCGTACGGCCGTCGTCACCGGCGCCAACAGCGGCATCGGCTACGTCACGGCCCGCGAGCTCGCCCGGCGCGGTGCGCGGGTGGTCCTCGCCTGCCGCAGCGAGGAGCGCGGGACGGACGCCGTCGACCGGCTGCTGTTCGAGGTGCCGGGGGCGGCGGTGGAGCTGCGGCTGCTGGATCTGGCGGACCTGAAGTCCGTACGGGCCTTCGCGCACGGCCTGGACGCGGACCGGGTCGACCTGCTGGTCAACAACGCCGGGGTGATGGCCCTGCCGTACAGCACGACGGCGGACGGCTTCGAAATGCAGTTCGGCGTCAACCATCTGGGTCACTTCGCCCTCACGGGACTGCTGCTCCCCCGGATCCTGCCGGTCCCCGACGCCCGCGTGGTCACGGTGTCGAGCCCCGGGCACGCGCTCGGCCAGATCGACCTGGGGGACCTCGGCGGCGAGCGGCACTACCGGCGGTGGGTGGCGTACGGGCGCTCCAAGTCCGCCAATCTGCTGTTCGTCCACGAGCTGGCCCGCCGCCTCGCCGTCGCCGGCTCCCCGGTGACCTCGGCGGCGGCCCACCCCGGCTACGCGGCGACGAACCTGTCCGCCGTGGGCCCGGAGCTGGCGGGCCGCCGGCTGGTGGGCCTGGTCATGGCCGCCGGCAACCGGCTGATCGCCCAGTCCGCGGCCGCCGGCGCGCTGCCGGTGCTGTTCGCGGCCACGGCCCCCGGCGTCCACCCGGACGCGTTCATCGGCACCCGCTGGCAGGGCTGGCGGGGGCCACCGGCCCCGTCGTTCCGGATGCCGTGGACGCTGAACGACGCGGCGGCCAAGCGGCTGTGGGAGGAGTCGGAGCGGCTGACGGGGGTCTCGTACGAGGGGCTGGACTAGGGCTTGCGGGCGACGACGCCGTAGCCGGCGACCGGCTCCGGGGTGCCGAAGGGGGTCTCCTCGATCCGCCAGTGGGCCATCGACACCACTCCCGGCTCGAGGATGTCCAGCCCGTCGAAGAGCGCCGTGACCTGCTCCTTCGTACGGAAGGCCATGCCCGAACCGCCGCTCTCCCGCAGCCCGTCCTGCGCCTCGGCCTGCGCCTGCCTGGCCTCCGCGCTCAGCAGCTCGGGGTCCATGGTGGCGTGCGTCATCACCAGGAAGCCCCCCGACGGCAGCGCGTCCGTCAGCGTGCGGACCACCGACCGCGCCTCGTCGTAGTCCCGGACGAAGTGCATGATGCCCAGCAGCAGCACGGCCACCGGCCGGCCGAAGTCGAGCGTGGCGGAGGCGCGGTCGAGGATCGCCCGCGGCCGGCGCAGGTCCTCCTCGATGTAGTCGGTGCGGCCCTCGGGGGTGCTGGTGAGCAGCGCGTTGGCGTGGGTGAGGACCAGCGGGTCGTTGTCCACGTACACGATGCGCGCGTCGGGGGCGAGGCGCTGCGCCACCTCGTGGGTGTTGTCCATCGTCGGCAGCCCGGTGCCGATGTCGAGGAACTGGCGTACGCCCTCGCCGGCGACCAGATGGCGTACCGCGCGGCCCAGGAACGCCCGGTCGTGGCGGGCGATGTCGAGGATGCCGGGGAACGCGCGTACGTAGGCCTCGCCGGCGGCGCGGTCGGCGGGGTAGTTGTCCTTGCCGCCCAGCAGCCAGTTCCAGATCCGGGCGCTGTGCGGGACGGAGGTGTCGATGGGTCCGGCGGAGTCGGCCACGGGGGTCTCCTGGCTGCGTGGACATGCGCTGGTGGCGCCGGGCGCAGTCCAACATACCGGGTGGTTGGTCGCGTTGTGACCATGACCCGGGTTCATGATCCATCAACTGCCGTACGCGGGCGTGGAGTTCAGTGCATTCCCGACGCCTCGAAGACCTTGCGTGCGCGTTCGCCGTCGATGTGGTCCGCCAGGAACTGGAGTTCGCGGGTCCCGTTGCGCAGGAAGCCCTCGGTACGGGCCCGGCGCACGCCCGCGTCCAGGCTGTGCCACAGCAGCGGCGTCCCGGCGAGCACCCGGGGGGCCAGCCGCACCCGGCCGCCGTGCAGGTCCTCCAGCACCAGGCGCGAGCCCCGCCGGCTCCGCGAGCGCACGCTGACCAGGAGGTCCAGCCGTACGCTGCGCTCCCGCAGCAGCCCGCGCACCGTCAGCACCGTGCCGGACACGGACACCCGGGGCGGGCGGACGAGGGTGTAGAGGAGCAGGCCCAGCGCCGTCCAGATCACCGCCGTCGGGGTGCCGGGCGTGGCGAAGAGGGCGTCGAACATGAGGAGCCCGGTGAGCAGCGCCGCCGCCGCACCCGCTGCGGTGCGGATCTCGGCGGCCCGGCGGGGGTCGGGGAGGGAGGGGGCCGGTCGGTCCATGGGAGGAGACGCTAGGCCGCTCCCCCGCACCGGGTCACCCTCTGATCGGAGGGCTTTGCTCCGTCTTGACCTTCAGCGGGTCAGCGCGGCCCGTACGCCGGGCTCCTTCGGGCCGAGGAAGCGCGGGTCGGGGGTGAGGACGGCGTCCAGGGCGGCCTTGGCGGCGCTCGGAATCTCGCGCAGGCCGCCGTAGTACCAGGTGGCGTCGTGCGGCTCCGCCACGCCGACGCCGTACGCGTCGATGCCCGCCGCGCGGCACAGGGCGAGGGCGCGGGGGACGTGGAAGCGCTGGCTGATGACCAGGGCCCGGTGGACGCCGAAGATGCGGGTGGCGCGGGTGCAGGAGTCCCAGGTGTCGAAGCCGGCGTAGTCCGCGACGATCCGCCCGGCGGGCACGCCGTGCCGGACGAGGTAGTCGCGCATGGACGTCGGCTCGTCGTACGCCTCGGTGCTGTTGTCCCCGCTGACCAGGACGACGCGCACCGTGCCCGCCCGGTACAGCCGCGCCGCCGCGTCGAGCCGGTGCGCGAGGTACGGCGACGGCTCGCCGTTCCACAGCCCGGCCCCGAAGACCAGCGCCACGTCGGCGGCGGGGGCGTCGTCGACGGTGCGCAGCCGGTCCGCGGTGGAGGCGGCCACCCATGCCGGGGGCAGCAGGGCGAGCACGCAGCCGAGCATCACGCCCTGCAGCAGCCGGCGCCGGGCGCGGACGGGGCGCAGGCGGGTGAGGACGGGTCGTAGAGAGATACGCATCACTGTCCAACCACGCCCGGGAGGCGGTCGTGGTTGCACCAGTCCTGGTCACACCCGTCCCACCTGTCCCATGGGCCGGTAGGCTGCCCCGCCATGAGCACAGACTGGCGCAAGGACAGGATCGGCAGCGCGATACGCGGCGAGAACCCCACGGTGCTGCGGAAGCTCGAGTCGGGCTTCGCCGTCATGGGCGACGTACAGTTCCTGCCCGGTTATTCGCTGCTGCTGGCGGACCGCCCGGGGATCGACCGGCTCACCGACCTCCCGCGCCCCGAGCGCCGGGCGTTCCTCGACGGCATGGACCGCCTCGGCGAGGCCGTGGAGCGCGCGTGCAAGGCGCAGGACCCGGCGTTCATCCGTATCAACGTCGAGATCCTCGGCAACGCGGACCCGTACCTCCACGCGCATATCTGGCCCCGCTACGAGTGGGAGCGCGCCGACATCCGCATCGGCCCGGTCTGGTGGTATCCCCCGACCACCTGGCAGAACCCGGAGACCTTCCTGGGCCCCCAGCACGACCCCCTGCGCGCGGCGCTGCGCGCGGAACTGGACGCGCTGGAGCCGGCGGTCTGACCGGCACGGAAGAGCCCGGTACGCAAAAGCAAGGGGCGGCGCCTCCGCACAAGGCGCCGCCCCTGGGGGCCGGGGCCGCGAAACGAGGAGTCATCGCGGACCCGGGGATGGTGCGTCAGCGGTGGTCGGAGCCGCCGCCGTTGCCGGCCGAGGCCGCGCGGGCCGCCTCGAGGCGGGCGACCGGGATGCGGAACGGGGAACAGGAGACGTAGTCCAGGCCCACCTCGTGGAAGAAGTGCACCGACTCCGGGTCGCCGCCGTGCTCGCCGCACACGCCCAGCTTCAGGTCCGGACGGGTCGCCCGGCCGGCCTCCGACGCGGAGCGCACCAGGGCGCCCACGCCGTCGCGGTCGATCGTCTCGAACGGGCTGACGCCGAAGATGCCCCGCTCCAGGTACGCGGTGAAGAACGAGGCCTCCACGTCGTCCCGGGAGAAGCCCCACACGGTCTGCGTCAGGTCGTTCGTGCCGAAGGAGAAGAAGTCCGCCGACTCGGCGATCTGCGCGGCCGTCAGCGCGGCGCGCGGCAGCTCGATCATCGTGCCGAGCGTCAGCTTGAGGTCCACGCCGCGGCGCGCCTCGACCTCGGCGATGACCTGCTCGGCCTCGTCCCGTACGAGCTCCAGCTCCTGGACCGTGCCGACCAGCGGGATCATGATCTCGGCCCGCGGGTCGCCGTTGGCGTCCAGCCGGTCCGCCGCGGCCTCCGCGATGGCGCGGACCTGCATCGCGAACAGACCGGGGATGACCAGGCCGAGGCGCACGCCGCGCAGGCCCAGCATCGGGTTCTGCTCGTGCAGCCGGTGCACGGCCTGCAGCAGGCGCAGGTCGTTCTCGTTGGCGTCCTTGCGGGACTCGGCGAGCGCGACCCGTACGGACAGCTCGGTGATGTCGGGCAGGAACTCGTGCAGCGGCGGGTCGAGCAGCCGTACCGTCACCGGCAGACCGTCCATCGCCTCGAAGAGCTGGACGAAGTCGCCCTTCTGCAGCGGCGTCAGCTCCTCCAGCGCCGCCTCGCGCTCCTTGTCGGACTCGGCCAGGATCAGCCGCTCCACGTGCTGGCGCCGCTCGCCGAGGAACATGTGCTCGGTACGGCACAGCCCGATGCCCTGCGCGCCGAACCGCCGCGCCCGCGCCGCGTCCTCCGCGTTGTCCGCGTTGGCCCGCACCCGCAGCCGCCGTACCCGGTCGGCGTACGCCATCATCCGGTGCACGGAGGCGACCAGCTCGTCGGCGTCCTCGGCGCCGGCGTGCATCCGGCCCTCGAAGTACTCGACGACCGGCGACGGCACGACGGGCACCTCGCCCTGGTAGACCTTGCCGGAGGAGCCGTCGATGGAGATGAGGTCGCCCTCGTCGATGACGATTCCGCCGGGAGCGGTCAGCTGCCGGCGCTTGGTGTCGACCTCGAGCTCCTCCGCGCCGCAGACGCAGGTCTTGCCCATGCCGCGCGCCACGACGGCGGCGTGGGAGGTCTTGCCGCCGCGGGAGGTCAGGATGCCCTCGGCGGCGATCATGCCGTCCAGGTCGTCGGGGTTGGTCTCGCGGCGGATGAGGATGACCTTCTCGCCGGAGCGCGACCACTTGATGGCGGTGTACGAGTCGAAGACCGCCTTGCCGACCGCCGCGCCCGGGGAGGCGGCGATACCGCGGGCGAGGGTGTCGCCGGCGTGGTCGGAGTCGAAGCGGGGGAACATCAGCTGCGCGAGCTGGTGCCCGGTGACGCGCTGCAGCGCCTCGGCCTCGTCGATGAGGCCCTGGTCGACGAGCTGGGTGGCGATGCGGAACGCGGCGGCGGCGGTGCGCTTGCCGACGCGGGTCTGGAGCATCCACAGCTTGCCGCGCTCGATGGTGAACTCGATGTCGCACAGGTCCTTGTAGTGCGTCTCGAGGGTTTCCATGATCTGCATCAGCTGGTCGTACGACTTCTTGTCGACGTTCTCCAGCTCCGCCAGCGGCACCGTGTTGCGGATACCGGCGACGACGTCCTCGCCCTGTGCGTTCTGCAGGTAGTCGCCGTAGACGCCCTGGTGGCCGGAGGCGGGGTCGCGGGTGAAGGCGACGCCGGTGCCGGAGTCGGGGCCGAGGTTGCCGAAGACCATCGAGCAGACGTTGACGGCCGTGCCCAGGTCGTGCGGGATGCGCTCCTGGCGGCGGTAGAGCTTGGCGCGGTCGGTGTTCCACGACTCGAAGACCGCGCGGACGGCGAGGTCCATCTGCTCGCGCGGGTCCTGCGGGAAGTCGCGGCCGGTCTCCCGGGAGACGATGCCCTTGAAGAGCTTGACCAGCTTCTTCAGGTCCTTGGCCTCGAGCTCGACGTCGGTGGCCACGCCCTTGGCCTTCTTGGCCTCGTCCAGCGCGTCCTCGAAGAGCTCGCCGTCGACACCGAGGACGGTCTTGCCGAACATCTGGATGAGGCGGCGGTACGAGTCCCAGGCGAAGCGCTCGTCGCCGGACTGGGCGGTGAGGCCGGTGACCGAGGCGTCCGAGAGGCCGATGTTGAGGACCGTGTCCATCATGCCGGGCATCGAGAACTTCGCGCCGGAACGGACCGAGACCAGGAGGGGGTCGTTCTTCTGGCCGAGCTTCTTGCCCATCTGCTGCTCGAGGGCGTCGAGGTGCGCACTCACCTCGTCGCGGAGCGCCTTGGGCTCGTCACCGGTCTCGAGGTACTCCTTGCAGGCCTCGGTGGTGATGGTGAACCCCGGCGGCACGGGGAGGCCGAGGTTCGTCATCTCGGCGAGGTTCGCTCCCTTGCCGCCGAGGAGGTCCTTGAGGTCTTTGTTGCCCTCGTGGAAGTCGTAGACCAGCTTCTGCCGCGCTTTGGGGGATACCTGCGCTACGTGCTGTTCTTCCGGCACGGGAATCGTCTCCTCGTGTCTGCTCTCTGCCCTGACGGCGAGGAACATACCCAGATCGAAGGTGCCTGGGTACATCCGCATAGCGATCAACGGCTCATCTGAGCACTCAACCTGGGATGTAACGGGCCGGCTCGGTACCGGGGCGCGAGTTCGAGCCTTGCACCGATCTTCACCCGATGACCTTCGTTTCGCGACATAACGCGCCGCGTCCGGCACGGTGCGTGGCGTTGGGTTCAAGCCTTGAACGAGGATGGGTGGCACTGAGTGCCACGTGTGCGAGTAATTACTACCCGGAAGTAGCGCTCATCTGAGCGAGTACAGCATCAGGCGTGGCGAGAATCACGCACCGAACACCCCTGATGTCCACCATGTGAACATCCCGCTAGATACCCATGGCCGCCAGTCGAGCATCCGCCGACGCCGGGGCGTACAGCTCCTCCACCACCAGCGCCCCCGCCCCCAGCAGTCCCGCCCGGTCCCCCAGCCCCGCCGTGACGACCTGCAGGTGAGCCGTGGTCCGCGCCATCGCCCGCGCGTACAGCAGCTCCCGTACCCCCGCCAGGAACGGCGTCCCCGCCAGATCCCCCGCGATCATCAGCACCCCCGGGTTGAGCAGCGTCACCACCGTCCCCAGCACCTCCCCCACCCGGCGCCCGGCCTCCGCCGCCAGCCGTACCGCCTGCGGATGCCCCGCGGCGAGCAGCTCGCGCACCTCCGAGCCGGAGTACGCCGGCACCCCCAGCGCCGTCAGCTCGCGCGCCACCGCCCCGCCGCTGGCAACCGCCGCGAGGCAGCCGTACGACCCGCAGCGGCACAGCGCCCCGGGGGCGCCGTCCAGCCGGATGTGGCCGATGTCGCCGGCGCCACCGTCGATCCCGCGGTATATGCCGCCGTCCACCACGACGCCCGCGCCGATCCCGGTGGAGACCTTGACCAGCAGGAACGCGGCGCAGTCGGGGTGGCCGGCGCGCTGCTCGGCGTACGCCATCAGGTTGGCGTCGTTGTCCGTGAGCACCGGCAGCGCGGCGGCCCCCGGCACCCGCCGCGCCAGCGCCGCGCGCAGCAGGGGGGCGGGCTCGCAGCCGTCCCAGCCGGGCATGATCGGCGGCTGTACGAGCCGTCCCGCGTCCACCGGCCCGGGCACGGACAGCCCCACCCCGCACACCGCGCCGCCCTCGCGCCCGCCGAGGAGCCCCGCGAACCACTCCCCCAGCCGGTCCAGCACCGCCGCCGGCCCGGCGTCCACCCGCAGCTCGCCGGTGTGCTCGGCCAGGATCCGCCCGGTGAGGTCGAGCAGCGCGGCGCGGGCGTGCCGGGTGCCGAGGTCGGCGGCCAGGACGACGGCGTGGGAGGCGTCGAACTCGAGGCGGGCGGAGGGGCGGCCCCCACCGCGGTCGACGGGGACGCTGCCGTGCTCGCGGATCCAGCCGGCGGCGAAGAGCTGGTCGAGGCGCTGGCCGACGGTCGTACGGGACAGTCCGGTGACCCGCTGGAGGTCGCCGCGGGTGGCGGTGCGGCCGCTGCGGATGAGGCGCAGCAGGTCACCGGCGGTCTTCGTCTCCCCGGCCGTGGTCGCGGACATGGTGGCGGGCCTTTCGTTCGGCTGTACGCAGGATGCCGCAGGACGCCGCCGCCGGGGCGCGGCGGGTCCCCCAACTCCTCTGTTCCTACCCCGCGTTCTGCTTGCCCGCACCACATTACGGCGCTAGTTTTGCTTGTTAAGTGGACGTAACCCAGAGATGTCCCCCCGTACCGCGTTCTCCCGGGGGCACCCCCCGGACCCCCGGCCGACAGGCGGGTCCGTCCAAAAATCGCATACAGAACCCGAGCCAACCCCGGGAGCTCCCGTGGAACGTGTCGCAGCACCCCCCGGCCCACCCGGACACGCGCCGGGGATCGCCCGGGACGCGCGGCGGGTGCTCACCGACAACTGGACCGGCACCTCGACCGTCCCCTCCCACGGGCTGTATCCGCACCAGTGGAGCTGGGACTCCGCGTTCATCGCGATCGGCCTGCGCCACATGTCGCCGTTACGCGCCCAGCTCGAGCTCGAGACCCTCCTCGCCGCCCAGTGGCGCGACGGCCGCGTCCCGCACATCGTGTTCGACCCGGCAGTCCCCCGCGGCGCCTACTTCCCCGGCCCCGACTTCTGGCGCTCCTCGACCAGCGGACGCCCCGCCGGCGCCCCCCGCCGCACCGAGACCTCCGGCATCGTGCAGCCCCCCGTCCACGCCCTCGCCGCCTGGCTCGTCCACCGCGCCGACCCCCGCGCGTCCTGGCGCCGCGGCTTCCTCGCCCGCGTACAGCCGCGCCTCACGGCCTGGCACCGCTACCTCACCGCCTCCCGCGACCTCGCCGGCGACGGGCTCCCGGCCGTGGTCCACCCCTGGGAGCCGGGCATGGACAACAGCCCCTGCTGGGACGCCCCCCTGGCCCACGTCACCCCGGCCGACCCGGAGTCCTTCCGCCGCGCCGACCTGCATCACGGCGCCGCCGCCGACCGCCCCACCGACCTCGACTACGGCCGCTACGTCCGCCTCGCCGTCGACTACCGCGCCGGCGGCTACGCCGACCTCGGCCGCCCGCACGCCTTCGCCGTCGAGGACCCGGGCCTGGCCACCCTGCTGGCCCTCTCCGAGCACGCCCTCGCGGAGATCGCCCTGGCCCTGGGCGGCGACCCGCGCCCGCATCTGGACGAGGCGGCGCGGCTGACGGAGGCGCTGGTGCGGCGGCTGTGGTCGCCGGCGGCGGGGCAGTTCCTGGCCCGGGACGTACGGGCGGACGCGCTGATCCCCGAGCGCAGTGCCGCCGGACTGCTGCCGCTCGCCCTGCCGGACCTGCCGGAGGCGATCGCCGCCGAGGTGCTGCGTACGGCCGAGGGCCCGCACTTCGCGCTGGGGTCGGCCGCGGCCACCGGGCTGGTGCCCAGCTACGACCTGCTGGGACCGGCGTACGACGCGGGCCGCTACTGGCGGGGGCCGGCCTGGTTCAACCTCAACTGGCTGCTGGAGCGCGGGCTGCGCCGGCACGGCTGGGCCGACCGCGCCGAGCGGCTTCGCGCCGCGATCGTCGGCGTCGGCGCCGCGTCCGGCTTCGCCGAGTACGTCGACCCCGCCACCGGCCGCCCGCGCGGCACGCGTGACTTCAGCTGGACGGCCGCCCTGGTCCTGGACCTGCTGGCCGACGAGGACCCCGAGGGAGGGCTGGGATGAACGGTTTCGACCACCGACTGCTCTTCCACGGCGAGACGTTCGCCGTGGTGAGCCCCGCCGGTGACATCACCGGGGAGCGCGGACCGCTGCCCGGCGGGCTGTTCGTACGCGACGGCCGCCATCTGAGCCGGTGGCAGCTGACCGTGGACGGCGCCACGCCCGACGTGCTCGCGCCGGGCGTACTCGTCCCGCATCTGGGGCGCTCCGAGCCGCCGCCGCACACGGTGACGCGCGAGCAGACCGTGCGGGCGGACGGGGTGCTGGAGGAGCGGATCCGCGTAGACGGCAACCGGGCGGAGGCGGAGACCGTACGTCTCGCGCTCACCGTGGACGCCGACTTCGCGGACCTGTTCGAGCTGCGTTCCGACCACCGGGTGTACGACAAGGCGCACGCGGTGCGCACCCGGCAGGCGCTGCCCGACGGCGTGGAGTTCGGCTACCGGCGCCGCGAGTGGCGGGCGGCGACCGTCGTGACGGCGGATCCGGCGCCGGACGCGGTGGAGGAGACGGGCAGCGGGGCGCGGCGGCTCGTGTGGCTGCTGGAGCTGGGGCCGCACGGGACGGCGGAGCTGGTGATCCGGGTCGAGGCCCGACCCTTCGACGCGCCGGACCACACCGTGGTGGGGCCGCAGGCCGACGATCTGCCGCTGGCGGGGCCGGAGGCGTGGCCCGAGCTGCTGCGGGCCTGCGAGCGGGGGCTGGACGACCTGTCGCGGCTGCTGATCCCGGCGCAGGGGCCGGAGGGCGAGGCGCTGCGGGTGCCGGCGGCGGGGGTGCCGTGGTTCCTGTCGCTGCTGGGGCGGCACGCGCTGATCACGTCGCTGTTCGCGCTCCCGTACCGTCCCGCGCTGGCCGCCGCGACGCTGCCCGCGCTGGCGGCGACGCAGGCCACGGCGGAGGACCGGACGCGCGGGGCGGAGCCGGGGAAGATCGTGCACGAGGTGCGGCACGGGGAGCTGGCGCACTTCGAGCAGGTGCCGTACGGGCGGTACCACGGGTCGGTGGACTCCACGCCGCTGTTCCTGATGCTGCTGGGCGCGTACACGGAGAGCACGCGGGACGACAAGCACGCGCGGCGGCTGGAGAAGCACGCGCGGGCGGCGGTGTCGTGGATGTTCGCGTACGGCGGGCTCGACGACCGGGGCTATCTGGTCTACCGCGCGGACGAGGGCGGGCTGGCCAACCAGAGCTGGAAGGACTCCCCCGGCGCGATCTGCTTCGCCTCCGGCGAGCGGGCGCGCGGGGCGATCGCGGCGGCGTCCCCGCAGGGCTACGCGTACGCGGCCCTGACGGCGACGGCGCGGCTGGCGCGGACGGTGTGGGACGACGCCGGGTACGCGGACCTGCTGGAGGGGGCGGCGCGGGAGCTGCGGGAGCGGTTCGTACGGGACTTCTGGCTGGACGACCGGGACTTCCCGGCGCTGGCGCTGGACGGCTCCGGGGCCCGGGTGGACGCGCTGGCCTCGGACGCGGGGCATCTGCTGTGGTGCGGGCTGCTGGACCGGGAGCGGGGGGAGCGGGTGGGGCGGCGGCTGACGAAGTCGGACTTCTTCTCCGGCTGGGGCATCCGTACGCTCGCCACCGGCCAGGCGGCGTACCACCCGCTGTCGTACCACCGGGGCAGCGTCTGGCCCCACGACACCGCGATCACGGCGCTGGGGCTGGCCCGGTACGGGCTGCGGGCCGAGGCGACGGCCCTCGCCCGGGCGGTGACGTCGCTGGCGGAGCACTCGGCGTACCGGCTGCCCGAGCTGATCGGCGGCTACGCCCGCCCCGACCATCCGGCGCCGGTCCCGTACCCGCACGCCTGTTCGCCGCAGTCGTGGGCGGCGGCGACGCCCCTGGCCCTGCTGACGGCGGTGGGCGGCTGAGGGTCAGGGCACCTTGGCGGGCGTCGCGGGGCGGGCGTCCGCCGAGCCGAGCAGGGCCGCCGTGCGGGCGGCGGTGGTACGGGCCCAGCGTCCGGTGGTCAGGGCGCCCGTCGCGAGGACCGTCAGCCCGCAGCCGGTGACGATCCACCAGGCCGGGCGGGCGGCGTCCGTGAAGCTCCCGCCGCCGAGCCCCGACGCCAGCACCGCGCCGATGACGGCCACGCCGAGCGCGTTGCCCGTCTGCCGGCTGGTGGACGCCACCGCGGCGGCGACGCCCGCCTGGGCGACGGGCATCCCGGAGACGGCGGTGTTGGTGATCGGGGCGTTGACCAGGCCGAAGCCGATGCCGAAGAGGATGTACGAGACCAGCAGCCCCGCATTGGACGTCTCCGCCGTGAACGCCGCGAACAGCACCCCCGTCGCCGCCATCAGCGGTCCCGCGACGAGCAGCGGGGGGCGTGGCCCGTACGAGCCGACGAGCCGCCCGGACAGCGGCGCGCACACCATGGTCATCGCGGCCATCGGCAGCATCCACAGCCCGGCCTCGAGCGGCGAGTAGCCCCGTACCTCCTGCAGATACAGCGTGTTCAGGAAGAGGAACCCGGCGAGCGCCGCGAAGGCGCTCACCGCGATGAGCGTCGCCCCGGTGAAGGGGGCGCTGCGGAAGAAGCGCGGGTCGATGAGCGGCTCGCGGCGGCGCAGTTCGTACGGGACGAACGCGGCCAGCGCGGACAGGGCGGCAGCGAGGGGGACCAGGATCAGCGGGGAGCCCAGACCCTCGTCCGGGGCCTCGATGATGGCGAAGGTGAGCCCGCCGAGGAACACGATGACCAGGCCCTGCCCCACCGGGTCGGGGCGGCGCGGGTGCGGGGCGCGGGACTCGGGGACGAAGCGGGCGGTGAGCGCCAGGGCGAGGAGGCCGACCGGCACGTTGATCCAGAAGATCGACCGCCAGCCGACGGACTCCACCAGCAGCCCGCCGACCAGGGGACCCGCCGCCATGCTGATGCCGACGACGCCGCCCCACACGCCGATGGCGCGGGCGCGTTCGCGCGGCTCGGTGAAGGTGTTGGTGATGATGGACATCGCCACCGGGTTGAGCATCGAACCGCCGACGGCCTGCAGCACCCGGGCCGCGATCAGCCATCCCAGACCGGGCGCCAGACTGCACAGCACCGAGGCGAGGGTGAAGACGACCAGTCCCGTCCGGAAGGTACGGCGCCGGCCCACCCGGTCGCCGGTCGAGCCCGACAGGATGAGGAACGACGCCAGCACCACCGCGTAGCCGTCGATCGTCCACTGCAGGCCCGAGACGGAGGCGTCGAACTCCTCGCGCAGCGTGGGCAGAGCCACGTTGACGGCCGTCGTGTCGAGGCTGACCAGCAGCAGGCTCATACAGCAGATGGCGAGGATCAGCGCAGGTCGGCGGCGGGTCATGACATCAACGCTAACCGGGGCCCCGCAACGCGGGGACCCCGGGTGCGCCTGTCACACGACCGTACGCGGCAGGCGCAGGCTCAGCGCGCAGGTGACGCCGACGCCCGCCACCTGCACCGCCAGCGCCCACAGCAGCGCGTCCCGTACGCCCAGCTGCGGCACCAGCGTCAGGAACAGCGACCCGAGCGTGGCCACCCCCAGCGCCAGGCCGGACTGCTGGTTCGTCACCGCCAGCCCGCTGCCCGCGCCGGCCCGCGCGGCGGGGACGCCGTTGAGGGCGAGCCGGAAGTACGTCGGCACCTGCAGCCCCTGCCCGAACCCGGCCACCGCCATCCCCGGCGCCAGACCCAGCGGCCCCAGGTCCGGCCACCGCCACAGCACCGTCAGGGCGATCAGCCCGACGCCCGCCGCCTGGATCAGCGTGCCCCACACCAGCACCCGGCTCCCGTACCGGGGGACGAGCCGCGGCCCGGTCAGCGAGGCGGCGAAGAACGTCACGCACATCGGGGCGAGCGCCAGCCCCGAGGCCACGGGTCCCAGCCCCAGCCCCGTCTGGAACGCGACGGCGATCACGAACATGAACCCGCCGAAGCCCAGGAACAGCGGCACGCCCAGCGCCAGCCCCCGCCGCAGCGACGGCTCACGCAGCAGCGTCGGCGGCAGCAGCGGGCTCCCGCCGGTGCGCTCACCGCGCGCCTCCACCGCGTAGAACAGCCACCCCAGCAGCGGCGCCGCGCACAGCGTCAGCCACGACCACAGCGGCCACCCCGCCGCCCGGCCCTCGGTGAGCGGCAGCAGCACCGACGTCAGCGTGGCGCCGAGCAGCACCGTGCCGGCGAGGTCGCCGCGCGCGGGCCGCTCGGCGCGGGTGTCGGGGACGGCACGCAGTGCCAGGGGCAGGGCGAGCAGCACGACGGGCACGTTGACCAGGAAGATCGAGCGCCAGCCCGTCCCCCACAGGTCGGCGGTGACGAGCGCGCCGCCGATCAGCTGTCCGGCGATGCTGGAGATACCGCCGGTGGCGCCGTACAGGCCGAGGGCCTTGCCGCGCCGGTCGCCGCTGGTGGCGGCGTGGATGGTGGCGAGCACCTGCGGCAGCATCAGCGCGGACGCGGCGCCCTGCGCGGCGCGGGCGGCCACCAGGGTGCCGGGGCCGGGGGCGATGCCGCAGGCCAGGGAGGTGAGGCCGAAGCCGATCAGGCCCCAGACGAAGAGCCGGCGGCGGCCGAAGGTGTCGCCGAGGCGGCCGCCGAGGACGAGCAGGACGGCGTAGGTGATGCCGTAGGCCGCGACCACCATCTCGAGCATCGCCTCGCTCGCGGCGAGGTCGCGCTGGATGGTGGGCAGGGCGACGTTGACGATGAAGAAGTCGAGCATGGGCAGCGCGGCGCCGAGCAGCACCGTCAGCAGTCCGAGCGAACCGAGCACGGGCGCCTCGGCGCCCGCCGCCCGGCGGATATGGGGCCGCACCTCGGCCCGTGACGGCTCCCGGCCGGTCATGGTCTTGGTCGTTGTCTCTGTCACGTCCACCACGATGAGGGCGTTCTCAGGGTGGTACCAGAGAGCGTTTATCCAGGTATAAGAACCACCTGGCAACAGGCTCCGGGAGACGGCATCCTGGAAGCATGACGACCTCCGCCGACGCCCGCAAGGAGCTGGCCGCCTTCCTCCGCAGCCGGCGCGAACGGATCTCGCCCGAGCAGGTCGGCATGCCCGCCGGCCGCCGCCGGCGCACCCCGGGGCTGCGCCGCGAGGAGGTCGCGACGCTCGCCTCGGTGGGGGTGACCTGGTACACGTGGCTGGAGCAGGCGCGTGACATCCAGGTCTCGGGGCAGGTCGCCGACTCCGTGGCGCGGGCGCTGATGCTGGACGCGGGCGAGCGGGCGCATCTGTTCCATCTGGCGGGGGTGCAGGATCCCGATCCGCAGGACCACTGCCTCGGGGTGTCGGGGGCGATCCGGGCCATGCTGCGGCAGCTGGAGCCGTATCCGGCGTCGGTCACGAACGCCCGCTTCGACATCGTCGCGTACAACCGCACCTATGCCCGGCTGGTCGGCGACCTGGACGCGCTGCCGCCCGAGGACCGCAACGCGCTGTGGCTGGCGTTCACCGACCCCGGCTGGAAGGAGGGGCTGGCGGACCGGGAGGAGTCGATGCGGCTGATGGTGGCGAAGTTCCGGTCGGTCATGGCCGAGCATGTGGCCGAGCCCGCCTGGAAGACACTGCTGAAGCGGCTGCAGGACGCGTCGCCGGAGTTCTGCGAGATCTGGGACCGGTACGAGGTGCTGACGCCGGCCAACCGTACGAAGACGTTCCAGAACCGGCTGGTGGGACGGCTCACGTTCGACTACCGCTACATGTACCTCCAGCCGAAGGACGGCCCGCGGATGACCACGTACGTCCCGGCGGACACGGAGACGGAGGAGCGACTGCGGCACCTGTACGAGCTGGCCGTGGGACGGGACGTCCCGGTCACCGTGTGACAATGGGAGGTCGCCCCACCCCCGTACGTACTGAGGACCGCCCCGATGAGCCAGCTGCAGATAGGACCGCACGCCGTGGAGCCGCCCGTGGTCCTCGCGCCCATGGCGGGAATCACGAACGCGCCGTTCCGGACGCTGTGCCGGGAGTTCTCCGGCGGCAAGGGCCTCTTCGTCAGCGAGATGATCACGACGCGGGCGCTGGTCGAGCGCAACGAGAAGACCATGCAGCTCGTCCACTTCGACGCGAGCGAGAAGCCCCGGTCGATCCAGCTGTACGGGGTCGACCCCGTCTACACCGGCCGCGCGGCGAGGATGATCGCCGAGGAGGGCCTCGCCGACCACATCGACCTGAACTTCGGCTGCCCGGTGCCCAAGGTCACCCGCAAGGGCGGCGGCTCCGCGCTGCCGTACAAGCGGAATCTGCTGCGGTCCATCCTGCGCGAGGCCGTCGCCAACGCCGGTGACCTGCCGGTGACGATGAAGATGCGCAAGGGCATCAACGACGACCATCTGACGTACCTCGACGCCGGACGGATCGCCGTGGAGGAGGGCGTCACCGCGATCGCCCTGCACGGCAGGACGGCGGCGCAGCACTACGGCGGGACGGCGGACTGGGAGTCCGTCGCCCGGCTGAAGGAGCATGTGCCGGAGATCCCGGTGCTGGGCAACGGGGACATCTGGTCGGCGGCGGACGCGCTGCGCATGGTGGCGGAGACCGGCTGCGACGGGATCGTGGTGGGGCGCGGGTGTCTGGGGCGGCCGTGGCTGTTCGGGGATCTGGTGGCGGCGTTCGAGGGGCGCTCGGCCTTCGCGCGGCCGGCGCTGAAGGAGGTCGCCGCGGTGATGCGGCGGCACGCGGAGCTGCTGGGCGAGTGGCTGGGGGACGAGGCGCGGGGCGTGATCGACTTCCGTAAGCACGTCGCCTGGTACCTCAAGGGCTTCTCGGTCGGCGGGGACGTGCGCCGGCGGCTGGCCACGGCGTCGTCGCTGACGGAGATGGACGAGCAGTTCGCGCTGCTGGACCTGGACCAGCCGTGGCCGGAGCAGGGCGCGGACGGGCCGCGCGGGCGGACGGCCGGGCGGGACAAGGTCGTCCTGCCGGAGGGGTGGCTGGACGACCCGTACGAGTGCGCGGCGGTGGGCGCGGACGCGGAGCTGGACACGTCGGGGGGCTGATCAGGGCTTCCCCAGGACGCCCTTCCAGGCCCAGCCGTGCTTCAGGACCGTGTCGCGCAGGGGGTCCTTCATCGTGCCGCTCTCGAAGCGGAACGTCTCCGTCGTCTCCCGCTCGCCGTCGGCGCCGCGGCCGATGGTCCAGTGCACGGACGTGGTGGGGGCCGGGCCGCGGCCGTACTCGCCGAGCGTGGGGACGCCCTCGATCCACTTGACCTCCCAGTGCTCGTCCAGGGCGCGCACCAGGTGGTCGTCGGGGACCAGCCGCATCCGGATCTTGAACGCCCGGGTGAGCTGGGAGTCGTAGAAGATCCCCCGCCACCGCGGCTCCGCCATCCGCCACTCCGCGACGACGTCGGCCTCCTCGGGGGCGCCGTCGCGGACGGTGAACGGCTGGTCGGGGCTGTCGAGCGCGAGGAGCGCGGCCCGCAGCTCGGCGGCGGGGCGCGGCTCGACGTCGCTGTCGGGCCGCTTCGTTCCGGTCAGTCTGTCGAAGAGTCCCATCGGGCCAGCCTAGTCAGGACTTCGGCGCGGTGTCCGGGGCCACGGTCGACACAAACTGCTGGAAGTCGTCCAGTACGACGTCGTGCTGGGCCGCCGTCGAGGTCAGCGTCAGCCGGATGTGCGCGCGCTTGGCGGGATCCGTCGCGTCGACCACGCCCAGATACACCTGCGTCTGGGCAAGTTTGCGGCGCGCCCCGCCCGCGACGGCGGTGAACTCCAGCCGCTGGCTGAGGCCCGGCGCCCTGGGCGAGCCCGTCTCGCGGCGGGTGAGCACCGCGAGGGTCTCGGACGCGCCGCGCAGCCGCTGCTCGGACTCCTCGGCGAGCTCGAGCAGCGTACGGGTCGCGGGCATGAAGTCGCCGTCGATGGTGATGTTCGCCGCGAACCCGTCGTCCGGGTGCGGGTGCAGGGCGACGAAGGCGACACCGGGCGCGCCGATGTCGTCCGGGTCCGCGGTGCGCCAGCCCTCCGGCAGCCGGAACTCGATCGGGACCGGCAGACCTGCCGCCATGTGGGGCTCTCCTCGTCGTCGCGTACGTCTTTGCGGGTACGTCTTTGCGGTTACGTCTGTCCGCGCGGCGTCAGAAGATGCTGTTCCACGCGTTCTTCACGCCGCCGGCGATGTCGCCCACCGTATCGGTGAACTCCTTCGGGTCGACGGTGACCTCGAAGCCCAGCGCCCCGCCGAGCCCCGGGGAGATGCCGACCTTGGCCCCGATGTGCCACTTGCCCTGCGCGTCCTTGGTGACGCCGGCGCCCGCCTCGGCGCCGGGGCCGGCCCAGCCCTCGGCGGTGGCACCGATGCCGATGCCGGCCACGTCGGCGCCGGCGGAGACCTCGCCCTTGGCGCCGGCGAACGCCTCCGCGTTGAAGCCGAGTCCCTCCTTGCCGGCCACGACGTTCACCCCGGCCTCGGCGCCGGCGAACGCCTCCGCCGAGCCGCTGACGCCCACGTGGTAGGCGCGGGCGGAGCCCTCGGCCGACGCGCTGGCGCCCACGGACGCGGACGCCTCGGCGTCCAGCCCGTCCAGGCCCAGCTTGGCGGCGGCCTCGGCCTTCGCGCCGACGGCGGCCTCGGCCTTGCCGGAGAGCTCGACCGGGCCGTTCTGCAGCGTGCCCTCGGCGCTGGCGTCGGCGAGGTTGGCGTGCGCCTCGGCGCTGCCCACCTCGCCCTTGGACCAGTCGGGGCCCTTGGCCTCGGCGCCGGCGTTGGGGCCGTTGGCCTCCGACTTGCCCTCGCCGACCCAGCCCTCGTCCTTGCCGGCCGGCTGGGTCTTGGTCTCGGCGGTCGCCTTGGCCACGTCCGCGTTGGCGTCCCCGTTGAAGCCGCCGAAGCCGCCGCCGTCGATCGCGTTGTCGGTGGTCGCGGCGGCCAGGACGCGCTGCACGCTCTGGTCGTACTCGTCGACGCTCTTGACGGCCTTGGCTATCGCGTCGGTCCACTCCTGCTCCCGGCGCTTGGCCAGGGCCTGGATCTGCGGGTAGTCCGGGTCGTGGCGGGCGCTCTGCTGCTCCTGCGGGGAGAGCTTGTCGAAGCCGGTGTAGGTCGCCTTGCCGTTGCTGTCGACCTTGAACTCGTTGGCCTCGGCGTCGGTGACGATGTCCTTCACGGCCTTCTGCAGCCGGGTCAGCTCGGTGTGCGCGTCACGCAGCACGGTGGAGACCGCCTGCGCCTCGGTCTGCGCGGCGCCGAACTCGAAGGTCGTGGCCTTGGAGTTGGTCTGGTGGGCGTTGAACGCCTCGCCCTGCCAGCGGCCGTTGTCCAGGGCGCGGGAGACGTGCGTGTCGTAGTTGCCCTTCAGCTCGCCGAAGCGCTCGCCCATCTTCTGCCAGGCGCCGGCGGCGTCCGACAGCGGCGCCAGATCGGCGGTGACGACGTCCTGGTAGGTCAGTGTCATGCCGTTTCCCCCGTGGTCACAGCTGGTTGAGGCCACTGGCGAACGGCTGTCCGGCGTTCACGCCGTTCAGCTGTCCCCCGGTGCTGGTGTCCTGGCCCTGGAAGAGGGTGCTCGCCCCGCGCAGCGCGCCGAGTTCGCCGCCCAGCCGGCTGACGAGCCGGCCCACCTGGCCCTGCCAGACCGACATCGCGGTGGACAGGCCCTTCTCGGTCGCCCAGGCGGACAGTCCGTGCAGTCCGCTGTCGGGCTTGGAGAGCATCGACGGCGGGCCGACCGGGGGAGCCGAGACCATCGGCGGGTGGATCGCCCCGCCGCCCTCGGCGAGCCGGCCGGCGGCCTGGGTGTCGGGAGCGAGGGTGCCCTCGATGTAGGTGGCGGCCCGCTTCTTGTCGGCGGCCGAGGAGGCGAGCACGCCGTCCCCGCCGCCGCCGGGCGCGGCCACCTGATTCAGCCGCACCTGAACGTCCCCTGTGCTCACCGCGATCCCCCAACGTGCCGTGCGTCACCCGTAGTTGAGCACCACACCATACAGCGTACGAGGCGACCCGCACGCCGAACGCCGGAACCGTCGCGTCCCCGTGTCCAGGCGTTCGAACAGGTCTGATAGCCTGGCGCGCCGATTCGGCTCTAGGGGGACCCATGACCAGCTCGAAGCTCTTCCCGGCGGCCCTGGCGGTCGGCGCGTTGACCCTGTTCCTGGCGGCCTGCAGCGTCGACGTGGACACCAACAAGGAGACGGGCACCACCAAGAAGGTCGAGACGGGAGCCACTGGGCCGGCTTCGGTGTCCACCGACGAGTTGGAGAAGAAGGTGTCCTCCTCGCTGACCGAAACGGTCGGCCAGACCCCGGAGTCGGTCGACTGCCCCGACAGCCTGGAGTCGAAGGAGGGCGCGACCACCCGCTGCACCCTCACCGCCGGGGACGGCACCCAGTTCGGTGTCACGGTGACGGCCGGCAAGCCGAACGGCGCCAGCGTGCACCTGAACGTCAAGGTCGACGACAAGCCGATGTAGCGGCGTGGTCCGGGCTACCGGACCATCCCTTCGCGCGGTCCCCCCGGTTCGCCGCCGCGCAGCAGCGCGATGCCGAGCTGTGTCGGGGTGTGGCTGACGCTCGCTCCCGTGCGTTGGGTGGTGATCAGGCCCGACTTGCGCAGGGCCGCCGTGTGGTGGCTGATGGTGGACGGGGAGAGGATCAGCGTCCGGGCCAGGGTGGTGGTTGTGGCGCCGCCCGTTTCGACCACGACGCGGAGCAGCGCCGCCCGGGTGGCTCCCACCAGGGGGGCCAGGGACTCGTCCGGGGCCTCGGGGGCTTGGAGTCCGGTGGGGTGGCCGAGGGTGAAGCGGACGACGAAGGTCGGGGCGTGGGGGTCGGCGTAGACGATCGGGTCGTGGCCGCCGAAGAACGTGGGCATCAGGTGGATGCCCTGTCCCTCCAGCTGGACGTCGTCGTCCATGAATCCGCGGTGCAGGTGCAGTACGGGCGGGGTCCAGCGGATCGCCGGGTGCAGGGAGCTCAGCAGGGCGTCCAGGCCCTCGGTCACCAGCGTGCGGGTCAGGTCGGCGACGGCCAGCTCGAACCGGGGGCGCAGCCGCGCGCTCAGCGGGGCGACGACGGCGCCGTGATACTCCCGGACTGCCTGCGCCAGGGTGCGCAGCGCGGACGGGGAGCCCTGGGCCAGATCGTGGGCCCAGGCGGGCAGGGGGCGGGTCGCGCCCACGGCCGCCATGTCCGCCGCCAGGAGGTGGCGCGGGGTGTGCAGCATGAGGTCCAGCCCGGTCTCGAGGTCGCCGCCGGTCTCCTGGGGCACGGGGGAGATGAAGTCGGGGGACCGCCCGTGGGCGGGCACGAGGCTCAGCAGCCGGCGGGACGACTCCGGAAGCCGTAAGGGCCGGCGCTCACCGGCCTTCACGGTGCCCCTGGTCCGGATCGAACGCAGGCTGGCCTCTACGTCCCACAGCGGATCGGGCCGCTGCGCGATCGTGATCCGCCGCAGGTCCCGCTCGGTCAGATGGAGTCTGATCGCCATGTCCGGGCTCCCCGTCGTCTTCCCCGCGCCGCCACCGCCCCGGGCCCCTGTCCCGGCCCCCTCGCACCCGGCGCCAGGAGGGCCTTTCGATTCTGGTCGAAAGGAGTGTCCGCGGCCGTCCCACCCTGACACCCTGGTGTCAGCCACGACAAGTCACGGGGTGTATCGGCCGGTTCGGGGGAGCCGCCGCTCGCAGGAGCCCGGGGGACGTGACGGATCGGGGCGGGGAGTGGGGTCCCCGGCAGGGGCCGGGGACCCCCCGTTATGTCCGGGTCAGATCCGCGTCAGCAGAGCCGTCGCCGCGGTCGCCGTGTCCGGATACCGCGTCAGCAGCGCCGCGCCCCGGGGGCCCGGGTCCGTGGCCGTCCAGCCGCCGTCGCAGCCCAGCAGGGCCGCCGCCGCGTCGCAGGTCGCCGGATGGGCGGCCAGCAGGGCGACGCCCCGGGGGCCGGACGCGGCGGGGCGGGCCGCCGGGGGCAGGGGCTGCTCGCGCCACGGGGGTATCCAGCCGTCCAGCGCCGGGAGGCGGGCGGGGAAGACGCGGCCCGCCTCGCGGATGAGCAGCGGGGCCAGCTCCGAGCCGTCCGCGCGCAGGGTGGAGATCAGCGTGGGCAGCCAGGGCAGGAGCACCGGGTCCGGGAGCCTGCCGAAGGCGTTCGACACCGCCTCCACGACGAAGTCGGTGAGCCCCGGCACCGGCTCCAGCGCGTGCAGGAAGCCGCTGAGGTAGCGCGGGTAGGCCGTCAGCACCAGCGGGTTGCCCAGCAGTTCGTCGCACCGCTCCCGCAGCTCCGTACGCGACAGCGTGCCCAGATGGGTCCGCGCGGCCCACAAGAGCGCCTGTCTGGCGGGGTCCGACGGATGGGACTGGGCGACGGCGAGCTCGAGCTGGGTGCGGTCGCAGCCCAGCGACAGCGCGAGGCTCTCCATCCCGAACAGGAACCCGAGGGTCGCCGCGACCTGCCGCACGGTGGCGTCGTCGTCGGTGAACGCCATGGGCAGCAGGGTGCAGTAGTGGGCGTAGCCCTCCTTGGCGAACGACTCGATCCAGCCGGGCAGCACCGGCTCGCTCGTGCGGTAGTACGCCAGCAGCCGCCGCACCCGGCGCAGCACCTCCGGCGCGCCGTCCACGGAGCGCTCCGCCGCCAGTACGTGCAGGGCGTGGGCGCCCAGCTCGTCGGCGAGGCGGCGGCTGTTCAGATACAGCGTGGCGTCCTCGACGGCCTTCAGCACGTCCGCCGCCGTGGCCTTCGCCCCGTACGCGGCCTTGCGCAGCCGCTGCTCCAGCACCTGCTCGACGCTCACGCCCTCGTAGCCGAGCTCGATGAGCGCGCGCTGATGGGTGCCGAGCGCCAGGTCCCAGGACTCCTGGATGGGACGCTCGCCCAGGGTGCGCTCGCCCATGATGGGGCGGGCGGCGCCGTGCGGCAGCAGATGGCGCAGCATCCACAGCACGTCGGAGCAGGCGCCCAGCTCGGGCCGGCCGGCGATGTCGAGCAGCGCCCGCTTCACCCCGCGCTGCTGGAGCGGCAGGTTCAGCGGGGTCAGCCGGTCGTGCACGTCGCGGGCGAGCGGCGGCAGCGCGTCGTAGCCGACCTGGCCGATCCGGTCGCCGCCCATCATGATCTCGACGAGGCGGCGCACGTCGCGCCGGCCGGGCACCGCGTCCTTCTCGATGCAGGTGACAGCCGCGTCCTGGAAGTCGTACGGCGTGGGCTTGGCCCGGTCGCGCATGCCGGCGAGGAGGATCGACGTCTCGAACACGGCGATGGCGTCGGCGGTCGAGGCGAGATAGCCGTTGCGGCGCGCGGCGCGGACGATGTCCACCGACCAGCCGAGCAGCTCCTCCTCGTCCAGCCGGTCCAGGACCGGGGGGCGCCGCAGGAATCCGGTCAGCTTGTCCGCGGGCCCGGCGGGCACCGGCGCGGCGGCGCGCTTCTTCGCCGTGGAGGTCTTGCCCGCCTGTCCCGCCAGCCGGTACGGCTTGACCTTCGTCCGTCTGACGTTCTTCGCGAAGAGCGACGCCGCGATGGACACCGAGCCACCGGCGAGGCCGAACTGGGCCTCGATCGCCGTATGGCTGGAGGGGATCAGCCCGTGCTGCCACACGGTGGCGGTGCGGGGGGAGATCTCGAAGGTGTCGCTGCCGTGGACGCCGAACTCCTCGACGCGGCTGGCCGCGTGGAAGGCGCCGCAGACATACAGGCAGTCATCGGGGTCGGCGCCGGTGGCGGTCAGATGCTCGCGCATCCGGGTCCACATGTGCCGCTCGCGGTCCTCGTCGACCTTCAGCCGGTGTGTGTCGCCGGGGGCGAGCCGCCGGAAGAGGCTGCCGATCAGCAGCATGACCTGGCGGTACGTGTTGTAGTCGCCGTCGCTCAGGGGCAGTTCGACGTACTGGTGCCACCACTCCGACCAGTGCCGCACCTTGCCGTGGCGCAGCAGATGCTCCTCGAGCTCGGCGAAGCGCGGGCGCAGGTCGCCGATCTCCACGCCCACGGCGTCGCCGTGCAGCGCGGCCTCTTCCTCCTCGGCGGTCTCGGGCGCGTCCGGGTCCGCGGCCCTGGTGGGGCGCTCGTCCCACTGGTAGACGTGGTCGGAGGAGCGGTCGACGAGGACCAGCTCGACGCCGGGGGTGTCCAGGGCGTACGCGATCGCCTGGTACTCGGCGGACGCCTCGGTGATCGGGGCGACCACCGACAGCGGCGCCCAGTCGGCCGGGAAGCCGTCGATCTTCGAGGCGAACGCCTGCACGGCCACCGGGAGGCGGCAGTTGCGCAGCTCGGTGAGGAGCGGCGCCATGTCCTCGCACAGCTCGAGATAGACGACCTTGGGCTGCTTCTCGCGCAGCCGGCGGGCCATGGCGAGCGCGGAGGCCGGCGAGTGGTGGCAGACGGGGAAGATCTCCAGCGGCTCGCGCACCGCGCGGTCGACGTCATCGACGAGGCCGAGCAGCAGGCCCTCCAGCGCGCCCGGTCCGTCGGCGAACGCGGTGGCCGCCTCGTGCAGCTGGGTGCGCAGGGCCCGGAAGGTGCTGTCGTCGGCGGTACCGACGGCGGCTGTGCTCACGGTGGTCTCCTTCCTGGTGTCGCCGGTGCTGGTCACGGCGGGGGTGCTCAAGACAGGGTGGCGATCGCGTCGCGGCCGCCGTCGAGGAACTCGGGCCAGACGCCGCCCTTGTCCTTGCTGCGCGGCTCGACGACGCCGTGCAGATACTTGTTGAGGATGGCGAGGTCCTCGGGCGAGCGCCGGGCGAGGGAGCCGACGAGCGAGGACGCGAGGGTACGGGCGGTCAGCTCGCGGGCGCCGAAGAAGTTGCTGTGCAGGATCGCGTCCTCCAGGACGCCGATCTGCTCGGCGGTGGACAGCGCGGACTCCAGCTTCTCGTCGTCGCTGGCGGCCGATTCCGCGGAGGCCCGCAGATCGGCGAAGCTCTGCAGCAGGACGTCGAGCAGGGTCGGCGGCACGTCCAGCTCGATCTGGTGCCGGCGCAGCAGCTCCTCGGTGCGGAAGCGGACGATCTCCGCCTCGCTCTTCTTGTTCGTCACGACGGGTATGCGCACGAAGTTGAAACGCCTCTTGAGGGCGGACGACAGGTCGTTGACCCCGCGGTCGCGGCTGTTGGCCGTGGCGATGATCGAGAAGCCCGGCTTGGCGAACACGATGTTCTCGCCGCCGTCGCTGTCCAGCTCGGGCACGGAGATGTACTTCTCGGAGAGGATCGAGATCAGCGCGTCCTGGACGTCGCTGGTGGAGCGGGTGAGCTCCTCGAAGCGGCCGATGGTGCCGGTCTCCATCGCCGTCATGATCGGCGAGGGGATCATCGACTCCCGCGACTGGCCCTTGGCGATGACCATGGACACGTTCCAGGAGTACTTGATGTGGTCCTCGGTGGTGCCGGCCGTGCCCTGGACGACCTGGGTGGAGTTACGGCTGATCGCGGCGGCAAGCAGCTCGGCCAGCCAGCTCTTGCCGGTGCCCGGGTCGCCGATGAGCAGCAGTCCGCGGTCGGAGGCCAGGGTGACGATGGAGCGCTCGACGAAGCTGCGGTCGCCGAACCACTTCGGCGCGATCTCCCGGTCCAGGCCGTCGGAGCGCTCGGAGCCCAGCACGAACAGCCGGACCATCTTGGGCGACAGCCGCCAGGAGAACGGCTTGGGGTTGTCGTCGACGGACTCCAGCCAGTCGAGCTCCTCGGCGTACTTGATCTCGGCGGGGGCGCGCAGCAGATCGGACATGTAACTACCTTTCGGACAGGTTGTGGGCAGGGCTGTGCGTCGATCGGCGGTCGGACGTACGCCGGGTCAGGTGAGGAAGGACTTCAGCTCGTGCACGAGCTTGCGTATGTGGCCGGAGAGCACCGGCGTGCCGAGGTCCTTGAACCGGTCGCGGAACCACGGGTTGACGCTGCCGCGGCCGGCGCTGGTGACCGAGCCGACCGGGATGAACTTGGCGCCCGAGCGGTGGATGGCGGCCATCGACTCGTACAGCGGCTCGTTGTGCCACTCGTAGAAGTCCGAGATCCACACCACCACGGTGTTGCGCGGCTCGGCGATCTTCGGCTGGGCCAGCGCCATGGCGACCGTGCCGTCCGTGCCGCCGCCGAGGTTGGTGCGCAGCAGGGTCTCGAACGGGTCGTGCACCCAGGCCGTGAGGTCGAGCGCCTGGGTGTCGTACGCGATGAGATGGACGTCGACCTTGGGCAGCCCGGCGAAGATCGAGGCCAGGATGGTGCAGTTGACCATGGAGTCGACCATCGAGCCCGACTGGTCCACGACGACGATGAGCCGCTGCGGTGTGGTCTTGCGGGCCGTGTGCCGGTAGTAGAGGCGGTCGACGTACAGCCGCTCCTCCTCCGGGCTCCAGTTGGTGAGGTTCTTCCAGATGGTGCGGTCCAGGTCGAGGTTGCGGAACACCCGCTTGGGCGGGACCGAGCGGTCCAGCGCGCCGACCGAGGTCTTCTCGACCTGGGTGCGCAGCACCTCGGCGACCTCGTCGACGAAGCGGCGGATGAGGTCCTTGGCGTTCTTCAGGGCGACGCCGGACAGGTTGTTCTTGTCCCGCAGCAGCTGCTCGATCAGCGACATGCTGGGCGTGAGCCGCGCGGCGAGCGCCGGGTCGGCGAGCACCTCGCGCAGCCGCATCCGTTTGACGAGGTCGCCCTCGATGGCACCGAGCTCCGGACCGATCGAGGGGATCAGATTGATCGGGTCGGGCGTCCGGCCGCCGCCTCCGCTGCCGGTGGGGCTGACGCCCTGTCCGGCTCCGGCTCCCGCTCCCGGACGGCCGCCGCGCAGGTCGCCGGGGCGGCAGCCGAGCGCCCGCTCCAGCCAGCCCGCGTCGGACTGCCAGCGGGCGAGCTGCCCGGCGGTGACCGAACCGGACGCCGGGGCGTAGACGTTCAGCAGCACCTTCGACACCAGCGCCGCGCGGCGGACCTCGGCCTGCCTGTCCCGGTCGGCGTCCTCGTCGGGCAGCATCAGCCCGTCGAACTCGGCGGCCAGCTCCGGATGGCGCTGGACGACGGAGTCGACGGACGCCTGCGGGTCGAGCAGCGCGGCCGGCAGTCCGAGGTCGTCGACGACGGCCAGGCTCGCCGACTCCAGCGCGGCCTGCTCCTCGGGGTCGAAGAGCCGGGCGAGGAGCCGCCAGTACAGCACCTGCCGGCGATTGGCCTCGGGGTCGGCGACGGGGGCGCCGTCGTCGGATACGGGGGACTCGGGCGCCGTATCGGCGGCCCCGTCCCACCTGGTGTCCTCTGTTGTCGCGTCGGCGGTCATTTCCGCAGCAGCCTCCCCGCGCGCTCCCGCAGCACGCCCACGGCGGCGTCGGCGGCCTTCTCCGCCTGGACCCCGGCCTTCTCGGTGGTCCCGCCGGCCCAGCCCCCCGCGTGGATCGCGACGGCCTTCTTGCGCACGGTCGTCTCCACGGCCAGCGGCTGGACGCGGAACCTTCCGTCGTCCCAACGCAGCAACGCGATGCAGGCGCCGGACGCCGCCACCTTCTCCGGCGTGAGCGGACCGGCGGCCGGCACCCGGTCGGTGTCCACCGCGAGCGGCTGCCCGGCGACGGTGAACGTCAGCCCGCCGTCGTCCTGCTCGACGCCGTACCCCTCGAGGAACACCGGCACCGCCAGCCGGGCCGGATGCCGGTCCAGCGGGGCCGCCGGCAGGTCCGTCGCGGCCGGCAGGGCGACCCGGGCCGTGGCGAACGCCTCGGCGGGCTCGCCGGGGCGGGCGTGCTCGTCGCTCCAGAGGAGGTCGCCCTCGGCCGTCACCGGCATCCCGGTGATGTCCATGGACCGGCCCTCGCCGGCCGCCGCCAGCAGCGACATGTGCGGCCGCAGCAGCTTCCACAGCCCCGCGCCGATCACCGTGTCCGGCTTGGGCGCGGACACGCTCGCGCGCACCAGCCGCGCCGCCCCGCCGTCCGCGGGCTCGAACACCGCGTGCACCTGGGCCTGCACCGCCGTCGCGTGCTCCTGCGCGTCGACCCCCAGCGGCAGCAGCCGCCCGGTCGCCGTCCCCGCCGCGGGGGTGTCCGCCGCGCCCGGGACGGTCAGCATCATGCCGCGCGCCCACAGATCGGCCCAGCGGCGCACCGGGAAGCGCTCCGCGGTGACCCCCGGGCAGGTCGCCGCGAGCTCGGCGGCGAAGCCGTCGAGGAGCGCCGCGAGCCGGCGCAGCGCCGGGTCGGGCAGCATCGCGGAGACGACGGGCGCCGCACCGGCGACCACTTCGTGGTCGAGGCCCTGCCAGCCGCAGCGCGCCAGGTCCGCCAGCCAGGAGCGGGCGGCGACCAGCAGGTTCGCCGGCCGCTCCGGGCCGGGCCCGGCGGCCTCCGCCGGGCCCGCCGGGCGGCCGGTGGCCTCCGTGACCCGCTCGAGCAGCGCGTCGTGCACCGAGCCGAGCAGCGCCGTCCGGGCCGCGGCGAGGGCGACGAGGTCGTCCTCGGCGGCGGAGCCGGTCGAGGCCTTCTCCGCGGCGCCGGCGACCCGGTCCGCGAGCGGGGAGCCCGCCACGGCGTCCGCGAGCGCCGTCAGCCCGGCGGCCTGCGCCGCCTGGGGGCGCAGCAGACCGGCCACGAGCGCCTGGTCGAAGGCGTCCACGGCGGCCAGCGCCTCGTCGAGTCCGTCGATGTCCGCGGTGAGCAGATCTCCGCGCATCAGGCCACCGCCCTCGTCGGCGGGAACCACTGCATCTCCGGCAGCGGCAGGGTGGTCGGGGCCAGTTCGAGATAGGCCAGATGCCGCAGGAAGCGGCTGAAGACGGCCGCGGCGGCGGACTTGTCACCCAGGTCCGGCCGGGTGGCCGTCATGGCGCCGGTGATCCCCGCCGCCGTGTCGGCGTCGGTCTCGACGCGCAGATACCGCACGACGCGATCGGCGCCGTACTGCAGCACCGCCTCCGTCACCAGCGCGCGGATGTGGTTGCAGAACCCGCCGCGGGCGCCGCCGCAGGGCCGGTTGTTGTTGGTGCTGCAGGCGTACGTGAAGCTGCCCGCCGCGACGGACGACACGTAGACCCGCTCGATGTCCGATCCGCTGGACACCACTCCCTGCAGCCGTCCGTCGGCCAGCTCCACGAACGGCACCTTGGCCAGTTTGCGCGGTCGCGCGGGCGGCACCACCCGTGCCGCGCTCGCCCTCTCCCAGTCCGACAACGCGGATCTCCCCTCCACCCGAAGTGGACATGAGTCAGCAGATTTCCCGCCCGGAATCCTCCGGCGGAACACCACTGAATCTACTGGGTGGCACTGACAATCCAGCCCCGCGCGAATGCCCGCGCAGGGCCGCCGCGACGGCGAACTTGCAGGTCAGAGAGGTCGGTTACGTTAAGTCAGATGGATCACCCGGCCCCGGAGGATCCGGCGTGACAGCCCCTCAGGACGTGGACGACGCCCGCTCCCCGGCAAGCCGCCACGGACGCCGGACCGGCCCCGACACCGCCCGCCACCACGGCTCCTCCGGCAGCTTCCCCGCCGGCTCGAACGACTCCCCGGGGATGGGGAACGCCGCCGCCTGCCCCGCCCCCTCGGCCGCGTCCCGCGTCCACTCCCCCGGCTCCGCCCACGCGTGCGGCGCGAGGTTGAACGTCGCCCAGTGGATCGGCAGCAGCACCCCGCCGCGCAGATCCGCGTGCGCCCGCACGCCCTCCTCCGGCGTCATGTGGATGTCCGGCCAGTACTCCGAGTACGCCCCGATCTGCACCATCGCCGTGTCGAACGGCCCGTACTGCGCCCCGATCTCCGCGAACCCGGGAAAGTAGCCCGTGTCCCCGCTGTGGAAGACCCGGTGCCGCGGCCCGGCGGCGACCCACGAGGCCCACAGCGTCCGCTGCTTGTTACGGATCCCCCGCCCGCAGAAGTGCCGCGCCGGCGTCGCGGTGAGCGTCAGGCCCGCGACCTCCACGGACTCGTGCCAGTCGAGCTCGGCGATCCGCTCGATCGGCACCCCCCAGGCCTCCAGATGCGCCCCCACGCCCAGCGGGACGGCGAACAGCACGTCGAGGGCGGCCAGTTCACGGATGGTCGGCATGTCGAGGTGGTCGTAGTGGTCGTGCGAGATGACGACCGCGTCCAGCGGCCCCAGCTCGGCGAGCTTCACCGGCATCGGATGCAGCCGCTTCGGCCCCGCGAAGGCGAACGGCGAGCATCTCTGCCCCCACACCGGGTCGAACAGCACCCGCCGCCCGTCGATCTCCGCCAGCACCGTGGCATGCCCCAGCCACGTGATCCGCAGCCCCGACTCCGGCGGCACGGAGAGCTCCGGCCGCCGCAGGGGGATCGCCCCCACGGGCCTGCGCCCCTCCCGCGACAGCAGCGCCCGCGTCATCTCCCACCGGGAGGCCGAGCCGGGCGCGGGAGTGCTGACCGCCGGGACGGGGTTACGGAAGGCATCCGTCCGCGGGTCGTAGTTCGGCGACCGGCGAATCCGCGCCAGCCGCTCACCACTGGACTCCGCGCCGAAGGCGGCGGGACGCAACGGACTCATGGGCACTCCTTCACCTCGAGGTGTCATCCCATGAACGCCCGGTGGGACGGTCGGTGTTCCTGAGGGCGGGAGTCCGGCACGCATCGTCAAGCACTGGACGCCCGGCGGCTAGTCGCCCTTCGCGCACTCCGCGCAGGTCCCGAAGATCTCCACCGTATGCGCCACGTCCACGAACCCGTGCTCCGCCGCGATCGCGTCCGCCCAGCTCTCCACCGCCGGCCCGTCGACCTCCACGGCCCGCCCGCAGACCCGGCACACCAGATGGTGGTGATGGTCACCCGTCGAGCACCGCCGGTACACCGACTCGCCCTCGGTGGTCCGCAGCACGTCCACGTCCCCGGACTCGGCCAGGGACTGCAGCGTGCGGTAGACGGTAGTCAGCCCCACCGACTCACCGCGGTGCCGGAGCATGTCGTGCAGCTCCTGCGCACTGCGGAATTCGTCCACGTCGTCGAGCGCCGCGGCCACCGCGGCCCGCTGCCGGGTGGAGCGCCCGCGTACGGGGGGGCCTGCGGTCGTCACGCTTGCCTCCTGCTGCCGGCTGTCGCTTCCGAACGGCCATTGTGCCAGGTGTCACCCTCCTCCTTCGAGGCCCGCCCGCCCCCGCCCCCGCGCGCCGCACGTCTGGCCAGGGGCGCCGCCGCCACCGTCACCAGGGCGAACAGCGCGATGGCGATCAGCACGATGCTCGCTCCCGGCGGCACGTCGCCGTAGTACGAGAACACGGTCCCGGAGACCGTCGAGAACGCGGCGAAGACCATCGCCAGCCCCAGCGTCGCCGCGAACCCCCGGGTGGCCTGCTGCGCCGCCGCCACCGGGATCACCATCAGCGCGCTGACCAGCAGCAGCCCCACGACCCGCATCGCGACGGTGACGGTCACCGCGGCGGTGACGGCCAGCAGCAGGTTCAGCACCCGCACCGGCAGCCCGCTGACCATGGCGAACTCCTCGTCCTGGCTGATCGCGAAGAACTGCCGCCGCAGCCCCAGCATGGTCAGCAGCACGAACACCGACAGACAGCTGATCACCACCAGGTCCTCCTGGCTGACCAGGGTGATCGCGCCGAAGAGATACGTGTTCAGATTGGCGGTCGACCCGCCCGGCGCCAGGTTGATGATCATGACACCGCCTGCCATACCGCCGTAGAACAGCATGGCCAGCGCGATGTCCCCGCGCGTCTTGCCGTACGACCGGATCAGCTCCATCCCGATCGCGCCGAGGACGGCGACGAGCACCGCCATCCACACCGGGCTGGTGTTGAGCAGGAACCCCAGCGCCACACCGGTGAGCGCGACGTGCCCGATGCCGTCGCCCATGATCGCCTGGCGGCGCTGGACGAGATACACGCCGACGGCCGGCGCGGACACCCCGACGAGCAGGGCGGCCAGCAGCGCGCGCTGCATGAAGGGGGGCTGCAGGAATTCAAGGATGTTCATGTCAGAAGTCCTGTGGTCGGCGCGGGGGCGGCGTCGTGCGGGTGGCAGGTGGGGTCGTGGACGACGGCCGCCGACTCCGTACGGTCGTACACGTGCTCGACCACGCCGTCGCGCAGCAGCACGGAACGGTCGATGAGGGTCTCGAGCGGCCCCAGCTCGTGCAGGACGACGAGCGCGGACGCCCCGGCCGCGACCTGCTCGCGCAGGACGTCGGCGAGCACCTGCTGGCTGGCCAGGTCCACGCCCGCCAGCGGCTCGTCCATGATCAGCAGCTCGGGTCCGGCGGCCAGCGCCCGGGCGATGAGCACTCGCTGGTGCTGCCCCCCGGACAGCCGCGCCACGGAGTCCCGGGCCCGGTCGGCGAGCCCGACCTGCTCGATCGCCCGGTCCACGGCGGCCCGGTCCCGCCCGGTCAGCGGCCGCAGCCGGGACCGCGACAGCCGCCCGGAGGTGACGACCTCGCGCACGGTCGCCGGCACCCCGCTCGCGGCGGTGGACCGCTGCGGTACGTACCCGACGCGCCCCCAGTCGCCGAAGCGCCGCAGCGGGGTGCCGAAGAGCTCCACGGTCCCGGAGGTCAGCGGCACCTGGCCGACGAGGGAGCGGACGGCGGTGGACTTGCCGGAGCCGTTGGCGCCGAGGAGGGCGACGACCTCCCCGCGGGCGACGGTGAGGTCGATGCCGCGCAGCACGGGCCGCGTCCCCAGGGCGGCGTGGGCGTCACCGAGGCGGACGACCGGCACGTCCCCGGCGGCTGTCACTGGCTGGGACATGACGGGAGACCTCTCTGTCGTACGGTCCGCACGGGAGCTCATTTCGCGCCCAGCGCCTTCTGCAGCGCGGCGAGGTTCGCCCGCTGCACGGAGAAGTAGTCGTCGCCGCGGGAGTCGTCGGTGATGCCCTCGAGCGGGTCGAGGACGTCGGTCTTCAGCCCGAGGTCGCCGGCGAGGGTCTTGGCGGTGCGGTCGCTGACCAGCGTCTCGAAGAAGACGGTGCTGACGTCGTCGTGCCGGGCGATGTCGTGCAGGTCCTGGATGCGCCTGGCGCTGGGCTCGGACTCGGGGTCGAGGCCCTTGACGGCCTCCTGGATCAGTCCGTAGCGGTCGGCGAGGTAGCCGAAGGCGGCGTGGGTGGTGATGAAGGTGTCGGTCCCGCGGTTGCGCAGGCCCGCCTCGAACTCCTGGTCGAGCTTGTGGAGCCGGTCCACGAGATCCGCGGTGTTGGCCCTGTAGTCGGCGGCGTGGTCCGGGTCGGCCTTCTCGAGGGCGGCGCCGACCCCCTCGGCGACCTGGGCGTAGCGGACGGGGTCGATCCACAGATGCGGGTCGAGGCCGTTCTCGTCGGAGTGCTCGTGCCCCTCCTCGCCGTCCTCGTGGGCGTGGCCGTCCTCGGTGGTGCCGGTCTTCTCCAGGGTGGTGAAGGAGGTCGCCTCGACGACGTTCTCGACGCCGGACTGCTCGATGGCCTCGTCGACGGCGGGCTGCAGGCCCTTGAGGTAGACGATCATGCCGCTCTCGTAGAGCCGCGCGGTCTGCTTCGGGCTGAGCTCGAGGTCGTGCGGCTCGGTGCCGGGCTTGGTCAGCGTGGTGACCGCGACGTGGTCGCCGCCGATCTCCTCCGCCAGGAACTCCATCGGGTAGAACGACGCGCTGACCTTGAGACGTCCGTCGTCCGT
The DNA here is from genome assembly GCF_009604385.1 of Streptomyces smaragdinus. Lineage (GTDB taxonomy): Bacteria > Actinomycetota > Actinomycetes > Streptomycetales > Streptomycetaceae > Streptomyces > Streptomyces smaragdinus. The sequence goes on from NZ_WEGJ01000003.1 coordinate 492,836, forward strand.
CGTACCGGAGGCGGTGTCACCGCAGGCGGTGAGGCCGAGGACGGCGGCGCCGGCGAGGGCGGCCACGGGTATGAGGCGACGGATACTGTTCATGACACTCATTTTCAACATTATTGGAAACGGTTGTCAACTTCCCGTCGAGGCATGTCGAACCCTTGGCGACATTATGTCCGTAAAAGTGCGATTCAGCCGCATGGCCGGGGCGCCCCGGCAACGCCGCCACCCGATTTGAATCCCGCCCCCCACCCGCCGGTAGGCTGAGGGACCGCTCCGTACACCGTCGTAAATGAAGAGAGCACCGTGGCCGCCGACAAGATCGACACCATCGTCAGCCTGAGCAAGCGCCGTGGCTTCGTCTACCCGTGCAGCGAGATCTACGGCGGACAGCGCGCCGCCTGGGACTACGGTCCGCTGGGCGTGGAGCTGAAGGAGAACATCAAGCGCCAGTGGTGGCGCAACATGGTCACCGCGCGCGAGGACGTGGTGGGCCTGGACTCGTCGGTGATCCTCGCGACCGAGGTCTGGCAGGCCTCCGGTCATATCGCGACCTTCACCGACCCCCTCACCGAGTGCACCTCCTGCCACAAGCGTTACCGCGCGGACCACCTCGAGGAGGCGTACGAGGCCAAGCACGGCCACCTCCCGGCCAACGGCCTCGCCGACATCAACTGCCCGCACTGCGGCAACAAGGGCGCGTTCACCGAGCCCAAGCAGTTCTCCGGCCTGCTCTCCACCCACCTCGGGCCGACGCAGGACTCCGGCTCGGTCGCGTATCTGCGGCCCGAGACCGCCCAGGGCATCTTCACCAACTTCGCCCAGGTGCAGGTCTCCTCGCGGAAGAAGCCCCCGTTCGGCATCGCGCAGACGGGCAAGTCCTTCCGCAACGAGATCACGCCCGGCAACTTCATCTTCCGTACCCGCGAGTTCGAGCAGATGGAGATGGAGTTCTTCGTCAAGCCGGGCGAGGACGAGCAGTGGCACGAGTACTGGATGGCCGAGCGCTGGAACTGGTACCGCGACCTCGGCATGCGTGAAGAGAACATGCGCTGGTACGAGCACGCCAAGGAGAAGCTCTCCCACTACTCCAAGCGCACCGTCGACATCGAGTACCGCTTCAACTTCGGCGGCACCGAGTTCTCGGAGCTGGAGGGCATCGCCAACCGCACCGACTACGACCTCAAGGCGCACTCCGCCGCCTCCGGCCAGGACCTGGTGTACTTCGACCAGGAGGCCGGCGAGCGCTGGACCCCGTTCGTCATCGAGCCGGCGGCCGGCCTCAACCGCGCCATGCTGGCCTTCCTCCTCGACGCCTACATCGAGGACGAGGCGCCCAACGCCAAGGGCAAGATGGAAAAGCGCAACCTGCTCCGCCTCGACCCCCGGCTGGCCCCGGTGAAGGTCGCCGTGCTGCCGCTGTCCCGTAACACGGACCTCTCGCCCAAGGCGAAGGGCCTGGCCGCGGATCTGCGCAAGCACTGGAACATCGAGTTCGACGACGCCGGCGCCATCGGCCGCCGCTACCGCCGCCAGGACGAGATCGGCACGCCGTTCTGCGTCACCGTCGACTTCGACACCCTCGAGGACAACGCGGTGACCGTACGCGAGCGCGACACGATGAAGCAGGAGCGGGTGTCGCTGGACCAGGTGGAGTCGTACCTGGCCGGCCGGCTCATCGGCTGCTGAAGCCCGCGCAAAGGGCCGCCGCCGGGGATTCCCGGCGGCGGCCCTTTGTGCTGTCCCGGTGGATCAGCCCGCGGTCGTCTGCTCCACGATCTCGTTCGGGATCGCGCCGCCGAAGCGGCGGTCGCGCGACGCGTACTCCAGACAGGCCCGCCACAGGTCGCGGCGGTCGAAATCCGGCCACAGGATGTCCTGGAACACCATCTCCGCGTACGCCGACTGCCAGATCAGGAAGTTGGACGTACGCATCTCGCCCGACGGGCGGACGAACAGATCCACGTCCGGCATGTCCGGGTGGTACAGATAGCGCGTCAGGGTCTTCTCGTTGACCTTCGACGGGTCGAGGCGGCCCGCCGCGACATCCGCCGCCAGCGCCGCCGCGGCGTCGGCGATCTCCGCCCGGCCGCCGTAGTTGACGCACATGTAGAGCGTCAGGCCGTCGTTGCCCTTCGTCTGCTCCTCGGCGACCTGGAGCTCCTTGACGACGCTCTTCCACAGCTTGGGCATCCGCCCGGCCCAGCGGATCCGCACCCCGAGGGCGTCCAGCTCGTCGCGGCGGCGGTGGATGACGTCGCGGTTGAAGTTCATCAGGAAGCGGACCTCGTCCGGGGAGCGCTTCCAGTTCTCGGTGGAGAAGGCGTAGAGGGAGAGGTCCTTGACGCCGATCTCCAGACAGCCCTTGACCACGTCCAGGACGACGCTCTCGCCGATCTTGTGGCCCTCGGTACGGGGCAGCCCGCGCTCCTTGGCCCAGCGGCCGTTGCCGTCCATCACGATCGCCACATGTCCCGGGACCAGCTCGCCGGGGATCTTCGGCGGCCGGGCGCCGGAGGGGTGCGGGTCAGGTGCCCGGTACTCGCGCCGGGGGCGGCCCAGGATCCCTCGTCGTGCCATGTGCGTAACTCTCCGATCCCTCACGTGTCCCTCTGGACGGCGGCGTCACTTCTCCACGTACCGCAGCGAGCGCAGTCCACGCTCCAGATGCCAGTGCAGGTACGCCGCCACCAGACCGCTGCCCTCCCGTACGTGCCGGGACTCCGCGGTGTCCGCGGCGGCCCAGTCACCGGTGAGCAGCGCGCCGAGCAGGGCGACGGCCTCCGGAGAGGGTACGACGCTACCCGGCACCCGGCAGTCACCGCACACCACTCCCCCGGCGGCGACCGAGAAGAATCGGTTCGGGCCGGATATGCCGCACTTGGCGCAGTCGGCGAACGACGCGGCGTAGCCGTTGACGGCCAGCGACCGCAGCAGGAACGCGTCCAGCACCAGCCCCGGCGCGTGCTCCCCGGCGGCCAGCGTGCGCAGGGCGCCGACGACCAGGAGGTACTGCTGGACGGCCGGCTCGCCCTCGTGGTCGGTGAAGCGCTCGGCGGTCTCCAGGATCGCGGTGCCGGCGGTGTAGCGGGTGTAGTCGGCGACGACGGCGCTGCCGTACGGGGCGATGGTCTCCGTCTGCGTGCACATGGGCAGACCCCGGCCGATCAGCTCGGCGCCGCGGGCGAAGAGCTGGACGTCCACGTGGGAGAAGGGCTCGAGGCGGGCGCCGAACTTCGACTTCGTCCGGCGCACGCCGCGGGCCACGGCGCGGACGCGGCCGTGGTTGCGGGTGAGGAGGGTGATGATCCGGTCCGCCTCGCCCAGTTTCTGCGTACGGAGGACGACTGCGTCGTCGCGGAACAGGGTCATGGGGGTGATTCTCCCTCATGGGGCGACGGTCAGGCCCCGTCCTCCCCGGGAGCCGTCCGGACCGGCTCCACCAGGACCGTGACGATCTTGTTGCGGCGGCCCGCCGCCGACTCCGCCGTCAGTCTCAGGGCCGTCAGGCCCGGGTCCGAGCCGTCGTGCGAGACGTCCACCTCGCCCGTGGCGCCCGCGATCGGGACGCGGCCCAGGGACTTCGCCAGGAGGCCGCCCACCGTCTCCACGTCCTCGTCGTCGAGCTCCAGGTCGTACAGCTCGCCGAGGTCGCCGATGTCCAGGCGGGCCGTGACCCGGTAGCGCTGTTCGCCCAGCGGCTCCACCGGCGGGAGCTCCCGGTCGTACTCGTCGGTGATCTCGCCGACGATCTCCTCCAGGATGTCCTCGATGGTGACGATCCCGGCCGTCGAGCCGTACTCGTCGATCACCACCGCCACATGGATCCGCCGCCGCTGCATCTCCCGCAGCATGTCGTCCGCGTTCTTCGTGTCCGGCACGAAGAACGCCGGGCGCATCGCGGAGGACACCGGCTCGGACTCCGACTCGCGGTTGATGTGCGTACGGCGTGCCAGGTCCTTCACGTACACGATGCCGACGACGTCGTCCTCGTTCTCCCCGGTCACCGGGATCCGTGAGAAGCCCGAGCGCAGCGCCAGCGTCAGCGCCTGCCGGATCGTCTTGAAGCGTTCGATGGTCACCACATCCGTGCGCGGCACCATCACCTCCCGCACGAGGGTGTCGCCGAGCTCGAAGACCGAGTGGACCATACGGGCCTCCTCGTCCTCGATCAGCGACTCCTTCTCCGCGAGGTCCACCATCGCCCGCAGCTCCTGCTCGGAGGCGAACGGGCCCATCCGGTAGCCCTTGCCGGGCGTCAGCGCGTTACCGACGAGGATCAGCAGCCGCGGCACCGGGCCCATGATCCGCGCCAGCGGCAGCAGTACGTACGCGGCGGCCGTCGTCGTACCGACCGGGTGCTGGCGGCCGATCGTGCGCGGCGAGACGCCCACCGCCACGAAGGACACCAGCACCATCACGCCGATCGCGACCGTCAGCGCCTGCCAGGTGCCCTGGACGCGCTCCAGGCTGACGTACGTCACCAGCGCCGCGGCGCCCATCTCGCACGCCACGCGCACCAGCAGCGCCACGTTCAGATACCGCACCGGGTCCGCGGCCACCGCCGTCAGCTTCGCGCTGCCGCGCCGGCCGGCCCGTACCGCCTCCTCCGCGGAGATCCGCGTGGTCCGCGCCAGACCGGCCTCCGCGCAGGCCGCCAGCCAGGCCACGACGACCAGCAGCACCGCCAGGACGATCAGCTGACCGGTCATCGGGTGGTGGGCGCCGGCGACGGGCCCTCGATCCCCCGCTCGGCGCGCCAGCCGTCCACGATCGCCTTCTGCAGTCCGAACATCTCGGCCTTCTCGTCCGGGTCCTCGTGGTCGTACCCGAGCAGATGCAGCACCCCGTGCACGGTGAGCAGCTGCAGCTCCTCGTCCATGGAGTGCTTCGACGGCGCGTCCGCGCCCTGCTTGGCGGCGACCTCCGGGCACAGCACGATGTCCCCGAGCAGCCCCTGGACGGGCTCTTCGTCGTCCTTCGCCGGCGGGCGCAGCTCGTCCATGGGGAACGACATCACGTCCGTCGGGCCCGGCTCGTCCATCCACTGCACGTGCAGCTGCTCCATCGCGGCGGCATCGACCACGATCACGCTGAGCTCGGACAGCGGATGGATCCGCATCCGGGTCAGCGCGTACCGGGCGATGTCCAGGACGGCCTGCTCGTCGATGTCCGTGCCGGACTCGTTGTTCACGTCGATGGACATGGGCTACTTCTTGCCGATCTTTGAGTCGTAGGAGTCGTACGCCTCGACGATCCGGCTGACGAGCTTGTGCCGTACGACGTCCTTGCTGGTCAGCAGGGAGAAGTGGACGTCGTCGACGTCGTCGAGGATGTCCTGGACCTGACGCAGACCGGACTTGGTGCCGCCCGGCAGGTCGACCTGGGTGATGTCGCCCGTGACCACGATCTTCGAGTTGAACCCGAGCCGGGTGAGGAACATCTTCATCTGCTCGGGGTTGGTGTTCTGCGCCTCGTCGAGAATGATGAACGCGTCGTTGAGCGACCGGCCGCGCATGTACGCGAGCGGCGCCACCTCGATCGTCCCCGCCGCCATCAGCCGCGGGATCGAGTCCGGGTCCAGCATGTCGTGCAGCGCGTCGTACAGCGGGCGCAGATACGGGTCGATCTTCTCGTACAGCGTGCCGGGCAGGAAGCCCAGGCGTTCACCGGCCTCGACCGCGGGGCGGGTCAGGATGATCCGGTTGACCTGCTTGGACTGCAGGGCCTGGACGGCCTTGGCCATCGCCAGATACGTCTTGCCGGTACCGGCGGGGCCGATGCCGAACACGATCGTGTGCTTGTCGATGGCGTCGACGTACTTCTTCTGGTTGAGCGTCTTGGGGCGGATGGTGCGGCCCCGGTTGGACAGGATGTTCTGGGTGAGGACCTCGGACGGCGAGCTGTGGCCGCCCGCCTCGCCCTCGTCGCTCTTCTGCAGCATGGCGATGGTGCGCTCCACGGTGTCCTCGGTCATCGGCTGGCCGGTGCGCAGCACCAGCAGCATCTCGTCGAACAGACGCTGGATCAGGGCGACGTCGGACGCGTCGCCGGTGGCGGTCACCTCGTTGCCCCGGACGTGGATGTCGGCGGCCGGGAACGCCTTCTCAATGGTGCGGAGCAGGGAATCGCCGGAGCCCAGCACGGTGACCATGGGGTGCTTCGCCGGGATGGAGATCTGAGCGCGCGCCGCGCCCGCCTCGGGGCGCCGGCTGGAGGGTGTCTGTGTCATGGGCCGGCTCTATGGCCTGCGGATCCCTTTTCCTCGAGAGCGGCTGGATTACGGCCATGGTAGTCGGGATGGCGGGGAGGGGCGCGAGTGGATTTCGTACGGGGCCGGGCGGGCGCGGGTGGAACCCCGCGCCGGGCGGCGGCGTCTTCGGTGCATGGGCGCATCGAGGTTCCTGGGGTTGGCGGTGGTGGTGTTCCTGGTGTTCACCGCCGGCTGTACGGACGGCGGACCGGCCGGTCCGAGGGGCCCGTCCCCCGTCGCGACCGGGGAGCCCGCGTACACCCCGCCCCGTGGTTCGGGCGCCCGTAAACCGGCGCTGAACAGCGACTTCAACGGGGACGGGGTGCAGGACGCGGTGGTGTCCGCGCCGCGCTCGGGCGTGCTGGCCGTGCTGTACGGAGGGTCCGGCGGTGCGTCGCCGGCGCGGAGCACGTGGCTGACGAACCGGTCGGAGGGGGTGCCGGGCGGGGGGCTGTCGCGGTTCGGTTCCCGTACGGCCGCCGCGGATCTGGACCGGGACGGGTTCGCCGATCTGGTGGTGACGTCGCACAGTTCCGAGCTGAACGGTACGCGGGACTGGTTCCGGTTCCTCGTGGTCTGGGGCAGCGCGGGCGGCCTGGGCCGGGGGCGCGAGGGGATCCGGTTCGAGCACCCGCACGCCGGCGGCCGGCCGCCGGGGCAGGGGCTCGGGGTCGCCGTGTGCGATGTCGACGGCGACGGGTATCCCGACATCGCCACCGTCGGTGGCGCGTACGACAACACCCGCGCGCCCGATGCCGGGGAGAACGGCGGCACCGGGGCGCTGCAGGTGCTGCCGGGCCCGATCACGGCACACAGCGCGGACCGCGCCGTACGCGTCGAGGGGGCCGGGGACCAGCTCGCCGCCGGGGACGTCGACGGGGACGGGAGATGCGATCTCGCCGTCGGCCGGGAGCGCGTGTATCCGGGGGCCGCCCGGGAATATCTCGGGCCCGCGCGGAGAATTCCCGGGGGCGGTATGCCGGATCATTCCCATCCGGACAGTTCGGTGATCGCGGACGTGAACGGCGACGAATTCGGTGATCTGGTCCTGGGCATCGAGGAATCCGCCGATCCGGTGACCGGGCAGCCGGTGACGGAGTCGCACGGCGGCCGGGTGCAGGTGCACCTCGGCGGACCGGACGGTCTCTCCCCGCCTGCGCAGGAATTCCATCAGGGCTCTCCCGGGATTCCGGGCGACGTCGAGGCCCTTCGCGAGGACGACACGGACGGTTACGGCGACATGATTCCGGAGAGTTTCGGCAGCGCTCTCGCGGCCGGTTTCATCAATGACGACGATTACGCCGATATCGCGATCGGCATTCCGGGCGAAAGGGTGGCATCCGCGGGTCACGAGGGTTCCGTCCTCGTCCTGTACGGGGGCGGGGACGGGCTGCGGACGGACGGCCTGCAGTTCCTCCGCCCGGATCCCGCCGAGACGGCCGACGACGACGTTCCGGACCACGAGTTCGGCAGCTCCCTGCGGCTGCTGGACCTGTCGGGCGACGGCCGGGCGGAGCTGCTCGTCGGATCCCCGTACGCGTACGCGAAGGGCCACGGGGAGTCCACCATGGGCGGCATCCGCTGCTTTCCGGCGGGTCCCCGGTCACTCGACACCGAGGAATCCTGGAGCGCTTCGCCCCGGAGCCTCGGGATCGGGGACCCGGGCGGCGGGGACGAGACGTTCGGCTACGACCTGGGGCGGTGAGCGTTACTCCCCGGGGAGTAACCCGGCGCCGGGACGCCGCCCCGGGAGTAGCCGTGACTTCGGTCCGGCGGGGGACGAGCGGGGGCTCTTCCGACGGGAGTCTGGTTGACGTGAACCGGATGTCCGAGGGAGAGGGGTGGCCCGAGATGGGGGCCGAACAGGAGACGCGGCACAGGAAGGGCAGGTTCGTTCCCTGGACGCTGCTGGCGATGTGGGTGGTGGTGCTCGCGCTCGCCTTCCCGTTCGCGGGGAAGCTCGGGGGCGCGGAGCAGAACCGGGCGGTGGACTATCTGCCGAGCAGCGCGGACTCCACCCAGGTGGCGAAGATCCAGGAGGCGCTGCCCGGCGGGGAGGCGACGGACCTGGTGGTCGTCTACCACCGTGACGGCGGGCTGACGGACGCCGACCGTTCGACGGCGCAGACCCAGATCGACGAGGTGGCGGCGGCGCACAAACTGACGGCCGTGCCCGAGCCGGTGCCGTCGGAGGACGGCGAGACGCTGATGTACCCGGTGTCGACCACCGAGCCGGGGCAGGACGACGAGCTGCGCAACGCGCTGGTCGAGGACGTGCGGGCGAGCGTCGAGGGCGGCGACGGGCTGAGCGCGGACGTCGGCGGGCCGGGCGGGCTGCAGGCGGACATGAGCGAGGTGTTCGCCTCGCTGGACGGTCCGCTGCTCTACACGACGGTGGCCGTGGTGGCGGTGCTGCTGATCCTGATCTACCGCAGCCCGGTGCTGTGGCTGGTGCCGCTGTTCACGGCGGGCGCCGCCAACTTCCTGGCGATGGCCGTGACGTACGGGCTGCACGAATGGTTCGGCCTGACCGTGACCGGCCAGAGCTCCGGGGTGCTGAGCATCCTGGTCTTCGGCGCCGGTACGGACTACGCGCTGCTGATCGTGTCCCGTTACCGCGAGGAGCTGCGCCGGATCGAGCGCCCGTACGACGCGATGGTCGCCGCCCTGCGCGGCTGCGGTCCGGCGGTGCTGGCGTCGTCCGGCACGGTCGCGGCGGGGCTGCTGTGCCTGCTGGCGGCGGACCTCAACAGCAGCCGGGGGATGGGGCCGCAGGGCACCGTGGGCGTGCTGAGCGCGCTGGTCGCGATGATGACGCTGCTGCCGGCGCTGCTGGTGCTGCTGGGCCGGCGGGTGTTCTGGCCGCTGGTGCCGGCGTTCGGCTCCGAGGTCAGGCAGCGGCGGTCGGTGTTCGCCGCGATGGGCTCCTCCGCCGGGCGGCGGCCGCTGACGGTGCTGGCCACGGGCGCGGTGCTGCTCGGGGCGCTGGCGCTGGGCACGCTGAACCTGACGGGGTCGCTGAAGCAGGAGGACAACTTCACCGACCGGCCCGAGTCGATCGCCGCGGGCGAGACCCTCGCCGGCGCCTTCCCCGAGCGGGGCGCCCAGCCCATCGAGGTCGTCGTACCGGCCGCGCGGGCGGACCGGGCGCTGGCAAAGGTGCGCGGTACGCAGGGGGTCGCCGCCGCCGAGCCGGGGCGTACGGCCGACGGCTGGTCGGAGATCACGGTGTTCGCCGAAGCGCCGCCCGAGTCGGCCGGTGAGATCGCGACGATCGAGGCGCTGCGGGAGGAGCTCGACGGCGGCTACGTCGGCGGGCCCAGCGCCCAGCAGATCGACCTGCAGGACACCAACTCCCGGGACCGGTGGGTCGTCGTACCGCTGGTGCTGGTCTCCGTCCTGCTGATCCTCATCGGTCTGCTGCGCAGTCTGGTCGCCCCGCTGATCCTGGTCGGCGCGGTGGTCGCGGTGTGGGCGGCGGCGCTGGGCATCGGCGGGCTGGTCTTCGAGCCGGTGTTCGGCTTCGCGGGCACCGACCCGGGGCTGCCGCTGCTGACGTTCGTCTTCCTGGTGGCGCTCGGTGTGGACTACGGGATCTTCCTGATGCACCGGATGCGCGAGGAGTCCCTGTCGGGGCTGGAGCCGGCGCCGGCCGCGCTGAAGGCGCTGAGCAGCACCGGAGCGGTGATCGCGTCGGCGGGGCTGGTGCTGGCGGCGACGTTCTCCGTGCTGACCAACATGCCGCTGGTGATGCTGGTGGAGATGGGATTCGTCATCGCGGTGGGCGTGCTGCTGGACACGTTCCTGGTCCGTACGTACCTGGTCACCTCGGCGAGCGTGGCCCTGGGCCGCAAGGTCTGGTGGCCCGGCCCGCTGTCGAAGGCGCCGGCCGCGGCGCCGGCCGCCGAGCGGGAGCCGGTGGGTGTCGCCTGAGGTACGGCGGCGTCGGACCCCCCGGGCCGGTGTACCCGGGGGGTCCCGGTCGCGGGGGTCGATCGGCGAGGATGAGGGCGTGCTGACCGTCAGAGTGCATCCGGGGCGCCGCCGCAGGCGGCCCGTCCGCCGCGACTTCCTGGTCGCGGCGGCGATCGGCGCGGTGTCGGTGCCGCTGGCGTTCGTCGCCCAGGGGGACAACGCGCACACGCCCGACATGCTGGGGTGGCTGCTGTTCGGGCTGTCGGCGCTGACCCTGGCGTGGCGGCGGATCTATCCGATGGGCGCGCTCGCCGCGCTGGTCGTCGTCGAGGGCACGTACCACTCCCTGAACAACGCCCACTCGGCGCTGATCGTCGTGAGCATCGCGGCCATCTACTCCCTCGCCGTGGCCGGCCCGCGGCGGCGCACCCTGATCGTGGTGCCGACGATGCTCGCCGTCGCGATCACGATGATGAGCTTCATCAATCCCCACCGCAGCGTCGAACTGGCCCGGATCTCCGGCTGGATCCTCGCCACCGGGCTGGCCGGCGAGGCGGTGCGGGTGCACCGCAACTACATCGGCGCCATCGTCGAGCGCGCCGAACGCGCCGAACGCACCCGGGAGGAGACGGCCGCCCGCCGGGTCGCCGAGGAGCGGCTGCGCATCGCCCGCGACCTGCACGATCTCCTCGCGCACAGCATCACGCTGATCGGCGTGCAGACGTCCGTCGCCGCCCATGTGCTGACCGCCGACCCCGAGCGGCTGGACCGGGCGGCGCTCTCCGAGGCGCTGGACCAGATCGCGGAGACCTGCCGCGAGTCGCGCGGTGAGCTCAAGCGGACGCTGGAGGTGCTGCGCGCCGAGGAGGACAGCGGACCGCCGCCGGGGCTCGCGGGGCTGTCCGACCTGGGCAAGTCCGCCGAGTCGGCGGGCGCTTCGGTGGCGCTCACCGTGGACGCGACGGGCGGCGCGGTGCCGCCGGCGGTCGGCGCGGCGGCGTACCGGATCGTCCAGCAGGCGCTGACCAACGCCGTGCAGCACGGGGGCTCGGCGGTACGGATCGGGGTGACCGTCTTCCTGGACCGCGCGGCGGGATCGCTGCGGGTGGAGGTCGTCGACGACGGTACGCCCGCCCCCGACGACGATGCCGCCGCCGTCCCGTCGTCCGGTTTCGGCCTGATAGGGATGCGCGAGCGGGCCCGCAGCGTCGGCGGCACGCTGGTCGCCGGCCCCCGGCCCGACGCGCCTGGTTTCGCCGTACGGGCCCTGCTGCCGTGCGGCGAAGCCGTCTGACCCCCCTTTTTTCCGCCGATTTCGTACGCCGATTTCTTACGCCGTTTCCTGGAGCCGCCCGATGACCCGCCCGATCCGTGTCGTCCTCGCCGACGACCAGCACCTCGTCCGCTCCGCCTTCGCGATGCTGATCTCCGCCACCCCCGGCATGGAAATCGTCGGCGAGGCGGCGGACGGCCGGGAGGCCGTGGCCCTGGCCCGCGACGCGCGGGCGGACCTGGTGGTGATGGACATCCGGATGCCGGTCCTGGACGGCATCGAGGCGACCCGGCTGATCGCCGCCGAGGAGGATCTGGCGGGGGTGCGGGTGCTGGTCCTGACGACGTACGACACGGACGAGCACATCATCGAGGCGCTGCGGGCGGGGGCGTCGGGCTTCCTGGTGAAGGACACCCGGCCGGCCGATCTGCTGGAGGCGATCCGCACGGTCGCGGCCGGGGAGGCGCTGCTGTCGCCGGGGCCCACGGCGCGGCTGATCGAACGGGTCGTCAAGCTCCCGGACGCCCGGACCGCACCGGGCGCCCAGCCGGAGGCCCTGCGGGAGCTGTCGCCGCGGGAGCGGGAGGTGCTGGGGCTGGTCGCGCGGGGGCTGAACAACACGGAGATCGCCGAGACGCTGAGCCTGTCACCGCTGACGGCGAAGACGCACGTGAGCCGGATCATGGGGAAGCTGGGGGCGCGGGACCGGGCGCAGCTGGTGGTGCTGGCGTACGAGTCGGGGCTGATCGTGCCGGGGGCGTCCTAACGGGGCTCGCTCCAGGGGGTCACCCGCAGGCGTCCGGTCGTGCCGAGGTCGAGGCCGCCGTCCACGGTCACGGTCTGCGGTGCGCCGCCGGGGGCCGGGGTGACCTCGAGGCCGGGGGCGCGGACGGCGGGGATGTCGACGCGGTCGACGGTGTTGCGCCAGGAGATCACGGAGGTCGCCGTCTCCCCCGGGTCGAGGCGGACCGGCATCGGGGCGGGGGCCTCCTGGCCGTCGGGGGTGAGGCCCTCGTCGATCCGGGTGCCGGTGGGGTCGCCCTCCTCGTCGAGGGGACGCAGGCCGGGGTAGCCCTGGACCGTGACGGGGGCGCCGGTGCAGTTCGTCAGGGTCAGGGCCATCGCGCGCAGCCCCATCGCGGCGTCGGGACGCTCGGCGGTGACCTGGAGGGCGTCGGCCTCGCAGGCGGTCGCGGGCGCGGTGGGTTCCTCGCCGCCGGGACGAACCTCGGGGCGGCCGCCGGGGAGGGTGAGCTCGGGGGTGGGCGACGGAGACGTATCGGCCCCGACCGTGACGTCCCGGGGCTTGGGCCCGGGCTCCTCGCAGCCCACGGCGAGGAGGAGAACGGCGGCGGCCAGCGTGGCCGGAACCAGTTGTCTGAGCGTGTGCATGAGACCCCCCTGTCGCAGTCGATCTTAGAGGGCCCGTACGACCGGGGTACTCTCACGCCGACCCGGGATCGCACCGACGATCCCGACCACCCCCCAGGGAGCACCCTCATGCACACCGGTCTGCGCCGCGCCGCCGTGGCCGCACTCGCCGTCTCCGTCCTCGCCGTGACCGCCGCGTGCGGGGGCTCGGACGACGGGAAGGACGAGGGCGGCAAGCCGTCCGCCTCCGCCGCCGACCCGAAGCCGGTGGAGGCCCAGCCCCTGACGCAGGCGCAGGTCAAGGCGGCGCTGCTCACCGCGGCCGACATACCCAAGGGGTGGAAGGCCGACAAGGACCTGAGCACCGCGAACGCCGGGCGCGACGAGTTCCAGATCGGCACCGCCGACACGAAGGCCGAGTCCTGCCAGCCGGTGCTGGACGCCCTGGTGGGCGGCACGGCGGCCCCGAAGCCCACGCGCGGCGAGGTCATCGGCTTCACCAGGTCGGACGTCGGCCCGTGGCTGATGACCGGCGTCCTCACGTACCCGGAGAAGGACGCGAAGGACGTCATGACCACCGAGCCGCCGGCGAAGGACTGCCTCTCCGTGCCCGGCGACTTCGAGGGCGACAAAGCGACGTTCGAGTACAAGGAGCTGACGGTACCGGAGGCGGGCGACGAGTCGCTCGGCTTCACCCTGCTGGCGAACGTGATCGGCACGAAGGCCGACCCGGGCTACACGGTGCGCTACGACTACGCCTACGCCCGGGTCGGCGCGACGGTGGTGGCCCTCACCCAGCTGAGCATCGACAAGGCGGACACCTCCGCGCTGGAGGCCGGCCTCGCGGCGGCGGTGGCGAAGGCCGAGAAGGCCGGCGCCAAGGCGTAGCCCCTGTCCGCGCGGTCCGGCGGGCGCGGCCTATGCTCGCCGTATGAGCGAGAGCGTCCCGCTGGACCCCGAGGACAAGAAGATCGTCACCCTGGCCCGCAGCGCGCGGGCGCGGGGCAACGCGCCCGAGGGCGCGGCCGTACGGGACGACACCGGCCGTACGTATGTGGCGGGCCCGGTCCGCCTGGAGTCGCTGCGGCTGACCGCGCTGCAGACGGCGGTCGCCATGGCCGTGGCCTCCGGCGCCGCGTCCCTTGAGGCGGCGGCGGTCGTGACGGCGGCGGACGCGCTGACGGACGCGGAGCGCGCGGCGGTCCGGGAGCTGGGCGGGGCGGGGACGCCGATCCTGCTCGCGGGCCCGGACGGCACCGTGCGGGAGACGCTCGACGCGGACTGACGCCGGGTGGTGAGCGGGGTGTGCGGGATCGGGGAGAATGAACGCCATGAGCGCCCGTAACCCTGACGCCCCGCCCGTCCACCGCGCCGGCTTCGCCTGCTTCGTCGGCCGGCCCAACGCGGGCAAGTCGACCCTGACGAACGCTCTGGTCGGCCAGAAGGTGGCCATCACCTCGAACCGGCCGCAGACCACCCGGCACACGGTGCGCGGCATCGTGCACCGCCCCGAGGCGCAGCTGATCCTGGTCGACACCCCCGGCTACCACAAGCCCCGCACGCTGCTGGGCGAGCGGCTGAACGACGTGGTCCGCTCGACGTGGGCGGAGGTCGACGTGATCGGCTTCTGTCTCCCGGCGAACGAGAAGCTGGGCCCCGGCGACCGGTTCATCGCGAACGAGCTGGCGTCCCTGAAGCGCACCCCGAAGGTCGCCGTCGTCACCAAGACGGACCTGGCCGACCCGGAGACCATCTCGCGCCAGCTCCTCGCCGTCGACAAGCTCGCCAAGGAGCTCGGCTTCGAGTGGGCGGAGATCGTCCCGGTGTCCGCGGCGAAGGGCGACCAGGTCGGGCTGCTCGCCGATCTGCTGATCCCGATGCTGCCGGAGGGCCCGGAGCTGTACCCGGGCGGCGATCTGACGGACGAGCCGGAGCAGGTGATGGTCGCCGAGCTGATCCGCGAGGCGGCCCTGGAGGGCGTACGGGACGAGCTGCCGCACTCCATCGCGGTGGTCGTGGAGGAGATGGAGCCGCGGGAGGACCGCCCGGCCGACCGGCCGCTGGTGGACATCCACGCGAACCTCTTCATCGAGCGGCCCTCGCAGAAGGGCATCATCATCGGCCCGAAGGGCGCGCGGCTGCGCGAGATCGGGACGAAGGCGCGCGCGCAGATCGAGGCGCTGCTGGGCACGCCAGTGTTCCTGGACATCCATGTGAAGGTCGCCAAGGACTGGCAGCGGGACCCGAAGCAGCTGCGCCGGCTCGGCTTCTGATCCCGCTCCCCGTCCTGTCCCCGAAGGGTTACGCCCCTTCCTTGAGCACGGCCGTGATCACCGCCCGCTGGGCGTCGGTGAGCCGCGGGTCCGCGCAGTACACCGTCCGGCCGTCGACGGTCAGCGTGTAGCTGAAGCCGTCGGGCACGCCGATCGGCGGGGTGTCGCGGCCGGCCTCCAGCGCCTGGCGGGCCAGGTCGTGGAGACCGGCGGCGTCCGCGCGGCCGGTGGTGTCCAGTGTCGCGTGGCGGCGGATGCCGCCGAATCCTCCGGTGCGGGTAACCGTTATACGCATGAGGGACCGTCTACCCCTCGGACCGCGCGGTGTCACCCTCCTCGGGGGCGGCGGACGCCGTCTCGGGGGCCGGGGTGACCTGGCGGGGCACCTCGGCGGAGACCGGGACGCCGACCTGCGACCAGGCGCTCTGCACGGCGGAGTACTCCGCGCCGTCGCCGTAGCGGGACTGCGCGGCCGTCACCGTGAGCCGGGCGAACTCCGCGAAGTCCGCCGAGGGGCGCAACTCGCCGCCGGTGAGCACGTCGTACCAGATCTGTCCGGCGCGCTCCCACGCGTGGCCGCCGAGCTCCTGGGCGAGCAGGAAGAAGGCGTGGTTGGGGATCCCGGAGTTGATGTGCACGCCGCCGTTGTCGGAGGAGGTGCGCACGTAGTCGTCCATGGTGGCGGGCTGCGGGTCCTTGCCGAGGACGTCGTCGTCGTACGCGGTGCCCGGCTCCTTCATCGAGCGCAGCGCCACCCCGCTCACCCGGGGGGCGAGGAGTCCGGCGCCGATCAGCCAGTCGGCGACGTCGGCGGTCTGGCCGAGGGCGTACTGCTTGATGAGCGAGCCGAAGACGTCGGACACCGACTCGTTCAGGGCGCCGGACTGGCCGAAGTACTCGAGGTTCGCCGTGTACTGCGTGACGCCGTGGGTCAGCTCGTGGCCGATGACGTCGAGGGGGATGGTGAAGTCGAGGAAGATCTCGCCGTCACCGTCGCCGAACACCATCTGCTGCCCGTCCCAGAAGGCGTTGTTGTAGTCGGTGTCGTAGTGCACGCTGGCGTCGAGCGGCAGTCCGGCGCCGTCGATGGAGACGCGGGAGAACGCGCTCAGATACAGCTCGAAGGTGGCGCCGAGGCCGGCGTAGGCGCGGTTGACCGAGGTGTCGCGGACGTCCTTGGAGCCCTCGGAGCGGACCTTCTTCCCCGGCAGGTCGGTCTTGCGCCGGGCGTCGTAGATCGTCCGCCGGGGCCCGGCGCCGGGCTCGGCGGCGACGGCCTCGGGCGCGGCGAGGGTACGGACCGTGGTGATCCGGCGGCGGGTGCGCTGCAGCGCGTCGTGCTCGAGGGTGCGGCGGGCCGGGGCCGAGACCACCGGGTCGTCGTTCCGTGCCATCTTGTCCAGTACATGCGGTGGCACGATCCCGCAGAACACGGGATGAGTCGGCGTAGTCTTCATGACCGGCAATCTGGCACCGGGTGTGAGCTGTGTCACGGCAAACGCCCGGATTTCCCGAATACGAGTGGTGTGGACTTGCGTGTCGGGCTGTTGTCTGCTTGTCCTGCATACTGGTTGTGTCCCGCATAGTGATACGGACCTCCGCACATCCGGACGGGTCGGCTACGCTGATCGCACCATGCGTTTCGGGCTGCTCCTCCTTAGCCGCCGCGGCGAGGGTCCGCTGTCGTAAAGACCGACCCCCTCCCCGCGGAGTCTGGTGCTGCTTCACGTCGGTCTCATGCAGCCACCCCCGTAGAGGAAAAGCCCATGAGCAACCCCACGCCCATCACCGCCGCCACCGTCCGCCAGCGGCCCACCGCGATGCCGGTCCACAAGTACCGGGGCTACGAGGCCGTGGAGATCCCCGACCGGACCTGGCCGGACAACCGGATCACCAAGGCGCCGCGCTGGCTGTCCACCGATCTGCGCGACGGCAACCAGGCGCTGATCGACCCCATGTCGCCCGCCCGCAAGCGCGAGATGTTCGACCTGCTGGTCCGCATGGGCTACAAGGAGATCGAGGTCGGCTTCCCGTCCTCCGGCCAGACGGACTTCGACTTCGTACGGTCCATCATCGAGGACGACGCGATCCCCGAGGACGTGACGATCTCCGTCCTGACCCAGGCCCGCGAGGAGCTGATCGAGCGGACCGTGGAGTCCCTGCGCGGGGCGCACCACGCGACCGTGCACCTGTACAACGCGACCGCGCCGGTCTGGCGCGAGGTCGTCTTCCGGGGCTCCCGCGACGCGGTACGCCAGATCGCCGTCGACGGCACCCGGCTGGTCATGGAGTACGCGGAGAAGCTGCTGGACGACCGGACGGTGTTCGGCTACCAGTACAGCCCGGAGATCTTCACCGACACCGAGCTGGACTTCGCGCTGGAGGTCTGCGAGGGCGTCATGGACGTCTGGCAGCCCGAGGCCGGCCGCGAGATCATCCTGAACCTGCCGGCGACCGTCGAGCGCTCCACGCCGTCCACCCACGCGGACCGCTTCGAGTGGATGTCGCGCAATCTGTCGCGCCGCGAGCACGTATGCCTGTCCGTGCACCCGCACAACGACCGGGGCACCGCCGTCGCCGCCGCCGAGCTGGCGCTGATGGCCGGCGCGGACCGGATCGAGGGCTGTCTGTTCGGCCAGGGCGAGCGCACCGGCAACGTCGACCTGGTCACCCTGGGCATGAACCTGTTCTCCCAGGGCATCGACCCGCAGATCGACTTCTCGGACATCGACGAGATCCGCCGTACGGCCGAGTACTGCAACCAGATGCAGATCCACCCGCGCCACCCGTACGCCGGTGATCTGGTCTACACCGCCTTCTCCGGCTCCCACCAGGACGCCATCAAGAAGGGCTTCGAGGCCATGGCCGTCAAGGCCGAGGAGCGGGGCGTCACGGTCGACGAGCTGGAGTGGGCGGTGCCGTATCTGCCCATCGACCCCAAGGACGTGGGGCGCTCGTACGAGGCCGTCATCCGGGTCAACTCGCAGTCCGGCAAGGGCGGCATCGCGTACGTCCTGCAGAACGAGCACAGCCTGGAGCTGCCGCGGCGGATGCAGATCGAGTTCTCGAAGATCATCCAGGCGCGGACGGACTCCGACGGCGGCGAGATCACGCCGGGCGAGATCTGGGCGGCCTTCCAGGACGAGTACCTGCCGAACCCGGGCAACTCGTGGGGCCACATCCAGCTGCGCGGCGGGCAGTCCACGACGGACACCGACGGCGTGGACACGCTGACCGTCACCGCCTCCGTCGACGGGGTCGAGAAGACGCTGGTCGGTACGGGCAACGGTCCGATCTCCGCGTTCTTCCACGCGCTGCAGGGCGTCGGGATCGACGCGCGGCTGCTGGACTACACCGAGCACACCCTGAGCGAGGGCGCGCGGGCGCAGGCCGCCTCGTACATCGAGATCGCGGTCGACGGTCAGGTGCTGTGGGGCATCGGCATCGACTCCAACACCACCCGGGCGTCGCTGAAGGCCGTCGTGTCCGCGGTGAACCGCGCGAAGCGGTAGTCCTTTTTCCGTCCTTCCCACGTCTGTTTTCCGCCCCCGGGGCCGGGTACCTGCGGGTATCCGGGTCCGGGGGCTGACGTACGCGCTCCGTGTGGCTAACATCACGTCTCAATGCGGCAGTGTTGCGGCAGCGTTACGGAGGTGGCGACGTGATGCGGTTTGAGTCTGTCCTCGGCGTGCGCACCGCCTGGCGCACCGTGGCCGACGGGGAGTTCTTCTGTCCGGGCTGCGGCGGCGACCGCAACTACCGGCAGCGTACGGGGCGGCGGCGGCTCGTGCTCCTCGGCGTGCCGGTGCTGCCCCGGGGGGTCGCGGCGCCGGTCGTGGAGTGCGCGGGGTGCTCTTCCCGGTTCGGGACGGACTCGCTGGATCATCCGACGTCGGCGCGGTTCTCCGTGCTGTTGCGGGACGCGGTACATACGGTGGCGCTCGCGGTGCTGTCGGCGGGGGGTGCGGGGGCGTCGTCGGTGCGGGAGAGCGCTTTGTGCGCTGTGCGGTGTGCGGGGTACGAGGAGTGCACTGAGGATCAGCTGCTCGCCTTGCTGTCCGCGCTTGAGGCCGATACGGGGCGGGCCTTGCCCGATGTGTGTGCGGGGCGGGGGGCGTCGCTCGAGATCGAGCTGTATGAGGCGCTGGAGCCGCTGGCTCCGCATCTCGCGGTGCCTGGGCGGGAGCGGCTGCTCCTTCAGGGGGCGGCTATCGCGCTGGCGGATGGGGCGTATACGCCGGGGGAGCGGGAGGTGCTGACGACCGTTGGTCGGGCGCTGCTCCTTGACGCGGAGGACACGGTGCGGCTCCTGGCGGCGGCTCGGGCGCCTTCGTCCTGAGGGCTCCTTCTTCGGGGGGCCTTGTCGGTGGCTCGCCCTCGCGGGCCGGCATGGGCTTGCTTCGCGCTGTCGGCCTGCGGCCGGGCGGAGTCGGCGCTGCGCTTATGTCCGGGCGCGGGACGGGGCGCTGTTGTTACGTCTTGTGTCCGGGGGCGGGCCGGGGCGCTGTTGTTACGTCTTATGTCCGGGGGCGGGCCGGAGCGGCGGCTCCGCTGGACGTGGAGACTTTGGTCTCGGTGCCGGGCCACGCTCCGCCGCCGCTCCGTCCCGCCCCCTCGTTACGCCGGCGGCCTGCGGAACGCGGCCGGTCCAGCCGCGTCGGCCACGCCGTGCGGCTCCCACACTCACCGCAACGCTGTGGGCAGCGCCCAAACCCGCAACGCTGCGGGCAGGGGCTCACCCCGCCGGACGGCGCCCAACCCCACAGCAACGCTGTGGGCAGGCGTCCCGCAGGGCGATGGGGGTACCCCCTGCTCGAGCGAAGCCGAGAGCTTGGGGGAGGGTGGGCACAGCGGACCGCAGCAATCGACGCACGACGCCACCAGCACGCCCCTG
The DNA here is from genome assembly GCF_009604385.1 of Streptomyces smaragdinus. Classification (GTDB taxonomy): domain Bacteria; phylum Actinomycetota; class Actinomycetes; order Streptomycetales; family Streptomycetaceae; genus Streptomyces; species Streptomyces smaragdinus. The sequence continues at coordinate 512,809 of NZ_WEGJ01000003.1, forward strand.
GCCGGAGGCCCACCCCCACGCCGGGGGGCCACCCCGCACCGCTCGGAGGCCCGCCCCACCTCACCGGCCGGAGGTCCGCCGGGGTGCGCGGCGCCCGAAGGATCACCCTGTGCGGGCCGGGCGGAAGCCGATGGTCGGCACCGCGCGGCGGAGGGGCCAGGGGCGCGTGGTGCACGGGATCAGCCTCCGCAGGAAGCCGTAGCGGGCGAGGGCGTCGGGGGACTGGTCCGATGGGGGGAGCGCCGAGACCCGGGTCCACCACGAGGACACCTCCGCCCACCCCGGCGCCGACTGTGAGCCCCCGAATTCCTGCACCGAGAGCGCCGCCGTCAGGCCCGCGAACGCCAGACGGTCGGAGAGCGGCCACCCCGCCAGCGTGCCCGTGATGAAGCCCGCCACGAACACGTCCCCGGCCCCCGTGGGATCCAGCGCCGAGACGGAGATCGCCGGCACCGACGCCGTCTCCCCCGTCGAGCCGTCGACCGCGTACGCCCCCTCCGACCCCATCGTGACCACCGCCAGCGGCACCCGCTCCGCCAGCGCGTGCGCCGCGTCCTGCGGGGTCTCCGTCCGGGTGTACCGCATCGCCTCCCCCGCGTTGGGGAGGAACGCGTGGCAGTGCGCCAGGTCCGGGAGGGCGTCCAGGTCCCACTGGCCCGAGTCGTCCCACCCCGTATCGGCGAAGATCAGCGCACCGTGCGACGCCGCCTGCGCCACCCACGGCTCGCTGCGCCCCCGCGCCAGCGAGGCGATCGCGGCGCGCGACGGCGGCGGCGGGCACCGCGGCGGCTCGTCCGGCGGCGGCGCCTCGTGGCCGTGGGAGACCATCGTGCGCTCCCCCTCGTACGCCATGGACACCGTCACCGGGGAGTGCCAGCCGGGGATCGTACGGGACAGGGAGAGGTCGATGCCCTCGCCGAGCTCGAGGGCCTCGCGGCAGTAGTCGCCGTACATGTCGTCGCCGAACGCCGCCGCGAGATTCGTCCGCAGACCCAGCCGGGCCAGGGCCGTGGCCATGTTGGCGACGCCCCCGGGGCTCATGCCCATGCCACGGGCCCAGGACTCGGTGCCGCGCACGGGGGCGCTGTCCAGGCCGGTGAAGATGATGTCCAGGAACACCATCCCCGTGAGATAGACGTCGACCGGCGGATCGTCCGGCCGCCGGGCGGCGGCGAGCGGGTCGATGTACGTGCGGGGCTCCACGAGGCATCACCTCCGGGCGTCATATGCGGATGCGGCCCAGTGTGCCCGACGGGTACGACAATCCGCTGTTACGACGCCTCAGATCACCTCGACGGCGGGCGGAGCACTGTTCAGGACGCGTGCCAGACCGTCAGGTCCGCCGCCAGGAAATTACTCCCGTACTGCGGCTCCGCCTGCTTCGACTTCACGACGAGCAGCGCGATCACCCCGGACCGGTGCTGCACGCAGATCTCGCTGCCGGTGGCCGTGCTGTTCAGCGGCAGCGTCCGCTCACCCCACGTCGCGTCGCGGCAGGTGCCGAGGTCCGCTCCCGGCTCACCGACCATCAGGGCCAGCTTGCTGGTGTCGCTCTCCAGCCGGCACTCGTACGACCCGCAGACGAACCGGATGTCGCCCTTGCGGTCCTTGTGCTCGATCGTCCCACCGAGGCTCACGGAGTTCGTCCCGTCGAGCATGATGAAGGGATGCGGGTACGCCTTGGTCGGTCCCGGCGTGGGCGAGGGGCTGGTCGTCGGAGTCGGGGAGGAAGTGCGGTCGTCCGCCGTCGTCGCGGACGGCGGGGGGCCGGAGTACGGGGGCAGCGGCGACAGCGACGGGCTCGACGGCGCCGCCCCCCACCCGCGCATCGTGTCCACCGCGTCCCCGAACGTCGTCGTCACCAGCACCAGCCCGACCGCCGTCGCCGCCGTCACCACCCCGGCGATCAGCGCCCGGCGCCGGCGGTCCGGGCGTACCGGCAAGGGCGGCGGCGGGGCGAGCAGGAACGGCGACGTCCGCACCAGCGTGGGGTCGGGGACCGGGGGCGGGGGTGTGGTCGGGGTGCCGGCTATCTCGCCCCAGACGGCCGGGCCGCCGTCGGTGTCCGCGCCCAGATGCCTGCGGCACCACTCGACGATCTCCGCCGGCGTCGCCCGGTCCGCCGGCTCCGCGGCCAGACAGCGGGCGAGCAGCGGACGCAGCTGCTCCGGGAGGGGCGTCAGGTCGGGCCTGGAGTGGATGATCCGGTACAGCACGCCCACGGACGGCCCGTCCCCGTACAGCGGCCGGCCGAGCGCCGCGAACGCCGCGGTCTGCCCCAGCGCGAACACGTCGCTGGCCGCCGTCACGTCACCGGCCTCCGCCTGCTCCGGCGCCATGTACGCGGGCGTGCCCACCGCGGTGCCGGTCGCGGTGTCCGCGGTGATCCCGGAGGCCAGCGAGATGCCGAAGTCGATCACGCGGGGGCCGTCGGCGGCCAGCAGCACGTTGGACGGCTTGAGGTCCCGGTGCACGATCCCCTCGGCGTGGATCACCTGCAGCGCCTCGGCCACCCCGGCCATCAGCCACAGCACCGCGGGCACCGGCAGCGGCCCCTTCGCGGCGACGGCGTCCGCGAGGGAGGGGCCGGGGACGTACAGGGTGGCGAGCCAGGGCGGGGTGCCCTCGGGGTCGGCGTCGACGACCTCGGCGGTGTACGCGCCCCGCACCCGCCGGGCGGCCTTCACCTCACGGCGGAAGCGGCGGAGGAACGACGGGTCGTCGGCCAGCTCGGGCCGTACGACCTTCAGCGCGACCGGGCGCCCGCCGCGGGTGTGCGACAGGTAGACGCGGCCCATCCCGCCGGCGCCCAGCCGCGCGGCGAGGCGGTAACCGCCGATCTGCCGCGGGTCGTCCCCCTGCAGCGCCTGGAACACCCCGGCCCTGTCGCCCACCGTTCCCCGCCCCCACTCGCGTCCTGCGCCGACCGCGTCGTCCCCGCCCGGCCCGCTTGTCCGGCCGGGGGTACGGGGGTGGCCCCCGGAAGGAATCAGCGCCGACGCGGCACTGTAACCCGGGTGAGATCCTCCGCGATCGTCAGCTCCCCCGTGAAGCCCGCCGCCCGGGCCTCCGCCTCGAACAGCGCCGGGTCCGTGTACCGCTGCGAGAAGTGCGTGAGCACCAGATGCCGCGCCCCCGCCCGCCGCGCCGCCTCCCCCGCCTGACCCGCGGTGAGATGACCGGCCTCGGCCGCCAGGGCCGCGTCCTGGGCCAGGAACGTCGACTCCAGGACCAGCAGATCCGCCCCCTTGGCCAGCTCGTGCACGGCGTCGCACATCCCCGTGTCCATGATGAACGCGAAGACCTGCCCCGGCCGGTGCTCGCTGACCTCCTCCAGCCGTACGCCGTTCAGCTCGCCGTCGCGCTGCAGCCGGGAGACGTCGGGGCCGCTGATCCCCGCGGCCTTCAGCCGGTCCGGCAGCATCCGGCGGCCGTCGGGCTCGGCGAGCCGGTAGCCGAAGGTGTCGACCGGGTGCGCCAGGCGCCGCGCGGTCAGCGTGAAGTCCAGCGCCTTCGCCACGATCCCGTCCCGTTCGACGGGCTCCTCCCGCAGCCGTACGGTCTCCCGGTACGCGGTGGCGAGCCGCAGCCGGTCGAAGAACGGCTGCCCGCTCGCCGGGTAGTGCGCGGTGACGGGGTGCGGGACGGCGTCCAGGTTGATCCGCTGGATGATGCCGGCCAGGCCCAGCGAGTGGTCGCCGTGGAAGTGCGTGACGCAGATCCGGGTCAGGTCGTGCGCGGCCAGCCCGGCGTGCAGCATCTGGCGCTGGGTGCCCTCGCCGGGGTCCAGGAGGATGCCCTCCCGGTCCCAGCGCAGGAAGTACCCGTTGTGGGCGCGCAGTCGGGTGGGCACCTGGCTGGCGGTGCCCAGCACGACGAGTTCGCGTGCGGACAAGGCCGGTTACCCGGGCGGCCAGTTGAGGCCGCGTCCGCCCAGGACGTGGGCGTGGACGTGGAAGACGGTCTGGCCCGCGCCGGCGCCGGTGTTGAACACGACCCGGTAGCCGGTCCCGTCGATCCCGTCGCCCGCGGCGACCTCACCGGCCTCGCGCAGTATGTCCGCCATGAGCTGCGGCTCGGCGGCGGCCAGCGCGGCGGCGTTCGGGTGGTGCGCCTTGGGGATCACCAGGACGTGTGTCGGCGCCTGCGGGTTGATGTCGCGGAACGCGAGCGTGGTCTCGGTCTCCCGGACGACGGTCGCCGGGATCTCCTTGGTGACCATCTTGCAGAACAGGCAGTCCGCCTGCGGCTCCCCGGCCATGTGCGCGGACCTCCTTCGTTGGTGGACGTCGATTGCGCCCCGATCGTATCGGGCGGAGATCGGCTTGTTCGGCGTACGGCGATCAGTCCCGTACGGGACGCCCCGGGCCCGTACCGGGGGCCCGGGGCGTCCGCTACCGCGGCAGCGGCGGCGGGCTCAGCGCGGGGCGCTGCTCCAGGGCCTCCAGGGCGATGCGGATCGCCTCGTCCAGCTGCGGGTCGGCGCCGGACACCGAGTCCCCCGGGGTGTGGACGACCTCGACGTCCGGGTCGACGCCGTAGTTCTCCACGTCCCAGCCGAGGCCCTGGGCCCAGAACGCGTACTTGGGCTGCGTGACCCGCGTCCCGTCGACGAGGGAGTAGCGGCTGTCGATGCCGATCACCCCGCCCCAGGTCCGCACGCCCACCACCGGGCCGATGCCCAGGGCCTTGATCGCGGCGTTGACGATGTCGCCGTCGGAGCCGGAGAACTCGTTGGCCACGGCGACCACCGGGCCGCGCGGCGCGTCGGACGGATAGCTGAACGGCCGCATCCCGCGCGGCATGTCCCAGCCGACGATCCGCCGCGCCAGCTTCTCCACGACGAGCTGCGAGGTGTGCCCGCCGCGGTTCTCCCGGACGTCGACGACCAGGCCCTCGCGGGCGACCTCGACGCGCAGGTCGCGGTGGATCTGGGCCCAGCCCGGGGCCTGCATGTCGGGGACGTGCAGATAGCCGAGCCGGCCGCCGGAGCGGTCGTGGACGTAGGCCCGGCGGCCGGCCACCCAGTCGTGGTAGCGCAGCGCCTCCTCGTCGGCGAGGGGGACGACGACGGTGTGCCGCACCTCGCCGCCGCCGGCCGGGGCGATCGTCAGCTCGACGGGCTTGCCCGCCGCGCCGACCAGCAGCGGCGCCGGGCCCGTGACCGGGTCGACGGGGTGGCCGTCGACGGCCAGGACCGCGTCGCCCGGGCGGATCGCCGCGCCGGGGGCGGCCAGCGGGGAGCGGGCCTGGGGGTCGGAGGACTCCGACGGCAGGATCCGCTCGATCCGCCACCGGTCGTCGTCGCCGCGGACCACGTCCGCGCCGAGCAGCCCGAGCCGGCGCTCACCGCTCCAGGCGCCGCCCGGGGGCACCACGTAGGCGTGCGAGGCGCCCAGCTCGCCCTGCACCTCCCACAAAAGGTCCACCAGGTCGTCGTGGGTGGCGACGCGGTCCAGGACCGGCCGGTAGCGCTCCAGCACGCCGTCCCAGTCGACGCCGCCCATGTCGGGGCGCCAGAAGTTGTCCCGCATCAGCCGGCCCGCCTCGTCGTACATCTGCCGCCACTCGGCGGCCGGGTCGACGGTCAGCCGGATCCGGTCCAGGTCGACGGTGACGTGCTTGTCGTCGTCCTCGTCCTTGGCGCTGGTGCGGCGGTCGGCGGGGACGGCCTTCAGCTTGCCGCCGGTCTTGATCAGCGCCCGCTTGCCGTCGCCGCTGACGGCGAACGCGTCGACGTCGTCGGTGATGTGCTCCAGCCGCAGCTGCGCCAGGTCGTACCGCTCCAGGTCGGTGCTCGGGCCCTCGTCGTCGGGGCCGGCGGTGTCGGAGCCGAGGACGCCGCGCAGCGGGTGGCGCAGCCACAGCACGCCGTTCTCGACGGCGCACAGGTCCGAATAGCGGCCGGCCTCCACGGGGAACGGCACGATGCGGTCGGCCAGGCCCTGGAAGTCGATGCGGGTGCTCGGCGTGGAGTCGTCGTCGCCGCCCTGCTCCTCCTTCTCCGGCTCCGGCGGCCGTCCGTGCCGCTGCGGGCCGAACGGCGAGGGGGTCTCGGCGGCCAGCGTGATCAGATACGGGCGGGTCGCGTACGGGAACGACAGGTCGAAGACGTGGCTGTCGTACACCGGGTCGAAGGCGCGCTTGGAGAGGAACGCCAGATGCCTGCCGTCGGTGGTGAACGCCGGCGCGTAGTCGGCGAACCGCAGCGGCGTGACCTCGGCGACATGGGGGTCGGCGGTGGAGGCGATCTTCAGCTGGCGCAGCGACTCGGCGCCCGGGTGGGACCACGCCAGCCAGCCGCTGTCGGGGGAGAACACCAGCCCCGTCGCGTCGCCGTTCTCGCTGCGGTCGACCTCCCGTACGTCGCCCGACTCGCGCTCCACGAGCAGGATCCGCCCGTCGTGCGCCGCCACGGCGGCCTTGGAGCCGTCCGGCGCCACGGCCAGCGACAGCACCCGGCCCAGCTGCCCGGCGGCGAGCCGGCGCGGCGTGGCGCCCGGCGCGAGCCCGGTGGCCGGCGCGAACTCCAGGGCGTCCTCGCCCTCGGCGTCCGTCACCCACACCACGTGCTGGGCGCCGTCCGCCTCGAACACCCGCGGCAGCCGCCCCCGTACCCCGGGCGTGGCGGCCAGCGCCCGCACCGGTCCCTCCCGGTGCGTCACCCAGTGCACGGAGCCGCGCACCTCGACGGCGCTGCCCCGCCCCGTCTGGTCGGGCCGGAAGCCGCCCAGATGCCGCGCGGCGCGGATCGGGTACGGCGTGAGGTCGGTGCGCTGACCGCCCAGCCGGATGTCCAGCCGGCGCGGCTCGGCGTCCTCGCCGAGGCTGTCCACCAGCCACAGCTCACCGGCGGACGCGTACACCACCCGCCGCCCGTCGCTCGCCGCGTGCCGGGCGTAGAAGCCGTCGGCGGGGGTGTGGCGGCGCAGATCGCTCCCGTCGGGCTCGCTGGAGTACAGCGCGCCCGTGCCCTCGTGGTCGGAGAGGAAGGCAATCCGGCCGCCCACCCACAGCGGGTACTCGATGTTCCCGTCGAGGGCGCCGTGGATCCGGGCGAAGTCGCCGTCCGTACGCAGCCACAGCTTCCCGGCCGTGCCGCCGCGGTAGCGCTTCCAGTACGCGGCCTCCCGGCCCATCGGCACGGACAGCAGCAGCACCCCCGGCCCGTCCGGCTGATACGCCACGTCGCCCACCGGCCCGAACTCCAGCCGGTCCGCGGGGCCGCCGTCCAGCGGCACCGCCCAGGCCCAGGAGCGGCGGAACGACGCCTGGCCGCGGGCGCTGACCGCCAGCACCCGGCCGTCGGGCGTCCAGTCCCGCACCGAGGTGCGCCCGTTCCCCCAGTACGTCAGGCGCCGCGTCGAGCCGCCGTCGACCGGCGCCAGATGCACCTCGGGCGCGCCGTCGCGCGTGGACGTCCAGGCGATGTGGGCACCGTCGGGCGAGATCCGGGGGTGGCTCACGGGCATGTCGTCCGCGCTCACCCGCCAGGCCCGCCCCCCGTGCAGTGGGGCGGCCCATACGTCGTCCTCGGCGGTGAAGGTCAGCAAGTCCCCCTGGAGGTGGGGGTATCGGAGATACGCATGAGGGGCTGTGGTCACCGGATCATCACATCACGCCGATGTCACAACGGGCGACGCCTTTGCCCCTCCCTGTGAACAACTCGCGGCATGTGGATAAACCCGTCACGCGGCCGGGTGACGAACCAGCGGCAGCCCGAGGGCGGCCACCACCGGAAAGAAGCCGCTCACCCCCACCGCCCCGACCGCGCCAGCAGCACCGCCGCAGCCGCCGTCCCCGCCGTCGACGTCCGCAGCACCGTCGGCCCCAGCCGGTACGGCTTCGCCCCCACCGCCTCGAACGCCGCCAGCTCCTCCGGCGCCACCCCGCCCTCCGGCCCGACGACCAGCACCACGTCCCCCTCGGCCGGCAGCGGGGCCCCGGCCAGCGGCAGCGAACCCTCCTCGTGCAGCACGGCCGCGAACGCCGCGCCCGCCAGCAGCGCCGCCACCTGCCTGGTCGTACACAGCTCCGCGACCTCCGGGAACCGCAGCCGCCGCGACTGCTTGCCCGCCTCCCGGGCCGTCGCCCGCCACTTGCCCAGGGCCTTCACGCCCCGCTCGCCCTTCCACTGCGTGATGCAGCGCGCCGCGGCCCACGGCACGACGGCGTCCACCCCCGTCTCCGTCATGGTCTCGACCGCCAGCTCGCCCCGGTCGCCCTTGGGCAGCGCCTGGACGACGACGAGCCGCGGCCGGGGGGCGGGTTCGTCTCGTACCTCCGTCACCGTGACGACGAGGCGGTCCTTGCCCTCCGCGGCGGCGACCGTGGCGTGCACGCCGGCGCCGAGGCCGTCGGTGAGGACCACGTCCTCCCCCGCCCGCAGCCGCTTCACGGACACCGCGTGGCGTCCCTCGGGGCCGTCGAGGACCACGGTCGTGCCGGGGGCCGCCCCGGCAAGGTCCGAACAGACGAAAACAGGCGCCGTCACGGCGATACCTCCTGTGCGGTGGGGCTGTCGCCCAGCGCCGCGCGCAGCTCGTCGGCCAGTACGCCGACCAGCTCGCCGGCGGGCAGGTCGCGGGCCAGCCGGTGTCCCTGGCCGGCCCACAGCGCCATGCCGTGGGCGTCCCCGGCGGAGGTGGCGGCGGCCCGCAGGGGGGCCGTCAGCCAGTGCAACTGGGGGTAGGCGGCGGGGGCGTAGCGGCCGTGTTCGCGGACGAAGCGGTTGACCAGGCCGCGGGCGGGGCGGCCGGTGAAGGCGCGGGTCAGCTCGGTGCGGGTGAGGACGCCCTCCAGGACGGCCCGTTTGTGGATCACGTTGGCGCCGGACTCGGGGCACACCAGGAACGCGGTGCCCAGCTGTGCGGCCTCGGCGCCCGCGGCCAGCGCGGCGGCGATCTGCGCGCCGCGCATGATGCCCCCGGCGGCGACCAGCGGCAGCCGTACCGCCTCGCGGACCTCGGCAAGCAGGGTGAGCAGCCCGCGTTCGGTGCCGTCCGCGCGCGGGTCGTTGCGGAACGACCCCTGGTGGCCGCCCGCCTCCACGCCCTGCACGCACAGCGCGCCGGCTCCCGCGTACGCGGCGGTGGCGGCCTCCTCCGCGCTGGTGACGGTGACCACGGTGAGCGTGCCGACGTCCGCGAAGGCGTCCAGCACCGCGCGGTCGGGGCAGCCGAACGTGAAGGAGACCACGGCCACCGGGTTCTCCCTCAGCAGCGTGACCTTCGCCTCGAACGCGTCGCTGTAGTCGGCGTCCTCCGCGTCCGTCTCGCCCAGCTCCGTCTCGTACCAGGCGGCCTCACCGGCGAGCTGTTCGGCGTACGCCGTGAGGCTGCCGTCGGCGGGGCCGGGCGGCTGCGGCAGGAACAGGCCCACGCCGAAGGGCCGGTCGGTGGCGGCGCGGAGCTGGCGCAGCTCCTCGTACATCGCCTCCGGGGTCTTGTACCCGGCGGCGAGAAACCCCAGGCCGCCCGCCTCGCAGACGGCGGCCGCGAGCTGCGGGCGGCTCGCGCCGCCCGCCATCGGCGCCTGCCAGACGGGCGTCGGCGCGAGCTCGCCCAAAGACGTGGGAGCGATGGACATGGCGCATATGCTGTCATGCCACGCGGAAGACCGCCGTCCGGACCGGACGGCACGGTCCCGCGCCCCTGTCAGCGGCCGTTGAAGGCGTCCTTCAGCCGCGAGAACAGCCCCTGCTGGCCCGGCTGGAACTGGCCCTGCGGCCGCTCCTCGTCGCGCAGCTTCGCCAGCTGCCGCAGCAGCCGCTCCTGCTCGGCGTCGAGCTTCTGCGGGGTGACCACCTCGACGTGCACGATCAGATCGCCCCGGCCGCCGCCGCGCAGATGCGTCACACCGCGCTGGTGCATCGGGATCGACTGGCCGGACTGGGTGCCGGGCCGGATGTCGACCTCCTCGCGGCCGTCGAGGGTGTCCAGATGGACCTTGGTGCCCAGCGCCGCCGCCGTCATCGGGATGGTCACCGTGCAGTGCAGGTCGTCGCCGCGGCGCTGGAACGTGCTGTGCGGCAGCTCGTGGATCTCCACGTACAGATCGCCCGCCGGACCGCCGCCCGGGCCGACCTCGCCCTCGCCGGCCAGCTGGATCCGGGTGCCGTTGTCGACGCCCGCGGGGATCTTCACCGTGAGATTGCGCCGGGAGCGCACGCGGCCGTCGCCGGCGCACTCGGGGCACGGGGTCGGCACGACCGTACCGAAGCCCTGGCACTGCGGGCACGGGCGCGAGGTCATGACCTGGCCCAGGAAGGACCGGGTGACCTGGGAGACCTCACCGCGGCCGCGGCACATGTCGCAGGTCTGCGCGCTGGTGCCGGGGGCGGCGCCCTCGCCGTTGCAGGTGTTGCAGACGACGGCCGTGTCGACCTGGATGTCCTTGGTCGTCCCGAAGGCCGCCTCGGGCAGCTCGATGTCGAGCCGGATCATGGCGTCCTGGCCCCGGCGGGTACGCGAACGCGGACCGCGCTGCGAGGCCGTGCCGAAGAAGGCGTCCATGATGTCGGAGAAGTTGCCGAAGCCGCCGCCTCCGCCGAAGCCGCCGCCGCTCGCGGAGAGCGGATCGCCGCCCAGGTCGTAGACCTGCTTCTTCTCCGGGTCGGAGAGGACCTCGTAGGCGGCGTTGATCTCCTTGAACCGCTCCTGGGTCTTCGGGTCCGGATTCACGTCCGGGTGCAGCTCGCGCGCGAGCCTGCGGAAAGCCTTCTTGATCTCGTCCTGCGAGGCGTCGCGCCGCACTCCGAGGATCGCGTAGTAGTCCGTCGCCACTTACGACTCCGCCAGGATCTGTCCGACGTAACGTGCCACAGCGCGTACTGCTCCCATCGTTCCCGGGTAATCCATGCGGGTCGGTCCGACCACGCCGAGTTTGGCCAGTGCTTCGTCCCCGGCACCGTAGCCGACGGAGACGACGGACGCGGAGGTGAGTCCCTCGTGCGCGTTCTCGTGCCCGATTCGCACCATCATGTGGGCGTCCTGGGTCTCGCCGAGCAGCCGGAGCAGCACCACGTGCTCCTCCAGCGCCTCCAGTACGGGGCGGATGCTCAGCGGGAAGTCGTGGTCGAAGCGGGTGAGATTGGCGGTCCCGCCGATCATCAGCCGCTCCTCGGTCTGCTCGACGAGTGTCTCCATCAGGGTGGCCAGCACCGTGGCGACCGTGCCGCGGTCCTCGGGCTCGAAGCCCTCGGGCAGGTCCTGGACGAGCTTGGGCACGTCCGCGAAGCGCCGCCCCACCACCCGGCTGTTGAGCCGGGCGCGCAGATCGGCCAGCGGCTGCTCGGCGAACGGCCCCGGACAGTCGACCATGCGCTGCTCGACCCGGCCGGTGTCCGTGATCAGGACGAGCATCACGCGGGCCGGGGCCAGCGACAGCAGCTCGACGTGCCGCACCGTGGAGCGGGTCAGCGACGGGTACTGCACCACCGCGACCTGCCGGGTGAGCTGCGCCAGCAGCCGCACCGTACGGCCGACCACGTCGTCGAGGTCGACGGCGCCGTCGAGGAAGTGGTGGATGGCCCGCCGCTCGGCGCCCGTGAGGGGCTTGACGTCGGCGAGCTTGTCGACGAACAGGCGGTAGCCCTTGTCCGTGGGGATCCGGCCGGCGCTCGTGTGGGGCTGGGCGATGTAGCCCTCGTCCTCCAGCGCCGCCATGTCGTTGCGCACGGTCGCCGGGGACACGCCCAGGCTGTGGCGCTCCGTGAGGGCCTTGGAACCCACCGGCTCCTCGGTGCCGACGTAGTCCTGGACGATGGCACGCAGCACCTCGAGTCTGCGTTCACTGAGCATGCCCGACCACCTCCAGCCGTGGATCGAAGGTCACTCCCCCTGGCACTCTGCGTCCCCGAGTGCCAGCTTTCCCAGGCAAGTGTACGGCGGGTCACCAGGGGCCGAGCAAGCCCGAACCCCTGACCGCACACATCCGGCGATCGGCGGGAACACGACGGCGGCCCCGCCCGCCATGGCTTAGCGTCCCGCTATGGGCACGAAAGCGGAATACCCGGCGGGCCGGGCGGCAACCGCGCACCGGTGGGAAGAACTCGCGCCGGGCGTGCTGCGGCGCAGGCTGCCCGGCTGGGACGCCACCGTGGGCGTGATCACCGGCCCGGCCGGGGTGCTGCTCGTCGACACCGGCTCCAGCCTGCGCGAGGGCGCCGAGCTGCGGACGGAGGTACGGGAGCTCGTGGGGCGGCCCGTGACGCATATCGCACTCACCCACCCCCACTTCGACCACGTCTTCGGTACGGCGGCCTTCGCGGGGGCCGAGGTGTACGGGCCGCACGGAATCGAGACGGTCCTCACCCGGGACCGGGAGGAGCTCCGCGACGACGCCACGCGGCACGGGCTGCCCCGGGAGGAGGCGGCCGAGGCGGCGGACGTGCTGGTGGCGCCGCAGCGGCTGGTCGCCGGGGAGTGGACGGTGGACCTGGGCGGGGGGCGCGAGGTGCTGCTGGCGAATCTGGGGCCGGCGCACTCGGGGCACGACCTGGTGGTGCTGGTGCCGGGGACGGACCTCTCGGCTCACGGGAACCACTCCCCCAAGGGTACGAGCGGCCTCCGACAGCACGCTCCCGTCGTCTTCTGCGGCGACCTCGTCGAGGAGTCCGGCGTCCCCCAGGCCGGCCCCGACGCGCATCCGGCGCGCTGGCCGGGGGCGCTGGACAAGCTGCTGGAGCTGGCGGGCGACGACGCGCTGTACGTCCCGGGGCACGGGGCGGTGGTCGACGCGGCGTTCGTACGGCGGCAACGGGCCGAACTGGCGGCGGGTTTGGATTAGCCTGCGGGGATGCGCTACGGCCCGATCGACCTGACTCCTCCGTGGAAGAAGTCCGGTCCCGCCCCCGAAGTCCCCGCCGACCCCGGCCTGGTGGCCGAGGAGGCGGTCACCGGCTTCTGCGGGGCCGTCATCCGTACGGAGAAGACCGCCGAGGGGCCGACCGTCACCCTGGAGGACCGCTTCGGCAGGCACCGGGTGTTCCCGCTGGCGCCGCGCGGCTTCCTGATCGACGGCGAGGTGGTCACCCTGGTCCGCCCGGCGGCCCCCGCCCCGGTGCGCCCGACCCGTACCGCCTCCGGCTCGGTGGCCGTCCCCGGGGCGCGGGCGCGGGTGGCGCGCGCCGGGCGCATCTACGTCGAGGGGCGCCACGACGCGGAGCTGGTGGAACGCGTCTGGGGCGACGACCTGCGGATCGAGGGCGTGGTCGTGGAGTATCTGGAGGGCGTCGACGACCTCCCGGCGATCGTCGCGGACTTCGCCCCCGGCCCGGACGCGCGGCTGGGGGTCCTGGTGGACCATCTCGTACCGGGCTCGAAGGAGTCCCGGATCGCGGCCGCGGTGACCGGCGAGCACGCGCTGGTGGTGGGCCACCCGTACATCGACGTCTGGGAGGCCGTGAAGCCCGCGTCCGTGGGCATCCCCGCCTGGCCCTCCGTGCCGCGCGGCCAGGACTGGAAGACGGGGGTGTGCCGGGCGCTGGGCTGGCCGGAAAACACCGGTGCGGCGTGGCGGCGGATCCTGGGCTCGGTGCACTCGTACCGGGATCTGGAACCGCCGCTGCTGGGCTGCGTGGAACACCTGATCGACCACGTGACGGCCCCCTGACGGCGGGAAGCCCTCAGTCGACCAGATCCCGCACCACGGCGTCCGCCAGCAGCCGCCCCCGCAGGGTGAGCACCGCGCGCCCCTGCGCGTACGGGCCCGCCTCCAGCAGCCCCTCGTCCCGCGCCCGCCCGGCCGCCGCGGCGCCCGCGGGCGCGAGGAGGGACAGGGGGCACCCGGACGACAGCCGCAGCTCCAGGAGGATGCGCTCCACCCGGCGGTCCTCGGCGGTCAGCAGCTCCCGCCCGGCGCCGGGGGTGCGCCCCGCGGCGAGGGCCTGCGCGTACGGCGCCGGATGCTTGACGTTCCACCAGCGGACCCCGCCGACGTGGCTGTGCGCCCCGGGTCCGGCGCCCCACCAGTCGGCGCCGGTCCAGTACAGCTCGTTGTGCCGGCAGCGCGCCGCCTCCGAGGTCGCCCAGTTGGACACCTCGTACCAGCGGAAACCGGCCGCCGACAGCTGCTCCTCGGCGATCAGGTACCGGTCGGCGTGCTCGTCGTCGTCGGTCATCGGGACCTCGCCGCGCCGGATCCGCCGCGTCAGCTGGGTGCCCTCCTCGACGATCAGGGCATACGCCGAGACGTGATCGGGCCCGGCGCCGACGGCCGCGTCCAGGGAGGCCCGCCAGTCGTCGTCGCTCTCGCCGGGGGTGCCGTAGATCAGGTCCAGATTGACGTGCTCGAACCCCGCCGCCCGCGCCTCGGCCACACAGGCCTCGGGGCGCCCGGGGGTATGGGTGCGGTCGAGCACCTTCAGCACGTGCTGCCGCGCGCTCTGCATCCCGAAGGACACCCGGGTGAACCCCTGCTCCCGCAGCTCCCCCAGATAGGCGGGATCCACGGACTCGGGATTGGCCTCGGTGGTCACCTCGGCCCCGTCGGCCAGCCCGAACTCGTCCCGGATCGCCCCCAGCATCCGCCCGAGATCGGCGGCCGGCAGCAGGGTGGGCGTACCCCCGCCGACGAAGACGGTCTCGACCGGCCGCGGATCGTCCCGGAGCACCTTCCGGGCCAGCCGCACCTCGTCGACCAGCGCCGCGGCGTAGTCGTCACGCGACGTACCCCGGAGCTCACCGGCCGTATACGTATTGAAGTCGCAGTACCCGCACCGCGTCGCGCAGTACGGCACATGCACGTAAAACCCGAGCGGCCGCTGACCCCCCAGGGCCTCGGGGGGCAGCGCCCCGTCCGCGGGCACGGGAATTCCATCAGGCAGAGCAGCGGGCATGCCCCCATTGTCCCAGCCCAGCAAACATCCCCCGCACCACGCTCACCCCGGCCCCCGCCCAGCCCGTCCGGCGCTTGAGGACCGAGGGCGAAGCCCGAAGGCGCGTCAGCCGGCGCAAAGGCAACACGAAACCCCCGGCCACCCCGCCCGGGGAAACAGGCGTATGGGGTGAACCGGGGGCTCAAAAAACCGAGAGGTGCACTGCACCCGCGTGGCGAACGCAGGCCGCGTGCAGCGCGTGCTGCCGGGGACGGAGCGGAGAGAGGGGCCGCTGCAACCCGCACCCGACGGGTCAAGCCAAGAGGTGAGGGGGTCAGCCCTGCAGGGTGGCCACGCGGTGCGCCAGCGCCGACTTCTTGTTGGCGGCGGCGTTCTTGTGGATGACACCCTTGCTGACGGCCTTGTCGAGCTTGCGCGAAGCCTCGCGCTGCGCCGCGACGGCGGCCTCGAGGTTACCGGCCTCGACGGCCTCACGGGTCTTGCGGACGGCGGTGCGAAGCGAGGACTTGACGGCCTTGTTGCGCAGGCGCGCCTTCTCGTTCGTCTTGATCCGCTTCATCTGGGACTTGATGTTCGCCACGAATAAGCCTCTGCTGTTCGTTGATACCGAGCTGTGCCCATAACAGACACAGCAGCCCAGGCTACCAGCAGCCCGGACGGCGTCCCAAACCGCGCCGAGCCCCCCGCGCATGGGACCATAGTCGGGACACAGCGACGTAAGGGGGCTGTCAGCAGTCCCCCAGCCCCCAGACATCCGACAGGACCAAGGTGCCCGCGACCCCTACGAACGTGCCGGAGCCCAGCCGCACCGACCCGGCGCTGATCCGCAACTTCTGCATCATCGCGCACATCGACCACGGCAAGTCGACGCTCGCGGACCGGATGCTCCAGATCACCGGCGTCGTCGACCAGCGCCAGATGCGCGCCCAGTACCTCGACCGGATGGACATCGAGCGGGAACGCGGCATCACGATCAAGTCCCAGGCCGTCCGGCTGCCGTGGGCGCCCACCGGGGACGACGCCGGGGCCACGCACATCCTCAACATGATCGACACCCCGGGCCACGTGGACTTCACGTACGAGGTCTCCCGCTCGCTGGCGGCCTGCGAGGGCTGCGTCCTGCTGGTGGACGCGGCCCAGGGCATCGAGGCGCAGACCCTCGCCAACCTGTATCTGGCGATGGAGAACGACCTCACGATCATCCCCGTACTGAACAAGATCGACCTGCCGGCCGCCCAGCCGGAGAAGTTCGCCGCGGAGCTCGCCGGCCTGATCGGCTGCGAGCCCGAGGACGTGCTGCGGGTCTCGGCGAAGACCGGCGAGGGCGTCCAGGAGCTGCTGAACGAGGTCGTACGGCAGGTCCCGCACCCGGTGGGCGTCAAGGACGCCCCCGCCCGCGCGATGATCTTCGACTCCGTGTACGACTCGTACCGCGGTGTGGTGACGTACGTCAAGGTCGTGGACGGCACGCTCACCAAGCGTGAGCGCATCAAGATGATGTCGACCGGCGCCCAGCACGAGCTGCTGGAGATCGGTACGAACTCCCCCGAGATGACCCCGGCCGACGGCCTGTCCGTCGGCGAGGTCGGCTATCTGATCACCGGGGTGAAGGACGTCCGCCAGTCAAAGGTCGGCGACACCGTGACCTCGGCCACCAAGGGGGCCACGGACGCGCTCGGCGGCTACAAGGACCCCAAGCCGATGGTGTTCTCCGGGCTCTACCCGGTGGACGGCTCGGACTACCCGGAGCTGCGTGAGGCGCTGGACAAGCTGCAGCTGAACGACGCCGCCCTGGTGTACGAGCCGGAGACGTCCGCCGCCCTGGGCTTCGGCTTCCGCGTGGGCTTCCTGGGCCTGCTGCACCTCGAGGTGATCCGCGAACGCCTGGAGCGCGAGTTCAACCTCGACCTGATCGCCACCGCCCCGAACGTGGTCTACCGGGTGATCATGGAGGACGGCGCCGAGCACACGGTGACCAACCCCTCCGAGTTCCCCACGGGCAAGATCGACGAGGTCTACGAGCCGGTGGTGCGGTCCACGATCCTGGCGCCCAGCGAGTTCATCGGCGCGATCATGGAGCTCTGCCAGACCCGGCGCGGTTCGCTGCTGGGCATGGACTACCTCTCCGAGGACCGGGTCGAGATCCGCTACACGCTGCCGCTGGCGGAGGTCGTCTTCGACTTCTTCGACCAGCTGAAGTCCAAGACCCGCGGCTACGCCTCGCTGGACTACGAGCCCACCGGCGAGCAGAGCAGTGATCTGGTGAAGGTCGACATCCTGCTGCACGGCGACAAGGTGGACGCGTTCTCGGCGATCACCCACAAGGACAAGGCGTACGCGTACGGCGTGCGGCTGGTCGCCAAGCTGCGCGAGCTGATCCCGCGGCAGAACTTCGAGGTGCCGGTGCAGGCGGCGATCGGCGCCCGGGTGATCGCCCGCGAGACGATCCGCGCGATCCGCAAGGACGTGCTCGCCAAGTGCTACGGCGGTGACATCTCCCGTAAGCGCAAGCTGCTCGAGAAGCAGAAGGAGGGCAAGAAGCGGATGAAGATGGTCGGGTCCGTGGAGGTCCCCCAGGAGGCGTTCATCGCGGTCCTGTCGTCGGACGACGGGGACAAGGGCAAGAAGTAACCGGACACCCCTGTATAGGGCGAATCGCCCCGGACGGCCGTCCGGGGCGATTCGCCGTATACAGGGGTACGGAAAAGCCGGCGGGCGGCGAGGGCCGAAGCCCTGCCGCCCGCCGGTCGCGCCGCACGAGGTCAGTTGTGCAGGCCGCCCGCGTTCAGAATGTCGTGGGCGGTGGCACCGATGCCGTACTGGGTGTCATCGTTGTTGCTCGCGATGGGCGAGTTGTTGAGGACCTCGACGTGCCAGCGGTCCAGGATGTGGTTGAAGTTGAAGTTGTCGTGAGCGTCATCCATGACGCTCGCGGCAGCCGCGACGCCCCCGACGACATCGTTACCCACAACCGCGCTCGGGCCCGGGTCGGCGGCCGCGGCCGAGCCAGCGGACATACCGACCGCAGCGAGTCCGGCGGTGGAGATGATGGCGGCGCTGATGATCCGCTTGGCAGTAGCCATGGAAGCATCCCTTTCGTGATGTATGTGCACTTCCAAGAGAGATAAAGATCAGCCCTGCGAAAGGTTTCGGCTGCCGGATGGGCGTCACCCCGTTGGCCGATTACACCCTTTTGTCGTTTCGGTGCGACAACCATGGAAGATGCCCTGTGGACAAACCGCGAAGATGAGGGTCCGATTGCTCTACCGTCGAGGGCGGATGGCCGATTAATCTGCTGGTTACTCGTGAGTTACCTCAGCAACGCAGCTGTGCCTTCCCCCCGCCCGGAGGACCCGTGACGACCGTGACCGACACCCAGAAGCTGCTGGACAGCCGTCCCCCCTCGGTGGCGACCCTGTTCCAGGACCGTGTGGCAGCGACCCCGGACCGGGTCGCCTTCCGGTATCCGGTGCCACCGGCGTCCGGGACGGGGCCGGACGAATGGCGTGATCTGACCTGGGCCGCGTCCGCGAAGCGGGTGCACTCCATCGCCGCCGGGCTGATCGAGCTGGGCATCCGGTCCGAGGAGCGGGTGGCCGTGGCCGCCGCGACCAGCGTCGACTGGATCCTGTCCGACCTGGGCATCCTGTGCGCCGGCGCCGCGAACACCACCGTCTACCCGACGACCAACGCCGAGGAGACCGCGTACATCCTCGCCGACTCGGGCAGCCGGGTGCTGATCGCCGAGGACGGCGTCCAGCTGGCGAAGGTGCGCGAGCAGCGCGCCGAGCTGCCCGAGCTGGCGCACGTCGTGGTGATCGCGGCCGCGGACGCCACGCCCGCCGCCGGCGACCCGGACGGCTTCGTACTCTCCCTCGCCCAGCTGGAGGAGCGGGGAGCGGCGTATCTGGAGAAGCACCCGGACTCCGTGACCGACCGGATCGCGCAGCTGCGCGCCGACCAGATCGCCACGCTGATCTACACCTCCGGCACCACCGGCAAGCCCAAGGGCGTACGGCTGCCGCACGACTGCTGGTCGTACATGGGCCGCTCGATCGAGGCGATCAAGCTGCTGACGTACGACGACGTGCAGTATCTGTGGCTGCCGCTGGCGCACGTCTTCGGCAAGGTGCTCACCGCCGGGCACATCTCGACCGGTCACGTGATGGCCGTCGACGGCCGCATCGACAAGATCATCGAGAATCTGCCGGTGGTCAGACCGACCAAGATGTGCGGCGTCCCGCGGATCTACGAGAAGGTCTACAACGGTGTCGCGGCCAAGGCGCGGGCCGGCGGCGGGGCCAAGTACAAGATCTTCCAGTGGGCCGTGGGCATCGCCCGCGAGTACGCGAAGGCGAGCCAGGACAACTTCGTCAAGACCGGCAAGCGCACCGTGCCGACCGGGCTGTCCGTCAAGCACTCCATCGCCGACAAGCTCGTCTACGCCAAGCTCCGCGAGGCCTTCGGCGGCCGGATGGAGGGCTGTGTCTCCGGCTCGGCGGCGCTGTCCCCGGAGATCGGCTGGTTCTTCGCCGGCGCCGGCATCCCGATCCTGGAGGGCTACGGGCTCACCGAGTCCTCCGCCGCCAGCTTCGTCAACCGGATCGAGGACTTCCGCGTCGGCACCGTCGGCAAGCCGCTGCCGGGCTGCGAGGTGCGGATCGCCGACGACGGCGAGATCCTGCTGCGCGGGCCGGGCATCATGCAGGGCTACCACGGGCTGCCGGAGACGACCGCCGAGGTGCTGGAGGCGGACGGCTGGTTCCACACCGGCGACATCGGCGAGCTCTCCGCGGACGGCTTCCTGCGGATCACCGACCGCAAGAAGGACCTGATCAAGACGTCCGGCGGCAAGTACATCGCGCCGACCGAGGTCGAGGGCCAGTTCAAGGCGATCTGCCCGTACGTCGGCTCCATCGTGGTGATCGGCGCCAACCGCAACTTCTGCACCGCGCTCATCTCCCTGGACGAGCCGGCGCTGCTCGGCTGGGCGAAGGAGGCGGGGCTGGAGGGCACGCCGTACCCCGAGCTGCTCGCGGCCCCCGAGACCAAGGCGATGGTCGAGGGCTACGTCAAGCAGCTCAACGAGGGGCTGCAGCGCTGGCAGACCGTCAAGCAGTTCCGCATCCTGCCGCGCGACCTGGACCTGGAGCACGGCGAGCTGACGCCGAGCCTCAAGCTCAAGCGGCCGGTCGTGGAGCGGACGTTCAAGGACCTGATCGAGGAGATGTACGAGGGCGCGGTCGCCAAGTAGCGCACGCGGCCTGCGGGAGCGGGGTACGGCGGGTCCGTGCCCCGGTCCCTCAGGTCGTCCGGCCGTACCGGATCCGCAGATCGCGAACGGCCGACTCCAGCGCGGCGACCCGCTTCGACAGCTCCAGTACGTCGGTGAGGCTGCTGCACGCCAGATGGGACTCGACGGCGCCCAGCCGGTCGGCGAGCTCGCCGAGGCGGACCCGGCCGGCGTCGACGAGCTGCTGGAGCTGCTGGTTCTTGCGGTGCAGCTCCAGGAACACCGACACCTTCGCCCGCAGCACCCACGGGTCGAAGGGCTTCTGCAGGAAGTCCGCCGCCCCCGTCGCGTAGCCGCGGAAGGCGTTGCCCGAGCCGGCGTCGTTGCCGGTCAGGAAGATGATCGGGATGTCCTTGGTCTGGTCGAGGCGTTTGATGTTCGCCGCGGTCTCGAAGCCGTCCATCCCGGGCATCACGCAGTCGAGCAGGACGACGGCGAACTCCTGCCGCAGCAGGGCCTTCATCGCCTCCTCGCCGGAGCGGGCCCGCACCAGCGGCTCCCCGAGGGGGCCGAGGACCGCCTCGAGCGCCGTGAGGTTGTCCTCGATGTCGTCCACCAGCAGGATGCCGGCGGTGCGGGGCTCCGGGACGTACGTCACGTCGGTCCGGCTCATGCGGGCGCTTGTCCGGCTTCGGGGGTGTCCGGGTCCAGCAGGCTCAGGCTCGCCGTGAGCAGCCGGTCGACGTCCACGGGCTTGGGGACGTAGTCGGAGGCGCCGCTGCCGATGGCCTTCTCCCGGTCACCGGGCATCGCCTTGGCGGTGAGCGCGATGATCGGCAGGGCGGCGAAGCGCGGGGTGGAGCGGATCCGCTGGATCGTCTCGTACCCGTCGAGCTCCGGCATCATGATGTCCATCAGGCACAGGGCGATGTCCGGGTTCTTCTCCAGCACCTCGATGCCCTCGCGGCCGTTCTCCGCGTACAGCACGGACATGCCGACCCGGCCCAGGACATGGGTGAGGGCGAAGACGTTGCGGATGTCGTCGTCGACGATCAGCACCCGGTTGCCGGGGAAGACCTCGCCCGGGCGGCCGGAGATCCACTCCTCGAGGCGGGTGGTGCTGAGCCACTCCGGGTCGTGCGGGAGGTCCGCGGGCTCGGGCGGTTCGGGCGGGGCCTGGAACAGGGCGGGCAGGCCCGCCGGCGCGTCCGGGAGGCGGACCGGCTCCTCCGTCTCCACCGGGCCGGGGCAGCGGACGGGGACGCGCAGGGTGAAGACGGAGCCCTTGCCGGGGCGGCTGGTGGCGGTGATGGTGCCGCCGAGGAGGCCGGCGATCTCGCGGCTGATGGACAGGCCGAGGCCCGTACCGCCGTACTTGCGGTTCGTGGTGCCGTCGGCCTGCTGGAACGCCTCGAAGACGGTGGCCAGTTTCGCGCTGTCGATGCCGATGCCCGTGTCGCAGACGGCGAAGTCGACCAGCTCGTGCCCGTTCGACTCCGCCGTCGGCACCCGGTCCACGCGCAGCTCCACCTTGCCGGTGGGCGTGAACTTCACCGCGTTGGACAGGAGGTTGCGCAGGATCTGCTGGAGTCGGCGGCCGTCGGACATCATCACCCGCGGGACGTCTTCGCCGACGGCGACCTCGAACGCCAGTCCGCGGTCCAGGGTGAGCGGGCGGAACGTGTCGTGCACGTAGTTGAGCACCTTGACCAGGGGGAGCTGGCGGGGGCGGACGTCCATCCGGCCGGCCTCGATCTTCGACAGGTCGAGGATGTCGTTGATGAGCGTCAGCAGGTCCGTACCGGAGCGGTTGATCGTCTCGGCGAACTGGACCTCCTGCTCGCTCAGATGACCGTCGGCGTTGTCGGCGAGGAGGCGGGCGAGGATCAGCAGGGAGTTCAGCGGGGTGCGCAGCTCGTGCGACATGTTCGCCAGGAACTCCGACTTGTACTGCGAGGCGGCGGCCAGCTGGGCGGCCTTGACCTCGAGTTCGTCGTTGGAGCGGCGGAGCTCCGCCTGCTGGCGCTGGAGTTCGTCGGAGCGGTCCCGGAGCTGCTGGGTGAGCCGCTGCGATTCGCTGAGCAGGGATTCGGTGCGGGAGTTGGCGACGATGGTGTTGATCGCGACGCCGATGGTGCTGCCGAACTGGTCGAAGAAGGCGAGGTGGACGTCGGAGAACCGGTTGAAGGACGCCAGCTCGATCACGCCGAGGACGCGGTGCTCGAAGACGACGGGGAGGATGACCACGCTCTTGGGGACGGCCTCGCCGAGCCCGGAGGCGATGGTGATGTAGTCCGGCGGCACGTCCTCGAGCAGGATCCGCTCCTTCTGCACGGCGACCTGCTGGACGAGCCCGCGCCCGGGGGTGTGGGGCGCGGGCAGGCCGATCTCGCCCTGCGCGGTGCCGTAGCCGGCGATGTAGACGAGGCCGTCGCCGCTGCCGGTGGCGTCCTCCGCCAGGTAGAACGCGCCGAACTGGGCGTTCACCAGCGGGGTGAGCTCGCGGATGATCAGGTCGGCGACCTCGATCAGATCGCGGTGGCCCTGCATCAGGGAGGCCAGACGGGCCAGGTTCGTCTCCAGCCAGTCCTTGGCCCGGGTGGTCTCGCGGAGGTTGGCGACCATCAGGTTGACGTCGTCCTTGAGGTCGGCGACCTCGCCCTGGGCCTCGACGGTGATGGCGCGGGTCAGATCGCCCTGGGCGACGGCGGAGGCGACCTCGGCGATGGCGCGGACCTGGGTGGTGAGGTTGGAGGCGAGCTCGTTGACGTTGGTCGTCAGCCGCTTCCAGGTGCCGTAGACGCCCTCGACGCGGGCCTGGCCGCCGAGGCGGCCCTCGGAGCCGACCTCGCGGGCGACGCGGGTGACCTCGGAGGCGAAGGCGGAGAGGGTGTCGACCATGGTGTTGATGGTGGTCTTCAGCTCGAGGATCTCGCCGCGGGCCGTGACGTCGATCTTGCGGGAGAGGTCGCCCTGGGCGACGGCGGTGGCGACCTGGGCGATGTTACGGACCTGGCTCGTCAGGTTGTCCGCCATGAAGTTGACGTTGTCCGTCAGGTCCTTCCACACGCCAGAGGCGCCCCTGACCTGCGCCCGCCCGCCCAGCTGACCCTCCGTGCCCACCTCGCGGGCCACGCGGGTGACCTCGTCCGCGAAGCCGGAGAGCTGGTCCACCATGGTGTTGACCGTGGACTTGAGCTGGAGGATCTCGCCGCGGGCGGAGACGGTGATCTGCTGGCTGAGGTCGCCCTGGGCGACGGCCTTGGTCACCTGGGCGATGTTACGGACCTGGCTGGTCAGATTGTCCGCCATGAAGTTGACGTTGTCCGTCAGGTCCTTCCATACGCCGGACGCGCCCCTGACCTGCGCCCGCCCGCCCAGCTGACCCTCCGTGCCGACCTCGCGGGCGACGCGGGTGACTTCCCCGGCGAAGTCGGAGAGCTGGTCCACCATGGTATTCACGGTGAGCTTCAGCTCCAGCAGCTCGCCGGCCGCCTCGACCGTCACCTTGCGGTTCAGGTCGCCCTTGGCCACCGCCGTCGTCACCTGGGCGATGTCGCGGATCTGCGCGGTGAGCCGGGAGGCCATCGCGTTGACGGCCTCCGTGGTGGCGCGCCAGTTGCCCTGCAGGCCCTGGACCTTGGCCCGGCCGCCGAGCCGGCCCTCGGTGCCGACCTCGCGGGCCATCCGCGTCACCTCGCCGGTGAAGAGCGCGAGCTGGTCCACCGTACGGTTCACCGCGCGCCCCAGCCGGCGGGTGTCGCCGCGCAGCTGCCGGGTCCCGTCGTGCAGCGGGACCCGCTGGGTGAGGTCGCCGGAGGCCACCGCGTCGAGGACCCGGGTGGCGCCGGCGACCGGGATGGTCAGGGCGTCCAGGAGCGCGTTGGCGGCGTGCACGTTCGTCGTCCACGCGCCGCGGCCGGTGCTCGCCGTGAGCCGTTCGTCGAACCGGCCGTGGCGCAGCACCTCGCGGCGGACGCGGTCCAGCTCGCCCGCGTAGTGGCCGTTGCGGGCGGCGATCCGGTTGACCGCCGTGGCCAGCTCGGCCACCGGGCCCTCGTACGTCCCGGTCAGCCGGGTGGTGAAGTCACCGTCGGCGAGCGCCGTCAGGGCGGCGGCCAGCGGCCGCAGCTCGGCCGCCCGCACCCACACGCCGTCCCCGTCGGCCGGGGGCGGCGCGCCCGCCGCGTCCGGCGCCGGGCGCGGCGTCACCACCGTCGTCTTCGCAGCCATGGAAGCCCACCACTTACGTAACTTGTCGCGTATGAGCCAGCTCAGTCTGTCACTCTGACGGCGGGAGATTCGGCGGTATGCCGGAAGTCGGTCGGGAGGTGTGCGGTGAGTACCTTCGAGGCGGCGCCTCCGGCGCGACAGGACATCAGTACCCGGTGGGAGGGGTCGGCCCCGGCCACGGAGGTGGCGACGGCGCTGCCCGGGACCTCGGAGGCCGCCTCGATCGCCCGCGGGTTCGTCCGGGCGACGCTCGCCGGGTGGAAGGCGGCGGACGGCGGCTTCGGGCCGCTGCGGGCCGCGGGGGCGGGGGCGCTGTTCGGCGGGGAGCTGCTGGAGGACGCCTTGCTGCTGGTCAGCGAGCTGGTCACCAACGCGGTCGTGCATGCCGGTACGGAGGTCGAGGTGCGGCTGCGGTACGACCCGGGGACGGGCGGCGCGGGGCCGGCGCCCGGGGTGCCGGCGCGGCCGGGGCTGATCGTGGAGGTCGGGGACGGGCGGGGACGGCGCGCCGACGCGGCGGGCGGCTTCGCGAGGGAGCGGGGGCGGGGGCTGCGGCTGGTCGACGAGCTCGCGGAGTCGTGGGGGGTGGCGTACCGGCGTACGGGCAAGACGGTGTGGTTCCGGCTGGCGCTGGACGGGGCCGCGCCGCAGCCGGCGGTGCCCGCGCCCGCGCCCGTGCGGTCGTACGACGTGGAGGCCGCGTACTCCTTTCTGGCGGAGACCTCCGACATCCTGACCGGCCAGTTCGACGAGGACATGGTCGCGTCGCTGGCCACGCAGCTGCTGGTGCCGCGGTTCGCGGACTGGTCGGCGATCTGGCTGGATTCCACCGCGGGCGGTACGGAGCAGCGGCGGCTGGCTCAGGTGTGGCATGCGGACGAGGGCCGGATCGGCGGGCTGCGGGAGGCGCTGGAGCAGTATCCGCCGCTGCCGTCCGGCGGGGAGCGGGCGGCGCTCGTCCCGTGCCGGTGGCCGGGTGCGGAGGCCGGTTACGGGGAGGACGGGGCGGCGATGGCGTGCCGGCTGGTGGCCGGGGGGCGGCTGATCGGGGTGCTGGCGCTGGGGCGGGCGGGGGCGGCCCGGATACCGGACGAGGCGTCGGGCGTGATCGAGGACTTCGCGCGCCGGGTCGCCCATTCCGTGGCGGCGGCGCGGCGGTTCACCCGGCAGGCGACGATCAGCGCGGTGCTCCAGCGGGGGCTGCTGCCCAGCGGGGTGCTGCGGCCGCCGGGGCTGGACGTCCATGTGGTGTACGAGCCCGCCGATCACGCGTGGGTCGGCGGTGACCTGTGGGACCTGTTCCCCGTGGGGGACGGCCGGTGGTGCTTCGCGCTGGGCGACGTGTGCGGCAACGGGCCGGAGGCGGCGGTCGTCACGGGACTCGCGCGGCCGGTGATGCGGCTGCTGGCGCGGGAGGGGTATCCGGTGTCGGAGGTGCTGCGGCGGCTGAACCGGACGCTGGCGGCGGAGGCGGTGGAGGCCATGGAGGCGGCGGCCGCGGCGGTGAGCGAGCACGCGCCGTCGGCGCCGGATTCGGCGCGGTTCCTGTCCCTGCTGTACGGGGAGCTGGTGCCGTACGGGTCGGACCGGGGCGGGGCGCGGTGCACGCTGGCGTCGGCGGGGCATCCGCTGCCGCTGGTGCTGCGGCCGGACGGGACGGTGCGGACGGCGGCGTCGCCGCAGATGCTGCTGGGGGTGGTGGAGGACGCCACGTACACCGCGGAGTCCTTCGACCTGGCGGCCGGGGAGACGCTGCTGTGCGTCACGGACGGGGTGACGGAACGGCGCGACGGGAACCGGCTGTTCGACGACGACGACGGGCTCGCGGCGGCCCTCGCGGGGTGCGTGGGGCTGACGGCGGCGGGGGTGGCGGAGCGGCTGCGGCGGGCTGTGCACGCGTTCGGGGGGACGGCGCCGGAGGATGATCTGGCGATGCTGGTGCTGCGGGCGCGGTAGGTCTGGTCAGCGGGAGCGGGCCGACGCGGCGATGATGATCACGGCTCGCTCCAGGGCGTACTCCGGGTCGGCCGCGGCGCCCTTGACCGCGGCGTCGGCCTCGGCCACGGCGGTCAGGGAGCGGGCGACGGCGTCGGCCGTCCAGCCCTGCATCTGGCGGCGGACGCGGTCGATCTTCCACGGGGGCATGCCGAGCTCGCGGGCCAGGTCGCCGGGGCGCATGTTGCGGGGGGCGGAGGCCAGCTTGCCGATGGAGCGGACGCCCTGGGCCAGGGCGCTGGTGATCAGCACGGGGGCGACGCCCGTGCCGAGGGCCCAGCGCAGGGCCTCCAGGGCCTCCGCGGGGCGGCCCTCCACGGCGCGGTCGGCGATCTCGAAGCTCGAGGCCTCCGCGCGGCCCGTGTAGTACCGGGCCACGACCCGCTCGTCGATCGCCCCCTCGACGTCCGCCGTCAGCTGCGTCACCGCGGAGGCCAGCTCGCGCAGGTCGCTGCCGAGGGCGTCGCACAGCGCCTCGCAGGCCCCGGGCGAGGCCTGGCGGCCGGCCGCGCGGAACTCCGCCCGGACGAACGCCAGCCGGTCCGCGGGCTTCGTCAGCTTGGGGCACGCGACCTCGCGGGCGCCGGCCTTGCGGGCGGCGTCGAGCAGGCCCTTGCCCTTGGCGCCGCCGGCGTGCAGCAGCACGAGGGTGATCTCCTCGGCGGGGGAGGCGAGATACGCCTTGATGTCCTTGACCGTGTCGGCGGAGAGGTCCTGGGCGGAGCGGACCACGACGACCTTGCGCTCGGCGAAGAGCGACGGGCTCGTCAGCTCGGCGAGGGTGCCGGGCTGGAGGGCGTCGGGCGTGAGGTCGCGGACGTCCGTGTCCGGGTCGGCGGCGCGGGCGGCGGCCACGACCTGGGCCACCGCGCGGTCGAGGAGCAGATCCTCCTGGCCCACGGCCACGGTGACGGGGGCGAGGGGGTCGTCGTCTGCTGCTGCTTTCCTGGCCATCGCGGACCAGCATGCCACGCCGGTCGGACAGGGCCGGCGCGGGCCGCGGGGTGGCCGCCCTTACCCGGCCGGCTCGGTCGGCTCGGTCAGCTCGCTCGACTCAGGAAGCCGCGACGATCTGGATGTCCAGCTCGATCCTGATCGACGAGCCGACCACCGCGATGCCCCGCGCCAGCATGTGCTGCCAGTTCAGGGTGAAGTCCTCGCGGTGCAGCTCCGTCGTGGCGCGGCAGGCGGCGCGCAGCTCGCCCTCCAGTCCGGTGCCGATGCCGAGGTAGTCGACGTCCAGCGTCACCGTACGGCTGACGCCGTGCAGGGTGAGCACGCCGGTCACGGCCCAGCGGTTGCCGGCGCGGTGGACGAAGCGCTCGCTGAAGAACTCCAGGGTCGGGAAGCGTTCGACGTCGAGGAAGTCCGCCGAGCGCAGATGGTCGTCGCGCATCTTGATGTTGGTGTCGATGGACGCCGAGTCGATCACGATGTGCAGCTGCGAGTCCTCCATCCGGCGTCCGATGCGCAGGGCTCCGCGGTAGCCGTTGAACCGGCCGCGGACCCGGGCCATGCCGATGTGGCGGGCGGTGAAGCCGATCGTGGTGTGCGCCGGGTCGACCTCCCAGTCGCCGGGCGGCGGCAGCTGCGGGAGCTGGGCGGGCAGCATGACGAGGTCGCCGAGCTGCGCCACGGCGCCCTCGGTGACGTGGATCTCGCCCCGGAACGGGGTGAGGCCCTCCGACTCCACGGCCACCCGGTAGTCCCCGGGCGGTACGGCTACGACGAACATCCCGTACGGGTCGGACTCACCGCTGACGACCTTCCGGCCCGCGGGGTCGGTAACCCGCAGGTCGGCGGCGGGCAGGGGGTCACCGACCGGGTCGAGCACCCGGCAGCTGAGGAGGCCTGCGTGCGGTGGCGCGGGGACGCTCGCCGGTCCGGTGGTACGCGTCCGCTTTCCCTCGCGCTGGCGGCGCAGCAAGCCCAGCATGCACTGTCCCTCTGTGGAGCGTGTGGTGATGTCGCTTCATTCGAACACCGGTGAGGCTTTCGAGGCAAACTTCGGGCTTGTGTGCCGAATCACTCACTCCGGGCGGGATGCGGGGATCGGGGGGATTCGGTCGAGGACGATCCCGAAGTGGTCCCGGTAGGCCCCGGGCAACTCCCCCTCGGTCAGCCTGCTCTCGGTCCGCTCCCCCTGCGCGGGGGTGTCGATGAGGCGGTCGCCGCTGAGGGTGATCCGGCCGCCGTCGCCGGTCAGGCGGGAGCAGGTGAGGAACGTGCGGAAGTGGGAGGTCGGCGCGGTCCGCTGCCACCAGCAGGTCGCCTCGAAGTCCCCGAGCGCGCGGGGCCGTTGTTCGAGCCGGAACACCGGGGCGCCGCCCTCCAGCACGTCGAGGTCACCGCCCTCGGACGCCTCCGTGATCCGGAACACACCACCGGGGTCGCGCTGGTCACCGCGCTCGTCGTAGCGCAGGGGGTGGTGCGCGTGCTTCCCGAAGCCGACGTCGGCCAGCCACGGCCCGGACCCGTCCGCGGCCCGCACCCGCAGCGCCATGTGGTCGTAGGGCGGCCCGAGCTTTTGGTGGGGTCCGGGCAGAAACACCCGGGCGCTCAGCAGCTCCACCTGGAACCCGAGGGTGTCGAGCAGCGCGGCGAACGCCCCGTTGAGCTCGTAACAGAAGCCGCCCCGCCGCCGCCCGACGATCTTCTCGAACAGCGCCTGCTCGGTGAGGACGATGTCCTCCCCGAGATGAATCGCCAGATTCTCGAACGGCACCGCGACCAGATGCCGCACCTGCAACTCCCGCAGCGCCTCCCCCGTGGCCTCCCGCGGCCGCCCGGCGCCGATCCGCTCCAGATAGGCCTCGACCTGTTCCTCCGTGAAAGCTGTCATGATCCCGAGGTTAGACCGCCTGCCCGACAGCCGACCCGGAAGCCACCGGCTCGGCTCGGACGGGGAGTTCCCGTATTCGGGGCAGTGGGGAGCACAGCAGCCATCCGACGCCGAGGGCGGCACCGGTGGTGGCGATCCACAGCGACGTGTGGAGCCCGAGGACCGTGCCGAGCCAGCCGCCGGCCAGGGCACCGAGGGGACGGATGCCGAAGTTGACCGTCTGCAGCACACCGGAGACGCGGGAGCGGACGGCGTCGGGTATGAGCGCGGTCATGAAGGCGTTGGCGGAGATATCGAGGATCATCACGCCGAAGCAGGAGAGGAACTCGGCGGCGAACAGCATGCCGATGACGAGTGACGGCGATCCCTGCGCCAGGGGGACGAGGACGAGGGGCAGGCTGAACCCGAGATTGCCGAGGGCCATCGCCCGGCCGTACCCGATCCGGGCCACGAACCGCCCCGCGAGAACCGCACCGGCCAGCCCGCCGACCGCGCCCCCGCCGAGGACCAGGCCGAGGGTGCCGGGAGCGAGGTTCAGCTCCTTGGTGGCGTAGAGCACGAAAATCGCGTGAAAGATGAAGTTGAAGAAGTTGAGCGTGGCCGTGGAGAGCTGGATGGCCCGCAT
Organism: Streptomyces smaragdinus; assembly: GCF_009604385.1. Lineage (GTDB taxonomy): Bacteria > Actinomycetota > Actinomycetes > Streptomycetales > Streptomycetaceae > Streptomyces > Streptomyces smaragdinus. Next base: position 542,576 of record NZ_WEGJ01000003.1, read on the forward strand.
CACGGGTGTCCGCACCACCCACCGCAGACCTTCGAGCGCATGACCCCGCTCGTGGCGGGCGGGCGGTGGCTCCGGGGGCGATATGCGGCCGAGGAAGAGCGCGGAGGCCAGATAGCTGAGCGCGTCGATCAGCAGGGCGAACGGGGCGGCGAGGATCTGCACCAGGACGCCGCCCGTGCTCGGACCGGCGACGAAGGCCATCGACCGGCTGCCGTTGAGCAGTGAACTGCCCTGGAGCAGCTGTCCGGTGGGGACGATCGCCGCGTACAGGGTGTTGTTCGAGACGTTGAACAGCACGCTCAGGGTGCCGGTCACGAACGCGACCGCCAGCAGCTGGGTCAGCGTGAGCATGCCGAGGGCGTAGGCGGCGGGGATGGTGGCCAGGGTCAGGAAGCGGCCCAGGTCGGCGGCCAGCATGAGGCGCCGGCGGCTCGCGCGTCCGTCGGCCCAGCCGCCGGCGGGGATGGAGAACAGCAGGGCCGGGACGAGGGGCGCGGCGGTGAGCAGGCCCATGTCGGCGGCGTCGGCGCCGAGGGCGGTGACGGCTGCCAGCGGCATGGCGACGCGGTGGATCTCGTCGCCGAGGAGGGAGATGCTCTGGCCGGTCCAGTAGCGCCGGAAGGTGCGCTCGCGCAGGAGCTCGGGGATCAGGGTCTTCGTCCGGGCCGTCATGTGCCAGGGTCCCCCTTCGGTGAGTGGCGGTAGGCGAGGCGGACCAGCTGCACCAGCTCGGCGCCCTCCGGACGGTCCGCGGGGTGTTCCAGGCGGTCGTCGTACGGGGCGAGCAGGTCGTCCATGCGCCGGGTGAGGTCGGTCAGCTCCTGCGGGGTGAGGAAGAGGAGACGGTCTCCCCAGGTCTCGGCCTCCTGCCAGGCCGGGGACCTCTGGCCGGCGGTCTTGAGGGCTCGGGTGGCGCGTTCGAAGTAGCTCTGCAGGATCGCGGCCACCGTGGCGTTCGCCGCCTCGGCGACGGCGGGGTCGTCCGAGGTGTTCGGCACGTCCGTGAAGCGGGCCGTGGCCCGCCAGGGCTTCTCCCTTCCGGCGCCGCCCTCCGCCACCTCGACGAGGCCGTACTTGGCGAGCATCCGCAGGTGGTAGCTGCAGCTGGCCACGGACTCGCCGGTGAGCTCGGCGGCCCGGGTGGCGGTAAGGGGGCCCTCGACGCGCAGCAGGCCGACGAGCGCCATGCGGGTGGGGTGGGCGTAGGCCCGGAGGGCCTGGGGGTCGGTCAGGCGGATGACGGAGTCGCTCATGCATGTAAAGCTACCTTTCTAAAGAAATCTTTACAAGGGTGACGGGCTCGGCGGGCTAGGGCGCGGGGCCCTCTGAGGTGGCCGCGCGGGGGCCCGGGAGGACGGCCAGGGAGCCCTGGGTGTCGGTGCGGAGGACTGTGGAGCCTGCGGTGCGCAGGGTGGTGATCGTGCGGGGGGACGGGTGGCCGTACGGGTTGTCGGGGCCTGCGCTGATCAGGGAGAGGCGGGGGTTGAGATGGGTCAGGAGGGGGTGGTGCTGGTAGGCGGAGCCGTGGTGGGGGACCTTGAGGACGTCCACCTGGGGGAGGTCGGGGTGGGCGGTCAGGAGTTCCTGCTGGGCCGGGGGTTCCAGGTCGCCGGGGAGGAGCAGGGTGAGGCCGGCGGTGCGGACGAGGAGGGTGACGCTCGCGTTGTTCGGGCCTTCGGTGGGGGTGCCCGGGACGGGCCACAGCACCTCCCAGGAGACGTCGCCGGTCCGGCGGCGCTCGCCCGCCGCCGCTGTGATCACCGGGATGCCCGCCCGGGCGGCGAGGCGGTGGACGTAGGCCGCCTGGTCCGGGGGGTCCGGGGCCGCTGTCGTCTCGATCGCCCCTACCGCACGGCCGTTCAGGACGCCGGGGAGGCCGTCGACGTGGTCGGCGTGGAAGTGGGTGAGGACCAGGAGCGGGATGCGCGTGATGCCGAGGTCGCGCAGGCAGGACGCCACGGGCGCCGGCTCCGGGCCCGCGTCCACGACCAGCGCGGATCCCTCGCCCAGGGCCACCACGATCGCGTCGCCCTGGCCGACGTCGCAGACCACCGCGCGCCAGCCCGGCGGTGGCCAGCCGGTGAGGATGCGGGTCAGCGGGGGCGGGCGGGTGAGGACGGCGAGGAGCAGCAGCGCCACGCAGGCGCAGGCCCACGGGCGGTGCAGCAGCCGGCGTCCGACCGCCACGACGGCAAGCGTGAGCAGCGCCAGCAGCGCGGCCCCCGGCCAGCTCCCGGGCCAGGGCAGCTGGGCGCCGGGCAGCGACGCCCCCGTGCGGGCCAGCCAGGCGATCCACTCCACCGGCCAGGAGGCGAGCCAGGCGAGTCCCTTCGCCACCGGGAGGGCGAGCGGGGCGGTGGCAAGGGCCGCGAAGCCGAGGACGGTGGCCGGGGCGACGGCCGGTTCGGAGAGGAGGTTGCACGGGACGGCGACGAGGCTGATCCGGGCGGCCAGGACGGCCACGACCGGTGCGCACACGGCTTGCGCGGCGGCCGCCGCCGCGAGGGCCTCCGCCGGGCGGGGGCGCATCCCCCGTCGCCGGAAGGCCGCGGCCCAGCGCGGGGCGACGGTCAGCAGGGCGCCCGTGGCCAGGACGGAGAGGGCGAAGCCGTAGTCCCGGGCGAGCCACGGGTCGTAGAGGACCAGCAGCAGGGCGGCGGCGGCCAGCGCGGGGATCAGTGAGCGGCGGCGGCCGGTGGCCAGGGCCAGCAGCGTGATCAGTCCGCAGGCCGCGGCACGCAGCACGCTGGGCTCGGGACGGCACACGATCACGAAGCCGAGGGTCAGTGCCCCGGCGGCGACGGCGGTGACGCGGGTCGGCAGGCCCAGCAGGCGGGCCAGGCCGCGGCGTTCGGCGCGGCCGGCCAGATGCGGTGGGCCGATGAGGAGGGCCAGCACGATCGTGAGGTTGGCGCCGGAGACGGCCAGGAGGTGGGTGAGGTCGGTGGCCTGGAAGGCGTCGCGCAGCTCGGCGGGGATCCCGGAGGTGTCCCCCACGACCAGCCCGGGGAGCAGCGCGCGGGCGTCGGCCCCGAGGGGGTCGGTGGCCTCGCGTAATCCCTGTCGCAGGTCACCGGCCTTGCGCTGGAGGCCGCTCGGCGGGCGTACGATCCGCGGCGGTCCGCCGGCGCCCACGCGGAGAGCGGCGGCGATCGAGTCCCCCTGCAACACGGGCGGAGCCACCCGCGCGGCCACCCGGATCCGGGTGGAGGGCAGCAGCGCGAGCCAGGCCGCGCCGGCCCGTCCCTTCGGCGTGACGACGACCAGCACCGGGGTACGGGTCCGGGTCACCCGGCCGGTGTCCTCGCTCACCCGCACCGCCCGCCCCGCCAGCACCACCCCGTCCGGCGCCCGCGCGGCCCCGCGCACATGGGGCCGGGTGGGCCGGGGGTCCCCGGTGACCTCGACCTCGACGACGGCATCGCCGTAGTCCGCCGCGAGCCCCGGAAGGGGCCCCCGCCGCACGTCGTCCACGTACGCCGCGGCAACCCCGGCGGCGGTCGCACCGCAGAGAAGCGCCGCCGCGGCGGCCCCGGCCAGCCTCCGCGCGGAGGCGCCGCGGGGGCGCGGGACCCCGGGAGCGCCGGGGGGATGCGGGTCCCGGGGCGACCCGGAAGCGCCGAAGGGACGCAGGCCACCGGGCGACCCGGAAACGCCGGGGGGACGCGGGCTCCCGGGCAGCCGGGAGACGCCGGCGGAGTGCGGGCCCCCAGGCAAACCGGAAGCGCCCGGACCCCGTCGTAACGCCGCGAAGGCGATGAGCCCCAGGGCCAGCAGCAGCGCCCCGGCACACACGGGCCACACCCACGCGGCCGACGTCCCGAGCGCCCAGGCAGCGCCGGCCCAGGCGGCCCCAGCGGGAGGAACCAGACGCAGGTCCACCGGGGCCCGTCCGCCCGTGTCCCGGTCACCGGCCGCTCCGGAACCGGGGCCGCCGGGCACACCACCGGCCCGGGGATCGCACCGCGACCCGGGATCCACCACGATCCCGTGCCTCACCCCCGGCAATCCGCCGGTGATCGGAGCGCCCCCCGGCTCCCGGTCCGGCACACGCCCGCGGTCGATGCCGGGGCCCGCCCGCCGACCGGAGGCACCGCCGGCGATGGAACCACGCCTTACACCGGAATCCGCCGCCGGCCCACGACCGGCGCCGGCCACACCGTGGGCAGCCCGATCACCCCCCGCAGGCACGCGACCGGCCGCCCTGTCGCCGCCGGAGGCCCCGGGCCCCGGGCGGGAGCGGAATCGATCCCGCCCCCTCACAGCGTCACCAGCGTCTTCAGATCCGCGAACCGGCTCGGGCCGATCCCGTTCACCTCGCGGAGCTGGGCCACCGACGTGAACCCTCCCCGCTGGGTGCGGAACTCCACGATGTGGCGGGCCAGCACCGGACCCGCCTCTTCACCTCGGCATCCGAGACCGAGGGCCACCCCGACAAGATCGCCGACCAGATCAGCGACGCCGTACTCGACACCCTGCTCGCCCAGGACCCCAAGGCCCGGGTCGCCGTGGAGACCCTCATCACCACCGGCCAGGTCCATGTGGCCGGCGAGGTCACCACCAACGCCTACGCCGAGATCCCCGACATCGTCCGCGAAACGGTGCTGCGCATCGGCTACGACTC
>NZ_WEGJ01000030.1 GCF_009604385.1 Streptomyces smaragdinus
CCCCAACGCCCCCTCCCCGAACACCGCCCCGTACAACACCCCGCTCCCCGGATCCACCACCGACCCCGCGGCGTTCACCGCCGCGATCGCCCCCACCGTGTGCCCCGACGCCAGCCGCACGCTCGCCGTCCCCACGCCCCCCTTCAGCCCGCCCGCGACAGCTCCCGCCCCCGCGCCCACGTTCCCTTCAGTCGGCCGCACACCCGCTCGCGCCGCATCCGCCGCCTCGTACCCGAGGTCCGCCCCCGGCCGCGCCCGCCAGTCACCGCCGCGCCCCAGGTCGAACAGCGCCGCACCCGGCACCACCGGCACCACCTGCCCCGGCTCCGGCCCCACCCGGAACCCACGCCCCCGTTCCTCCAGCCACCGCACCACACCCCCCACCGCGTCCAGCCCGAACGCACTGCCCCCGGTGAGCACCACACCCTCGACCGCCTGCACCAGATTCCGCGGATCCAGCGCATCCGTCTCCCGCGTCCCGGGCCCCCCGCCCCGCACATCGACCCCCGCGACGGCCCCACCCGCCGGCGCCAGCACCACCGTGACCCCGCTCAACCACCCCCCGCCGATCCGCTGCGCCTGCCCGACCGAGATCCCCCGCACGTCCGTGATCGCATCGCTGCCCATACCCGCACGCTACGCCGCCCCTCACCGCGGCTCACGGCCCCGCGGCGGCCCCGGAGACCCCGGTCGAGCCGGGGGAGTCACCGGAAGGCGACCCGACCATCGCCAACACCGCCGACAGCACAGCCAGCCCCACGGCCAGCCCCCGGCGCCGCCCCGACCCGGCCACCACCCGCCGCAGCCGATACCGCCCACCCACCCGCACCGGCGCGAACGCAGGCACCCCACCCGCAGAACCAGCCACGACCTTCACCGCCCAACCCCTCGAAGCCGACTGACACCCACCACCATGCACGAGACCCCGGCGTCGCCGCCGGGGCCTGTGAATTACTCACCGGTTGTGGAAAAGCCGACCACCCTGCCGAGGCCAAGCCGCGCCGCAGAGGCCGGACCACCCCGCGGCGGGTCGAACCCCCTACGGCAGCTCAACCCCCGGATCCCACCCATCCAGCGCATCCACACACGCACAGCTCCGCTCCCCCGTCTCCGGCAGCCGCGACACCGCGTCGAACAGCACCCCCCGCAGCCGGTCCACGTTCTTCGCGAACTCCGCCAGGACCTCCTTGTGCGAGACCCCCTCACCGGCCTCCGCACCCGCGTCCAGATCCGTGACCAGCGCCATCGACGTGTAACAGAGCTCCAGCTCCCGCGCCAGCAGCGCCTCCGGATGCCCGGTCATCCCGACCACGGCCCACCCCTGCGCCGCATGCCACACCGACTCGGCGCGCGTCGAGAACCGCGGCCCCTCGATGACGACCATCGCCCCGCCGTCCACCGCCTCCCAGTCCTGCCCCCGGGCGGCGGCCAGCGCGGCGGCCCGCCCGGTGGCGCAGTACGGGTCGGCGAACGACACGTGCACCACGTTCGGCGTCCGCCCGTCGGGCAGGGGCTCGCCGTCGTAGAACGTCTGGACCCGCGACTTCGTCCGGTCCACCAGCTGATCCGGTACGAGCAGTGTCCCCGGCCCGTACTCCTGCCGCAGTCCGCCGACCGCGCACGGACCGATCACCTGGCGCACCCCGAGGGAGCGCAGCGCCCAGAGGTTGGCGCGGTAGTTGATGCGGTGCGGGGGGAGGTGGTGATCGCGGCCGTGCCGGGGCAGGAACGCGACTCGCCGGCCGGCGATCTCGCCGACGAAGAGGGAGTCGCTGGGGTCGCCGTACGGGGTCTGCACGGCGACCTCGGTCACGTCCTCCAGAAAGGAGTAGAAACCGGATCCGCCGATCACGCCGATATCAGCCTGGGAAGCCGAGGGGAACGCCTGGGGCTCTGTCATGCCCCCACAGTAAACAAACGGCCCCGACCGCCAGAGGCGACCGGGGCCGGAAGAACGCGCGTCTCAGGCGGCGGAGCTGGAGGAGCTCGACGACGACTTCGACGCGGAGGACGACGACTTGTCCGACGAGGACGAGGAGGGCGCGGAGGGCGAAGACGACGAGGAAGTGGAGGACGACTTGTCCGAAGAGGAAGACGACGACTTCGCCGGAACCGACGACGAGCTGCTCCCGCCCCGGCTGTCCGTCCGGTAGAACCCGGACCCCTTGAAGACGACCCCGACCGCCGAGAACACCTTCCGCAGCTTCCCGCCGCAGGCAGGGCACTCCGTCAGTGCGTCATCGGTGAACTTCTGCACCGCTTCGAGGCCCTCGCCGCACTCGGTGCACTGGTACTGGTAGGTCGGCACGTTTGCTTCCTCCGGGCTGGCACTCTCACCTGTGGAGTGCTAACGACGATCCATCTTGCAGTATTCCGGGCCCATCAGTCCACTGGGAGCCGTTCCCGGTGACCGACACCACGCGCCGCGACCACGTTCCGTGACCCCTCGGCGGGCGTCAGCCGCGATCGCAGCGACAGCAGCGTGACGGCCGCCAGCCCCGTACCGGCGAGCGGCACCAGGAACCCCAGCGTCGAGCCGCCCGCGTCCGTCAGCCGCCCCGCGGCGCTCGCCGCGGCGGCCTGCCCCAGTGCGACGGATCCCGTGAGCCAGGTGAACGCCTCCGTCCGGGACGTCCCGGGGACGAGCGCGTCGACCAGCGTGAAGCCGGTGATGATCGCCGGCGCGATGAACACACCGACCACCAGCCCCAGCGCCCCCAGCAGCGGCGCGGACGACACCGCCCACAGCCCGGCGCACGCCACGACGAGCAGCGGATACCCGACGAGCAGCCGCACCCGCGGCGCGGCCGTCCAGTGGATCATCCCGAAGACGATCCCGGCGAGCATGTTGCCGGCCGCGAAGACCCCGTACAGCACACCGTTGATCCCGGGGTTGCCGATCTCCTCCGCGAACGCCGTCAGGCTGACCTGCATCCCGCCGAACACCGACCCGATGCCCAGGAAGACCACCGCCAGCACCCGCACCCCGGGCACCCGCAGCGCCGACGGATGCTTCACGTGCTCCCCCGGCGGCGCGATCGGCGGGGCGGTGCGGCGGGCGGCGGCGAACAGCAGCCCGCCGACGAGGGTGAGGCCCGCCTCCGCGAACAGTCCGGCCGACGGATGCACGCTCGCGCAGAGCGCGGCGGCGAGCACCGGACCGACGACGAACGTGAACTCGTCGGTGACCGACTCGAAGGCCGCCGCCTTGTGCTGCAACGGCGATCCGCCCGGCAGCCGCACCGCCCACCGGGCGCGCACCATCGGCCCGACCGGAGGGATCGACGCTCCGGAGACGACGGCCGCCGCCAGCAGCGCCCACACCGGCGCCCCGCCGAGCGCGAGCAGCGCCAGCACCACGACGGCGGACGTGTGGACGGCGACGACGGGCACCAGTACGCGGCTCTGCCCGAACCGGTCGCTCAGCTTGCCGTTGACGGGCGCGCACAGCGCTCCCGCGAGCCCCACGGCGGCGGCGACGAGGCCGGCGGTCCCGTAGCTGCCGGAGGTGTGCTCGACGAGGAGCACGATGCTGATGGTGAGCATCGCGAACGGCTGCCGCGCGGCAAAGCCGGGCAGTACGAACGAGAGCGCCCCGGGGGTACGCAGCAGCTGCCCGTATCCCGGACGGGCGCCGGTCTCAGAGATGACCGCGGAACCCACGGCCGGTCCTTCCTGCCGTCCGAGGACGACAGGCCCGTACGAAGGGGGCCGCCGCCGAGAGGTACCGCTCTGCGTCGGACGGGGGTGGTGCCTACAGCTGTATCGAGGTCAACAGCTCCCCAAAAGCATACGACACCGCGCAAACCCGCAGGTCAGCCCGTTCCCAGCCACCCCGCCAGCTTGCCCCCGCGGCCCACGGCGCGCAGCCGCTTCTCCGCCGCGTCCCGCACCTCGTCCGTGGCCACGACCAGCAGCTCGTCCCCGGACCGCAGCACCGTCTGCGGCGACGGCACGAAACTCGACCCGTTGCGCACGACGAGCGTGACCGCCGCCCCCCTGGGCAGCCGCAGCTCGCCGACCTCCACACCGATCATCCGGGACTTCGCCGGCACGGAGAGGGACAGCAGATGCCCGCGCAGCCGCTCGAGGGGCGCCGATTCGATCCCGAGGTCGTACGCGGCGTCCGCGTCGCCCAGATCCAGCCGCTTCGCCAGCCACGGCAGCGTCGGCCCCTGCACCAGGGTGTAGACGATCACGAGCACGAAGACGATGTTGAACATCTTCTCGTTCTCCGGCACCCCCTCCACCATCGGAATGGTGGCCAGGATGATCGGCACCGCGCCCCGCAGCCCCGCCCACGACATCAGCGCCATCTCGCGCCACGGGATCCGGAACGGGATCAGGCTGGCGAGCACCTCGGCGGGCCGCGCGACCATCGTCAGCACCAGCCCGATGATCACCGCCGGGAGGATGTCGTCGGACAGCTCGTGCGGCGTGACCAGCAGCCCGAGCAGCACGAACATGCCGATCTGGGAGATCCAGCCGAGCCCGTCCGCGAAGCCCCGGGTGGCCGTCGAGTGGGGCAGCCGGGAGTTCCCGAGCACCATCGCCGCCAGATAGACGGCGATGAAGCCGCTGCCGTGCGCCATGGCACCGGCCGCGTACGCGCCGACGGCGATCGCCATCACGGCGATCGGATAGAGGCCCGACGCGGGCAGCGCCATGTGCTGCAGCCCGTACGCGCCGATGAAGCCCACCGCGAGCCCGATGGCGGCGCCGATGGCCAGCTCCAGGGTGATCGTGCCGATCAGCTCGTACCAGGGACCCACCGTCTCGGACGTGGAGAAGGCGATGACCAGCAGCACAACAGGGGCGTCGTTGAACCCGGACTCCGCCTCGAGTGTGCCCGTGACGCGTTTGGGTAGCGGCACCTTCCGCAGCACGGAGAACACGGCGGCGGCGTCCGTCGAGGAGACGACCGCCGCGATGATCAGCGACTGCCGCCAGTCCAGCCCCACCAGGAAGTGCGCCCCGGCGGCGACCACGCCGACGCTCACCCCGACGCCGACGAGCGACAGCGAGATCGCGGCGGGCAGCACGGGCTTGATCTCGGACCACTTCGTCCCGAGACCACCCTCGGCGAGGATCACCGCCAGCGCCGTGTACCCGATGAGCTGGGTGAGCGCCGCGTCGTCGAACTCGAACCCGAAGCCGTCCTCGCCGACGATGACGCCGATGCCCATGTACAGCAGCAGCGACGGCAGACCGGTGCGCGAGGCGATACGGACGGCCGTGACGGCGACCAGGAGGATCAGCGCGGAAACGAGCAGCAGACGGTTGAGCTCTTCGACTGTCAGGGCCGGCTCCTCCCGTACGAGATCCCGTATCCGATCTTCGGCTGATCGTCCTTTGGTCAAGAATTTACCTTCTCCGCCCGAGAAGAGCCGAGTAGTCCGCAGGTCCGGAGCAGTTGCCCTACCTGGGGGACAGCGCACCTTGACGGTGCGCCTATGGTTGCTCCTGCACCTTGGTCCCAGCCCCTCGAAGGACAGCGATGCCCGGCAACGAGAACAGCTCCTCACCGAGGCAGCCCCGCGCGAAGAAGCGCACCAAGCTCATGGTGCTCGGTGTCGCGTTCCTCCTGGTGCTGGGCCTGGGCGCGGGCGCGTACTGGGCCGTGGGCCAGGTCCACGACTCGTACCCGCAGACGTCGGGTGAGCTGAAGCTGCCCGGACTGTCCCGCCCCGTCGACGTCAAGCGCGACGCCCGGGGGGTGCCGCAGCTGTACGCGTCGACCCCCGAGGACCTGTTCCGCGCGCAGGGCTTCGTGCACGCGCAGGACCGCTTCTGGGAGATGGACGTCCGCCGGCACACGACGTCCGGGACGCTGTCCGAGATGTTCGGCAAGAGTCAGTTCGACACGGACGCGTTCCTCCGCACCCTCGATTGGCGGGGGGTGGCGCAGAAGGAGTTCGACACCAAGCTGTCGGACACGACGAAGGCGTATCTGCGCGCCTACACCTCCGGGGTCAACGAGTACCTGAAGACGCACTCCGGTTCGTCGCTGTCCGTCGAGTACGCGGCGCTGGGCCTGACGAACGACTACAAGCCGGCCCTCTGGACGCCCGTCGACTCGGTGGCCTGGCTGAAGGCCATGGCCTGGGACCTGCGGGCCAACATGGAGGACGAGATCGACCGGTCGCTGATGACGACCCGGTTCACCCCCGACCAGATGGCCGACCTGTACCCGCCGTACCCGTACGAGCGCAACCGCCCGATCGTCGACGCGGGCACCGTCAAGAACGACGTCTACACGCCGAAGGGCGGCGGGGACATCGTCACGAAGGACGTCGCCACCGCCAACGCCGCGACGTCCGGCGCCGAGGTGCAGACGCAGCTGTCGGCGCTGTCGGAGAACATCTCCCGGGTGCCCGCCCTGCTCGGCCCCAGCGGCTCCGGCATCGGCTCCAACTCGTGGGTGGTGTCCGGCGCGAACACCACGACCGGGAAGCCGCTGCTGGCCAACGACCCGCATCTGGCGCCGCAGCTGCCGTCCCTCTGGTACCAGATGGGGCTGCACTGCCGGACGGTCGACGAGAAGTGCCCGTTCGACGTCAGCGGCTTCACGTTCTCCGGGCTGCCCGGTGTGGTCATCGGCCACAACCAGAGCATCTCCTGGGGCTTCACGAACCTCGGGGCGGACGTCGCCGACCTGTACCTCGAGAAGGTCGACTCCTCCGGGCGCTACGAGCTCGACGGCAAGGCCAAGGACTTCAAGACCCGCACCGAGACGCTGAAGAGCGCCGACGGCGCGAAGAAGACCATCACCGTCCGCTCGACGGAGAACGGCCCGATCGTCTCCGACCGGATGGACTCGCTGGAGGACGTCGGCAAACGCGCGCCGGTGAGCGCGTCGGCGCCGGACCGGGGCGACGGTTACGCGGTGGCGCTTCGGTGGACGGCGCTCGATCCGTCCAACACGATGGACGCCGTCTTCGAGATAGACACGGCGCAGGACTTCCAGCAGTTCCGGGCGGCGGCCGCCGACTTCGCCGTTCCCTCGCAGAACCTGATCTATGCCGACACCGCCGGAAACATCGGCTACCAGGCACCCGGACAGATCCCCGTTCGCGGCGCGAAGGCGGACGGCAGCATGCCGCTGCCGGGCTGGAACTCCGCGTACAAGTGGCAGGGGTACATCAAGCAGTCGGCGCTGCCGTGGGAGTTCAACCCCAAGCGCGGGTTCATCGTCACCGCCAACCAGGCCGTGATCGACGAGAAGGCGTACCCGTATCTGCTGACCACCGACCCCGGCTACGGGGCGCGCAGCCAGCGGATCAACAACCTGATCAAGGACAAGATCAAGGACGGCGGCAAGATCTCGCCCGCCGACATGGCGTCGATACAGATCGACAACAACAGCGAGATCGGCGCGCTGCTGACCCCGATGCTGCTGAAGATCCCCGTCAAGGACCCGTACGTGCGCGAGGCGCAGGACCTGCTGAAGGACTGGGACTACTCGCAGGACGCCGATTCGGCGGCCGCCGCGTACTTCAACGCCGTCTGGCGCAACATCCTGCTGCTGGCGTTCGGCGAGAAGATGCCGAAGGAGCTGCGGGTGGAGGGCGAGTGCCTGCGGGTGCCGACGGCCACCCAGTCCGACGCCCCGGAGACCACCGTCGTCGAGTGCGGCGACCGCGAGCCGACGGCGGCGCAGCCGGACGGCGGGGACCGGTGGTTCGAGGTCGTACGCAAGCTCGTCGACAAGCCGGACAGCAAGTGGTGGGTGACGCCGAACTCCCGCGCGCACAGCAAGGACGGCACGCAGACCCGGGACGAGCTCTTCGAGCGTGCCATGCGCGACGCCCGCTGGGAGCTGACCGCCAAGCTCGGCAAGGACATCGACACCTGGAACTGGGGCCGGCTGCACCGCCTGATGCTGAAGAACCAGACGCTCGGCACCGAGGGCCCCGGCTTCATCCAGTGGCTCCTCAACCGCGGCCCGTGGAACCTCAGCGGCGGCGAGTCCACCGTCAACGCGACCGGCTGGAACGCGGCCGGCGGGTACGACGTCAGCTGGGTGCCGTCCATGCGGATGGTCGTCGACCTCGACAATCTGGACGAGTCCCAGTGGGTGAACCTCACCGGCGCCTCCGGCCACGCCCGCGACGAGCACTACGTGGACCAGACGGACGCGTGGGCGAAGGGCGAGCTGTTCCCCTGGCCCTCCACGCCGCAGGCGGTCGAGAAGGCCGCCGAGGACAAGCTGACCCTCACCCCCTAATAGCGGTGCACCCCCGACGGCGTGACGGCCGCCCGGACCGGGCGGTCGTGGGCCTCCGCGGGGACCTCCGCCAGCACCTCCGTGTCGTACAGCAGCACGATGAGCGCCGGGGCGGCGTCGGCCGCCTCGAGCCGCGCCAGCACCCGGTCGTACGAGCCGCCGCCCCGCCCGAGCCGCCGCCCGCGCCCGTCCACGGCCAGCCCCGGCAGCAGCACGGCGTCCGCCGCCAGCACCGCGCCGGGGCCCAGCCGCTCGCCCGCCGGCTCCAGCAGCCCGCGGCCGGCGGGCACGAGGGCGTCGGGGCCCTCGTACGGCGCCCAGTCCAGATCGTTGTCCGCCATGAGCACCGGCAGCAGTACGCGCACGCCCCGCGCGCGCAGCGCGTCCAGGAGCGCGCGCGTCGCCGGCTCACGCCCCACGGACACGTACGCGGCCACCGTCCGGGCCTGTGCCAGCTCCTCGGTCTCCAGCGCCCGCCGCGCCAGCACCGCGCCCGCCGCCGCGACGTCCGCCGGACCGAGCTTCGCCCGCCCCGCCAGCAACTCCCGCCGCAGCTCCGCCTTCACGCCCGCGTCACCCATCGCCCTCACGTCTCCCGCGCTCATTACGGTCCGGAACATCCTCGCTCCCTCGCGTCAACGTGGATCACATCTCCCTGTCATCCGGTGTCCCTACAATCCACACGTGCAAAGCCGTCCGGATCCGGTCAAAGCAGTCCGGACGCTCATCTTCCCTTCATCACTACGGATATGGTGCTCGACATGACTTCATCGCGTACTCGGATCACCAAGGCCGTCATCCCGGCGGCGGGCCTGGGCACTCGGTTCCTGCCGGCCACCAAGGCGACACCCAAGGAAATGCTGCCGGTGGTCGACAAACCCGCGATCCAGTACGTCGTGGAAGAGGCCGTATCCGCCGGACTCGCCGACGTACTGATGGTCACCGGGCGCAACAAGCGGCCGCTGGAGGACCACTTCGACCGGAACTACGAGCTCGAGGAGGCCCTGCGCCGGAAGGGTGACGAGGCCCGTCTCGCGGCCGTCGAGGAGTCCACCGGCCTGGCCGACATCCACTACGTCCGCCAGGGCGACCCGCGCGGCCTGGGCCACGCCGTGCTGTGCGCCTCGGACCACGTCGGCGACCAGCCGTTCGCCGTCCTGCTGGGCGACGACCTGATCGACCCGCGCGACCCGCTGCTCGCCCGGATGACGGCCATACAGGGTGAGTGCGGCGGCAGCGTCATTGCGCTGATGGAGGTCGACCCCTCGCAGATCCATCTGTACGGCTGCGCGGCCGTCGAGCCGACCGCCGACGACGACACCGTCCGGATCACCGGACTGGTCGAGAAGCCCGACGTGGCGGACGCCCCCAGCAACTACGCGATCATCGGCCGGTACGTCCTGGACCCCGCGATCTTCGAGGTGCTGGGCAAGACGGAGCCCGGCCGGGGCAACGAGATCCAGCTGACGGACGCCCTGCAGACGCTCGTCGCCGACCCCTCGATCGGCGGACCGGTGCACGGCGTCGTCTTCCGCGGCCGGCGGTACGACACCGGTGACCGCGGGGACTACCTCCGCGCTATCGTCCGCCTCGCGTGCGAACGTGAGGACCTGGGCGAGGACTTCCGGTCCTGGCTGCGGACGTACGTGGCGGAGGAGATGACCAGTTGAGCACCACCATGGAGACGCCGGTGAGTACGGACGAGGAAGCAGCGAAGCCCGACGGAGTCTGGTCGGTCGACGAGCATCTGGCCGATATCCTCCGGCAGATCCGGCCCCTGGAGCCGCTGGAGCTGCAACTGCTCGAGGCCCAGGGGTGCGTCCTGGTGGAGGACGTGACGGTGCCGGCGGCGCTGCCGCCGTTCGACAACAGCTCGATGGACGGTTACGCCGTCCGCGTCGCCGATGTGGTGAAAGCCTCCGAGGAGTTTCCGGTCCGGCTGACGGTCATCGGCGACGTGGCGGCGGGCAGCGGCGAACTGCCCACCGTCGGCCCCGGCCAGGCGGCGCGCATCATGACCGGCGCCCCGCTGCCGCCGGGGGCGGAGGCCGTCGTCCCGGTGGAGTGGACGGACGGCGGTACGGGCGGCGGTCCGGCGACGACCATGCGGGCGCACAGCGCGGCTCCGGAGGGCGCCGGCGGGACGGTCGCCGTGCACCGTCCGGTGGAGGCGCGGCAGTACGTACGGGCGCGCGGCAGCGATGTGGCCGCCGGAGAGCTGGCGCTGGAGGCCGGGACGGTCCTCGGGCCGGCGCAGATCGCGCTCCTCGCGGCGATCGGGCGGGGCACGGTGACGGTGCGGCCGCGGCCGCGGGTGGTCGTGATGTCCACCGGCAGCGAGCTGGTGCAGCCGGGGGAGACGCTGGGCGCCGGGCAGATCCACGACTCGAACAGCTTCGCCCTGACGGCGTGCGCGAAGGACGCCGGCGCGCAGGCGTACCGCGTGGGCGCCGTGGCGGACGACGCGGAGACGCTGCGGGCGACGCTGGAGGACCAGCTGATCCGCGCGGATGCCGTGGTCACCTCGGGCGGGGTGAGCGTCGGCGCGTACGACGTGGTGAAGGAAGCGCTCACCGAGTTCGGCGGCGAGGGCGGCGGCGTCGACTTCCGCAAGCTGGCGATGCAGCCGGGCAAGCCGCAGGGCTTCGGGCGGATCGGGGAGGACCTGACGCCGCTGATCGCCCTGCCGGGCAACCCGGTGAGCTCGTACGTGTCGTTCGAACTGTTCGTCCGCCCGGTCATCCGGCGGCTGATGGGCCTCACCCCCGAGTCGCGCCCCTCCGTCCGCGCGCTGCTGGACAGCGAGGAACCGCTGTCCTCCCCGGCCGGCAAACGGCAGTTCCTCCGGGGGCGCTACGACGCGACGGCCGGTTCGGTGCGTCCTGTCGGCGGCGCGGGCTCGCATCTGGTGGCCGCCCTGGCGCAGGCGAACGCCCTCATCGTCGTCCCCGAGGACGTCACAACGGTGAACGCGCTGGCGGACGTCGAGGTCGTTCCCCTGGACTGAGCCGACGCCCTCACCGGCCATGCGGGTACGGTGGCTGCGCACGCATCGGAACCCGGGAGCCACCGCCGTATGACCGCCCAGTCCCCGCAGGACACCCCCGCCTCGCTGACGCACGTCGACGAGGCCGGGGCCGCCCGTATGGTCGACGTGTCCGCGAAGGACGTCACCAGACGCACCGCCCGCGCCACCGGCCGGGTGCTCGTCGCCCCCCGCGTCGTCGAACTGCTCCGCGGTGAGGGCGTGCCGAAGGGCGACGCCCTGGGCACCGCCCGGATCGCCGGCATCATGGGCGCCAAACGCACCCCCGACCTCATCCCGCTCTGCCATCCGCTCGCCGTCTCCGGCGTCACCGTCGACCTCACCGTCACCGGTGACGCCGTCGAGATCGCCGCCACGGTGAAGACGACGGACCGCACCGGCGTCGAGATGGAAGCCCTCACCGCCGTCACCGTCGCCGCGCTGACGGTCGTCGACATGGTGAAGGCCGTCGACAAGGGAGCCGTCATCACGGACGTACGGGTGGAGGAGAAGACCGGCGGCAAGTCCGGTGACTGGCACCGGGAGGTCACGGCATGACCTCCGCCGGACGCGCCCTCGCCGTCACCGTCTCCAACCGCGCCGCCGCCGGCGTCTACAGCGACACGGGCGGCCCGCTGCTCGTCGAGGGCCTCACCGCGATGGGCTTCACCGTCGAGGGCCCCCGCGTCGTCCCCGACGGCGAGGCGGTGGAGGAGGCGCTGCGCGCGGGCGTGGCCGAGGGCTTCGACGTCATCCTCACCACCGGCGGCACGGGCATCTCCCCGACGGACGCCACCCCCGAGATGACCGCCCGCGTCCTCGACCACCACGTCCCCGGCATCCCCGAGGCCATCCGCGCCTACGGCGTCCGAAAGGTCCCCACCGCGGCCCTCTCCCGGGGTCTGGCGGGCGTCGCCGGCCGCACCCTGATCGTCAACCTCCCCGGCTCCTCCGGCGGCGTCCGCGACGGCCTCGCGGTCCTCGCCCCCCTCCTCCCGCACGCGGTCGACCAGCTGCGCGGCGGTGACCACCCCCGCGGCCCCGGCGGTGCGAACTGAACGCCGCCTGGCCGGTGGAGCTGACGGACGGCCCGGTGCGTCTGCGTCCCATCCGGCGGCGTGACCAGAGCGCCTGGCGCGAGGTCAACCGGCGCAACCGCGACTGGCTGCGCCCCTGGGAGGCCACCGTCCCCCCGTCGCTGCCCGGCCTACCGCCGGTGCGCCGCCCCACGTTCCGGCAGATGGTCCGCCATCTGCGCCAGGAGGCGTCCGCCGGACGGATGCTGCCGTTCGTCATCGAGTACGAGGGCCGGCTCGTCGGCCAGCTCACCGTCGCCGGCATCACCTGGGGCTCGATGCGCTCCGGCCACGTCGGCTACTGGGTCGACCGGGCGATCGCCGGACGGGGCGTGATGCCGACGTCCGTGGCGCTCGCCGTCGACCACTGTTTCCGGACCGTCGGACTGCACCGCGTCGAGGTGTGCATCCGGCCGGAGAACGGGCCCAGCCGGCGCGTCGTGGAAAAGCTGGGATTCCGCGAGGAGGGCCTGCGTCCGAACTATCTGCACATCGACGGCGCCTGGCGCGACCATCTCGTCTTCGCGCTGACGGCGGAGGAGATCCCGGAGGGGCTGCTCATGCGGTGGCGCGCGAAGCAGCCGCTTCCCTCTCCGCCGCAGTCCAACCCGGAATGAAATATACGTTCGAAATTCTGGGGCATTGTGGCCCGGCTCGCGCAAAAATCACAAGAAAAGCTCGCGATATGCGCCAGATGGTGCGACACACCGAGCCAATTGGCAGATGCCGTGACTCCAACACCTCTACCGTGTAAGGCGTGAGCAGCAGCGGCCTCATCTACGCAATGATTGTGGGGGCCTGGGCCGCCTACTTGGTTCCGATGTGGCTTCGTAGGCAGGACGAGCTGAACGAGGCCCGTCCGACGGAACGCTTCAGCACCGCTCTCCGGCTGCTGACCGGACGCGGTGCGGCGGAGCGCCGTAGCGCCGAGGACGACCCCGCGACCGCCGGGCCGGCGATCGAGCCGGACGCCCGGGACTCCGTGCTGCCGCCGGACGACGCCCCGCTGCCCGCCGCCGACGCGGAGGCCGCCCCCGCCGTGCGCCGCCGCCCCGCCGCTCCGGCCCCGGGGACCGCCGAGCGCGCCGCGCGGGCGAAGGTGATGGCGCGCCGCCGTCGTACGACCACGCTCCTCTTCCTCGCCCTGACGGCCGGCGCGATCCTCGCCGCCGTCGAGGGGCTGCGCTACCTCTGGGCCGTCGCGCTGCCCGCGGGGCTGCTCACCGCGTACGTCGTCCATCTGCGCGCCGCCGAGCGCCGCCGGTTCGCGGCATCCGTCGACCAGCGCCGCGGCGCCGCGGCCGCCCAGCGGCTGCACGCGCGCCGGGCGGAGGCCCGCCCGGAGCCGGCCGCCGACGTGCCGCCCGAGACCCCCGACGTACGGCACGCGGAGACGGAGCCCGTCGCCGAGGGATCGCCGTACGAGGCGGACCGGCGGGCGCTCGTGGAGCAGACGGATCACGCGGAGTGGGTCGACGCCCAGCGCGAGCCCGACCGCGCCCGTCCGGCGGACGGCGGCTGGGACCCCGTCCCGGTGCCCCTCCCGACGTACGTCACGGCCCCGGTGGCCCCCCGCGCCACACAGGGGCTGGACCTGGAGGCCCCGGACGCCTGGAGCTCCGCCCGCTCCTCGACGGCGAGCCCGTCGTCCGCCGCCCCGCCGGCCCGCCCGCGTCCGGAGCCGGAGGCCCCCGCGGCGCCCCAGCGGCGCTCGGCGCGCACGCCGCTCTTCGACCAGTACGCGGACGGGGATCGCCGGCGCGCGGCGAACGAGTGACCGTCCCCCCTGGCCAGCGCCCCCAAAGGGATTTCACCGCAGCACGTCGGGGGTGCTAAGGTTCATCTCGTTGTGAGGGCCTGTGGCGCAGTCCGGTAGCGCACCTCGTTCGCATCGAGGGGGTCAGGGGTTCGAATCCCCTCAGGTCCACAACACGGATCCCGGCCGATCGGTTGATCGGCCGGGATCTTTTTGCGTTTATGCGGGGCTCAGAGACCGCCGGGGATCGAGGGGGCGGTCGGAGCCGTCGGCGCTGTGGCGTCCGTGGGGGCGGCGGGGAGCTCCGGGGCGGTCGGCGCCGTCGGGGCCGTCGCGTCCGTCGGTGCGGTCGGAGCCGTCGGCGCCGTGACGTCCGTGGGGAGGTCCGGTGCGGTCGGGGCTGTCGGCGCCGTTGCGTCCGTGGGGAGGTCCGGTGCGGTCGGGGCCGTCGGAGCCGTTGCGTCCGTCGGGGCGGTGGGAGCCGTCGGCGCTGTGGCGTCCGTGGGGGCGGTGGGAGCCGTCGGCGCTGTGGCGTCCGTGGGGGCGGTGGGGAGCTCCGGGGCGGTCGGCGCCGTCGGGGCGGTCGCGTCCGTGGGGAGGTCGGGTGCGGTCGGGGCCGTCGGGGCGGTCGCGTCCGTGGGGAGGTCGGGTGCGGTCGGAGCCGTCGCGTCCGTCGGGAGGTCCGGGGCCGTGGGCGCGGTCGGAGCCGTGGGCGCCGTAGGAGCCGTGGGTGCTACGGGCGCCGTCGCGTCCGACGCCCCCGTCGGGAGGCCCGGAGCCGTCGGGAGGCCCGGGACCGTCGGGAGGGTCGGGGGGCGGTTCGGGTCGTTCGGGATGTAGCGGAAGTCCGGGGTCAGGGTGCCGATCGGGGTGCCCGCCTCCGGACCGGGGCTGCCGAGGTGGTCCTGGATGAAAGCGGCCAGCTCGGGGGTCACGTAGAACGGGACCTTCTCGAGGCGGAAGCCCGTCGGGCTCGGGCGGGCACTGGCGATGACCTCCTCGTACTTCGTGTCACCGATCGGCAGCTCCTCGGAGACCGTCTCGCCGTCGATCGTGACCCCCGACGTCCAGCCCGGGCGCGGCATGACCCGGATGTACGTCGGCTTGAGGGTGATCTCCTGGCCGGAGGGGGCGTGGGTGAACGTCAGGCCGCCGGGGTAGAAGATCCGCCCCTGGGCGTCGAGGCCGTCGCCGGCCGTGGCGCCGATCGGCATGCTGAAGCCCTTGCCGTCCTCGTCCATCACGAACGGGCTGATCGCCTCGACCGTGATCTGCTGCTCCGCCAGCCACTTCTGGAACTCGTCGCTGATCGCGACGTGGGCGTCGCCCCACGGGGAGATGTACAGGTTCGGCGGGATGGGCTCGCCGGGTTGGCTGATCGTGACGGGCGTCGGGCCGGCCGGTGCGGCGGCGACAGCGGCGCCGGAGAACACCAGCGGCAGGCTGAGCGCGGCCGTGGCGGCCAGGTAGGTGATGTGGTTCCTCGCGATTGAACGCATGCTTTCCTCAGGTCCTCTTCTTCGCGTGTGCGGCATGGCCACGAACCGGGCCACTGACCCGAGACCCGGGTCGCCGCACAGCTATGCATGCACATGAGGCAGGGCCATCGAATAGCACAAACGTTTCTGCGTGAACCGTTCGTGTGAAAGTGCCACACGGATAGCCCCTTCCGGTCGCCGGAGTCCCCGCTCAAGATCGCCGTGCTGGAACGCTGGGCGCGCCAGACTTCCCGCGAACCGTGAGGTGCCCCGTGTTTCCGAGCGTCAGGCTCTCCCCGCGGCGGGCGGCCCTGCTGCCGGCTGCCGCCGCCGTCCTCGTGTCCGCCGCCGTCGCCGGCCCGCTGACCGGCAGCAGCCGGGCCGGCGGTCATGTCGATGCCCCTTCGTCGGTGGCCGACACCGCCGCCGACCTCACCGATGTGTACGCGTTCACCAGCCCGGACGCCCCCGACACCGTCACCCTCGTCGCCAACGTGCGTCCGTTCCAGCTCCCCGGCAACCCCGCCAACGCGCTGGCGGACTACCCGTTCGCGACGGGCGCCCGGTACGAGATCCACACGGACGCCGACGGGGACGGGGCGGCCGACACGACGTACCGCTGGACCTTCACCGACGACGACCGCCGCCCCTTCGGCCTCGGCCCCAAGGTCGGTCCGCTGCCGGTGACCTCGCTCGACTCCTCCTCGCTGGGCGTCCGCCAGCGCTACACCCTGGAGCGGGTACGGGCGGACGGCACGGAGAAGCTGGTCGACGGGATCGCCGCGCCGACGAACGTGGGGCGGGCGCTGATGCCGGATTACGCGGCGCTGCGGAGTGAGGCGGTGCGCGAGCTTCCCGGCGGCGGGCAGACGCTCGCGACGCAGGCGGCGGACGCGTTCAAGACCAACACCCAGGACTTCGGCCTGTACACGGTCGGGACGGCCGGACCGGTGCCGAACTGGGGGCCGGACGCCAACCCGTTGGCCGTGACCAACGTCAACAGCCTCGTGCTGCAGGTGCCGAAGGAGGACATCGCGCTGAAGGGCGATCCGCAGCGCAACCCGGTCGTCGGCGTATGGGCGACCGTCTCCCGGCCGGGCGCGGACCTCAGCCGGTCGCTGGACGGGCAGGCGCCGTCCTTCCGGCAGATCTCCCGGCACGGCATGCCGCACGTCGCGTTCGCGGTGTACGGGTCCACGGTGGGCCTGCAGACGCCGGGCGGGCCCGAGGACCGGTTCCAGGCGCGGGTGCCCAAGGACGACGCGCTGGAGCAGGAGTTCATCGACACCGTGCTGGATCCGGTGCCGCCCCGGCGGATCGAGCGGGCCCAGGGGTTCAAGGCGCCCGCGACTCCGCGTGAGGACATCCAGGCGCTGTTCCTCAAGGGGCTGGGGAAGGACAACGGCGCTCCGTTCGGCGTGGATCTGAACACGCACACCATGAACGCGGACGCCGATCCCGCGCGCATCGTCCTCGCCGAGGAGCTGCGGCTGAACCTCACCACCCCCGTCACCGGTGAACCGAATGTCAACGGTGTCCTCGACGGTGACCTTCAGGGCTTCCCGAACGGGCGGCGGCTCAACGACATGATCGACGGTCCGCTGCTGCGCATGCTGGAGGGTGAGCCCAACGGGCCGTCCGCCGCGCATCTGGTGCCCGCGCCGATCGTCGAGCTGCAGCCCGCCGACGCGCAGGACACCTTCCCGTACGTCAATCTGCCGCACGCCCTGTGATCCGACGGCGACGACTGATCGGCGGGACCGCCGCCGTCGCCGTCGTCGGGGCCTGCGCGGCCGGTCTGCTGGCCCTCGGACCCGGCGGACCCGCCGGGCGGGCCCCCGCCGTCGCCGCGCCCGTCGGCGGCGGCACGGCGGCGGAGGTCGCCCGGTGGATGACCGAGGAGTTCCCGGACGACCCCTACGTCTGGGCCCAGTCGGGGCGCGCCGAGATCGAGGAGGCCCGCACCACGCTGGACGCGGGCCGGCTCGACGCGGCGGACCGGGCGCTGCGGCGCTCCCTGCGGCTGGACCCCACGGACAACTACGCCGCCGTCGTGGGCCGGGGGATGCTCGCCAACGCCCGCCACGCCTTCGACGGGGGACGTCGATTCGCCTTGCGCGCCACCCGGATGGCCCCCGACCGGGCGGAGGGGTACGGGGTGCTCGCCGACGCGGAGATCCAGCTCGGCCACTACGGCGCCGCGCGGACGTCCGTCCAGCGGATGCTGGACCTCGCTCCGTCCACCGCCTCGTGGGCGAGGGCGGCGTACGACCTGGAGACCCACGGGCGGACGTCCGATGCGCGGATCGCGCTGGAGCGGGCGGAGGAGGCGGCGGGGACGGCGGACGAGAAGGCGTTCGCCGCCTATCGGCTGGGGGAGCTCGCGTGGGCGCGGGGGGACGTGACGGGGGCGGAGGCCGGTTTCCGGCGAGCCCTCGACGCGGTGAAGGGGCATCCGTACGCCGAGTCCGGCCTCGCTCGGGTGGAGGCGGCGCGGGGGCGGACCGACAAGGCGCTGAAGCGGTACGGGCGGCTGGTCGGGCGGACGCCGGCGCCGCAGTTCCTGCTGGAGGCGCTGGAGCTGCGGGTCGCCGCCGGCCAGGGGCGGGGGGAGTCGCTGCGGGCGGCCCTCGACGCGCAACTGAGGCTGCAGCGGGCCGGGGGAGGTGCCGTCGATCCGCATCTCGCGCTGTACGCCGCCGACTTCGGGGACCCGGACGTCGCCGTCGAGCTGGTGCGGCGGGAGGCGAAGCGCTCGCGGGGGGTGATCGTCGCGGACGCGTACGGCTGGGCGCTGTATCGGGCGGGGCGGACGGAGGAGGCCGCCGAGCAGGCGCGGGCGGCCGGGCGTACGGGGTGGGACAACGCCCTCTTCCTCTATCACCGCGGAGTCATCGAGGCGGAGCTCGGTGAGGCGGAGGGCGTGCGCAGGGTGGAGCGGGCGCTCGAGGTCAATCCGAACTTCTCGCCGTATCACCGGGAACGGGCCGAGGAGCTGCTCGGGAAATGAAGCGTGCGTCCCTCGTGACGGCCGTGGCGGTGCTGTGCCTGGGGGCCGCCGCCCCCGCCGTACAGGCCCATCCGCTGGGCAACTTCAGCGTGAATCACTACGACGGTCTGGTCCTGACGCCCGACGGCATCGAGGACCGCCTGGTCGTCGATACGGCGGAGATCCCCACCGCCCAGGACGAGGGGGCGACCGACACCGACCGCGACGGGCGGATCTCCCGGACGGAGGCCGCGGAACGGGCCGCCGCGAGATGCGCGGAGCAGGCGAGCCGTACCCGTGTCACCGTCGGCGGACGGCGGCTCCCCTGGCGCAGCACCCGCTCAGGGCTCACCTACACGAAAGGCGAGGCGGGGCTGCCGGTCGCCCGGCTGGCCTGCACGCTGCATGCCGACGCCCGGCTCGGTGAGCCCGCGTACGTGTCCTTCGCGTCCGCCGCCGACCCGGACCGTACGGGGTGGAAGGAGATCACCGCCGTCGGCCAAGACGGGGTGCGGCTGGCCGAATCGTCGGTACGGGCGGACAGCGAGACCGGCGGCCTACAGGACTATCCCGTGATCGCGCGGAGCCGGCCACGGCACACGGTCACCGCCGAGCTGCGGACGGAGCCCGGAGCGGGACCTCAGGCGGCGGACGCAAGACAACACAAGGCGGCACCCGGCGAGCCCGAATTCCTCCCCGCCCTGGAGCACCGCCTCACCGCCCTCACCACCGGCCGCGACCTCACCCTCCCCGTCGGCCTCCTCGCGATCCTCCTGACCGTCCTCCTGGGCGCCGGCCACGCCGCCCTCCCCGGCCACGCCAAGCTCGCCGTCGCCGCCTGCCTGGCCCGCCGTGAGCGAGGCGTACGGGCGGCCGTGGCCGTGGGGGCGACTGTCACGGTCACCCATACCGTCGGGGTGCTCGCCACGGGGCTGATCCTCACCGCGTCGGCCGGATTCGCCGGGGAACGGCTGCTGGGGTGGCTCGGCCTGGCGAGCGGGGCGCTGATCGCGGTCGTCGGCACCGGGCTGGTGTTCTCGGCGGTACGGACGCTGCGTTCAGGCAAGAAACACGCTCACGACCATCACGGACACAGTCACACCCACACCCACGACACCCCCCGAAAAGGCGTCCTCCCCCTCCTGGGCGTCGGCCTGGCCGGCAGCCTCGTCCCCAGCCCCTCCGCCCTCGTCGTCCTCCTGGGCGCCGTGGCCCTGAGCCGCACCGCCTTCGGCGTCCTCCTGGTCATCGGCTACGGCCTGGGCATGGCCGCCACCCTCACCGGCGCCGGCCTGCTCCTCTCCGGCGGCGGCAGCCGCCTGGCACAGCTCGGCGAACGCCGCCTCCCCGCGCTCAAGCGAGTCACCCCCTACGGCTCGCTCCTCACCGCCGTAGCCGTCCTGGCCGTCGGCCTGGGCCTGACCCTCCGCGCCCTCAGCACGTAAGCCCTCACCACGTAAGCCCTCAGCCCGTAACCCCTCACCACGTACCCCTCAACGCAGATACGCCAGAACAGCCAGAACCCGCCGGTTATCCGCCTCCGAAGGGGGAAGATCGAGCTTCGCGAACACATTCGACGTGTGCTTGATCACCGCCCGCTCCGTAATCACCAGCCGCTCCGCGATAGCCGCATTGGACCGCCCCTCCGCCATCAACGACAGCACCTCCTTCTCCCGAGGCGTAAGCCGGCTCAACGGCCCCTCCCGATGCACATCCTTCGCGAACAGCCGGCTGACGACCTCCGGATCCAGCGCCGTCCCCCCGCCGGCCACCCGCCGCACCGCGTCGATGAACTCATCCGGATCGAACACCCGGTCCTTCAGCAGATACCCGATCCCCCCACTCCCGTCGGCCAGCAACTCCCGCGCGTACAACTGCTCCACGTACTGCGACAGCACCAGCACCGGCAGCCCCGGCACCTGCCGCCGCGCCTCCAGCGCCGCCCGCAGCCCCTCGTCGGTGAACGACGGCGGAAGCCGGACGTCGACGACCGCGACGTCCGGCTTCTCCTCGACCAGGGCCCGCAGCAGCGCGGGCCCGTTGTCCACGGCGGTGACGACCTCGATGTCGTACGACTCGAGGAGCCGGACGAGGCCGTCCCGCAGCAGGAAGAGGTCTTCGGCTAGGACAGCTCGCACGGCAGCTCCATGGTCAGGGTGGTGCCCGCGCCGGCCTTGCTGTGGACGGCGAGGACTCCGTCGAAGGCGGCGAGGCGGCGTTCGATGCCGCGCAGCCCGGTGCCGCGCGACGGGTCCGCTCCGCCGTTGCCGTCGTCCGCGATCTGGCCGCGCAGGACACCGTCCTCGTACCAGAGGTCGATGGTGACATGCGTGGGGGAGGCGTGCTTGGCGGCGTTGGTCAGGGACTCGGCGACGGCGAAGTACATCGCGGACTCCACGGGCGCCTCCGCGCGGCCCGGCAGGTCGGCGTTGACGGTGACGTCGAGCGGGCTGTCCAGGGCGAGGGCGCGCACCGCGTCGGCCAGACCGCGGTCGGCGAGCACCGGCGGGTGGATGCCGCGGACCAGGTCACGCAGCTCGGTGAGCGCGGCGGCGGAGGCCTTGCGGGTGTCGGCGAGGATGTTGCGTACGGCCTCGGGGTCCTTGGCCAGCAGCCGCTCGGCGACGCTGAGGTTCATGCCGAGGGCGACGAGGCGGGCCTGGGCGCCGTCGTGCAGGTCGCGCTCGATGCGGCGGAGCTCGGCGGCGGAGGTGTTGACGGCGTCGGTACGGGTCTCGGTGAGGTGGCGCATCCGCTCGGCGGTGCGGGTGGGGGCGAGGAACGTGCCGGCGAGGCCGGCGTACCAGCGCTGGGCGGCGGGGGCAACGAGGAGGCCGCCGACGACGGTGAGGACGCCGAGGGCGGACGCGTACCAGGCGGAGCTCAGGTCGGTGATCTCGACCCACAGATACCAGTTGCCGCCGTTGTCGGAGATCGGCTCGTAGATCAGCGGCATCAGCACGCCGCCGAGTCCGCCGACGACCAGCGTGACCGGCAGCAGCGCCAGCGTCACCCCGGCCAGCGGGTTGATCAGCATCCAGGTCAGATCGCGCCAGGTCGCCGGGTCGGACAGGATCCACTGGGTGTGCTCCCAGCGGCCCTTGAGGCCCGGGGAGAACGCGGGCTCGGGGGGATACGGCGACGCGATCTCGACGCCGCCCCACTTACGGGCCATCCCCCGCGAGGCGTCGGCGGTGGCGCGGACGGCGGCGGCGAGCACCGGGACGAGCAGGACGCCGATGCCGATGCCGATCAGGGAGACGCCCGTGAGGAACAGGCTGAACACGACGACCTCCGCGAGCGCCAGCCCCACGACGGGCAGACCGCCGGCGACGGCGCGAACTCCGGGGTTGAGCTTCATGGTTGTCCCTCCCGCACGGCTCCCTGCCGTGTCCTGCTATGAGTCTCGACCACCCGCCCGCCCCGGTCACGGGACAACTGTCCCCGACCGGGGGTGTACTCAACTACACCCCCCGGCCGGGGACGGAAAAGCGTGGTCCTACCAGCGGGTCGTCTCGCCGAAGAAGTCGGCGACCTCCACGGCGGCGCCCGACTCGCGCGCCGCGTGGAAGACGTGCAGGCCGACCGCCAGATCCAGGACGCCCAGACCGAACGGCGAGAAGATCACCGGCTTGTCGCTCCCGGTGCTCACCTCGCCCTCGATGAACTGGGCGAGCGTCCCGGTGACGAAGTGGCGGTCCCCGTACTTCTGCTCCGCGAGGTGCGGGGAGGTGTTGGCCTTCATGCAGTGCTCGACGTCGTCGAGGATGTTGTAGGCGCCCTCGATCAGCTCCGGGCCGATGTCCCGCAGCGAGATGTTGAGGACGACCTGGCCGGGGACGAACGCTCCCGGGTCGGTGATGTACGGCTCGGCCGCGGTGGTCGCCAGGACCACCACGTCCGCGCCGTCGAGGGCCTTGTCCAGGTCCGCCTCGGTGCCGGCCGGGTAGCCGAGCGCCGTGGTGGCGTGGGCGGCCAGCGCGGAGCCGTACTCCTCGTTCATGTCGTGCACGGTGAGCGAGGAGACGGTCCAGTCGCGGGCCTTGAAGAACTCCAGGATGTTACGGGCGATGATGCCCGCGCCCACCACGGTCATCTTGCCCGCGGTGCGCCCGCCGGTGAGCTGCTCGGCGGCGAGCACCGCGGAGGCGGCGGTGCGGGCGGCGCTGATCTGCGAGGCCTCCAGGCAGGCGAAGGGGTAGCCGGTCTCGTAGTCGTTGAGCAGCAGCGCCGCCGACGCGCGCGGGATGCCGCGGCGGATGTTCGCGGGGAAGCTGCTGATCCACTTGATGCCGGCCACGTCGGTGCCCCCGCCCAGATGGGCGGGGAGCGCGATGATGCGGGCGTCGGGCTTGTCGGGGAAGCGCAGGAAGTAGCTGTCGGGGTTCACCGTGTCGCCCTTGTGGTGGGCGAGGTAGGTGTCGCGGACGACGTCGACGACGGTCTGCCGTGAGGCCGAGATGATCTCACGTGCGGTCTTGCCGCCGATGACGCTGAACTCGTACATGGGTGCCTGTCCTTGTGATCGCGAGGGTGGTGTGGTCGACGGGTCAGTTCGCGGCGAAGGAGCGCTCGGCGGCTGCCGCCGGGCGGGACGGGGCCTCGGCGACGGCGTCCGAGAAGGACTGCGCCACCGGCTGCGGCGCGGGCCGCGGGGCCGCCGCCGGCTCCGGGCCGCCGTGCTCGAGGTCCGGCAGCCAGCCCAGCCAGCGGGGCAGCCACCAGTTGGAGCGGCCCAGCAGGACCATCACCGAGGGCAGCAGGACGGCCCGTACCAGCGTGGCGTCCAGGAACACCGCCACCGCCAGGCCGACGCCCAGCTGCTTGAAGTCCTGCATGGACAGCGTGCCGAAGACCGCGAAGACGGCCACCATGATCAGACCGGCGCTGGTCACGACACCGGCCGTGGAGCGGATGCCGTGGGCGACGGCCGCCTTGTTCTCCAGCCCGCGGTCGTGCGCCTCCCGGATCCGGGAGACCACGAACACGTGGTAGTCCATCGACAGGCCGAACAGCACCACGAAGACGAACAGCGGCATCCACGACTCGATCGCGCCGACCGCCGTCGTGCCGACCAGCTCGTCGCCCCAGCCCTTCTGGAACACCGCGGTCATCACGCCGTACGCGGCGGCCACGGACAGCAGGTTGAGGACGATCGCCGTGATCGCGATGACCACGGAGCGGAAGCAGGTCAGCATGAGCAGGAAGCTGATGCCCATGACGAAGGCGAAGACCGGCACGATCGACGACTTCAGCTGGTCGTTGTAGTCGACGGAGAAGGCCAGGTCGCCGCCGACCGGGGCGTCGCCCAGGGTGGCCGGGACGATGTCGTCGCGGAGGGCGTCCAGCGCGCCGGTGGAGACGGAGTTGCGGCCGTCGCCGGCGAGCGGGGCGTTGATGACGGCGATGTTCTCCTTCTTGTGCAGGGTCACGTCGATCGGCTTCTTGACCTGACCGGACGCCAGGGCCGTCTGCTGGAAGTCCGCGATCGCCTTCGTCGCGGCGGGCGAGGTGATGTCGTTCGTCTGGTAGACGATCTGGGCCGGGGCGGGAGCGCCGGGGAAGACCTTCTCGATCCGGCCGGCGGTCTGCGCCGTCACGTTGTCGGCGGGCAGCAGCTGGTCGAAGCCGAGCTTCTCGGTCTTCATGGACAGGGCGGGGGAGGCGAGCGCCAGCATGCCGGCGATGCCGATCAGGGCGAACAGCGCGGGCGCCTTGAGGACGGCGCCGAGCAGGATGCCCGGCTTGTCGTTCGCGGTACGCACCCGCGCCTTGCGGCGCAGGCCCGGGATCCGGCCGGCGTTGACCTTGTCGCCGAGCATCGCCATCACGGCGGGCAGCACGGTCATGGAGCCGAGGACGGCGATCAGGACGACCTCGATGGTGGCCATCGCGAAGCCCTCGAACACCGTCAGCCCCGACAGGAACATGCCGGCCATGGCGACGGCGACGGTCAGGCCCGAGATCAGCACCGAGCGTCCGGAGGTGGCCGCCGCGATCTGCAGCGCGGTCTGCGGGTCGCGTCCGGCGGCCCGCTCCTCGCGCTCGCGGCGGATGTAGAAGAGGCAGTAGTCGACGCCGACGGCCAGCCCCATCAGGAACAGCACGGAGCTCGTCATCGCGTCCACCGGGACGAGCTGGCTGCTCAGCGCCAGCAGGCCCATCGCGGCCACGCACGCCGTGATCGCGAGGATCAGCGGCAGCACAGCGGCGACCAGCGCGCCGAACACCACGAGCAGGATGCCGAGGGCGACCGGCACGGCGGTGTACTCGGCGCCGGCGAAGTCCTCGCCCAGCGCGTCGTTGATGCCCAGCAGGCCGGTGGCCGCCCCGTACTGGCCGTACGTGACGTCCGCGTTGGCGCGGTCGGTCCTGGTGACCGCGTCCACCACGGGCTGGATACGGTCGGGGGCGGTCTCGGGGTCACCCTTGACGGTGAACTGGATCAGGGCGTCGTGGCCGTCCTCGGACACCGCGCCGGTCTTGTACGGGTCCCCGATGCCCTGCGCCAGGCCCGTACCGTCCACGGCGGTGATCGCGTCGGCGACGGCCTTCCTGAAGCCGGCCTGGTCCGCGGTCAGTCCGTCGCTGTGCACCAGGACCATCTCGGGGGCCGGGGTGGTGATTCCGGCGTCGATGAGGATCTCGGAGGCGCGCCCCGACTCCCCGGTGCCGTAGTCGGCCTCCGTCAGGCTCTTCTGGCCCACCATGCTGCCGAGGACAGTGAGCGCGACGACGGCGAAGAGCCATCCGAACAGCGCGGTCTTCCGGTGCCGGGCACTCCAGGCGCCCAGCGAGGCTGCCAGATTTCGTCGACTTGCCATTACCTCTCCCATGTGGGGTGGGACATCAATTCTTCGGACGATTGATCAGCGTTGTCCCTCAACGGTAGGCAGGGGGAGGCATTCGAAGCCTGCTTCCCGTATGGCAGTTGACTGCCGCTGCAGGGTCCTGCCAACCGGCTGGTGGCAAGCGCGTGCAGCATCCTGCAGCGGCAGTCTGCGGACATTCGATCTAGCCCGATCCGGCGATAGATCCGGTTAGGTTCCTTGGTGTCGAGGGATTCGCCGATTCGTGATCACTCCGATCACCGGGCCCCCGATTCGCTGATTCTCCGAATTCCACGAAAGGGGGAAACCGTGAATGCCGCGATCGAAGCCGACGGCCTGACGAAGACGTACGGCAGCCACCGCGCCCTGGACGACGTGAGCCTGTCCGTCGAGGCCGGCACCGTGCTCGGACTGCTCGGCCCCAACGGCGCGGGCAAGACCACCACGGTCCGTACGCTCGCCACCCTGCTCGAGCCCGACGCCGGCACCGCGCGGATCGCGGGCTTCGACGTCGTGCGCGAGCGGCGCGAGGTGCGCCGCCGGATCGGTCTGGCCGGTCAGTACGCCGCCGTAGACGAGCTGCTCACCGGCCGGGAGAACCTGATCCTGCTGGGCCGGCTGCTGCGTCTGGGCCGCAAGGGCGCCCGCGTGCGGGCCGAGGAACTGCTCGCCCAGTTCGAGCTGGAGTACGCGGCGGACAAGGCCGCCAAGGACTACTCCGGCGGTATGCGCCGCCGGCTCGACCTGGCCGTCAGCCTGCTCGGCTCGCCCGAGGTGCTGTTCCTCGACGAGCCCACCACCGGGCTGGACCCGGCCAGCCGCGCCACGCTCTGGAACATGGTCCAGGACCAGGTTGGCCGGGGCGTCACCGTGCTGCTGACCACCCAGTACCTGGAGGAGGCCGACTTCCTCGCCGACCGGATCCTGGTCGTCGACCGGGGCCGCGTCATCGCCGAGGGCACCTCCGACGAGCTCAAGCGCAAGGTCGGCGGCGAACGCCTCGAGGTCACGGTCACCGACCGCGCCCTGCTGGAGCAGGCCGTGTCCGTCCTGGCCCCGCTGGCCGTCGTCACCCCGCAGTCCGACGAGCGCCAGCGCACCGTGCACGTCCAGCTGCCCGACGGGATGGGCGCGCTGGCGTCCGCCGCCACGGCGCTGGAGTACGCGGGCATCACCGTCGAGGAGTTCGCCCTGCGGCGGCCCTCCCTCGACGACGTCTTCTTCCAGCTGACCGGCGAGTCCGCCGGCCCTGCCGACACCCCGGACGAAAAGGACGCACGATGAACCCGGCGCTGGCCCACGGAGCCGACATCGCCGCCCTCACCGGCCGCCATCTGCGCCATCTGCGGCGCACCCCCGAGAAGATCACCGGCGTGGCGCTGACGCCCGTCGCGATGGTCGTCATCCTCGGGTATCTGTTCGCCACCGTCGTGCAGGTGAAGAACACCGGCGACACCTACCGCGAGTACGTCATGGCCGGCGTCTTCGCGCAGGTGGGCCTCTCCTGCATCGGCATCACCGCCATCGGTGTGGCCGGTGACCTGGGCAAGGGGCTGATCGACCGGTTCCGTTCGCTGCCGATGGGGCGGGCCACCGTCCTGGTCAGCCATACGCTCGCGGACCTCGTCACCGCCGCGCTGAGCATCGTCCTGGTCGCCCTCACGGGACTGGCCGTCGGCTGGCGGGTGCACGGTTCGTTCGCGGAGAACGTCGCCGGCTTCGTCCTGCTGCTGGCCTTCGCGTACGCGATGCTCTGGGTCGGCGCCCTGCTCGGCATGGTGATGCGCAACCTCGAGGCCATCAGCGGTGTCGCCGCCCTCCTGCTGGTCCTCTTCTCCTTCCTCTCCAGCTCGTTCATGCCGCTGACGGGGCTGCCCGCCTGGCTGCGGACGGTCGCCGAGTGGAACCCGGTGAGCGCCGTGTCCGAGGCGTGCCGCCAGCTGTGGGGCAACACCGGGCCCGTCTCCTCCGGCAGTTATCCGGTGGCTCATCCGGTGATCGTCTCGCTCGTCAGCATCGGTCTTCTTCTCGTCGTTCTCGTCCCACTGAGCCTGCGGGTGTTCCGTACATCCGCGACCCGGTGACAAAGTCCTTCTGGGGGATCCATGCCGGTCATATCGGCTCCGCATCAATTCAACACCGAAGATCTTTATGTGGATCTCCGCGAGATGTACGGATATCCGCTGCACCTCAAATGCGAGGGTTTCAATTTCGCCGGTTCCATCAAACTCAAGGCCGCCGCCAGCATGATCGAGGCGGCCGAGAACAGCGGCGCGCTCACCCGTAACTCCACCATCGTGGAATCCTCTTCCGGGAATCTCGGAGTCGCGCTCAGCGTGATCGCCGCCGCCAAGGGCTACCGCTTCATCTGCGTCATCGACCCGCGCACCAACCTCGCCACCCGCAAGGTCATCGAGTCCCTGGGCAGCGAGGTCCACATGGTGAAGGAGCCCGCCGCCGAAGGCGGGTTCCTCGCCGCGCGGCTGGCGTACGTGCAGGAGCTGCTGGCGCGCGGCCCCGGCTACATCTGGCTCAACCAGCACGCCAACCCGGACAACTGGCGGGCGCACTACCGCACCACCGCCCCGCAGATCGAGAAGCAGTTCCCCGGTCTGGAGCTGCTGTTCGTCGGCGCCGGCACCACCGGCACCCTGATGGGCTGCGCCCGCTACTTCAAGGACCAGCCCCGCAAGGTGACCGTCGTCGCCGTCGACAGCGTCGGCTCGGTCACCTTCGGCGGCCCCCCGGGCACCCGCATGATCCCCGGGCTGGGCACCGGGGTACGGCCGGCGCTGCTGGACACCTCGTTCATCGACGACGTCGTCCACGTGCCCGAGGTCGACACCGTCCGCACCTGCCGCACCCTGGCCCGCGGCGGCTTCCTCTTCGGCGGGTCCACCGGAACGGTCGTGAGCGGCGCCGTGCGCTGGCTCGCCGAGAACCGTCCCGGCCGCGACCTCACGGCCGTCGCCCTCGCGCCCGACCTCGGCGAGCGCTACCTCGACACCGTCTACCACCCGAGCTGGGTGCACGAGGTGTTCGGGTCCGAGGTGCACGACGAGCCCACCGCCTTCGCGGAACTGACCGACTTCCCCTCTGGAGCACTGCAGTCATGATCACGATGCTCTCCGCACAGCAGTTGCCGCTCAGCGCCGCGCAGCGCGAGATGTGGTACGGGCAGCAGGCCGACCCGGGCAACCCGATCTTCACCATGGGCGACTTCCTGGAGCTCCGCGGCCCCCTCGACGAGGCCCGGCTCGTCACCGCCTGGCAGGGCGTGATGCGGGAGGCCGGCACCCTGCGCGCCCGGTTCACCGAGCACGAGGGCGAGCCGCGCCAGGAACTCCTCCCCGTCGAGGCGTACCCCGTCGAGACCGTCGACCTGTCCGCCGAGGACGAGCCGTACCGGGCCGCCGACGCCTTCATGCGCCTGGACCTGCTCGACCCGCCCGACCTCACCGCCGGCACCCTGCGTTCGGTGCTGCTGCGGCTCGGCCCGGACCACCGCCTGCTCTACATCCGCGTCAACCACATCGTCGTGGACGGCTTCAGCCGCGTCCTGGTGTACGAGCGGCTGGCCGAGCTGTACGCCGACCCGGACTCCCCGCCGTCCTTCCCGGAGCCGCGCACCCTCGCCGAGGACGAGGCGGAGTTCGAGAAGACCGCCAAGCACGCCAAGGAGCAGGCGTTCTGGCGCGCCCGGTACGCGGACACCCCCGAGCCCGTCAGCCTCTCCCCGCGCCCCGGCACCCCCGCCCACCACTCCCTGCGCGTCGAGGCCACCCTGCCCGCCGCCACGGTGGCGAAGCTGCGCGCCCTGGCCTGGGACGCCCGCGTCACCTGGCAGACCCTCCTCATCGCCGCGACCGGCGCGTACGTGCAGCGCGCCGCCGGCGTCGACCGGGCGCTGCTCACCCTCGCCGTCCCGGCCCGCCCCACCCCCGCCGCCCGCGCGGTGCCCGGCATGCGCGCGAACTTCGTGCCGCATCCGGTACGGATCGCTCCCGGCATCTCCGTGCACGACTTCCTGCGCGACTGCTTCGGCGAGCTGCGCGCCACCCTGCGCCACCAGAACTACCGGGGCGACCGCATCCGCCGCGACCTGGGCTTCACCGGGGACGCGGGCCGCTCGCTGGGCCCGACCGTCAATGTCCTGGAGTCCGGCTTCGACTACACCTACGGCGAGTGCTCCGGTCTGCTGCACAACCTGTCGACCGGTCCCGTCGAGGACATGCAGATCATCTACCTCGACTCCGCCGAGGACGGTTACGCGGTCCGCCTGGACGCCAACCCGACGCGCTACACGCAGGAGGAGCTGGAACTGCACCAGCTCCGCCTCTTCGAGTGGCTGCGCACCCTCGCCGACGCCGGCCCCGACGCCACCGTCGACCAGCTGGACATGCTGCTCCCGGCCGAGCTGGAGCACGCCCGCGAGCAGTGGAGCGCCACCGTCGTCGAGGACGTGTACACCGGCGTCGTCGAGCGGTTCCGCATGTGGGCCGTGGCCAACCCCGACAAGGCCGCCGTCCGCGATCCCGGCGGGTCCGTCTCGTACGGCGAACTGGCCGGTCAGGCCTCCGCGCTGACCCGTCGGCTGACGGCCGCGGGCGTCGGTCCCGGCTCGCGCGTCGCGATGCTGTGCGAGCCCGGCATCCCGTTCGTCACCGGCATCCTCGGCGTGCTCGGCGCCGGCGCCGCGTGGGTGCCGCTCGACGTCCGAGCCCCGCGCGCCCGTACCGCCGCGCTGCTGGACGACAGCCGCCCGGACGCCCTGTACGTGGGCCCCGGGCAGCAGGCCGCGGCCGGTGACGTGCTCGCCGCCTCCGCCGCCTCCCCCGCCGTCATCGGCTGGAACGGGGCGCGCGAGGCGCAGTGGTCGCCGCTCGAGGGGCGGGCGGACGATCTGGCGTACGTGATCTTCACGTCCGGCTCCACCGGCCGCCCCAAGGGCGCCATGGTGCACCGCGCCGGCATGGTCAACCACCTCCTGGCGAAGGTCGCCGACCTCGACCTGACCGACCGGGACGTCGTCGTCCACAACGCGCCCGTCACGTTCGACATCTCCGTCTGGCAGATGCTCTCCCCCCTGATCACCGGCGGCTCCCTCATCGTCGTCGACCGCGACACCGCCGCCGACCCCCAGGACCTCCTCGGCCGCGTCGCCCCCGACGGCGTCACCGTCCTCGAGGTCGTCCCCTCCCTCCTGCGCGCCGCCGTCGACGCCTGGCACGCCGGCCTCGACCGCCCCGACCTCACCCCCCTCACCCGCCTGCTGGTCACCGGCGAAGCCCTGCCCCCCGACCTGGCCCGCGAATGGCTGGCCCTCAACCCGGACATCCCGCTGGTCAACGCGTACGGCCCGACGGAGTGCTCCGACGACGTCACCCACGCCGTCATCACCCCGCAGACCGACCTGACCGGCCGCACCCCCATCGGCGAACCGGTCCGCAACACCCGCCTGTACGTCCTGGACGCCCGCCTGCGCCCCGTGGCCCCCGGCACCCCCGGCGAGCTGTACGTGGCCGGCACCGGCGTCGGCCGGGGTTACCTCGACGACGCCCGCAAGACCTCCGTCACCTTCCTCCCCGACCCCTTCGCCACGGTCCCCGGCAGCCGGATGTACCGCACCGGCGACCGCGTCCGCCAACGCGCCGACGGCCAGCTGGAGTTCCTGGAGCGCACCGACCACCAGGTCAAGATCCGAGGTCACCGCATCGAGCTCGGCGAGGTCGAGGCCGCCCTGCGCACCCTGACCGGGGTCACCGACGCCGCCGCGGCCGTCCACCAGGGCCGCCTCGTCGGCTACCTCATCGGCGCCAACGACAACCCCCGTACGAACCTGGCCGCCACCCTCCCCGACTACATGATCCCGTCGGCGTTCCTCACCCTGGACGCCCTGCCCCTGACCGCCAACGGCAAGATCGACCGCGCCGCCCTCCCGGAGCCCGACCCAGCCGACGCCGCGACCGGGCTGACCCCGCCGCGCAACGAGCGGGAGCGGGTCCTCTGCGAGGTCTTCGCCGAGGTCCTGGGCCTGCCGGCCGTGGGCATCGACGACGACTTCTTCGACCTCGGCGGCCACTCCCTGCTGGCCACCAAGGTCGCCGCCCGGGTCCGCGCCCGGCTGGGCGCCGAGGTGTCCATCCGCGTCTTCTTCCAGGCGTCGACGGTGGCCGCCCTGTCCGCGAGCCTGGGCTTCGACGACACCGGCACCACCCGCCCCGTCCTGAGCCCCGGCGCCGAACGCCCGGCGGAGCTCCCGCTGTCCCCGGCCCAGCAGCGCATGTGGGTCCTCAACCAGCTGGAGAACGGCGCCGCCACCTACCACCTCCCCTTCGCCGTCCGCCTGTCCGGCGCCCTGGACGCCGACGCCCTGCGCACGGCACTGGGCGACGTCATCGCCCGCCACGAGTCCCTGCGTACCGTCTTCCCCGACGCCGGTGGCAAGGCCCGCCAGCGGATCCTCGCGGCGGACGAGGCACGCGTCGACCTGCCCTGCACGCCCATCGACCCCGACGCCCTCACCGGGGCACTGACCGCCGCGGCCGTCCGCAGCTTCGACCTCGGGGCCGAACTGCCGCTGCGCGCCGAGCTCTTCCGCATCGCCGACGACGAGCACGTCCTGCTCCTCGTCCTGCACCACATCGCGTCCGACGGCTGGTCCATCGTCCCGCTGGCCCGCGACTTCGCGACCGCCTACGCGGCCCGCCTGACCGGCGCCGCCCCCGCGTGGACGCCGCTGCCCGTGCAGTACGCGGACTACACCCTCTGGCAGCGCGACCTGCTCGACGCCGTCGCCGACGACCAGCTCGCCCACTGGCGCGAGACCCTCGCCAGCATCCCGGAGGAGCTGGAGCTGCCCGCCGACCACGTCCGGCCGGCGCTGCCCACCCACGCCGGCGACACGGTCGGCTTCACCATCGACGGCGACCTGCACGCCGCCGTCACCGCGCTCGCCCGGGCCCAGGGCGCCAGCACGTTCATGGTGCTCCAGGCCGCCCTCGCCACGCTGCTGTCCAGCCTGGGCGCCGGGGACGACATCCCCCTCGGCACGCCCGTCGCCGGGCGCACCGACGAGGCGCTGGACGATCTGGTCGGCTTCTTCGTCAACACCCTGGTGCTGCGCACCGACCTGTCCGGCGACCCCACGTTCCGCGAGCTCCTGGTCCGGGTGAAGGCCGCCGACCTGGCTGCGTACGTGAATCAGGACCTGCCGTTCGAGGCCCTGGTCGACGCGGTGGCACCGAGCCGTTCGCTGTCGCGCCGGCCGCTCTTCCAGACCATGCTCGTCCTGCAGAACAACACCACCGCCGACCTCGCCCTCCCGGGCCTGGCCGTCGAGGTCGTGCCGGTCCGTACGAACACCGCCAAGGTGGACCTGGTCTTCGAGCTGACGGAGCGTCAGGGCAACGGCGGCATCGACGCGGTCCTGGAGTACAGCACCGACCTGTTCGGCGCCGCGACCGCCCGGTCCTTCGCCGACCGCTTCACCCACCTGCTGCGCACCCTGGTCGGCGCCCCCGACCGGCGCCTGGCCGGGCTCGACACGCTGCTGCCCGCCGAGTCGGAGCGCATCCTCGGCGAGTGGGCCGGACCGACGCGGGACGTCGAGATCGCCCCGGTGCACGAGCTGTACGCGGCCCGCGCCGCCCGCCAGCCCGGCCATCCGGCGCTGGTCTTCGGCGACCAGGTCATCTCGTACGCGGAACTCGACGCCCGCGCCAACCGCCTCGCGCACGAGCTGGCCGCGCGCGGCACCGGCCCCGGCGACATCGTGGCGCTGCTGCTGCCGCGTTCGCCGTCGATGGTCGTCGCGATGCTCGCCGTGCAGAAGGCGGGCGCCGCGTATCTGCCGATCGACGCCGCCTACCCGGCCGACCGCATCGCGTACATGATCGAGGACGCGCGCCCCGCGCTCGCCCTGACCATGACCGCGGAGTCCGCCGGCCTCGGCGACTCCCCGGTCCGGCGGATGCTGCTCGACGACCCCTGGGTGCGCGCCGCCATCGACGCCCGCCCCGGCCGGCCGCTCACCGACGAGGACCGCACGGGACCGCTGACGGTGCGCGACGCCGCGTACGTCATCTACACCTCCGGCTCCACGGGCCGCCCCAAGGGCGTGGTCGTCGAGCACCGGACGGTCGCCGTGATGACCGCCGACCAGGGGCCCCGGATGGGCATCGGGCCCGCCACCCGCTGGCTGCAGTTCGCCTCGTACAGCTTCGACGCCGCCACCTGGGAGCTGTCCATCGGGCTGCTCTCCGGCGCGACGATGATCCTGTGCACGGCGGAGGACCGCGGCCCGGGCGAGCCCCTGGCGGACCTGGTCGAGCGCACCGGTACGACCATGGTGTGCGTCCCGCCGACGGTGCTGTCCGCCTGGCCCGCTGACCGGCCGATGCCCCCGGGCGTCCAGCTGGTCGTGGCCGGCGAGGCGTGCCCGCCGGAGCTGGTCGAGCGTTTCTCGAGGGACCGCGTGATGCGCAACGCGTACGGGCCGACCGAGGCCACCGTCTGCGCCAGCATCAGCGAGCCGCTGTCGGGGGCGGTGAAGCCGTCGATCGGCTTCCCGCTGCACAACACCCGGCTGTACGTGCTGGACAAGTGGCTGCGCCCGGTGCCTCCGGGGGTCACCG
The DNA here is from genome assembly GCF_009604385.1 of Streptomyces smaragdinus. Classification (GTDB taxonomy): domain Bacteria; phylum Actinomycetota; class Actinomycetes; order Streptomycetales; family Streptomycetaceae; genus Streptomyces; species Streptomyces smaragdinus. Next base: position 34,018 of record NZ_WEGJ01000030.1, read on the forward strand.
GCGAGCTGTACATCGGCGGGGCGCAGCTGGCGCGGGGGTATCTGCGCCGGCCCGGTCTGACGGCGGAGCGCTTTGTCGCCGACCCGTTCGCCGCCGGGCCCGGGGGGCGGATGTACCGCTCCGGGGACCTGGTGCGGTGGAACGACGACGGGAGCCTGGACTACATCGGGCGGGTCGACGACCAGGTGAAGCTGCGCGGGTTCCGGATCGAGCCCGGTGAGATCGAGGGCGTGCTGCTGGCCCGCGAGGACCTCACCGGTGCGGCGGTGATCGTGCGGGAGGACCGGCCGGGGGACAAGCGCCTGGTCGCGTACGTCGTCTCCACCGGCGCCCGGCTCGACGTCCGCGAGGTACGTGCCCGGCTGACGGGCGAGCTGCCCGAGCACATGGTGCCGAGCGCCGTCGTCCAGCTGGACGCGCTGCCGCTCACCGGCAATGGCAAGCTCGACAAGCGGGCCCTGCCCGAGCCGGACTACTCGGTCGTGGCGTCCGGTCAGGCGCCCGCGAACGAGCGGGAGGCCGTGTTCTGCGCCGCGTTCGCCGAGATCCTGGGCCTGGAGCAGGCCGGCGCCGACGCCAGCTTCTTCGACCTGGGCGGCGACAGCATCAGCTCCATCCAGCTGGTCGGCAAGGCCCGCGAGGCCGGGCTGACGATCACCGCGCAGGACGTCTTCGTCCACCGCACCCCGCAGGGGCTCGCGCTGGTCGCGGAGGCCGGCGGCGCGGCGGAGGTCGTCGGCGTCGGTGACGGGACGGGGCCGGTGGCCGCGACGCCCATCACCGCGTGGTTCGACGCGATCCAGGGGCCGACGGACGGCTTCCACCAGGCGGCCGTCGTGCGGACGCCGGACGGTGCGTCGTACGAGCGGCTGACCGCCGCGCTGCAGACGGTGATCGACCACCACGACGTGCTGCGGTGGAGCGGCGACGGCATCCGGGAGCCCGGGAGCGTCCGGGCGTCGGACGTGCTGCGGGTCGCCGCATCCGACGCGGACGTGGTGGAGACCGCCCGTACCGAGGCCGGACAACTCGCGCCCCGCGAGGGCCGGGTCATGCGCGCCGTCTGGTTCGAGGCCGCCGGGAAGCTGCTGCTCACCCTGCACCACCTGGTCGTGGACGGCGTCTCCTGGCGCATCCTCCTCCCCGACCTCGTGCAGGCGTACGAGCGGCCGGGCGATGCCCTGCTGCCCGTCGGCACCTCCTTCCGCCAGTGGGCCCGCCTGCTGAACGAGGAGGCCGCCACCGACAGCCGCCGCGCCGAACTGGCGCTGTGGCAGGAGACCGCCGACCGCGGCGACACCCCGCTCGGCGCCCGCCCGCTCGACCCGGCGCGCGACACCGCCGCCGCCGCGCACCACCTGCGCCTGGACCTCCCGGCCGACATCACCGCCGAGCTGCTGACGACCGTCCCGGCCGCCTTCCACGCCGAGATCAACGACGTGCTGCTCACCGCCTACACCCTGGCCGTCGCCGACTGGCGGCGCGGGCGTGGCGAACCGCAGGACGTGCTCGTCGAGCTCGAGGGCCACGGCCGCGAGCCCGTCGTCCCGGGCGTCGATCTGTCCCGTACCGTCGGCTGGTTCACCAGCACCCACCCCGTACGGCTCGACGCCGGACAGTGCGACTGGGACGACATCCACGCCGGCGGCCCCGCCCTCGGCCAGGCGCTCAAGGAGATCAAGGAACAGCTGCGCCGCCTCCCCGGCCACGGCATCGGCCACGGCCTCCTGCGCCGCCTGGACCCCGGGTCCGCCGCGGTCCTGGCCGCACACCCCGCCCCGCAGCTCGGCTTCAACTACCTCGGCCGGATGCCCCTCCCGGAGCCCGGCGACTGGCAGCTGACCGCCGAGTCCCTCGAGGTCGCCGCCGGCACCGACCCCGGCATGCCCCTCCCGCACACGCTCGGCCTCAACGCCCGTACCGAGGACCGCCCCGACGGCCCCTGCCTGGTCGCCGACTGGGCCTGGGCGCCCGGCGCGATCGCGGACGCCGACGCCGAGCACATCGCACACGGCTGGTTCACCGCCCTGGAGAACCTGGCCCGCCACGCCACCCGCCCCGACGCCGGGGGCTTCACGCCCTCGGACCTGCAGCTCGTCGAGGACCTGGCACAGGACGAGATCGACGAGTTCGAGCTGGACTTCGCAGACGAATGGGGGAACGAGGAATGAGTACGAGCACCACCAGATCCCGTAAACAGGGTGGAGGACTCAGCGACGTACTGCCGCTGACCCCCCTGCAGGAGGGACTGCTGTTCCATGCCGTGTACGACCGGCGGGAGCGCGACGTCTACACCGTCCAGCTCGTCCTCGACCTCGAGGGACCGCTCGACAAGGCCGCCCTGAAGCGGGCCGCGGGCGGGCTGATGGACCGGCACCCGAACCTGCGGGCGGGCTTCCGCTACCGCAAGAACGGGCAGCCCGTCCAGCTGATCCCGCGCGCCGTCCCGCTCGCCTGGCGCGAGCTGGAGGCGAGCGCCGCCGAACTCGGCGCCCTCACCGACCGGGACCGCGACGAGCCGTTCGACGTCGGCCGGCCGCCGCTGATCCGCTTCACCCTGGTCCGCACCGGGGCGGACCGGCACCGGTTCCTGATGACGTGCCACCACATCCTGCTCGACGGCTGGTCGATGCCGGTGCTGCTGGCGGAGCTGTTCACGGCGTACGCCGCCGGGGGCGACACCGCGGCGCTGCCCGCCGTCACCTCGTACAAGAGCTACCTCACCTGGCTCTCCGCCCAGGACGACGAGGCCGCCGCCACCGCCTACCAGGACCTCCTGGCCGGCCTCGACGAGCCCACGCGCCTCGTCCCCGCCCCGCCGGGGCGCGGCCCCGTCCTGCCCGAGCAGCACGTCGCGAAGCTGAACGCCGCCGAAACCGCCGCGCTCACCGACTGGGCGCGCGGCAACGGCGTCACCCTGTCCAGCGTGCTGCAGGGCGTCTGGGCCGTGGTCCTCGGCGCCCTCACCGGCCGCGACGACCTGGTCTTCGGCACCACCGCCTCCGGCCGGCCGCCGCAGCTGCCGGGCGTCGAGTCGATGATCGGCCTGTTCATCAACACCCTGCCCGTACGCCTGCGGACGGACGCCCGCAGCACCCTCGCCGAGGTCATCGGCGCTGCGCAGGAGCAGCACACCGCGCTGCTGCCCCACCAGCACCTGGGTCTGTCGCGCATCCAGCAGGACGCGGGGCACGGTGAGCTCTTCGACACCGTGATGATCTTCGAGAACTATCCGCTGGACCCCGACGCCCTGCGCGACGCCGTCCCCGGCCTGCGCGTCACCGGCGTCCAGGGCCGCGACGCCACGCACTACCCGCTCGCCCTGCTCGTCCTGCCCGGCACCGAGCTGACCCTGCGCCTGGACTACGCCCCGGACCTGGTCACCGCCGACCAGGCGGAGGTCCTGGCCGCCCGAGTCCTGGGCCTGCTGGCCAAGCTGCCGGCGAACGCCGAACGGCCCCTCGCCCAGCTGGACCTGCTCACCGGCGCCGAACGCACCACGCTGCTGGGCACGTACAACGACACCGCCCGCGACTACCCCCGCCACCCCCTCCGCGAGCAGCTCGACGCCCGCGCCGCCGCGAACCCCGACGCGCCCGCGCTGCGGTGCGGCGACGACCGGCTGACGTTCGCCGCGCTGCACGCCCGCGCCGACCGGCTCGCGCACGAGCTCGTCGCGCACGGCGTCGGTCCCGGCGGCCTCGTCGCGATCGCCCTGCCCCGCTCGACGGACCTGATCGTGTCGACGCTCGCCGTGGTCAAGACCGGCGCCGCGTACCTGCCGCTCGACCCGGACTACCCGGCGGACCGCATCGGCTACATGCTCGACGACTCCGACCCCGCCCTGGTCCTCACCACCACCGGCGTCGCCTCGGCGCTGCCCGTCGTCACCGAGCGCCCGCACCTCATGCTCGACACCGCCACCGGCCCGGCCACCCGGCCCACCGGCCCGGCGACCACCGCCGCGCCGGACCCGCGCGACACCGCGTACACGATCTACACGTCCGGCTCGACGGGCCGCCCCAAAGGCGTCGTCGTACCGCAGGGCGCGCTGATCAACCTGGTGCACGACATGGCCGAGCGGTTCCGGATCGACGGCGACGACCGCTTCCTGTCGGTGACGACCTTCGGGTTCGACATCTCCAACCTGGAGATCTTCGTCCCGCTGCTCACCGGCGCGGAACTGGTCCTCGCCGAACGCGACACAGTCCGCGACCCTGCCGCCCTCGCCGCCCTGATCACCGGCAGCCGGGCGACCGTCATGCAGGCCACGCCCACCCTGTGGCACGCCCTGGTCACCGAGCAGCCGGAGTCCCTGGCCGGCCTGCGCGTCCTGATCGGCGGCGAGGCCGTCGGCGAGCCCCTGGCCGACGCGCTGCGTGCCGCGTGCCGTGAGGTCACCAACGTCTACGGGCCCACCGAGACGACCATCTGGTCCACCGCCGCCACCCTCGACGGCACCCGCCCGGGCGTACCGCCCATCGGCCGGCCCATCGCCAACACCCAGGTCTACATCCTCGACGACGCCCTGCGCCCGGCCCCGGCCGGCGCGATCGGCGAGCTGTACATCGCCGGCGACGGTGTGGCCCGCGGCTACCACGGGCGGCCCGAGCTGACGTCGACGCGCTTCGTCCCCGACCCGTTCGGGCCGGACGGCAGCCGCATGTACCGCACCGGTGACGTCGTGCGGTGGGGCGCCGACGGGCAGATCGAGTACATCGGGCGCGCCGACCACCAGGTCAAGATCCGCGGCTTCCGCATCGAACTCGGCGAGATCGAGTCCGCGCTGGCCGCGCACCCCGAGGTCTCCCAGGCGACCGTCCTGGCCCGTGAGGACCTGCCGGGCGGCACCCAGCTCGTCGCGTACACGGTCGGTACGGCCGCCCCCGCGGCCCTGCGCGTCCACCTCGCCGAGTCGCTGCCGGCGCACATGGTCCCGGCGCTGTACGTGGCTATGGACGCCCTGCCGCTCACCGCGAACGGCAAGGTGGACCGCAAGCTGCTGCCCGCCCCCGCCCAGGGTCCGGCCCCGGCCGCGCGGGCGCCGCGCACGCCGCAGGAGCAGCTGCTGTGCGAGGTGTTCGCCGAGGTGCTGGGGCTGCCGGGGCCGGCGGGACCGGACGACTCGTTCTTCGAGCTCGGCGGCCACTCCCTGCTCGCCACCCGGCTCACGGGGCGCATCAGGGCGGCCCTCGGCGCGGATCTGCCGGTGCGTGCCGTCTTCGAGTCGCCGAGCCCCGCCGAGCTGGCGGTGCTCGCGGCGAACGCCGGGGAGGCGCGTACGGCGCCCGTCCCGGCCGTACGCCCCGAGGTCATGCCGCTGTCGCCGGCCCAGCGGCGCCTGTGGTTCCTGGCGCAGCTGGAGGCCGGCAACCCCGCGTACAACATCCCCGTGGCCGTCCGGCTGAAGGGCTCCCTGGACATCGCCGCGCTGCAGGCGGCGATTCGGGACGTCGTCGTACGGCACGAGGCGCTGCGCACCCGCTATCCGGACACCGACGGGCGGCCCCGGCAGGAGGTCGTCCCGGCGGAAGACGTACGCATCGAGCTGCCGGTGTCCGACCTGGACGCGGATTCCGTACGGGTCTGCGCGCGCCGCATCTTCGACCTGGCGACGGAACTACCGCTGTGGACGGAGCTGTTCCGGGTGTCCGGCGAGGAGCACGTGCTGCTGCTGGTCGTCCACCACATCGCCTCCGACGGCTGGTCCGTCGGCCCCCTGGGCGCCGACCTGGCGGCGGCGTACGAGGCGCGGCTGGCCGGGGCGGAGCCCGGGTGGGTGCCGCTTCCCGTGCAGTACGCGGACTACACGCTGTGGCAGCGGGACCTCCTCGAGGACGTGTCCGAGCAGCAGCTCGCGTACTGGCGCGAGGCCCTGGCCGGGATCCCCGAGGAGCTGGAGCTGCCCACCGACCACGCCCGGCCGGCCGTGCCGGGGCACGCGGGCGGTGAGGTGGAGTTCCGGATCGACGCCGAACTGCACGCCGCCGTCGCGGCGATCGGGCGGGCGCAGGGCGTGAGCACGTTCATGGTGCTCCAGGCGGCCCTGGCCACCCTGCTGTCGCGGCTCGGCGCCGGTGACGACATCCCCCTCGGCGCTCCCGTCGCGGGGCGGACCGATCCGGCGCTGGACGGGCTGGTGGGGCTGTTCGTCAACACCCTGGTGCTGCGCACGGATCTCTCCGGGCGGCCCACGTTCCGTGAGCTGCTGGAGCGGGTGCGGACGACGGATCTGGCCGCGTACGCGAATCAGGACCTGCCGTTCGAAGTCCTGGTCGACGAGCTGGCGCCGAGCCGTTCCCTCGCGAGGCCGCCGCTGTTCCAGACGATGATCACGCTGCACAACACCCCGGAGAGCGTCGTGACGCTGGCCGGGCTGGAGTCGGAGCCGCTGCTCATCGGCACCGGAACCGCCAAGTCGGACCTGGCGTTCGAGCTCTTCGAGCGGCGCACGGCCGACGGCACCCCGAACGGCATCGACGCCGTCCTCGAGTACAGCCGCGACCTGTACGGGCAGTCGTCCGCGCAGGCCGTCGCCGAGCGTCTGACCCACCTGCTCGGCATGCTCGTGGCCGAACCCGACCGGCCGGTCACCGAGTTCGACGTGCTGCTGCCCGTGGAGCTGGCGGCCGTGCTCGAGGGCTGGGGGTCGACCGAGGTCGAGGACGTGTACACGGGCGTCGTCGAGCGGGTCCGTGCCTGGGCCGCCGACACCCCCGGCAAGGTCGCCGTGACCGACCCCGACGGCTCCGTCACCTACGGCGAACTCGCCGGTCAGGCCTCCGCCCTGACGCGCCGGCTCACCTCCGCGGGCGTCGGTCCCGGCTCCCGCGTCGCGATGCTGTGCGAGCCCGGCATCCCGTTCGTCACCGGCATCCTCGGCGTGCTCGGCGCCGGCGCCGCGTGGGTGCCCCTCGACCTGCGCGCGCCCCGGGCCCGTACCGCCGGCCTGCTGGACGACAGCAAGCCCGACGTCCTGTACATCGGCCCCGGCCGCGAGCCCGTCGCCGAGGAGGTGCTGGACCTGGCCACGAGCGCCCCCTGGCCCGTCACCTGGGACGGCGCCGGCGAGGACGACTGGGCGCCGGTCGCCGGCCACCCCGACGACCTGGCGTACGTGATCTTCACGTCCGGCTCCACCGGCCGCCCCAAGGGGGCCATGGTGCACCGCGCCGGCATGGTCAACCACCTCCTGGCCAAGGTCGGCGACCTGGAGATGACGCCGGCGGACGTGGTCGTCCACAACGCGCCCGTCACGTTCGACATCTCCGTCTGGCAGATGCTGTCCCCGCTGATCACCGGCGGCTCCCTGGTCGTCGTCGACCGCGACACGGCCGCCGACCCCCAGGAGCTCTTCGGCCGCGTCGGCACCGACGGCGTCACCGTCCTCGAGGTCGTCCCCTCCCTCCTGCGCGCCGCCGTCGACGCCTGGCAGTCGGGCATGCCCCGCCCCTCCCTGGCCGGACTGCGCTCCCTCATGGTCACCGGCGAGGCCCTCCCCGCCGACCTGGCCGCCGTCTGGGGCCGGCTGGAGCCGGGGATCCCGCTGGTCAACGCGTACGGCCCGACGGAGTGCTCGGACGACGTCACCCACGCCGTCATCACCCCGCGCACCGAACTGGCCGGCCGCGCCCCCATCGGCCACCCCGTCCGCAACACCCGGCTGTACGTGCTGGACTCCCACCTGCGCCCCGTCCCGCCCGGCACCCCCGGCGAGCTGTACGTCGCCGGCACCGGCGTGGGCCGCGGCTATCTGGACGACCCGCGCAAGACGTCGTTCACCTTCCTCCCCGACCCGTTCGCCACCACCCCGGGGACCAGGATGTACCGCACGGGCGACCTCGTACGGCAGCGGCTGGACGGCCAGCTGGAGTTCCTGGAGCGCACCGACCACCAGGTCAAGGTCCGCGGCCACCGCATCGAGCTCGGCGAGGTCGAGACCGCCCTGCGCACCCTGGCCGGGGTCACCGACGCCGCCGCGGCCGTCCACCAGGGCCGCCTCGTCGGCTACCTCATCGGCGAGCACGACGACCCGCGCGGGGGACTGGCCGGGATCCTGCCCGACTACATGATCCCCAGCATGTGCGTCACCCTCGACGCGCTGCCGCTGACGCCCAACGGCAAGGTCGACCGGGCCGCGCTGCCCGCCCCCGACCTCACCGCCGTACCGGCCGCCCCCGGGCGGGCGCCGCGCACGGACGCCGAGCGGGCGCTGGGCGAGATCTTCGCCATCGTCCTCGGGCTGCCCGAGGTGTCCGTCGACGACAGCTTCTTCGACCTGGGCGGCGACAGCATCCGCTCGATCGAGGTCGTCGCCGCCGCCCGCCGGGCGGGGCTGCGGGTCACCGCGGCCGACGTCTTCACGCACAAGACGGTCGCCGCGCTCGCGGTGGCCGCCGGGGACGCGGAGCCCGTCGAGATCGTCGGCACCGACGACGGGACCGGCGAGTTCGACCCGCTGCCCGTCATGCGGCGGCTGTTCGAGGAGGGCGGACCGGTCGACGGCTTCAACCAGTCCGTCGTCCTCACCACCCCCGCGGACCTCCGGCCCGACCGGCTCGACGCCGCGCTGCGCCGGCTCGTGGACCACCACGACGCCCTGCGCATGCGGGTGACCGGGCAGGGTCACCGCGGGCGCCGGCTGGTCGTCGCCACCCCTGGGGCGACACCGGCCGGCGCCCTCCTCACCCGGGTGGACGCCACGCACGCCGCGTACCGGGACGAGGCCCTGCTGCGGCGGGCCGTCGCCGCCCAGTCGCAGGCGGCGCGCGACCGGCTCGCCCCGCACGACGGGAGCGTGCTGCAGGCGGTGTGGATCGACCGCGGGCCCGAACACCCCGGCCGGCTGATCGTGATGCTCCACCACCTCGTCGTCGACGGCGTGTCCTGGCGCATCCTGCTCCCGGACCTGCTGACCGCGTACGAGACACCCGACGCCGGGCTCGACCCCGTCGGCACCTCCCTGCGGCACTGGTCGGGGCTGCTGCACGAACAGGCGGCCGCCCGCACCGACGAACTGCCGTACTGGCAGCAGCTGGTGACCCGCGAGGAGCCCCTGATCGGCGCCCGCGCCCTGGACCCCGTCCGCGACACGTACGCCACCGCCCGCACCCTGCGCCTGGAACTCCCGGCGGACGTCACCGGACCCCTCCTGGAACACGGGCCCAGCTCCTTCCACTCCGAGATCAACGACGTCCTCCTCGGCGCCCTCGACCTCGCGGTCGCCGACTGGTACGGCGGCCCGCTGCTGGTCGAGGTCGAGACCCACGGCCGCGAACAGCTGCACGCCGGCGTCGACCTGTCCCGTACGGTCGGCTGGTTCACCGCCACCCATCCCGTGCTCCTGCGGGCCGGGGGACTGGCGCCCGAGCAGACCGTCAAGGAGATGCGCGAACAGCTCGCCGCGCTCCCCGACCACGGCCTCGGCCACGGCGTCCTGCGCCATCTGATCGACGAACCCTCCCCGCTGCCCCCGGTGAACCCGCAGCTCGGGTTCAACTACCTGGGCCGGTTCGCCGGCCTGGAGTCCTACGGCGGCGGCTGGGCCGCGGCCCCGGAGTCCGCCGAGGCGTTCGCCGCCACGGCCAAGGGCATGCCGCTCGGGCACACCGCCGAGGTCGACGCCCTGGTCGAGGAGGGCCCCGACGGCCCGGTGCTGGTCGCCAACTGGACCTGGGCCGGCGAGGTGCTGGCGGACAGCGAGGTCCGTACGCTCGCCGACGGCTGGTTCCGCGCCCTGCGCGCCCTGGCCGAACGCGCCGCCGAGATCGCCCTCCTGGAGCCCTCCGGGGCCGGCTCGCGCCGGCCCAGGCTGCTCACCGAGGCGTTCGACCCGCTGCTGCGGATACGGCCCGAGGGAACCCGTCCCCCGCTGTTCTTCATGCACGGCGGCGTCGGACTCAGCTGGCCCTATATGGGACTGGCCGAACACCTGCCCGAGGATTTCCCGGTCTATGGATTCCAGACGTCCGGAATCGTCACGGAAGCACCGCTTCCGTCGTCAATCAAGGAGATTGCTCAAAAATACGTGAGCAGAATCCTGGAAATCCAGCCAAGTGGGCCGTACTATCTAATTGGTTGGTCTTTCGGCGGGCTGCTGGCGCACGCGGCCGCAACCCGGCTCGAGGAACTCGGACACGACGTCGCGGTCCTGGTGAATCTCGACGCCTACCCGGGTCCCGAGCCCGACGGCATCCCGGACGACCAGGCCCTGCTCACCACCATGCTGGGGTACTGCGGATACGACGCGGAGTCCTTCGCCGACGGCGCACCGCAGCTCGCCGAGGTCCTGGAGCTCTTCCGACGGGACGCCAACCCGCTCGCCGGACTCGACGAGGACCAGCTGGGCCGGCTGCTGCGGATCATCCGCAACCACGCGATCCTCAGCGCCGAATTCACCCCTGACCGCTTCGGCGGAGACGTGCTCTTCCTGTCGGCCGCACTCGGCACGGACGAACATTCACCCACCATCGCGGAATGGACGCCCTATATCGGCGGCCGGATCTCGCACCACCGCATCGAATCCGACCACGACGGAATGATGCACCCGGAACCGCAGCGGACGATCGGCCGAATAGTCGCCGAATATCTCGCCCGCTGACGGCCCGAAAGGGTCACCGTACGCACTGCACGTACGTACAGCACTGGAGGAAAAAGTCCCCATGAAGAACAACCCGTTCGACGACGAGAACGGCTCTTTCCTCGTCCTGGTCAACGACGAGGGACAGCACAGCATCTGGCCCGAGTTCGCGGCCGTGCCCGCCGGCTGGACCACCGTGCTGCCGGCCGGGAGCCGTGAGGCCGCGCTCGACCACATCGAGCGCACCTGGACCGACATGCGCCCGGCCTCCCTGGTCCGCGGCGCGGCCTGACCACCCGCCCGTCACCACCCTCATCACTTCACACGAAAGACGAGAACGACGATGACCACTGTCAGCCCTTCCGTGGACGTCCCGGCCGTCCGGGCCATCATCACCGACATCCTCGAGCTCGAGGACCACGAGCTCACCAACACCAGCCTGTTCATCGAGGACCACGACGCCGACTCCCTGGGCGCCATCGAGATCCTGTCCCGCATGGAGAAGGACCTCGGCGTGGTCATCCCGCAGGAGGACCTGGTCAAGCTGGTGAACCTGGACGCCGTCCTGGCGGTGCTCGCGACGGCAGAGCGGCGGACGTCATGAGAGCCGCCGCCACGCGGACCCCGGTCCGCAGGAGGCAGGCGCCGCCCCCGGCCCGCAAGGTCGTCCTGACCGGCTGCGGCGTGCTGTCCAGCATCGGTATCGGCGTCGAGTCGTTCACGGACGGCCTGCGCGCCGGCCGGGTCGGCACCGGCGACATCACCGCCTTCGACACCACCGGCTTCCCCAGCCGCCGCGGCCACCAGGTCCACGGCTTCGAGCCGTCCGAGCGGCTGCACCGCATCCGCCGCCGCGACACCGGCCGCGCCACCCAGTTCGCGGCCGCCGCGGCCCGGATGGCGCTGGAGGACTCCGGGCTCAGCGAGGCGTGGCTGCGGGACCGGCGCGGCATCGTCGTCGTCGGCACCACGGACGGCGAGACCGGCGAACTGGACCTGCTCACCGAGTCGGTCCTCGCCGCCGGCATCGCCGTCTTCACCGGCGGCCTGCTGGGCCGTACCGCCACCGGCAGCCTGGCGCTGGGCGTCGCCCGCGAGCTGGACGTGTCCAACGTGGAGACGTCCACCATCGCCACCGCCTGCGCGGCCGGCAACTACGCGATCGGCTCCGGCTTCGACGCCGTCCGCTCCGGCGAGGCCGAGTGGGCCATCGTCGGCGGCGCCGACGCCCTCAACCGCAAGACCTTCGCGGGCTTCTCCCGCCTGGGCCTGATCGCCGCCGACGAGTGCCGGCCGTTCGACACCGAACGCGCCGGACTGCTCACCGGCGAGGGCGCCGGCATGCTGCTCCTGGAGACCGAGGAGTCCGCCCTGGCCCGCGGCGCGCACATCTACGCCGAGGTCCTGGGCTACGGCCTGAACTGCGACGCCGCGCACCCCACCGCCCCCGAGGCGGACAGCGTGGCCCGCTGCATCCGGCTCGCCCTCACCAACGCCTCCGTCAAGCCCGAGGAGGTCGACCTGATCTCCGCCCACGGCACCGGGACGGTGACCAACGACAACACCGAGATCGCCGCGATCCGCCAGGTGTACGGGCGCACCCCGCCGCGCACCGTCGGCATCAAGGGGATGATCGGCCACACCATGGGCGCCGCCAGCGCCCTGGGCGCCATCGCCTCCGCGCTCGCCATCCGGTACGGCTTCGTGCCGCCCACGGCGAACCACCGCACGACCGACCCGAACTGCGAGGTCGACGTCGTACCCAACGAGTCCGTGCCCGCCAAGGTGCGCGTCGTGCAGAACAACGGTCTCGCGTTCGGCGGCAACAACGCCGTCCTGCTGCTCGGCCACCACCCAAGCACCCAAGGAGAGCACGTCCGATGAGTACCGCGGTCATCACCGCCTGGTCCGCCGTGTCGCCCTACGGCACCGGCGCGGCCCCGCTGGCCGAGGGACTGCGCGGCCGCAATCCCGGGCCCGAGTCCCCGGCGCCCGAGGAGTGGCTGGCGGAGGAGTCCGCCACCGCCCGCGTCGTGCCCGGCTTCGACGTCCGTGAGGCCCTGGGCCGCAAGGGCACCCGCGGCCTGGACCGGCTCACCGGCCTCACGGCCGTGACCGTCCGGGACGTGCTGGGCACCCTGGTCGCCGCGCACGACGCCGAGGGCGACCTCGGTACGGGCGTCATCCTGGGCACCACGGCGGGCAGCGTGCAGGGGTTCATGGAGTTCACCAAGGCGTCCCTGGAGGGGGACCGGCCCATCGACGTACCGATGGCCCGTATCCCCAACCAGGCGATGAACCGGGCGGCCTCCCTGAGCGCCATCCGGCACGCCCTGAAGGGCCCCAACTCCACCGTCGCCGCCGGCAGGGTGTCCGCGCTCGTCGCGCTCACCCACGCCTGCCGGATGCTCGCCGAGGGGCGCGCGGAGCGGGTCATCGCCGGGTCGGCGGAGGAGTACTCCGCCTCCCGGGCGCGCATCACCCGCGCCGAGCACGGCGAGGACGTGGTGCTGGGCGAGGGCTGCGTGATGGTCCTGCTGGAGTCCGCCGACGCCGCGGAGGGCGAGCCGCTCGCCGAGGTCCTGGCCGTCCACCACCGGGTGGCGCCGGCCGGTGACGTCGCCGACGTGCTCACCGCGACCGTACGCACGGCGCTGGAGCAGGCCGGGGTGGACGCCGACGAGGTCTGGGCGGCGCTGCCCTCCGACGCCCCCGGGCCGTCGGGGGACCAGGAACTCCAGGTGCACCAGGACCTGTTCGACGAGGCGGCCCTGGACCGCGCCGCGCGGCCCTCGCTGCTCGGCGAGACGGCGGCGGCCACCGGGGCGTTCCAGCTCGCGGCGCTGTTGTGCGAGCCGGGCGAGCCCGGCCGGATCGCGGTGCTCACGGTCACGGACCCGGACGGCACGGTGGCGTGCGCCGTACTGCGCCTGCTCACCGACGGCGAACCGGCGGCGGCGCTCGAGGACGCCGGGCCGGACGAAGGGAGCCGGGCGGCATGAGCGACGACGAGACCACCGTCGACCGGCCGGTCGCCCTGATCAGCGGCGGCTCCCGGGGCATCGGCCGCGCGGTCGCCCTGCGCCTGGCCGAGGACGGCCACGACATCTCCTTCTGCTACCGCGGCGACGAACAGGCCGCCGCCGAGCTGGAGAAGGAGCTGGCCGGCCTCGGCGCCCGCTGCCTGGCCGAACGCGTCGACGTCTCCGACGCGGCCGCGGTCAAGGCCTGGGTCGACCGTACGGAGCAGACCTTCGGCCCGGTCGCGGTGGCCGTCACCTCCGCCGGGATCACCCGGGACGGCCCGATGCTGCTGATGTCCGACGACGACTGGCACGACGTCGTCGACGTCAACCTCAGCGGCGTCCGCCACGTCTGCAAGGCCGTGGTGTTCCCCATGATGAAACGCAGGGCCGGCAGCATCGTCACCCTGTCCTCCGTCTCCGGCCGGCACGGCAACGCCGGCCAGACCAACTACGCCGCCGCCAAGGCCGGGATCATCGCCCTGACCCGCTCCCTGGCCAAGGAGGTCGGCCGCCGCGGCATCCGCGTCAACGCGGTCGCCCCCGGACTCATCGACACCGACATGTCGGCCGCCCTGGACGAGCGGGTACGGGACCAGGTGGCCGCCCGCGCCGCCCTGGGCCGTACCGGACTCGCCGGCGAGGTCGCCGACGCCGTGGCCTATCTGGCCTCCCCCCGCGCCTCCTACGTCACCGGGGCCGTCCTGCCCGTGGACGGCGGCCTGTGACCGCGCGGGCACCCGAACCTCCCGCGGCGGTGGCAACCCCCCTCACCACCGCCGCGGGACCCTCCCCGTACCGCCGCAACAGCACCTCCCGCACCGTCACCACCACGGAAAGGCAGCCCTCCCCGTGAGCCACTACGTCGCCCTCATCGCCGACAAACTCAGCACCGCCGCCACGGCCGTGCTGACCGAGGACAGCTCCGTCGAGGTACGCCACGTCGACGGCACCGACCGCCCGGCGCTGCTGGCCGCCCTCGCCGACGCCCACGCCGTCCTGGTCCGCTCCGCCACCCGGATCGACGCCGAGGCCCTGGCCGCCGCGCCCAGGCTCGAGGTCGTCGCCCGGGCCGGCGTCGGCCTGGACAACGTCGACGTGCCCGCCGCCACCGACGCCGGCGTCCTCGTCGTCAACGCCCCCTCCTCCAACGTCGTCAGCGCCGCCGAGCACGCCGTCGCGCTGCTGCTGGCCCTGGCCCGTAACGTCCCGCAGGCGCACGGCGCGCTGAAGCAGGGCCGCTGGGCGCGCAGCCTGTACACGGGCGTCGAGCTCTCCGGCAAGACGCTCGGCGTGCTGGGCCTGGGGCGGATCGGCTCGCTCGTGGCCCGCCGGATGGCCGCCTTCGACATGCGCGTCGTCGCCCACGACCCGTACGCCACCGAGGAGCACGCCCGCGCCCTGGGCGTCCGCCTGGTGGGCCTGGACGAGCTGCTGGACGAGGCGCAGTTCCTCACCGTCCATCTGCCCCTGACCGACCACACCCGGGGTCTGCTGGGCTTCGACGCCTTCCAGCGGGTGCGCTCCGATCTGCGCATCGTCAACGCCGCGCGCGGCGGGATCATCGACGAGCAGGAGCTGTACGCGGCCCTGAAGGAGGGCCGGGTCGCCGGCGCCGCCCTGGACGTCTACGCGACCGAGCCGTGCACCGACTCCGCCCTGTTCGAGCTGGACAACGTCGTCGTCACCCCGCATCTGGGCGCCAGCACCCCCGAGGCGCAGGAGCGGGCCGGCACCCAGGCGGCCCGCTCGGTGCTGGACGCCCTGGCCGGCCGCCCCGTCCCGGACGCCGTCAACACCCCGGCGAACACCCCGGCGAACGTGCTGGCGTCCGCCCGGTGAGGTCAGCCGCCGTCGTCGTCCGCCGGCCCCGGCAGGGAGTCCTCGCCGGGCGGGGAGCCGTGGCCCAGCCAGCCCCGTCCCATGGCCAGGGCCCCCGCCTGGAACCGGCTGCGCGCGCCGAGCCTGGTCATCAGCTCGGCCGTGATACGCCGGCCCGTACGCACCGAGACGCCCAGCCTGCGGGCGACGACGTCATCGGTGTGGCCCTCGAAGAGCAGGTCGAGGACGGCCTGTTCCTGCGGGCTGAGGCCCTCCGGCGTCGACGTGCGGGCCTCGCCGAGGGGGCGGGCCTGCTCCCAGGTCTGCTGGAAGAGCGAGACGAGCGCGGTCACCACCCCGGCGCCCTGCAGGAGCAGGATGCCCCGGGCGGCGGCCTCGGGGTCGATGGGGACGACGGCGGCCCGGCGATCGTAGATGATCATGCGGAGCGGGAGGTGCGGCAGCACCCGCACCTCGCCCCCGGTCTCGTGCACCCACCGCGCGTACGCCAGCGTCGCGGTGTCGTTGCGCACGGAGTCCAGGTAGATGTACCGGACCTGGACCCCGCGGCCGATGGCGGCCTCGTCCAGCGGCCGGGCGGCATTCAGCGCGGCCGGCGTCTGGGCGCCGCGCGGCGCGAACACCTCGATCGTGGTCTCCGCGCCGTACGAGAGGCGCTCGATCTGGGAGTTGATCGCGTCCAGGCCGGTGTACCTGCGCACCTCGTCGGTCTGCGCCGACGGATTCTCGTCGTACTCCGTCAGCATCCGCGTTACGGCCAGCCTGGTCGCGGCGACCGCCTGCTGGCGCTGGGCGAGTTCCTGTTCCTGGCGCTGCAGCAGACCCGCCAGCCCGAACTCCGGGTTGACCAGACGCACCTTGCCGGTTTCCTCGGAGGATTCCCGTACGAGGGCGAGCTCGACAAGGCTGCGCAACGTCTCCCGGACGCGCGCGACGGGCCACCCCAAGGCCTCGGCGATCTCCACAACCCCCGCTCTAGGCACCTTTAAAAGGATGCGGTAGACAGCCTCGGAATCGGAATCGAGCCCCAAGTCCCCCATGTTTCGCTCCCAAAAGACCACCTGCCGGCCGCGGCACTCGAGCCGACGGCCCTCCCGTCCGACTATCGCAGTGGAGTTCGATCTACTGCAACATTACTCAGGGGTACTCAGCTTGCCTCATTGGATGTTCACGGAGGCGCAACCGTGTTCCTGGTGATCGGATCTATAGCTCCGGAATCAGTGCCGAGCTCCTCGGCACTGACCGCACGCATACATCAGCTGTCGCTGCCAGAGGACAAGCTGGAACAATTGCATGTCACCTCCGCGGATGACGGCTCGCTGCAACTGGGGCTTCTCCTCGACCATTCGGACGACATGTACGCGACATCGGTTGCAGTCCGTCTGGTCGGGGAAGCGCTCGGGCCCGACCTGGCCGGCACCGTCGACTGGCGTCCGGCGACGCCCCTGGTAGAAGTGCTCGACCGGCTCGGCCTCGGCGCGCCGGGGGGCTCTTCTGACAGGGAGTTGCCATCACAGGAGGCTGACACCTTCTGATGCAGACGTGGCGCATGGCGGCTGCGAGACTCAAACACGTCAAGGCAAAGCGCCACTACGACGTGAAGGTCTTGGGGGATACACCGCCATGCGCAACGCCATTCGCTCTTCCCAGATAATTGTCAAGCCCGCAACTATTCAGCGGTTCGCCGCGGCGGGCCTGCTCGCCCTGGCCGTCTCGGTGCCGGCCGCGGCGGCCTCGACCGCCGTGGCTATGCCGAGAACCGAAGTTCACGCTGTGTCAGCGGCGACAGCCATTGTCGCCTCGGCGCAGGGTGAGTCCGGCCCCAACGACGGGGGCGAGGGTCCGACCCGTTCCACCAATGGCAACACTTGGGGTGACTGACTGATGTTCGTACAAGAAGAGGAAGCCGTATCGGACGTGACCACTCTCCGCGCCGGCATCGACCTGATCGACGTGGAGATCCGGGCACTGATCGAGCGACGCCGGGAGCTGTCCGCCGGCGTACAGCGGGCCCGGCTCGCCGCGGGCGGCACCCGCACCGACCTGTCGCGGGAGGGCAGGATCATCTCCTCCTACGCCGACGCGTACGGTCGGCAGGGAACGGCCATCGCGATGGCCCTGCTCGAGACCTGCCGGGGGACTGCAGCCCGGTAGTCAGCACGACGACCCGTACGACCAGGGGGTTTCCCGGAGCGGCACGGCACCTGACCGACGCCGCGCCGCTCCGGGAGGCTCTCAGGCGTATACGGGCTCGCTATACCGCCGCGTCCAGCGTGTAGCGCCGCTGCCAGAACAGCGCGACCGCCATCAGCACGGCCGGCACCACGGTGAAGCCCACCAGCAGCGCCGTCAGCGCCGAGTCCGGCTGCGCCACGTGCTCGTCCGCCGTGCTGGACACGAAACCGCCCAGCGCCAGCACCGCCGAGTAGAGGTACGGCCCCACGGCCGTCCCCGTGGCCTCCGTCGCCGTCCACACGCCCGTATAGGCACCGGCCTTCGACGAGCCCGCCGCCGCGACCGCGTCCGGGACCATCGAGAACGCGAACAGCTGCAGCCCCGCGAACGCCGTCCCCATCGCCATCACCACGACCGACGTGACGACCACCGCCGGCGCCCCGTCCAGCCACGCGCCGACCAGGAGCGTCAGCGAACCGGCCGCGAACACGCCCTGTGACAGCAGCAGCCCGCGCTGCTTGCCGAACCGCCGCGACCACGCCGTCCACAGCGGGCTCGCGAAGATCGCCGGCCCCAGGAACAGCCCCATGAACAGCGCCGTCAGCTTGTCGTTGTCGAAGACGTACTCCGTCACATAGGGCAGCGCCGCCAGGAACAGATGCGTCGTCGTCCCCGTGAAGAGGTACGAGACCACCAGCGCCCGGTAGTCCCGGTCCGCCCACGCGATCCGCAGATCCGCGACCGTCGAACGCCCCGCCCCCTCGTCCGGCGCCCGGAACCCGCACTCCCCGGTGAGCCGCCGCACCCCGCCGATCGCCACCACAGCCGACACGGCCGTCACCACCGCCAGCAGCAGCGCCATGCGCGTGTAGTCACCGCGCCCGCCCGCCGCCACCAGCGCCGGCGCCGCGACCCCGGCGCCCAGCAGCCCCACCGTCAGATACAGCATCCGGAACATGAACACCCGGGTCCGCTCGTGATACCCCACGAGCAGATCGGAGGCCGTCGTCAGATACGGCACCTGGAACGACGCGAAGAGCAGATTCCCCGCCACGAACCACCCGCCCACCCACAACGCCGCAGGCCATCCCGTCAGCGCCGACGGCACGGTGAACATCCCCACCATGGCCGCCCCGAGCGCCACCCCGCCGAGCATCATCCGCCGCCGGTGCCCGTACCGCCGCGCCTGCCGGTCGGACCGCGACCCCAGCAGCGGGTGGACGACCACGTCCACGACCTTCGGCAGCAGCAGCGTCAGCCCGGCCACGAACGCCGGCACCCCGAGGACGTCGGTGAGGAAGTACAGCAGCAACAGCCCGGGCACGGTGACCCACACACCCATGCCGACCGACCCCGACGCGTACGCGGTGAGCGCCTTCCTGCTCGCGTGCACCTCGGTGGCTGTCACGACCCGCTCCGATGCCGCTCGACCACCCCGGCCGCCAGCTCCGCCCCGTCGAACGCCCCCGCCCGGGCCCGCCCGGCGAGGGTGCGCGCCACGATCCGGTCGGTGAGCGCGGGCAGATGGCGGGCCAGGAAGAACTCCACCGCCCCCTTGCGCGTGGTCGTCAGATCCCGCCGGGCCCGTACGGACAGCGCGGCCTTCTCGATCGCGCCGACCACGCCCTCCAGGGGCTCGTACACGCTCATGCCCTCGAGCGACAGCCCCGCCGCCTTCGTCGAGTCGTGGATCGGGCTGCGCACGGCGGACGGATAGACGCAGGTCACGCCCACATGCGTGCCGAGCTCGAGGCGCAGGGCGTCCGCGTACGCGACCATCGCGCGCTTCGACGCCCCGTACGCGGCGGCCAGCGGCAGCTGCATGACCGCCATCCGCGAGGTCACCATCACGACCCGGCCGCGCGCGGCGACCAGCGCGCTGGTGCAGGCGGCGGTCACCCGCCAGGTGCCGAGGAGGTTGATCTCCAGCTGACGGCGGACCTCGGCGCCCGGCGCGTACTCGGCGGGGGCGGGGCCGCCGACGCCGGCGTTGTTGACCAGGACGTCCAGCCCGCCGAGCCGGTCCAGGGCCTCGGCGACCCCGGCCGCGGTGCTCGCGTCGTCGGTGACGTCGCAGGCGATCACGTCGAACGGCTCGTCGCCGGCGGGCCGTACGTCGAGGCCGACGACCTTCGCGCCCTGCCGCGTCAGGCGTTCGCCGAGGGCGCGGCCGATGGTGCCGGAGGCGCCGGTGATCAGGACCCGGCGGCCGTGGGGGTCGTGGAGCTTCATGGGCGTACTTCCTTGTCGGCGGCGGCTGCCCGGCGGATACCGGCGCGGATCTCGCGGGGGACGGCGGCGGTGTACTGGTCGAAGTCGATCCGCATCATCGGCCGCTTGTGCCCCCAGCGCCGGACGGCCGCCGCGTGCGCCTTGTCGACCGCCGTGCGCTGCCCGGCGGGGGAGGGCAGCGCGTACCGGCCGCTCAGATACGCGGCGACCAGCTCGCCCTGCGCCTCGACGACCGGGAGCGCGGCGCCGGTGGACTGCATCAGGCCGACGAACGCCAGCGTGGGGTCGTCGAGGTGGAAGACGCGCTGGTAGAGGGGCAGATCCTCGGGGTTGTCGCCGAGCCAGGCGCTGTCGAGGAACGGGATCGTCACCCGGTAGCCCGTCGCCCAGACGATCACGTCGACGTCGTCGGCGGTGCCGTCGGTGAACACCACCCGGCCGCCGTCGAGCCGCTCGATGCCGGGGCGGGGGACGACCTCGCCGTGGGTGAGGCGGTGGAGGATGGTGTCGCTGATGGTGGGGTGGTTCTGGAAGAGGCCGCCGGCGGGCTTCGGCAGCCCGTAGCTCTGGGGCGTGCCGACGGCCAGGCGCAGCATGGTCTGCGCGAGCCCCTGGCGCAGCCGCCAGGGGAGGACGGCGAGGGCGCCGCCGGTCGCGTCGGCGGGGCGGCCGAAGAGGTACTTCGGGACGATGTGCGCGCCGTGCCGCGCGGAGAGCAGGACGGGGCCCTCCGATACGTACGAGGCGTCGACGGCGATGTCCATCGCCGAGTTCCCCATCCCGACGACGAGCACCCGCTTCCCGGCGAAGACGCCGGGGCTGCGGTAGTCGTGGGCGTGGGTCTGGACGCCGTCGAACGTGCCGGGGTAGGTGGGGGTGGGGGGCTTGGGGTCCCAGTTGTGGCCGTTGGCGACGACCACGGCGTCGTACGTGCCGGTGTCGCCGTCCGTCTCGACGTCCCAGCCCGTTTTTTGCCTTTGAACCGCTGCGACCGTGGTCCCGAAGCGGATGCGTTCGGTTACCCCGAACTTCGCCGCGTACTCCTCCAGATAGCCCGCGATCAGCGCCGCCGACGGATAGTCCGGCCACTCCTCGGGCATCGGGAAGCGGGCGAATTCCGTACGGCCCTTGCTCGTGTTCAGGTGCAGGCTGTCGTACGCGGGGGAGAGCCCGCTCGCGTTGTCCTGCGCCCACAGCCCGCCCGGGCGGTCCCCTTTCTCCAGGACGGTGACGTCCAGCCCGTCGTCGAGCAGCGCCTTGGCCGCGGCCAGCCCCGCCGCGCCGGCGCCGATCACCGCTACTCGCCTCATCGCCCGGTCCTTCCCTCTCTGCAGGGCGCTCATTCAATCGAATGATGGAGGCGGATGCAATCCCCGTTGACCTGGTCTTTTTCTCTCCGGCGAGTGATTGGACCCGGGATCTTCCGGTCGGGTAGCCTCGCCGCATGAGCGCCCAGCCCGCCGACGGTTCCAGCCGCGAACGCATCCTCGCGGCGGCCACCCGGCTGTTCGCCGAGCGCGGGTACGACGCCACGAGCACCCGGGCGATCGGGGAGGCGGTCGGCCTCAACATCGCCACGGTCGCCTACCACGTGGGCGGGAAGCCCGAGCTCTACCGGGCGGTGATGCGGCGGGCGCATCTGACGCAGCGGGACGTGGTCGTCGAGGCGCTGGAGCGGCTGGGCGCGTGCGGTTCGTCGCCGGAGGAGACGCGGGCGGCGCTGCTCGGGTTCGTCGACACGTATCTCACCTTCTGCCTGAACCACCCCGAGGTCCCCGCCCTGTGGATGCGGCGCTGGCTGTCGGAGGGCGTGGACCTGGCGGAGATCGAGGCGGAGATCGCCGGCCCCCTCATCGCGCGGGTCGCCTCGGTGGCGCGCGGGGTCCTGGACCGGGCGGGGCTGGGGGCCGGGGTGGACGTGGAGATGCTGGTGTTCACGATCGTGTTCACCACGCACTCCTTCGGCCAGGCGGGCGTGATCGACGCGACGGGACAGCGGGTGGGCCCGCGTGATCTCGCGATACTCGAGCGCTTCCGCCGTCATCTGCACGGCGTGGTCAACGGCGTCGTCTGACGCGTCCCCCTTCCTTCCTTCTCCCGGAGCCCTGCCGTGTCCCGCTTACTCCTGCGCTACCTCACGCTGCTCGCCGCCGTCCTCACCGGCGTGACCCTGACATCCGTGCCCGCCACCGCCTCGGACCTCCCGCCGCTGCGGATCATGACGTACAACATCCACCACGGCGCCGGCCTCGACGGCGTCGTCGACCTCCCGCGCATCGCGGAGGTGATCGAGGACTCCGGCGCCGAGGTCGTCACCCTCCAGGAGGCCGACCGCCACTTCGGCCCGCGCAGCTTCTACGCCGACCAGCCCGCCGAACTCGCCGCCCTCCTGCACATGTACGTCGTCTACGGCGCCAACCTCGACCTCGCGCCGCTCGAGCCCGGCGGCCACCGCCGCCAGTACGGCACGGCGATCCTCAGCCGCCACCCCATCCGCACCTGGTCGAACACCCTCCTGCCCCGGGCCCCCGGCCAGGAGCAACGCGGTCTGCTGACGGCGGAGTTGCTGATCCACGGCACCCCACTCCGTATCGCGACGACCCACCTCACCGCCGGCCCCGCCACCGAACGCCTCGCCCAGGCCGGCCAGGTCGCCGCGCTCCTGGCCCACCGCCCCGCCACCGTCCTCACGGGCGACTTCAACGCCACCCCGACGGCCCCGGAACTGACGCCCCTGTTCCGTGCCTTCCACGACACCTGGCCCCCGTCGATGGGCCCCGGCTACACGTACCCCACCGAAGCCCCCACGTCCCGGATCGACTTCATCACGACCACCCCCGACCTCCGCGCGCAGACCCCCGCGATCCCCCGCACGACGGCCTCCGACCATCTCCCGGTGACGGTCTCGCTGACCCGGGCGCCGAGGTAGGCCACCGTGGACACGAGCACCGTCCCGGGCTCGCCCGAGCGTCATGCCCGCCAGGGTGGCAGCCGATGGGCCGGCGGCACATGAGTGTTCGTACTCGGACTCGACGCCCCGGACGCCACCGCGCTCTGCCAG
This sequence comes from Streptomyces smaragdinus, assembly GCF_009604385.1. GTDB lineage: Bacteria > Actinomycetota > Actinomycetes > Streptomycetales > Streptomycetaceae > Streptomyces > Streptomyces smaragdinus. The sequence goes on from NZ_WEGJ01000030.1 coordinate 56,930, forward strand.
TCCCAGAAGCCCGCCCGCAGCCCACCCGGGCGTTCCGGCTTCGGGGCGCACCGCCCGGGCGCGGTGCGTACGGGCGGCATGATCCACCCGTCGGCGATCGCGGCGTGGATGCCGGCGACGAAGGCGGCGGCCACCTTGCGGTAGCCGGCGGAGCCCGGGTGCAGCCAGTCGTGCAGGTCGGCCGGGGTCACCGCGCTCATGTCGACCGTCCGGACGTACTTCCCCTCCCGCTCCAGCTCGGCGACGATCCCCGGGATCTGGCTGTTGAAGTGCCGGATCCGGGCGTTGACCAGCGGATCCACGGACGGGACGAGCGTCGCGACCAGGACGGTGGTGCGGGGGGCCGCGCGGAAGATGTCGTCGATCAGGGTGTGCAGCCGGGCCGGGGCGCGGCCGACGTCGTAGGCGTGGTTCATGTCGTTGGTGCCGATGTGCAGGGTGACGACGTTCGGCCGGTAGCGGGCCACGGTGCAGGCCGTCGCCAGCCGGTCGATCTGGTCGATGCGCCAGCCCGGGTGCCCCTCGTGGTCCGGGTCGCCGGCCCGCCCGCTGCGTACGGACCCCACGAAGTCCACCCGGCCGCCCTCACCCTCGAGGACGCGCCACAACTCGCCGCGGTAGCCGCCGCTGTCGGACGCGCCCAGGCCGTACGTGATGGAGTCGCCGAGCGGAAGCAGACGCAGGGCGACGGTCCGGCGCGCGGGCCTGTCCGCGGTACGGGCCTTCCCGGCGTCCTTCGGCCGCGCGGCCGGGGTGGTGGCGCGGCGGGGCTCGGGTTCCCGCGGCGGCGGAGGGCTCGCGACGGGCGGCTTCCCGGCCTCGCAGCGCCGGTCGACGACGCCGAGCAGGCCGGTCACCAGGTCCGGACACGTACGCGCCTCCTCCGGCGGCTTCGGCAGCGCGCCCAGGGGGATCCCCAGCACCCCGTGTCCCTGCTCCCCGTCGGAGCCCGGATGCGCCCGCGCCGTACCCGTCCCGATCACGCCCAGCACCGCGAGCCCCAGCACCGCCACCATCCCGCACCCGGCGCGCCACCTCGCGCGCACGCCCGCGGCTGCTCTCTTCCTCAACGTCCCTGGCCCTCGTCGCTACCGCACCGGTGACAGCCGGTCACCGGACGATGCGGAACGTTACATATCGTGAACGCACGGTGCCAAACCGACCCGGGGTCCGACGTCCGTTCGAGACACCCCCCGGTCCGGGGTGCTCGTCAGGTCACGACCTGTTCGATGTTGCTACGACCGGTGACCGAATCCGACCCGAACTGGGTACCGTTGGAGGTAAGTTGCACGACGTTTCGGCACGGGGGCATCGGAGAGCCATGACCAGCACATACACCGGCGGCGGCGGTGAGTGGACCCAGCTCGACGAGTACCTCTGGCACACCTGCGACATCCTCGCCGACCTGATCGAGGACCGCCTCGACCAGCGCGCCCTGGTCCCCACCTTCGCCCGCGTCGACGCCGGCGACCGCGTCCTGGCATCGGGCCCCGCACAGCGCCTGACCTGGCGCGGCTACGGCAACGGCAGCTACACCCACTCGAACGTGATGGCCCTGGGCGGCCCGGCGTTCGTGATCGGCACCATGGTCGGCAACGCCATCGGCAACAACGCCCGCAAGCGCGCCGCCGAGAACGCCGCCCAGCCCCGCTGGATCCCGGACGGCGTCGGCGAGGTGTCGATCACCACCCGCAAGGTGTACTTCGGTCACCCGGAGACCTGGCTGGACCTCCACTGGGACAGCCTCGACCAGATAGACCTGATCGCCCCCGAGTTCTTCCAGACGACGTTCCGGAACTCCAACGCCGGCAACCAGTCCCTCTCGGTCCAGATCCACAGCCCCTGGGCCTCCCTGATCTTCGTCCTCGCCGCCCTCACGTCCTTCCCCGCCCACCCCCGCCTCCTGGGCCACGGCTGGCTCCCCCCGGACTTCGAGTCCCGCTGCACGGCGATGGGCCGCCCCTGCCGCCCGGCGCCGGGCCTGGTGATCGAGCGGGCGACGCGGGGGCCCCGCTAGGGCCTGTCTGGAGTTCCCCGTCGTCCGCGCGGAGCGCGGGCGCAGCGGCGTTCGGTGCGTGCTCTCGGCGTGCGGCAGCACAGGTCATGTGGCGGAGCCACCTGTCCTGTGCTGCCGTGCGGCGAGAGTGCGTGCCGGGCGTCGCGACGCAGACGGGGAACTCCAGACAGGCCCTGTCGTACCCCGCTCGTACCATGGGCGTATGGAGATCGTCCCCACCCGATACGACCACCCCGACGCCGCGCTGCTCGACGCCCGGGTGCAGGCCGAGTACGTCGAGCGTTACGGCGACGGTGACAACGCGCCGATGGACCCCGCCGACTTCGAGCCGCCGGCCGGGCGGTACTTCCTGGGGTACGACGGGGACGGCGTGCCCGTCGCGACCGGGGGCTGGCGGGCGCAGCGGGCCGACGACGAGGGGTATGCCGACGGGGACGCCGAGATCAAGCGGATGTACGTGATACCCGAGGCCCGCGGGCGGGGGCTCGCGCGGCGGATGCTGGCCGCGCTGGAGGCCGACGCGCACGCGGCCGGACGGGTGAGGATGGTGCTGGAGACGGGGAACAAGCAGCCGGAGGCAATGGCGCTCTACGCCTCCGAGGGATATGAACTCGCAGGTCAGAAGTTCGGGACGTATCGCGAGTACGAGGACAGCCGCTGCTATACCAAACTTCTGCCCGCTCCGGTGGCCGAGCCCGTGGCGGCGGTGGGAGAATAAGGAGTGCGGCAGTCCGCTGAACGCCTCGCGACCGCGAGACGTTCCGCACAGCGGGCTCCTGGGCGACAGAGGGCCGGCCGGGAACTGGCCCCGGGACCCTTGGAGTGATGCGCATGAAGGATTACACGCGACAGTGACACGCCTTTGAACGTCAGGCGTGCCCTGCCACGTCAGGGCCCGGCCGGTGACTCACCGGACGGGCCCGTTCCGTACGCGGGGCTACCGCTCGTCGATGACCCGGCGGATCTTCCCCACCGACCGCTCCAGCGTCTCCGGGTCCACGACCTCCGCCCGTACGCTCACACCCACGCCGTCCTTCACCGCCCGGACGATCTCCGCCGCCGCCGTCTCCCGTGAGCCGGGGGCCGCGTCGGGCCGGGCCTCCACGCGCACAGTCATCTCGTCCAGCCGCTCCCGGCGGCCCAGATGGATCTGGAAGTGCGGGGCGACGGCGGGCGTCCGCAGGACGATCTCCTCGATCTGCGTGGGGAAGACGTTCACCCCGCGCAGGATGATCATGTCGTCGCTGCGTCCGGTGACCTTCTCCATCCGCCGGAAGCCGGGCCGGGCGGTCCCGGGCAGCAGCCGGCTGAGGTCCCGGGTGCGATAGCGGATGATCGGCATGGCCTCCTTCGTCAGGGACGTGAAGACCAGCTCGCCGTCCTCCCCGTCGGGCAGCACCGCACCCGTCAGCGGGTCGACGATCTCCGGGTAGAAGTGGTCCTCCCAGACGTGCAGCCCGTCCTTGGTCTCCACGCACTCCTGCGCCACCCCGGGACCGATGACCTCGGACAGCCCGTATATGTCGACCGCGTCCAGCCCCGCCCGCTCCTCGATCTCCCGCCGCATCTCCTCGGTCCACGGCTCCGCGCCGAAGATCCCGACCCGCAGCGAGCTCGTGCGCGCGTCGATGCCCTGACGCTCGAACTCGTCCAGCAGCGTCAGCATGTACGAGGGCGTGACCATGATGATCTCGGGCTCGAAGTCCCTGATCAGCTGCACCTGCCGCGACGTCATCCCCCCGGACGCCGGGATCACCGTGCAGCCGAGCCGCTCGGCGCCGTAGTGCGCCCCGAGCCCGCCGGTGAACAGCCCGTACCCGTAGGCGATGTGCACCTTGTGCCCGGGCCGCCCGCCCGCCGCCCGGATCGAGCGCGCCACCATGTCCGCCCACATCGACAGATCGCCCCCGGTGTAGCCGACGACGGTCGGCTGCCCGGTGGTGCCGGAGGACGCGTGCAGCCGCCGGACGTCGTCCATCGGCACCGCGAACATCCCGAAGGGGTACGCGTCGCGCAGGTCCGCCTTCGTGGTGAACGGGAACCTCGCCAGGTCGGCGAGGCTCCGCAGGTCGTCCGGCGTGACCCCGGCGGCGTCGAACTTCGCCCGGTACGGGGCCACGTTCTCGTACACCCGGCGCAGCGTCTCCCGCAGCCGCTCCAGCTGGTACGTACGCAGCCCGGCCGCGTCCATCCGCTCGCCGGCGTCGAGCAGCGGCCCGCTGTCCCTCGTGCTCATCGCGTTCCTTCCGTACCCCGGCCCGCCCGCGGGACCACGCGGCTGCGGCCCCGGAACTCGGCCACCACGTCCTCGCCGCGGGTCACCGTCACGTCGTATATACCGCTGCGCCCGTAGCGCGTGCGCTCCTCGGCGCGCGCGGTGAGCTCGTCCCCGTCGTACGCGGGGGCGACGAAGCTGATGTCGGCGCCGGCGGCCACCGTCACGGGGCCGTGGCTGTTGCAGGCGCAGGCGAAGGCCGTATCCGCGAGGAGGAAGACGTAGCCGCCGTGGGCGATGCCGTGGCCGTTGACCATCTCCTTCGTGACGCGCATCCGTGCTGTCGCGGAGCCCTCCGCCACGTCCACCAGCTCGATCCCGAGCCGCTGCGACGCGCGGTCCGCCTCGTACATGAGCCTTGCCGCCCGACCGACCATTCGGTTAGCTTGGCCGTACACGTAAATCCCTGTCAAGAGGTGGCTGATGAGCGTTCCCGGGATCGTCGGAGTGATCGGCGGCGGGCGGATGGGGGCGGGGATCGCGCAGTCCTTCGCCGCGGCGGGGTCTTCGGTGGTCGTCGTGGAAAGCGGGGCCCAGGCCGCGGCGGCGGCCATGGAGCGGGTGGCGACGGGGCTGCGGCGGGCGGCCGAGCGGGGGAAGGTCGCGGATCCCGGCGCGGTGCTGGGCCGGGTGCGGACGGTGGACGCGGTCGGCGGGCTGCCGGCGGACACCGGGCTGGTCGTGGAGGCGGTGCCGGAGGATGCGGGGCTGAAGGCGGCCGTGCTGGCGGCGGCGGAGGCGGTCGTGGGGGAGGGGGCGGTGCTGGCCACGAACACCAGTTCGCTGCCGGTGACGGAGCTGGCGGCTTCGCTGAAGCATCCGGGACGGTTCCTGGGGATGCACTTCTTCAACCCCGTCCCGGCGTCGGAGCTGGTCGAGCTGGTCACGGGGCCGGAGACTTCCCCAGATACGGTCGAGGCGGCGCGCGGCTGGACGCGGGCGCTGGGGAAGACGGACGTGACCGTGCGGGACTCGCCGGGGTTCGCGAGCAGCCGTCTCGGCGTCATGCTGGGGCTCGAGGCGATCCGGATGGTCGAGGAGGGGGTGGCCGCCCCGGCGGACATCGACAACGCGATGACGCTCGGTTACAAGCACCCCATGGGCCCCCTGCGCCTCACTGACCTGGTCGGACTCGACGTACGCCTGGCCATCGCGGAGCATCTGGCGGCCACGCTCGGTGACCGTTTCGCACCGCCGGCGCTACTGCGGGAGAAGGTCGCGCGGGGCGAGCTGGGGCGTAAGACGGGGCGGGGATTCTACGACTGGGACAACTGAATTTCCTCCGATTATTTTTCCGGATACCCCATCCGCCTATCCGCGGCAATCCCCCGTACGTGCCGTATGACACACGGCCTTCTAAACCCCACGGGGGAATATCCCTCCGCAGCCGGACCCCGGGGCGTAGTCCTACTGCCGTGGCAGTAGGACCCAATGCATCCGCTGGGATGACGACATTCGGCGCGCGCGGGGGGATCGTTGGATCCATGAGTCCTTTCCTGCTGGCGCTGCTGCTGTCGCTGATCTCGGCGGCCGCGTACGCCGGCGCGGCCGTACTCCAGGAGCGGGTGGCGTCCAACACCCGCGCGCCGGCCGTCGCCCCCCTGCGCAGCTCGGGCTGGTGGGCGGCCGTGGGCCTGAACGGCTCGGGCGCGGTGCTGCACGTCGCCGCCCTCGCGTACGGATCGCTCAGCCTCGTCCAGCCACTCGGAGCCCTGACCATCGTCTTCGCCCTCCCGATCGCCGCGATCTGCGTCGGGCGCCGGGCCGGCCGCGCCGCCTGGACGGCGGCCCTGATGTGTGCGGCCGGACTGGCCGTGATCCTCTCGCTCACCGGCTCGGGCCCGGCGCACCCGATGACGGGGGACTCCAAGGTCTTCGTCGCCGCCGCCACCCTCGCCGGGGTGGGCGTGCTGATCCTCGTGGCCCGGCGCATGGGCCTGTCCGCCGCCCGGAGCCTCACCCTCGCGGTGGCGTCGGGCGCGGTGTTCGGGATGGCGTCCGTCTTCACCAAGGCGGTCACCGAGGACGCGTCCGACCCGCTGAGCCTGGCCATGATCGCCGTCCTCGCCCCCGCGGGCGTGTTCCTCTCGCAGGCCGCGTACCGGGGCGCGGGGCTCGCCGCGCCGCTGGCCACGCTGACCGTGGTGAACCCGGTGGTCGCGGCTGCCGTGGGCATCGTCGCGATGGGGGAGTCCTTCCGGTACGGGGCGGCGGGCGCCCTCGGCGCGGTGCTGGCGGCGCTGATCACGGCGGCGGGCGTCTTCGTCCTCACCGCCCAGACGGCCTCCCCGGCGCCCGCTCCGGCGGCCACCGGGGCGGTTCCCGCGCAGCGCCAGGGCGCGCGGCCGTGCTCGGGCCCCGGCCGTGTGCCAGGGTTGCCCCATGCGCGCTCCCGCCGCGACCAGCGTCGCCCTCCTCGTACTGCTCACGGGCTGCTCGGCACAGGCCGGCAGCGCCGGCGCATCGCCGTCCGGAAACGACCGGCCCCCGAGCCCGCGGCGGCTGCGGGTCGAGGTACGTGAGACGCTCCCGCACGACACGTCGTCCTTCACCCAGGGCCTGGAGCTGAAGGACGACGTCCTGTACGAGGGCACGGGGCTGGCGGGGCACTCCCGGCTCTCGGCGGGCCCCCCGGGCGGGAAGCCGTCCCGCTCGGTGTCCCTCCCTGATGCCCTCTTCGGCGAGGGCATCACCCTGGCGGGGGACCGGGTCTGGCAGCTGACGTGGCAGAACGGCGTGGCCCTGGAGCGGGACGCGGCCTCCCTGAAGGAACGCCGCAGGGTCCCCTACAAGGGGGAGGGCTGGGGCCTGTGCCACCAGTCCGCGCCGGACCGCCTCGTCATGAGCGACGGCTCCTCGAACCTCACGTTCCGCGACCCGCGCACGTTCGCGGTGAACGGCACGATCGCGGTCCGCGAGGGCTCCCGCCCGGTCCGCAACCTGAACGAGCTGGAGTGCACGCCGGACGGCGCGGTCTACGCGAACATCTGGCAGACGGACCGCATCATCCGCATCGACCCCGCATCGGGCAAGGTCACGGCATCGGTGGACGCCACGGGCCTCCTGACCCCCGCGGAACGCGCGGCGGGCGCGGACGTCCTGAACGGCATCGCGTCGATCCCGGGGACGGACGAATTCTGGGTCACGGGGAAGCTGTGGCCGAAGCTGTTCCGGGTGCGGTTCGTGCCGGTGGGGTGAGGGTCCCCCTCCGGGGGGATGTGGGAGAAGTCCGTACCGGCTGCTTCGGCGCGGACGTAGCCTGAGCGGCGGCGGCCGGAGAGTGGAGGACATACGTGAATGTGAGCGACGACGGCTTTGAGGAGTTCCTGCTGTCCGCTCCTTTCGAGGGCCCGCAGGGCGCGACGGTCGGCCACGTCCTCGTCGTTCTGAGCGGCCGTAGTCCTTCACCAGCGCCGATTCCGACGGGATCGGATCAGGGGGGCGTGGCAGCCTGGGCTCACCACTCGTCGAAGCGATCGATCGGCGGCATCGCGTCCATGACCTCCACCGTCCGCAGGGCGACCGTGACGACGCGCCTGAGGAGGTCGGCGACCTCCGGCGGCAGGTCCACGCCGCCCTCGCGGGGGCGGATGTCGTAGCGGCGGATCACCGAGAACACCGTCGGCCGCAGGCGCTGGCGGAAGCGGGTCGCCTGCTCCGGGATGTCCTCCAGGCGGATCCGTACCAGGTCGGGGGTCAGCCGCTCCTCCGTCAGGCCGTCGTACGGCTCCGACTCCTCGTACAGGATGTGCAGCCGCGACAGCTCCCGGCCGGCCTGGATGAAGAGGTCGCCCCGGCGGGACTTCGGGAGGCGGGCGAGGCGGTCGTACTTCTCCAGTTCCGGGGAGTGCAGGATCCCGTAGAAGTAGTGCAGCGCCGAGAGGCGGTCCAGGTAGTGGTTCTGGTACGCCTCGCGGTAGTCCCGCAGGACGGAGGCGTTCATCTCGCCCACCCCGTTGTGGCCCAGGTCCGGCAGCAGGCGGTCGAGCAGCGTGCGGCGGCCCGCGTACGCGGGCGTGGCGTCGCGGATCAGGCCGAGGAGGTAGCGCTGGGGCATGCGGGCGATTCTCCCGGACGCCGTCGAGTAACGTTCCCGGGTCTTCCCATCTCCAGGAGAGTGCTGTGCTAACTGTGACCTCGGTGAACGTGAACGGGGTGCGCGCCGCCGCCAGGAAGGGCTTCCTGCCCTGGCTGACCGCGACCGACGCGGACGTGGTGTGCCTCCAGGAGGTACGGGCCGAGGCCGACCAGATGCCGGCGGCGGTACGGGAGCCGAAGGGCTGGTTCACGGCCTTCGCCCCGTCCGCAGCGAAGGGCCGCGCGGGCGTCGCGCTGTACACCCGCCGGGAGCCGGACGAGGTCCGCGTCGGCTTCGGCTCGACGGAGTTCGACACGAGCGGCCGCTACATCGAGGCGGACCTCCCCGGCGTCACGGTCGCCAGCCTCTACCTCCCGGCGGGGGAGGTGGACACCCCTCGCCAGGAGGAGAAGACCCGCTTCATGGCGGAGTTCCTCCCGTACCTGAAGACCCTGCGCCAGCGCGCGGCGGCCACCGGCCGGGAGGTGGTCGTGTGCGGCGACTGGAACATCGCGCACGACAAGGCGGACATCAGGAACTGGCGCGGCAACCTCAAGAGCTCCGGCTTCCTCCCGGAGGAACGGGAGTGGCTGACGCGGGTGTACGAGGAGGCGGAGTACACGGACGTGATGCGGGCCCTGCATCCGGGGGCGGAGGGGCCGTATACGTGGTGGTCGTATCGGGGACGGGCGTTCGATAATGACTCGGGCTGGCGGATCGATCTGGTCTGCGCATCGCGGGCCATGGCCTCTCGCGCTGTGAAAGGGTTCGTCGAGCGAGCCGATGCGCACGAGAACCGCTGGTCAGACCAGGCGCCCGTTACGGTTGTCTTTGACCACTAGGCGTGGTGCGAGTCCATACCGCCGGCGGACCGGTCCTAGCTGCCGACGCGGCGCACCGACGAGCCGATGCCCGGCTCAGTGAACGTCAGTCCCTCTTCCCGCAGCGCGCGCAGCACCTTCTGAGCTGTCGCCTGCGCGATGCCGAACTCTTCGACGACCTCCATCACGCTGGGGACCCGTTCGCCCGGCGGGTACGTGCCATCGGCGATACGGGCGCGCATGATCGCGGCGACCTGCTTCCACCGCGCGATTCCGGGCTCGAACTCCATGCCTCGCATGATGAGCGTGCTAGCCATTTCATGCGAGACGTAGCATGCCTAGCGTGCGTGAAGTACCGTATACGGCGGAACGCGGAACAAGAGGCGCCCCGGCGACGCGGCAACGTCCCGGGGCCGGCCGACTACAGAGGAGTCGACGTGAGCACACTACGGCGGTTGCCGTGGACCGACGAAGGGCGTCCCGCCTTCGTGCCGCTCGGGGACGGGATGGTTTGCTGCGGGGGGAGCGGCTGGACGGGCGGGAGGGGATTCCGGCGGACGGTCCGCTGATGAGCGGGCCTGATGGTCTCGTCGGGCAGACGATCCCAGCGATTGTCGAGGACGGAGGCCCGGGTGCGTGACGGCGCGGATACGACCCGGATCGAAGCCACCTGCCTGCCTGGCGAGGAGGCCGCTGAGTCCAAGAAGCCGATGGATGGCGTGGCTGAGACGGTCGCCCGGCAAATCCGGAACCAGCAGCTCGGTGCTGACCTCGACGCCTATGAAAGCGAACACGGTGCTTTCAGTGACGAGGAGCTGGCGGAGGCCCACGCCCGGATTCGCGGTTTCGAGGAGATGTGAGCTCTGCGTAGTCGTGTTGGGCGGCGAGAGTATCGGCGAGCCCTGCGCCATACATGAGTATGCTCGGATGTATGACAACCCGTACCCGCACCACCGTCACCCTCCCCGACGACCTCCTCGCACACGCCCGGGCGGCCTCCGGGGGGAATCTGTCCGCCTACGTGGAGAACGCCCTGCGCGCACAGCAGCTGCGGGACGCCGCCGTCGCCGTGCGGGCGTGGCGGGAGCGGGGGGCTGGGGACACCGACGAGATCGCCGACGTCTTCGGGGAGGACGTCGCGTGACCCTGTTCGCCCGGGGGCAGGTGTGGCGAGTGCAGCTGGCCGGGAAGAGCCGGGCCGTGGTCATCGTGGCGTCGGACGCCGCGCTGGACGCCCTGCCGGGGACGGCGGTGTGCATGGTGATCGACGAGACCGCGGGGGCTCCCGACACCGTCGTGACCATCCCCATGCGTCAGCCGATACAGGGGGCCGCCGTCGCCGTCGACATCACAGCGCTGACCGACAAGCGGCTGCAGGCGGGCGAATGCCTCGGCAGCGTCGACGAGGTCACCATGGACCGGATCTCCGCTGCCCTGCGGGTCACGCTCGATCTGACTTGAGAGGCGGGCCGTACCTATGGAACGACACTGTGAGTTGCCTGAGGAGGCAATCCCGTGGCCACGAAATCCGCACACAGGCAAGCGCTGCTGAAGGTCGATCCGGTCACGGACGAGCTGATCACCTCTGGTGCGAGTTTCCTCGGCATGACCAAGAAGGAACTGGTGGCCGAGGCCGTGCGGTTCTACCTTGATGCCCGCCGTGAGGAAAGACGCTGCCACCTGCAGGACTTGATGGCTGAACTCGACGGCACCCGAGCTTCCCGGGTGGCGTTGCTGGCCGGCCTGACGCGGGTGCAGCTTGACGCCGTGGGAGGCGTCAAACAGCCTCCTGGGGAGTGGTGAAGCCTGCGTGGGTTCCGTCGCCGTCCAGGGTGATGTCGAGCGTGGCGTCCAGTGCTTTGGCGAGGCGGGCGAGGCGGGGGAGCGTGGGGACTGTGTCGGAACCCTCGATTCGGGAGACTTCGGCCTGAGTGAGCCCGGCGCGGTCGGCAAGCTCGGCCCGGGTGAGTCCGAGCTGCGTTCGGCGGTCGTAGACGGCTTTGGCCAGGGCCATGGCGATTCGGATCTCGTGGCGGGTCTCGGCGACTTCCGCAGGCTCGGTGAACCCTTCGGCGAGTCTCCGCTCACGCGGGATCCTGTAACGGCTGTAGCTCATGGGTTGGTTTCCTTCCGTACCTGAACCGGAGTCTGTCGGACTCCCGACGGCAGGGGGTCCATGACGAACGTTCCCAGCCCTACCTCGCCCCGAGTCCATCCCTCCTCGCGTACGAGCCGCATGGCCTTGGCCGCCGTCGCGTTGACGACGCCGAATTCCTGCGCCGGCCCCGGCGTCGACGGGACGCGGCCCCCAGGCGGGTATGTTCTGTCCTCGATACGCCGGATGATCTCCGCGGCGATCTGCCGCCACAGGGGGCGAGTGTGGTCAGAGTTCCATTGGGCCGGCGTGGGGTGGCGTCGGCGTTCCGCGCAAATGGCCCTTGCGAGACGGGCGGATCGGCGGGGTCACGCCCGGCATGCGTGGAGGACGATGAACGGTGGCAGTCCGGCGCGGTGCGGCTGGGCGGCGATGACGGTGGCGTCCGGGGCGGGCTCGTCGATGGTCTTCAAGGCGAAGCCGTTCCCGATCAGAGCGGTGAGATACGTCGACAGCGTCCGGTGCTGGTTGCCCGCTCGCCGGGCTCCTTCGGGGTTGGCCGAGCGCCAGAAGCCCTCGGTGAGGTAGTCGCCGATGACCCGGCGTACGGGGGCCGTCTCCGTCCAGGTGGCGTGCGGTGTCTCGAAGCACGGGTGCGGGATGGTGAAGGCCAGGGAGCCGCCCGGGGTGAGGACTCGTCGTACGGCTGTGAGTGCGGCGTTGAGGTCGGGGACGTTGTTCAGCGACAGGCCTGCCGTCACCCAGTCCATCGAGGCGGTGGCGATGGTGGCGAGCGTGCATCCGTCATCGACCGTGAAGGTGGCTCCACTTGGCTCGAGCCGCTCGGCCTCCTGTGCGTGGGCGATCATCCGCGGTGACGGGTCGATGCCGTGGGTTGATACGCCACGGGCCGCCAGGGCCCGGGTGATGATCCCCTCGCCGCAGCCGAGGTCGAGGACGTGCTGTCCGTCGAGACGTGGCGGGAGGCGGTCGAGCAGGATGTCGCGGCTGAAGTCATGCATGGCGGAGCCGGATTGCAGCCGTTCCGCGTACCAGTCGGCGATGGTGTCCCAGGATTCAGTCATCAAAGCCCGGACGGTACCGGCGTCTTCCGACGTGCGCCAGCTACGGCAGCGGCGGACCTTCAAGCCCGGCGACGTTCATGCGACGAACGTCCCGATGCCGTTCTCGGTTCTGATCAATCCGCGTTCGCGAAGATCGGCCAGCGCCTTACGAGCCACCGTCAGCGAGACGCCCCACTCTTCCGAGAGAGCCAGCGCGCCGGGGAGGCGTTCGCCAGACGGCATGGCCGCGATCTCGCGCTCCAGCGCTGCCGCGATCTGCGGCCACTTGGCTTTCGTCTCGTCAAGCTTGCGGGTCATACCTACAGCGTGTGGGGTACACCAGGTCTATGCAAAGTGAAACTTGGTATACCCAGGTGTACCCAGCTTGGTAGCGTCAGCTGCAACGAAACGCCCCGGCGGTGCGCGAACACCCCGGGGCCGGCCGACTGCAAAGGAGTCGACGTGAGCACACTACGGCGCTTGCCCTGGACCGACGAAGGGCGTCCCGCCTACGTACCCCTCGGGGACGGGATGGTGAACCGGATCGCCGATGCGATGGAGCTCGAGATCCTGGCCGGGGCCCTGCGGGACGCCCGGCGGGCGGAGGATCTGGGCCGGGTGGCCGGGGCGTCCGTGGCGGAGTTCCGGACGGTGGTGGCGTGGCTGGCCCACGCCGTGCGGGATGCCGTGAATGTTGCCGTGCTGCGGGGGGAGCGGCTGGACGGGATTCCGGTGGACGGACCGATCGTGGTTGAGGGACTCGTCGGGCAGTCCGTGCAGGCGATGCTCGACGGTACGGACTGACGTCTGGGGCTTCCCCGGGAAAATAGATCCCCCGTCGTGTCGATCCGCCCCTCCCCCGTTCGACGCGTCAGTGAGGGCAGGGTTCAGACCGAATCCCGCCGACGTGTGAAGGAGTGAGCATCATGCCGCGCTATCTGTCCATGATCCGGATCAACGAGAACGACACCCCCGAGGGCGGCCCCGACGAGCGGCTCATGGAGGACATGGGCAAGCTCATCGACGAGATGACCAAGGCCGGCGTCCTGCTCGACACCGCGGGGCTCAAGCCCACCGCGCAGGGGAAGCGGGTGCACCTCAGTGGGGGGAAGCTCAGCACCACCGACGGGCCCTTCACCGAGACCAAGGAAGTGGTCGGGGGGTACGCCATGTTCCAGGTCAAGGATCAGGCCGAGGCCGTGGAGTGGACCCGGCGGTTCCTGGCCATTCACGGCGACGGGTGGAACATCAGCTGCGAGGTGCGCGAGGTCGACGAGCCCTGAGCCCCGGCCGTGGCGTTTGCGGTGACCCGTCAGGGGCTGGTCTGATGGGTCGCCGTGAGCGACAGCGAGCAGGAGACCCGGGGCGCCGTCGAGGCCGTGTGGCGGATAGAGGCCGCGCGGGTCGTCGCCGGGATCGCGCGGGTCGTACGGGATGTGGGGCTGGCCGAGGAGCTGGCGCAGGACGCGCTCGTCGCCGCGCTCGAGCAATGGCCCCGGGACGGGGTGCCCGAGCGGCCGGGGGCGTGGCTGACCGCCGTGGGGAAGCGGCGGGCGGTGGATCTGATCCGGCGGGATCAGACGTACGCGCGGAAGCTGGAGGAGGTCGGGCGGGCAGCGGCCGGCGAGGACTCCGAGGCCGAGCTCGACGCCGTTCTCGAGAAGATCGACGACGACATCCAGGACGACCTCCTGCGCCTCGTCTTCACCGCCTGCCACCCCGTCCTCTCCACCGAGGCCCGCGTCGCCCTCACCCTGCGGATGCTGGGCGGGCTGCGGACGGAGGAGATCGCGCGCGCCTTCCTCGTACCGGAGGCGACCGTCGCGCAGCGGATCGTACGGGCGAAGAAGAACCTGGCCAAGGCGCACGTGCCGTTCGAGGTGCCGCGGGGTGAGGAGCGGGCCGAGCGGCTGCCGTCCGTGCTCGAGGTCATCTACCTGGTGTTCAACGAGGGGTACTCCGCCACCGCCGGCGACGACTGGATGCGTCCCGCCCTCTGCGAGGACGCCCTGCGCCTGGCCCGCGTGCTGCAGGGCCTGATGCCCGAGGAGCCCGAGGTCCACGGACTCGCCGCGCTGCTGGAGATCCAGGCGTCCCGCCAGCCCGCCCGCACCGGCCCCGACGGTGAGCCCGTCCTGCTGATGGACCAGAACCGCTCCCGCTGGGACCACCTCCTCATCCGCCGGGGCTTCACGGCCCTTGCCCGCGCCGAGACCGCGCACCCCGGCCCGTACGCCCTCCAGGCCGCCATCGCCGCCTGCCACGCCTCCGCGCCCGACGCCGCGGACACCGACTGGCACCGCATCGCCCTGCTGTACGGACAGCTCGCCCGCATCGCCCCCTCCCCGGTCGTCGAGCTGAACCGGGCCGTCGCCGTCGCCCGCGCCGACAGCCCCAGAAAGGGGCTGGAGATCGTCGACGCGTTGGTGGACGAACCCGCCCTGCGCGACTACCACCTCCTCCCCAGCGTCCGCGGCGACCTGCTGGAGCGCCTCGGCCGGCGGGCGGAGGCGCGGGCGGAGTTCGAGCGGGCGGCGGCCCTCACCCGTAACGAGAAGGAGCGGGCCCTGCTGCTGGACCGTGCGGCGGCGAACGCGTGACGTACCTTCTCGTTGCCGATCAGGCGGGCCGTCGGCTGCTCCTCATGGACGCCGACGCCCCCGACGGAGTGCTCTGGTCATTCACCCCCGACGGCGACCCGCGGTACGCGGACCTCGACCCGGCTACGAGCTGGGAATACGTCAGCGAGGCGAAGCTCCGCATCAGGCGCCGCAAGCCGTACGTCCTGACCACCGCCTCAAAAGGCTTCGCCGCCGTCGTCGAATACCCCACCGGCCGCCCCTACTGGGCCAGAGCCCTGACCCCCGACCTCAACCTCCACAGCATCGAACTCGTCCCCCACGGCAACATCGCCGTCGTCGGCAGCACCGGCGGCGTCCTGCGCATTTACGCCGCCCACAACGACACCTACGCCGAAGCACCCCTCGAGGACGCCCACGGCCTCCAGTGGGACGCGAGACTCCGCGTCCTGTGGGCCCTCGGCCGGCACGAGCTCGTCGCGTACCGCGTCCAGGGCACCGCCGACCGCCCGGAGATCAAAAGAGGCCGCTCCGCGGAACTCCCGCACCCCGACGGCGACCACGCGGGAGGCCACGACCTGGGGCAAGTGGCCGGAAACCCCGACCGCCTCTGGGTGACGACCCGCCACGAAGTGCTGCAGTACTCCAAGAAACGCCGGGAGTTCGTCAAGGACTACCCCGGCGCCGCGCGGACCGACCGCGAAGACGTCAAATCCATCGGCTCCGACCACAGGAGCGGACGCCTGCTGTCCACCTCCCCCGAGGACGGCCTGCACCAGTCGTGGTGGACGACCTCCGTCCGCCTGGACGAACCCACGGGCGCCGTGAAACTCGCCGACGGGGGTATCTACAAGGCACGTTGGTGGGATCTGTCAGAGACTGACGCACTCTCGCGGTAACAATCGATCCTGTCCTACGGTGGAGACAACCCCTGAGAGCCAGGGGACCGACGGGGGCGACGGGAATGCTGAACGAGGACCGGGGGGTCAGACCGGACCCCGCCCGGCCGGGAGAGGTCCACCGGCTGCGCGGTGCCTGGACCCAGGGGCCAGACGCGACGGACACCGCGATCCAGCGGCTGCGCCGGTTCCGGGCGGCGTGGGCGCTGATGGAGGCGCGGCAGGAGGCGGCGGAGCCGGTGATCTCCGTCTGGGCCGGGGACGAGCCCCCGCAGCTCACCTACCAGGACGCCCTGACCGCCGACTTCGAGGTCCTGACCGCCGCCGCCGAGTCCTGGCGCAACGGCCCGCCGAGCGGCCACCGGATCGCCCGGGCGCTCGAGGCGGGCCACCGGGCGCTGACCGAGGCGCAGACGGCGCTGCTGGCGCTGGTACGGGAGACCGAGGGCGGCGAGGTGCTGATCGACGACGAGGGGCGGGCGCACTACCGCTGGCGCGAGGACGACGTGGCGCGGCTGGCGGTCAACTCCGGCTACCCGAGCGTGATCGCGGAGGTCGAACGGCGCTGGACCCTGGCGGTCGAGCGCGCCGTCGGGGTGGTGCGGCGGGCGGACGAGGACCTCAGCGACGCGCTGCGGGACCTGCCGGCGCGCCGCCCGCAGCCGGAGCCGGAGGGCGGCTTCGGCGCGTTCTTCTGGTAGCCAGGGCGAGCTACGACGCGGGCCCCCGCTGCCACTCCTCCAGCTCGGCCCGTACCCGCCGGTCCATCGCCATCGAGACCTCCGCCTCCAGCACGGCCTTGGACATCGGCCGCAGCCGCTCCACCGTCTCGACGATCTCCGTCAGCTGCTCGGGCCGGATGTCGGCGGCGTCCGCGTTCAGCACCTCGTCCAGCAGATGCTCGCGGATCAGCCCCGTGAAGACCTCCGCCAGCGCGTCCGCGTGCCGCCGCACCTCCCGCCCCGCCGCGAGCACGGCCGCGAGGGGGATGCCCTCCCGGACCAGCGCCGCGGACACGTCCAGCAGCCGTCGGCTGGCGTGCACGAACTCCTCGCCGTCCACCGCGACATACCCGATGTCCAGCGACTCCGCGAGGTTCTCGGGGCTGACCTCGGTGCTCCCGTAGTAATCGGCGAGCTGCGAAGGCGACAGCCGCACCGGCGTCTCCTCGGAGAACGGCCGCACGATCGCCGCCTCGAACCCCAGCAGCTCCGCCGCCCCCCGCACATCGCGCCCCGACTCGAACGCCGTGATCAGCTCCGCGATCCCGCCGAGGGTGTGCCCGCGCTCCAGCAGCGCGGCGATGGTCCGCAGCCGGGCCAGATGCTCCTCGCCGTACCAAGCGATCCGGCCCTCCTTGCGCGGCGGCTGCAGCAGCTTGCGCTCGCGGTAGAACCGCACGGTGCGGACGGGCACGCCGGCGGCCTCCGCGAGCTCCGCCACCCGGTATTCCTGGCCCATGCGCCCCCGCGCCTCCCTCCGGTGAACCCCTCGTAGCCTACGTGCGTCCGAACTCGACGCCCCCAACCCCTACCCATGAGTAAACGAAAGCCCTACCCTCCAATCATGCCAGTGATTGCTGGCACGGTCGGCGGGATTGCAGGAGCCAGCAGAGGGAGCGTGCGGCATGACCGGTACAAAGCGGGAGCACGTACGGGTGGCAGTGGTCGGCGCGGGGTTCGGCGGTCTGGGGGCCGCCGTCAAGCTGCGCCGCGAGGGCATCACGGACTTCGTCGTCCTGGAGCGGGCCAAGGCCCTGGGCGGCACCTGGCGCGACAACTCCTATCCGGGCTGCGCCTGCGACGTGCCCTCCCACCTGTACTCCTTCTCCTTCGCGCCCAACCCCGACTGGCCGCGCACCTTCTCCGGCCAGGAGCACATATGGGCCTACCTCGAGCGGGTCGCCGACACCTTCGGCCTGCGCCCGCATCTGCGCTTCGACCACGAGGTGCGCAGCATCCGCTGGGACGACGACGCCCTGCGCTGGGAGATAGAGACGTCCCGCCAGGAGTTCACCGCGGACGTGGTCGTCGGCGCCACCGGCCCGCTCTCCGACCCCAAGATCCCTGACATACCGGGCATCGACACCTTCCCCGGTACGGTCTTCCACTCCGCCCGGTGGGACCACGACGCCGACCTGACCGGCAAGCGCGTCGCCGTCATCGGCACTGGCGCCTCCGCCATCCAGATCGTCCCGAACATCCAGCGCGACGCCGGCCGGCTCACCCTCTTCCAGCGCACGCCCCCCTGGGTCCTGCCGCGCATGGACCGCGAGATCACCTCGTTCGAGAAGAAGCTGCACGCCGCGATCCCCGCCACGACGAAGCTGCGCCGCGGCATCCTCTGGGGCATCCGCGAGCTCCAGGTCGGCGCCTTCACCAAGCACCCGAACCAGCTGGGCCTGATCGAGACCCTCGCCAAGCGCAACATCGCCCGCGCGATCAAGGACCCGCAACTGCGCCGCACGCTCACCCCCGACTACCGCATCGGCTGCAAGCGCATCCTGCTCTCGAACGACTACTATCCGGCCCTCGCGAAGCCCAACGTCGACGTCGTCGCGTCCGGCCTCAAGGAGATCCGCGGCACCACCCTCGTCGCCTCCGACGGTACGGAGACGGAGGCCGACGTCCTGATCTTCTCCACCGGCTTCCACGTCACCGACATGCCGTTCGCCGACCGCGTGAAGGGTCGCGACGGCACCACCCTCGCCGAGGCGTGGAGCGGCGGGATGGAGTCCCTGCGCGGCTCCAGCGCGCACGGCTTCCCCAACTTCCTGACGGTCATCGGCCCCAACACCGGCCTGGGGAACAGCTCGATGATCCTCATGATCGAGTCCCAGCTGAACTACCTGGCCGACTTCATGCGTCAGCTCACGGCTCTCGGCAAGGGCACCGCCCTGGACGCCCGCCGCGAGGCCGTCGACGCCTGGACGGCCCGCGTCCAGCAGCGGATGAAGCGCACCGTCTGGAACGCCGGCGGCTGCACCAGCTATTACCTCGACGCCGCCGGCCGCAACACCACCATCTGGCCGGGCACCACCGCCGAGTTCCGCCGGGTGACCCGCCGCGTCGACCTCGCCGAGTACGAGGTGCTGCGCGCCGCCGCTCCCGACCAGCAGAAGGAGAACGTCCGTTGAGCCCCCGTACGCACGTGACCACGGGCCCCTTCGCGCCCCCCGCCCCCCGCCTCGAGCTCGACGTGACGTCCGCCGACGGCGCGCGGCTGTACGCCGAGGTGCACGGTCCCGAGGACGCGCCGGCCGTGGTGCTGGCGCACGGCTGGACGTGTTCGACGGCGTTCTGGGCCGCCGTCGTCAAGGATCTGGCCGTGGACCACAAGGTGGTGGTCTACGACCAGCGCGGCCACGGCCGCAGCCCGGCGTCGGCGACCGGGTACTCCACCTCCCTGCTCGCCGACGACCTCGGTGCCGTACTGCAGGCGGCGCTGGGGCCGGGCGAGCGGGCGGTGCTCGCGGGACACTCCATGGGCGCGATGACGCTGATGGCCGCCGCCGACCGGCCGTACCTGCGGGAGCGGGCCGCCGCGCTGCTGCTCTGCTCGACGGGGGCGGCGAAACTCAAGCTGGAGTCACGGGTGTTCGCGGTGGGGCCGAAGGCGCTGCGGGGCTGGGCGCACCGGACGTTCCTGCACTCGCGGCTGCCGCTGGGGCCGGTCACGCCCGTCGGGAAGAAGCTGCTGCGGTACGCCACCATGGGCCCGGGCGCGCGGCCGGCGGAGATCGAGGCCTGCGCGTACATCGTGCACGCCTGTCCGCCGAAGGCGCGCGGGCGGTGGGGGCGGGTGCTGTCGGCCCTGGACCTGGAGGCCCAGGTGCGGCGGATCCCCGTACCGACCGCCGTGATCCAGGGGCTCGCCGACCGGCTGACGCCGGCGGTGCACGGACGGCGGCTGGCCGCGGGGCTGCCCGACTGCCTGGGCGTCACGGAGCTGCCGGGGATGGGGCACATGACGCCGGTCGAGGCGCCCGACGCGGTGAGCGGGGCGATCCGGGGGCTGGTGAAGGGCCATCTGATGACGGAGGGGGAGCGCGCGTGAGCGGCAAGAGGCTGGACGGAAAGGTCGCCGTCGTCACGGGCGCGGCGCGCGGGGTCGGGGCGCTGCTGGCGCGCAAGCTGGCGGCGCGCGGGGCGACGCTCGCGCTGGTGGGGCTGGAGCCGGAGGAGCTGAAGGGGGTCGCCGCGTCGCTGGGCGGCGAGGCCGCGTACTGGCACGCCGACGTCACCGACCACGAGGCGATGGGCCGGGTGGCGGCGGAGGTCGTCGAGCGGTTCGGCCGGGTGGACATCGTGGTGGCGAACGCCGGGGTGGCGACCGGTGGGCCGTTCGTGGACTCCGACGCCCGCAGCTTCGACCGGGTCATCGAGGTCAACCTGCTGGGGAGCGTCGCCACGGCCCGCGCGTTCGTCCCGGCGCTGGTGGAGAGCCGCGGCTATCTGCTGCAGATCGCCTCCCTCGCCGCGATCACCCCGGCGCCGATGATGGCCGCGTACTGCGCCTCAAAGTCCGGCGTGGAGGCGTTCGCGCACTGTCTGCGCGGGGAGCTGTCGTATCAGGGCGTCGGCGTCGGCGTGGGCTATCTGAGCTGGACGGACACCGACATGGTGCGCGGCGCGGACGCGGACGAGGTGATGCGCGAGCTGCGCGGGTCCCTGCCGTGGCCGTTGAACAAGACGTATTCGCTGGAGCCGGCGGTGGACCGCATCGTGCGGGGCATCGTGCGCCGCGCGCCGCACGTGTACGGCCAGTGGTGGCTGCGCGGCATGCAGGCGGTACGGGGTTCGCTGCCGGGGCTGATCGCGCTGGGCGGCGCCCGCGAGATGCGGAAGTTCGCCCCCCGGCTGGCGGCCGGGCGCGATGCGCGGCGCGGGCTGGTCGGGGCGGGCGGGGCCGCGGACGAGTCGGCGCGTACCGGGCGCTAGGCACGGGTGAGGGGTGCGTACCGGAGCTCCGGTACGCACCCCTCGATGCACAGTCGTGCGGGTCAAGCGGACGCGTCAGAAGCTGTCTTCGGCGTCATCCCAGGACTGCTGGCCCGGCTGCTGGCCCTTGCGCTGCTGCTCCTGCTGGCGACGCTGGTCCTGCTGCCGCTGCGGGTTCTGCGGGTTCTGCTGGCCCTGCTGCTGGCCCTGCTGACCCTGCTGGCGCTGCTGCTCCTGGCGCTGCTGCTCCTGGCCCTGCTGCTGGCGCTGCCGGTCCTGGGGGTTTTCTGCGATGCCCATCTGTTGTCACTCCTAGTAGTGAGTCCGGTGGGGGCAGAATTAGATTTACATACGCCGCATTCCTCCGCATTTCGATCAAATCGGCCGGGTGACGGCTCAATCCCGCGGCGGCAGCGGCGGCCGCCTCCGGTCCGGCACGTCGCTGTAGTCCGGGGGCACCTTCGCCGGGTTCGCCGCCAGCAGCCGCAGCGCCGTGTCCACCGCCACCGCCAGCTCCGAGCAGCGCCCCTCCGCCCAGTCCACCGGCGTGCGGTCGGCCACGATGTCGGGCTCAACGCCCTTGTTCTCCACCGACCAGCCGTACTCGTAGAACCAGGCCGCGTTCATCGGCACGGTGATGACCGTCCCCTCGCCCAGCAGATGCCGCCCCGTCATCCCGACCACCCCGCCCCAGGTCCGCAGCCCCACCACCGGCCCCAGGCCCAGCCGTTTGAACGCCGCGATGATCATGTCGCCGTCGGACGAGGTCCCTTCGTCGCACAGGGCCACCAGCGGCCCGCGCGGCGCGATCGAGGTGTACGACACGGGCTCGGCGTTGCGCGTCAGGTCCCACCCGAGGATCGAGCGCGTCAGCTTCTCCAGCACCAACTCGCTGATGTGGCCGCCCGCGTTGCCCCGTACGTCGATGACCAGCGCCTCCCGGCTCATCTCCATCCGCAGGTCGCGGTTGAACTGCGCCCACCCCGACCCCACCATGTCCGGGATGTGGAGGTATCCGCAGCGCTCGTCGCTGAGTTCGCGCACCAGCGCCCGCCGGTTGGCCACCCAGTCCTGGTAGCGCAGCGGCCGGTCGTCGATCAGCGGCACCACCGCCACCCGCCGAGCCCGCCCCGTCTCCGGTACGCGGAAGGTGAGTTCGACCGTCGTACCGCCCGCGGCGGCCAGCAACGGGCCGGGCCCCAGCCGGTAGTCGATCCGCCGCCCGTCGATCTCGATCAGCACCATGCCCTCGCGCACGCCCTGCCCGGCGAGCGGTGACCGGGCCCGGTTGTCCGAGGACTCGCCCGGCAGGATCCGGGCGACGGCCCATTCCCCGTGCTGCGTACGGGAGTAGTTGACCCCCAGGAACCCCAGCGGCCGCTGGTACGGCGACGGCCCCTCGTTGGAGCGCGCGGGCGTCACGTACGCGTGCGAGGTGCCCAGCTCGCCCAGCACCTCCCGCAGCAGGTCGGCGAACTCGTCGGGGGAGGCCACCTTGTCCAGCAGCGGCCGGTACTGGTCGAGCACCCCCGGCCAGTCGATGCCGCACATGTTGGGCTCCCAGTAGTAGGACCGGATGATCCGCCCCGCCTCCTCGAACGACTGCCGCCACTCCGCGATCGGATCCGCCTCGTGCATGATCCGCCGCAGGTCGATGTACGTCGTGGTGTCGGCCTCCGCCCGCTCGGTCGCCGGGATCACCCGCAGCGTCCCCTCGTCCAGCACGACCAGCCGGCTGCCGTCACCGCTGGACCAGATCGAGCTGACCAGCGACGTCAGCTCCGTCCGCTTGGCCTTGGCGATGTCGAAGTGCTCCAGCGTCGGATTGCCGGAGGTGTCGTACGGGTTGGCGAACGTCTCCCCGAGCGCTCCGGAGATCGGCCACCGCAGCCACACCAGCCCGCCGCCCGCGACCGGCGTGAGGGAGGAGTACTTCGACGCCGCCACCGGGAACGGCGTCACCCGGGCCTCCAGCCCCGCCGGCTCCACGTGCACCGTGCCGTCACCGCTCTCCGCCCCCGTCGGGTCCAGCCCGCCGGCCGCCGGCCGCCCCTCCGCCGACAGCGCGAACGGCGACGGCGTCGCGGACGACAGCGGCACCAGATACGGGCGGCTGCCCAGCGGGAACGACAGATCGCCGGTGTGCACGTCGTACACCGGGTCGAAGCCCCGCCAGGACAGGAACGCCAGATAGCGGCCGTCGCGGGTGAACACCGGCTGCTCGTCCTCGAAGCGCCCGTTCGTCACGTCGACGACCAGGTCGTCCGCCAGCCGCGCCAGCTTGATCCGGCGCAGCGAGCGGCCCAGCCCCGGATGCGCCCAGGTGATCCACTTGGAGTCCGGGGAGAAGGAGACGTCGCGCACCGGCCCGTTGTCCGAGCGGATGAGCTCGCGCGCGTGGGTCACGGGCTCCCCCCTCTCGTTCTTCTCCTCGCCCGGGCCCTCCTCCCCCTGCTCGACCTCGTCGTGTTCCTTCTCCTCGTCCGCCGGGACATGGGTGAACGGCGACGGCCGGTCCGGCACCTTCACGATCAGCAGCCGTCCGTCGTGCGACGCCACCGCGATCGTCGAGCCGTCCGGCGACGGCACCATCGCGTGTACGCGCCCCAGCTCGCCGCCCGCCATCCGCAGCGGCAGCCGTACGGTGCCGGCCTGCGGCAGGTCGGCGATCTCGATCGCGTCCTCCCCGTCCGCGTCCGTGATGTACGCGACCGACCCGGTCGTTCCCAGCGTCTGCGGCAGCCGGATCCGTACCCCCGGGGTGTGCGCGACGGTGCGCGCCGGGCCGTCGCGGTGGGTCAGCCAGTACAGCGCCCCGCGGACCTCCACCGCGCTCGCCCGCCCCGTGGCGTCGACGGCGAGGCCGCGGACGTTCGCCGCGGCGGACACCTGGTAGCGGCGCCGGCCGGCGCGCGGGGCGCCGAGGCGTACGGGCAGCCAGCGCGGCTCGCTGTCCGGGGTCAGCTCGTCGACCAGCCACAGCTCGCCGGCGCACTGGTAGATCACCCGGCGGCCGTCGGTGGACGCGGCGCGGGCGTAGAAGTCGGCGTGGTCGGTGTGCCGGCGCAGATCGCTGCCGTCCGGCTTGCAGGAGTAGAGGTTGCCGACGCCCTCGTGGTCGGAGAGGAACGCGATCCGCTCCCCGACGATCATGATGCTCTCGAGGTTCCCGCCCAGCTCCGCCAGCAGCCGCCGGCCGCCCAGGTACAGCCGCCCCATCGCCCCGCCGCGGTACCGCTTCCAGCCCGCCGGCTCGTGCGGCGGCTTCCCCGTGAGCAGCAGATGCTGCCGCTCGCCGTCCAGCGTGCCGACCGCGATGTCGTTCACCGGCCCCCACGGCAGCTTGCCCGCCATGCTCCCGTCCGCCGGCACCGTGTACGCCCACTGGAAGGACGCCAGCGGCTGGCTGAACGACGACACCGCCAGGATGTCCGTCCGCCCGTCCTCGTCCGGCGGCGACCAGCCGCGCACCTTGGTGTCCGTGCCGCCCCAGTACGTCAGCCGCACCGCCTCGCCGCCGGTGACCGGCACCACGTACACCTCGGGGTCGAGGCTGCGCAGGCTGGTGAACGCGATCGTGCGGCCGTCCGGGCTGAAGCGGGGGTTGTCCACCCGGGTCCGGTCCACCGTCAGCCGCCAGGCGCGCTCCGGCACCTGGTCGCTGCCGACCAGCGGGGCCAGCCACAGATCGTCCTCGGTGGTGAAGCAGATCATGTCGCCGTGCAGATGCGGGGCACGAAGGTACCCGAAGGACGCGGAAGAATCACCCTGAACAGTCACAATCCCCAGTTTTCGGGCGCCGTGGAGGCCCGGCAACTCGGATCGACGGGGGCGCACGCCAATCCGCCGCGCGCCCCGCTCCGAACCTCTTGCGTTAACGTCCTTATTGCGAGTCGTTCGCAATAGAGGGATATCATCGGACCACCTGAAACACTTGGGAGGGGACCCGCATGCACGTACCCGACGGATTCTTCGACGCCCCCGTCTCCGTCGCCGCCGGCGTGGTGGCCGCCGGAGCCGTCGCGGTCAGCCTGCGCGGGGCCCGTAAGGAGCTGGACGAGCGCACCGCGCCGCTGGCCGGGCTGGTCGCCGCGTTCATCTTCGCCGTGCAGATGCTGAACTTCCCGGTCGCCGCCGGTACCAGCGGCCATCTGCTGGGCGGGGCCCTGGCCGCCGTATTGGTCGGACCTTATACGGGCGTGCTGTGCGTCTCCGTCGTCCTCCTCATGCAGGGCCTGCTCTTCGCCGACGGCGGCCTCACCGCGCTGGGCGTCAACATCACGCTGATGGGCGTCGTCACCGTCGTCGTCTCGTACGCCGTCTTCCGCGGCCTGCTGCGGGTCCTCCCGCGCGGCCGTACGGGCCTGGGCGTCGCCTCCTTCGCCGCCGCGATGCTCTCCGTCCCGGCCGCCGCCCTCGCCTTCACCGGGCTGTACGCGATCGGCGGGACGGCGGATGTCTCCCTGGGCAAGGTCGTCACCGCCATGGTCGGCGTCCACCTGCTGATCGGCCTCGGGGAAGCGGCGATCACCACCCTCACCGTCGGCTCCGTCGCCGCCGTCCGCCCCGACCTGGTGCACGGCGCCCGGGGCCTGGCCCGCCCGCTGCTCATCCGCCACGCCGACGGCTCCACGTCCACCGTCCCGGGCGCCGTCCCCGCCCCGGCCGCCGCCCGCTCCACGCGCACGGTGTGGGCCGCGGGCCTGGCCGCCGCCGTGGTGCTCGCGGGCGTCGTCAGCTTCTACGCCTCCGCCGACCCGGACGGCCTGGAGAAGGTCGCCGGTGACCAGGGCATCGCCGCCAAGGAGGAGGAGCACGGACTCTCCAGCTCACCCCTCGCCGACTACGGCGTCAAGGACATCACCGACGCCCGCCTCTCCGGCGGGACCGCGGGCGTGATCGGGGTGGGGCTCACGCTCGCCGTGGGCTCCGGGGTCTTCGTGGTCGTCCGCCGCTCGCGCCGGCCGGAGTCCGTCTCCGCCACCGGGGCCTGAGCCGTGGGAGCGGGTCACGGTCACCGGCTCTACCGGCACGCCCACAGCCGGGTGCACACGCTGCTGGCGCACTGCAAGCTGGCGGCGGTGTTCGGCTTCGTCCTCGTGGTCGTCGCCACGCCGCGGGAGGCGATGTGGGCGTTCGCGCTGTACGCCGGGCTGCTCGCGGGGGTGGCCGCGTACGCGCGGGTGCCGGTGACGTTCGTGCTGCGGCGGCTGGTGTTCGAGGTGCCGTTCGTCGCGTTCGCGCTGCTGCTGCCGTTCGTCGCCGAAGGCCCGTACACGCACGTCCTCGGGGTGTCGCTGAGCGAATCGGGGCTCTGGGGCGCCTGGAACATCCTGGCCAAGGGCACCCTCGGGGTCGCCGCCTCGGTCCTCCTCGCGGCCACGACCGAGCTGCGCGAGGTGCTGCTGGGGCTGCAGCGGCTGCGGATGCCGTCGCTGCTGGTGCAGATCGCGTCGTTCATGATCCGGTACGGGGACGTCATCACCGACGAGATGCGGCGGATGCGGATCGCCCGCGAGTCGCGGGGCTTCCGGGCGCGCGGCGTACGGCACTGGGGGGTGCTCGGGAAGTCCGCCGGGGCGCTGTTCATCCGCTCCTACGAGCGGGGGGAGCGGGTGCATCTGGCGATGGTGTCCCGCGGCTACACCGGCAGCATGCCGGTGATCGACGAGGTGACGGCGACCGCCGTCGACTGGCGGCGTGCCGCCGCGCTGCCGGGGGCGGCGCTGGTGGTGTGCCTGACGGGATGGATCCTGCTGTGACCGCTCCTTCGCTCGAGGTCTCCGGCCTCGCGTACGCCTACCCCGACGGCCACCAGGCCCTCTTCGGCGTCGACCTGACCATCGCCCGCGGCGAACGCGTCGCTCTCCTCGGCCCCAACGGCGCCGGCAAGACGACGCTCGTCCTGCACCTCAACGGCATCCTCGGCGGCGGCGCGGGCTCCGTCACCGTGGCCGGGCTGCCGGTGGAGAAGCGCAACGTCGCCGAGATCCGCCGCCGGGTCGGCATCGTCTTCCAGGACCCCGACGACCAGCTCTTCATGCCCACCGTCCGCGAGGACGTCGCCTTCGGCCCCGCCACCGCAGGCCTGCGCGGCGCCGAGCTCACCGCCCGCGTCGAGGCCGCGCTGGAGCGCGTCGGCATGGCGGAGTTCGCCGACCGCCCGCCGCACCACCTCTCCTTCGGCCAGCGCCGCCGCGTCGCCGTGGCCACGGTCCTCGCGATGGAGCCGGAGATCCTCGTCCTCGACGAGCCCTCCTCCAACCTCGACCCCGCCTCCCGCCGCGAACTCGCCGACATCCTGCGCTCCCTGGACGTCACGGTCCTGATGGTCACGCACGACCTCCCGTACGCGATGGAGCTGTGCCCCCGCTCGCTGATCCTCAGCGACGGGATTATCGCCGCCGACGGCCCGACCGGCGACATCCTCGCCGACGAGGACCTGATGCACCGCCACCGCCTTGAGCTCCCGTTCGGCTACGACCCGAGGGCCGCCGCTTCCGCCCGACGGTGATCTACCGCATCGCTGGTCACGGGCTTACCCTTCCGCCATGACACGGTTCGGTGGTTACGCAGCGATCGTCACCGGAGGAGCCCGCGGCATCGGCGCGGCCATCGCCCGCAGGCTGGCCACGGAGGGGGCCCGCGTCGTCGTCGCCGACGTCGACGCCGACGCGGCCAAGGCGGCTGCCGCGGACATCGGCCGCGGTGCGGAGTGGGTGCACTGCGACGTACGGGACTCCGCCGACGTGGACGAGGCCGTCGCCCACACCGTGGAGACCTTCGGCCGGCTCGACGTCGTCGTCAACAACGCCTACGCCGGCGCGACGGTCGGCCCCGTCGAGACCATCTCCGACGCGGACTGGCTGGCCACCTTCGAGGTCACCCTGCACGGCGCCGTCCGCGTCTCGCGCGCCGCGCTGCCGCATCTGGCGCGGGCCGGCGGACGCGGCGCGATCGTCAACATCGGCTCCGTGAACGGCGAGACGGGCCTCGGCGAACACGCGTACAGCGCCGCGAAGGCGGGCCTCGCGGGCTTCACCCGCACCCTCGCGATCGAGGCCGCCGACCACGGCGTCCGCGTCAACCTCGTCGCCCCCGGCACCATCCGCACCCGCGCCTGGGACGGCCGGGAACAGACCCTGGCCGCGGTCGCGGCGAACGTCTACCCTCTGGGCCGCGTCGGCGAGCCGTCGGACGTGGCGGCGGCGGTGGCGTTCCTGGCCTCCGCGGACGCCGCGTGGATCACGGGGGTCACGCTGCCGGTGGACGGCGGGCTGCTCGCCGGGAACCTGGCCTGGACGCGGGCGCCGCGGGACTAGGGCCTGTACGGAGTTCCCCGTCTGCGCCCCGACGCCCGGCACGCACTCTCGCCGCACGGCAGCCCAGGACAGGTGGCTCCGCCACATGACCTGGTCTGCCGCACGCCGAGAGCACGCACCGAACGCCGCGACGCCGCGCTCCGCGCGAACGACGGGGAACTCCGTACAGGCCCTAGGCGCCCGGCGGATTCGGCGGCATGGGGGGCGGCGGGCCGAAGTTGTCCTGGGGGGCGGGG
>NZ_WEGJ01000031.1 GCF_009604385.1 Streptomyces smaragdinus
CCGGCCTGCGGGGGTGCGGCGGCGGGGGGTGTCGCCGCCCGGGGGGCGGGACGGGCCGGGGACCTTGGGCATCGGCTAGCGCTCCTGCTCCTGCGGCGGTGGCGGCGGGGCGGGGCTCGGGGTGCCGCGGACCGTGCCGCCGGGGTCGAGGAAGGCGGGTGAGCCCCCGGGCACCATCCCCAGCTCCCCGGCGCGGCGCGCGAGGGCGTCGGGCGCGGTGTAGGCGTCGACCTCGCGCTGCAGCCGCTGCTCCTCGTCGGTGAGGGAGGTGGTGTCCTTCTTCATCTCGCCCAGCTCGAACGCCCCCTGGTTGACGGCCGCGTTGAGCAGCAGCAGGGCGATCAGCCCGGCCCCGAGCAGCGCCACGACCAGCAGGACGAAGGGGGTGCGGGCGGCGGCCGTGGTCCCGGTGGGGACCAGCCGGGACAGCCGGCCGGGCGCGGGGCGTCTCACGCGTCCACCTCCGGCCGCAGCCGCTCGGCGCCGCGCAGCCGGGCGGGCGCCGCGCGGCGGTTCTGGGCGATCTCCTCGTCCGTGGGCAGCTCGGCGCCGCGGGTCAGCAGCCTCAGCCGCGGCTGGTACCGCTCCGGGACCACGGGCAGTCCGGGCGGCGCGGTGCTCGCGGCGCCGGCGGCCAGTACCTGCTTCACCAGACGGTCCTCCAGCGAGTGATACGACAGCACGGCGATCCGTCCGCCCACCGCCAGCGCCCCGACGGCCGCCGGGATCGCCCGCCCGAGGACCTCGAGCTCGCCGTTGACCTCGATGCGCAGGGCCTGGAAGGTCCGCTTCGCGGGGTTGCCCCCGGTGCGCTTGGCGGCCTGCGGCAGGGCGTCACGGATCACTTCGACCAGACGCGCGCTGCGGTCGAACGGTTCCTTCTCCCGCTCGCGGACCACCGCGGAGACGATCCGCTTGGCCTGCTTCTCCTCCCCGTACGCCCGCAGGATCCGCACCAGTTCGCCCGGCGGATAGGTGTTGAGGACCTCGGCGGCGCCGATGCCCTTCGTCTGGTCCATGCGCATGTCCAGCGGCGCGTCCTGGGCGTAGGCGAAGCCGCGGTCGGCCTCGTCCAGCTGCATGGAGGAGACCCCGAGGTCGAAGAGGACGCCCTGCACCGACGCGATGCCCAGCCCGGCCAGGACGGCGGGCAGCTCGTCGTACACCGCGTGCACGAGCGTCGCCCGGTCCCCGTACGGGGCCAGCCGGGTACGGGAGAGCTCCAGCGCGGCGGTGTCCCGGTCCAGGGCCACCAGCCGGGCGCCGGGAAAGCGGGCGAGCAGCGCCTCGCTGTGTCCGCCCAGGCCCAGGGTGCAGTCGACGACCACGGCTCCGGGGGCCTCGAGCGCGGGGGCCAGCAGGTCCAGACACCGCTGGAGCATCACCGGAACGTGCCGTGCCTCGGTCAACGCGCCCTCTCTCACTGGCCCTGCCTCCGTCCGGCTCTGCCGCGCCGGGGAACGGGTCGGCGGGAGGCCTCCCACCTGCGCAGGTCACCCTATCGAAGCCCGTGCGCAAAAGCGGCGAGACACCGCCTGACCGGCAGATTGACGGCGAAGTGAGACGCAGATTACGCCATGGAAACGAGACGGCCGGTGGCGGGGAGGGCGCAAAACGCTACCGTCATGCCTATGTCGATACCCGCCGCAGAGCCGCTGCCCACCGCAGCCGACAGCGACACCCCCGGCAACCACGTCATCGACCGGCTGGTCGCCGCGAACTCCGTCTACGCCGACACCTTCACCGACCCCGGGATGGGCGCCGCGCCCGTGCTCCGCGTGGCCGTCGTGGCCTGCATGGACGCCCGTCTCGACCTGCACGAGGCGCTGGGCCTGGAGCTCGGCGACTGCCACACCATCCGCAATGCGGGCGGCGTCGTCACCGACGACATCATCCGCTCCCTGACGATCAGCCAGCGCGCGCTGGGCACCCGCAGCGTGGCGCTGATCCACCACACCGGCTGCGGTCTGCTCGACCTCACCGAGGACTTCCGCTACGAGCTGGAGGCCGAGGTCGGCCAGCGTCCGGCGTGGGCCGTGGAGGCGTTCCGGGATCTGGACCAGGACGTCCGCCAGTCGATCCAGCGGGTGCGCACCTCCCCGTTCCTGCCGCACCGCGACGACGTCCGCGGCTTCGTCTTCGACGTCCACACCGGCCTCCTGCGCGAGGTCCTGCCCCGCTGAAATCCCTCCGGTACGGCGGTGGCGCGGGGAACAACTCGCGCCATCACTCCGGGTAATGAGGGAACACCCGTGACTAATCGGCCGTTCGGCAGCAAGAATGCCTGAGTGGCAGCACGCCGTCCGGATGCCCGGACGCCGCGGTGCGCCACGCGTATCGGGGCGGGCCGGGTGGTATGTGTGCGATCCGGTCCACGACGGGCCGAGGAGGGCCGGTGACGACGTATGACGAGCGATCAAGCCTCAGCGATCTGACCAGCACAGCGGAGCAGGTGCGCAGGTCGGTCGAGAGCGTCATCGAGGGGAAGCCCGAGGCCGTACGGCTGGCGCTGACGGTGCTGCTCGCCGAGGGGCATCTGCTGATCGAGGACGTGCCGGGCGTGGGCAAGACGATGCTCGCCAAGGCGCTGGCCAAGTCCGTCGACTGTTCGGTGCGGCGGATCCAGTTCACCCCGGACCTGCTGCCGTCGGACATCACGGGCGTCAGCGTGTTCGACCAGCAGCGCCGGGACTTCGAGTTCAAGCCGGGCGCGATCTTCGCGCAGATCGTGATCGGCGACGAGATCAACCGCGCCTCGCCCAAGACCCAGTCGGCGCTGCTGGAGTCGATGGAGGAGCGGCAGGTGACCATCGACGGGCAGACGTACGAGCTGCCGAGCCCGTTCATGGTGGTGGCCACGCAGAACCCCATCGAGATGGAGGGCACCTACGCCCTGCCGGAGGCGCAGCGCGACCGTTTCATGGCCCGGCTGTCGATCGGTTACCCGAGCGCCGAGGCCGAGCTGGAGATGCTGGACGTGCACGGCGGGATCTCGCCGCTCACGGATCTGCAGCCGGTGGCGCACGCGCACGACATCCAGAAGCTGATCGACGCGGTGCGCACGGTGCACGTCTCCGACGCGGTCCGGCGCTACGCGGTGGACCTGGTGACGGCCACCCGCAGCCACCCCGAGCTGCGCCTGGGCGCCTCGCCGCGCGCCACGCTGCATCTGCTGCGCGCCGCGAAGGCGACGGCGGCGCTGGCCGGCCGGGAGTTCGCCCTGCCGGACGACGTACAGGCCCTCGCCGTGGCGGTGCTCGCGCACCGGCTGCTGCCGACCGCGCAGGCCCAGCTGAACCGGCGCACCGCCGAGCAGGTCGTCGAGGAGATCCTGCAGCGCACGCCCGTACCGGCCGCGGACACCCGCGGCAAGAGTCCCGCCGGCCAGGTGTACAACCAGCAGGCGCCGGACGCCCGGAGGTACTGATGGCGGCCGACGCGCCGGCCGGCTCGGACCAGCAGCCCGGCGGGCTGCGCATCGCCCTGGCCGGTACGACGACACGCGGGCGGTCCTTCCTGGCCGCGGGGGTCGCCGCCGCGGCGTGCAGCTACATCCTGGGGCAGGACGACCTGCTGCGGGTGGGGCTGCTGCTGGCGGCGCTGCCGCTGGTGTGCGTGGTGGCGCTGCACCGTACGCGCTACCGGGTCGCCGGCAGCAGGAAGCTTTCGCCCGCCCGGGTGCCGGCCGGCTCCGAGGCGCGGGTGCAGCTGCGGCTGGACAACGCCTCGCGGCTGCCGACGGGCCTGCTCATGCTGCAGGACCGGGTGCCGTACGTGCTGGGGCCGCGGCCCCGGTTCGTGCTGGACCGGGTGGAGCCGAACGGGCGGCGCGAGGTGTCGTACCGGGTGCGCTCCGATCTGCGCGGGCGCTATCCGCTGGGGCCGCTGCAGATGCGGCTGACGGACCCGTTCGGGATGTGCGAGCTGACGCGGTCCTTCAGCGCGTACGACACGCTGACCGTCGTACCGAAGACGGAGCCCCTGCCGCCCGTGCGGCTGGCCGGGGAATCCTCCGGCTGGGGCGACGGGCGGCGCCGCACGCTGGCGCTGGCCGGCGAGGACGACGTGATCCCCCGCGAGTACCGGCACGGCGACGATCTGCGCCGGGTGCACTGGCGGTCCACGGCGCGCTACGGCGAGCTGATGGTGCGCCGCGAGGAGCAGCCGCACCGGGCCGGGTGCACGGTGCTGCTGGACACCCGGCGCGTCGGCTACTACGGCGCCGGGCCGGACTCCGCCTTCGAGTGGGCGGTCTCCGGCGCCGCGTCCACGGCGCTGCACATGCTGGAGCGCGACTACGCGGTACGCCTGCTCACCGACACCGGTGACAGCGTGCCGGGCGCGGAGTCGGCGGGCGGGGGACACGGCGCCCACTCGGACTCGGCGGACGCGGCGGGGCTGATGCTCGACACCCTCGCGGTGATCGACCACTCCGCCTCCGAGGACCTGTCCGCGGCGTTCGACGTGCTGCGCTCGGGGCACGAGGGGCTGCTGGTGGCGTTCATCGGCGAGCTCGACGACGACACGGTGTCCCTGGTGGCGCGGATGCGCCGGCGTTCCGGCGCGGCGATCGCGTTCCTGCTGGACAGCGCGGCGTGGTCGGCGGCGGGCGACGACGAGCCGGACGCCCGGCGGCTCGAGGACCAGGTCCAGCTGCTGCGCGAGGCGGGCTGGACGGCGCTGCCGGTACGGCCCGGCGACCGGCTGCCGGAGCTGTGGCGGCAGGCGGAGGGCCAGGCGCAGCAGCTGAAGGCGGGGGTGTGAGGGCGATGCACGGGACACGTGAGGCAAGGGTGGGGACATGTTGAGCGGCCGGGGACGACTGGCGTTCGCCGCGTGGACGGCGACGCTGCTGACGACCACGGCGCTGCTGCCCCTGACGGACGGGGCCGGCTGGTACTTCCAGGCGGTGTTCGTCGTGTCGGTGGTCACCGGGACGGGCGTCGTCGGCCGGCGCATCCCCCTGGCGCGGCCGGCGACGGTGGCCCTGCAGGTGCTGGTCTCGGTGATGCTGCTGACGCTGATGTTCGCCGCGAGCCAGGCGTTCGCCGGGCTGATCCCGGGGCCGGAGGCGATCCGGCACTTCGCCGACCTGTACGAGAGCGGCGGTCAGGACGTACGGGACTACGCCATCCCCGCCCCCGTCGGCGACGGGATCCGGCTGCTGCTGCTCACCGGGGTGACGGCCGTGGCGATCCTGGTGGACGCGCTGGCGGCCACGTACCGCAGCGCGGCCCCGGCGGGGCTGCCGCTGCTGGCGCTGTACTCGGTGGCGTCGGGCATCAACGACGACAACGGCTGGCTGCTGTTCCTGCTCGCCGCCTGCGGCTATCTGACGCTGCTGCTGGCGGAGGGCCGCGAGCGGCTCTCCCAGTGGGGGCGGGTCTTCGGCGGCCTGGGCACCCGACCGCCGGGCCGCCCCGGCACGGACAGCGGGACACGGCCCGTCACGCCCATGCGCACCGGACGGCGGATCGGGGCGATGGCCCTGGGCCTCGCGCTGATCGCGCCGGCGGTCCTGCCGTCGCTGAGCGGCGGGCTGCTGGAGGGCGCGGGCACCGGGACCGGCAAGGGGAACGGCGACGGCGGGCTGGTCAACGCCGTCAACCCGGTGGTCCAGCTGCAGGAGAGCCTCAACCAGCCGGACGACCGGGAGGTACTGACGTACCGGGCCTCCGACAAGAAGGACCACAACCTGTATCTGCGGTTCATCGCCCTCGACCGCTTCGACGGCGTGATGTGGACCGCGAGCCGCCGGGACATCCGCCCGGTCCCGGACCGGCTGCCCCAGCCGCAGGGCATGACGCTCGGCGACCTCCAGGTGGACGCGGTCGATCTGCAGGTCCAGGCGCAGAAGTGGTACCAGCAGCAGTGGCTGCCGATGCCGTATCCGGCGGCGTCCGTCGACGTCGGCGACGACTGGCGCTTCGAGCCGGAGGGCCGCACGGTCGTCGGCACGGACGGCCAGGACACCGGCGGCGAGCGCTACCGGCTCACGACGCTGGAGGTGCAGCCCACCGCCGGGCAGCTCGCCGCGGCGGGCCCGCCGCCGGTGGAGCTGTCGCGGGAGTACACCCGGCTGCCGCCGCGCTTCCCCGCGGAGGTGCGGCAGAAGGCGGTCGAGGTCACCAAGGGCGCCACGAACAAGTACGAGCAGGCGGTCGCCCTGCAGCGGTACTTCCAGGGCAGCTTCACCTACGAGACGAGCGTCGACCTCGACCGCAACGACCCGCAGGCGATCGTGAAGTTCCTGAAGGACCGCAAGGGCTTCTGCGTCCACTTCTCCTTCGCCATGGCGTCGATGGCGCGCTCGCTGGGCATCCCGGCGCGGATCGCGGTCGGCTTCACGCCGGGCAAGGACCAGGGCGACGGGGTGATGAGCGTGGGGCTGAAGGACGCCCACGCCTGGCCCGAGCTGTACTTCGAGGGCGTGGGCTGGACCCGGTTCGAGCCGACGCCGACCCGGGGCTCCGTACCGTCGTACTCCCTGGGCGAGTCGAGCAGCACGACGCCGCGCAACAAGGGGCAGGACCCCTCGGCGGCGCCGACCGACACCGCCCCGGCCGCGCCGCTGCCCAGCACCTCCGGGTGCCCGGCGTCGCTGCGGAACATCGACCCGGCGGGCTGCAGCTCGCAGGCGCCCGCGGGGGCCCTGGACACCGGGGGTGACGACGGCTTCTTCAGCGGTCCGGTGGTGGCCGGGCTGGTACTGGTGGCCCTGGTGCTGCTGCTGTTGGCGGCCCCGGCGCTGTGGCGGCGCCGGGCACGGCGGGCGCGGCTGGCACGCGGAGCGCCGGCGCTGGCGGCGTGGGCCGAACTCGGTGACAGCGCGTGGGACTTCGGGGTGCCGCCCGACGACGCGCTGACGCCGCGGCAGGCCGTCGTGCGGCTGATCCGGCTCGGGTCGCTGGACGCGGAGGCGTCGGCGGCGGCGCACCGGGTGGCCACGGCGGTCGAGCGGGTGCTGTACGCGCCGGCCGCGGAGCCGGCGGCGGGGGTCGCCGGTGACGTGCGGCGGGTCGTCGCCGGGCTGGGGGCGGCGGCGCCGCGCCGGGTACGGCTGCGGGCACGGCTGGCGCCGCGGTCGGCGGCGCAGGTGGCGTGGGCGTGGTCGCAGGCGTGGTCGGAGCGCACGCAGCGGTGGTCGGAGGCCGTCCGCGCCGCGGGGATGCGGCTGCGGCCCCGGCGGGAGGGGGCTTCGTAGCGCCCGCTTCGTAGCGCCCCCGAGGCCTGGTACGGCGAGGCGCCCCGGTCCCCCTGGCGGGCCGGGGCGCCCGCACGCCGGGCATACAAAACCCCGCGCCCTTCGGCGCGGGGTGTGGGCGTGCCGGAGCACAGCCGGGGGCCGGGTGTCCCGGCCGCGTCACCGCGGGGCCGTCGGCCCCGGGCCGCCTACTGCTGCTCGTCCCGCCGGCGCTGCCAGCGGTCCTCGATGCGGTTCATCACGGAGCGCTTGCGGCGCCCCTGCCGGCGCGATCCCGAACCCGCAGACGGCTGCGCCTGGGCCTCGCCCGGCTTGCCCGCCTTGCGCCAGCCGGTCACCGCCAGCACCGCACAGCCGAGCATGACGAGGAAGCCCACCACGCCGACCAAGATCTGCTTGGCGACCATACCGGTCATCAGGAGCGCGATACCCACCAGGAATCCGGCCACGGCCTGGTACACCCGGCGACGGGTGTGGACACGCAGCCCACTTCCCTCAAGCGCTGTCGCGAATTTGGGATCTTCGGCGTACAGCGCTCGCTCCATCTGCTCGAGCATGCGCTGCTCGTGCTCAGAGAGCGGCACGGAGTCCTCCTACTCGTCGGTCGCGGGGAGCGACCAGGGGTCCCCTTCAGGATATGCGGGGAATCGCACCCGTGAAACCCGCCCCTCTGCGCCAAATCCGCCGATCCGCAAAGGCGGACCATGTCTCCAGATGATACGGGGCCGAGCGGCCGAACGGGTGGTCTGTGGCCTACTGCACCCGGACTGCGCCCGGACCGTCACCCTCCCCCCGCAAACCGCTGTCGGACACCCGCACCTTCTGCTCAACGTCATGCCCAGCCGGGGCCCCGAAATCACATGATCGGCCCCGCGAAATCGGCGTCCGCCGCGACGGCCGGCCCGCCGTCCGGACGGGGCCCGGGAACGGCCCGTCAGCCGCGCACGGCCAGCAGATGGAGCCGGCTGGCCACCGCCTGGAACGCGGGGGACTCGGCCGCCGCCAGCTCGAGCTCCAGCAGCGCCTCCAGCGCCCCGGCCTCCTGCTCGGCGAGCCCGCCGGGGACCAGGTCGGAGAAGATCCGCACCCCGTGCACGGCGGCGATCTCCAGCCCCTCGGCCCGGACGAGGTCACGGAGCTGACCGGGCGTGAAGCGCCGCGGCACCGGGTCGCTGCCGCCCCAGCTGCCCTCGGGGGAGGTCAGCGCGCGGCGCGCGGCGGTGAAGTGGCCGGCCAGCGCCCGGGAGAGCACCGCGCCGCCGACCCCGGCCGCAAGCACGCTCAGCGTCCCGGCGGCGGGACGGAGCGCCGCCACCGCGTTGCGCATGCCCTCCGCCGGATCGTCCACGTACTCCAGCACCCCGTGGCACAGCACCGCGTCGTACCCGCCGCGCTCGACGACCTCGAACAGCCCGTGCGCGTCGCCCTGCACCCCGCGCACCCGCTCGGCGACGCCGGCCTCGGCGGCGCGCCGCTGGAGGCCGAAGAGGGCGTTGGGGCTGGGGTCGACGACCGTGACGCGATGGCCGAGGGCGGCGATCGGCACGGCGAAGTTGCCCGTGCCGCCCCCGGTGTCGAGGACGTCGAGCACGGGCGAGGGGCCGGCCTTCGCCTGCCGGTCCAGCGCCTCCTTCAGCACCTGCCAGACCACCGCCGTCCGCGCCTGGGCCCGGGTGCTCCCCTTCTGCCCGTGGCCGCCCTCTGGCACGGCCGGCGACTCGCTGCTCTGGTCCTGCGACATGGATGTGCTCCGTAAGGTGCTCCGGCTCTGGCGGGGCCCAGCTTAGGCCCTGCTCCGACCCGGTGCGGCGGCGCGGCGTGCGGCCGCGGGGGCCCGCGTACGCCGGCCGGGGCTCAGGCCCGGTCCGCCTCCCCCTGGCGGGGCAGCAGCGGCTGGAGGACCATCGTGCGCTCCACGATGCGCACGAACATCCCCGTGGCGCGCACCAGGTCGTCGGCCTCCCGCCAGGTGGCCGCTCCCTCGATGCCGGCCTCGGCCCGGGCCCGTATCCGGGCTCCCGCCGCGAACATGGCGCTCCACTCGGCCAGTTCGGGAGCGACCTCGGGGAGCACCTCCCAGGCGCTGCGGATGCGCCCCCGCCGCCGCGGGGACTCCTCGGGGCGCCCGCGCACGGCGAGCACGGCGGCCGCGGTGCGCAGCGCGGCCAGATGCGCCGTGGCGTAGCGCTCGTTGGCCGTCTCCAGCACGGCGGCCTCCTCCAGGCCGGCGTGCGCCTGGGCGAGGAGCTCGAGCGCGGCGCGCGGGGCCATGGGCCGGCCCGACGGATCAAACGCGGCCGCTGGGGGGCCGTAAGCAGCAGCGGCACGGCGTGTCGGCTTGACTGCCATCTCTGCCTCCTGTGTCACGTCCTGTTCGGTCGTATGTACCCATCGTGGGGCACACCACTGACAATCTGCTCTGACCAGGCACGTTGTATGCATGTTCGATGCAGAGAGCGACACAGGGAGGGAGAATTCGGGAGAGCGGGCACGCACACGGACGCGCCGCCCCGAAGCGGAACGATCCCCCGTCGTTCCGCCCGGAGCGGCGCCTTTCCTTTCCCCCTGAGCCGGGCTCCCCCGCGGCCCGCTCCGCCGCCCCGTGCCGGCGGTGCGGGCTGCGCGGTGTCGCCCGACCTGTCCACCACTCTGCCGTCCCCGCAGGTCACAGCCATCCGGTCAGGTACTCATCTCTCCCTCTGGGTACGCGTACTCAGAGCTGGGCCCCGGGCGCCACGCCGGGAGAGCACCCGGCCGGATTGAGCGGCCCGTCCGGCCGGAGGCCCGGGGGTGATCGCGGGCTAGAGTCCGGGCATGGCAGGGATTGCGGTGATCGGCGCCGGACTCGGCGCCATGGCGGCGGCCGCGCGGCTGGCGACGGCCGGGCACCGGGTGACGGTGTACGAGCGCGGCGACACCTACGGCGGGGCCGTACGGTCCCTCACCCGCGACGGCTTCGGCTTCGACACCGGACCGGGGCTGCTGCGGCTGCCCGCCGTGTACCGCGATCTCTTCGTGAAGACCGGCAGGCGCGCGCTGGAGGACGTCGTCGGGATGACGGCCCTCGATCCGGCGGTCCGCCACGTCTTCCCCGACGGCACCGCCGTCACCCTCCCCGCCTCCCGCGGCGGCGTGATCCGGGCCCTGGACGCCGGGGTGGCCCCGGGCGCCGGGCAGGAGTGGGCGGACCTGGTCAACCGGGGCCGCACCGTCTGGGACGCCACCCGCCGCCCGCTGCTGGAGGAGCCCCTGACCGGCGACTGGCGGGCCCTGGCCGCCGACCCGTATCCCCCCGTGGAGGTACGCGGCGGGCTGCTGCGCCGGCGGCGCACCGTACGGGCGCGGACGCTGGAGGAGGTCCGCCGGGAGCAGCTGGGGGATCCGCGGCTGGGCCTGATGCTCACCGAGGAGGCCCTGTCGTACGGCTTCGACCCGCTGCGGGCGCCCGCGGCCGCCGTCGTGCTGCCGTACCTGCGGCAGACCTTCGGCAGCTGGTACGTGAACGGCGGGACGCGCGCCCTCGCCACGGCGGTGTACGAGCGGTGCCTCGAGCGCCGCGTGGAGTTCGTCTTCGGCGCCGCCGTCACCGGCCTCGTCACCGCGGACGGCCGGGCGGCCGGCGTCCGGCTGGCGGACGGGGGCACCCGCGCCGCCGCCCACGTCGTCGCGGGGGTGTCACCGGCCGCGCTCGAGGCGCTGGGCGGCGCCGCGCCGGGGCCCACCCCGCAGGAGGAGGCGTCCGGTCGGGTGGGGATGCCGGGGCGGGTGGTCGTCTGTCTGGCGCTGCGCGGCGGGCGCGAGCCGGACGCCGTCCACCGCACGGTGGTGCACGGCGCCGCACGGGAGGCGGAGGCCGCGTGGGTGTTCCGCGGGGGGCTGGCGGTGGACGCGCCGACGGTCACCGTGCTGCGGCCCGACGACCCGGGGAGGCGGCCGGACGGCGGGCACGAGGCGGTGACGCTGAGCGCCGTGGTGCCGACCGGGGAGGACTGGGGGAAGGCGGACGTCGCCGGGCGGTTCGCCGACGCGATGGTCCGCGCGGCGGAGGCGGCCGTGCCCGGGCTCGGCGGGCGGACGCTGTGGCGCGAGGTGCGCACCCCCGCCGACACCGAGCGGGAGACGGGCGCGGTCGGCGGCGGCGTACCGGGGCCGGCGCTGGCGGGAGCGGGCGGCGCGTATCTGACGCAGGGGAACACGACCGCGCTGCCCGGCCTGTACGCGGTGGGCGGCTGGTCGCACCCGGGCGGCGGACTCGCGCACGCGGGGATGTCCGGTGCGCTCGTCGCCGGGCTGATCGTGGAGGGCGCGGACTTCCGCGGCTCTCAGTAGCGGTACTGGCCGTCGTACCCCGGGTAGCCCTGCTGGGAGGGGTACTGGCCCGGGTCGTAGTCCTCGCCCTCGCGCTGCTGCGGCACCCAGGTGCCGTCCGGCGCGTAGCCGCCGGGCTGCTGCGCCGGGTACTGCCCCGAGTCGTAGCCGCCCTGCGCCGGGTAGCCCCCGGTGCCCTGGTCGCCGCCGTACGCCTGCGGGTCGTAGCCGCCGGTGGTCTGGTAGGAGCCGGTGTCGTACGAGCCGTTGCCGCCGTCGTAGTACGAGGGGGTGGCGTACTGCGTCCCGCTGTACGGGTCGCTGTAGCCGGCGTACGAGTCGTTCTGCGCGTACGACTGCTGGCCGCCCTGGCTCTGGTCCTGGCCCGGGTAGCCGCCGGTGGTCTGGTACGAGCCGGTGTCGTACCCCGCGGAGGTGGTGGCGTAACCGCCCGTGTCGTAGCCGCCGTTGTACCCGTCGTAGCCCCCGGGGGCGGCCGGGGCGGCGGGCTGCGGGCCGTCGCCGAAGGCGGAGAACTGGCCCGCGGGGGCGGGCTCGGCCGGCTCGAACGGCGGGCTGCGCTTGGGCAGCGGGGCGGCGGCGGGAGGCTCGTCGTAGTCGTCGTACGCGGCCTCGCGGCGGCGCGGCGGGCGGGGGCGGTCGTCCTCGTCGTCCTCGTCGTCGTGCGGGCCGAGCGACCAGCCGTCGGAGAAACCGCTGCGGTACGAGAGCGTCACCTTCACCTGGCCCCAGGCGAACAGGACGGCGCCCAGGGCGATGACGAGCCGGCTGCCGAGCACGAACAGACCGCCGGCCACCAGCAGGAAGCCGCCGAGGGCGACGACCCGCCAGCGCAGCCGGGCCTTGTACTGCATGAGGACTTCCCACAGCAGCCACAGGGTTACGGCCGCGAAGGCGATGTACAGGACAGTTCTCATGCCGTCGCCCATGTTCCGCCCGCTTTCCGCCGCATCATGCCGGCTGTCGGGACCGCTGCTGCAGCCCGAGGTTCTCGTAGATCTCCAGCGTCGCCGTGGAGTGGTTGAGCGTAATGAAATGCAGACCGGGGATTCCCTCGGCGAGCAGCCGCGCACCGAGCTCCGTGGCGTACTCGATGCCGATGGAGCGTACCGCTGCCTTGTCGTCCTTGACCGCGAGAATACGGTCCGCGAGCTCGCGCGGGAATTCGTCGTTGGTGAGCTGCGCGAACCGCTCGATCTGACCGGCATTGGTGACCGGCATGATCTCCGGGATGATCGGCAGCTCACAGCCCGCTTTCGCGGCCCGGTCCCGCAGCCGAAGATAGTCCTCGGCGTAGTAGAACATCTGCGTGATCGCGTAATCGGCGCCCGCGCGGCACTTGTCGACGAAGTGCCGGATGTCCGTGTCCCAGTCCGTCGAACGCGGGTGCATGTTGGTGAATGCGGCCACACCGACGCAGAAATCGCCGGATTCCTTGATCAGACTCACCAGATCCGCGGCAAAGCCGACGCCCTGCGGATGCCGGATCCATTCGCCCGTGGGATCACCGGGCGGATCGCCGCGGACGGCGAACATGTTGCGGATACCGGCGTCGGCGTACTGGCCGATGATGTTGCGCAGCTCCGCGACGGAATGGTTCACGGCGGTGAGGTGCGCGACGGGGGTCAGCGTGGTCTCGGCGGCGATCCGCTCCGTCGCACGGACGGTGCCCTCCCGGGACGAGCCGCCGGCGCCGTAGGTCACGGAGACGAACGTCGGTCCCACGGACTCGATTCGGCGGACGGCGTCCCAGAGGGTGCGCTCGCCTTTCGGGGTCTTCGGGGCGTAGAACTCGAACGAATACGACTGATTTCCGGACGCAAGGAGTTCCCGAACGGTGATCGCTCGATCGGTCCTGGTCGACGCAGTGCCGTGGGCCATACGTGGCAGGCTAACCGTCCGGTAGCCGCGGGCGCCAAGGTCCAGTGCGATTTGTCTCAATGTTCGGGATCGGTCTTGTGTACGAGCGGAACGCGGGCGCGCGGGTGTGTCCCCCGGCTGTCCCCGCCCGTCCCCGGCTGCGGCACAATCCTTGCGCGCGACGCCGACCCCGAGGGGGATTCCCATGCCGCTGTCCGACGCACGGCTCTATCTGTGCACCGACGCCCGCAAGGCGCGGGGGGACCTCCCCGCGTTCCTGGACGCCGTCCTGGCCGGCGGGGTGGACGTCGTCCAGCTCCGGGACAAGACGCTCGAGGCCCGGGAGGAGCTGGAGCTGCTCACCGTCTTCGCCGACGCGTGCCGCCGGCACGGGAAGCTGCTCGCGGTGAACGACCGCGCGGACGTCGCCCACGCGGCGGGGGCGGACGTGCTGCATCTGGGTCAGGGGGACCTCCCGGTCCCCGCCGCCCGCGCGATCCTCGGCTCCCGCGTCCTGGTGGGCCGCTCCACCCACTCCCCCGCCGAGGCCTCGGCGGCCGCGGCGGAGCCGGGGGTGGACTACTTCTGCACGGGCCCCTGCTGGCCCACCCCCACCAAGCCGGGCCGCCCGGCCCCGGGCCTGTCCCTGGTCCGCCACACCGCCGCGCTGGGGACGTCCCGCCCCTGGTTCGCGATCGGCGGCATCTCGGCGTCGAATCTGGACGAGGTCCTGGAGGCGGGCGCCCGGCGCGTCGTGGTCGTCCGGGCCCTCACGGAGGCGGAGGACCCAAAGTCGGCGGCGAGGGACCTGGCGCGGCGGCTGCGCGGGGCGTGAGGGCCCCGGCTACACCGCCAGCGCCTGCGCCCTGCGCTTGACCTCGGTCCCCCGGTTCTCGCGCAGCGCCTGCGCGGGCGTCCCGGGCAGGGACTCATCGGGCGTGAACAGCCACTCCAGGGCCTCCTCGTCGCTGAAGCCGTCGTCCTTCAGCAGCGTCAGGGTCCCGGAGAGGCCCTTCACGATCTTGTCCTCACCGACGAAGTCGGCGGGAACGTGGAGCGCCCGGTTCTCCCCCCGCCGCACGGCGATGAGCTGCCCCTCCTTCACGATCTGGCGTACGCGCGTCACCTCCACCCCCAGCCTCTCGGCGATCTCGGGCAGGGTCAGCCACGCGGTTACGAGTGCTTCGGTCTTTGCGTCAATCTCGGTCACAAGGACAAGCGTGCCATCTGCGACCGACACCCGGAACGGGGCACGTCCATCAGAGGGTCACCCCACTGCCACACGTCACCGGGCGACCGCCGACTTGAGCGGCACCGCGGGATCCCCCGCCAGCTCCGCGGACAGCGCCGCACCCGCCGCGATCAGCCGCTTCCCCTGCGCCAGATCCCGCGGCCGGCCCACCGCCAGCAGCCCCACCAGCACCCCCGACCGCAGCCAGCACACCGACCACGAGGCCCCCGCCGGATCCCCCCGCCACACCATCGTGTCCGCGTCGCCGTGGTACCCCGCGTACTGGACGAACCGCCCGAACTGCTCCGACCAGAAGTACGGCACCGGGTCGTAGACCACCCGCGCCGGGTCCGCGGTGCTGTCGGCGATCATGTTCGCCGCCACGGTGGCCGGCCCCTGCAGCGCGTTGTCCCAGTGGTGCACCAGCAGCCGCCGCCCGTACCGCGCGGACGGGAACGACGCGCAGTCCCCCACCGCGTACACCCCCGCCACGCTCGTACGCAGCCGGTCGTCCGCCCGTACGGACCCGTCCCGGGCCAGCTCCACCGCCGAGCCCCGCAGCCAGCCCGTCGCCGGCCGCGCCCCGATGCCGACCACCACCGCGTCCGCCGTGATCCGGCTGCCGTCGGCGAGCTCCACCGAGCCGGCCGACACCCTCGTCACGGCCGACCCGGTGAGCAGCCGCACACCGGCGTCCGCGTACCAGGCGGTCATCGCCGAACCGACCTCCGCGGGCAGCGCCTCGGCCAGCGGCCGGTCCGCCGCCTCCACCACGGTCACCGCGCAGCCCGCCTCCCGGGCCGCCGTCGCGAACTCCGCGCCGATCCACCCGGCGCCGACCACCACGATCTCGTGCCGCGCGGCGAGCACCGGCTTCAGCCGGTCCGCGTCGTCCAGGGTGCGCAGCAGATGGACGCCCGGCACGCCCTCGGTGCCGGGCAGCGGTACGGGTTCGGCGCCGGTGGCGACGACGAGGGTGTCGTACGGGACGTCGCCGGCCTCCGTCGTGACGGCCTGCCGTACGGCGTCGAGGGACAGCACGTCCTCGCCGAGGCGGAGTTCGATTCCCAGACCGGCGAAGTCAACATCGAACGCGGAGTCCTCCGCCTTGCCCAGCAGCACCGCCTTCGACAGCGGCGGCCGGTCGTACGGCTGGTGCGGTTCGG
This sequence comes from Streptomyces smaragdinus, assembly GCF_009604385.1. Taxonomy (GTDB): domain Bacteria; phylum Actinomycetota; class Actinomycetes; order Streptomycetales; family Streptomycetaceae; genus Streptomyces; species Streptomyces smaragdinus. Next base: position 15,791 of record NZ_WEGJ01000031.1, read on the forward strand.
CGCCGATGAGGGTGATGTCCCCCGTCCACCCCTGCTCGCGCAGCGCGACGGCCGTCTGCACCCCGGCCATCCCGGCCCCGACGATGACGGCCCGCTGATCCCTCGTCCGCTCAGTCACGGGGTCACCATAGGTCAGCCCGCCGCCGGAACAGCGGGTTTGGCCGCCCGGGTGACAAGTCTCCCGTCCTTCGATGACTTTCTCCGGAGCCCCCGGTCCATCCCTGTGAGCGCCCCGGCAGGACGGGGCCCCCGACGAAGGAGACCACCGTGTCGTACGACTACACCCTGACCCGTGTCCTCGAGGCCCCCGTCGAGCGCGTCTGGCAGGCCTGGACCGTGCCCGGGCAGTACGAGCAGTGGGCGAACGCCGTGCCGGGCTCGGTGTCGCTCGACGTCCGCCCGGGCGGCACGTGGGCGGCCACCATGCTGACGCCCGACGGCAGCGCGTTCCCGCTGACGGGCTCGTACGCCGGGGTCGAGGAGAACGAGAGGCTGGTCGTGGGCATGGACACCCCCGGCGGCCAGTCGCTGATGGACTGCACGTTCCGCGCGGTCGACGGCGGCACGGAGTTCACCGTCAGCCAGTCGTGCGACACGGAGGAGGAGCGGGACATGGCGAAGCAGGGCAGCGGCATGCTGCTCGACGGGCTCACCGCGTTCCTGGCCAAGTGATCCGTACGCCGGCGGTCCCGGCCGTTCAAGTGAACGGGCCGGAGCGCTAGGCTGCGGGCAAAGACCACTCGCGGGAGCCCGGCGCACCGGGCTGAGAGGGGGGCTGGCGGCCCCCGACCGTACGAACCTGATCCGGGTCATGCCGGCGAAGGGAGGGGCTGTCCCGTCATGCGGCCAGTCATATCGTCCGAAGGTGCCCGCGACGTCCTCGTCGTCGGCGGAGGAATCATCGGCCTCGTCACGGCCTGGCGCGCGGCCGGCCGCGGGCTGTCCGTGGCCCTCGCCGATCCGTCGCCCGGCGGCGGCGCGGCGCGGGTCGCCGCGGGGATGCTCGCGCCCGTCACCGAACTGCACTACGGCGAGCAGCGGCTGCTCGCCCTCCAGCTGGCGTCCGCCCGCCGCTGGGCCGCCTTCGCGGCGGAGCTCGAGGAGGCCGCCGGGACGGGCGTCGGTTACCGCACGTGCGGGACGCTCGCCGTCGCGCTCGACGCCGACGACCGGGCCCAGCTGAAGGAGCTGCACGCCTTCCAGCGGGAGCTGGGGCTGTCGTCGGAATGGCTGGCGGGCCGCGAGTGCCGCCGGCTGGAGCCGATGCTGGCGCCGGGGGTGCGCGGCGGGCTGCGGGTGGACGGCGACCATCAGGCGGACCCGCGGCTGCTGGCCCGGGCCCTGGTGACCGCCTGCGAGCGCGCGGGGGTGGTGTTCCACCGCGTACGGGCGCGGGAGCTGACCGTCGTACGGGGGCGGGCCGCCGGGGTGGTGCTGGAGGACGGCACCGCCGTCGCGGCCGGGCGGACGGTGCTCGCCGCCGGGAGCTGGAGCGGCGGGCTGGCGGGGGTGCCGCCGGAGCTGATGCCGCCGGTGCGTCCCGTGAAGGGGCAGGTGGTGCGGCTGCGGATGCCGGACGGCGGCCACGGGCCGTTCCTGTCGCGGACGGTGCGGGCGGTCGTCCGGGGGTCGCAGGTGTATCTCGTACCGCGGGAGAGCGGCGAGCTGGTGATCGGGGCGACGAGCGAGGAGCGCGGCTGGGACACCACGGTGACGGCCGGCGGGGTGTACGAGCTGCTGCGCGACGCGCACGAGCTGCTGCCCGGGCTGACCGAGCTGGCCCTGGTGGAGACGTCCGCCGGGCTGCGTCCCGTCTCCCCCGACAACGCCCCGCTGCTCGGCGCCACCGCCCTGGACGGCCTGCTGCTGGCCACCGGCCACGGCCGCAACGGCGTGCTCCTCACCCCCGTGACCGGCGACGCCCTCGCCGACGCGCTGACGTCCGGCGAGCTGCCGCCCGAGGCGCGGCCCTTCACGGCCGGCCGGTTCACCGGACGGGAGCTGACGACCGTATGAGCACGATCCGCGTGAACGGCGAGCCGCGCGAGCTGCCCCCCGCCGGGCTCACCCTCGACGCCCTGGTCGCCGCCCTCACCACCGCCCCGACGGGCATCGCGGCGGCCGTCAACGAAACCGTCGTCCCCCGTACCCGCTGGTCCGCCACCCTCCTCGGGGACGGCGACCGGGTCGAGGTGCTGACCGCCGTGCAGGGAGGGTGACCGCCGTGACCGGTACGACCGACCCCCTCGTCATCGCCGGTAAGGCCTTCGGCTCCCGGCTGATCATGGGCACCGGCGGCGCGCCGAGCCTGGACGTCCTGGAGCGGGCCCTGCTGGCCTCCGGCACCGGACTGACCACGGTGGCCATGCGCCGCCTCGACCCCGGGGTGCGGGGGTCCGTGCTGTCCGTGCTGGAGAAGCACGGGATCGCCGTGCTGCCGAACACCGCCGGCTGCTACACCGCGGGCGAGGCGGTGCTCACCGCGCGGCTGGCCCGGGAGGCGCTGGGGACCGACTGGGTGAAGCTGGAGGTCATCGCCGACGAGCGGACGCTGCTGCCGGACCCGGTGGAGCTGCTGGACGCGGCGGAGACGCTGGTGGACGACGGGTTCACGGTGCTGCCGTACACCAGCGACGACCCGGTGCTGGCGCGGCGGCTGCAGGACGTGGGCTGCGCGGCGGTGATGCCGCTGGGATCGCCGATCGGCTCGGGGCTGGGGATCCGCAACCCGCACAACTTCGAGCTGATCGTGGAGCGCGCCGAGGTCCCGGTGATCCTCGACGCGGGCGCCGGGACGGCCTCGGACGCGGCGCTGGCGATGGAGCTGGGCTGCGCGGCGGTGATGCTGGCGTCGGCGGTGACGCGGGCGCAGGACCCAGTGCTGATGGCGACGGCGATGCGGCACGGGGTGGCGGCGGGCCGCCTGGCACACCGCGCGGGCCGCATCCCGCGCCGTCGCTTCGCGCACGCCAGCTCGCCGGTGGACGGCCGGGCGACGCTGGACGACCCGGAGCATCCGGCGTTCGACTAGGGGGCACAGGCGTGCGCCCGGTCACGGGAATGCTGCATTCCTGCTGCAGCCTGCGGGAACACGGCGGCCCTGTCGGCGCGACCTCGTAGAATCCACAACCGTGGACACCACCCTTCACGACCCCCTGGTCGGCCGCACGCTCGACGGCCGGTACCGCGTGGACGCGCGGATCGCCGCCGGCGGCATGGCCACGGTCTACCGCGCCCTGGACCTGCGGCTGGACCGGGTGGTCGCGGTGAAGGTCATGCTCCCGGCGCTGGCCGCCGAGCAGGACTCCGTGGAGCGCTTCATCCGCGAGGCCAAGGCCGCCGCGGCGCTGGCGCACGCCAATGTGGTGGGGGTGTACGACCAGGGCATCGACGGCCCGTACGTCTTCCTGGCGATGGAGTACATCGCCGGCTGCACCCTGCGGGACGTGCTGCGCGAGCGCGGCGCCCTGCAGCCGCGGGCCGCCCTCGACATCCTGGAGCCCATCCTGGCGGCGCTCGGCGCCGCGCACCGGGCGGGGCTGATCCACCGGGACATGAAGCCGGAGAACGTGCTGATCGGCGACGACGGCCGGGTCAAGGTCGCGGACTTCGGCCTGGTCCGGGCGGTGAACACGCACTCCACGAACGCCACCGGCCGGGTCATGGGCACGGTGTCGTATCTGGCCCCGGAGCAGATCCAGGGCGGTACGACGACGCCGCGCGTCGACGTGTACGCGTGCGGGGTGCTGCTGTACGAGATGCTCACGGGCCACAAGCCGCACCGCGGCGACGGCCCGGCGCAGGTGCTGTACCAGGCGCTGCACGAGGACGTCGGCCTGCCCTCCGAGCTGGCCCCCGGAGTGGCCCCGGAGCTGGACGGCCTGGTGCTGGCGGCCACCGCCCGGGACCCGCAGCGGCGCCCCGCCGACGCGGTGGAGCTGTTCTCGAAGACCCGGGCGGCCCGCGCGGCGCTCACCGAGGCCCAGCTGGACGCGCTGCCGCCGACGGCGCTGCGCGAGGACAGCAGCGGCTCGGAGAATCTGACGAGCGTGCTGCCCCAGCAGGCCGCCCTCTTGAACCGCACCAGCGTGCTCCCGGTGCCGCCGCCCCAGCCCCCGCAGCCGCCGCCCGGCCCGCGGCCCGGCGCCCGGCCGCGGCGCGGCGGGCCCCGGGGCGGGCTGATCGCGCTGCTGGCGGCGCTGCTCGTGCTCGGAGTCGGGGCCGGGGTCTGGTACATCAACTCGGGCCAGTTCACCAAGGTCCCGCTCGTGATCGACAAGACCGAGGCGCAGGCCGGCAAGGCCCTGGAGCAGGCGGGGCTGCGCTACCGGACCACGGAGCGGTTCGACGCGACGGTCGCGCGCGGCCACGTGATCAGCAGCGACCCCGGCCAGGGCGAGCGGATCCGCGACCACGGCACGGTGCGGCTGGTGATCTCCAGGGGCCCGGAGGTCGTGCCCGTACCGCAGCTGGAGGGCATGACCCTCGGCCAGGCGCGCAAGACGCTGGAGCGGGTGGGGCTGGTCGCCGGGAAGGTCACGGAGGAGTTCCACGACTCGTACCGGCGCGGCTCGGTGATCTCCTCGGGGATCGCGGCGGGCGAGGACGTCAAGGGCGGTACGGCGGTCCCGCTGGTCGTCAGCAAGGGCCGGCCGGTGGAGGTGCCGGACGTCGTCGGCGAGGACGAGGGCGACGCGGTCGAGGAGCTCGAGGACGCCGGCTTCACGGTGGACGTCTCCCCGCAGCGGGAGTTCTCCGCCGAGGACGAGGGGAAGGTCGCCGCGACCGATCCCACCCCGGGCTCGGAGGCCGCCGAGGGCGAGCGGATCACGCTGACGATCTCCAAGGGCCAGGACCTGGTCGAGGTGCCGGACGTGGAGGGCCTGTCGGCGGACGAGGCGGAGGAGCAGCTGGTCGCGGCGGGCTTCACGGTCAACCGCAACAGCGTCTTCTTCGGGGACAAGGTCTTCAACCAGTCCCCCGACGGCGGCGACGAGGCACCTCGCGGCAGCGAGATCACGATCTGGATCAAGTGAGTGAGCCCCCGCGGACTCTCTCCCGCCCGGCTGCGCAACCCGGTCGGCAGCCATGTGCCGGTGGCCGGCGGACTCGCCCGCAGGGGCCTGGCCCGGGCCCGGGAGATCGGCGCCGAGACCCTGCAGGTCTTCGTGGCGAACGCCCGCGGCTGGGCCACGCCGGACGGTGACCCGCGCGAGGACGAGGCGTTCCGTACGGGCTGCGCGGACGCGCGGCTGCCGGTGTACGTGCATGCCCCGTACCTGATCAACTTCGGCTCGCACAGCGAGGCCACCGCGGCGTCGTCCGTCGTGTCGATGCGGCACTCACTGCGGCGCGGCCGGGAAATAGGCGCCCTCGGCGTCGTGGTCCACACGGGCTCGGCGACCGGCGGGCGCACCCGGGAGACGGCGCTGCGGCAGGTGCGGGAGCTGGTGCTGCCGCTGCTGGACGGGCTGGACCGGGACGACGACCCCCTGTTCCTGCTGGAGCCGACGGCCGGCCGGGGCTTCTCCCTGTGCTCGCCGGCCGGGGACCTGGGCCCGTATCTGGACGCGCTGGACCACCATCCGCGGCTCGGGATCTGCCTCGACACCTGCCACGCCTTCGCCGCGGGGCACGATCTGGCCGCCGACGGCGGGGCGAAGGCGCTGCTGGACGAGCTGGTCGCGGTGGCCGGCGAGGGGCGGCTGAAGCTGATCCACGCCAACGACTCCAAGGCGGGGGTGGGCTCCCGGCTGGACCGGCACGAGAACATCGGGAAGGGCGGGATCGGTGACGCCGCGTTCCGGGACCTCTTCGCGCATCCGGCGACGGAGGGGGTGCCGCTGGTCATCGAGACGCCCGGGGGGCCGGACGAGAAGGGGCACGCACGGGACATCCGGCGGCTGAAGCGGCTGCGGCGGGGCTGAGCAGGGCTCGCGGAACAGTCCTGGCGGAATACCCCTAGGGGGTATATGGTTCGGGACAGTGAAGCCGTTCCCGATCCCGGAGGACCCCATGCAGGAGCACACCCAGCACACCGGCCACGGGGATCACGCAGACCACACCCACCACGCCGGCCACGGAGACCACACGCAGCACGCCGCCCACGCGGATCACGGAAACCACGCCGGCCACGGCGCCGTCACCTGGGCCATGGCCGCCATGGCCACCCTCCACTGCCTCACCGGCTGCGCCGTCGGCGAGGTGCTGGGCATGGTCATCGGCACCGCGTTCGGCTGGTCCAACGCGCCGACGATGATCCTCGCGATCGTCCTGGCGTTCGTCTTCGGCTACGGATTCACCCTGTACGGCGTGACCCGCGCCGGCGTCGGCCTCGCGGCCGCCGTGCGGGTGGCGCTGGCCGCCGACACCGTGTCCATCATCGTGATGGAGGCCGTCGACAACGGCGTGATCCTGCTGATCCCCGGCGCGATGGAGGCCCAGCTCGCGGACGCGGAGTTCTGGCTGACCCTGGCCCTGGCCTTCGCGATCGCGTTCCTCGTCACCACCCCGGTCAACCGCTGGCTGATCGGCCGCGGCAAGGGCCACGCGGTGGTGCACCAGTACCACTGACCTGCACAAACGCACAGGGCCCGGGGCTACAGCTCCGGGCCCTCACCCGGATCCTCCTGGTACGAGTACCGCTGCTCGCGCCACGGATCACCGATGTTGTGATAGCCGCGCTCCTCCCAGAAGCCGCGGCGATCGGCCGTCATGTACTCCACACCCCGCACCCACTTCGGCCCCTTCCAGGCGTACAGCCGCGGGACCACGAGCCGCACCGGGAAGCCGTGCTCGGCGGTGAGGGGCTCACCGTCCTTGTGGGTGGCGAAGATCGTGTCGTCGGCGAGGAAGTCACCGAGCCGCAGATTCGAGCTGAAGCCGTACTCGGCCCAGACCATCACATGGGTGACGTCCTCGGCGGGCGGCGCCAGCCGGGCAATCGTCTTCGCCGGCACTCCGCCCCATTCCGCGCCGAGCATGCTGAACTTCGTCACGCAGTGCAGATCGGCGACCACGGTCTCGTACGGCAGCGCCGAGAACTCCTCGTGGTTCCAGCACCGCTTGCCCCCGTCGGCGGTGGCCCCGAAGACCCGGAACTCCCACCGCTCCGGCTTGAACCGGGGCACCGGACCGTAGTGGGTGACCGGCCAGCCCTTCTGGAGCCGCTGGCCCGGAGGAAGCATCCCCGCGCGGCTTTCGAGCTGACCCATGGGTCCATGGTCGCAGACGGACACCGATGAGAGGACCCCGGGCCTGCCCGTACGGGGCATAAGAGGGCAACTCATAGTAAGCGTGCACTTACTGGACCAAGGCGTACGGCGGTGCGAGGATGCGCAGCAATCCGGTCGGAACGGAAGGATCACGACGCCATGCAGGGCGACCCCGAGGTCATCGAATTCCTGAACGAACAGCTGACGGCGGAGCTCACCGCCATCAACCAGTACTTCCTGCACGCGAAGATGCAGGAGAACTTCGGCTGGGTGAAGCTCGCGAAGACCACGCGGGCCGAGTCCTTCGACGAGATGAAGCACGCCGAGGTCCTCACGGACCGGATCCTCTTCCTGGAGGGCCTGCCGAACTACCAGCGGCTCTTCCATGTCCGGGTGGGCCAGACGGTGACCGAGATGTTCCAGGCCGACCGGCAGGTCGAGGTCGAGGCGATCGACCGGCTGAAGCGGGGCGTGGAGGTCATGCGCACCAAGGGGGACATCACCTCGGCGAACATCTTCGAGTCGATCCTGGAGGACGAGGAGCACCACATCGACTATCTGGACACCCAGCTGGAGCTGATCGAGAAGCTGGGCGAGGCGCTCTACATCGCGCAGGTCATCGAGCAGCCGGAGAGCTGACGGGGAAGCTACGCGGCCTCCGCCAGCGCGGCACCGGGCCGGGAGTCGAGGGCCTCGGGCGCCTTGGCGGCTATCAGGTCACCGCGCGGGCAGCCGGCGCCCCGGCCCAGCAGGGACTGGATCCGGCGGACACAGGAGCCGCAGTCCGTCCCGGCCCCGGACGCGGAGGCGATGGCGCGGGGGGTGCAGCTGCCCGCGGCGGCGTGATCGCGGACCTGCTCTTCGGTCACGCCGAAGCACGAGCACACGTACATACGGGAACCCCCGCGCGAGAAGGAAAGGTAACCCTTACCTTACCCGGCACGGGGGCTCCGGAGAAGCGTGAGCCGTGTCTCACCGGCCCGGCGGCTCACTGGTCGCGGTACATCTCCGCCACCAGGAAGGCCAGGTCCAGGGACTGCGACCGGTTGAGCCGGGGGTCGCAGGCCGTCTCGTAGCGCTGGTGCAGATCGTCGACGAAGATCTCGTCGCCGCCGCCCACGCACTCCGTGACGTCGTCGCCGGTCAGCTCGACGTGGATGCCGCCCGGGTGGGTGCCCAGGCCCTTGTGGACCTCGAAGAAGCCCTTGACCTCGTCCAGCACGTCGTCGAAGCGCCGTGTCTTGTGGCCGGAGGCCGCCTCGAAGGTGTTGCCGTGCATCGGGTCGCAGATCCAGACGACCTGGGCGCCCTGCGCGGAGACCTTCTCGATCAGGGTGGGGAGCTTGTCGCGGACCTTGTCGGCGCCCATCCGCGTGATGAACGTGAGCCGGCCCGGGGTGCGCTCGGGGTCGAGGCGGTCGATCAGCTGCAGGGCGTCCTCCGCGGTGGAGGTGGGGCCCAGCTTCACGCCGATCGGGTTGCGGATCCTCGAGGCGAACTCGATGTGCGCGTGGTCCAGCTGACGGGTGCGCTCACCGATCCAGATCATGTGCCCGGACACGTCGTACAGCTCGCCGGTGCGCGAGTCCACGCGGGTCAGCGCCGACTCGTAGTCGAGGATCAGGCCCTCGTGGGACGAGAAGAACTCGACCGTGCGGAACTCCTCCGGGTCGACCCCGCAGGCGTTCATGAAGTTCATGGCCCGGTCGATCTCGCGGGCCAGGGCCTCGTAGCGCTGGCCGGAGGGGGAGGACCGCACGAAGTCCCGGTTCCAGGCGTGCACCTGGCGCAGGTCGGCGTAACCGCCGGTGGTGAACGCGCGGACCAGGTTCAGCGTGGACGCCGACGCGTGGTACATCCGCGCCAGCCGCCGCGGGTCCGGCCTGCGGGACTCGGGGGTGAAGGCGAAGCCATTGACGGAGTCGCCCCGGTAGACGGGCAGGGTGACGCCGTCGCGGGTCTCGGTGGCCTTCGAGCGCGGCTTGGAGTACTGGCCGGCGATCCGGCCGACCTTCACCACGGGGACCGAGCCGGCGTAGGTCAGGACGGCGCTCATCTGGAGCATCGTCTTGAGCTTGTTGCGGATGTGGTCCGCGGAGACGCCGTCGAACGCCTCGGCGCAGTCACCGCCCTGCAGCAGGAACGCCTCACCGCGGGCCACCGCCGCCAGCCGCTCGGTCAGCTGGTCGCACTCGCCGGCGAAGACGAGGGGCGGATAGGACTCGAGCTCGGCGATCACGTCACGCAGGGCCTGGCTGTCGGGCCACTCGGGCTGCTGCACGGCGGGGAGGTCACGCCAGGACCGCGCGCCGGTGGCGTCGTCGGGAGTCGTCTCGAGGTGAGGGCTGTCAGTCACGTGCCCAAGAGTACGGGCTTGTCCCACCTGTGCCCGCCGTTGCTCACGTTGTGAGACACCTGTGACTCTTGCCCGGTACGGGTCCCGTGCCGCCGATGTCCGGGGTAAGGTGCGTCCCATGTTCGCGCAGACGATCCAGTCCTGGTGGTGGCCCCGTTCCACGGCGGCCCCGCTGACACGCGCGTAACGACGACAGTCCACGACGCACAGGCCGCCCGAGGGGCGGCCTTCGCTGTTTCCGCGGCCGTTCCTCCCCCGCACGCACTCGCGTACGCCACGGAAGGACCCGCATCCCATGGAACCCGCAGCCCTGATCGACCGCCTCCTCTCCCCCGCCGCGCCCCCCTTCGCCCTGCTCCACCGCCGCACCCCGGGCCGCCCCGAGGGGCTGGTGGAGGTGCTGCTCGGCCCCGTCGTCGAGGTCGCCACCCTGGCCGACGTCCCGCTGGTCTACGGCACCCGCGGCGAGCCCGTCAGCGACGCCCTCGTCCTGGTCCCGTTCCGCCAGATCCGCGAGCGCGGCTTCGAGGTCCGCGACGACGGCGCCCCGCTGGCCGTGCTGCGGCCGCGGGAGTCGTACGAGATCCCCCTCGCCGGCCTGCTCGACGCGCTGCCCGGGCACGAGGTGCGGGTGGACGGCGGCGCCTTCGACGTGTCCGACGAGCAGTACGAGGACATCGTGCAGCGGGTGTACGAGGACGAGATCGGCACCGGCGAGGGCGCGAACTTCGTGATCCGCCGGACGTTTCAGGGGCGGATCGACGGCTTCTCGGCGTCCGACGCCCTCGCGCTGTTCCGCCGGCTGCTCACCGGCGAGCAGGGCGCGTACTGGACGTTCGTCGTCCACCGCCCCGGGCTGCACACGCTGGTCGGGGCGAGCCCCGAGGTGCATGTGCGGATGTCCGGCGGGACGGCCGTGATGAACCCCATCAGCGGCACGTACCGCTATCCCGAGGGCGGCGCGGACCGTGCCGGGCTGCTGGCGTTCCTGCACGACCGCAAGGAGATCGAGGAGCTCTCCATGGTCGTGGACGAGGAGCTCAAGATGATGTGCACCGTCGGCGACCGCGGCGGCGTGGTCGTCGGCCCGCGGCTGAAGGAGATGGCGCACCTCGCGCACACCGAGTACGAGCTGCGCGGCCGCACCTCCCTCGACGCCCGCGAGGTGCTGAAGGAGACGATGTTCGCCGCCACGGTCACCGGGTCGCCGGTGCAGAACGCGTGCCGGGTGATCGCGCGGTACGAGCCGCGGGGGCGCGGCTACTACGCCGGGGCGCTGGCGCTCATCGGCCGGGACGCGTCGGGGGCGCAGACGCTGGACTCGCCGATCCTGCTGCGTACCGCCGACATCTCGGCGGACGGCAGGCTGAAGGTACCGGTCGGGGCGACGCTGGTACGCGGCTCCGACCCGGCGGGCGAGGTCGCCGAGACCCACGCCAAGGCGGCGGGCGTGCTCACCGCACTCGGCGTACGGCCGGGCCGGCCCGCGCCGGCGGCGGACGGCCCGGGGCTGGCGGAGGACCCCGGGGTGCAGGCGGCGCTGGCGGCGCGGCGGGGGGATCTGGCGCCGTTCTGGCTGCGGATGCAGGAGATGGCGCCCGCCGCACAGGGGCGGCCGGTGCTGATCGTGGACGCGGAGGACACGTTCACCGCGATGCTCGCGCATGTGCTGCGGGCGGCGGGGCACACGGTGACGGTGGTCCGCTACGACGTGCCGGGGCTGCGGCAGGCGGCGCTGACGCACGAGGGGCCGGTGGTGCTGGGGCCCGGTCCCGGGGACCCGAACGACGCGTTCGACCCGAAGATGCGGTTCCTGCGGGAGCTGACGGCGGAGCTGGTACGCGATCACCGGCACGGGCTGCTGGGCGTGTGCCTGGGCCATGAGCTGCTGGCGGCGGAGCTGGGGCTGGACATCGTGCGCAAGGACGTGCCGTTCCAGGGGGCGCAGGAGCGGATCGACTTCTTCGGCCGCGAGGAGACGGTGGGCTTCTACAACACGTTCACCGCCCGCTGCGACGGGGCGACGGCGGCGGAGCTGGCGCTGCACGGGATCGAGCTGGCGCGCGACGGGGCGAGCGGCGACGTGCACGCGCTGCGCGGCGGCGGCTTCGCGGGCGTGCAGTTCCATCCGGAGTCGGTGCTGACGCTGGACGGGGCCGTGCTCGTACGGGAACTGCTGGACGGGGTGCTGGTCTGAGCTCGCGGGGGGTCGTCCGGGTACGGCCCCCCGCCGCGGCCCGTCCGTCAGCCGAAGAACACCTCGGCCTCGGCGTACTCCGCCGGGTCGACCGTCTTCAGCTTCGCCGTGGCCTCCGAGATCGGGACCCGGACGATGTCGGTGCCGCGCAGGGCGACCATCTTGCCCCAGTCCCCGTCCCGTACCGCCTCGATGGCGTGCAGGCCGAAGCGGGAGGCCAGCCAGCGGTCGAAGGCCGACGGCGTGCCGCCGCGCTGGACGTGGCCGAGGACCGTGGTACGGGCCTCCTTGCCGGTGCGCCGCTCGATCTCCTTGGCCAGCCACTCGCCGACGCCGGAGAGCCGGACATGGCCGAAGGCGTCCAGCGACTCGTCCTTGAGGACCATGTCGCCGTCCCGGGGCATGGCGCCCTCGGCGACCACGACGATCGGCGCGTACCGCACCTTGAACCGGGACTCGACCCAGGCGCAGACCTTGGCCACGTCGAAGCGCTGCTCGGGGATGAGGATGACGTTGGCGCCGCCGGCCAGCCCGGAGTGCAGGGCGATCCAGCCCGCGTGCCGGCCCATGACCTCCACGACCAGGACCCGCATATGGGACTCGGCGGTGGTGTGCAGGCGGTCGATGGCCTCGGTGGCGATGTTGACGGCGGTGTCGAAGCCGAAGGTGTAGTCGGTGGCGGAGAGGTCGTTGTCGATGGTCTTGGGAACGCCGACGACCTTGATGCCGTACTCGTCCGCCAGCTGCGCGGCGACGCCGAGCGTGTCCTCGCCGCCGATGGCGATCAGGGCGTCCACCTCGTGCTTGGCGAGATTCTCCTTGATCTGCCGGATACCGCCCTCGGACTTCAGCGGATTGGTCCGCGAGGAGCCGAGGATGGTGCCGCCGCGCGGCAGGATGCCGCGGACCGCGGGGATGTCGAGGGGCACGGTGTCCCCCTCCATGGGCCCGCGCCAGCCGTCGCGGAAGCCGATGAAGTCGTATCCGTACTGCTGCACACCCTTGCGGACGACGGCGCGGATGACCGCGTTGAGCCCGGGGCAGTCACCACCGCCGGTCAGTACTCCTACCCGCATCACGTGTTCCCTTCATGACGGATCGATCCGTACAGCGCCCACGCTAACGGTGATCCACGTCACAGGGGACGGGACAATCCGGGGAATCCCTTGAAAAGAACGGCGGTTGTGTGATCACGTCCACCCGAAGGAGCGAATTGCGGTGACGCGGCTCCGCGTTCCGGTCGGGACGGGTCAGTCCGTCTCGTCGAGGCCGCGCTCTATGGCGTACCGGACGAGCTCCACCCTGTTGTGCAGCTGGAGTTTGCCCAGGGTGTTCTGGACATGGTTCTGCACAGTGCGGTGGGAGATCACCAGCCGTTCGGCGATCTGCTTGTACGACAGTCCCTTGGCCACCAGGCGCAGCACCTCCGTCTCGCGCTCGGTGAGCTGCGGGGCGGCCGGCTCGTCGGGGGTGGCGGGCGGGGGTTCGGTGGCCAGCCGGCGGTATTCGCCGAGGACCAGGCCGGCCAGGCCCGGGGTGAAGACGGCGTCGCCGACGGCGGTGCGGCGGACGGCCTCGATGAGCTCGTCGGTGCTGGCGGACTTCACCAGATAGCCCGTCGCGCCGGACTTCACGGCCTCCAGCACGTCGGCGTGCTCGCCGCTCGCGGACAACACGAGGACGCGGACCTCGGAGCGCTCCGCCAGGACCTCCTTGCAGACCTGGACACCGGGCAGCCCCGGCAGGTTCAGGTCCAGGACGAGCACGTCGGGCGCGGTCGCCCGGGCCCGCCGTACCGCCTGCGGGCCGTCGCCGGCGGTGGCGACGATGTCGAAGCCCGCCTTCTCCAGGTCGCGGGCGACGGCGTCGCGCCACATCGGGTGGTCGTCGACGACCATGACCTTGACCGCGGCTGTCTCTGTCACCGTGTCTCCCCCTTACGTCGCGTCCCGAGGCTACTGCGTTTCTCCGGGGACAACCCCCGGGCCCCCGGCCGGGGTGGCCGGCCTCATCGCGGCACCCGGAACTCCACCTCGGTGCCCTGGCCCGGTACCGACACGTACTCCGCGCTGCCGCCGACGTCCCGCATCCGGCCCCGGATGGACTGGGCGACGCCGAGGCGGCCCTCCCCCTCGGCGGCGGCGAGGCGGCCGGCCGGGATGCCGGGGCCGTCGTCGCGGACGGTGACCAGGACCGCGTCCGGCTCGTCCTCCAGCAGGATCCACGCGCGGGCGTCGTCGCCGGCGTGCTGCTCGACGTTGTCCAGGGCGGCGCCCACGGCGGCGGCCAGCTCCCGGGCGGCGGGCGCCGCGAGCAGGACGGGGGTGCCGGGCTCGGCGAACGTGACCCGGCGGCCGGCGTACGGGGCGAGCAGCGGGCGCAGGTCCACCGGCTCGGGCGGCGCGGGCTCCCCGGCCGCCTTGCGGCGCGCGCGTCCCTGCAGCGGCAGCCGGGCCCGGCGCGCGGCGCGGGCCACGGCCTCGTCGTCGGCGCCCGGCCCCGGTCCGCCGGTGACCAGGGTGCGCAGCGCGACCTCCTGCTCCCCGGCGAGGGCGCCGAGCTCCGCCGCCTCCCCGCCGAGGGCGGCGCCGCGCCGCTGCACCATGCTCAGGACCTGGAGCACGCTGTCGTGGATGTCCCGGGCGAGGCGCTCGCGCTCCCGGGTCGCGGCCTCGATCTGCAGCGCGCGGGCCAGGGTGCGTTCGGAGGCGCGGGCGACCTCCACGATGTAGCCGATGGCGGTGGAGGCGACCATGAGCAGCACGATGTTGTGGATGTTGCTCTGCACGATCGCGCCGCGTTCGACGACGTTGGACACCCCGATCGCGGTGGAGGCGGCGGCTCCCCAGCGCCAGCCGCCCTTGACGGAGAAGCCCAGCACGGCGCCGGCCGTCCAGATGGACGGGAGCGTCGGTTCGCCGGCCGCGACCCGGGACGGTGTCTCCACCGCCATCGTGAGCATGATGCCGGTGAGCGCCATCCCTATGTCGGCGGCGAGGAAGGGGAAGGTGCAGCGGCGGGCGGTCGTACGGTTCAGCGTGGCCAGGGTCCACGCCGTGAGGACGGCCATGAACGCCCAGCCCAGCGCGGGGCGCTGCGTGTCGTCGTAGCGCATCGACCAGCCGATGACGGCGTAGCCGAGGGTCAGCGGGCGGAACCAGGTGAGCGCCGTCCACAGCGGCTGCTCCACCGACATCCGTGCGGGCTGCTTCGCCATGTCTCCCCCCTGGGACGGCGCGCGGCCGGGCCTACTCCGTGGCCGCGGCCCGCGCTTCCTGCTCCTGCCGGTCCTGCTTCTCCTGCTTCGCCGCCTCCGCGAGCTGGCGCTTGGCGGCCGTGGCGTAGATGTCCACGTACTCCTGGCCGGAGAGCTTCATGATCTCGTACATCACCTGGTCGGTGATCGAGCGCAGGACGAACCGGTCGCCCTCCATGCCCTCGTAGCGGCTGAAGTCCAGCGGCTTGCCGATCCGGATGCCCGGGCGCATCAGCTTGGGCATGACCTTGCCGGGCGGCTGGATCTTCTCCGTGTCGATCATCGCGATCGGGATGACGGGCGCGCCCGAGCCCAGCGCCACCCGGCCCAGGCCCCCGGGCTTGCCCCGGTAGAGCCGGCCGTCGGGGGAGCGGGTGCCCTCGGGGTAGATGCCGAAGAGCTCGCCGCGCGCCAGCACCTCCAGGCCCGCGTTGATCGCGGCCTCGCCGGCGCCGCGGGCGCCGGAGCGGTCCACCGGCAGCATGCCGATGCCCTTCATGAAGCCCGCGGTGATCTTGCCCTTCACGCCGGGGGTGTTGAAGTACTCCATCTTGGCGATGAAGGTGACCTTGCGGTGGAGCATCGCGGGCAGGAAGAAGGAGTCCGAGACGGAGAGGTGGTTGCTCGCCAGGATCGCGGGCCCGGACTCCGGAATGTTCTCCATGCCCTCGACCCACGGCCGGAACGCATACTTGATGCTGTTCCCGATGACCATCTTCGCCGCGCCGTAGAACACCCTGTGGACCTCTCTCTCCTGACGAGGAGACCTTAACCTGCCCGGCCGGGACCGTCTCCTCCGGCGGTAGTGTGGGAGGCCGACCCACCCCTGTCCGACATCGAGTGAGACGGAGTCCGTGGTGGCGGTTCTCCCCGGAGCCGAGCCGTTCCGCCGTACAGGCGAGCCGGTCGGTGTCCTTCTGTGTCATGGCTTCACGGGCAGCCCGCAGAGCATGCGGCCCTGGGCGGAGTACCTCGCCGACCGCGGACTGACCGTGTCCCTGCCCCTGCTGCCGGGGCACGGCACGCGCTGGCAGGACATGCAGCTCACCACCTGGCGGGACTGGTACGCCACGGTGGAGCGCGAGCTGCGGGCGCTGCGCGAGACGTGCGAGCAGGTGTTCGTCTTCGGGCTGTCGATGGGCGGCACGCTCGCGCTGCGGCTGGCCGCGCTGCACGGCGACGCGGTGACGGGCGTGGTCGTGGTGAACCCGGCGAACAGGCTGCACGGGTTCGCGCCGAAGCTGGTGCCCCTGGTGCGGTTCCTGCTGCCCAGCACGCCCGGGATCGCGGACGACATCGCGAAGGAGGGCGCGCACGAGCTCGGCTACTCGCGTACGCCGCTGCACGCGGTGCACTCGTTCACCGAGCTGCTGAAGCGGGTGGACGGGGAGCTGCCGCAGGTGACGCAGCCGCTGCTGCTGCTGCACAGCCGGGTCGACCACGTCGTGTCGCCGAAGGACTCGGCGCGGGTGCTCGGCCGGGTGTCGTCGCTCGACGTCACCGAGACGGTGCTGGAGCGCAGCTATCACGTGGCGACGCTGGATCATGACGCGGAGCAGATCTTCGAGGACAGCTACGCCTTCGTCCGCCGGCTGAGCGGGTCCGAGGGGGCGGACGGGCGGGCCGACGGCGCCCAGGAGGAGGCGACGCGTGGTGGAGCGTAACCCTGCCGGGGAGCCCGAGGAGACGAAGCGGGACGAGACCTCCGCGGGCGACGACGCGGCGGCGTCCGAGGCATCCGGGACGCCCGCCGAGCCCGTGCGCGAGCCGCTGGACGAGGAGGCGGCGTGGCTGCAGATCGTCGCCGGGTACGGGGAGGAGCCCAAGGACCTCCCCGACGAGGCGCCGGCGGGTGACGCCCCCGCGGACACCCCGGACGTGGCCCGCAGCATCACGGTGTTCTCGGCCGGCAGCGGGCCCCGCGACTGGGATCTCGCGGAGCCGTCCGACGACGACTTCGACGCCTCCGACGAGGGGCATTTCGTACCGCCGGAGCCGCCGCCGCTGCCGGAGGCGGACACCACGGCCAAGTTCGCCTGGCTCGCGGTGCTGGGCGGTCCGCTGCTGCTGATCGTGCTGGTGCTGGTCGGCGAGCCGATCACCTGGTGGTCGGCGCTGGCGGGCATCGGCGGCTTCCTCGGCGGCTTCGCCACGCTGGTCGCCCGGATGCGGCCGGGCGGGGGGGACGACGACCTGCCGGGAGGCGGGGCGGTCGTCTGATCCGCCGCATGTACTGTCGGGACCGATGCACAAGACCCTGATCGTCACGAACGACTTCCCGCCGCGGCCCGGGGGCATCCAGGCCTTTCTGCACAGCATGGCGCTGCGGCTCGACCCCGATCAGGTGGTCGTGTACGCGTCCACCTGGAACCGGTCCGCGGAGGGCCGGGAGGCGACCCGGGCGTTCGACGCCGAGCAGCCGTATCCCGTGGTCCGCGACCGTACGACGATGCTGCTGCCCACGCCCCGGGTCACCCGGCGGGCCGTCGCCCTGCTGAAGGAGCACGGCTGCGAGGCGGTGTGGTTCGGCGCCGCCGCCCCGCTGGGGCTGATGGCGCCGGCGCTGCGGAGGGCCGGGGCCCGGCGCATCGTGGCGACCACGCACGGGCACGAGGCCGCCTGGGCGCAGCTCCCCGGCGCCCGGCGGCTGCTGCGGCGCATCGGGGAGCACACGGACACCCTCACCTACCTCGGGGAGTACACGCGCTCGCGGATCGCCCGGGCGCTGACCCCCGCCGCCGCCTCCCGGATGGTGCAGCTGCCGCCGGGGGTGGACGAGAAGACGTTCCATCCCGGCTCCGGCGGCGCCGCGCTGCGTGAGCGGCTGGGGCTGGCGGGGCGGCCGGTGGTGGTGTGCGTGTCCCGGCTGGTGCCGCGCAAGGGGCAGGACACCCTGATCGAGGGCTGGCCGCGGGTGTTGGCCGCCGTACCGGACGCGGTGCTGCTGATCGTGGGCGGCGGCCCGTACCAGCACGAGCTGGAGAAGCTGGCGGCGGCGAGCGGCGTCGGCGACTCGGTGCGCTTCACCGGGCCGGTGGCCTGGGCGGAGCTGCCCGCCCACTACGGCGCCGGCGACGTCTTCGCCATGCCGTGCCGCACCCGGCGCGGGGGGCTGGACGTCGAGGGGCTCGGCATCGTCTATCTGGAGGCCTCGGCCACCGGCCTGCCCGTCGTGGCCGGCGACTCCGGCGGCGCGCCGGACGCCGTGCTGCCCGGCGTGACGGGGTACGTGGTCCCGGGCGGCTCCCCCACCGCGGCGGCGGAGCGGATCGCGCAGCTGCTGCTCGACCCGGCGCTGCGCGCCCGGATGGGCGAACGGGGGCGGGCCTGGGTGGAGGAGAAGTGGCGCTGGGACCTGCTGGCGGAGACGCTGAAGTCCCTGCTGTAACGACAGCGCCCGCTTGGGAAGGAGCCGCCGTGACCGCCGATGTCCGGATCCGCCGGATCTACGAGGAGCCCTCCCCCGACGACGGCACCCGGGTGCTGGTGGACCGGCTGTGGCCGCGCGGGGTGAGCAAGGAGGCGGCCAGGCTGGACGACTGGCCCAAGGCGCTCACCCCGTCGGACGACCTGCGCCGCTGGTACCACGGCGAGGAGGGCCCGTACGAGGAGTTCCGCGAGCGCTACGCCGCGGAGCTGACCGCCCCGGACGCCGCCGCCGCGCTGGCGAAGCTGCGCGAGAGGGTCACCGCCGGCCGCGTCACCCTGCTCACCGCGTCCATGGACACGGAGCACAGCCACGCGGCCGTCCTGCGGGACGAGCTGACCTGACACCTACTTGGCGTACAGGGCCTCGATCTCGCCGGCGAAGTCCTTCGTCACGGCGCCGCGCTTGAGCTTCAGCGACGGCGTCAGATGACCCGACTCCTCGGTGAACTGGGCGGTCAGGACACGGAACTTGCGCACCGACTCCGCCTTGGACACCGCGGCGTTGCCGTCGTCGATCGCCTGCTGCACCTCGGCCAGCAGATCGGGGTCGTCGCGCAGGCCGGCAACCGTGGTGCCGGTCTTGCCGTGCTCGGCGGCCCACCGGCCGAGGAACTCCTCGTCCAGCGTCACCAGCGCGGCCACGAACGGGCGGCCGTCGCCGACGACCATGCACTCGGCGATCAGCGCGTGCGCCCGGATCCGGTCCTCGATCACGGCCGGGGCGACGTTCTTGCCGCCCGCCGTGATGATGATCTCCTTCTTCCGGCCGGTGATCGTGAGGTAGCCGTCCTCGTCCAGCGTGCCCAGGTCACCGGTGTGGAACCAGCCGTCGGTGACGGCCTCCGCCGTCGCCTCCGGGTTGTTCCAGTAGCCGGTGAAGACGTGCTCGCCGTACAGCAGCACCTCGCCGTCGTCCGCGACGCGGACCGTGGAGCCGGGCAGCGGCTGGCCGACGGTGCCGACCTTCGTCCGGTCGTACGGGTTGAACGTGGTCGCCCCGCACGTCTCCGTGAGCCCGTAGCCCTCGAGCACGGTGAAGCCGATGCCGCGGTAGAAGTGGCCGAGGCGCTCGCCCAGGGGGGCGCCGCCGGAGACGGCGTGCGTGGCGCGGCCGCCGAGGACGGCGCGGAGCTTGCCGAACACCAGCTTGTCGAAGAGCCGGTGGCGCAGCCGCAGCCCGAGCGACGGACCGGCGGGGGTGCCGAGGGCGCGGCTGTAGGCGATCGCGGTCTCCGCGGCCCGGTCGAAGATCTTGCCCTTGCCGTCGTAGCGGGCCTTGGCGCGCGCCGAGTTGTAGACCTTCTCGAACACCCGCGGGACGCCGAGCAGCAGCGTCGGTCTCATCGACGCGAGGTCGTCGGTGAGGTTCTTGACGTCCGGGGCGTGCGCCAGCTTGATGGGCGCGAGGACGGAGGCGACCTGCGCCAGCCGGCCCAGCACGTGCGCCAGGGGCAGGAACAGCAGGAGCGAGGACTCCCCGGTACGGAACAGGGGGCTCAGCCGGGCCACCACGTTGCCGCACTCGGCGAAGAAGTTGCGGTGGGTGAGGACGCAGCCCTTGGGGCGGCCCGTGGTGCCGGAGGTGTAGACGATCGTCGCCGGGTCGTCGGCGGACGCCGCCGTGGTCTGCTCCTGCAGCTGCTCGTCGGTGACGTCCGCGCCGGCCGTCCGCAGCGCGGTGACCGCGCCGGCGTCCAGCACCCACACCTCGCGCAGGTCCGGCAGCCGGTCCCGGACGGCGCTCACCGTGGCCCCGTGCGCCGGGGTCTCCACGACGCACGCGACGGCGCCGGAGTCACCGAGGATCCACTGGACCTGCTCGGGGGAGCTGGTCTCGTACACCGGCACCGTGACGCCGCCCGCGCTCCAGATGGCGAAGTCCATCAGCGTCCACTCGTACCGGGTGCGCGACATCAGCCCGACCCGGTCGCCGGGGCGCACCCCGGCGGCGATGAGCCCCTTCGCGGCCGCCCGTACCTCGGCGAGGAACTCCGCCGCGGTGACGTCCTGCCACGGTCCGTCGCCGGTCCTGCGGGCGATCACCGCCACCTCGGGGTGGAGGGAGGCGTTGCGGCGGATCAGATCGGTCAGATTGCCGTCCGCCGGGACCTCGTACAGGGCAGGAAGGCTGTACTCACGCACGAAGCATGCTCCTAGGGCCTCTTTTCTGGATGTCTGGTGTCCGTACCCGGATCGTGGCGCCGCCCCGCAGGGGAGTCCCTGGGGCGAAATCGCCGGACGCGACGACCTTATCCCCTGGAGTCGGCAAAGGGCTCTGTCGACTAACTCACGTTCCGTGTCCCCCTCCACCCGGCTCCGCCCGGGGGATCCGGTCGCCGGCCGGTGGAACGTACAGTGATCGCATGCGGGTGCATGTGGTGAGCGACGTACACGGGAACGCCCGGGACCTGGCGCGGGCCGGGGAGGGCGCGGACGCGCTGGTGTGCCTGGGGGACCTGATCCTCTTCCTCGACTACGCGGACCACTCGCGGGGCATCTTCCCCGACCTGTTCGGCGAGGAGAACGCCACGAAGCTGGTCGAGCTGCGCACCGCGCGCCGCTTCGACGAGGCGCGGGACTTCGGCCGCGCGCTGTGGACGGGGCTGGACCGCGAGGCGCTGATCGAACAGGCGGTGCGCAAGCAGTACGCCGAGCTGTTCGCCGCGTTCCCCACCCCGACATACGCCACCTACGGCAATGTCGACATCCCGGCGCTCTGGCGGGAGTACGCCCGGCCGGGGACGACCGTGCTGGACGGGGAACGGGTCGAGATCGGCGGGCTGGTCTTCGGCTTCGTCGGGGGCGGGCTGCGCACGCCGATGCGTACGCCGTACGAGATCGACGACGAGGCGTACGCGGCGAAGGTCGCGGCGCTCGGCGAGGTGGACGTGCTGTGCTCGCACATCCCGCCGCTGGTGCCGGAGCTCTGCTACGACACGGTGGCGCGGCGCTTCGAGCGCGGCAGCCGGGCGCTGCTGGAGGCGGTGCACACGGTGAGGCCGCGGTACGCGCTCTTCGGCCACGTCCACCAGCCGCTGGCCCGCCGGATGCGGATCGGGCGGACGGAATGCGTGAACGTCGGGCACTTCAAGGCCCGGGGGAAGCCGTGGGCGCTCGACTGGTGAGCGCACGGCCGACGAGGAAGCCCGACCTACGTGGTGGCACCCTGTGTCCCAGCCGGTAGCCTGCGGGGCAAAGGCTGACCGAGGAGATCAAGGCCGATGGCAGAACAGACCAGCTCCAGCATCACCATCGACGCCCCGCCGGAGGCCGTGCTCGCGGTCATCGCGGACTTCGAGCGCTATCCGGAGTGGGCGGGCGAGGTCAAGCAGGCCGAGGTGCTCGAGACCGGCGCCGACGGCCGGCCGGCCCAGGTGCGGATGGTCCTGGACGGCGGCGGTCTGAAGGACGACTACACCCTCAGCTATACCTGGACCGCCGACGAGGTCCGCTGGACGCTGGTCAAGGCGCAGCTGCTGCGGGACCTCGACGGTTCGTACGCGCTGAAGCCCCTGGACGGCGGCAAGCGCACGCAGGTCACGTACCAGCTGGTCGTCGATCTGAAGATCCCCATGTTCGGGATGCTGAAGCGGAAGGTCGAGAAGGTCATCATCGACCGCGCCCTGCCGGGTCTGAAGGCCCGGGTGGAGAGCGTCGCGGGCTGACCTTGCGCACTGTTCTGGTCACCGGCACCGGGGGCGCCGGACGTACCGCCCTCGCCGCGGCCACGGCCCGGCGCGCCGGGCGGGCCCTGCTGATCACCGCGGACGGCGGCATATCCGGCCCGGACGTGGTGCGGGTCGACGGCGGCGCGTTCTTCCGCCGGCACATGGGCGCCCTGCAGTCGGGGGCCGCCGCGGCGCTGGACTATCTGGGGGCGACGCCGCTGGAGGCGGAGGAGCTCACGGGGCTGGCCGGCGCGGAGAGCCTGGCGCTGCTCGCGGCCTGGCGGACGGCGCTGGACGAGGGCGGCCACGACACGGTGGTCGTCGATCTGCCGCCCGTGCACCAGGCCCTGCGGCTGCTGGCGCTGCCGGAGGAGCTGCGGCGGTATCTGACGCGGCTGCTCCCCCGCGAGCGCCGGGCCGCCCGGGCGCTGCGCCCGCTGCTGGCCCAGCTGGCCGGGGTGCCCGCGCCCGCCGAGCGGCTGTACACGGCGGCCGACGCCTGGGCGGCGGGCCTGGCCCGGCTGCGGGAGGCCGTCGAGGCGCCGGACACCAGCCTGACGCTGGTGCTGGAGGCGGACCGGCGGGCGGTACGGGAACTCCCCGGCGTCCGGGCCGCGCTGGCCCTGCACGGGCACACCCCCGCGGCCGTGGTCGTCAACCGGCTCCTCCCCGCCGGCTCCCCCGACCCCTGGCTGGCGGAGCTGGCGGCGGCCCAGCAGCGCGCGGTGAAGGACCTCGCCGAGCAGCTCCCCGTGCACGAGGTCCCGCATCTGGGCGCCGAGCCGGACACCGGACGGCTCGCGGCGCTGCTCCCCGGGCCGGCGGACGCGGCGGTACGCAACGGGGTGACCGTGGACGACCTGCTCGCCGCGGAGGGCGTGCTGCTGTGGCGGATGCCGCTGCCGGGGGCCGAACGCGAGGACGTGGGGCTGGTGCGCCGGGGGGACGAGCTGATCGTCACCGTGGGCCCGTACCGGCGGGCGCTGGCGCTGCCGTCGGCGCTGCGGCGCTGCGTGATCGAGCGCGCGGGGCTGCGGGAGGGCGAGCTGCGGGTGTGGTTCGCGCCGGATCCCGCGGTGTGGCCGGCCGGGCGCTGACCGCGCGCACACCCCCTCGTACCGCCGTTCCGGTACCGTCGAAGACATGACGGAGCACACCGACAGCGATGCCTGGGCGAAAGCGTGCGCGGAGGACCTCGCCGCCGAACAGGCCCGGCGCCGCGCCCAGTACGGCACGGGGCAGGGCACGGCCGGCGAGGAGCTGCGCCGGCTGTTCGACACGGTCGCGGACAAGCTGACGACCGCCCTCGGCGGCCCCGCGGCGAAGGTCGCCGGCGCCGCCGCGGCCGGCGCGGCGACCTCGGCCGCCCAGGAGATGGCCCGCCAGTTCCTGGCCACCGCGAAGGCCGCCTCGGAGGCGGTCGTGGAGCGCAACCCCGAGCTGTTCGACCATCTCACCGCGGCCCGCGACGAGCTGATCGCCGCCTACCGCGCGGCAGTCGAGCGCGACGAGGCCCGCTGGACGAAGGACGGACCGGACGGCGGCCCCGAGCACATCGACCTCGACCGCGACACCGACGGAAACCCCACGTGAACCCCGACTGAACCGGAGCCCCCGGCGGCACCCACCGGAGGCGTCCACTCCGCAAACCGGGAAAGCCGCGCCCAAGCGCCCTCCGGTAACGTATTCCTTTGCAGCGGGGCTCAAACCGAACCGAGGGATACATGGGACTCACCATCGGCGTCGACATCGGCGGCACCAAGATCGCGGCCGGTGTGGTCGACGAAGAGGGCGCGATTCTCAACACCAGCACAGTGCCCACCCCCGCCACCTCCGAAGGCGTCGTGGACGCCATCTGCGCCGCGGTCCAGGAGGCCAGTTCGGCCCACGAGATCGAGGCCGTCGGGATCGGCGCGGCCGGTTTCGTGGACGACAAGCGCGCCACGGTGCTCTTCGCCCCCAACATCAACTGGCGCTACGAACCTCTCAAGGACAAGGTCGAACAGCGCGTCGGCCTCCCCGTGGTGGTGGAGAACGACGCCAACGCCGCCGCCTGGGGCGAGTACCGCTTCGGTGCCGGACAGGGCCACGACGACGTCGTGGTCGTGACCGTCGGCACCGGAATCGGCGGCGGCATCATCATCGGCGGCCGGCTGCACCGCGGACGCTACGGCGTGGCCGCCGAGTTCGGGCACGTCCGGGTCGTCCCCGACGGCCTGCTGTGCGGCTGCGGCAGCCAGGGCTGCTGGGAGCAGTACGCCTCCGGCCGGGCCCTGGTCCGCTACGGACAGCAGCGTGCGGCCGCCACCCCGGACGCGGCCGCGATACTGCTGGGCCTGGGCGACGGCACCCCGACAGGCATCCAGGGCAAGCACATCAGCCAGGCCGCCCGGCAGGGCGACCCGGTGGCCGTGGACTCCTTCCGTGAGCTGGCCCGCTGGGTCGGCGCCGGACTCGCGGACCTGGCGTCCCTCTTCGACCCGTCGGCGTTCATCGTCGGCGGCGGCATCTCGGACGAGGGCGATCTGGTGCTGGAGCCCATCCGCAAGTCGTTCCGGCGCTGGCTCGTCGGCAACGCCTGGGGCCGTCCGCAGGCCCCGGTCGTGGCGGCGCAGCTGGGCGGCAGAGCCGGCATCGTCGGCGCCGCGGACCTGGCCCGTCAGGGGTAGCCGCGTGGTCACGGACCTCCCCGCGTCCCGTACCGGGACAGACGGTTCGGCGGTGGTCCGTGTGCTGTCGTACAACATCCGCTCCATGCGCGACGACACGGCGGCGCTGGCCCGGGTCATCCGGGCCTGCGCCCCCGACGTCGTCTGCGTGCAGGAGGCGCCGCGTTTCGTGCGCTGGCGCAAGCGGGCCGCGTGGCTCGCCCGGCACACGGGACTCGTGTACGTGACGGGCGGGGCGACGACCGCCGGTCCCATGGTCCTGGCGTCGCTGCGGGCCCATGTGGAGCACACCCGGGACGTGCTGCTGCCGCGCACCCCGGGGCTGCACCGGCGGGGGCTCGCGACGGCGGTGCTGCGGTTCCGGTCGGCGGACCGGCCCCCCGCGCGGCTGGGGGTCGTGTCGTGTCATCTGAGCCTGGATGCCGGGGAGCGTCTCGAGCAGGCGGGGCTGCTGCTCGGGGAGGCCGACGGGCTGGGCACGGAGCATGTGGTGGTGGCCGGCGATCTCAACGAGGGGCCCGCCGGCCCCTCCTTCGGCCGCCTCGCGGGCCGGCTGCGGGACGGCTGGGCGGTCGGTCCGTGGGGTACGGAGGACACCTTCCCCTCGGCCGGTCCGCGCCGGCGCATCGACGCGCTGTTCGCCTCCCCGGGCGTGGAGGTGCTGGGCTGCGGTGTCCCTGCGGGGCTGGCGGGGGTGTCGGCGGGGGATCTGGCCGCGGCGACGGATCATCTGCCGGTGCTGGCCGCGGTGCGGGTGCCGGCTGCGGTGGCTTGACGGGGGACCCTGAATAATCGCGCGCATGTCTGATCTCGCGTCGGCCCCGGTCACCGTCCGCGGCGTTCCGGCGGTTCTCGGCCGGCTGTTGCGTCGGCTGACGCGCTCCGGGCTTCGCCCGGAGGCCTCAAACGCCGGCCGGGCTGTCGGCGCTTCGCGCCTCGGCCTCAAGCGCCGGCCGGGCTGGAATTGGGTCGTTTCTCGGCGGTCGGCTATACGTCGGGCAGGTCCCGCGTTGCTGCTGTACGTGGTCGTGCGGCTGCTGGGCCTCATCACCCTCGCGCTGTGGTCGGACCGGCCCGAGAAGGGCGTGACGCGGCTGCTGTCCGAGCGGTGGGACTCCCTCTGGTACGTGCGTGTGGTCGAGGAGGGCTACGGGTTCACCCTGCACGCGGCGGACGGGCGTGTGCTGTCGGACCTGGCGTTCTTCCCCCTGCTGCCGTGGCTGGAGGAGGCGCTGTCGCGGCTCACGCCGCTGACGCCCGGGGGTGCGGGGCTGCTGGTCTCCGCCGTGGCGGGGATCGCGGCGGCGGGCGGGCTGTACGCGGTCGGGGAGCTGCTGTACGGGCGGCGGGCGGGGGTGGCCCTCGCGGTGCTGTGGGCGGCGCTGCCGGTGGCCGTCGTGCAGTCCATGGCGTACTCCGAGTCCCTGTTCACCGCGCTGGCGGTGTGGTCGCTGTACGCGGTGCTCACCGGGCGCTGGGCCGGCGCCGGGACGCTGGCCGCGCTGGCGGGGCTCGCGCGGCCGGTGGGGGCGGCGGTCGCGGCGGGGGTGTGGCTGGCGGCGGTGGTCGCGTGGCGGGAGGGACGGGCGGGGTGGCGGCTGTACGCGGGGATGGCCCTCGCGCCGGTGGGGGGCCTGGGGTATCTGGTGTGGGTGGGGGTGCGGACGGGGGATCCGTTCGGGTACTTCGCGGTGCAGGAGGCGTGGGGGAACGGGTTCGACGGGGGGCTGGCGTTCGCGCGGTTCATCGGGGGGCAGTCGGTTCTCGCGGGGGCGGGGCTGGGTGCCGGGGTGGGGCTGCTGGGGTGGGCGTTCGTGCTGGGGGTGCGGCAGAAGCAGCCGCCGGCGCTGCTGGCGTACACCGCGCTGGTCGTGGTCCTGGCGCTGGGCGCCTCGGGGTTCATCGGCTCGAAGCCCCGGCTGCTGCTGCCCGCGTTCCCCCTGCTGCTGCCGGCCGCCGTCGCGCTGGCCCGGGCCCGTCCCGCCGTCGCCTGGACGACGGCCGCGGCGCTCACGGCGGTGTCGGCGGTGTACGGGGCGATCTGGCTGACGGGATCGGGGCCGCCGTAGCTCAGCCCAGCTCCGTACGCAGATACTCCCGCCACAGCCGTACGAACTCCGCCCGCCCCACGCCCAGGCGCGTCCGCAGCGCCCGCTCCACCGCGTCCCCCGGCGCCGGGTCGCCGCCCACCGCGCGGTAGACGTCCCGCAGCGCGTCGTCGCCCCACCGCACGGCGATCAGCCGGCACGCCAGCCACGACGCCTCGTACGCCCGCGCCAGCCGGTCCGCGTCCCCGTCGAAGCGGAAGTCGCCGTCCGACGGCAGCGCCCCCGGCGTCTCCCCCCGGGCGAGCGCGGCCGCCAGCTCCGGCGCCGCCAGCCGCGGCGTGGTGGGCCCGCCGAGATACCCGGCCCAGTCGGCGAACCCCTCGGAGAGCCACAGCGGCGTCCCGGGCCCGGTGACCGCGCGGGTGGCCACGTGAGCCGTCTCGTGCGTCAGCACGATCCGCCGGCCCAGCTCGCCGAGGGTGCGGTACGCGTCCGGGTTGATCACCACCCGGTCCGCCGGGGCGCCCGGCGCGCCGCCCGCCGTCTCGCCGGTGGTGACCGCCGCGATCCCCTGGTAGCCGGACGCGGGCGCCTGCAGGAGCGCCGCCATCCCGTCGACGGAGGACGGCACGAGGATCACCACCCGGCGCCCCCAGTCACCGTCCCAGGCGTCGTCCGCCAGTCCCACCGACCGGTCCGCGGCCGTGCGTATCTCCCGCAGCCGCTCCCGCGCCCCGGGGCCGGTGCCGACGCCCAGCACCAGGCTGCGCGCGCCCCGCTCGGCCAGCACCCGCCCCTGGTCCCACAGCTGCGGCGGGCCGCCGCCGGGGGCCTCGCCGGTGACGTACCAGCGCCCGTCGCGCTCGCCGAACAGCAGCGGCTCCCGGACGACGACGGAAGCGGTGTCGTGGCCGCGCAGCCGGTAGTCGAGCTCGACGTCCGCCCGCAGCCGCCCGGACGGCTCCCGTACCGGCGCCGAGACCAGGCGGTAGCGCCACTGCGCCAGCGGCACCTCCGCGAGGTTGTCCAGCAGGGCCGCCTGCCGCGTCCGGTACGCCGCCGCGCGCGGGTCCACGGTGGCGAGGAACGCCCCCGCGTCGTGCCCGAGCACCGCCCGGGCCCGGGCGTCGAGCAGCCGGCGCACGGCGGCGTCCGGATCGCGGTCGCCGGGCGCCCCGGCACAGCTCGCCGTCAGACACAGGACGAGCAGCGCCAGGAGGGCGGCGAGCGGGCGGGGGGTGGGACGCACCCGACCGATCGTAGGGCAGGACGGAATGGTCAGGGCCGGGTGACGGAGGCGATCGGCATCATGTCCACCGGGTCGTACCGCACCCGCGCGCCGGGATACGGCGCGTGCACGACCTGGCCGTTGCCCATGTACATCCCGACGTGGCTGGCGTCCCCGCGGTACGTGACCAGGTCACCGGGCAGCGCCTGGCGCAGCGGCACCTGGCGGCCCGCGTACCGCTGCCCCTGCGAGGTGCGGGGCAGCGCCACGCCCGCCGCGCGGTACGCCCACTGCGTCAGGCCCGAGCAGTCGAAGCCGCCGATGTCGCTGCCGCCCCAGACGTACGGGGTGCCCACGGCCCGGCGGGCGGCGGCGACGGCCGTCGCGGCGCGGGCGGAGGACGGGACGGCGGAGCCGTAGCCGGGGAAGTCGGACCAGGCGCCGCGGCCGGCGGCGAGGCGGTCCATGCCGGGGAGGGTGGCCGCGAGGCGGCGGGCCTCGGTCAGCCGGTCGTTCACGGCCTGCTTGTCGCGGGCGAGGTCCTCGCGGGTGCGCTCCAGGTCCTCGAGGACGCCGGTGGCCTCCGCGCGCTCGCGGGCCAGCGTGCGCTGGGTGCGCTGCAGCCGGTGCAGGCGGCCGCTCTGCAGGCTGCTGATGCGCTCCAGGGTGGCGGCGCGCTCCAGATAGCCCTCGGGGTTCTCCGACAGCAGCAGGCTCAGCTGCGGGTCGACGCCGCCGGAGCGGTACTGGGCGCCGGCCACCGCGGCGAGGTCGCCGCGCATCGCGGCGAGGAGTTCGGCGCCGCGGGCGGCCCGGTCCTGCAGCCGCCGCGCCCGGTCGTTCAGCCGGTCCACGCGCTCCTTGACCGCGTTGTACCTCTCGGTCGCCCGCTCGGCCTGCGCGAAGAGCTCCTGCACCCGTGTCTCGGGGCTCGCGGGCGGGGCCTCGGGGGCGGCGGAGGCGAGGGAGCCGCCGAGCGCGGCCGCCGCGGTGGCCGCGGCCGCCGTGAGCACGGTGGCGCGCAGTCCGCGGACGGCCGGGAGGGCGCCGGACTGGGTGGGTCGTCGGTGAGATGACACGCCGGAGAATGTAACGGGCGCGCTCGCACCGGGGCCAAGGACCGTACGGGGGACGGGAAGTGACGCTCCGCCACCCCCGCAGGTCACCACCGCCCCGGGGCGTCACCCTTCGTACGCGGGATTCCCTCGTACGGGCGGCATGTCGCAGTCGGGGTCAGCCGACCCGGACGGCGCCCATGTACGGCATGCTGTGCAGCGGCGCGTAGGTGATGCCGGTGGTCGGGTTCGAGGCGTGCACGATCTGGCCGTTGCCGGCGTACATGCCGACGTGGTGCAGGTCGCTGTAGTAGAAGACCAGGTCGCCGGGGGCGAGCTGGCTCTCCGATATCTGGGTGCCCGCGCCGCTGTACTGGGCCTGCGAGGTACGCGGGATGCCGACGCCGGCGGAGGCGTACGCGGCGGAGGTCAGGCCCGAGCAGTCGAAGGAGCTGGGGCCGGTGGCGCCGTACACGTACGGCAGGCCCACCTTGGAGGCGGCGAAGGACAGGGCCGCGGAGGCGCGCGAGGAGGACGCGGGGGCGTTGCCCAGGTCCGGGCGGGAGGTGCTGCGGCTGGCGGCGTTGGCCTCGGCGAGCTCCGCCCGCTCGGCGGCCGTCAGCTTGTTCAGCACTTCCTGCGCGGCGGAGAGCTTCTTCTGCACCTCGGCCTTGCGCTTGCCGAGCTCGGTGCGGGTCTGCTCGAGGTCCTGGAGCTTCTGGCCGGCCTCCTGACGCTGCTGGGTCAGGGTGCGCTGCTTGGCGGAGATCTGCTTGAGCGCGTCGGCCTGCTTGGTGCCGAGCTGGTCCAGCGCGGACGCCTTGTCGAGGTAGGAGTCCGGGTCGGAGGAGAGGAAGAGCTGGACGGACGGGTCGACGCCGCCGCCGCGGTACTGGGCGGCCGCGAGGGCGCCGAGTCCGTCGCGGAGCTCGTTGAGCTCCTCCTGGCCGCGGGCGACCTGGTCCTGGATCTTCTCGACCTGGTCGGTGAGCTTCTCCTGGTGATCCTTGGCGGCGTTGTACTTCTCGGTCGCCGCCTCCGCCTGCTCGTAGAGCGCGTCGACCTTCTTCTTGACCTCGCTCTTGGAGGGCTCGGCGTGAGCCGCCTGGGAGGTCAGTGCGACGGCCGCCGCGGCACCGGCGGTGAGGATGGACACGCGGGTGCGGTTCGGGGCCTTGGGTCGACGGTGGGACGCCACGGAGGCGAGCTCCTCTTCCTTCAGCCGCCTCGCCGCGATGGGGCCGCGGTTGGGCGGGACCTTCGTCGCCACCCCGTGTGGGTGATCGACTGTACGAAGGTTCGAGGCCGACATTAGTGATGTAGTTGTGATCGGATCAAATCCTTGCGGCGATTTTCTGCCCGCGAAACGCGTTTCTTTACTCACATCGCACAGGCAGTGACAAGCACTTGACGGCGCGCGATGGACACAGCGGCCCGAACCCCGTCTCTCGCGGGCCTATTCGGACATTCGCCCCGTTCAACACCTTGCCGGGCTGAAAGCGATCAAGCGCGTACGAGGGTCACGGCACCCCGTAACGTCACGTTCTGGCAAGGCGTTTCAGCAGCAGCGCCGAGGCGACGGGCCGGGCGCCGGCCTTCGCGACGCCGTCGGCGACCTCCTTGTCGGTGGAGACCACCACCACCGGCCTGCCGGGCGGCTCCGCCCGTACCAGCCGCCGGATGAGCTCGTCCGCCGTCTCCCCCGGCTTGCTGAACAGCACCCGCACCCCGCGCGGCGGCGCGAGCAGCACCGGCGCCGCCAGCTCCGCCCCGTCGAACACGCAGGTCATCTCGGCGCCCGTCTGGGCGGCGAGCACGGCGAGGCCGCCGAGCAGCCGCAGCCGCTGCTTGTCCAGCGGCATCGTGGGATAGCCGGTCTTGGTGACGTTGTAGCCGTCCACCACCAGATGCGCCTGGGGCAGCGCGAGCAGCTGGTCCAGCAGCGCCGGGTCGGTCTCCGACAGCGCCCGCGCGGCGATGTCCCTGGGCGACATCTGCCCGGGCGCGACCGCCGAGACGGTGTCCGCGGGCCGGCTGGCCGCCGGGGGCAGCGCCAGCTCGCGGCGCAGCCCCTGGGCGGCGTCCAGCACCGTGTCGAGCAGCAGCCGCAGCCGCATGTCCTCGACCGACCGCCCCTCGCGCACCGCCCGCCGGCCGGCCTCCACCGACGCCTCGAGCTCCGCGACCCGGGACCGCAGCCGCCGCGACTCGCCCTCGGCCGCCCCCAGCTGGGTGGCCGCCTCGGCGCGGGCGGCGGCCAGTTCGGCCTCCAGCTTGCGCACCGCCGCCTCGCCCCGTTTGACGTCGCTCATCGCGGAGCGGAGCTTACGGGCCAGGGCGTCGCTCTCCCGGCGCAGCGCGTCGTGCTCGCCGCGTACCCGCTCGGCCTCCTTGCGGGCCGTGGACCGGGCGGCGGCCAGCTCCTCGCGCAGCCGCTCCAGCTCCCGGCCGGTCTCCTCGTCGACCCGCTCGGCGTGGGCCCGCTGCTCCTCCTCGCCGGCGGCGGCGATCAGCTTGACCCAGCCCTCCGGCCGCAGCACGTACGCCAGCGCGGCCACGTCCACCGGGTCGGCGGCGGCCGGCAGGCTGCCGCTCTCCACCGCCGCGGCCAGCTCCGGCTGCAGCTCGCGCAGCTTCACCGCGATGCGCTGGCGGAACACCGGCTCGTTCTCCAGCGCCGCCGCCATCGCGTTCCCCGCGAACTTCGCCCGCCGGGACGGGGTGAAGCGCGCGTACTGCCGCAGCTGCGTGGGCAGCTCGGCGACCGTCAGCCCGCCGAAGCACTCCCCCGCCAGCGCGATGACACGGCGCCGTACGGGCTCGGGCAGCGGACGGTCGAGCGCCTCGCCGGACGTCGTCTGCTCGTCCGGCGAGGTGTCCGCACCGCCGGTACGTTCCACCACGCCGCCTGTCACCCGCCTCGGTCAGGATTCCGCGCCGCCGGGGCGGGCGACGAGTTCGATCCGGTCCACCGCGTTGCACCAGCGGCAGCGCACGGACTCGATGGTCTCACTCAGGACCTCGCGCTCCTCCACCTTCGGCTCACCGGCCAGGTCGAGATGCACGTACTCCACCGACCGGGACGAACGGGTGACGTCGAAGCGCGTGAGGTTCCCGCACAGCGCGCAGCGCCATCGGGTGTCCGCCGTGGGTACGGGTACCGCCATCGCCTTGTTCCGTCCTCGGTAGTCGGGTCTCGTGTGCAACCCTAACGGCCCGCACGCCCGAAGAGGGCGGCCGGATAGAGTGCCGTTCGTGCGGGCGTGCCGTACATGTGCAGCGGAGCGGCGGAGCGGAGACGAGCGGTCATGATTACTGCGATCGTGCTCATCAAGACGAGCGTGGACCGGATCCCGGAGATCGCCGAGGCGATCGCCGCGCTCGACGGGGTGAGCGAGGTGTACTCGGTGACCGGGGCGCACGACCTCATCGCGCTGGTCCGGGTGGCCCACCACGACGATCTGGCGGACGTCATCCCCGGCCGGATCAGCAAGGTCCCGGGCGTCGAGGCGACGGAGACCCACATCTCCTTCCGCACCTACTCGCAGCACGACCTCGAGGCCGCGTTCGCCATCGGCCTGGACGAGTAACGGCTCAGCCCGCCGTCAGCTCCGCCACCGCCGTGAGGAACCGCTCGATGTGCTCCTCCGGCGTGCCGGCGCCGAAGCTGACCCGGATCGCGTGCAGCGGGCTCCCGGCCGGTACGCCGTCGGCGGGCTCGTGGCAGCCGGCCGGCTCGTCGCGGTCGGTGCCCAGCAGCGTACGGACCAGGGGGTGCGCGCAGAACAAACCGTCGCGGACCCCGATGCCGTAGCGGGCGGACAGCTCCCGGGCGAAGGCGGAGCTGTCCTGGCCCGCGACGGTGAACGACAGCACGCCGACCCGGTCGGAGTCCTCCCCGAACAGCGACAGCACCGTCACGGCCGGGATCGCGGCCAGCCCCTCCCGCAGCCGCCCCAGCAGCCGCTCCTCGCGGGCCACCAGCGCCCCGAAGCCCGCCTCCGTCAGCGCCTTGCAGGCCGACGCGATGGCGTGGGCGCCCACCACGTTCGGCGAGCCGGCCTCGTGCCGGGCCGCCGAGGTGTGCCACGCGACGTCGATCCCGCCCCCCGCCCGCCGGGCGACCGTCCGGCTCGCCCCGCCGCCCGCGAGGTACGGCTCGGCCTCGGTCAGCCAGTCGGCGCGCCCGGCGAGGACGCCGGCGCCGAACGGGGCGTACAGCTTGTGTCCGGAGAACGCGACCCAGTCGACGCCGAGGTCCGTGACCGACACCGGGCGGTGCGGGGCGAGCTGGGCGGCGTCCAGGGCGATGCGGGCGCCGTGCCGGTGCGCGGCGGCGGCGAGTTCGCGTACCGGCCACACCTCGCCGGTGACGTTGGAGGCGCCGGTGACGCAGACCAGCGCCGGGCCGTCGTCGCCGCGGGTGGCGAGGGCGGCCTCGAGGACGCCGACCGCCTCGCGGGGGGAGCGGGGCGCGTCGAGATAGGTCACGGTGACGTC
Organism: Streptomyces smaragdinus; assembly: GCF_009604385.1. GTDB lineage: Bacteria > Actinomycetota > Actinomycetes > Streptomycetales > Streptomycetaceae > Streptomyces > Streptomyces smaragdinus. The sequence goes on from NZ_WEGJ01000031.1 coordinate 49,411, forward strand.
GGGGCGCCGCTCCCAGGGCAGCAGCGCCGCGTGGTGCTCGGTCTCGAAGACGAACACCCGGGTCCCGGCGGGCAGTACGGCGGCGAGGAGGTTCAGCGAGTCGGTGGTCGACCGGGTGAAGACCACCTGGTCCCCGTCCCGGCAGCCGAGGAACGCGGCGACGGTGGCCCGGCTCGCCTCGAAGAGCTCGGTGGACAGCTGGGAGAGGTATCCGGCGCCGCGGTGCACGCTGCCGTAGTACGGGAGATACGCGGCCACGTCGTCCCAGACCCGCTGCAGGGCGGGCGCGCTGGCGGCGTAGTCGAGCGCCGCGTACGGCAGCTCCCCGGAGAGCACGGGCACCCGCACGTCCCGCCCGAGCACGGGCAGTTCGGCCGACGAGGCCGACGGGGCGGCCGGGACCACGGCACGGGAGGGGGCGAGGGCAGCGGGATACACGGACATGACACATCTCCTCGACGACCAGGACCCCTGGCGATCTCGGAGGGATCCGCGCTTGCCGCAGACGGCTGTCTGCGGCCCGGTCATCACCCGGGGCACCCCGCCACGGACGGAGGGTTGCCGGACAGCGGGCCGGGGCCTGAATCGCTGTCACTCGTGACCTGCACAGCAGTATGCCACTTGATCACCGACGCGCAACACCGCCGTCCGGAGGCCGGACGGCGGTGCGGGAACGCGGGGGCGGGCTACCGCCGGAGGAACGTCAGGCGTTGGTGGCGGCCACCCACCGCTCCAGGGTGCGCTGCGCGGCCCCCGAGTCGATGGACTGCGCCGCCCGCGCCATCCCCGCGGCGAGCTGCTCCGCCAGCGGCGCGTCCGTCGGGTCGAGCGCGGTGAGCGCCGCCGCCGAGTTGAGCAGCACCGCGTCCCGTACGGCCCCCGTCTCACCGGCGAGCAGCCGGCGGGCGACGTCCGCGTTGTACGAGGCGTCCGCGCCGCGCAGGGCCTCCACGGGGACCAGCTCGATGCCGATGTCGCGCGGGTCGAACGTCTGCCGGGTGACCGTGCCGTCGCGTACCACCCACACCTGGGACGTGGCGGTGGTCGTCAGCTCGTCGAGGCCGTCGTCGCCGCGGAAGACCAGCGCGGAGGAGCCCCGTTCGGCCAGCACCCCGGCCATGATGGGCGCCATCCGGGCGTCGGCGACGCCGGTGGCCTGGGCGCCGACGCGGGCGGGGTTGGTGAGGGGGCCCAGGAAGTTGAACGGCGTGGCGACGCCGAGCTCCTTGCGCGCCATGGCGACGTGCCGCAGCGAGGGGTGGAACTTCACCGCGAAGCAGAAGGTGATGCCCGCCTCCTCGGCGACCTCGACCACCTGGTCCGGGGTGATCTCCAGATTCACCCCGAGCTTCTCGAGCACGTCGGAGGCCCCGGAGGCGGAGGACGCGGCCCGGTTGCCGTGCTTGACGACCTTGGCGCCGGTGCCGGCGACGACGATCGCCGACATGGTGGAGATGTTGACCGTACGGGCCCGGTCGCCGCCGGTGCCGACGATGTCGACCGTGCGGCCGGGGACCTCGATCAGATTGGCGTGGTCGTACATCGTACGGACCAGGCCGGCCATCTCGCCGACCGTCTCGCCCTTGGCCCGCAGGGCGACCGCGAAGCCGGCGATCTGCGCGTCGGTGGCCTCGCCGCGCATGATGCGGTCCATGGCCCAGGCGGTGTCGTCGGTGGTCAGGTCCTCGCGGGCCAGCAGCGCGCTCAGCACATCGGGCCAGGTGCGGCCGCCTCCGGCCGGTGTGGCAGCACTCATTACGGTCCCTCCTGTGCGTGGGCGCCCCACGGGCGCGGGATCGGCGTTGCGGTGTCCCGGGCAGCCTATCGGCGCCCGGACGCGCCGTGTGCCGCGAGCCCATCCCTCGGACGCCCTCGCGGGCACACGAACGGGCCCCGGCGCCTCCCTGGAAGGGGAGGAGCCGGGGCCCGCCGGTGGCTGTGCAGACCGTCAGTGGTGACCGTGGCCCGAGGTGATCTCCTCGTACTCGTTCACCGTGGGCTTCGGGATCTGGTTCTCCTCGCCGAAGTAGCCCTGCGACATCTTCACCCGGAGCTTCTCCACGAGGCTCTGCTTGCGCACCACGCCGTTGTCGTCGACCGACGGACCGGCCTCGAGGGCCGCGTACTGGTCGTGCGAGGTGAGGCGGTGCATCTCGCCCTGCGGCAGCGGCTCGTGCACCTCGATGAACTCACCGTGCGGCAGCCGCTTGATGATGCCGGTCTCGCGGCCGTGCAGCACCTTGTCGCGGTCGCGGCGCTGGAGGCCCAGGCACACGCGCTTGGTGAAGACGAACACCAGGAACGGCACCACGAACAGGCCGACGCGGACGAACCAGGTGATCGCGTTGATCGACAGATGGAAGTGGGTGGCCCACAGGTCGTTGCCACCCGCGATCATCAGCACGAAGTACGCGCTGATCCACGCCGCGCCGAACGCCGTACGGGTCGGCGCGTTGCGCGGCCGCTCCGCCATGTGGTGCTCGCGCTTGTCGCCGGTCAGCCAGGACTCGAAGAACGGGTACAGGGCGATCAGCGCCGGCAGGATGCCGACCACGACCAGCGGGATGAACACACCAAAGTTGACGGTGTGACCGAGGAAGTTCCACTCCCAGGCCGGCATCGCGCGGATGGCGCCCTCGGAGAAGCCCATGTACCAGTCCGGCTGGGCGCCGGTGGACACCTGGTCCGGCCGGTACGGGCCGAGCACCCACACCGGGTTGATCGACGTCGTGCCGGCGATGATCGCGATGACGCCGAAGACCAGGAAGAAGAAGCCGCCGGCCTTCGCCATGTACACCGGCAGGAACGGCATGCCGACCACGTTGTTGTTGGTCTTGCCGGGGCCCGCGAACTGGGTGTGCTTGTGGTAGAAGACCAGGATCAGGTGCGCGACCAGCAGGCCGAGCATGATGCCGGGGACCAGCAGCACGTGGATCGAGAAGAACCGCGGGATGACGTCGTTGCCGGGGAACTGACCGCCGTAGAGGAACATCGCGATGTACGTGCCGACGATCGGCACGGCCAGGATCGCGCCCTCCATGAAGCGGACACCGGTGCCGGACAGCAGGTCGTCGGGGAGCGAGTAGCCGGTGAAGCCGGCGACGCAGCCCAGGACCAGCAGCAGGAAGCCGAACAGCCAGTTCAGCTCGCGCGGCTTGCGGAACGCGCCGGTGAAGAAGACGCGCAGCATGTGCAGCGCCATGCCGGCCACGAAGATCAGCGCGCCCCAGTGGTGGATCTGCCGGACGAGCAGACCGCCGCGGGTGGAGAAGCTGATGTCCAGTGTGGAGGCGTACGCCTCGGTCATCCGCACGCCGTGCATCGGCGCGTAGGCGCCGGTGTACTCGACCTCCGCCATGGACGGGTGGAAGAACAGCGTCAGATAGACACCCGTGAGGATGACGATGATGAAGCTGTAGAGGCAGATCTCACCGAGCATGAAGGACCAGTGGTCCGGGAAGATCTTCCGCATGTTGGCCTTGGCCAGGCCGTAGATGCCGAGCCGGCCGTCCGCCCAGTCGGCGATCTTCTCGCCGGCGGGCGCCTTGCCGCGGCGGGTGCTCGTCGTTGTCGTGGTACTCATCCGCGCTCCCAGAAGCTCGGGCCGACCGGCTGCTCGAAGTCGCCCAGCGCCGTGAGGTAACCCTCGTCGTCCACGTCGATGCGCAGCTGCGGCAGCGGGTGGCCGGCGGGGCCGAAGATCACCCGTGCACCGTCGGACAGGTCGAACGTCGACTGGTGACAGGGGCACAGGACGTGGTGGGTCTGCTGCTCGTAGAGGCTGACGGGGCAGCCGACGTGCGTGCAGATCTTGGAGTACGCGAGGACGCCGTCGACACCGAAGTCGGCCGACTGCTGGTCCTTGATCTCATCCGGAGCGATCCGGACGAGCATCAGGGCCGCCTTGGCGATCTCCGTGTTGAAGTCGTGGTCCTCGTACTCCAGGCCCTCGGGCATGGCGAAGGACAGGGAGCCCGTCTCGATGTCCTCGGGCTTGAACGGCTCGTTGGTGTTCATGTTGATGAGCCGCTTGCCCTTGCCCCACAGGGTGTGCCGGAGCTTGTCCTCCGGCAGCGGGCCGAGGTCGCGCAGCAGTACGACACCGGTGAGCGGCACCAGGGCCAGCGCGCCGAACATCGTGTTGCGCAGCAGCTTGCGGCGGCCGAAGCCGGACTCGGCGGCGCCCTGCTGGAAGTCGGCGAAGACCTTGGAGCGGGTTTCCTCGTCGGCGGCGATCGGGTGCCGCTCGTCGGCGATCTCCACGTCCGACATCAGCGTGCGGGCCCAGTGGACCGCGCCGGCGCCGATGCAGAACAGTGCGATGCCCATGGTCACGCCGAGCATCACGTGCAGGATGCTGACGTGGCCCAGCGGCCACACGTAGCGGATGTCGTCGACGGGGAACGCGACGAAGCTCGCGATGAAGCCGACGGTCGCCAGCATCGACAGCAGGAACAGGAAGGCGACGACGCGCTCGGAGCGCTTGGCGGCCTTCTCGTCGATGTCCTGCTTGCGCGGCTGGTGCGCCGGCAGGCCCGGGTCGGCGAACGGGTGGTCCGCGCCCGGAACGGCTACCGTGCCCTCGGCGTCCTGCTCGTTCGGCAGGTGCTCAGGAGACATGTTGTTCTCTGATCCGCTACTCATGACTTCTTGGCCTTTGCGGTGTGCGCGGCTACCCAGACGGCGACCACGACGAGCGCGCCGAGGCCGAAGATCCAGCCGAAGAGCCCCTCGGCGACCGGGCCGAGACCCCCGAGGTCGAAGCCGCCCTCGCTGGGCGCCTCGTCGCCGTTGACCTCGTCGAGGAAGGCGATGATGTCCTGCTTGTCCTGGGACGACAGCGACTTGTCGGGGAAGGCGGGCATATTCTGCGGGCCGGTCTGCATGGCCTCGTAGATGTGCTTGGGGGCCACGCCGTCCAGCGGCGGGGCGAACTTGCCGTCGGTGAGGGCGCCGCCCTTGCCGGTGAAGTTGTGGCACTGCGCGCAGTTGGTGCGGAAGAGGTCGCCGCCGCGGGCCACGTCGCCGCCCGAGGGGGCGTAGGCCGCGGACTCGGGGACCGCGGGGCCGGGGCCCAGCGAGGCGACGTAGGCGGCCAGGGCCTCGATCTCGTCGTCGCTGTACACGCGCGGCTTGCGCGGCGCCTGGGCGCCGGGCTGCTGCAGCGGCATGCGCCCGGAGCCGACCTGGAAGTCGACAGCCGCGGCGCCCACGCCGACCAGCTGCGGGCCGTCGGTCGTGCCCTGTCCGCCGGTGCCGTGGCAGCTGGCGCAGCCGACCGTGAAGAGCTTCTTGCCCGTCTCGATCTTGTCCTGCTGCGAGGTGCTTTCACCCTGGGCCTGGGCCTTGTCCGCGGGGGCGAACGTGGCGTACAGCCCCCCGGTGGCCGCCAGCGCGATAAGTAGGACGACAAGCGCTGCCAGCGGATGGCGCCGTCGTGCGGAGAGCTTTTTCACGTCTACCCCGGTGTCGGATTTCGTACGTCGATGTGCTTCAGGTGCGTCCGGCCGGGCCGGTTACTTGATCATGTAGATCGTGGCGAAGAGGCCGATCCAGACCACGTCGACGAAGTGCCAGTAGTAGGACACGACGATCGCCGCGGTGGCCTGGTGGTGCGTGAACCTCTTGGCCGCGTACGTCCTGCCGAGGACGAGCAGGAAGGCAATGAGCCCGCCCGTCACGTGCAGTCCGTGGAAGCCGGTCGTCAGGTAGAAGACCGAACCGTACGGGCCGGAGGAGAGCGAGATGCCGTCCTCCTTGACCAGCGTCACGTATTCGGTCACCTGACCGCCGATGAAGACCGCGCCCATGATGAAGGTGGTCACGAACCACATGCGCAGCTTCTTCACGTCGCCGCGCTCGGCGGCGAACACGCCCATCTGGCACGTGAGGGAAGAGAGCACAAGGATGATCGTGTTGCCGAGCGCGAACGGGAAGTTCAGACTCTCGGTCTGACTGTCCCAGTAGTCGGCGCCCATCACCGATCGCAGGGTGAAGTACATCGCGAAGAGGGCCGCGAAGAACATCAGCTCGGAACTCAGCCAGATGATGGTTCCGACGCTGGTGAGGTTCGGCCGGTTGACCGACGGGTGCGCGTGCCCGGTTTCTACTGCAGTTGCTGTCGCCACGTCCGACATTATGTCGGTCCCTTATCCGCGGCTCACTTCGGGGGGTGCCAAATGGAGTGTCGGGCCCCCGCCCGGGTGTGCCGCACCACCGTACGGCGGTCACCCGCCCGGCGTACCGGCACCGTTCGGGGCGGGTACGGGACCCGATCTTGCACCCGTGAAGGGGTCCACCAAACGGGTCCTCGCGGAGTAGGCTCCGGCCAGCAGGACCTTTGGACACATGATGCACGGACAGCTCAGCGCTAGGTACACCGGAGGAACGATGCAGTCGACCGCCACGGTGCTGGTCTACAGCGACGACGCCAACACCCGCGAGCAGGTACGGCTCGCCGCCGGCCGCCGGCTCGCCGCCGATCTGCCCCCGGTGGAGTACGTGGAGTGCGCGACGCTCCCCGCCCTGCTGGAGGAGCTGGAGAAGGGCGGCATCGACGTCTGCGTGCTGGACGGCGAGGCGACGCCGGCCGGCGGGATGGGCGTGGCACGCCAGTTGAAGGACGAGATCTTCCAGGCACCGCCGGTGCTGCTGCTGATCGGCCGCCCCCAGGACTCCTGGCTGGCGACCTGGAGCCGCGCGGAGGCGGCCGTTCCGCACCCGGTCGACCCGGTGGCGCTGGCCGACGCCCTGGCGGGCCTGCTGCGCCGGAGCCTGGGCGCCGACGCCGCGTAGCCGGCGCCTCGGCCGGCCCGGACGGCCGGACCCGTCGCCCCCGGCGGTCCGGCCGTCGCCGTCAGATCTGCGGACGGAGCCGGGACGCATCGTTCGGGCTCTGCCCTTCGCGCGTCCCGGCGGTGAGCACGCTTCCCTCGCGCCACTTCTTCCAGGACACGTTCCAGTCCCCGAAGCCGTTGCCGAACGGGTCCATGTCCGCGCCGTAGCTGTTGACGACCTCGACGATGTCGCCGGGGCGGGCGTTCTCGTAGAACCACTCGGCGTCGCCCGTGGACATCCCGGTGCAGCCGTGGCTGACGTTGGCGGCGCCCTGGGAGCCCGTGGACCAGGGCGCGGCGTGCACGTACTCGCCGCTCCAGGTGACGCGGCTGGCCCAGTACACGTCCATGTCGTAGTCCTCGGACGTGCCGGCGACGCCGATGGAGGCGCCCCTCATCCGGACGTAGTAGGCCTGCTCGAGGATGACCTTCTTGCCGTTGCGGGTCTCGAACCCCGGCTTTCCCGTGGTGACGGGAATCTCGTTGATCAGCCGGTCGTCGCGGTAGAACGACATGTAGTGCGAGCCGGCGTCGGTGACGGCGACCACCTTGGAGCCGATCTTCAGCTCCAGCGGGTCCGTTTTGCCCGCGTACAGGCCCTCGCGCACCTTGATGCCCTCGAGGTTGCTGGTGAGCGTCACCTTGGAGTGGGCGGGCCAGTACTCCTTGGGCCGGTAGTGGAGTTCCTTGTCGTCGACCCAGTACCAGGCGCCCTCGACCTTGGGCGTGGACGTGACGCGCAGTCCGCGTTCGATGACGGCGCGCTGCTCCTTGTCCTTGACGCCCTTGTTCAGCTTCACCGTGAGCGGCTGTCCGACGCCGTAGGTGCCCTTCTCCGGACCGAACTCCAGTTTGAGGGGCTTGGACTTGCCGCTGTAGCCGCCGGTGCGGAAGGAGTACGTCCGGCGGCCCTGGGCCTCGGACTCGTCCTCGGTGCTGACCTGCACCGTGTAGCCGGCGTCGGCGGCCAGCGCGGTGACGGAGCGCCAGCGGGTGCCGTTCTCGCTGAGCTCGCCGCGCAGATAGCGACCGTGGGCGTCGCGGGCCACCACGTCGGTGATCCGGCCGCCGCTGCCGGTGGCCCGTACCTCGAGGGGTTTGCCCGGGTCCACCTTCTTGGATCCGTCCGCCGCGGCGCCGGCCAGCTCCACCTGGGTGGAGGCGTCGTACGGCTTGGCGGACAGGGGGTGCGAGGTCTGCGAACAGGCAGTGAGCCCCGCGGAGAGGGGAACCAGCAGAAGTGCGCAACTCGCGTGCGCCGCCGTCCGGCGTCGGGGGGTGTGGCTCATGCCCTAAAACTATGTAAATCATACTTATTGCACCCGCTGGGTGCTCCGAACGAGGCAGGCCCCCCACCCGGACGGGCGAGGGGCCTGCTGATCGGCGCCGCGGGACCTACTGGTTCTGGTCCGCGCCGCGGTAGTACTCAAAGACCCACCCGAAGATGCCCAGGACGATGAACGGGAGGGCGAAGAACGCGAGCCACCAGCCGATCGCGATGCTCAGGAACGCGATCGCGCCGCCGAAGGCCAGCGTCAGCGGCTGCCAGGAGTGCGGGCTGAAGAAGCCCAGCTCACCGGCGTCGTCGGCGACGTCCGCCTGCTTGTTGTCCTGCGCGCCGGTGTCGACCCGGCGGGCGGTGAAGACCAGGTAGAACCCGATCATGATCGACAGCGCGAAGGCCATGAAGAGGGCGGTGGTACCCGCCGGCTCCTTGGACCAGACACCGTAGACGACCGCGGCGATCAGCATGAACACCGACAGCCAGGCGAACATGTGCCCCTGGATTCTCACTTGACCGTCTCCGTTCCGCCGACGAGAACCTTGGTGCCGGCCCCGAGCTCCTCGGCCTCGAACGCGAGCTCCGGGTGATGCAGGTCGAACGCGGGCGATTCGGAGCGGATCCGCGGCAGGGTGAGGAAGTTGTGCCGGGGCGGCGGGCAGGACGTGGTCCACTCGAGCGAGCGGCCGTACCCCCACGGGTCGTCGACCTCGACCTTCTTGCCGTACTTCGCCGTCTTCCAGACGTTGTAGACGAACGGAAGCATCGACAGGCCGAGCACGAACGAGCTGATCGTGGAGAAGGTGTTCAGCGCGGTGAAGCCGTCGGCCGCCAGGTAGTCCGCGTACCGCCGCGGCATGCCCTCGACACCCAGCCAGTGCTGGACGAGGAAGGTGCCGTGGAAGCCGACGAACAGCATCCAGAACGTGATCTTGCCGAGCCGCTCGTCGAGCATCTTGCCGGTGAACTTCGGCCACCAGAAGTGGAAGCCGGCGAACATCGCGAAGACGACCGTGCCGAAGACGACGTAGTGGAAGTGCGCCACCACGAAGTACGAGTCGGAGACGTGGAAGTCCAGCGGCGGCGAGGCCAGGATGACACCGGTCAGACCACCGAAGGTGAACGTCACCAGGAAGCCGATGGTCCAGAGCATCGGTGTCTCGAAGGACAGCGACCCCTTCCACATCGTGCCGATCCAGTTGAAGAACTTCACGCCCGTCGGCACCGCGATCAGCATCGTCATGAACGAGAAGAACGGCAGCAGCACGCCACCCGTCACATACATGTGGTGCGCCCACACGGTCACGGACAGACCCGCGATCGAAATCGTCGCGCCGATCAGACCGATGTAACCGAACATCGGCTTGCGCGAGAAGACCGGGATGATCTCCGAGACGATGCCGAAGAACGGCAGCGCGATGATGTACACCTCGGGATGCCCGAAGAACCAGAACAGGTGCTGCCACAGCAACGCGCCGCCGTTGGACGGATCGAAGACATGGGCACCGAACTTGCGGTCCGCCTCGAGGGCGAAGAGCGCGGCGGCCAGCACCGGGAAGGCCAGCAGCACCAGCACACCGGTGAGGAGCACGTTCCAGGTGAAGATCGGCATCCGGAACATCGTCATGCCGGGAGCGCGCATGCAGATGATGGTGGTGATGAAGTTGACCGAGCCGAGGATCGTACCGAAGCCCGACATCGTCAGACCCATGATCCACATGTCGGAGCCCAGACCCGGCGAGCGGACCGCGTCCGACAGCGGGGTGTAGGCGAACCAGCCGAAGTCGGCGGCGCCCTGCGGGGTGAGGATGCCCGCCACGGCGATGATCGAGCCGAAGAGGTACAGCCAGTACGCGAACATGTTCAGCCGCGGGAACGCCACGTCGGGCGCGCCGATCTGCAGCGGCATGATCCAGTTCGCGAAGCCGGCGAACAGCGGCGTCGCGAACATCAGCAGCATGATCGTGCCGTGCATCGTGAACGCCTGGTTGAACTGCTCGTTCGACATCAGCTGCGTGCCGGGCCGGGCGAGCTCGGCGCGCATCAGCAGCGCCAGGACGCCGCCGATGATGAAGAAGACGAACGACGTCACGAGATACATCGTGCCGATCGTCTTGTGGTCGGTGGTCGTCATCCACTTGACCACGGTGCTGCCGGGGCTCCTGCGGCGGGCGGGCAGCTCGTTGTCGTACGAGTCGTCAGCCGTCGCGGCACCCTTGGTTTCGTTGAGGATGCTCATGACTTCTTGGGCTCCACGTTCCTGGCGTTCTCCGTCTGGGGAATGCCCGCGGGAATGTAACCGGTCTGGCCCTTGGCGGCCAGCTCCTTCAGGTGGGCCTGGTAACGCTCCGGCGAGACGATCTTCACGTTGAAGAGCATCCGGGAGTGGTCGACACCGCACAGCTCCGCGCACTTGCCGAAGTACGTGCCCTCCCGGCTGGGAGTCACCTCGAACGCGTTGGTGTGGCCGGGGATGACGTCCTGCTTCATCAGGAACGGCACCACCCAGAAGGAGTGGATGACGTCGCGCGAGGTCAGCACGAAGCGCACCTTCTCGCCCTTGGGCAGCCACAGCGTCGGGCCGGGGTTGTTGTTCTGCGGGTTGCGCGTGCCCGGGATGCCGTAGTCGTAGACACCGCCGCCGTCACCGGTCGGGATGGCCTCGAGCTGCTTGTCCGGGAGCGCGGCGAGTTCCTTGGGCGGGTTCGCCGGGTCCACGTCGCTCAGGTAGTTGAAGCCCCAGCTCCACTGGTAGCCCACGACGTTGATGACGTGCGTCGGCTTGGCCGTGGTCGCCACGAGCTTGCTCTCGTCCCGGGCCGTGAAATAGAAGAACACCGAGACGACGATGATGGGGACGATCGTGTACAGCGCCTCGATGGGCATGTTGTACCGCGTCTGAGCGGGGACCTGCACCTTGGTGCGGCTGCGCCGGTGGAAGATGACGCTCCACAGGATCAGGCCCCAGACCAGCACGCCGGTGGCGAGCGCCGCCGCCCACGAGCCCTGCCACAGGGAGAGGATCCGGGGTGCCTCCTCCGTGATCGGAGTCGGCATGCCGAGCCGGGGGAAGTCCTCCCAGGTATATGAGCAACCGGTAGCGGTTGCGAGGACCAGGCCCGCGGCCAGCGCCTGCGGCAGCCTCCGCCGCATCGTGCGCCGCGAGGAGCGGTCGGAGCCGTTGGGACTCACGTAGCGCCTTCCCGAGAGTCGCGGCCCGCACGTCGCGCCCTGTTCAGAAGGTGCTCGCGCGGGCAGGGGTATGGATGTTTACGCGGACCAAACCCTACTGGACGGCATTTCACGTCGCTCGGGGAGGGTGGCTTGACGGGGCCGGACGCGACCGAAGGGGTGACTGCGCCGTTCCGGGGGACGCCCCGCCGGGGGTCCGGGCCCGTCGCACCGGCGGCCGCGGGCCGGGTGGAACGGCGGCTGTCCGTGGGCCGTACGAGGAAGTTAGCGTGTTCGGCGTGAGCTACTTCGACGCCGCTTCCTCCGCCCCGTTGCACCCCGTCGCGCGGCAGGCGCTGCTCGCCGCGCTGGACGAGGGGTGGGCCGATCCTGCCCGGCTGTACCGGGAGGGGCGGCGGGCCCGGTTGCTGCTCGACGCCGCGCGGGAGACGGCCGCGGAGGCGGTGGGGTGCCGGCCGGACGAGCTCAGCTTCACCCCTTCGGGGACGGTGGCGTTGCACCGGGGCGTCGCGGGCGTGCTCGCCGGGCGGCGGCGGGTGGGGCGGCATCTGGTCGTGTCCGCCGTGGAGCATTCGGCCGTCCTCCATGCGGCCGAGTCCCTCGCCTCGGACGGGGGAACCGTGACCGAGGTCGGCGTGGACCGGCTCGGACGGGTGACGGCGGACGACTTCGCCGGCGCGCTGCGCGCGGACACCGCGCTGGCGTGTCTGCAGTCCGCGAACCACGAGGTCGGCACCGTGCAGCCGGCGGCCGAGGCCGCCGCGGCGTGCGCCGCCGCGGGTGTGCCGCTGCTGGTGGACGCGGCGCAGTCGCTGGCGTGGGGGCCGGTGGACGCGGGGTGGTCGGTGCTCGCGGGCAGCGCGCACAAATGGGGCGGGCCCGCGGGGGTGGGGCTGCTTGCCGTACGGAAAGGTGTTCGGTTCGCGGCCTCCGGGCCCGTGGACGAGCGGGAGTCGGGCCGCAGCCCCGGGTTCGAGAACCTGCCGGCGATCGTCGCCGCGGCGGCCTCGCTGCGTGCCGTGCGGGCGGAGGCCGGGGCCGAGGGGGCGCGGCTGCGGGAGCTGGTCGGGCGGATCCGCGCCTCGGTGCCGGAGCTGGTGGGGGACGTCGAGGTGGTGGGCGATCCGGTGCGGCGGCTGCCGCATCTGGTGACGTTCTCCTGCCTGTACGTGGACGGGGAGGCGCTGTTGCACGCGCTGGACCGGGAGGGGTTCTCCGTTTCGTCGGGATCGTCGTGTACGTCGTCGACCCTGACGCCCAGTCATGTGCTGCGGGCGATGGGGGTGCTGTCGGAGGGCAACGTGCGGGTGTCGCTGCCGCTGGGGACGCCTTCTTCCGAGGTGGACCGGTTCCTTGCGGTGCTTCCGGGGGTTGTCGCGTCGGTTCGGGCCGAGCTGGGGGCGCCTGCGGCGTCCGCCGGTTCGGGGGGTGCGTCCGAGCTGGTGGTGGATGCGCTGGGGAAGCGGTGTCCGTTGCCGGTGATCGAGCTGGCGAAGGTGATCGGGGATGTGCCCGTCGGGGGGACCGTCGCCGTTCTGTCGGACGATGAGGCGGCGCGGTTGGATATTCCTGCGTGGTGTGAGATGCGGTCGCAGGAATATGTGGGGGAATCGCCGCTTCCGGGCGGGGGGGCGGAGTTTGTCGTACGGCGGGTCGTGTGAGCGGTGACGGGGCCAGCGTCGGTCGGCGCTGCGCGCCTCGTCCTCAAACGCCGGACGGGCTATTGGGGGGCTACTTGCTTTTGCGTCGAGGCGTCCAGTAGGGCTCGGGTTCCCAGTGGTTCGGTCAGGTTTACCGTGCTGGTGAATTCTTTCGCGATCATTACGCACATCGCCCCCGGGTTCTTTTCCGTCCCGGTGACCAGGATTCGTACTTCCGAGGGCGTTTCCGTCGCCGATGCCGTATAGCGGCTGCATACGCTGCCCGAGAAGTGGACGGTCACCGACGAGCCCTTCGCCGTGTACGACGTGAGCGTCACCGCCCGGCGCGCCGTCGGGGAGGGCGAGGGGGCCGAGGGCGACGGCTGGTCGGACGCGAGGTAGCGCGGGGGCAGCGCCGGCCACGTCAGCGTGCCGTGGCCCGGGACCTCGAACAGCCACGACGGCACCAGCCCCGGACTGCCGTTCACCGGCCGCACCGCCAGCCCGAGTTCCACCCCGGACACCGGCAGCGGCGTGGGCTTCCTCCCCCGCGCACACGGCTGGACCTCACCCAGCCCGCCGTCCTTCCCCTGCACCCTCCCGGACGCGTGCGGCACCGGCGTCGCGCAGTCCGGCGCCGCCCCGCGGGCCGCCGTCGCGCCCCGCGCCCCGTTCAGCGCCCGCAGCGCCTGCGCCGCCCCGACCACGGGGTACGTGTCCCCCCGTACGGGCTCCGTCAGCTGTCCCGCGGCCTGAGTGATCATCCCGTCCGGCCCGACCGACAGCCGCGTCCGCCACCCCGACGTCGGCAGTCCCCCCAGCACCGGATCGACGTCCACCGTCCGCGACGCCCCCTGTGTCCGCGCGGCGTCGATCCGCGCCCCGGCGTACCCCAGCGCCCGCAGCACCGGCGCCACCGCGGCCTTCGCCGCCCGCTCCCCCACCGGGGCCACCCGCTCGGTGCACACGGTCGCCGACTCGCAGCGCGCCGGATCCGCGGGCCCGGCACAGTCCGTCCCGAGCCGGTACGCGCAGACGGCCGCACCGCCCCGGCCGTACGTCCAGGAGCCCGCCGCCGCCCGCCCCACCCACAGCGCGGACCCCACCCGCCACTCACCGCCCACCCGCCGCGGCTCCCCCCGCACGCCGAGGGCACGCGCCAGCCGGGCGACGGCCTCGGCCGGTACGGCACCGGTCGTCGCGTACACCGGGGCGGACGACGGACCGCCGGGCAGCTCACCGGTGGCCTTCAGCGGCACGCCGGCCCACTGCGACAGCCCGCCGCCGTCCGGCCCCAGCCTCAGCACGGGCGGGCCGTCGTCGGAGGAGGAGGGCGAGGGCGACGACGAGGGCTCACCGCCCGAGGCCGTCACGCACCCCGCCAGCAGCGCGGCCAGCGCGACGACAACAGCCGCCACCGGCCGCAGCCGGCCACGCCGGGGTTCGTCCACGCCTGGTCCGCCGCTCACGTCCGTCCGTCCGGTCATGCCGGTGGGACGGCGCTGCGGGCCGTTCGGTTCCGTACAGCTGTCCTACGAAGCTCCGGCTAGTCGCCGTACTCCGACATCCCGTTCAGCAGGGCGGCCGACCCCGGGGGGACCGTGATCCGGGCGAGCTCGCGGATCCGGGCGGGTGACAGCGGGGCCTGCCCCGCCGGGGACATCGAGGTCCAGTGCGGCGCCATCCGGGCGCAGTCGTCACGCAGCTCGGCCAGGCCTCCGTCCAGCTCCAGGGGAGCCTCGACGGACGCGTGGTGGTGCAGGTGCTTTGCCATATCTCCGACGTTACGCACCCTTCCCCGGCCGAGAAAGTCCTACCTGACGGTAGTCTCCACGCCCGGCGTGGCCCGGACGGTAGGCTGCCGGTCGTGCGAATTGCTGTCTGTGGCTCCATCGCGAGCGACCATCTGATGACCTTCCCCGGGCGTTTCTCCGAGCAGCTGGTCGCCGACCAGCTGCACACGGTGTCGCTCTCCTTCCTCGTCGACAAGCTGGACATCCGGCGCGGCGGGGTCGGACCGAACATCGCCTTCGGCATGGGGCAGCTCGGTGCCGAGCCCGTGCTGGTCGGGGCCGCGGGGTTCGACTTCGAGGAATACCGGGCCTGGCTGGAGCGGCACGGGGTGGACACGGCGTCGGTGCGTATCTCCGAGATGCTGCACACCGCGCGGTTCGTCGTCACCACCGACGCCGATCACAACCAGATAGGTTCCTTCTACACCGGCGCCATGGCCGAGGCCCGCCACATCGAGCTGCAGACGGTCGCCGACCGGGTCGGCCGGCTCGACCTGGTGGTCATCGGCGCGGACGACCCCGAGGCGATGCTGCGGCACACCGAGGAGTGCAAGACCCGGAACATCCCGTTCGCCGCGGACTTCTCCCAGCAGATCGCCTTCATGGACGGCGAGCGCATCCGGGTGCTGCTGGACGGGGCGACGTACCTCTTCTCGAACGAGTACGAGAAGGGTCTGATCGAGTCCAAGTCCGGCTGGACCCACGAGCAGATCCTGGAGAAGGTCGGCACGCGGATCACGACGCTCGGCAAGAACGGCGTGCGCATCGAGTCCGTCGGGAAGCCGTCGATCGAGGTGGGCTGCCCGGAGGAGACCGAGGTCGTGGACCCGACGGGCGCCGGCGACGGCTTCCGCGCCGGGTTCCTGGCCGGGCTGCGCTGGGGCGTCGGCCTGGAGCGGGCGGCGCAGGTCGGGTGCATGGTGGCCACGCTCGTCATCGAGACGGTCGGCACCCAGGAGTACGCGCTGCAGCGGGCGCACTTCATGGAGCGTTTCACCAAGGCGTACGGCTCGGACGCCGCGGCCGACGTCAAGGCCCATCTGGCCTGACGTACCGCGTACGACAACCGCCGAGGGCGGCCCCGGGAGTCCCGGGGCCGCCCTCGGCGGTTGCTGCGACAGGCAGTCGGTGTCAGCTGAAGGAGTCACCGCAGGCACAGGAGCCCGTCGCGTTGGGGTTGTCGATGGTGAAGCCCTGCTTCTCGATGGTGTCGACGAAGTCGATCGAGGCGCCCATCAGGTACGGCGCGCTCATCCGGTCCGTGACGACCTTCACGCCGCCGAAGTCCTTGACGACGTCGCCGTCCAGCGAACGCTCGTCGAAGAAGAGCTGGTAGCGCAGCCCGGAGCAGCCGCCCGGCTGCACCGCGACACGCAGCGCCAGGTCGTCACGGCCCTCCTGCTCGAGCAGGCCCTTGACCTTCGCCGCCGCGGCGTCGGACAGGATGATGCCGTCGGTGATCTTGGTGTCGTCCTGAACGGTCATTCGCATGTCTCCCGGGTTGCATGGACTGCTGCCGATCGGGTCCAACCGGCCCGGACTCGGATTCATTCCCATGCTCGCACATCGCGGGCGGACCGGTCAGCCACCTGCCGTTCACTCCGATACCGGCGAACGGGGAATGCGTCACATTGACGCGAGCGGTGTCGTCAATGTGACGCGAAAAGGTTAAGATAGATAACGTCATAGTGACGAAAATGCATGTTCCCCGAACAGCTGTTCGCTAGCTGAGCCTCTTCACCAGAAAGGGTTGGTGCCGTGACCACCGCCCAGGACCTTGATGTAACGCCGACACCGCTCGCGCTGCTGCTGCTCGGCCGGGAGGCCGACCCGCGGAGCGAGCGCGGCGTCGACTGTCCCGGCGAGCTCCCCGCGCCGTCCGACCCGGACCTGGTGGAGCGCGCCCGCGCGGCCAAGGAGAAGCTCGGCGAGAAGGTGTTCGTCCTCGGCCACCACTACCAGCGCGACGAGGTCATCCGGTTCGCCGATGTGACGGGCGACTCCTTCAGGCTCGCGCAGCAGGCCGCGGCCCGCCCGGAGGCGGAGTACATCGTCTTCTGCGGTGTGCACTTCATGGCGGAGTCCGCCGACATCCTGACCGGCGACTCGCAGCAGGTCGTCCTGCCGGATCTGGCCGCCGGCTGCTCGATGGCCGACATGGCCACCGCCGAGCAGGTCGCCGAGTGCTGGGACGTGCTCACGGAGGCCGGTGTCGCCGGCGTCACCGTCCCCGTCTCGTACATGAACTCCTCCGCCGACATCAAGGCCTTCACCGGCCGGCACGGCGGCACGATATGCACCTCGTCCAACGCCGAGCGGGCGCTGGACTGGGCGTTCGAGCAGGGGGAGAAGGTCCTCTTCCTGCCGGACCAGCATCTCGGCCGCAACACGGCGGTGCGTGAGATGGGCATGTCCCTGGAGGACTGCGTCGTCTACAACCCGCACAAGCCGAACGGCGGGCTCACCGCGGAGCAGCTGCGGGGCGCGAAGATGATCCTGTGGCGGGGGCACTGCTCGGTGCACGGGCGGTTCTCGCTGGAGTCGGTACGGGAGGTCCGTGAGCGGATCCCCGGCGTGAACGTCCTGGTGCACCCCGAGTGCCGGCACGAGGTCGTCACCGCCGCCGACCGCGTCGGGTCGACGGAGTACATCATCAAGGCCCTCGACGCCGCCCCGGCCGGGTCCAAGTGGGCCATCGGCACCGAGCTGAACCTGGTCCGGCGGCTCGCCAAGGCGCACCCGGACAAGGAGATCGTCTTCCTCGACCGGACGGTCTGCTTCTGCTCGACCATGAACCGCATCGACCTCCCGCATCTGGTCTGGGCCCTGGAGTCCCTCGCGGACGGCAAGGTCGTCAACCGGATCGAGGTCGACGAGGAGACCGCCGCCTACGCGCAGCAGGCCCTGGAGCGGATGCTGGCGCTGCCGTAACGGACCGCCAACTCGCTTGGCTCACGCCCCCTTTCCCGGTGTTGGATAGGGGGCGTACCGCTTTTCCGGGGGATGGCCCCCGGACCCCCGGCCGGACAAGCAGGGCGGCCGGGGCATCGGGTGAGACAGCGCGAGGCAAACCGAGTGATCCTTCGCCAGCTCCGTGACAGCCGGGACGACGCCGAGGCCGTCAACGCCATGAAGGCGGCCGCCTTCGGGTCGTCGGTCGACGACTGGCCCGAGACCCGGGTGATCCGGCATCTGAGCCGCGCCCGGCACTTCGCCCGTACGGACCCCGGGGGCTGCTGGCTGGCGCTGGACCGTCGGGGGCGGACCGTGGGGGCCGCCGTGTCGTCGGCGCGGGAGGGGACCTGGGGGCTGTCGTTCCTGGGCGTGACGCCCGAGGCGCAGGGGAAGGGCGTCGGGAAGGCGCTGCTGGCGCGGACCCTCGCGCACGGCCGGGGGTGTCTGCGGGGGATCATCCTCGCGTCCGCGCATCCGGCGGCCGTGCGCTCGTACCGGGCGGCGGGCTTCACCGTGCATCCGGCGATGGAGCTGTCCGGCACCGTCGACCCGGCGCGGCTGGCGGCGCCGGACGGTCCGGTGATAGCGGGCGGCCCGCAGCACCGGGACATGCTGGACTCGGTGGACCGGGCGCGGCGGGGCGGGGCGCACGGGCCGGACCACGAGGAGCTGATGCGGCACTACCGGCTGATCGTCGCGGACGATCTGGCCGGCAGCGGCTACTGCTATCTGGGCGACGGCTGGATCGAATGCCTCTCGGCGACCTCCGGCCGGATCGCGACCCGGCTGCTCACCGCGGCCCTCCTCAGCTACGGGCCCGACAGCCCGGTGTCGGTGGGCGGCCTGACCGCCGAGCAGGAGTGGGCCGTCGACGTGGGCCTGGCGGCCGGTCTGACGCTCGGGACGTCCGGCTTCGTCTGTCTGCGCGGGATGCGGCCGCCGCGGCCGTGGATACCGTCGGGGGGCTTTCTGTGACGGGAACGCGAGAACCCGCCGGCGGGGCCACAGGGGCTCCGCCGGCGGGTTCCGGCTGAGGCGTGGGACGCGTCAGAGCTGGGACAGCTCCATCGCCGCGTCCTTCAGCTCCGCCGCGGCGCTCTTCTCCCGCTTGGCCGCCTTCTTGTCGCGGCGGCGCTCCTTGCCGAGCTCCACCATGGCGTACAGCGTCGGCACCAGCAGCAGCGTGAGCAGCGTGGACGACACCAGACCGCCGATCACCACGACGGCGAGCGGCTGCGAGATGAATCCCCCGTTGCCCGTGATGGACAGGGCCATCGGGGTCAGGGCGAAGATCGTGGCCAGGGCCGTCATCAGGATCGGGCGGAGCCGGTGCCGGCCGCCCTCGACGACCGCCTCGATCACGCCGTAGCCCTGATCGCGGTACTGGTTGATCAGGTCGATCAGCACGATCGCGTTCGTGACCACGATGCCGATCAGCATCAGCATGCCGATCATCGCCGGCACACCCAGCGGGGTCCCGGTGATCACCAGCAGACCGATCGCGCCGGTGGAGGCGAACGGGATCGACACCAGCAGGATCAGCGGCTGGATGATCGAGCGGAACGTCCCGACCAGCAGCAGGAAGACGATCGCGATCGCGGCGAGCATCGCCAGGCCCAGGTTGGTGAACGCCTCGTCCTGGTCGTCGCCCAGGCCCCCGGTGGACACCGTGACGCCGTCGGGGAGGTCCTTCTTCAGCTCGTCGAGCTTTTTGGTGAGGTTCTGGGACACCGCTCCGGTGTTGTCGCCGACCGGCTTGGCCGTGATCGTCGCCGACAGCGCGCCGTCGATCCGCGTCTTCTGCACCGGGCCCGGGACGGTCCGGACGGTGGCGATGTCGCCTACCTTCACCGGACCGGCCTTGGTGATCAGGGTCAGCGCCTTGAGCTCCGCCTCCGTCTTCGCGCCCTTCTCCGACTTCACCAGCACATCGAGCTTGGTGTTGCCGATGGTGGCCTCGCCGGCCTTGGCACCGCGCACCGCCTGGGTCACGGCCTGGCCGAGGGTCGTCTCGTTGAGGCCGTACTCCGCGGCGGCGGGCTTGGCGTTGACCGTGACGCGCGGGATGCTCTGCGCCAGGTCGGAGGTGACATCGGTGACGTCGTCGAGCTTCGCGACCTCCTTGCGGACCGTCTCGGACGCCGTACGCAGCTTCTTCTCGTCGGCGCCCTTCACCACGACCTTGAGGTCCTGGTTGCCGAAGCTGCCGCCCTCGGCGACGGTGGCCTCACCGATGCCGGGGCCGAGCTTCTTCAGCCCGTCGCGCAGGTCGCCGACGACGGCCGTGGAGTCCGCGTCCTCCTTCAGCTTCATCTGGAACGAGGCCTGGTTGGCGCCCGTACCGCCGCCGAGGGCCGCCATCCAGCCGGACGAGCCGACGGTGACCTGGTAGTCCTCGATGCCGTCGGTCTTGCCGATCATCGCCTCGATCTGCTTCGCGGCGGCGTCGGCGGCCTCCAGGCTGGTGCCCGGCTCCAGCTTCTCGCTGATGCTCAGAACCTGCTGCTCGCCCTGGTCGAAGAGGTTGGTCTTCAGCAGCGGCGCCAGACCGAAGGTGCCGACGAGCACGGCCACCGCGATCAGCACGCTGGTGAGCCGGCGCCGGGTCGCGAACCGCAGGACCGGCACGTACCACCGCTGCAGGACGCTGCCCGCCTCCTTGGCCTCGGCGTCGGCGCGGATCTGCTCCACGCTCTGCCCGTCGGTCTTGGGCGAGCCCATGAACCAGTACGACAGCACCGGTACGACCGTCAGCGACACCAGCAGCGACGCGAGCAGGGCCACGGTCACGGTGATCGAGAACGGGCCGAAGAACGCGCCGACCAGACCGCCGACCACACCGATCGGCAGGAACACGGCAACGGTGGTGAGCGTCGAGGCGGTGATGGCGCCGGCGACCTCACGGACGGCGGTGACGATCGCCTGCGTGCGTTCCGTGCCGTACGCGAGATGGCGCTTGATGTTCTCCAGCACCACGATCGAGTCGTCGACGACGCGGCCGATGGCGATGGTCAGGGCGCCCAGGGTGAGCATGTTCAGCGACATGTCCTGGGTCCACAGCACGATCAGCGTGATCAGCACGGACAGCGGGATGGACACCGCCGTCACCAGCGTCGAGCGCAGGCTGACCAGGAACACCAGGATGATGACGACGGCGAACGCCAGACCCAGCAGGCCCTCGGTGGACAGCGCGGAGATGGCCTCGGAGACCTGCGGGCCCTGGTCGGAGACCACGGTCAGCTCGGCCTTCGCTCCGAGGTCCTTCTCCAGGTCCGGCAGCTTGTCCTTGATCGCGTCGGAGATGGCGACGGCGCTGCCGTCCTGGCCCATCGTGACGACGACGCCCAGGCTCGGCGTGCCGTTGGTCCGGGTCACGGAGACGATGTCCGTCGGCTGCTCGGCGACCTCGGCGACGTCACCGAGACGCACGATCTTGCCCTGGTCGCCCTGGGGGGCGACCCGCAGTTCCTTGATCTGGTCCAGGGAGGTGTAGCCGCCGCCGGTCTGGACGGTCTTGCTGACCCCGCCGTCGGTGAACGCGCCGGCCGGCAGCGTGACGCCGCCCGCCTGGAGCGCCTGGCTGACGGCGGCGCCGTTCAGACCCGCCTGCGCGAGCTTCGCGTCGTCGACCGTGACCGTGACGGCGCGCTGCTGCACACCGTCTACGGCGACCTGGCCGACGCCGTCGATGTCGCGCAGGGCGGGCACCACGTAGGTGTCGAGCTTGTCGGCGAGGGTCTTGTTGTCGTCGCCCTCGGACGACGCGGCCAGCACCACCGCCGGGATGTCGTCGGTGGACCCGGCGACGACCTGCGGGTCGACGTCGTCCGGCAGCAGCGGACGGACCCGGTTGACGGCCTGCTGGATGTCGGCGGTCAGCCGCTCCGTGTTGTTGCCGTAGTCGAACTGGGCCATCAGCACCGCGGAGCCCTCGGAGGCCGTGGCGGTCACGCCGGTGATGCCGTCGACGCGCTGCAGGCCGTCCTCCAGCGGCTCGACGACCTGCTTCTCCACCGCGTCCGGGGCGGCGCCCGGGTAGGGGGCGATCACCGAGACGATCGGGAGGTCGATCGGAGGCAGCAGGGTCTTCTTCAGCTGGGGTATCGCTATCGCGCCGAAGAAGACGGCCACGACGGCCATCAGGGCGATGAGCGCACGCTGCTTGAGGCTGATTCTGGACAGCCAGGACATGGTCTGAGAGTTCTCTTCCTAGCGGGGACAGCTGAGCCGCCGCGGACGGATGGTCGGAACGCGGCACCTACACCCTCGCGTACGAAGACGCTCTTGACGTCACCCCCGGGGTGTGATGTGTACGACCGGGCGTACCGCAGGCGCAGTACGCCGCCCCTGGGGGATCACCGCCCGGGGCGGACCAGACCCGTCTCGTACGCGACGACGACCAGCTGCGCCCGGTCGCGTGCCCCGAGCTTGGCCATCGCCCGGTTGACGTGCGTCTTCACCGTCAGCGGGGACACCTTCAGCTCCTCCGCGATCTCGTCGTTCGACAGTCCGGCGCCCACCGACGCCAGCACCTCGCGCTCACGGCCGGTGAGACCGTCCAGCCGGGAGGCGTCGCCGACGGCGGGCGCGGTGGTGTCGCCCTGGGAGAGGAACCGGGCGATCAGACCCTTGGTCGCGGCCGGGGACAGCAGCGCCTCGCCCTTCGCGGCGACCCGGATCGCCTGGAGCAGCTCACCCGGTTCGGCGCCCTTGCCGAGGAAGCCGGAGGCGCCGGCGCGCAGGGCCTCCACCACGTACTCGTCGACCTCGAACGTCGTCAGGATGACCACCCGTACCCCGGCCAGACCGGGGTCCTGGGTGATGGCGCGGGTCGCGGTCATCCCGTCCGTGCCCGGCATCCGGATGTCCATCAGCACGACGTCCGCCCGCTGCTCGCGGACCAGGGCGACGGCCTCGGCGCCGTCGGACGCCTCGCCGACGACCGTCAGGTCCGGCTCGGAGTCCACCAGGATGCGGAACGCGCTGCGCAGCAGTGCGTGATCGTCCGCCAGCACCACCCGGATCACCGCTCGGCCCTCCCCGACCCCGCCCCCGACCCCGTCTGCAACGGCAGCCTCACCAGCACCTCGTACCCCGCCGTCCCGTCCGTACGCGCCCCCGCCCGGCAGCTGCCGCCCAGCGCGGACGTCCGCTCCCGCATCCCGATCAGCCCGTGCCCGCCGTCCCCGTCCGCGTCGCCGTCCCCGGGGCCGCGGCCGTCGTCGCGTACGGACACCTCCAGGGCGCCGTCGCGCTGCAGCACCCGGGCCTCGACGCGGGCGTCGGGGCCGGCGTGCTTGTGCACGTTCGTCAGCGCCTCCTGGAGCACCCGGTACGCCGTGAGGTCGACGGCGGTGGGCAGCGCCCCGTCCACCGCCACCTCGACCGCGACGGGCACCCCGGCCCGTACGAACCCGTCGACCAGCTGGTCCAGCACCCCCAGCCCCGGCGCGGGCTCCTTGGGCGCCGCGGGGTCGTCGGACTGGCGCAGCAGGCCCACCGTCGTGCGCAGCTCGTCCAGCGCGGAGCGGCTGGCCTCCCGGACGTGCGCCAGGGCCTCCTTCGCCTGGTCGGGGCGGGCGTCCATGACGTGCGAGGCCACGCCCGCCTGCACGTTGACCAGGGCGATGTGGTGGGCGACGACGTCGTGCAGCTCGCGGGCGATGCGCATCCGCTCCTCGGTGACCCGGCGCCGGGCCTCCTGCTCGCGCGTCGCCTCCGCCCGCTCCGCGCGCTCCTGGATGGCCTCGACGAACGCCCGGCGGCTGCGCACGGCGTCCCCGATCCCGGCGGCCATGCCGGTCCAGGCGAACACCCCGAGGTTCTCGTCGGCGTACCAGGGGCGGTCGCCGAAGAACATCAGCGCGCCCGTGAGGACGCCGGTGGTGATCAGCGCGATGCGCCAGGTGGTGTGCCGGTCGGTGCGGGAGGCCACGGTGTACAGGGCCACGGCGACGCTCACCGCGATGGGCGAGCGCGGATCCCCGGCCATCATGATCACGTGGCCGATGGTGAGGCTCCCGGACAGCGCCAGCACCGTACGGGGCGCGCGGCGCCGCCAGATCAGCGCGGCGCTGGCGGCCACCGCGACCAGCACCTCGAGCGGCCCGAGGTCCGCGGGCGGCGGGGAGCTGGGGCTGCGCGAGGGGTGGACGGCGGCCAGGATGATCGTCCCCAGCGTCAGCGCGGCGATCAGGGTGTCCAGGGCGTAGGGGTGCGCCCGGAGCCGGCGTCTGACGGCGGGGAGGGTGTTCACACTACGCAACGGTACGGGTCCGGTGTCGGTAAGAGGTAAAGCACGAGAACACGCCCCCGGCGAGCCGGGGGCGTGCACGGGAGCACAGGGCGGTCGTCAGCCCGGGATCAGGCCGGCGCCGCCTTCGCCGAGCAGGTCGCGGACCTGCTCCAGGGTCGCGTCCGGTGCGGGCAGGATCAGCCCGGAGGGCTCCAGCGCGTCGTCGGGCAGCGGGGTGCCCAGCTCACGCACCTTCGCCAGCAGCCGGTCGAGCGTCCGGCGGAAGCCGGGGCCGTCGCCGTTCTCGATCTCCGCCAGCAGTTCGTCGTCCAGCTTGTCGAGCTCGGTGAGGTGGCTGTCCGCCAGCCTCACCTGGCCCTCCCCCATGATCCGTACGATCATGACGGCCTCCGTTACCCGTGGTGGTCCGGTTACTGCCCGTATAGAATCACTGCTTGTCGAAACGCGGGGTGTCCTGGGACTGCCCCTGCTGCTGCCCGCCGCCGTTGCCGCCCTCGATGGCCTGCTGCGACGAGCTGGGCCCGGCCAGCTCCGCCTTCATACGCTGCAGCTCCAGCTCGACGTCCGCACCTCCGGAGAGCCGGTCGAGTTCCGCCGTGAGGTCGTCCTTGGCCATCCCCGTCGGGTCGTCGAGCGCGCCGGAGGCCAGCAGCTCGTCGATCGCGCCGGCCCGCGCCTGCAGCTGGGCCGTCTTGTCCTCGGCCCGCTGGATCGCCATGCCCACGTCGCCCATCTCCTCGGAGATGCCCGTGAACGACTCGGCGATCCGGGTCTGCGCCTGGGCGGCGGTGTAGGTGGCCTTGATGGTCTCCTTCTTCGTACGGAAGGCGTCGACCTTGGCCTGCAGCCGCTGCGCGGCCAGCGTCAGCTTCTCCTCCTCGCCCTGCAGCGTCTGATGCTGCACCTCGAGGTCGCTGACCTGCTGCTGCAGCGCCGACTTGCGCGACAGCGCCTCCCGGGCGAGGTCCTCCCGGCCCAGGGCGAGCGCCTTGCGCGCCTGGTCGTCGTGCTTGCTGCCCTGCGACTGCAGCTGGTTCAGCTGCAGCTCCAGGCGCTTCCTCGACGTCGCGACGTCCGCGACGCCCCGGCGCACCTTCTGCAGCAGCTCGAGCTGCTTCTGGTACGAGTAGTCGAGGGTCTCGCGCGGGTCCTCGGCCCGGTCCAGGGCCTTGTTGGCCTTCGCGCGGAAGATCATCCCCATCCGCTTCATGACACCGCTCATGGGCCTCGCGCGCCCCCTTCTACGTTGCTGCCGACGGCCTTGTGCTCCAGCAATCCTCTGTGAACCCACAGTACGGGCCCCGTATCCATTACCGCACTGCCTGAGCCCCAATGCGCTCATCCTGCAGGACGACTCCTGGACCGGATCCCCTCCCGCCCAGGGTGTAGAGAACCGTAGGGGGTCCGGATACGGAGCCCCTCTACCGGCACTACACGCGTGCCGTTGCCGGATCGTTCCCGGCACGACTTAGGTCCACACCTCGCTACCCCTTATCCTGGGCGCGTGTTCGGAAGCCGCTCGAAGAACGAGAAGGCCGCCCCGCCGCAGGATGCGGCCCGGGCGGACCTGACAAAAGAGACCCGTGACCCGCAGGCGCCCAAGGGACGCCCGACGCCCAAGCGCAGCCAGGCGCAGACGCAGCGGCGTACGCTCGCGGCGCCCACCAACCGCAAGGAGGCCGCCAAGCGCGTACGCGAGGAGCGGCGCCTGGCGATGGCCAAGCAGCGTGAGGCCCTGGCGGGCGGTGACGAGCGGTTCCTGCCGGTGCGGGACAAGGGCCCGGTGCGCAAGTTCGTCCGTGACTACGTGGACTCGCGGTGGCACGCGGCGGAGTTCTTCCTGCCGGTGGCCGTGATCATCCTGGTGCTGGGCATGCTCGGCCAGCGCTCCTCCGCGATGCTGACGCTGACCAGCGTGCTGTGGGGTGTGCTGATCATCGCGATGGGCGGTCAGTCGCTGCTGACGGCGCGGCTGCTGAAGAAGGCCCTGCGGGAGAAGTTCCCGAAGGAGAACCTGCGCGGCACGACGTTCTACGGACTGATGCGCACGATGCAGCTGCGCCGGATGCGGCTGCCGAAGCCGCAGGTCAAGCGGGGCGAGAAGCCGTAGCTCCGGCAGGCCTTCGCGGACACACCGGCCCGCCGCCCCGATCCCGGGGTGGCGGGCCGGTCCCGTTCCGGCCGGGGGGTCTCGGCGGACTCGTCGGCCCGCGCCCGGGTGTTTAGGACAGAACCTGTCCTCGATCGCTTCTACGGTGGGTCCTGGACGAACACCACGGGACCATCCGGAGGCGGACACCATGACCGACACCCTCACCGGCGAGCGCGCCGACCTGCTCAAGGCGCTGGCCCAGAAGCGGTACTTCCTGCGCTACACCACCCGCGACCTCACCGACGAGCAGGCGGCGCGGCGCACCACCGTCAGCGAACTGTGCCTGGGCGGCCTGATCAAGCACGTCGCGGCGACGGAGCGGGTGTGGATGGACTTCATGCTCGAGGGCCCGTCGGCCATGCCGGACTTCTCCGCGATGACCGAGGCCGACTTCGCCGCCCGGGCCGAGGAGTTCCGGCTGCTTCCCGGCGAGACCCTGGCGGGCGTGCTGGCCGAGTACGAGAAGGTGGCCGCCCGGACGGACGAGCTGATCGCGACCGTCCCGGACCTGGACGCGACCCAGCCCCTGCCGAAGGCCCCGTGGTTCGAGCCCGGCGAGGTCTGCTCGGCCCGTCAGGTCATCCTGCGGATCATCGGCGAGACGGCCCAGCACTCGGGCCACGCGGACATCGTCCGCGAGGCCCTGGACGGCGCCAAGTCGATGGGCTGAGGCGGCGTCAGCTGTCGCTCTGCGCCGCGTGGAGGCTCATCGGGCCGTAGATCACGTTGTCGTCCTCCAGCAGATGGACCTGGTCGACGCCGCCCGCCAGGAGGTCCTTCCAGACCTCGCCGATCCAGGACTCCGCGTCGCCCTGCGTGGTCCACTCCTCCGGCTCCACCGACGGGGTCGTCTCGCTGCCGTCGGCCTTCTCGAAGCGCCAGGTCCACGCCGCCATATCCCAACCTCCGTCGGTGCTGCCGAAACTGTCCCCCCGCAGCGTATCCGGCCCGGGGACGCCCCGTGCGGCGCCGGCGGGAGGCGCACGCGAGGATGGGGGCGTGGACATCACCCTGCTCGGCACCGGCGCCCCCGGCGGGCTCCCCGAGGCCGACTGCCCCTGCGCCCGCTGTTCCGTCGCCCTCGGGGCGGGGGCGCGTGCCGCCACGTCGGTGCTCGTCGACGGCGTGCTGCTGCTCGACCTCACCCCCGGCGCCGCCCTGGCCGCGGCGCGTGCGGGGCGCACGCTCGGCGGAGTGCTCCAGGTGCTGCTGTCCCACCCCGCCGGAGGTCCCCCCGTCCACGTACCGCCCGGGCTGCCCGCGCCGGCCCGGGCTCCCGAGGGCGAGGAGCTGACGCTGCTGAGCGGGCACCGGGTGCGGGCGGTGGCCGCCGACTCCCCGGGCACGGGGTACGCGGTGACCGGGCCGGACGGGGCGCGGCTGCTGTACCTGCCGCCGGGCGCCGCGGTGGCGGGGGCCGCGACGGGGCGGGCGTACGACACCGTGCTGCTGGACGTGCTGGGCCGCCCCGACGCCCTGGCGGGGCTGCGCGCCGCGAACTGGGCGGGACCGGAGACGGAGGTCCTGGGCGTGCACCTGGGCCACGACGCGCCCCCCGCCGCGGAGGCGCGGCGGAGGCTGGCCGCCGCGGGGGCGCGGGAGGTGCCGGA
Organism: Streptomyces smaragdinus; assembly: GCF_009604385.1. Taxonomy (GTDB): domain Bacteria; phylum Actinomycetota; class Actinomycetes; order Streptomycetales; family Streptomycetaceae; genus Streptomyces; species Streptomyces smaragdinus. The sequence goes on from NZ_WEGJ01000031.1 coordinate 77,127, forward strand.
CGGCACGACGCTCACCGTGGGCGCCGCCGAGCCCGTCCCCGTACCGCGGCGGACCCTGGTGCTGGGCGGGGCGCGGTCGGGGAAGTCGGTGGAGGCGGAGCGGCGGCTGGCGGCGTATCCGGAGGTGGAGTACGTGGCCACCGGCGGCACCCGGGCCGGGGACGCCGAGTGGGCGCGGCGGGTGCGCGAGCACCGGGAGCGGCGGCCGGGGTCCTGGCGTACGACGGAGACCTGCGACCTCGTACCGCTGCTGGCCGCCGACGGGCCGCCGTTGCTGATCGACTGCCTGTCGCTGTGGCTGACGGACGCCATGGACCGGGCGGGATCCTGGGCCGGCGGCGACGTCTCCCCGGCCGCCGACGCCCTCGTCGAGGCCTTCCGCACCACCCGCCGCCGGGTCGTCGCCGTGAGCAACGAGGTCGGCTCCGGCGTGGTGCCCGAGACCCCCGCCGGACGGCTGTTCCGCGACGAGCTGGGGCGGCTGAACGCGGCCGTCGCCGGCGAGTGCGAACAGGTGCTGCTGGCCGTCGCCGGACAGGTCGCGGTCCTGCGCGGTCCGGGGGCGCCGGGCGGGTCATGATCCCGTGGCCCGGGTGAGCTAATGTGCGCCTCCATGGAGCCCCTCAACCTCGACGACTTCATCACCCGCATCGACCGCCCCGACACCGGTGCCCGGCGCGACGCCGTGGACTGGCGCGCGGGCCGGTCCCCCCGGGCGGAGACGCTGGGCAAGCTCGACGAGCTCGGCCTCTGGCTGGCCGCCGCGCAGGGCTCGGTGCCGGTGAAGCCGGTCGAGCGGCCCAAGGTGGTGCTGTTCGCCGCCGACCACGGGGTCGCGGCGCTGAACGTGTCGGCCAACGAGCCGGGCACCGCGGTGCGTTTCGCGAGGGCGGCGCTGGCCGGGGAGAGCCCGGTGGCGGTTCTGGCCCGCCGGTTCGGCGCGGGGCTGCGGGTCGTCGACATGGCACTGGACTGCGATCCGGCCGAACTCCCCGAGGACGTCGTGAAGTACCGCGTACGCCGGGGCTCGGGCCGGATCGACGTCGAGGACGCGCTCACCCGTGAGCAGACCGACCAGGCGTTCCGTACGGGCATGGCGATCGCCGACGAGGAGGCCGACGCCGGTACCGATCTGCTGGTGATGGGTGATCTGTCGGTGGGCGGTACGACGGCCGCCGGCGTGATCGTCGCGGCGCTCTGCGGGACGGACGCGTCCGTGGTCACCGGGCGCGGCGGGTCGGGGATCGACGATCTGGCGTGGATGCGCAAGTGCGCGGCGATCCGGGACGCGCTGCGCCGGGCGCGGCCGGTGCTCGGCGATCAGCTCGAGCTGCTGCAGACGGTGGGCGGGGCGGATCTGGCCGCGATGACCGGCTTCCTGCTGCAGGCGGCGATCCGCAAGACCCCGGTGGTCATCGACGGTGTGGTCGGTGCGGCGGCGGCGCTGATCGGGCAGCGGGCGGCGTTCCGCGCGCCGGACTGGTGGGTCGCGGGGCAGGACTCCGGTGAGCCGGCGCAGGCCAAGGCCCTGGACCGGATCGCCCTGGAGCCGCTGCTGGACCACGGGGTCACCTCCGGCGAGGGCCTGGGCGCGGTGCTGGCGCTGCCGCTGATCCAGGCGGCGGCGGAGCTGTGGTCGGCGCTGCCGGAGCTGCCGGCCGTGCGGGACGCGGCCGTCGACGACATCACGTGATCCCCGACGCTCTCCGCTTCGCGTTCGGCACCCTGACGGCGCTCCCGGTGACCGTGCGCCGCTGGGACCGTCCCGCGGCCCGCGACGGCATGCGGGCGGCCCCGGCGGTGGGCGTGGTCCTCGGCCTGTGCGCGGCGGGGGCCGGCGGGCTGCTGTCCGCGGCGGGGGCCGGACCGCTGCTCGCGGCGGTGGCGGCGGTGGCCGTCCCGGCTGCGCTGACGCGGGGCCTGCACCTCGACGGCCTCGCGGACACGGCGGACGGCCTGGGCTCGGGCAAGCCCCCGGAGGCTGCCCTGGCGGTCATGCGTCAGTCGGACATCGGCCCGTTCGGCGTGGTCACCCTGACGCTCACGCTGCTGGCGCAGGTGGCGGCGGTGACGGAGCTGTACGGGACGCGGGGCTGGGCGTTCACGACGCCGGCGCTGACGGCGTCGGCGGTGACGGCCCGCGCGTCCCTGACGCTGGCCTGCCGCCCGTCGGTCCCCCCGTCCCGCCCGGAGGGCCTGGGCGCGGCGGTGGCGGGCACGGTGCCCACGCCGTGGGCGTACGGCATCGCGACGACGTGCGCGGCGGCGGTGGCCGCTGTGACGTGGCCCCTGTCCGGCCCGGGGGACGCCCTCCGCCTCACGGCGGCATGCGCGGCGGGCCTCATCGCCTCAACCCTCCTGCTCCGCCACTGCGTCCGCCGCCTGAGGGGCATCACGGGGGACGTATTCGGCGCGTTGGCGGAGACAGCGGCAACGGCGGCCCTCGTAACGGCAACGCTGGGCTGACGCAATTCAGCCCGTCCGGCGTTTGAGGACATCAGCGCGAAGCGCTGATACGCGACAGCCGACGCAACCGCACCCACCGGTAACGGCACCGTCGCCACGCGCCGACGCAACCGGCCCATACCGACAACCCCCCACCACGCCCCCAGGCGTAGAGTGCCGCGTAAAGACCACCCCCACCCCACCGACGCCGAAAGAGGCCGACCCCCCAGTGACCGCTCTATCCCTCAGCACCACATCCGCCGCAACGGCGCGCGCGGATGCCGTAGTCGTAGGCCTCACGAAGGGCGACGACGGCCCCGTCGTGGCCCCCGGCGCCGAAGCCGTCGACGAGGCGTTCGCAGGAAAGCTGGCCGACGTTCTGCAGACCCTGGGCGCCACCGGCGGCGAGGGCGAGACCACGAAGCTGCCGGCCCCCGACGGCCTGAAGTCCGACGTCGTGCTGGCCGTCGGCCTCGGCGACGTCCCCGAGGAGGGCCACGACGCCGAGACGCTGCGCCGCGCCGCCGGCGCCGCCGCCCGCGCGCTGCACGGCACGAAGAAGGCCGTGTTCGCCCTGCCCATCGAGGACGCCGGCGACGTCGCGGCGATCGCCGAGGGCGTGCTGCTGGGCGCGTACTCCTTCGACGAGTACCGCGAGCAGCCGAAGAACGGCAAGGGCAAGGCCCCCCTCGCCGACGCCGTGATCACCGGCGCCAAGCCGCGCGACAAGGCGCACAAGGAAGCCGCCGCCCGCGCGCAGGTCCTGGCCGACGAGGTCAACCGCGCCCGCGACCTGATCAACATCCCGTCCAACGACCTGACCCCCAAGACCTTCGCCGAGCGGGCCGCCGAGGCCGGCAAGGAGCACGGCTTCAAGGTCGAGATCCTGGACGAGAAGGCCCTCGCGAAGGGCGGCTTCGGCGGCATCCTGGGCGTCGGCCAGGGCTCCGAGAACCCCCCGCGCCTGGTAAAGCTCAGCTACTCGCCGGCCAAGGCGAAGAAGCACGTCGCGCTGGTCGGCAAGGGCATCACGTACGACTCGGGCGGCATCTCCCTCAAGCCCGCCGGGCACAACGAGACGATGAAGTGCGACATGAGCGGCGCCGCCGCCGTCCTGTCGACCGTCGCCACCGCCGCCCGCCTGGGCCTCGGCACCAAGGTGACCGGCTGGCTGGCGCTGGCCGAGAACATGCCGTCCGGCTCCGCCACCCGCCCCGGCGACGTGCTGCGGATGTACAGCGGCAAGACGGTGGAGGTGCTGAACACCGACGCCGAGGGCCGCCTGGTGCTGGCCGACGCGCTGACCCGCGCCTCGGAGGAGACCCCGGACGCGCTGCTGGACGTGGCGACCCTGACCGGCGCGATGGTGCTGGCCCTGGGCAACCGTACGTTCGGCATCATGGCCAACGACGACGACTTCCGTACCGCGGTCCACGAGGCCGCCGCGGACGCCGGCGAGCAGTCGTGGCCGATGCCGATGCCGGCGGAGCTGAAGGAGGGCATGAAGTCCCCCGTCGCCGACATCGCCAACATGGGCGAGCGGATGGGCGGCGGCCTGGTCGCCGGCCTGTTCCTCGAGGAGTTCGTGGGCGAGGGCATCACCTGGGCGCACCTGGACATCGCGGGCCCGGCGTTCAACACCTCCGGCCCCTTCGGCTACACCCCGAAGGGCGGCACGGGCTCGGCGGTACGCACCCTCGTCACGCTGCTCGAGCGGACCGACGCGGGCGAGCTGCTGTAGGGGTCGACCCCTACCCGCTGATCGCTGAGAGCTGAATGAAGGGCCCCGGGGCACGCCCCCGGGGCCCTTTCGCGTCCCCGACCTGGTCCTTTTGTCAGATTACGGCTCCCTACGGGCGCCCCCGCGTCCCGCACGCTCCGAACAAGTGCGAAGATGAGACCTCAGCGGGTCCTTGGCAGGGCAGCCCCGCTTGATCACGCGGCAGTACAGCGTCCCTCCGGGGGCGCTGACGAACCAAAGCCGCCGAGTACCGGCACCCCGGTGGCCCGGCGCACACGCATGGAGGACGTGACGTGGCGAACGACGCCAGCACCGTTTTCGACCTGGTGGTACTCGGCGGCGGTAGCGGCGGTTACGCCGCCGCCCTGCGAGCTGCCCAGCTGGGTCTTGACGTCGCCCTGATCGAGAAGGACAAGCTGGGCGGCACCTGTCTGCACCGTGGCTGCATCCCGACGAAGGCCCTGCTGCACGCCGGTGAGATCGCGGACCAGGCCCGCGAGAGCGAGCAGTTCGGCGTGAAGGCGACCCTCGAGGGCGTCGACATGCCGGGCGTGCACAAGTACAAGGACGAGGTGGTCTCGGGCCTGTACAAGGGCCTGCAGGGCCTGGTGGCCTCGCGCAAGATCACCTATGTGACGGGCGAGGGCCGGCTGTCCTCCCCCACCTCCGTGGACGTGGACGGCGCCCGCTACCAGGGCCGCCACATCCTCCTCGCCTCCGGCTCCGTACCGCGCTCGCTGCCCGGTCTGCGGATCGACGGCGACCGCATCATCACCTCGGACCACGCGCTGGTCCTGGACCGCGTCCCGAAGTCGGCGATCGTGCTGGGCGGCGGCGTGATCGGCGTCGAGTTCGCCTCGGCGTGGAAGTCCTTCGGCGCGGACGTCACGATCATCGAGGGTCTGGGGCACCTCGTCCCGGTCGAGGACGAGAACAGCTCCAAGCTGCTGGAGCGGGCCTTCCGCAAGCGCGGCATCAAGTTCAACCTGGGCACCTTCTTCTCGAAGGCCGAGTACACCGCGGACGGCGTCAAGGTCACCCTCGCGGACGGCAAGGAGTTCGAGGCCGAGGTGCTGCTCGTCGCGATCGGCCGCGGCCCGGTCTCCGAGGGCCTCGGTTACGAGGAGCAGGGCGTCGCGATGGACCGCGGCTGCGTTCTGGTGGACGAGTACATGCGGACGAACGTGCCGACCATCTCGGCCGTCGGCGACCTCGTCCCGACCCTCCAGCTCGCGCACGTCGGCTTCGCCGAGGGCATCCTGGTGGCGGAGCGGCTCGCCGGTCTGAAGACCGTACCGATCGACTACGACGGTGTGCCGCGGGTGACGTACTGCCACCCGGAGGTAGCGTCCGTGGGCATCACCGAGGCGAAGGCCAAGGAGGTCTACGGGGCCGACAAGGTCGTCGCGCTGAAGTACAACCTCGCGGGCAACGGCAAGAGCAAGATCCTCAAGACCGCGGGCGAGATCAAGCTCGTCCAGGTCAAGGACGGCCCCGTCGTCGGCGTACACATGGTCGGAGACCGCATGGGCGAGCAGGTCGGCGAAGCCCAGCTGATCTACAACTGGGAGGCGCTGCCCTCCGAGGTGGCCCAGCTCATCCACGCGCACCCGACGCAGAACGAGGCGATGGGCGAGGCCCACCTGGCTCTCGCCGGCAAGCCGCTGCACTCCCACGACTGATCCAGGGCACGCAAAGTCCGCACAGAAGGAGCAACAGAAACCATGGCGGTTTCCGTAACACTGCCCGCGCTCGGCGAGAGCGTGTCCGAAGGCACCGTCACCCGCTGGCTGAAGGCCGAGGGTGAGCGCGTCGAGGCCGACGAGCCGCTGCTCGAGGTCTCGACCGACAAGGTCGACACCGAGATCCCGGCGCCCGCGTCCGGCATCCTGGCCTCCATCAAGGTGGCCGAGGACGAGACGGTCGAGGTCGGCGCCGAGCTGGCGATCATCGACGACGGTTCGGGCGCCCCGGCCCCGGCCCCGGCCGCTGCCGCCCCGGCGCAGGAGGCCCCCGCGGCTCCCGCCCCGGCCCCCGTCCAGGAGGCTCCGGCCGCCCCCGCCCCCGCCCCCGCTCCGGCCGCCGCCCCCGCGGGTGGCGCCACCGGCACCGACGTGACCCTGCCGGAGCTCGGCGAGTCCGTGTCCGAGGGCACGGTCACCCGCTGGCTGAAGCAGGTCGGCGACAGCGTCGACGTCGACGAGCCGCTGCTGGAGATCTCCACCGACAAGGTCGACACCGAGATCCCCTCGCCGGCCGCCGGCACCCTGCTCGAGATCCTGGTGCAGGAGGACGAGACGGCCGCGGTGGGCGCCAAGCTCGCCGTGATCGGCGCGGCGGGTGCCGCTCCGGCCGCCGCCCCCGCCCCGGCCGCTCCGGCCCCGGCCGCCGCCCCGGCGCCCGCGCCGACCCCCGCCCCGGCTCCGGCGCCCACCCCGGCCGCCCCGGCTCCGGCGCCCGTCGCCCCGACCCCCGCCCCCGCTGCCGTCCCGGCCACCCCGGCTCCCGCTCCGGCCGCCACCCCGGCGCCCGCCGCGGCTCCGCGGGCCACCGGCGGCGAGGCCGACGGCGCGTACGTGACGCCGCTGGTCCGTAAGCTCGCCGCCGAGAACGGCGTCAGCCTGGCGTCCGTCAAGGGCACCGGCGTCGGCGGCCGGATCCGCAAGCAGGACGTGCTCGCCGCCGCGGAGGCCGCCAAGGCGCCCGCGCCCGCCGCCGCCCCGGCCGCGTCGTACGCCCCGAAGGCCCCGGTCATCGAGGCGTCGCCGCTGCGCGGTCAGACGGTCAAGATGCCGCGGATCCGCAAGGTCATCGGCGACAACATGATGAAGGCCCTGCACGGGCAGGCCCAGCTCTCCTCCATGATCGAGGTGGACATCACCAAGATCATGAAGATGCGGGCCCGCGCGAAGGACGCCTTCGCCTCCCGTGAGGGCGTGAAGCTCTCCCCGATGCCGTTCTTCGTCAAGGCGGCGGTCCAGGCCCTGAAGTCCAACCCGGTCGTCAACGCCCGGATCAACGAGGCCGAGGGCACGATCACCTACTTCGACACCGAGAACGTCGGTATCGCGGTGGACTCCGAGAAGGGCCTGATGACCCCGGTCATCAAGGGCGCCGGCGACCTCAACATCGCCGGTATCGCCCGCCGGACCGCGGAGCTGGCGGGCCATGTGCGCGCGGGCAAGATCAGCCCCGACGACCTGGCCGGCGCGACCTTCACGATCAGCAACACCGGCTCGCGCGGCGTGCTGTTCGACACGATCATCGTGCCGCCGAACCAGGTCGGCATCCTGGGCATCGGCTCCACCGTCAAGCGCCCCGTGGTCATCGACCACCCGGAGCTGGGCGAGACGATCGCGGTCCGCCACATGGCGTACCTGACGCTCTCCTACGACCACCGCCTGGTGGACGGCGCCGACGCGGCCCGCTACCTGACGACGGTCAAGCAGATCCTGGAGGCGGGCGAGTTCGAGACCGAGCTCGGCCTCTGACCAGCGCCACGCACGAAGGCCGCGGCCCCGTCCGGAATCACTCCGGACGGGGCCG